>NZ_JAHRCU010000001.1 GCF_019083995.1 Roseococcus sp. SDR
CGGCTGCCGCCGCACCGGCGCCCGCGCCGCGCCCGGCCGCCGCGCCCGCGCCGGTCATCGGCGCCACCACCGCCGTGCCCAACAGCAGCATGCGCAAGGTGATCGCCCGCCGCCTCTCCGAGAGCAAAGCCACCATCCCGCATTTCTACGTGGCGATGGACATCGAGCTCGACGCGCTGATGAAGCTGCGCGCCGACCTCAACGCGCAATCTCCCAAGGATGGCCCGGGCGCCTTCAAGCTCTCCGTGAACGACCTCATCATCAAGGCCTGCGGCGTGGCGCTGCGCCGCCATCCGGGCGTGAATGCCTCCTGGACCGACGAGGCGATCCTGCAGTTCAACGATGTGGATATCAGCGTGGCGGTCGCCATTCCGGACGGCCTGATCACGCCCATCGTGAAGGGCGCGGACCGCAAGGGCCTGGCCACCATCAGCAATGAGATGAAGGACCTCGCTTCCCGCGCCAAGGCCGGCAAGCTGAAGCCCGAGGAGTTCCAGGGCGGCGGCTTCTCCATCTCCAACATGGGGATGTATGGCGTCAGCCATTTCGCGGCCATCATCAACCCGCCCCAGGCCGGCATCCTCGCGGTGGGCGCGGGCACGCAGCGCGCGGTGGTGAAGAATGGCGCGCTGGCCATCGCGACGGTCATGACTTGCAATCTCAGCGTGGACCATCGGGTGATCGATGGCGCGCTGGCCGCCGAATTCATGGCGACGCTGAAGGGGCTGATCGAAAATCCGCTGTCCTTGATGCTCTAGGCGATCCCCACGAAGTCTTCGCCGGCTCAACGACGCCCTTGGCGTCGCCGCGCCACCGAAGCCTCCGCGGGGGCCCCGGTTGGGCTCTGACTCTTTGATGTTGTTCCTCCCGCCACGGCAAAGCCGCGCCGGGGCTCCGCAGGGGGCGAGTTCGGAGGTGTCGCTTGGCTTGGCGTGACGCAGCGCGGGAGGATGTGGACGCGGTCTTCCGCCTCGTGCGCGGCTTGGCCGAATACGAGAAGCTGCTCCACGAGTTCCACGCGACGGTCGAGGATTTCCGGGCGGCGCTGTTCGGCCCCCACCCGGTGGCCCACGCGATGCTCGCGGAGGTCGAGGGCCGCGTGGTCGGCGTCTGCCTCTGGTACCGCACCTTCGCGAGCTTCCTCGGGCGGCCGGCGATCTGGATCGAGGATGTCTTCATCGAGCCGGCCCATCGCCGGCAGGGGCTCGGCACCGCCGTCTTCCGTCTGCTCGCTGCGCGCGCGGTCGAAGAAGGTTGCGCCGCGCTGGAGTGGAATGTGCTGGACTGGAACGCGCCCGCCATCGCCGCCTATCGCGCGATGGGGGCCGTGCCGCGGGAAGAATGGACGGATCAGCGGGTGAGCGGCCAGGCCCTCATCCGGCTTGCAGGAAAGGGCTGAGGAAATGGCCGAGACTTTCGACGTGGTGGTGGTGGGCGGCGGGCCGGGCGGCTATGTCGCCGCCATCCGCGCCTCGCAGCTCAAGATGAAGGTCGCGCTGGTCGAGCGCGAGAACCTGGGCGGCATCTGCCTCAACTGGGGCTGCATCCCGACCAAGGCGCTGCTGCGCGCCAGCGAGATCAACCATCTGCTGCACAGCCTGGATTCCTTCGGCTTCGCGGCGGACAACGTCCGCTTCGATTTCGCCAAGGTGATCAAGCGCTCGCGCGGCGTGGCAGCCCAGCTCTCGGGCGGCGTGAAGCACCTCTTGAAGAAGAACAAGGTCACGGTCTTCGACGGCCATGGCGCGCTGGCCGGCCCCGGCAAGCTCTCCGTCACCAAGGACGGCAAGCCGGTGGCCGAACTCGCCGCCAAGCACATCCTGCTCGCGACCGGCGCGCGCGCCCGCGTCATCCCGGGCATGGAGCCGGATGGCAAGCTCATCTGGTCCTACCGCGAGGCGATGACGCCGACGGCCCTGCCCAAGAAGCTGATCGTCGTCGGCTCGGGGGCCATCGGCAGCGAATTCGCGAGCTTCTACCTGAACATGGGCGCCGAGGTGACGCTGGTCGAGGTGATGGACCGCATCCTGCCCGTCGAGGATGCCGAGGTCAGCGCCTTCGTCCGCAAGGCCTTTGAGAAGCAGGGCATGAAGATCATCACCAATGCGCGCGTCCAGGGCGTGCGCAAGGGCGCCGATGACGTGACCGCCGTGATCGAGGCCGATGGCAAGGTGACGGAATTGAAGGCCGACCGCCTGATCTCCGCCGTCGGCATCGTCGGCAACACCGAAAACCTCGGCCTCGAGGGCACGAAGGTCGTGGTGGACCGCACCCATATCGTGACCGACGCCATGGGCCGCACCGGCGAGCCCGGCGTCTATGCCTTCGGCGACATCACCGGCGCCCCCTGGCTCGCGCACAAGGCGAGCCATGAGGGCATCATCTGCGTGGAGAACATCGCGGGCCTGCACCCGCACGCGATGGATGTTCTGAACATCCCGGGCTGCACCTATTGCCGCCCGCAGGTGGCCTCCGTCGGCCTGACGGAAGCCGCGGCCAAGGCCCGCGGGCATGAGGTGCGCGTCGGCCGCTTCCCCTTCATCGGCAATGGCAAGGCCATCGCGATGGGCGAGCCCGAGGGCTTCGTGAAGACCGTCTTCGACGCCAAGACGGGTGAGCTTCTCGGCGCCCATATGGTCGGCCCCGAGGTGACGGAGATGATCCAGGGCTACGGCATCGCCCGCACGCTGGAGACGACCGAGGCCGACCTCATGCACACCGTCTTCCCGCACCCCACGGTGAGCGAGGCGATGCATGAGAGCGTGCTCGACGCCTATGGCCGGGTGATTCACATTTAGTTGATGCCCTCAAACGCCGGGCGGCGGCTCCGCCGCCTTGGCTTCGCTGCGCCCCGGCCGCGCCGGGCCAATAGGCCGGTCGGGCGGCGCCGGCCGCGTTGCGGCCGGATGGGTTTGGGAAGGCGCTCAGACGCCGGGCGCGCGCTCCGCGCGCTTGGCTTCGCCGCGCGGCGGTCGCGCTGGGCCGAAGGGCGGTTGGGCGGTGCCGGCCGCGTTGCGGCCGGATGGGTTTGGGAAGGCGCTCAGACCCCGGTGCCATCTCTCGCGAATCGCGATTCGGACAGTTTCATTTTTTGCTATGCCGACCTTGTTTCCGGCATGGAAAATGCCCCAGGATGTTGGATGAATTCTAAAAAACCTGGAGGAAGCCCATGCCGTCCCTGATCCGCCGCCTCGCGGTCGCCAGCCTGTTTCTCGCCACGCTTCTGGGCGGTGTCGCGGCTGAGGCCCAGCAGGGGCAGAACCGCAGCCTGGTCTTCCGCAACAATTGCAGCACCCCGCTCCGCCTCCTGGTGCGGCACGCGGAAGACCCCCGATCCTATACGACCACCGGCTTCTACACGATCCGCCCCAATACCTCGACCACGCTCACGCAGCGCGGCGACAACATCACGCATATCACCGGGCTGCCGCTCTATTTCTTCGCCGAGTCGGGCGGCCGCACCTGGTCGGCCGGTGATGTGACCGTCGCCTTCAATGGCGTGAACTACCGCATGGTCCGGGCCAACCAGACCGTCTCGGGCAGCAATATCGAATTCGCCGTGGCCTGCTGACCGGCCAAAAACACCCGGGCGCGTCGTCGCGCCCGGGGCTGTGAATGCAGCCCGGCGCGCTATATGGGGAGGCATCATGGCCCGTATCGAAATCGACCATCGCCAGGACAAGACCGCCAAGCGGGGCGCCGAGCGCCACCCGGAAAAGGCCGCGCGCCCGGATAACCCCATCCAGCGCAAACCATCCTGGATCCGGGTGAAGGCGCCCACCCACCCGATCTACCACGAGACGCGCGCCCTGATGCGCGACAACAAGCTGGTGACGGTCTGCGAGGAAGCGGCCTGCCCCAATATCGGCGAGTGCTGGTCCCAGCGCCACGCCACCATGATGATCATGGGCGAGACCTGCACCCGTGCCTGCGCCTTCTGCAATGTCGCCACCGGCATGCCCAACCCGCTGGATCATGACGAGCCGCGCCGCGTGGCCGATGCGGTCGCCAAGCTCGGCCTGCGCCACGTCGTCATCACCAGCGTGGATCGCGACGATCTGGCCGATGGCGGCGCCGAACACTTCGCGCAAACCATCCGCGCCATCCGCGCCGCCGCCCCTGAAACCACCATCGAGATCCTGACGCCCGACTTCCTCCGCAAGGAGGGCGCGCTGGAAGTCGTCGTCGCGGCCCGGCCGGATGTGTTCAACCACAACCTCGAAACCGTCCCGCGCCTCTATCCCACGATCCGGCCGGGTGCCCGCTACTACCACTCGCTGCGCCTGCTGGATCGCGTGAAGCAGCTTGACCCCTCCATCTTCACCAAATCCGGCATCATGGTCGGCCTCGGCGAGGAGAAGATCGAGGTGCAGCAGGTGATGGATGATCTGCGCAGCGCCGAGGTGGATTTCCTCACCATCGGCCAATACCTCCAGCCCAGCGTGAAGCACGCCGCCGTGGCCCGCTTCGTCGAGCCCGCGGAGTTCGAGGATTACGCGAGCCTGGCCCGCGCCAAGGGCTTCCTGCTCGTCTCCGCCACGCCGCTGACCCGCAGCTCCTACCATGCCGACCGCGATTTCGCGGAACTGCGCGCCGCGCGCGAGAAGATGCTGGCCGCCTGATGCCCACCCACGCCGAGAAGCGCATCCTGCGGCAATCGCCGGACCAGATCTTCCAGATCGTGGCCGATGTGCACCGCTATCCGGAATTCCTGCCCTGGTGCGCCGCCGCCCGCGTGCTGAGCCGCGACGAAACGCAACTCGTGGCGGACCTCACCATCGGCTTCAAGATGTTCCGCGAGACCTTCCGCAGCGAGGTGACGCTGGACCGCCCGGGCCTGGTGCAGGTGAAATACCTGGATGGCCCCTTCCGCTACCTCAACAACACCTGGCGGCTCAGCCCCGTGCCGCAGGGCACGGAGGTGGATTTCTTCGTGGATTTCGAATTCCGCTCGCGCGTGTTGCAGGCGGTGATCGGCACCGTCTTCAACGAGGCGGTGCGCGTCATGGTCCGCGCTTTTGAACGCCGCGCCATGGCGATGCATGGCCGCGTGCCGGCCGCCGGGGCGGTGAGGCCCGCCTGAAGGGAAGGTCCAGGAAACGCGTTTCCTGGTGGGAGAGCACGAGAGGGCAAAGCCCTCTCGTATCCCCCGCGACGCGCTCAGAAGTGAATCAGCCCCGGCGCGAAAAACCCCAGCATCATCAGCCCAAACCCCACAGCCCCCAGCGCGCCGGCCAGCCAGACCAGCAGCATCACGCCCGTGATGATGGCCGCCGAGGCGACGACGATCGCCACCTGGAAGCCCGCGCTCGAGTATTCGAACATGTGATACTTCTCCATGTTCTTGTCCCGCCGTGCTTCGGCCGTGCGGGCGCGGGCCATGAGTTCGCGCCGGCCTTCGCCGGTCTCGGGCTCGCTCTCCCAGCGGGCAGCGGTGCTGTTCCAGCGCTCGCGCTGCGCGGTGGTGGCGGCCGAATTCGCCTCGGTGCGGGTCAGTTCGGCGTGTTCGGCCGCGGTGCGCACCTGGGTCTGGCGGATGGTCCGCGCCTGGAAGAAGGACCAGAGATTCGCCGCCTCGATATTGGCGTTCAGCGCTTCGGTCTGCGCCGACTTCGCGCCCACCTCGGCCAGCGCCAGGAACAGCGCCAGGATCGCGATCAGCAGCGCGATGCCCTTGTTCTCGCCACCGTGATGCCCGCCATGTCCGCCAGCCATGAAATCCCTCCTGCGATCTGCGGGCGGGGGGATGCCACACTCGCGCACGCCGCGCTACCGTAGCGGCATGGTCCAAGCTCCCACCTTCGCCCGCTCCACCTCCTTCGCGCCGGCACGGCCGCCGAAGGGCGCACCGCCCGTGCGCATCAACCTCTATTCCGATACGCAGACGCGCCCCACGCCCGCCATGAAGGACGCCATGATGCGCGCCGAGATGGGCGACGAGCAGCATGGCGACGACCCGACCGTGCATGTGCTCTGCGACCGCATGGCCGCGCTGATGGGCAAGGAAGCTGCCATGTTCCTGCCCAGCGGGACCATGTGCAACGTCATCGCCATCCTCACCCATTGCCAGAAGGGCGATGAGGTCCTGGCGCATGAGACGAGCCACATCCTCCACAGCGAGGGCGGCACGCATGCGGCCCTGACCGGCGTGCAGATCCTGCCGCTGCGCGGCGATCGCGGCCTCTTCACCGCCGATGACGTCCGCGCCGCCATCCGCCCGCGCACCCGCTACGCGCCGCCGCAGAAGCTGCTGGAGGTCGAGCAGACCGCCAATATCGGCGGCGGCGTCGTCTGGCCGCTGGAGCAGCTCAAGGCCGTGACCGCCGTCGCGCGGGAGCAGGGCTGGAACACCCATATGGACGGTGCCCGGCTGATGAATGCCTGCGTCGCCGCCGGCATCGCCCCCGCCGAGATGGTGGCGGATTTCGACAGCGTCTGGCTCGACTTCACCAAGGGCCTGGGCGCGCCGCTCGGCGCCGTGCTCTGCGGCTCCGCCGAGTTCATCGGCCAGGCCTGGCGCTGGAAGCAGCGGCTCGGCGGCTCCATGCGCCAGGCGGGCTTCGTCGCCGCTGGCTGCATCTATTCGCTCGACCACCATATCGAGCGTCTCGCCGAGGACCACGCCAATGCCAAGGCGCTCGCCCGCGGCCTGCGGCAGATCGAGGGCGTGGTGGTGGAGGAGCCCGACACCAATCTCGTCTTCTTCGACATCAAGGCGACCGGCGTCACGGTCGAGCAGCTGCAAAGCCGCCTGATGGCGCAGGGCATCATGGTGAGCGGCCTCGGCGGCCGTGTGCGCGCCTGCACCCATCTCGACGTGACGGCCGAGATGATCCCGGACGCCGTGACCGCGATCCGCGAGGCGCTGGCTGCCTGACTTCGCCCGCCAGCGCCGCGGCGCCCGGGCCGACCGCAGCGGCCGCGAGGCCGAGGCCATCGCACGCGCCGCGCTGCAGGCCGAGGGATGGCAGATGCTGGCCGAGCGCCACCGCACGCCCGAGGGCGAGCTGGATCTCGTCGCCGAGAAGGACGGCCTGCTCGCCTTCATCGAGGTGAAGGCGCGGCCCAGCTGGCGCGAGGCCGCCTTCGCCCTCACCCCCCGCCAGCAATCCCGCCTCACGGCGGCGGCCGAGATCTGGCTGGCGCAGAACCCGGGCCATGGCGCCTGCGGAATCCGCTTCGACGTGATGCTCGTGGCCGCCGATGGAAGCGTGCGGCGCATCACCGATGCGCTTCGCGAAACATGACGCTTCGGCAAGGCTCTGTGACAGCTTGTTGCGTCCCGCGCTTTCGCGTTGACCGCCCCCCGGTGCAGGATCAGATTGGCCGCATGAGCCTCCGTGCAATCCTGCCCGACGCGCGCCGTCGGAGATGAACATGCTGGACCGCCCGATCCCGATCGAGGCGCCGCAGGAGGCCACAGCACCCCCATCGCCCCCTCCACCGGCCCGGCGCCGCTGGCTCTGGCCCGTTCTCTGGGTCCTGGGCCTGGCCGGCGCCGGCGTGGCCGCCGTGATGTGGCGCCAGGCCAACCCGCCGCCGCCGCCCGCGGCTGCCACCCCCGCCGCCGTGCCCGCGCTGACAATCAGCCTGGGCCCCGTGGTGACGCGCCGCCTCGCCGGCACCGTGGTGGGCGATGGTTCCATCGTCGCCTGGCAGGAGCTGGTGATCGGCACCGAGGTGGGGGGCTTGCGCATCGTCGAAGCCCCGCTGGATGAGGGCATGCCGGTCCGGGCCGGCGAGTTGCTGGCGCGCCTGGATGACAGCGTGCTCAGCGCGCAGGCCGCCCAGGCCCAGGCCGCGATCGGCGAGGCGGAGGCCTTCCTGGAATTCGCCCGGCAGGAGGAGGCGCGCTCCGAAACGCTGGTCCGCAGCCAGACCGGCTCCCGCCAGGTGCTGGAGCAGCGCCAATCCGCGACGCGCCAGGCCGAGGCGCGCCTCGTCTCCGCCCGTGCCCGGCTGGCCGAGGTGCAGACCCGCCTCGCGCAGACGCGCATCCTCGCACCCACCGATGGCCTCGTCTCCCGCGTCGCGGTGCGCATCGGCGCCGTGCCGGGGCAGGGGCAGGAGCTGTTCCGCATCCTCCGCGACAGCCGCCTGGAGCTGGAGGCCCGTGTGCCCGAGCTGGAACTGGCGGATGTGCGCGCCGGCCAGCCTGCCACCGTGCGCCACGGCAACCGCGAGATCGCGGCGGAGGTGCGGCTCGTCGCACCCGTCGTCGCCGCCGAGACCCGGCTCGGCCTCGTCCGCATCGCGCTGCCCGCCGATTCCGGCCTGCGCCCCGGCATGTTCGCCCGCGCCGAGATCCATGGCGCCGCGCGCGAGGCGGTGATGGTCCCCGCATCCGCCATCGTCTTCCGGGACGGCGCGCCCCAGGCCTTCATCCTGCCCGAGGGCGGCACGCGCGTGCAGATGCGCCGCCTCGTCACCGGTGTGCGCCAGGACGGCATGGTCGAGATCACCGAGGGGCTGCAACCGGGCGAGCGCGTGGTCACCGCCGGCGCCGGCTTCCTCGTGAATGGCGACCTCGTGCGCGTGGCACCCTGAGGGCGCCGCCGTGATCGAGGAGAAGCATCGCAACATCTCGGGCTGGGCCATCCACAACCCGGTGGCCACCATCGTCATCTTTCTGCTGCTGACGGTGGCCGGGATCTTCTCCTACCCCTATCTGCGCATCAACAACTCGCCCGACATTGACCTGCCGGCCGTCGTCGTCTCCGTCGTCCAGCAGGGCGCGGCGCCTTCCGAGCTGGAAACCCAGGTGACGCGCCGCGTCGAGGATGCGGTGGCGGGCCTCGGCGATGTGAAGCGCATCTCCTCCACCGTGGTGGATGGCAGCTCCACCACCATCATCGAATTCGTCCTCGGCAAGAATATCGACCGCGCGACGAACGACGTGCGGGACAAGATCGCGCAGATCCGCGCCGACCTTCCGGCCGGCATCCGCGACCCCGTCATCACGCGCGTCGAGGCCACGGGTGGGGCCATCGTCACCTTCACCATCGCCTCGCCCAGCATGACCGTCTCGGAGCTGAGCTGGTTCGTGGATGACGTGGTGGCCCGCGCCATGCTGTCCGTGCCCGGCGTCGCGCAGGTGAATCGCGTGGGCGGCGTCGAGCGTGAGATCCGCGTGGCACTCCGGCCCGAGCGGCTGGTCGCGCTCGGCATCACCGCCAACCAGGTGAACGCCCAGCTGCGCGACCAGAACATCAACCTGGCCGGCGGGCGCGGCAATATCGGCACGGGCGAGCAATCCATCCGCACCCTCGGCGCCGCGGTCACCGTGGCGGACCTGCGCGAGCGGCGGATCATCCTCAGCAATGGCCGCTTCGCGCGGCTGGGCGACATCGCCGATGTCGAGGACGCGACGGCCGAGGTGCGCACCGCGGCGCGCCTGGATGGCCGCCCCGTCGTCGCCTTCGAGATCCTGCGCACGCGCGACAGCTCGGAAGTGCGCGTCGCCGAGGGCGTCATGGCCCGCGCCCAGACCATCATGGCCGAGCATCCCGAGGTGACGATCAACGTCGTCACCACCACCGTCACCTTCGTGCTGGCCGGCTTCCACGCGGCGGTCGAGGCGCTGATCATCGGCGCGCTGCTCGCCATGCTCGTGGTCTATCTCTTCCTGCGCGACTGGCGGGCGACGGTGATGGCGAGCATCGCGATGCCGCTCTCGCTGATCCCCACCTTCTTCGTCATGTTCCTGCTGGGCTTCTCGCTCAACAACGTGACGCTGCTCGGCCTGACGCTGGTGGTGGGCGTGCTGGTGGATGATGCGATCGTCGAGATCGAGAACATCGTCCGCCATATCCGGCAGAATCCGGGCGTCAGCGTCTATCGCGCGGCGCTGGATGCTTCCTCCGAGATCGGCCTCGCCGTGATCGCGACCACGGCGGCGATCCTGGCGGTCTTCGTGCCCGTCGCCTTCATGCCGGGCATTCCGGGCCAGTTCTTCCGGCAATTCGGGCTCACGGTCGCCGCCGCCGTCGCCTTCTCGCTCATCGTGGCGCGGTTGCTGACGCCCCTGCTGGGCGCCTATTTCCTGAAGCCGCACCACGCGCCCGAGCCACCCGATTCCTGGCTCGCCAAGCGCTACTACGGTCTGCTCGCCTGGTGCCTCCGCCATCGGCTGACGACGCTGGCCGGCGGCATCGGCTTCTTCGCCCTCTCCATCGCCCTCGTCCCCTATATCCCGCAGGATTTCGTGCCCGGCGCGGATCGCGGCCGCTCCGCCATCGCGATCGAGCTCGCCCCCGGTGCCACGCTGGCCGATACCGAGCAGGTGGTGCAGCAGGCGACGCGCATCCTGAAGACGCGGCCCGAGGTGGTCTCGGTCTTCGCCAGCATGGGCACCTCCAACACCGGCGTGGGCGGCCCGGGCCTCGGCAGCACCACCCGCGCGGGCGATCCGCGCACGGCGAACCTGACCGTGACCCTCGTGCCGCGCAACCAGCGCAGCGTCACCCAGAACCAGTTCGAGGCGGCGGTGCGCCCGCTGCTGGACGTGATTCCCGGCGCCCGCGTGCGCTTCGGCGCCGATGGGCAGAGCGGCTCCCGCCTGCAGATCACGCTGGTGGGCGCCGATGGCGCGGCACTCGCCGAAGCCGCCCGCACGCTGGAGACCGAGATGCGCGGCCTGCCGCAACTCGCCGGCGCCCGCTCCACCGCCTCGCTCGCGCGGCCCGAACTGCAGATCAAGCCGATGGAGGACCGCGCGGCCGAACTCGGCGTCTCGCCCGCCAGCATCGGCGCCACGGCCCGCATCGCCACCATCGGCGATGTGGACCAGCTCCTGCCCCGCTTCACTTTGACCGACCGGCAGATCCCCATCCGCGTCATGCTGGATGAGCGCGCCCGCGCCGACCCCGAGGCGCTGCGCGGCCTGCGCGTGGAAGGCCGGGGCGGGATCATGGTGCCCATCGAAAGCGTGGCCGAGATCGGGCATGGCGCCGGCCCCGCGCAGATCGATCGCCTGGGCCGCCAGCGCAAGGCGACCGTCGAGGCCGAGCTGAACGGCATGCCCCTGGGTGAGGCGGTGAAGCTCGTGAACGCCCTGCCCATCATGCACAACCTCCCGGCCGGCGTGCGCGAGCAGGCCACCGGCGACAAGGAAGTCATGGCCGAGCTCTTCGGCGGCTTCGCCATCGCGCTCGGCACTGGCGTGCTGCTGGTCTACCTGGTGCTGGTGCTGCTCTTCGGCGGCTTCCTCCAGCCGCTGACCATCATGAGCGCGCTGCCCCTCTCGTTGGGTGGCGCGCTGATGGCGCTGCTCATCGCGCAGAAATCCCTCGGCGTCTCGGCCGTGATCGGCGTGCTGATGCTGATGGGGATCGTCGCCAAGAACTCCATCCTGCTCGTCGAATACGCCATCATGATCCGCCGCGACGATGGCCTGGGGCGTGAGGCCGCGATCATGGAAGCCGCGCGCAAACGCGCCCGCCCCATCGTGATGACCACCATCGCCATGGTCGCCGGCATGGCGCATATCGCGGCCGGCATCGGCGCCGACAACGAGTTCCGGGCGCCCATGGCCCTCGTCGTCATCGGCGGGCTCATCACCTCGACGCTGCTCAGCCTGATCTTCGTGCCGGTCTGCTACCTCTATGTGGACCGCTTCGAGAGCTGGATCGCACGGCGATTCCGGCCGAAGACGGCGCCGCAGCCCGCGGAGTAGAAAAGGGGCCTCCGGCGGCTGGGGCCGAAAGGCCCCAGACCCCAGACATGGAGCCACGCGAATGGACCGCCCCTTCTACCATGACGGCATGCGGGAATGGCAGGACGCAACGGATGGGCGGCGCGTCGCCGATGCGCTCGAAGAACGACGGCTGCACCGCGCATTCTGGGAGGAGGACCGGGCGCTCATCGAGAGCGCGCCCTTCTTCTTCATCGCCACCGGCCATGGCGAGCACATGGATTGCAGCATCCGCGCGGGCGATCCGGGCTTCGTCACGATCCTCGACGACCGCACCCTGGAATGGCCCGAATATGACGGCAATTCGATGTTCCGCACGCTCGGCAACATCGCGCGCAACCCGAATGTCGGGCTGCTCTTCCTGCGCTTCGACGGGCAGAGCCGCCGCCTGAGGATCAGCGGCCGCGCCAGCATCCATGGGGTGAAGAGCCGCGTGGTGCGCGTGGAATGCCTCGAGATCTACCCCAATTGCCCGCGCTACATCCCCGACCTCGCGTCCGGCACGCCTTCGCCGCATGTGCCGCGCGAAGGCCATGTCCCGCCCGCCCCCGAATGGAAGCAGCGCGACTATATCCGGGATATATTGCCGGCGGATGATCCGTTCCGGCCGAAGTGAGAGAGATCGTCCAGGTATTTTTTCGCGACCTTGGAGCCGATCCATGCCAGAAGAAGCGAAGCCAAGGCACAGCCGCGTCCGCACCTGGTTCTGCGGTGTCCTTGCCGGTCTTGCGATGGCCTACGTCTTCGGCGTGGTGCGCCAAGCTCTCGATGACATCATCGGGCCTCCTGAGGCCCAGTTGATCGTAACCTCCGAAGCGCCGCTCCTCGACGTGCGGGTCCGCTATGGCGGGCGAGAGATCGCGCCAAGGCCCGGCTGGGTTCCGGGAAGCCATATCGGCTACGCGCTTTTCCCCGCGATGCGGACGCGAAGTTACGAGACCATTCTGGAGGTGACCTGGAAGACCCAGACCGCGGAGCGCTCCGTGTCCCAGGTCATGCGTCAAAACGATGCCGGCAGGCTCTGTCTCTACGTGCTGCGGCTGGATACGGCGGGCAATCCGGTTCCGCTCGAACCAACTGGTTCCCCCCCACCATTCTGGTGGGATTGTCATTTTCGTTGAGGCTTTTCTTCAAACATGCAGGGAGAGTTGTCGATGAGCGCATGGGAGTTTTGGGGATCCGTTCAGAGCGCCGCATCGAGCGAGGCTATCGAATCGTCCTTGCCTGGATACCTGGAGGGGCCAGCCGATGCTTACCGGCATATCGTTGGCGCGGCGGAACTCCGGCGGCGGTTCGGCTGGGCGATCGCCTATGCCATCGTCACAGGAAACGAAGCCAGAGGTACCCACGCAAGGGGACATACGCCTGAACTCCGCCGGATGGATGATCACAACAACGCGATCGGCCTCTCGATCGGGGCCGATGCGACGAGTTATGAGGAGGTCGTTCGCCGCGCCCGAGCGGCGAACGATGCTGGCATTGAGAATACCGGCTCAGGCCGAGGGCAAACACCTCTGTGGCTGTCGCAAGAGCAATGGAAAGAAGTCTCCGGCCGACAGCCAGCCGAACGCGCTCTGCCCGTCGAATGGTCGGACGCAATCCCCTCCGCCGCCGACTACCGCTTTGGCGATGAGCGCTTCGGCGCGGATCGCTCGTTCCGCTCCGGGACGCCGCGCGAGCGGCAGGCGGCGCTGTTCGAGCGCTTGGACGCAACGCCGACGGCGGAATGGTCCGAGGCTGACGTTCGTGGCGTCATTGCCTCCCCCGCCTACCGCAATTCCGCGGCGGCGGACCACGCGCTGTGGCGGGAGCGCGTGCGCCAGTATTTCGAGGAACGCGCATCTGGCCGGGATGAAGCGGCCTCGGCGCCGGATGATGCAGACGATGACGGCATCGCCCATGTCCGCGCCTACACGCGAATGGGGCCGAACGGCCCGATCCGGGTCAGTGCCCACGACAGGGCGACGCCTGGCCCATAGTAGCGGTTCCCAAAGGCCGCCATGCTTAAGACTTGGGGCCTTTGGTGGGTGGTCCGGAGGGCAAAGCCCTCTGGTTTCAGCCCAGGGTCTGCAGCCCCTGCTCCAGATCCGCGATCAGATCCTTCACATCCTCAAGGCCAATGTGGATGCGCAGCATCTGCCCGCCGAAATCGCCCGTGCCGGCCGTGCGGGTGATGAAGCCCGTGGTGGGCAGGGCCAGGCTCTCATACCCGCCCCAGCTCGCGCCGATGCCGTAGAGCTTCAGCGCGTTGATGAAGCGGAACATGTCCTCCTGGCTGTACTTCGCATCCAGCACCACGCCGAAGAGGCTGCACCCGCCATTGAAGTCGCGCTTGAACAGCGCGTGCTGCGGGTGGGAGGGCAGCGCCGGGTGCATCACCTTCGCGACCTGCGGCTGGGCTTCCAGCCATTGGGCGACCTCGATGCTCGCCGCCTCCTGCGTCTTCAGCCGCACCGCCATGGTGCGCACGCCGCGCAGCGCCAACCACACGTCATCCGGCGAGGCGTAGTGGCCGATGGTGGAGGCCGCGGCGCGGACGATCAGGTGATCCTCCTCGCTGTTCACGGTGACGCTGCCGAGCAGGATGTCCGAATGCCCGCCGACATATTTGGTCAGCGCCTGGATGGAGACATCCACGCCATGCTGGAAGGGCTGGAAAGTGTGGATGCCCCAGGTGTTGTCCATCAGCACCTTGCAGCCGCGCGCGTGCGCCGCACGGGCGATGGCCGGGATGTCCTGGATCTCGAAGGTGTGGCTCCCCGGGCTCTCGGTATAGACCACCTTGGTATTGGGCCGGATCAGCGCGGCCATGCCGGCCTCATCCACGCAGGGGTCGTAGAAGGTGGTCTCGATCCCCCAGCCCTTGAGCAGCGTGTTGGCGACGTTGCGGCCCGGGCCATAGACGCTGTCCGGCATCAGGCAATGATCGCCGGACTTCAGATAGGCCATCAGCGGCAGGGTGACGGCGGCGAGGCCGGTGCCCACGATGGTGCAGCGCGTGCCGCCCTCGATCTCGCAGATCACATCCTCCAGCGCGTAGTGGGTCGGCCCCCCCTGCGTGCCATAGGTCATGTACTGCTCGTAGCGCTTGGCCGCGCTGTCGCGCCGCGCCTCGCAATTGGGGAAGAGCACGGTGGAGCCGCGATGCACGCCCGGGTTCACGAAGCCATGGATGCGCACGCCCGCACGCCCCGCATGGCTCATGCGGGTGGAGAAGGAATGGTCGTGGGAATCGGTCATCAGTCGGTGGCCTTTACGGTTAGTTTTTCTGTCTCTGGGCGGCTCGCCCATTCGGTCCAGGAGCCGTCATAGACGGCGGGTTCAGGCAGCCCGGCGCGGACGGCGCCGAGGGTGAGGATGCAGGCGGTGACCCCCGTGCCGCAGCTCGTCACCAAAGCGGGCGCGCCCTCGGCGCCGGCGGCGGCGAAGCGGGCGCGGAGTGCGTGGGGCGGCAGCATGGTGCCGTCCGCGGCGAAGAGCTCGGGGAAGGGGATGTTCGCCGCCCCCGGCATATGGCCGGAGGGCAGGCCGGGCCGCGGCTCGGGTGCGGTGCCCCTGAAGCGCCCGGCGGCGCGCGCATCGAGCACCAGGGCGGATTTGTCGGCCAGCACGCGTTTCACATCGCCGATGCCCATGACGCGGCCCGCCACGAAATCCGCCACATAGGTGGTGGGCTTCGGCGCGGCGGGCGCGCCGGAGGCGAGCGGCCTTCCCTCGCGCTGCCACTTGGGCAGGCCGCCATCCAGCACGGCGGCCTTCTCATGGCCAAACAGGCGCATCAGCCACCAGCCGCGCGCCGAGGATTGCAGGCCCTTCTGATCGTAGAACACCACGCGGCTGGCGTTGGAGACGCCCATGGCGCCCATCAGCTTCTCGAAGCGTGCGGCACTCGGGATCATGTGCGGCAGCGTGGCGTCGGGGTCGGCCACCACGTCCACGTCGAAGAAATGTGCACCCGGGATATGGGCTTCCGCGAATTTCGTGGCGCCGTCGAAGGGCTCGTTCGGCAGGTATTTCGTGGTGTCGAACACCAGGAGGTCGGGCGCGCCGAGATGTTCGGCGAGCCATTCCGTGCTGACGAGGTTGTCCACCTTATTCCTCCACCAATGCGATGCTGATGCGGCGATTCTGCCGCCCCTTGTTCTCGAGCTTGAGCACTTCCACGCGGCCGATCTCGCGCGTGCTCCGCACATGCGTCCCGCCGCAGGGCTGCAGATCGACCGGCGCGTCGAGCGCCCCGATGCGCACCAGCCGCACCCGCCCCGCGCCGCGCGGCGGCTGCACCGAGAGCGTCCGTACCAGGCCCGGATTGGCGTCCAGCTCGGCTTCCGTGATCCAGGTCTCGCTGATCGGATGGTCGGCGGCGATCAGCGCGTTCAGCTTTTCGGTCAGCGATTCCTTCGTGGGCGGCTCGGCCAGGTCGAAATCGAGGCGCGACTTGTCCGCACCGATCTGCCCGCCGGTGACACCCGCGCCGGGGATCAGGCTGCACAGAAGGTGCATGGAGGTGTGCATCCGCATGTGCCGGTGGCGGCGCGCCCAATCGAGCACCAGCGTGACTTCCGTGCCGGGGGCGGGGAGGGGGCTGCCCTCGGCCAGCTTGTGGATGATGGCGTCGCCCTCGCCCTTCACCGCCTCGGTGATCGCGGCCTCGCCGCCCGCCCAGCGGAGCACGCCGGAATCGCCGGGCTGGCCGCCGGCGCGGGGGTAGAAATTGCTGCGATCGGTGACCACGCCGCTCTCATCGGCGGAAACGATGCGGGCGGTCGCCTCGCGCAGATAGGCATCGTCGCGGAACAGGGTCTCGGTCACTCTGGTGCCCCTTTGGCTTGGGTCCATTCGGCGCGAAGTCGCGCGTGGTTCTGGCGCAGCCAGAAGAGGCAGAGCGCGCAGGTGGCGTTCTGGATGGCGTTGCGGTCCAGCATCGCGAAGGCTTCGGCGGCCGGCATGATCAGCAGCCGGATATCCTCGCCCTCATGCAGCAGGCCGTGCGTGCCCGCGGCTTCGGGCTCCGGCAGGCGGGCGCGGCCGCAATAGAGCTGCATCAGTTCATCGCAGCCCCCCTGCAGCAGCATGTATTGGCCGATATGCTCGACGAAGTCGGGTGTCACGCCGCCTTCCTCGACCGCCTCGCGCCGCGCCGCGGCCTCGGGCGCCTCACCGGGCTCCAGCAGGCCCGCGATGCATTCGGTGTGGATCGGCGGCAGGCCGGCCGCGTGCACCGGCAGGCGGAACTGCTCGATCAGCGCGACGCGGTCCGACCAGGGGTCGAAGGGCAGCATGGCCACGCCGCCTGCGCGGCGCCACAGCTCCCAGGTCAGCTCGGCCGAGCGGGTGCCGTCGAAGCGTTCATAGGTGAAGCGTACACGCTGCAGGGGAAAGCGGCCGGACCACACAACCTCGTCGGCGCGGATCTCGAGGCCGGGATAGGGCTTGATGCGGGGGGCCTTGGCGGGCCGTTCCTCGGGGTCACTGGCGCTCATGTCGCGGCGACCGTAACTTGGCCACTCACGCCCGTCCATGAGCCCCGAGTTGCAAATCACACCCCCGGCCGCGACCCGCGCCAGCCGCCGTCGCGCCATTCTCTTCATCCTCATGGCGGCCCTGCTCTTCGCCCTCGCGGCCTGCTGCGTGAAGGCCCTGGATGGCGGCGTGCCGCTTGCGCAGGTGGTGCTGTTCCGCAGCGTCTTCGCCTTGCCCGTGCTGCTGCCGCTGCTGAGCCAGGCCGGGGGCTGGAGCGCCATCCGGACGGCGCACCCCATGGGCCATGCCTGGCGCACCCTGTTCGGATTGATCGGCATGGCCGGCGCCTTCTATGGCTATGCCACCATGCCGCTCGCCACCGTCACGGCGCTGGGCTTCACCATGCCGCTGTTCCTGACCCTGCTCGCCGTCCCGCTGCTGGGCGAGCGGGTAGGCTGGCGGCGCGGCAGTGCCGTCATCGTGGGCTTTCTGGGCGTGCTCATCATGGTGCGCCCCACCGGCGCCGATGCGGCGGGGCTCTTCCCGAGTCTCGTGGTGCTCGTGGCCGCCCTCGCCTGGGCCATGGCGATGATCACCATCCGCCGGATGGGAGAGGCGGGGGAGAGCGGGGTCACCATCGTGCTTTGGTTCGCCATCGGCTCCTCCGCGGTTGCCTTGCTGGCGAGCCTGCCCGGCTGGGTCTGGCCGACGCCCTGGCAATGGCTTCTGCTTCTGGGCATCGGCGTCATCTCGGCGCTCGCGCAGCTCCTGATGACGGACGCCTATCGCGCGGGCGAGCCCACGCTGGTCGCCCCCTTCGAGTATTCCGGCATCATCTGGACCACGCTGCTCGGTGCCGTGATCTGGGCCGAGGCGCCGGACGGGTGGGACGGCCTCGGCATCGCCATCCTCGTCGCCTCCGGCCTCTATATCTGGTGGCGCGAGGTCCAACTGGGGCTGAAGCGGTGAGGGCGCGCCGCTTGCGGCCGGCCGGCCTCTGGGCCAAGTGGGGCTGATGTCCGCTGGTCTCCCCGCCTGGCTGCTGCGCCAACGCTGGCCCATCGCGCTGGCGCTGCTGCCGGTGCTGGTGGTGATGATCCGCTGGGCCTCCTTCCTGCCCTCGGTCATCGACTGGGATGAGAGCCTCTACCTGCTGCAGGCGCGGGAATGGCTGCGCGGCAACTGGCCCTTCTCCGGCGTTTGGGACATGCACCCGCTGGGCGCGCCGGCCATCATTGCGCTGTTTTTCCTGATCTTCGGCGAGAGCCTGGAGACGGTGCGCTTCCTCGGCGCCTTTTGCGTCACGGCCACGGGCTATGCGCTGATCGCGCTGGCCCGCGTGGTGGGGGCGCCGCGCGCGCTCGGCTATGCGGCGGCCGTCCTCTACGCCGCGCATACGCTGCAGATGGGCGGCCTCGCCTCGAACACCGAGATCCTCTTCGCGCCCTTCGTCGTCTCGACGCTGGCCCTCGCCCTGGCGCCGGGCCCGCTCTGGCCGCGCCTGATCGGCATGGGTCTGCTGATGGGCTGCGCGCTCCTGGTGAAGCAGGTGGTGACGCCCGAGGGGTGCCTGGCCTTCGCCATCCTCGCCTGGCCGCTGCTGCGCGCGCGGCGCTGGGGCCTGCTCTTCGCCATGGCCGCCGCCTATGCGGCGCTCTGCCTGACGCCGACCGCGCTGGTGGCGGGCATCTACGCGATCCGCGGCGAGTTCCACATCTGGTACGAGAGCACCATCCTCGCGCCGCTCGAATATGCCTCGGGCCGCATTCCGCTGGAGCAGATGTTCTGGCGCATCTCGCTCGCCGCACTGGCGCTGCGCTGGCTGCTGGCGCTGAGCCTTCCCGCGCTGGTCTTCGCCCCGCGCGAGCCGGTGCTGCGCCGGCTGATGGGCTTCGCGCTGCTCTGGTTCGCCGTGGCGTGCCTGGCCGTGGCCGGGCCGGGTTTCTTCTTCCCGCACTACTTCCTGATCTTGGTCCCGCCGCTCGCGCTGCTGGCGGCCATCGGCGCCTATTCCTTCGCGCATTACGTGGGCGGGCTGCGGGCCCGCCTCGCCCTGGCGGCCCTGCTCGGCTTCGCGGCGGTGGACATGGTGGCGACCGACCTGGCGCCTCGGCTCAGCCGTGGCTTCGCCATGGGCACGCCCGACACGCCCCGCCGCATGGCGGCCCTGATGAATGACGAATTGCAGCCGGGCGACACCATCTTCGTCCCCAACTACCAGCCCGTGGTCTATTTCCTCACCCAGGCGCGGCTGCCCACGCGCTTCCCCTTCCCGGTGCACCTGACCGGCGGCTTCGCCAACCTCGCCGGCGTGGACACCGATGCCGAGGTCGCGCGCATCCTCGCCTCCCGCCCGCGCTTCATCGTGCTGGACCGCACGGAATGGTTCGGCATGCGGCCTTCGGCCATGTCCATGCTGACGGAGGCGCTGGAAGAGGGGTATGAACTCGCCGCGAGCTTCGCCGAGGAGCGCGGCTCGGTCGAACTCTGGCGCCGCGTGGAGGCCGAATGATCGAGGATACGCTCTTCGCCGCTTCCAAGATCTTCTGGCTCTTCGCGCGGCCCAACACCTTCGCGCTCTTCCTGGCCTGCCTGGGCGGTATCGCGCTCATCGCGCGCCGCCGCTGGGGGCGCTGGCCGCTGCTGCTCGGGCTCGGCTGGTTCGTCGCCGTGCTGCTCACGCCGCTGCCCGCCTGGATCACCCTGCCGCTGGAGGATCGCTTCCCCCGCCCGGCGGAGGCCGGCCGCGTGGATGGCGTCATCATCCTGGGCGGCGCGGTCGAGCAGCTGCTCACCGAGCGGCGCGGCATCCCGGCACTGAACGGCGCGGCCGAACGCATGACCGAGGCGGTGACGCTCGCCCGCCTGCACCCCGAGGCGCGCATCGTCTTCACCGGCGGCCAGGGCACGCTTGCCCCCGGCCAGATGACCGAGGCCGATGTGGCGCGGCAGATCTGGGCGGGCATGGGCCTCGACGGCCCGCGCGTCATCCTGGAGAGCGAGGCGCGCAACACCTGGGAGAATGCGACGCTCACCCATGCGCTCATCCAGCCCAAGGCGGGCGAGCGTTGGCTGCTGGTCACCTCGGCCAGCCACATGCCGCGCTCGATCGGCTGCTTCCGGCGCGCGGGCTGGGAGATCACCGCCTGGCCTGTGAACTACTCGACCTCGCCGGGCGGGCAGGGCTGGTTCGACCCGCCCTTCTCCTTCCGGCTGGGCCAGGCGGAATGGGCGATCCGCGAGTATGTCGGCCTCATCGCCTACCGGCTGCTGGGCCGCACCAGCGCCTTGTTTCCGGCGCCTTGAGCCGCGCGCAGGTCCCGCCACATGATCGTGACGGGGCGGCGGCCATCCTCCGTCTCCTCCAGCACCTGCCAGCCGAGCTTTTCGTAAAGCGCCTGCGCATCATGCGTGTAGAGAAACAGCGCCGTCTCGCCCGCCTCGCGCGCCGCTGCTTCCACCGCCGCGATCAGGCGCTGCGCGCAGCCCTGGCCGCGCGCCTCCGGCACGACATAGACCCCGGCGAGCCAGGGGCCGATATCCTGGCGGAGTTCGAGGTCCGCCGAGACGAAGCTCGCCGTGCCGCAGGGCACATTGCCCGCCAGCAACACGAAGCTCTGCGGCGTGCCCGTCTCGGCCACGCAGCCCGAGAGGATCTCGCGCACCTCCTCCAGCGGGTGGCCATTGGGCTGCCAGAAGGCGTCCCAGAGCCAATGGGCGACGAGGTTGATCAGGTCGGGCCGCTCGCGCAGCGTGACGATGCGCCAGATGGGGCCGCCCCCGGGGGCGTGGGTCACAGCCGGAGGATCCGTTCCGGATCGCCCTTGCCGCGCAAAAGGTCCCACAGCCCCAGCATGTTTCCCTTGAAGCGTCCCCAGCGATCCACTTCAGGCTCCGGCTTCAGGGAGCGCAGCAGGTTGATCAGGCAATGCCGCCCGGCCGAGGGCAGCGCATGGGACCAGGGAAAGCTGCCCTTCCGCGCCAGGTAGATCGGGTTCACCACCTGCGAATAACCGAGGCGCAGCCCAGGCACGCGCCCCTGCTTCACGCCCAGATGCACGCCACGCGCGCCCTCCAGGCGGAGGATCGTGCCGTAGGGCAGCAGGCGGCGGGTGAGGTCGATATCCTCATACCAGGCATAGAGCGGCAGGCGTTCGTCGAAGCGCAGCCCATGCGCCTGCACGGGGGCCAGGCGCAGCGCCATGTTGCAGCCATAGCCGTTGAAGTGCTCATGCCGCGCGGTGAGGTCGGCGGGCGGCGTGTCGGCGGCGATCAGCGCGCGCGCCTCTTCGGGCGTGATGCCCGGGCCCTTGGCGCCATCGGCGATGACGGTGCCCGTCGCCACGGCGCAGCCGGGCTCGGCGCGCATCACGGCCTCCAGCGCCGCGAGCCACTGGGGGGCGGCGATGAAATCATCGTCGAGAAAGAGCACCACGTCGCAATCGGCGATGGCGTCCAGGATGCGGTTGCGCTGGCGCGGCAGCCCGGCCTGGGCGGTGAGGAACTCCACGCCGGGGAAGTGCCGCGGCAGGTCGTCCACATCCGAGGGCGTCACATGGCAGACCAGGATGCGGTCCGGCGCGCGGGTCTGCCGGTCCAGCTCGCGCAGCGTCTCGGCGAGGATCGCCGGCCTTCCGCGCGTGGCGATGCCGACCGCGATCCTCATGCCGCGCAATCCAGCGCGGTGGGCTCCGGCAGGCTGCGCGCCTCGGGCGCCAGGAAGCCCGCGAGCCGCCCCTGGAAGGTGGCCGCGTAGTAGCGCGCATGCAGCATCCGCCCGCGCAGCAGCGAGACGCCGATGCCCGCCAGCGGGCGATAGAGCAGCGGCGCCCAGGTGCCGATGGGCGCATGATGGCGCCGCAGCGCGAAGCCAAGGCCAAGCCCGTAGCGCCCGGCCCGCGCCACGGCTTCCGGCGTCAGCCGCTTGTCGGGGTGGATGATGCGCAGGTTGACGTCGTAGCGCGCGACATGCCCGCGGGCCATGGCGCGGCAGACCAGGTCATTCCCCTCGGCCGAGCCGAAGCGTGCCCCGGGGCCCATCGCCTCGTCGAAGCCACCGAGCGCCAGCGCCAGCGGCCGTCCGAGCCAGAGGTTGAACTCGATCACGCTGGTCCAGACATTGCCGAGCGTGATCACGCCGCTCTCCGGGTTCCAGCGACCGGAGCCGAGCCCGCCCTCTGGCGCGGCCGCCGGGCCGGTCAGGATCGCAAGCCGCGGATCGGCGTCGAAGGTCGCACGGACCTTGGCGAGCACGCCGGCCGGAAAGACGCAGTCGTCATCGGGAAAGCCCACGATGTCGCCCAGCGCATGGCGCAGGCCGAGGTTGCGCCCCGCATTGGCCCCGTTGCCGGCGCCATGCTCCGCGCTCCGCAGGTGGCGCAATGCGAGACGGGGCGCGTATTGCGCCACCAGCCCATCCAGCCGCCGGTCGGCATTCTGGTCCACCAGGATCACCTCGAAAGGCGTGCCTTGATCCGCCAGCAGGCTGTCGAAGAGTGCGCCGATCTCCGTGACGCGCCCCATGGTGGAGACGACGAGCGAGATCATGCCATGGCGCTTTCGACGATCCCCGTCAGCTTGCGCCGGAACTCGGGAATGCTGAACTGGCGCGCCTGGGCTGCGCAGGCTTCGGGCGTGAAATCCGCCTCGCGCGCCACGAAGGCGCGCACGGTTTCGATGATGGCCTCGGGCGTCTGCTGCTCGAAGAAGAGGCCGGTCTCGCCCTCGCGCACGATGTCCTTGGAGCCGCCCCTGCCATAGACGAGGAGGGGCGTGCCGCAGGATTGCGCCTCCACCATCGCGATGCCGAAATCCTCCTCCGCGCCGAAGACGAAGGCGCGGGCGGTCTGCAACAGCGAGACGAGTTCAGCCTGCGGCACCCGGCCGCGGATGGTGATGTTGGGCGCCCCTGCCGCCGCCTTGGCGACGAGCGGCGCCGCCGGCCCATCGCCCACGATGGTCAGCGGCAGGTCGGGCATGCGGGCGAAGGCTTCCGCCACCAGCTCGATCCGCTTGTAGGGCACCTGGCGCGAGGCCACGAGGAAATGCGTGCGCGGCGCGGTCGAAAGCGGGAAGCCGTCCAGATCCACCGGCGGGTGCAGCACCGCCGCCTCGCGGCGCCAGACCTTGCGGATGCGCTCGGCGATGTAGCGCGAATTGCCGAGGATGATGTCAGGGCGGGAGGCGCTCATCTGGTCCCAGGCGCGCATGCGGGCGAGCAGCCAGCGCGTGTAGAGGCCCTTGAGCCCCCGCGTCAGCCCGGCCTGGCGCAGATACTGGTGCTGCAGGTCCCAGGCATAGCGCATCGGGCTGTGGACATAGCTGATGTGCCGCGTGCCCGGCCCCGTGATCACGCCCTTGGCCACGGCATGCGAGGAGGAGAGAACCACGTCATAGCCCTGCAGGTCGAACTGCTCGACGGCGAGCGGCATGAGCTGGAGGTAGTTGCGGAACATCCGCCGCGCGAAGGGCAGGCGCTGGATGAAGCTGGTGGTCGGCACCTTGCCTTGCAGGAAGCCACGCTGGTTCTCGGGCAGGAAGTCGCACAGCGCGAAGAGATCGGCCTCGGGGAAGCAATGGAGCATCTGCTCCACCACGCGCTCCGAGCCGGCATAGCTGTCGAGCCATTCGTGGATGATGGCGATCTTCATCGCGGCAGGAACCCCAACAGGCGGCGCGCCGCCTGCTCCCAGGAGAATTGTTGAACGCGGGCGCGGCCCGCTTCGACCAGCGCGGCGCGGCGGCCCGCGTCATCGGCGAGTGCGGCCACGGCGTTGCCGAGGCTTTCCGGCTGGGTGGCGTCGAACCACAGCGCGGCCTCGCCGCAGACCTCGGGCACGGCGCCGGCGCGGGACGCGATCACCGGGCAGCCGCACCACATCGCCTCGACCGGCGGCAGGCCGAAGCCCTCGTAGCGCGAGGGGAAGACGAGGCAGAGCGCGGATTCGTAAAGCGCCCGCAGCTCCGCATCGCTGACGCGGCCGAGCGGCCGCAGATTGGGCGCGGGCGGAGCGCCCGCCTGGCGGAACACCGCCGCATCCTGCGCCCCGGCGACGGCGAGGCTCAGCCCGCGCTGCCCCAGCGCGCCGATCGCGTGATGCAGTGCGGCCAGGTTTTTGTGTGCGGCCCCCGTGCCGATGACCAGCGCATAGCCCTGCGGCGCGAGGCCGTGCCTGCTCAGGATCGCGGCATCGGCGGCCTCGCGCAGGATGTGTTCGCCGCCTTCCAGCGTGACGCCGATCCTTGTCGCATCGAGGCCGAGATGTGCCGCGATCCGCCCGGCCGAAAACTCGGAGACGGAGAGGATGCGGGTCCCGCGGAAGACCAGCATGCGCTGGAGCCCGCGATACCAGTTGCGGAACTTCCAGGAATAGCTCTCCGGCGTGTCGAAGACGCCGGCATCATGGATCACGACCGCCTGATTGCGGCCTTGGCCCACGGGCGCGGTGTTGCCGAGGTTCAGCAGGAAATCGCCCCGCGCGGCGCGCGGCAGATCGAGCTGCTCCCAGAGCTGCCCGCCCCGCGTGCCCGTGAGGCTGGGTGCGAGATGGGGGAAGTCGTCGAGCCCCTCGGCACCCGGCGGTGCGATCAGGCGCATCGGCGGCGCCTCGCCGCGCGCGGCGAGCGCATCCAGCGCGCGCGTCATCTCCCGCGCATAGCGCTGCACGCCGGTCAGGCCCTGTGTCAGGAATCGGCCGTTGATCGCGATCATGCCGCACCTGATCGCAGCAGGGCCCGGGCCTGCCAAGGCCGGCGCAGCAGGGGCTTCAGCGTGGCACGCTCCTCCGCCGTCAGGATGCGGAGCATGGCGGCGAGCACGACGGCGAAGCCGGCCAGCGCCAGCCCGGCCGCCCAGCGCCAATCGGGCGCCAGCACCATCGCGGCCAGCGCCAGCGCCGAGAGGCCGAGCGGCAGCGCGAATTGCCGCGCGCTCATCGCCGCCGCCGGATAAAGCCGCCCGGCGAGCCAGAACTTGCCCGCGCAATCCGCCGCGGCGCGGATCGCCCAGGCCAGCGCCGCGCCCTCGATCCCCCAGAGCCAGAGGAAGAGCGCCGAGAGCGGCAGGAAGGTCACCACCTGGAGCCCGATGAACTTCGCCGTCGCATCCGGCCGGCCGATCGCATCCAGCAGCGCATTGGGCGCATAGGCGAGGCAGGAGAAGAAGATTCCCGCGGCCAGGATGCGCAGAACCATGCCGCCGCCCGCCGCGAAATCGCGGCCCAGCCAGAGCGCCAGCACCCAGTCGCCCACGCCCGCCAGCACCAGGCAGGGCGGCAGTGTCATCAGGAGCATGAGCAGCGCGCCGCGCCGCAGCAGCCCCGCCGTCACCTCCGGCAGCAGCCGAAAGGCGGAAGCCATGGCCGGCAGCAGCGCCTGGGCGATGGCGACCGGCAGGATCCACATCCGCATCACGAGGTCGAGCGGCGTCGCGTACCAGGCGACGGCGGCCAGCGTCAGCAGGGCGCCGATCAGGAAGCGGTCGGCATAGAGCAGCGCCTGGTTCAGCACGGAGGCGACCGTCATCCAGCCGCCGATCCTGAGCAGCGGCAGCACCATCAGGGGGCTGCCCACCGAAAGCCGCGGCAGCACCGGCCGCGCCAGCCAGAGATAGGAGAGGGTGTTCGCCAGGCGGCAGGCCACCAGCACCAGCATCACGCCCACCAGGCTCTGCCAGAAGACCAGCAGGATCACCGGACCCACATAATACATGACGGCCACGGGGATGGTGACGAGGTTGGCGGCGGCGAATTTCTGATGCGCCGCCAGCACGCCCCAGAGTGCCGCGTTCAGCACGATCAGCGGCGCGGCACAGGCCAGGATGCGGAAGGCGACCAGCGCCTCGCCCTGCAATTCGGCCGGCACGTTCAGCGCGCTCTGCATCAGCCAGGGCAGCGTGAACCAGAGCGCCGCCGCGCCCAGGCTTGCGAAGCCGCCGAGTACCAGCATCGCGGTGCCGACGAGCTTGCCGGCCTCGGTGTCCTCGGCGCCCTGCGTCATGCGCTCGGAAAGACCCCGCGTCAGTGCCGGGCCGATGCCGAGATCGAAGATGCCAAAGACGCCGACCAGCGCGAGGGCGAGGGTGAAGAGGCCCCAGCGCTCCAACCCCATCTGGCTGACGAGAAGCGGGGTCAGGGCCAGGGCGAGGAGGAGGGGCAGGCCCCGCCCCATCGCGTTCCAGAACATCCCGGAGACGAGGCGCCCGGCGCCCGCCCGGGCGGCGGCGGTATCGCTCATGGGAGGGTCCTGCGGGCCTGCACGGCCCGCAACCTAGCTCAGTGCGCGCCGCGGCGCGACAGGACGGCGACCGGCGTGCGGAGCAGGATGCGGATGTCCTGCCAGACCGAGAGGCCGGAGACATAGGCCATGTCGAGCGCCACGCGCTGGGCGTAGCTGGTGTCCGAGCGGCCCGAGACCTGCCAGAGGCCGGTGATGCCGGGGCGCACGCTCATGTAGTGCAGCGCGGCCGCGCCGTAGTAGCGGTCGAGCTCGGCCTGGATGACCGGGCGGGGGCCCACCAGGCTCATCTCGCCGCGCAGCACGTTGATGAGCTGCGGCAGCTCGTCCAGCGAGGTGGCGCGCAGGAAGCGGCCGATCTTCGTCACGCGCGGGTCGTTCTTCAGCTTGCGCGTGGCCTCCCACTCGGCGCGGGCGGCGGGGTCGCTCGCCAGCAGGGCCTCGAGGCGCGCCTGGCTGTCGATCACCATCGAGCGGAACTTGAGGCAGCCGAAGCCCTCGCCATCGCGGCCGATGCGGCGATGCGCGAAGAAGGCCGGCCCGCCATCGGCGCGCACGATCAGGGTCAGGATCAGGAAGATGGGCGAGAGGACCAGCAGCATCAGGCCAGCGCCCAGCACGTCCATCGCGCGCTTCAGCGCGGGTTGCAGGGCAGGCAGGCGGGTGGGGACCAGCACGGCCTCGGGGGCCGCATAACCGCCGCCAATCCGGCTCTCGCGGATCGCGGTCTCACGTTGCAGGGACGTAAAAGCGTCCAGGCCCGGCATCTTTGCCTCATTCACGGTCCATCCGGGGTCTCCGGCAGAACCGATCTGGTATGGCGGGGAGACGGGTCATCCGCTCCTGGCCACGCTGCCTCTATCCCCCTGATCCCAGGCGGCATTTGGACCCGGTTGGGGCAAGAATGTGGCAGCGCAACAAATCCCGGCCTTGCGGGGTTTTCCCTGGGATGGCAGGTCCGGGGCCTGCCCAGGAGCGCGCCCTTGTCCCGTCTCGCCTATCCCGCTTCAGCCTTGCTGGGAGCCTTGCTCGCCATGCAGTTGTTCGGGCTGGATTTCATCTTTCCGCGTGCGGGGCTGGATTGGCGGCCGGTCGGTGATGCGGCGCAGCATGCCATCGCCCAGCGGCACTTCCTGGCCGATCTTTGGCGCTGGCCGCCGCTCGATGTGGGCACGCTCCAGAATGTGAACCTTGCGTTTCTGGACGGAATTCCGGCGCTCGCCCTGCCGCTCAAGCTGCTCGCGCCGCTCCTGCCCGAGGGCTTCCACGGAATCGGGCTCTTCTATGCCCTGGCCTGGGTGCTGCAGCCGGTGGCCGCCGTCTTCGCCTTGCGTGGCGCGGGCCTGCGCGGCCTGCTGCCGGGAATCGCGGTGGCGGTGATGGCGAGCGCCATGCCCGCCTTCATCATGCGCTTCGGGCATGCGGCACTTTGCGGGCATTTCGTGATCCTGGTGGCGCTCGGCCTCTATTTCCGAGCCTGCGCCGATGCGCGCTGGTGGCGCGCGGCGGTGCCCTTCCAGGTGCTGGCGCTGCTGATCCACCCCTACCTCGCGCTCATGTCGCTGGCGGTGCTGGCGGCCGTCCCGCTTTCGCTCGCGCTGCGGGGCGAGGCCTTTGTGAAGGCCGGACTCGGAGTCGCGGCTGCGGCCGGCGCCATGTTCGGCACCATGGCGCTGTTCGGCTATTTCGGCGCGGCGGGCGATGGTGGCTACGGTCAATACGCGCTGAACCTGCTCTCGCCCCTTTGGCCCTTCCGTTCGGCCACCCTTGGCTGGCTCGTGGCGCGCGAGGTGGACGCGACCGGCCATGGCGGGTGGGAGGGCTATAACTGGCTCGGCCTCGGCCTCTGGGCGGCGCTGCTGGCCGGCGCCGTTGTGGGCCGTGCGCGAATCGCGCCGGGGCTGCGCGCGCATCTGGGCCTGGTGCTGGCGCTGCTGGGTCTGACGGCCATCGCCATCTCCTTCCGCGTCGGCCTGGGCGGCGTGGTCGTGGTCGACCTCGGCGCGGCCCCCGGCTTCCTCGAGCAGTTCCGCGCCTCGGGGCGCTTCTTCTGGCCGGTCGGCTATGCGCTGATGATCGGCGCGGCCGTGCTGCTGCAACAGCGCCCGGTGATCTTCGCGGCCTGCGCCCTGGTGCAATTCGTGGATGCGGCGCCGATGCGCGCGGCGCTCTCCGCCTGGGCGCATGAGCGTGCCCCCTGGACCATCGAGGCGGAGGCGCTGCGCCCGATTCTGCGCGACGCCGGGCAGATCACCCTCATTCCATCCTGGCCCTGCATCGCGCAGGAGGACGCGGCCTCGCGCATTCTTTCGCTGGAAATCCTGCTGCTGGCGAGCGAGACGCCGCGCCCGGTCAACACCATGTATGCCGCGCGCTGGCGCACGCCGCCCCGCTGCACCGATGCCGAAACCCTGGCCCGCCCGCTCGCCCCCGGCGAGGTGCGGATCGGCCCCGGGCTCTCGGGCTCAGGCTGCGTCGCGCTGGGGAATCTCAGCGTGTGCCGATGAGGGCAGGTGCCGCTCGACGATGTAGAGCGGCCGCCCCTTGGTCTCGTTGAAGATGCGCCCGAGATATTCGCCGATGATGCCGAGCGTCATGAGCTGCACGCCGCCCAGGAAGAGCACGACCGCCATCAGGCTCGGATAGCCCGGCGTCGGGTTCCCGAAGAACACCGTGCGCACCACGAGCTGCAGGATGTAGATGCCGGCGAAGAAGGCGGTGGCGAGGCCGAGATAGCTCGCGATCTTCAGCGGACCCACGGTGAAGCTGGTGATGCCCTCGAGGCTGAGATTCCACAGCTTCCAGTAGTTCCACTTGGTCTCGCCGGCGGCGCGCGGCGCGCGCTCATAGGGCACGGCGATGGCCGGGAAGCCCACCCAGGCGAAGAGGCCCTTCATGAAGCGGTGCTGCTCGCGCAGCTGCAGCAGCGCATCGAGCGAGCGGCGGGACATGTAGCGGAAATCGCCCGTGTCCGGCGGCAGTTGCACCTTGCCGCCCAGGCGCTGCATCACGCGGTAGAAGGCGGCGGCCGTGGTGCGCTTGAGAAACCCCTCGCCATGGCGGACGCTGCGCTGGGCATAGGCGATGTCATAGCCCTGGCGGGCCGCGGCCAGCAGCTCGGGGATCACCTCCGGCGGGTCCTGCAGGTCGGCGTCGATGACCACCACGCCCTCATGCCCCCGCGCATGATCAAGGCCGGCGGTGAGTGCGATTTCCTTGCCGAAATTGCGCGAGAGATTGACCAGCGCCACTCGCGCATCGGCGGTGGCCAGGCTCGTCATCACGGTGAGCGTGGCATCGCGCGAGCCGTCATTCACATAGACGACCTCCCAATCCACGCCGATGCCCTCCAGCGCGGCCGCGAGCCGCTGGTGGAATTCGGGCAGCACCTCCTGCTCATTGTAGCAGGGGACGACGATGGACAGCGCTGGGGACATGCTCGGCCTATTCCCGGAACATCATGGCGTTTCCTGGGCGCGTTTCAGCCAATGCGCCGCAATCTCCCGCCGCGGCGCCACCCAGATGCCGGGCGTGGCCGCCACATGGGCCAGGATGTCGGCCAGCGCCCGCATCCGCCCCGGCCGGCCGATGATGCGCAGATGCAGCCCGATGGAGAGCATCTTCGCCCCTGGTTCCTGCATCAGCCAGTCAATGGCGCCGATGGCATAGCGGGAGAAATCCTCGGCCTGAACGAAGCCGCCGCCGGGCGAGAAGCGCATGTCGTTCACGTCGAAGCCATAGGGCAGGATGACGTGGCTGGGTGAGTGCAGGCGCGGCAAATCATCGTCATAGACGTCGCTGTCATAGAGGAAGCCGCCCTCCTCCAGCAGCAGCCGCCGCGTGTTCATCGAGGAGGCCGAGCGCGTGTGCCAGCCCACCGGCCGCTCGCCCGTCGCCTCGCGGATCGCGGCGATCGTGGCGGCGATGACCTCGCGCTCCGTCGCCTCCGGCATGTTGGCGTGGCTCTCCCAGCGCCAGCCATGCGCGCTGATTTCATGCCCGGCCTCGTGCGGCGCCCTGGCCAGGTGCGGCGAATGGGCCACAGCCCGCCCGCAGGAGGAGAAGGTGGCGCGCATCCCGTGCTTGTCGAAGGCGTCCAGGATCCGCCAGATGCCCACGCGCGCACCATAGGCGTAATGCGTTTCCATGCAGGGGTCGGGCTGGCCCGTCACCTCCTCGCGGATCTCATGCACGCTCTCATTGCGCTGATCGCCGCTGGCGAGCGAAAGCTCGGCCCCTTCCTCGACATTCACGACGAAGGAGAGGGCGAGCTTGGCGCCGCCCGGCCAGCGCGGATCGGGCGGGTTGCGCCCATAGCCGACAAGATCGCGGTTTGTCGGCGGCATTCCTCCGGGCAGGGCCATGGTCCATCCTTCGCAGCGTGGCGGAACGGGTTTAGTTTCGCAGGGAACCCAGGAGAAGTCCCCATGCTCACGGCTGAAGCCACCGGCGTCTGCGTCATCTGCCCCACCCCCTTCACGCCCGATGGCGCGCTGGATGAGCGCAGTGCGGCCACGATGACCGAGGCCTATGTGGCCGCCGGCGCCAGCGCGCTCACCATCCTCGGCATCATGGGCGAGGCGCCCAAGCTCGACGCGGAGGAGGCGATGCGCCTGACCCGCATCGTCCTCAAGCATGCGAACAACCTGCCCGTGATCGTGGGCGTCTCGGCCCCCGGCTATGCGCCGATGAAGGCGCTGGCCGCCCGCGCCATGGAAGCCGGGGCGGCCGGCGTCATGATCGCGCCCCCCACCGGCCTGCGCGGCGATGACGCGACCCTTTCCTGGCTGCAGGGCGCGGCCGAGGCCGTCTCGCCCGCCCCCTGGGTGCTGCAGGATTTCCCGCAGGCCAATGGCGTGCACCTCTCGCCCCGCGTGATCGCCGCACTCGCCGCCGATCCGCGCTGCGTGATGCTGAAGGCCGAGGATTGGCCGGGCCTCGACAAGATCAGCACGCTGAAGGCCATGATGGCCAAGGGCGAGATGCGGCGCATCGCGATGTTCGGCGGCAATGGCGGGCTGTTCCTGCCGGAGGAGATCGCCCGCGGCAATGACGGCGTGATGACCGGCTATGCCTTCCCCGAGCTGCTGGTGCGCGTCGTCAACCTGGTGAAGGCCGGACAGATGGAGGCGGCGATGGACGCCTTTGAGCCGCATCTGCCGCTCATCCGCACCGAGCATCAGCCGGGCCTCGGCCTCGCCGTTCGCAAATATGTTCTGACGCGGCGCGGCATCATCGCCCACCCGACCATCCGCGCGCCGGGGCCGAAGCTCTCGGACGCCACGCGGGCGGAGGTGGATGCGATGCTGGCGCGCCTCGCGCGGCGCGATCCGGTCGCGATGAAGATGGCGGCGGAGTGAGAAGTCGAGGGGCTTTGCCCCCCGAGCCCCCCAGCAAGAACCTCAGGTTCTTGCATCTCCGATCAGTCAAGGGTGCAGGGAACGAGTTCCCTGCCGGGGAGTTTGAGGGGCAGAGCCCCTCAAGGGAGACACCACCATGCGCCTGAAGAACCGCATCGCCCTTGTCACCGGCGCGCAGCAGGGGATCGGCGCCGCCATCTGCGAGGCCTTCGGCCGCGAGGGCGCCAAGGTCGCGGTCAATTGGCTGGATGACGCCGAAGCTGGTGCGCGCGTCGCCGCCGCCTGTGGCGGTGTCGCCATCCAGGCCGACATCGCGACCAGCGCCGGCCGCGCCCATCTTCAGGCCGAGACGGAGCGGCTGCTGGGCCTGCCGGACATCCTGGTCTGCAATGCCGGCATCTTCCCCCGCGCCGATTTCCTGGAACTGACGGAGGAGACCTGGGATGCGGTGCAGGATGTGAACATCAAGGCCACCGCCTTTCAGACGCAGCTTTTCGCCCGCGCGCTGGTGGCCGCCGGCAAGCCCGGTGTCGCCATCACCATGTCCTCCTCCGCCGTGCGGGGCGACCCCCGGGGCGCGCATTATTCGGCGAGCAAGGCCGGGCTGCTGGGCCTGACCCGCGCCATGGCGCTGGCGCTGGCGCCGCATGGCATCCGGGTCAACGCCATCGCCCCAGGCCTGACCGACACGGCCCAGCCGCGCTACGGCAATACCGAGGAAGAATTGGCCGAGCGGGTGAAGACCATCCCCATCGCGCGCCTCGGCCAGCCTTCGGACATCGCGGAACTGGCCTGCTTCCTGGCCTCCGAGCAATCGAGCTGGATCACCGGCCAGGTGCACCACATCAATGGCGGGCTCTGGATGCCGTGAGCACCACGGATGAGGATGAAGAGGAGGACGGCCCCCCGGGCGTCCCTCCCGGCACGCCCTTCTACATGACGCCCGCGGGCCATGCCGCGCTCCAGGCCGAGCTGCATGAGCTGTGGCATGTGGAACGGCCCAAGGTCACGGAAATCGTCTCCTGGGCGGCCTCGCTGGGCGATCGCAGCGAGAATGCCGATTATCAATATGGCAAGCGCCGTCTGCGCCAGATCGACAGCCGCGTGCGCTTCCTGCGCCGCCGGCTGGACCGCGCCGAGGTGGTGGATGCGCGCGAGCAGAAGCGCCGCGATCAGGTGTTTTTCGGCGCGACGGTGACCTATGCGCGTGAGGACGACACGGAAGTCACCGTCACCATCGTCGGCATGGATGAGGCCGTGGCCGAAGAAGGGCGGATCTCCTGGGTCTCGCCCGTGGCGCGGGCGCTGCTCGGCAAGCGCGTGGGCGATCTCGTGAAGTTGCGCACGCCCGCGGGGGTCGAGGACATCGAAGTGGTGCGCATTTCCTATCCGGAGCGTGAGGCATGAGCGAACAGGCCGGCATCATCGGCATGGGGCTGATGGGTTGCGACATCGCGGCGATCTTCCTGGCCGGCGGCTGGCGCGTGGCCGCGCAGGAGCCGGCGGAGGCGGCCTGGCCCGAGAAGCGCGCCCGCGTCCGCACGGCGCTGACGCAGCTTGGCGCCGATCCGGCGCTGGAGGCGGGGCTGACGCTCCATGCCACCCTGGCCGAGATGCCCTTCGCCCCCTGCGCCTGCGTGGTGGAAGCGGCACCCGAGCGGATTGAGCTGAAGCGCGCCGTCTTCGCCGAACTGGACCGGCTGGTGCCGGCGCACATCCCCATCGGCTCCAACGCCTCGGGCTATCGCATCACCGAGATCTCGCGCGACTGCGCCACCAAGGCGCGCATGTGCAACCTGCACTTCTTCCTCCCCGCCCATCTCGTCCCCGGTGTCGAGGTGGTGAAGGGCGAGGCGACGGAAGATGGGGTGGTGGACCGCTTCTTCGCCATCATGGAGTCCCTCGGCCGCATGCCCATCCGCGTGGCGCGGGACGAGCCGGGTTTCCTCGCCAACCGCATCCAGCACGCGCTGATGCGCGAGGCGTTTTCCTGCATCGATTCCGGCCTGGCCACCGCCGAGGATGTGGACCGCGCCGTGCGCTATTGCTTCGGCTTCCGGTATCTCGCGGCCGGCCCGATCCTGCAGAAGGAGCTGGCGGGGCTGGAGACGCAGCTCGCCGCCGCCGCCACCATCTATCCGAGCCTGAACACCAGCCCGGATCCCTCGCCGGGGCTCGCCAAGCTTGTCGCCGAAAACCGCCTCGGCCCCAAGACCGGGCGTGGTTATCGCGACTGGCCGCCCGAGCGCGCGGCGGAGGAGCGCGCGCGCTACGAACGCGTGCTGGCGGCGGCGCAACCGCTGTTGCGGGACCGGACATGAGCAAGAGCTGGGTCGTCGTCCTGCTGGGCACGTCCCAGACCCTGGCCTGGGCCAGCAGCTACTACATCCCCGCCATCCTGGCCGGCGCCATGGCGCGGGATCTGGGCGTCGAGCCGTCCACCGTCTTCGTCGCCTTCTCCTGCGCCATGCTGTTCACGGCCTTCCTCGGCCCGCGCGTGGGCCGCGCCATCGACCAATATGGCGGGCGGGTGGTGCTGCTAGCTTCCAACCTCATCTTCATCCTGGGTCTCGCCATGCTCGCCATGGCGAACGGCCCGGTGATGCTGTTTGCCGCCTGGCTGGTGCTGGGCCTCGGCATGGCCATGGGCCTCTATGATGCGGGCTTTGCCACGCTCGCCGGGCTCTATGGCAAGGATGCGCGGAGTGCCATCACCGGCATCACGCTGATCGCGGGCTTCGCCAGCACCATCGGCTGGCCGATCAGCGGGCTGATGCTGAGCGAATTCGGCTGGCGCGGGGCGTGCTGGGGCTGGGCGCTGGTGCATCTGGCGCTGGCCATGCCGATCAACCTGATGCTGCCACGCCCCACCCAGCGCGCCGCGCCGGCCGCCAAGCCCGCGGCACCGCCCACGGCGGAAGCGGCGAAAGAGACACGGCGCACCGCCATCCTCATGGCTTTCGTCTTCGCCTCGGGCGGCTTCGCGGCCGCCGCGCTGGCCGCGCATCTGCCCGCGCTGCTGGTCTCGGCCGGAGCGACGCCCGCCGCCGCGATTGCCGCCGGCGCGCTGATGGGCCCGGCCCAGGTGGCTGCCCGCGTGCTGGAATTCACCCTGCTGCGCCGCGCGCATCCGCTGCTCTCGGCCAAGATCGCGCAGGTGACGCACCCGATCGGCGCCGGCGTGCTGCTGCTGCTGGGCGCCCCCTTCGCGCCGCTCTTCGTGCTGCTGCATGGCGCGGGGAACGGCATCAACACCATCGTGCGCGGCACGCTGCCGCTGGCCGTCTTCGGCGCGGCCGGCTATGGCGCGCGGCAGGGGCTGATCGTGGCACCCGCGCGCTTCCTGGGAGCCGTGGCGCCCGCGCTCTTCGGCTTCGTGGTCGCGGCCTTCGGCGTCCATGCGCTCTGGTTCACCGCAGGCCTCTCGCTGCTGGCCTTCGCGGCGTTGTTCATGCTGCGCGTTGCGCCAGAATCTCCAGAAGCGCGGCGTTGAAGGCCTCCGGCGCCTCATAGGCGACCCAGTGGCCGGCGGCGGGGATCACCGCCTCCAGCAGGTTGGCGTCCAGGCTGCGCAGCACATCGAGCCGCGCCCGCACCTCGGGCCAGGCCACCGCGTCGCGCTCGCCCCAGATGCCACCCAGCGGCGCCTTGGCCTGGGCCAGCGCGTCGCGCAGCATCGAGGAACTGGCAAAGCCGCGTGAGCGCAACCGGGCGTGCTGCGTGTTGTGCTCCTGGATCTCGAGCGCCACGTCGTCGATCAGCGCGCGGTCATGGAACATCAGCCGCGCCAGGTTCTCGCGATGCGCCTCGCGCCGCGCTTCGCCGGTCTTGTCGCGCACCTTGAGCAGGTCCAGCGGCGGGCGCGGCAGGCCGAGCGAGGCGGCGCCGACGGCGGTGTAGCTCGCCACATGCGTGCCCTCCATCGCGGCCAACTGCCCGCCGACATTGGCGCCGAAGGAAAAGCCCGTGAGATGATAGCGCCGCTCAGGCCCCAGCAGCGCCTCCAGCCCCCAGCGCAGGACGAGCGCGGCGCCGGCCGGCGTCTCCTCCTCCGGCAGGGCGGATTCGCCGAGGCCCGGCATGTCCGGCACCAGCAGCCGGTAATGGCGCGAGAGCGCGTCGATATTGCGCAGCCAATGCCGCCAGGAGCCCGAGCCGCCATGCAGCAGCACCAGCGGCGTCCCTTCGCCCCACTCACGCCAGACCACGTTGCCCGCCGTGACATGGCGTTGGGCCGTGGCTTCCAAAGCAGCGATCTCGGGACTCATGCTGAGGCGCTCCGCGTGCGGCGGGCCTCGACCCGCGCGATCCAGGTGGTGGAGAGGAAGATGACAAGCGCGCCCAGAAACGTCGAGGAGGTGGGCGTCTCGGCGAAGACCAGGTAACCCAGGCTCGCCGCCCAGATCAGGTCCAGGAACTTCACCGGCTGCGCGCTGGAGATGTCGGCCAGCTTGAAGGCGTGGGTCAGCATCCAGTGGCCGAAGCTGCCCAGCATCCCGCAGAGCAGCACCAGCCCCCATTGCCGCGCATCCGGCCATTCCCAGACCAGCAGCGCCGCCGGCAGCGTGAACAGCGCCACCGTGATGGACTGCCAGGCGACGATCACCTCCGGCGCGTCGCGCTTCGTCAGCGCCTTGGTGATGAGGAAGGAGGCGGCAAACAGCGGCGCCGAGGCCAGCATCATCAGCGAATAATGCCCGCCCGCGCCGGTGAGCTGCGGCCCCACCACCACCAGCACACCGGTGAAGCCGAGCAAGCCCGCCACCCAGCGCTGCCAGAACATCTTCTCGCGCAGGAAGATCACCGCACCCACCATGACGAAGAGCGGGCTGGTGAAGCCGATGGCCGTCAGATCCGCGAAGGGAATGTTGGGCAGGGCCGCGAACCAGAGATAGAGCGCCGTCGAATGCACCAGGCCGCGCCAGAGCTGCCCGCGCAGCCCGCGCGGCCGATAGGCGGCGATGCCCTGGCGCAGGATCCAGGGCAGCAGCACGACGAGGCCGGAGGCGTAGCGCAGGAACTGCACTTGGAAGGGCGGCAGCTCGGTCGCCAGGATGCGCAGCAGCACATTCAGCACGCAGAAGGTGAGGCCCGCCATCGCGGCCAGCGCCATGCCGGCAGGGGTGGGATTGAGGCGGGGCAGCACCATGCGGACAGCCTGAGCCTCCCCGGCCCCTTGCGGAAGCCCTCTCCGCGCTTACCATCCATGCAACCCCGGAGAGCCCCGCATGCCCGATACGAACCTGCCCTTCGATCCCACGCGCCTGAAATTCGGCGTGGGCCAGCCGGTGCCCCGCCAGGAGGACCCGAAGCTGCTGCAAGGGCAGGGGCGCTACACGGATGACCTGGCGCTGCCCGGCCAGCTCTATGCCTTCGTGGTCCGCAGCCCCTATGCGCATGCGGTGCTGAACGCCGTGGATGTGAGCGCCGCCCGTGCCGCCCCCGGCGTGCATGCCGTGATCACGGCGGCCGACCTCGCGGAATATGGCGACATGACCTGCGCCATGCCGCTGAAGAACGCCGATGGCAGCCCGCTGCGCACCACGCGCCGCCCGGCGCTGGCCGGCGACAAGCTGCGCTTCGTGGGCGACCCGGTCGCCCTCATCGTCGCCGAGAGCAAGGCCCAGGCGAAGGATGCGGGCGAGCTGGTCGAGCTCGACGTGGAGGTGCTGGACGCCGTCACCGAGGCTTCCGCCGCGGCCAGCGCGCCGCTGCTCTATGACGACATCGCCGAAAACTGCGTGTTGGACTTCGCCTTCGGTGACAGCGCCAAGGTCAGCGCCGCCTTCGCCTCGGCCGCGCATGTGCAGAAACTCTCCATCCGCAACAGCCGCATCGTGGTGGCGGCGATGGAGCCGCGCAGCGCCATCGGCGAATATGTGGATGGCCGCTACGTGCTGCATGTCGGCTGCCAGGGCGTCTTCGGTCTGCGCAACCAGCTGGCCGATGACGTGCTGAAGGTGCCGAAGGACAAGGTGCGCGTGCGCACCGGCAATGTCGGCGGCAGCTTCGGCATGAAGGCCAATGCCTATCCGGAATACCTGCCCCTGCTCCATGCCGCGAAGATCCTCGGCCGCCCGGTGAAATGGACGGATGAGCGCAGCGGCTCCTTCCTCTCCGACCAGCATGGCCGCGACCATGAGGTGGAGGCGGAACTCGCACTCGACGCGGACGGAAAATTCCTCGCCGTCCGCCTCACCAGCTTCGCGAACATGGGCGCCTATCTCTCGACGGTCGCGCCGCTCATGGGCACGGGCAATTTCGTCAAGAACATCCAGTCCAACTACACCCTGCCGCTGATCGAGGTCCGCACGCGCTGCATGCTGACCAACACGACCCCCGTCTCGGCCTATCGCGGCGCCGGGCGGCCGGAGGGCAACTACTTCATGGAGCGGCTGATCGAGGAAGCGGCCCAGGCCATGGGCAAATCCTCCATCGCCATTCGCAAGCTGAACCACATCAAGCCCGACCAATTCCCCTACGCGGCCCCCTCCGGCAGCGTCTATGACGGCGGCGACTTCTCCGCGATCCTGGACGAGGCGCTGAAAGCCTCGGATTACGCGGGCTTCGAGGCCCGCCGCGCCGAGGCCAAGGCCCGCGGCAAGCTGCGTGGCATCGGCATCGGCAACTTCCTCGAATGCACCGCCCCACCCGCCAAGGAGCAGGGCGGCATCCGCTTCGAGAAGGATGGCACCGTCACCATCATCACCGGCACGCTCGATTACGGGCAGGGCCATTGGTCGGCCTTCGCCCAGGTGCTGCACCAGTATCTCGGCGTGCCCTTCGAGAGCGTGCGCCTGCTGCAGGGCGATTCCGACGAGCTGGTCGCCGGCGGTGGCACGGGCGGCTCAAAATCCCTCATGGCCTCGGGCGCGGCGATCATCGAAGCCTCGGCCCAGGTGATCGAGAAGGGCAAGCTCGCCGCCTCCTACATCCTGGAAAGCGCGGTCGCCGATATCGAGTTCGACGCCGGCCGCTTCACCATCGCCGGCACGGATCGCGGCATCGGCATCATGGAGCTGGCGGCGAAGCTCCGCGAAAGCCACTCGCTGCCCAGCGAAGTGCCCAGCACGCTCGACGTGCAGCATGTCTTCGACCAGGCGCCCATGGCCTATCCCAATGGCTGCCACGTCTGCGAACTCGAGATCGAGCCCGACACCGGCCATGTGAAGATCGTGAACTACACCTCGGTCAACGATTTCGGCGTGGTGGTGAACCCGCTGCTCGTCGCGGGCCAGGCGCATGGCGGCATCGTCCAGGGCATCGGGCAGATCCTGCACGAACAGGTCGCCTATTCCGAGGACGGCCAGCTGCTGACCGGCACTTTCATGGATTACGGCCTGCCCCGCGCCGATGACCTGCCGAGCTTCTCGCTGCTCAGCCACCCGGTGCCCTGCACCACCAACCCGCTCGGCGCCAAGGGCTGCGGCGAAGCGGGCTGCGCCGGCAGCCTGCCGGCCGTGATGAACGCCCTGGTGGACGCACTCCGTCCGCTCGGCGTCAACCACCTCGACATGCCGGTGACGCCCGAGAAGCTCTGGCGCGCGATCCACGCGGCGGGGTAGGGGGCGTCCTGGGGAGAGCGCTGCTCTCCCCAGACCCCTCTCGCCAAGGGCCGAGAGGCCCTTGGAACCCAGGAGTTGGCTTGTTGAGGGAGGGGGCGGGAGCGCCCTCGATCCCACGCGCGCCCTCGACGCCCCCTCCCTCAACAAGCCCATATCTTGAAGGGGTCCACGGGGCCTGTGGCCCCTGGCAGGGAGGGTCCGGGAGGGACAGCGTCCCTCCCGGGGCGCGCCCCTACCCCCGCAGCAGGGTCCGCGCGGCGAGTGCTGCGCTGCCGGCGAGGGCGATGGTGAGGCTCATCGGCAGGGCGGTGCCGTCATGCAGGGCGGAGAGGGTGGCGCCGGCCAGGGCGCCCATGCCGAATTGGAGTGTGCCGACGAGGGCGGAGGCGGTGCCGGCCATGTGGGGGAAGGGGGTGATGGTGATGATGGTGCCGAGCGGCAGGGCGATGCCGAGGAGTGAGACGTAGAGGAAGACCATCGCGTATTGCGCGGCGAAGGGGGCGTGCAGCGCGGTGAGGGCCGCGAGGCTGAGGCCGCAGGCGGCGATGGCGGCGATGGTGGCGTTGAACAGGCGCTCGCGGCCGAAGCGGGTGGCCAGGCGCGCGGAGAATTGCGAAAGCAGGACGAAGCCCGCCGCCGCGCTGCCGAAGAGCCAGCCGTAATGCGCGGGAAGCACGCCGTTCAGCGTGATGAAGACGAAGGGCGATCCCGCGATATAGGCGAACATGCCGGAGATGGCGAAGCCCGAGGCCAGGGCCGCGCCCATGAAGCGGCGATCGAGCAGCAGCCCGCCATAGCTGCGCAGAACGGCGAGGAGGGGGACGCGGCGGCGCCGTTCCTCCGGCAGGGTCTCGTGCAGCATCGTGGCGCAGAGGAGGAGTGCGGTGAGGCCGATCGCGGCCAGCAGCCAGAAGATGGCGCGCCAGCCGAACCAGGACGCCACATAGCCGCCGATGAGCGGCGCCAGGATGGGCGCGACACCCATGACGAGCATGAGGCGCCCCATGAGGCGCACCGGGTCCAGCCGGTCCGACACGTCACGCACCACGGCGCGGGAGATGACCATGCCCGCGCAGCCGGCCAGCGCCTGGAGCAGGCGGAGCGCGATCAGCGCCTCCATGCTGGTGGCGAGCGCGCAGAGGATGGAGGCGGCGGTATAGACGATGAGGCCGGCGAAGAGCGGTCGTCGCCGCCCCAGCCGGTCGGAAAGCGGGCCGTGCAGGAGCTGGCCCGCCGCCATGCCGACGAAATAGGCGGCGAGGGTGAGCTGCACGCCTTCCACGCCACCGCCGAGGCTCGCCCCGATCTCGGGGAAGGCCGGCAGGTACATGTCGATGGAAAGCGGGCCGAAGGCGGCGAGCAGACCGAGGAGTGCCGCCAACCGGCCCGGGGATGTCATGGCATGGGATTAGCCCGGGGGCGGCAGGAAATCCACCTCATGCAGCGCGGAGAGACGGACGACCTCGGCCGGGTCGGGCACGTTGTGGATGGCCTTGAACAGGTCATGCAGCTTGCGGGCGGGCGTCACCCAGAAGAAGGCGCGGGCGGGGGCGCCGCTCTCGTTGAAATAGCCATGCATGATGCCGCGCGGCATGCGCACCAGGTCGCCCGGCTTCGCGAAATGCGTCTGGCCGTCGAGGATCAGCTTCCACTCGCCTTCCAGCATCAGGATGTACTCATCCTGCGTCGGGTGGATATGCGGCGGCACGAAGGTGCCGGGCGGCGAATTGGCGACGAAGGAGAAGCATTCCTCGGTGGACTGCTTCGGGTGATAGACCTGCCCCAGGATATTCCAGGTGACGTCCTCGAAGCCGGTTCCGGCCCGGGTGATGCCTGCGATCTCGGTCATGCTGCCTTGCTCCCTCGGTGGTGGCGGGTGTTGCGGGCAGTCTGCACCAACGGAAACGGGGCGCAAGGCGGAAGGGAGGGCAGCAAGAGCTGTCCCATCACGACATTCACCGCGCACCGGGAACCCGCGTGCGAAGCACGCGGCGCGCCCAAACCGACTTAGCCGCCCGCGCTCCCGCGGCGGCGCGAAGCCAAGCCGGCGGAGGCGGCGCCCGGCGCTTGAGGGCGTCAGAAAACCATTCCGGCCGCAAGGCGGCTGGCGCCGCCCAACCGGGTGCGTGGCCCGGCGCAACAGTGGCGCGGCGAAGCCAAGCCGCCGGAGGCGGCGCCCGGCGCTTGAGGGCGTCAGAAAACCATTCCGGCCGCAAGGCGGCCGGCGCCGCGCAACCGGGTGCGTGGCCCGGCGCAACAGTGGCGCGGCGAAGCCAAGCCGCCGGAGGCGGCGCCCGGCGCCTGAGGGCCATCAAACGTGTAGATACTGTTCGCGCAGATGCGGCGCGGCGGCCAGGGCCGCGCTGTCCCCCGTCCAGACCGTGCGGCCGCGCTCGATGATCACGTGGCGGTCGGCCAGGCGCATCACGGCGCCGAGATTCTTGTCGATCAGCAGGATCGCCTGGCCCTCGCCCTTGAGCTGGTCCAGCACGGCCCAGATCTCGGCGCGGATGAGCGGCGCCAGGCCCTCGGTCGCCTCGTCGAGGATGAGCAGGCGCGGATTGGTCATCAGCGCGCGGCCGATGGCGAGCATCTGCTGCTCGCCGCCCGAAAGGTTGCGCCCCGCATTGGTCCGGCGCTCCTGCAGGCGGGGGAAGAGGGCGTAGATGGCGGCGAGGTCCCAGCGGCCCGGGCGTGCGGTGGCGACCAGGTTTTCCTCCACGCTGAGCGTGGGAAACACCTGCCGCCCCTCGGGCACCAGGCCGATGCCGCGCCGCGCGATGACATGGGAGGGGAGGCCCACCAGCTCGGCCTGGTCGAAGGCGATGCGCCCGCCGGTGACGCGCCCGCCGACCGAGCCGAGCAGCCCCATGATGGCGCGCACGGTCGTGGTCTTGCCCATGCCGTTGCGGCCAAGCAGCGTCACCACCTCGCCGGTTTCGACGGCCAACGAGACGTCCTGCAGCGCCTGGCTCTGGCCGTAGGCGGCGGCGAGGCTTTCGATCCAGAGCATCACGCCACCTCGTCTTCGCCGAGATAGGCGTCCCGCACCGCCGGGTCGGCGCGGATCACCTCGGGCGTGCCATGCGCGATGACGCGGCCTTGGGCGAGCACGGAAATGCGGTCGGCGAGGGCGAAGACGGCGGGCATGTCATGCTCGATGAGCAGGATGGCATAGCGCGCGCGCAACCCGCCCAGGATGCGCATCAGGCGCTCTGCTTCCTCCGCGCCAGTGCCGGCGAGAGGCTCGTCCAGCAGCAGCACGCGCGGCTGCATGGCGAGCGCGATGGCGAGTTCGAGCTGCCGCTTCTCGCCATGGCTCAGCGCCGCGGCGGGCGTTTCGGCGCGGCGTTCCAGGCCGACTTCGGTCAGCGCCGCCATGGCTTCCTCGTTCAGCGCGGCCTCGCTGTTGGCGGGGCGGAAGAAGCGGAAGGAGGAACCGTGGCGCGCCTGCACGGCCAGCGCCGCATTCTCGCGCGCGGTGAAGGAGGGGATGATGCTGGTGATCTGGAAGCTGCGCGCCAGTCCCATGCGCGCGCGCTTGGCCATGCGCAGATGCGTGACGTCGGTTCCGGCGAAGAGGATCTGGCCGGAATCGGGCGCGAGGGTGCCGCTGATCTGGTGGATCAGCGTGGTCTTGCCCGCGCCATTGGGGCCGATCAGCGCATGGATCTCGCCGCGCTTCAGGTCGAGCGAGACGTCATCCGTCACGGTCAGCCCACCGAAGCGCTTGCGCAGGTTCCGAAGCTCGAGGAGAAGGTCAGCCACGGCGCAGCAACCCCGCAATGCCGCCGCGCATGAAGAAGACGCAGAAGATCAGCAGCGGCCCGAAGATCAGCCGCCAATGCTCGGTGAGCTTGGCGAGCCATTCCTCGATCAGCACGAAGGCCAGCGCCCCCATCAGCGCGCCATGCGGCCCGGACAGCCCGCCCAGGATCACCATGAACAGCAAATCGCCGCTGCGCTGCCAGGCGAGATAGGCCGGCGCCACGAACTCCGCCGCATTGGCCAGCAGCACGCCCGAGAGCCCGCCGATGGCGCCCGCGATGACATAGGCCGCAAGGCGATAGGGATAGGGCTCGAAGCCCACGGCGCGGGCGCGCGTCTCATTGTCGCGCGCGGCCTGGAGAACGCGCCCGAAGCGGCTGTGCAAAAGCGCGCGCACCAGCGCCCAGACGGCGATGAGCAGCCCGAGGCAGGTGAAGTGGAAGACGATGCCGCGCTCCAGCGCGCGGGAGCCGAAGACCTCGAGCCGGTTATAGAGGGTGTAGCCGTCATCCCCGCCATAGAGGGCGAGGGAGGAGGTGGTGAAGAAGGCCATCTGCCCGAAGGCCAGCGTGATCATGATGAAATGCACGCCGGAGGTGCGGATGGCGATGGCGCCGGTCACCAGCGCAAACAGCGCGGCCGCGCCGATGCCCACCGGCACCACCATCCAGGCCTCGGTGATGCGGGCATGGTCGAGCACCACCACGGCATAGGCGCCCACCCCCAGCATGGCGGCGTGGCCGAGGCTCACCAGCCCGCCGCCGCCCACGAGCAGCGAGAGCGAGATGGCGGCCATGCCGAAGATCATGGCGCGGGCCAGCAGCGTCAGCGAATAGCCCTGCCCGAAGCCGATGAAGGGCGCCGCCGCCAGGGCCGCGAAGATCGCCAGCGCGATCAGGACATCGGGCCGCTTCAACGCCGCACCGGAAACAGGCCGGCGGGGCGGAAGGCGAGGATCGCGGCCATCACGACATAGATGAGCATGGAGGCCATGGCCGCCCCCGCCTGCCGCGCGGCCGAGGGGTCGAGAAACAGGCGCATCAGATCCGGCATCATGCTGCGCCCGATGGTCTCGACCAGGCCCACCAGCAGGGCCGCGATGAAGGCGCCCCGCACCGAGCCGATGCCGCCGATCACGATCACCACGAAGGCCAGGATGAGCAGGTTGTCGCCCATCCCGGGCTCGACCGAGAGGATGGGCGCGGCCATGGCGCCCGCGAAGCCCGCCAGCATGGCGCCGAAGCCGAAGACCAGCATGAAGAGGCGGCGGATATCCACCCCCAACGCCGAGACCATCGGCGCATTGGTGGCGCCGGCGCGCACCAGCATGCCGACGCGCGTGCGCTCGACCAGGAACCAGAGCAGCCCGGCCGTCGCGAGGCCGGCCACCAGGATGGCGATGCGATAGGTGGGGTAGAGCAGCCCATCCATGATCCGCACGCCGCCGCTGAGCAGCTCCGGCACTGGCATCTGCATGGGTGCGGTGCCGAAGACGGCCTTCACGCCCTGGTTGAGGAAGAGGATGACGCCGAAGGTGGCCAGCACCTGGGAGAGGTGATCGCGCTCATAAAGGTGGCGGAAGACCAGGAATTCCAGCAGCAGCCCGAAGGCGAGGGTGGCGGGCAGCGTGAGCAGCAGCCCCCACCAGAAGCTGCCCGTGAGGGCTGCGAGCGTCGCCCCCAGATAGGCGCCCAGCATGTACTGCACGCCATGCGCCAGGTTGATGAAGTCCATCACGCCGAAGACGAGCGTGAGCCCCGCGGCCACAAGGAACAGCAGGATCCCGAACTGCAACCCGTTCAGCGCCTGCACCAGCAGCAGCGTGGTGTTCACAGCCGCCGCCCCCCGGTGCCCTCCCGTGGCTTTGCCACGGGAGGATGAGCCCAGTTGTCAGAATGCAGAACCAATCCGGGGCCCCCGCGAAATTGCGAAGCGATTTCGTGGGGAGCGCTAGATGCGCCCGGGCATGCGGCACTCGCCGGCCCAGGGGTCCACATTGGCCTCGAGCACGCGGCGGACCGTCTCGGTCTGGAACTTGCCATCGGCGCGGCGCGCCACCTGCAGCAGCCAGAAATCCTGCACGGGGTATTGGTTGACGCCGAAGCGGAAGGGGCCGCGCACGCTCTGGAAATCGGCCGCCGCGATCGCCGCGCGCAGCGCGTTCTTGTCCGAGAGGTTGCCGCCCACGCGCCGCACGGCGGAGTTCAGCAGGTTTGCCGCATCATAGCTCTGCGCCGCATAGGTGGCGGGCACGTAGTTGAAGGCGGCCTCGAATTCCGAGACGAAGCGGCGGTTCACCGGGTTGTCCATGTTGGGCGCCCAGCTGGCCGCGCTGTAGAAGCCGAGTGCGGCCTCGCCCTGCGCCGGCAGCGTCGCCTCATCCACGGTGAAGGTGGAGAGGAAGGGGATATTGGCGAGGCCCGCCTGGCGATATTGCCGCACCAGATTCACGCCGAGGCCGCCCGGCATGAAGGTGAAGATCGCATCCGGCCTGAGCGAGGCGATGCGCGCCAGCTCGGCCGAGAAGTCGAGCTGCGTCAGCGGCACATAGACCTCATCCACGACGGTGCCCTGGAAGCGGGACTTGAAGCCCGCCATGGCGTCGCGCCCGGCCTGGTAGTTCGGCGTCATCAGGAAGACGCGGCGGTAACCCGCATCCTGCGCCGCCTGGCCCATCACCGAATGCACCTGGTCGTTGTTGTAGGAGGTGGTGAAGAAATACGGATTGCAGCCGCGGCCGGCGAAGGTGGAAGGCCCGGCATTGGTTGAGATCAGGAAGGTGCCCGCCTCCGTCACCGGCCGGATGATCGCCTGCAGGATGTTGGAGAAGACGACGCCCACGATGAAATCCACGCGGTCCCGCTCAAGGGCTGCGCGCACCTTGGTGACGGCGACGTCGGGGCGCAGTTCGTCATCGATGACGATGGTCTCGACCGGGCGGCCGCCGAGCTGGTTGTTGAGCTGGCGCATGCCGAGCATCCAGCCGTCGCGCAGCTGGGTGCCGAGGGCCGCCTGCGGGCCGGTCTGCACCGCGACGAGGCCGACCTTGATGGGCGCCCCCTGGGCCTGGAGCACGGCGGGGGCGGCCAGCAGCCCGGTGCTGGTGGCGAGAAGGGTGCGGCGGCGGAACGCCGGAATCTGGAACGCCATCAGCTGCTCTCCCAATGCTTTAAGCTTAAACCATTTCATAGGTGATCGCAGACCTGCCATGCAAGCCTCGCGATTCTCATGGTCAACGGATGCCGCGCCTCGGGCAATGGGTCCAGCACGGTGAAATGATCGAGGCCCGGCAGCGCCTCGCTCGTGCCGGCCCAGAGGGGGGCGAATTCGGCGCTTTGCCGGAGGAATTCCGGGCTTTCGGCGCCGCCCACGACGGCATGGATCGGCCGGCCAGGCGAGGGGAGCAGGGCGGGCGAGAGAGCGCGCGCGGTTGCGGCATCCAGCCCCAGGGCGGTGTTGATGCTGGTCGGGATCAGCGGCTCCAGCCAGAACAGGCCGGAAATGGGCACGGCGGCCGCCACCACCTCCGCCGGCAGATGCGCCAGCAGATGGGCGGCGAGATGCCCGCCCGCCGAATGCCCGGACGCCACCATGGGCCGGCCCAGCCGCGCATGCAGCGCCCGCGCCGCCGCCTCGGCCTGGGATGCGATGGTGGCGAGCGGCACGCTGGGGCAGAGGTCGTAGGAGGGGCAGGCCACCGCCACGCCCTGGGCGACCAGCCCCGCCGCGCAATGGCTGACGGCCGAGCGGTCCAGCGCCTGCCAATAGCCGCCATGGAAAAAGATCACGACGCCCTGGATCTCGGGCGGGAGGAACAGGTCCATCACCTCCCGCGCGCCGGCTCCATAGGCCAGCGTCTCGGGCGGATGGGCCGCACGGAAGGCCGCGGAATCCCGCATCCAGCCCGCGATGATCGCGGGGTGGCCGGGCACGCGGGCACGGTTGTTGTATTCGGCTTCCAGATCCATCCGATCATCATAGGCCGGAAACCGGTTTCCTGGCAGAATGGCCCGATGCGCATCTATCTCGCCGGCCCGGAGGTCTTCCTGCCCGACCCCCTCGCGGCGGGGGCGGCCAAGAAGGCCATCTGCGCGAAGTATGGCATGGAGGGCGTCTTCCCGCTCGACGCACCGGCCCCCATGCCCTCCGGCCCGCCCGACTGGCGGCGCATCCATGCGGCGAATGAGGCGCATATCCAGGGCTGCGATGTGCTGGTGGCCAACCTCACGCCCTTTCGCGGCCTCGCCGCCGATCCGGGCACGGTGTTCGAACTGGGCTATATGCGCGGGCTCGGACGGCCGGTCTTCGGCTACACCCATGTGCCGCATGACTACCGCGCGCGGGTGGCCGGCGCGCGGCATGACGGCCAAGCCTGGCGCGACGCGCACGGCCTCGAGATCGAGGATTTCGGCCTGGCCGAGAACCTCATGCTGGAAGGCGCCATCGCGGCCTCGGGCGGGGTGATGCTGCGTGCGGAGGATGGGCTCGGCTGGCAGGATCTCGCACTCTTTGAGGATTGCGTGGTCGCGGTCCGCCGGAAGCTCGTGGGCGAATTGTAATCCCTGGCCTGGGTAACCCGGCCCCGCATGATGGCGAAACCCAGGCAAGCCCCCGATCCACGGGGGCAGGCACATGCCGAGGGTCCCGATGCCGCAAGCCCGCCACACCACGCTCCTGGTCAATCTGCTGGCCTGGGCCGCCGCGATCTGGATCGCCTATGAGCTGCTCTACTACGAGCAGTTCAAGCTGACCGGCCCGACGCTGATCTTCGACCGCCTTTCCGACTGGTCGGGCATTCCGGAGAAGCCCTTCCGCCTCTTCGTGGCGGGGATGGAGATCGTCGCCGCCATCCTCGTGCTGATCCCGCGCACGCAGGGCTTCGGTGGGCTTTTCGCCGCCGGCATCATGGGCGGCGCCATCTTCTTCCACCTCTTCACGCCGCTGGGCGTGGACCCCTACGAGGATGGCGGCAAGCTCTTCAAGGAGGCCTGCTTCACCTTCTCCATGGGATTGCTCTTGGCCTGGCTGCGACGCGACCAGCTGCTGGCGCTGTTGCCACGCCGCGCGGCCGTTGCGGCCTGACCCGTGACGCCCGCCGCTGTCCCTTCGCGCCCGCCGCGCGACCTGCGCCTCGATGTGCTGCGCGGCTGGATGCAGGTCTCGATCTTCGTCTCCCACGTGGTGGGCACCTGGCTGGCCTGGGGCATTCATGCCGCCTGGGGCCTCTCGGATTCCTCTGAGATGTTCATCCTGCTCTCGGGCATGACGCTGGGCTCGGTCTTCGCGCTCAAGGCGGCGAAGGCGGGGCCCATGGTGGCGCAGAAGGACCTGCTGGGCCGTGCGCTCCGGCTCTACCGGACGCATCTGCTGGTCTTCTTCATGTTCGCCGCGATGGTGCTGCTGGCCGAGATCCTGTTCCAGGTGCCCGATGCCGTGGAGCGCTTCGGTTGGCATTACCTGGTGGAGCACCCCTTCCGCGCCGTGGGCCTCGCCTTCACCGGCCTGTTCCAGCCGGATTTCATGGGCACGCTGCCGGTCTTCGTGGTCGGCATGCTGCTGCTGGGGCCCTTCCTGATGCTGGTGGCACGCTGGGGCATCTGGGCGCTGGTGCCGAGCTTCGCGGTCTATGCCGCGGTCAATCTCGGCTGGATCGCGACGCCGGGGTTGGGGGACACGCTGATCGCCTTCGATCCGCTGGCCTGGCAGTTCCTCTATCTGCTGGGCGGCTGGCTCGGCTGGCGCGCGCTGCATGGCATGCCCCTTCCGCATTCGCCCGTGCTGACCGGCCTCGCCGCCGCCGTGGTGGTGCTGGGCTTCGGCGTGCGCCTCGTGCAGCATGATTTCGTGGCGGGGCCCGATTGGGTGATCATGCTCTTCGAGCACAAGGATGTGCTGGCGCCGCCGCGCCTGCTGCATGCGCTGGCGCTCGCCTGGCTCGTCGCCATGCTGGTGCCGCGCCGGGCGGATTGGATGGAAGGCCTGGCGGGCCGCGCGCTGGCCACCATCGGGCGGCACTCGCTGCGCGTCTTCTGCACGGGGCTGTTCCTCGCCTGGATGATCTCGCGCGCCATGGAGGCGGCGCCGGAGCAGGCGCAGCTCATCGGGCTGCTGCTGATCCTGCCCGGCATCGCCGCCCTCTGGACCGTCGGGCTCTTCTCGGAACGGGCCAAGGGGGGCGCGGTGGCGCGGGCCTGAACGGGGCTTGCCTTCCGGCGCGGGCATTACGACGATGCAAGGCAAACCTGCCGGAGACGTCGCGTGACCCTGCTGACCCGTCGCACCACCCTGCTTGGCGCCGCCGCGCTGCCCGTTGCCGCATCCGCGCAGGAGGCCTGGCCGACGCGCGACCTGCGCCTGATCGTGCCCTTCCCCGCCGGCGGCACCACCGACGTCATGGCCCGCCTGCTGGCGCAGGAGATGGGGCAGCGCCTGGGCCGCACCATCATCGTGGAGAACCTGGCCGGCGCGGGCGGCATGGTCGGCGCGCAGCGCTTCGTGCGGGACGGCAATGACCACACGATGTTCCTGAGCCAGATCGCCTCCAACGCCATCGTCCCCGCCTTGCAGCGCAACGCGGGCTATGACCCGGAGCGCGATTTCCGCCCGATCACGCTGCTGGTGACCGTGCCCAATGTCTGGATCGGCAATGCCACGCGCATGGGCACGCGCGATGCGCGCGACTACATGCGCCGCGTCCGCGCCGACCGCCCGGGCCGGCCCTTCGGCAGCGCGGGCAATGGCACCTCCACGCATCTGACGGGCGAGCTGATCAGCCAGCTCGCCGGCTTGCGCATGCAGCATATCCCCTTCCGCGGCGCGGCGCCGGCGATGACGGCGCTGATCGCGGGCGACATCGACGTCTTCCTCGACAACCTGCCCACCGCGCTGCCCGCCATCCGCGGCGGGCTGGTCGTGCCGCTCGCCGTCACCTCGGCCGAGCGGCTGCCGGAGCTGCCGGACGTGCCGACGGTGAGCGAGCTGGGGGCGGAATTCGGCCTGGCTGGGTTCGAGGCGGTGGCCTGGTTCGGCCTCTCGGCGCATCCGACGATCAGCGACGCGAATCTCGCGCGCCTCGTCGCGGCGGCCGAGGGCGCGATGGCCGATCCGAATCTCCGCCGCCAGCTCGCCGAGCGCGGCACGACGCCGGCCGGCGGCGGGCCGGAGCGCTACGGCGCCCTGATCCGCAGCGAGCGCGAGCGCTGGGCCCGGGTGGTGCGCGAGGGGAACATCCAGGCCGATTAAGGGCCTCGCTGCGCGGCTGATTCACGCCTTTGGTCTTTGACCAAAGACGATCAGACGCGTTGCCGAGCGGCTGATTCACGTCTTTGGTCTTCGACCAAAGACGATCAGGCGCGTTGCCGAGCGGCTGCTTCACGCCTTTGGTCTTCGACCAAAGACGATCAGGCGCTACGGCGCCCAGCGCGGCTTGCGCTTCTCGCGGAAGGCGGCGAGACCCTCGCGGCCCTCGGCACCCGCGCGCTGCATCCAGCTCTCATTGGCGAGTGCGGCCATCTGGTGCTCGCTCAGCATCAGGCCATTGGACTCCAGCAGGCTCGTCTTGGTGACCGCGATGCCGGCGGGCGAGGAGAGCAGCATGGCGCCGATGATCTCCTCCAGCCGCGCCTCGATGGCCTCCGGCGCATGCACCTCATGCACGAGGCCGATGCGCATGGCTTCCTCCGGCCCGAAGCGCTCGCCGGTGATGGCGTAGCGGCGGGCGTGGCGCAGGCCCATGGCGTGGACCATGTGCGTCGAGATCGGCGTGGGGGCGACGCCGACCCGCACCTCGGAAATGCCGAAGCTCGCCTGGGTGGTGGCCAGCGCCACATCCACGCAGCAGGCGATGCCGGTGCCGCCGCCGAAGCAGGCGCCGTGGATCACGGCGAAGCTCGGCTTCGGAAACTCGTTCAGCCGCTGCATGGCGCGCGTCGTCATCATCGAGGACGCGAAGGCCTGCTCGGGCGGCGCGGCCGCGGCCTCGCTCAGCCAGTTGATGTCGGCGCCGGCCTGGAAATGCTTCCCCGCGCCGCGGATGACCAGGCCGCGTACCAGCGGGTCTTCGGCCAGCTGCGGCAGGCCGTCGATCAGCATCTCCAGCATCTCGCCATTATAGGCATTGCCCAGCGCGGGGCGGTTCAGCGTGGCGGTGACGATGCCGCGGGCATCGCGGCTCATCAGGACGGGCGGTTCGGACATCGGCGTGTTCTCCTGGTTGGGGCCGAGCCTCCCGCCGCCAAGCCCCGCGCGCAAGCCCATGCATTTTTCTTGTCAGACGGCCCCGCTTCGCGCGACGAATCGGGCTTCCCGCTCTTGGAGGCATCCCCCGATGGCCATCTCCCGCCGCGGCGTCCTCGTCGCCCCCGCCATGGTCGCGGCCACGCCCGTTGCCGCGCAGGAAACGCTCGACATGCTGCTGGTGTTGGCGATGGACGCTTCGGGCTCCATCGGCGAGGAGGAGTTCCGCCTGCAGCGCGAAGGCTATGCCGAGGCGCTCACCCACCCGCAGGTGGTGGCCGCCATCCGCAGCAAGCGGCGGGGTGCGATGGGCATCGCCATGATCGAATGGGGCAGCCCTGGTGGCTCGCAGACCATCGTGGACTGGAAGCGCGTCAGCGACCTCGCCTCCGCCCAGGCGCTGGCCGATGCGCTGCTGGCCGCCCCCCGCACGCCCCAGACCTACAACGCGATCGGCGACGCCATCCATCACGCGAGCCATCTGCTGCGCGAGGGGCCCTTCACGGCGGAGCAACTGGTGATTGATGTCTCGGGCGATGGGCCGGACCTGCGCAGCTTCCGCCCGGCACCCATCGCGCGGGACATCGTGGTGCGGCGGGGCATGGTGGTGAATGCGCTGGCCATCGCGGTCGCCGGCCAGGTGACGCGCGGCGGCGAGACGCTGGAGGAGCATTACCGCCGCGACGTGATGGGCGGCCCGGGCGCCTTCGTCATCACCGCCGAGAGCCGGCGCGATTTGACGCGCGCGCTGCGCGCCAAGCTCATCCGCGAGATGGCGTAATCCGCCAGGCGAAGCCCTCCGCGCTGGCCTGGAACTCCAGCGTGGCGAGGGGATCGAAGGCGAGCAGCGCGCCGCGATGCAGCTCAGCCCAGGCCCGGAGCAACGGCGCGGGCAGATCCAGGCCGCGGAACAGCGCCGCTGCCGGTTGGTGGGTGACATCGCCCTCGTGCTGCGCCGCATCGCCCTGGGCGGCGGCGAGGGCCAGCAGCAGGCCAAGCCCATCCGTGGCGCCCAGCGCACGCGCCACCTGGTGCGCGTGCTGCATGGCGGTGAGCCGGGCCGCGAGGCCGAGCAGCGCGCCGGCCTCCTCCGCGCCCCATTGGGCCGCAGCCGCCTGCATCACGCTGCGCACATACTCCATCGCATAGCCGCGCTTGGCCTTGGCGAGCCGCTCGGCCGGCCAGCTCGGCGGCAGGGCCGGGGCGGCGGCGGGGTCGAAGCGCGGCATGCGCTCGGCCTGGGTGAAGCGCAGGCGCTCTGCCTCGGTCAGCTCATGGTCATGTTCGAGGTAGTAGCCCTCGAGGCCCGGATATCCTTCCACCGTCTGGCCCGTGCAGACGAAGCCCAAGCGCGGGCAGTTCAGCGAGACGCCGTTCTGTGCGTGCCAGCCGCGCAGCATGGCGATGTTCACCTCGGGCGGGATGCCGCAAATGGCCGTGCCCTGCCAGATCCAGCGCGGCGGCGGATAGCGGATCCAGGCCTTTTTCGGGCTCTCCTCATGGTATTCGACGCCGACGCCGCCGATGGCATTCGACAGGTAGTGATAGCGCGCGGCCGCGATGGCGGGCGGCAGGCCAGAGAGGCCGAGCTTCTCCAACCCCGGGAGGAAGCGCGCCTGCTGCTGCTGACGGAAGACGCGGAAGACCAGCTCCGCCGCCTCGGGCGCGCCGCGGCGGGAAACGGTCATGAGGATGATCCCGGTGAACCAGGCGTGATACCACTCGCCCACCGCCTCCATCGCTTCCGTGCTGGGCTGCATCCCCGTTCCCCCTCTTCCCCTGCGGTGCCAGAATAGCCCGCGAAAGACGGGAGGCCACGCCATGCGCGATTTCGATGAGACCAGCATCACCGACGCCGTGCTGGAGCGGCTTTCCGCAACACCCGATCCGCGTATGCGCCAGGTGGCGCAGAGCCTGGTGCGCCACCTGCACGCCTTCGTGCGCGACGTGGAGCCGAGCTTCGAGGAATGGCAGACGGCCATCGGCTTCCTGACCCGCGTGGGCCAGATGTGCGACGACAAGCGGCAGGAGTTCATCCTGCTTTCCGACACGCTGGGCGTCTCGATGCTGGTGGACGCGATCAACCACCGCCTGCCGGAGGGGGCGACGCCCACCACCGTGCTCGGGCCCTTCTATGTCGAGAACGCGCCGGAGCTGCCGCTGGGGGCCGAGGTGGCGCAGGCGATGAAGGGCGAGCGGCTGCATGTCTCGGGCCAGGTGAAGTCTGCGGGCGGCGGGCCGATCGCCGGCGCCATCGTGGACATCTGGCATTCGGATGAGGATGGCTTCTACGACGTGCAGCGCCCGGCCGAGGAGGAGGCGAGCCTGCGCGCCCGTTTCCGCACGGATGCGGAGGGGCGCTTCCACTTCTGGACGCTGCTGCCGACCTCCTATCCCGTGCCGGATGACGGGCCGGTGGGGGATCTGCTGCGCGCGACCGGCCGCCACCCGATGCGCCCCGCCCATGTGCATTTCATGATCGCCGCGCCCGGCCACGAGACGCTGGTGACGCATGTGTTTGTCGCGGGCGATGAATACCTGGACAGCGACGCGGTGTTCGGCGTGAAGCAGGAGCTGATCGCCGACTTCCCGAAGGCCCCCGAAGGCCACCGCGTCCTGCGATACGACTTCGCCCTGAAGGCGAAGCCCTGATGATTGGGGTCTGGGGCCTTTCGGCCCCAGCCGCCGGAGGCCCTGTTTTTCCTACCGCACCAGCGCGGTGGACAGCACCGGGAAGAGCGCGATCACGACCAGCGCCGCCCCCATCACCGCGATGAAGGGCATGGCCCCCGCGAAGATCGTCTCGATGCCCACCTTGGGGTCAGCCAGGGTCGCCTTCACGGTGAAGACCGAGATGCCGAAGGGCGGCGTCAGCAGTCCCATCTCGACGGCGATGATGGTGATGATGCCGAAGTGGATCAGGTCGAACCCCATGGCCTGGGCGATGGGCGCGCCGATCGGCACCATGATCAGCAGGATCGAGGTGCTGTCGAGGATCATGCCCATCAGCAGGATGACGATGACGAAGGCGGCGAGGAAGCCATAGGGGCCGAGGCCCAGATGCTCCACGAAATCGCCGATGGCATTGGGCACGCCCGCCATGGAGAGCATGCGGGAATAGAGCCCGGCCGCGATCAGCAGGAAGAGGATGGCGGCGGAAACCAGGCCCGTCTCGCGCAGCACGCGCCAGAATTTTTTCGCGTCGAGCCGGCGGCGCACCAGCGCGATGATGAGCGCGCCGGCGGCACCCACCGCGCCCGCCTCGGTCGGCGTGAAGAAGCCGGTGTAGAGCCCGCCCAGGATGAGGACGACCAACGCCAGGATGGGGACGGACTTGCCCAGCATCTCGGCCGTGCCCATCACGGGTTCGTCCTTCAAGGCGGGGCTTTCGGCGTGGGTCATGATGCGGTGCGGCGCGAAGCGCGCATAGGACCAGATCATCACCACGAAGCCGAGCGCGATGATGATGCCCGGGATGACGCCCGCGATGAACATGGCGCCGATCGAGACCTCGGCCAGCACGCCATAGACGATCATGAGCAGCGAGGGTGGGATCAGCATGCCGAGGATGCTGCTGCCCGCCACCGTGCCGGCCGCGAAGCGCATGGAATAGCCATGGCGCACCATCTCGGGCACGGCCACCTTGGTGAAGACGGCGGCCGAGGCGATGGAGACGCCGGTGACGGCTGCGAAGACGGCGTTCGCGCCGACGGTGGCAATCCCGAGGCCGCCCTTCACGCGTCGCAGCAGGTTCTGCGCGACGTCGAATGTGTCCTTGCCCACATCCGAGATGCTGACGAGCAGCCCCATCAGCACGAAGAGCGGGATGGTGGCGAAGAGGTAGTCCTGGATGCCGGAATAGGTGGCGAGTGCGGTGAAGCGGAAAGCCAGGTCCGGGTTCTCGCGGATCAGCCAGACGCCGACGGCGCCGGTCGAGATCAGCGTAATGCCGATGGGCAGGCCCACCACGATCAGCGCCACCATCACGCCGATCAGCGTGAAGCCGAGGGTCACATCATCCATGGCGGGGCAGCATCCGGCGCATTTCGTGGAGGAAGAGGACGAGATAGGCGAGGGCACCCGCGCCGCCGCCCAGCACGATCAGCGCGCGGAAGGGCCAGGTCGGCACGGTGAAGAGGCCCTGCACGCCGAAGAATTCGCGGAGGTTCAGGGAATTCCACATCCCCGGCCAGGCGGCCTGGGCCACGAAGAACATGACGGCGGCGCCGATCAGGTAGAACAGCGCCTCCATGGCGCGGCCGAGGCCCGGCGCCCAGCGCAGGATGCGCTCGATCAGGAAATCGGCCCGCGTCATGCGGCGGTGATAGATGGTGGAGCCGATCTGCAAAAAGACGATGCCCACCACGGAGTGGGCCGCGATCTCGGCCACGCCGGTGATGGGCGCGTTGAGGAAGGAGCGGCCGATGACATCGGCGCAGATCAGCAGCATCAGGCCGAAGGTCCAGATGGTGCCGATGGCGGCGAGGCCATCGAGGATCATCCGGACCGGATCGAAGGGTTGCGGCGCGGCGGCGGCGTCGAGCGCCGCCATGTCGATATCATCAGCCATGGCGGCGCCCTTCTTCGCTTACGCGGTCAGTTCGCGATCCCAGTCGCGGCCCGGCGTCTGGCCGGCCGCGCGGATCGCCGCGAAATAGGCGGTGAGCACATCGCGCGAGGCAGGGCCCGAGCTGTCCGCCCAGGTGCGGGCCAGGTTGGGCAGGCCGCGGATCCAGCGCGTGCGCTCGGCCTCGGGCAGGGTGGAGATGACCGCACCCTGGCGCACCATCTCGGCCTCGGCGGTCGCGATGCGCGCCGAGACGTCGCGGATATGCGCCTGGGTCGTGGCCTTGCCGGCCTCGGTCATGGCGCGGCGCACGGGCTCGGGCCAGCGTTCGAAGCGCTGCCGGTTGGCGGCGATGCCGCCCACATACATGGCACCCACGTCGCACTTCGTGATGAAGCGCGCGACCTCATGCACGCGCGTCGGCAGGATGCCCACGAAGAAGGAGAGCGCGCCCTCGGACACGCCGGTCTGGATGTCGGTGTAGTAGGTGGTCAGCGCGCCATCCACCGGCGTCGCACCCGTGCCCGTCAGCCAATTGGCGCTCGTGCCGGGGGCCGAGATCTTGCGGTTGCGCAGATCATCCAGCGTGCGGATCGGGAAGTTGGACCAGATGTGGTAGGTGTCGGTGATGTAGGAGCTGAGCGGGACCATGTTCAGCCCGTTCCAGTTCGCGCGGATCGCCGGCACGGTCGCGTTCATGCCCTCGAAGGCATTGGCGATGACGCCGTGGTCGCCCGTCGCGAAGGGCGTGAAATAGGTGACGTTCTGGAGCGGCATGGTGCTGCCCTCCCAGAGCGTGCCGACATAGCCGATGTCGGTGATGTTGTCGCGCACCGCCTCCATCGTGTCCTGGAAGCGGTAGAGCGTGCCGCCATAGGATTCGCGCCAGTTGATGCGGTGCGTGTTGCCATTGTCACGCAGCTGCTTGTCCACCTCCGGCTGGAAGACGTTCTTCATCATCGCCACCCAGAAATTGGCGACGGGATGGCTGGAGGCGATGGTGACGTTGAGCGCGGTCTGCGCCTTGGCGTGGATGGAAAACAGCGGCAGGGCGGAAGCGCCCATGAGCAGGCTGCGGCGAGCAGTGGACATTCCTGAAACTCCCTTTGTCGTCACGCCTTGGCGGCGCTGTGTGGTGAAGCTTATGCGATGGCGCCGAGCGCGCGGAGAATGCGCTCGGGCGTGAAAGGTTGTTCATGCACGCGGGCGTTCAGCGGGCGCAAGGCATCGTTGATCGCGTTCATGATGGCCCCCGGCGCGCCGGCCGTCCCGGCCTCGCCCGCGCCCTTGGCGCCGAGCAGGGATTCGCGCGTGGGCGTCTCGACGTGGCCCACATGCATCTCCGGCATTTCGGCCGACATGGGCACCAGGTAGTCGGCCAGCGTCGTCGTCAGCAGATTGCCCTCGCTGTCATAGACGCAGTTCTCATAGAGCGCGCCGCCGATGCCCTGGACGATGCCGCCGCGGACCTGCTCATCCACCAGCATCGGGTTCACGACGCGCCCGCAATCCTCGACGCACCAATGCTCCAGCAGCTTCACCATGCCCGTCATGGGGTCCACCTCCACCCAGCTCGCCTGGATGCCGTTGGTGAAGGCGAAGGGGTATTCCTTGGTGATGAAGTGGCGCGTCTGCACCAGCTCACGCTGGAGGTCCTTCGGCAGCGTGTCGCCGCGGAAATAGACGATGCGGCCCAGTTCGTGCAGCGTCATCCGCTCGGCCCCCGTCGCCTTGTCGGTGACGTTGCCCATGCTGATGTCGAGGCTCTCGGGCGCGGCCTGGAGCATGGCGCCGGCCACCTCCAGGATCTGCTGCTTCAGCGCGATCGCCGATTGCAGCGCGGCCTCGCCGCCGATGCCGGCGCCGCGGCAGGCCCAGGTGCCGCCGCCATAGGGCGTGGTCTGGGTGTCGCCCGTGATGATCTTTACGCGGCTGACCGGCACGCCCACGCCGTGTGCGACGATCTGCGCCAGGATGGCCTCCGTCCCCTGGCCCTGCTCGGTGACGCCGGAGGAGGCGACGATGGAGCCATCCGGGTCCATCCGCACCGTGCAGCCATCCTGCGCCGAGATGCGCGCCCCGCCGATGCCGTACATGAAGGGCGAGGGGTTGGTCAGCTCGATGAAGGCCGCGAAGCCCAGGCCGCGATGGACGCCGCGCTTGCGCGCTTCCTCCTGGTCAGCGCGGATCTTCGCGACCGGCACCATCTCGAGCAGCTTGTCGAGCGAGGCGTGGTGCGACAGCCCTTCGAAGCGCATGCCGGGCGGCGAGGTATAAGGATAGGCGTCATCGGCGATCAGGTTGCGGCGCCGGATCTCGATCGGGTCCATGCCCAGCGCCTCGGCGGCCAAGTCCATCAGTCCCTCGGTCACGGCTGTGGCGATAGGGTGGCCGACCGCGCGATACTGGCAGGTGGGCGCCTTGTTCTGCAGAACCACCGTGGTGGTGCAGCGGTAATTCTTGAAGTCGTAGGGCCCGCCGCAGAGGTTCACCACCTGGTTGCCCTCGATGGCGCTGGTGCGGGGATAGACCGAATAGGGGCCGATGCCCGTCAGGTCATCCACGTCGAAGGCCAGGACCTTGCCCTGCCCGTCCACGGCGAGGCGCGCCTTGATGCGGTGGTCGCGCGCATGAATGTCGCTGGCGAAGGCCTCAAAGCGATCGGCGATGAACTTCACCGGGCGGCCCAGGATGCGCGCCATGGCCGCGACGGCGACCTCGTCCGGATAGACATGCACCTTGATGCCGAAGCTGCCGCCGACATCCTTGCAGATGACGCGGACATCGCCCTCCTCCATGCGGAGATGCTTGGCGAAGACGCCCTGCATCATGTGCGGCGCTTGCGTCGAGTGATGCACCGTCAGCGTGCCATCGGCGCGGTTGTAGTCGGCGATGATGGAGCGCGGCTCCAGCGTGACACCGGTGTGGCGGCCGGTGACGAAGCGGGCCTCGACCACCTTGTGGGCGCTGGCGAAGGCGCCGGCGACATCGCCCGTCTCGGCGGTGCGGGTGAAGACCAGGTTGTCGCCGAGCTCGGGGTGGATGACGACGGCGTCCGGGGCCAGCGCCGTCTCCATGTCGGTCTGCGCGGGCAGGGGCTCGAATTCGACGCGGAGTGCGGCCACGCCATCCTCGGCCGCCGCGCGGCTTTCGGCGACGACGGCGACGACGGGCTCGCCCTGCCAGGTGGCGCGGCTCAGCGGCAGCGGGTGCTGCGGCGCCGACTTCATCCCCTTCAGGTGATCAAGCGTCGCGACCCAGGGGTCGCAGACCTTGGCGAGGTCCGCGCCGGTGAAGACGCGGATCACGCCCGGCACGGCCAGCGCCGCGCTGGTGTCGATGGCGCCGATGCGCGCATGGGCGTGCGGGCTGCGCAGGAAGGCCGCATGGACCATGCGGGGCAGCACCACGTCATCCGTATAGGTCGCGCGGCCCTGCACCAGCTTGGGCGCGTTCGGGCGCGGGACGGAGCGGCCGATATAGGAATTCGGCAGATCCTCGCGCGAGAGGCCGATGGAGGCGGGGGTGATCTCGTTCATCGGCTTGCCTCCGATGACTGGAGCGCCGGTACGGCGCGGAGGTCTGAATCGGCGGCCAAATGCCTTGCCTTCAGCGTGTCTTCCACGGCGTCCACGATGGCCTGGTAGCCGGTGCAGCGGCAGTAATTGCCCGAGAGATGCTCGCGGATCTCGGCGCGCGACGGCGTGCCGCCCCCTGCTTCCTCGGCATGGGCCAGGATATCGGCCGCCGTCATGATCATCCCCGGCGTGCAGAAGCCGCATTGCGCCGCGTTGCGGGCCACGAAATTGGCCTGGAGGTCGGCCACCTCGCCGCTGTCCGACAGGCCCTCGATGGTGACGACATCCGCGCCATCGAGCGAGGCCGCCAGCACCAGGCAGCCACGCACGATCTCGCCATCCACCCGCACCGTGCAGGCGCCGCAGACGCCATGCTCGCAGCCCGCATGGCTGCCGGTGAGGCCAAGGTCGAGGCGGAGGAAGTCGATCAGGTGGCGGCGCGGTTCGACATGGCGGGTCACGCGCTCGCCATTCACGGTCAGCGAGATGCGCTGCTGCGGCGGATTCACGCTCCGCTCCTCGCTGGCGCTGCGGTGCTCACGATCCGACGCGGTCATGCGGCGATCTCCGAGGGGTTCAGGAAGCCGTTGAGGACGCGGCCCGTCAGCACGCGGGCGAGATGGCGCTTCATCTCGGGCGGGCCGTGCAGATCCTGCGGCGGGTCGAGATCCTCGCCGAGCGCGGCCTGGGCGGCGGCGATGCTGGCGGCGTCCAGCGCCCGGCCTTCGAGTGCGGCCGAAGCGCGGGCGGCCAGCACCGGGCCGGTGCCCACGCCGAAATAGACCAAGCGCGGCGCCACCACGCGCCCGCCCTCGATCCGCAGCGCGGCGGCCAGCCCCGCCATGGCATAATCGCCCGAGCGGCGCGCGACCTCCTGGATGGCGCTGCGGCGCTCGGCCAGCGGGATCTCCACGGCGGCGATGATCTCACCCGGGTTCAGCGCCGTCTGCAGCAGGTCGGTGAAGAAGTCGCGCGCGGGAATCCGGCGCTCGCCGGCGGCCGAGGCCGTCACCACCACCGCATCCAGCGCCACGATGCAGGCCGGCAATTCGGCGGCCGGGTCGGCATAGGCGAGGCTGCCGCCGATGGTGCCGCGGTTGCGGATGGCGGGGTGGGCGATGAGCGGGACGGCGGCGGTGAGCAGCGGGGCGTGCCGCGCCACCAGCGCATCGCGCCCCAGCTCCGCATGGCGGGTCAGCGCGCCGATGCGCAGCACGCCGCTGGAAACGGAAATGCCGCGCAGCTCGGGGATGCGCGTGATGTCCACCAGCGTGCCGGGTTCGGAGAGGCGGAAGGCGAGGGTGGCGAGCAGCGTCTGCCCGCCCGCGATGATCTGCGCCGCAGACCCGTGCTGCGCCAGCACCGACCATAGGTCGGGCAGGCTCGCGGCGCGGGCATAGCCCATGGCCGGCCACTTCATGAACTGTTTCCCCTGAAACTCTTGTTGATCGAATGATCACCGAGCCCCCTTTCCTGTCAAGCCATCCCGGTCTCAGATGGCGCGGCACAGGGGAGGACCGCTTGGAAGGCAGCATCACGCGTCGCCGGCTGGAGCCGGCGGCCCGGCGCGAGGAGATCATCCGCGCCGCCACCGCCTATTTCGCCGAGGTCGGATTCGGTGGGCCGACGCGCGACCTGGCGCGGCGGGCGGGCGTGACCCAGGCGCTGCTCTACAAGTACTTCGCCAGCAAGGCGGAGCTGCGCGAGGCGGTGTTCGAGCGCGTCTATCTCGGCCGAATCGCGCCGCATTGGCTCGATGAACTGCGCGACCGCACCGTTCCGATCCGCGCGCGCCTCTGCCGTTTCTACGCCCAGTACACGCGCGCCATCTTCACCTATGAGTGGATGCGCATCTTCATGTGGGCGGGCCTCGATGGCGATGCGCTGAACCGCCGCTACCTCGAGCATGTCAGTGCGCTGCTGCTGGCGCCGATGCGCGAGGAAATCACGGCGGCGGCCGAGGGGCGCTGGGCGCCGGGAATGGAGGATCTGTGGAACCTCCATGGCGGCATCGTCTATCTCGGTATCCGGCGGCACATCTATCACCTGCCGGTGCCGGAGGATGTGACGCCGGTGATCGAAGCGGCGGTGGACCGCTTCCTCGGTCCCCTCAGCTAGCGTCCGGCTCTACACCCATCGCGCGCAGGCGCCGGCGCAGCTCATAGAGCTGGTCAAGCAGGGAGAGCACCACGGGCAGCGCCTCCTCGTTCACCGCCATGTCCTCGCGCAGCTCGAGGATCAGGCGCACACGCTCCACGTCCAGCTCGGTGAAGACGAGCGTGCCCTCATTGCGCTCCGGCCGCACATGTCCCTCGGCGATCCAGCCTTGCAGATCGTCGATCCGCAGCCGGGTGAAGCGGGCGCAGAGGATATCGAGCGTGATCATGGCGCGGCCTCCAGCCCGGCGCGCGGGTCTTCAGGGTGCTCCGGCGTCCAGTCGCGCAGGAAGGATTTCAGCGCCTCATCCGCGGTCCCGATCACGATGCGCAATGTGAGGAAGAGGTCGCCCGCCGCGCGCTCCCCATGCGCCGCGACGCCCCGCCCGCGCAGGCGGATCTGCCGCCCCGCATCGCTGCCCTCGGGCAGGGTCACGCGCAGCGGGCCGCCGGGGGTCGGGACGATGACGGGGCCGCCCAGCACCGCCTCCTTCACCGTCACCGGCAAGTCCATGTGCAGGTCGTTGCCCTCGCGGCGATAGAGCTTGTGGGGCGCGACCTCCAGCTCGATCAGCGCGTCGCCATCCGGCCCGCCATTGCGGCCGGGCCCACCCTGGCCGCGCAGGCGCAGCACCTGGCCGGTCTCGACGCCGGGCGGGATCTTCACGCTCAGGCCGCGTCCATCGGGCAGGGTCAGCGTCTCGGTGGCACCCTGCACCGCGTGCAGGAAGGGCACGGCCAGGCGGTAGCTCTCATCCATGCCGCGGCGCGGTGCGGACTCGGCGCGGCGCCGCTGCTCGAAGAGATCGGCGAAGAGGTCCTCGAACACCTCCGCATCGGGCCGCGCGCCGCCGCGCGGGCCGTATTTCTCGCCGGTCGGCTGTTCGGCGTAATGGCGGTAGCTGTGCTGGGGGCGCTGCTCCTGGCCCTCGGCGTCGATCTCGCCGCGGTCGAAGCGGGCGCGCTTCTCCGGGTCGCTCAGCAGGTCATTGGCGGCGGAGATGGCCTTGAAGCGCGCCTCGGCCTCGGGCTTGCCCGGGTTCAGATCCGGGTGGTGCTGCCGGGCGAGCTTCCGATAGGCCGACTTGATCGCCTCGGGCGAGGCGTCCCGCGGCACGCCGAGGGTCTTGTAGGGGTCTTCGGCCATGGATTTCTCCTTGCCCCTACGATGGCATTAGCCGTCCGCGCGGGGAACCCAGGGCAGGCGCGCGACCTCGATGCCTTCCTCGCGCAGCGCTTCCGCCTCGGCCTCGGTCGCCTCGCCATAGATGCCGCGCGCCTCGGCCTCGCCCTCATGGATGCGGCGGGCTTCCTTCGCGAAATCCTTGCCCATGTTCTCGCAATTCGCCTCGATCTCCTGCCGCATGCGCTGCAGGAGGGCGACCACCTGCGCCGGCATGGGCCCGGCGGCGAGGCGCGGCGTCTGGTCATCGGCGGCGGGCTTGGGCACCTCGGCCGGGGCGGGTGCGACAGCTGCGCGCCCCTTCACACCCGGGGTCTTTCGGATGGCGGGCGCCATCAGGGCCTTGCTCACCTTCGTGTCGCCGCAGACCGGGCAATCGACCAGGCCGGCAGCGGCCATGCGATCAAAGGCGGCGCCATCCTTGAACCAGCTTTCGAATTCATGCGCATTGTCGCAGCGGAGCGAGAAGCGGATCATCCCTTCATACCTTCATCGGCCGGCCAAGCTCGCGCCGGTCACCTGATTGTCACATGGGAGGGCCGGAGGCGATTGCGAGGGGGGGCGTCTCAGCCCGCGAGGAGTGCTTCGAGCTTGCCGGCACGGTCGAGAGCGACAAGGTCGTCCGACCCGCCGATGGCCTGCCCATTGATGAAGATCTGCGGGACGGTGGTGCGCCCGCCGGAGCGCGCGATGGCATCCTTGCGCGCCTGGCTGCCATGCGGCGCGTCGAATTCTTCGAAGCTCACGCCACGCTTGGTCAGCAGCGCGCGGGCGCGGTCGCAGTAAGGGCAGAAGGCGGTCGTGTAGATTTCGATCTTGGGCATGGCCGCAATAGGCCGAGGGCCGCCCCCGGCGTCAAGCGGTTCAGTCGCCGAGGATGGAGAGCAGCAGCGCGGCCAGGCCAAGGCCAAGGCCCAGCGCCCCCGTCAGCACCACGAAAAAGCCGCGCCATTCCGCACCGTCCAGGCCGAAAAGCGGAGTGTTCTGCGTCGTGGGGCGCGTGGCGGTCATGTCGAAGCGCTGCTCCGGATGGCTCGTCACGAAGCTGTCGAAGGGCGAGGCGCCCGGATTGTGGAAGTTGCGGCCATCGAAAGGCATGGCGCTGGCTCCATCCTGTTGGTGGCCACAGCATGCGCGCGAGATGTTGAGAAAGGTTTAAGGGCGGCCGGTCACGCCGGGCGCTCGATCCGCGGGTCGGGCACGCGGGCGGCGGCCAGCACCATCACCTCCGCCGCGCCCGCCGCAAGCAGGGTCCGGGCGCAGGCATCGGCGGTGGCGCCGCTGGTCAGCACGTCATCCACCAGCAGCAGGCGCTTGCCGTGAATGCGCGCCGCGGCGCCGGGAATCAGGCCGAAGGCGCCCTCCAGCACCGCCGCGCGCGCGCGCGCGCCCAGCTCACCGAGCGGCTGGGTGGCGCGCAGGCGGCGCAGCACCATGGGGGCGTGGGGCACATGGCTGATCCGCGAGAGCCGGGCGGCCAGCAGCGCCGCCTGGTTGTGGCGGCGGCGGAACAGCCGCCAGCGGTGCAGGGGCACCGGCACCAGCAATTCGGCGCGGCGCAGCAGTTCGGCCCCGGCGCGCGCCATGTGGCGGGCGAGGGGGGCCGTCAACTCGGTCCGGTCCCGATGCTTGAAGGGCAGGATCAGCGCCTTGGCGCCCGCATCATAGCGCAGCGCGGCGCGCGCCTGGGTGAAGGCGGGTGGGGCGGCCACGCAGGCCTCGCACCACAGCGCCTCCAGATGCGGCACGCCCGCACCGCCATGCGGGAAGGGCACGCCGCAGCGGTCGCATAACGGTGCGGTCACGAAGGCGAGGCCGGCGAAGCAGGCCGGGCATTGCCCGCCCTGGACGCCGACGGGCTCCTCGCATGTCAGGCAGGTGGGCGGCAGCAGCGCATCCAGGATGCCGCCGCCCAGTCGCCGGAAGGCGCTGCCCGCCCGATTCAGACCTTCGCGCCCTGCGGCGCTCCGGTCATCGGGAGTGATGCCCGCCCGATTCAGACCTTCGCGCCCTGCGGCGCTCCGGTCATCGGGCGTGATGCCCGCCCGATTCAGACCTTCGCGCCCTGCGGCGCTCCGGTCATCGGGCGGGGGCGCTACCAGGCGCCGAAGCGCGCATCGCCGTCGCGCGCCACCTCATGCACGAGATCAATCTCCCAGGAGAGATAGGCGTGCATGGCCGCCTCGATGCCGGAATTCCGGTCATAGGGGCGGAGATACCAGTCCACGCAGGCCTCGTCTGGCGGATTGGTGCGGTCGGCGGCCAGCGGCAGGCCGGCCGCCTTCCAGGCCGCCACACCACCCTCCAGCACGCGCGCGCCCGGAATCTCGGCCGCCGCGAGGTGGGCAAGCCAGGGATCGGGCGCCGTCACCACCACCGGGCCCGCGATCTTGGGCACGCGGCCCCGCACCGCCCAGACCGAGCCGGGGATATGCCCGGCCCGGAAGTCGATGCTGCGGGCCAGGTCCACCACCGTCACGCCCGTCTCGGCGGCCAGCGTCTGGGGCATGACGACCGGCATCTGCGGCACCTCGGGCGCCACCGGCTTCCAGGGCCCCGTCGCGAGCTCGCCCGAAAGCGCCCCCTCGACCACGAACACCTCCCAGCCGCCCATCTGGCGCAGCCAGGCGGCGGACATGCGGGCGCGCACCGTGTCGTCATCCGCCAGGATCACGCGCGCGCCACGCACCGCGACCCACTGGTCGGTCGCCTGCACCAGCTGACCGCCCGGCGCGTGGCGGAAGCCCGGGATGTGGCCCGCGGCATATTCCTCGGCCGCCCGGACATCGAGGGCATAGGTGCTGCGGCTCTCATCGGCCAGCATCGCCAGGGCGGCGGCGCGGCTGATCAGCTTCACCCCATTCTCCGCCGCGAAGGCAGAGGCACGTTGCAGCGCGAGCGCCGCGCTGGCCGGCGTGCCGGGAGCGTAGCTGCGCGTCACGCCGCGCTCGCACTGAAAGCCCGCCAGCTCCCATCCCATGGTGCCGTTGCGCAGCGCCACGATGCGGTTGGGAACCCCGGCACGGCGCAGGCTCTCGGCGCCCATGATGCTGCGGGTGCGGCCCGCGCAATTCACCACGATGGTCGTCTCGGCATCGGGCACCAGGTCGCCGATGCGATAGGCCAGCTCGCCGCCCGGCACGTTCACCGCGCCGGGGATCGTCATGCGCACGAACTCGTCCATCGGGCGGCTGTCCAGGATGACCATGGGCTTCCCGGAATCCTTGAGCGCCTGCAGCTCCGGCGGGTCGAGGCTCTCGGTGCCGTAATGGTGCTCCACCCATTCGCCGAAGGCCTTGGAGGGCACATGCACGCCGGTGAAGACGACATAGCCCGCCGCCGCCCAGGCCGGCGTGCCACCGGCGAGGACATGCACATCGCTAAAGCCGATGGAGGTCAGATAGGTGGCGAGCTTCTCCGCATGCCCCTCGCCGCCATCCACGCAGACCACGCGCGTGGCCTGTCGCGGCAGCAGCGCGCGGGCGCGCAGCTCCTTCTTGGAGAGCGGGCAGGGCACCGCCCAGAAGAGGTGCCCATGGCCGAACTCCCCCTCCTCGCGCGCGTCGAGGATGGCGAGCTCGGTGCCTTCGGAAATCCAGGCCTTGAGCGTGGCCGGCGTGACACTCGTCATCAGGACTTCGCGTCCGCCGTCGGCTTCATGAAATTCTTGTTGTAATAGGAAACGACGCCCGTCTTGTCGTCGAAGGCGCGGCGGCCATCGAGCTTCTCCAGCGCCAGGCCATACATGTGCAGGTGGCGCGTGGGGCGCGTGCCCGTCGTGTGGATCGAGTGGATGTCCTCCGGCATCAGGCAGATGCCGCGGCCGGGCTCCACCATGATCTCCTCGCGCACGCGCATCTCGCAGCGCTCGGGGTTGGAGCCGTCATCCAGGCGGTCATAGACCTTGTTCAGCTCCTGCCCGTCCACGGCGACGACGACGGCCCAGGTGGTGTGGTCATGCGGCTTGGTCTCGTTGCCCGGGTTCAGCGCGTTCAGATAGAGGGCGAAGCGGTTGTTCTCCTCCTCGCGCAGCAGGTAGCGGTTGCTGCCCTTCTCGCCATTGGGCGGCGGCGGGAATTCGGCGCTGGGGAAGAGGTGCTCCTGCGCGGCGAGGTTCATCAGCTCGGCCTTGATGGCCTCCAGCGCCTCGCGCGTGACGCCCATGCGGGCCTCGATCTCGCGCACGCGGCCCACGGCGGCGGCCACGGCGGCGGTGCGGGCCGCCTTTACATCCATGCTGTTCATCTGCGTTCTCCCTCTCGGATCGGGAAACGATAGTCCTGCTTGCGCGCCAGCACCACAGGCCGCAGATGAACTCCATGGAAGCCAATCCGGAGATCTTCGACCGCCGCCTGATGCGCCTCCGCCGCGAGCGCGCGGCGCCGCGCGTGGCCCAGGTGGCCCCCATCCTGGAGGCCGCGGCCGATCTCCTGCTCGACCGGCTGGATGACACGACGCGCCGCTTCACCCGTGCGCTCGACCTCGGCGGGCGCGGCGTGGTGGCGCCACGGCTCGCGGCGCGCGGCATTCCCTTCATCGTTTCGATGGACCTGGCGGAAGGCATGGCGGCCCGCGCCGGGGGGATCGCCGTCGCCGGTGACGAGGAGTGGCTGCCCTTCGCGCCCGAGAGCTTCGATCTCGTCGTCGCCAATCTCAGTCTGCATGGTGTGAACGACCTGCCCGGGGCCCTGGTGCAGATCCGCCGCGCCCTGCGGCCCGATGGCCTCTTCCTCGCGGCACTCCCCGGCTTCGGCACGCTCCAGGGCCTGCGCGAGGCGTTGGCGGCGGCCGAGGCCGAGACGCGCGGCGGTGTCTCCCCCCGCATCGCCCCCTTCGCCGAGCTCCGGGACCTGGCCGGCCTTCTGCAGCGTGCTGGTTTCGCCCTGCCCGTGGCCGACCAGGACAGCCTGCCCCTGCAATACCGCTCCGCCATGGGCCTCGTGGCCGATCTGCGCGCCGCCGGCGAGGGCAACGCGATCCGCGCCGCCGATCGCCGCACGCCGCCACGCGCCTTGTTTCCCTTGGCTTTTTCGGGTCTCGACCTCGCGATGGAGCTGCGCCTCCTGGTCATGACAGGCTGGGCGCCGCACGAGAGCCAGCAGAAGCCCGCCCGCCCCGGCAGCGCCAATGCCCGCCTGGCCGAGGCGCTGGGCAGCCCGGAATACAAGACCGGCGATAAAGCGGGTTGAACCTTGCGCGCGCCGCGCGCATCTTAGGGGTTCTCCAAAACCCGATCGGTCAGCCTATCCAGATGGAAAATTCGGGCGGCGAATCCCGCCGCATCACGCGCCATGCGCCAGAGGATTTCGCGGGCGCGCGCCGGGCCGGCGCGCTCGCGGCCGCATGCCTGGACATGATCACCCCGCATGTGCGCCCTGGCGTCACCACCGGGCATCTCGACCAGCTCTGCCATGACTTCATGGTGGCGCATGGGGCGGTGCCGGCCACGCTCGGCTATCGCGGCTACACGAAATCCTCCTGCATCTCGATCAACCACGTCGTCTGCCACGGCATTCCGGGCGAGCGGACCATCGCCGAGGGCGACATCCTCAACATCGACGTGACCGCGCTGCTCGATGGCTGGCACGGCGACACCAGCCGCATGTATGCGGCGGGCGAGATCAGCACCAAGGCGCGGCTGCTGATGGACGTGACCTATGAGGCGATGATGCGCGGCATCGCCATGGCCAAGCCGGGCAATACCTTTGGCGACATCGGCCACGCCATCCAGACCTATGCCGAGAAGCACCGCTTCTCCATCGTGCGGGACTTCTGCGGCCATGGCATCGGCCGCAAGTTCCATGAGCCGCCGAACGTGCTGCATTTCGGCCGACCGGGCGAAGGCCCGAAGCTGGCGCCGGGCATGTTCTTCACCATCGAGCCCATGGTGAATGCCGGCCGCCCCGAGGTGAAGATCCTGGATGATGGCTGGACCGCCGTGACGCGGGACCGCAGCCTCTCCGCGCAGTTCGAGCACATGGTCGGCATCACCGAGACCGGCTGCGAGATCTTTACGCTCAGCCCTGGGGGGATGCACAAACCCCCTTATGTCGTGCCGGGCTGAGCGTTGATTTTTGGCGCCCTCAGACGCCGGGCGCCGGCTCCGCCGGCTTGGCTTCGCGCCGCGACGGGTATTCCGGCTGTGAGCGCGGTCTGGGCGCGCCGGCCGCCTTGCGGCCGGATTCTTGGAGGATCCCTCTCTTTCGCTTCGGGTGCGCCGTGACGCGGCGGCGTGGGCTCTCGGAGGCCGGCGGCCTCTTCGATCCCGCGCCGGTCGCGGCCACGCCCTCGGGCGTGGAGGGCCATCGTGGCCGGATGCGGCAGAAGCTGCTCGAGGGTGGTGCCGAGGGCATCCTCGACCATGAACTCATCGAGATGCTGCTCTTCCTGGCCCTGCCGCGGCGGGACACCAAGCCCATCGCCCGCGCCATGCTGGCCCGCTTTGGCAGCTTCGCCGATGCGCTGAGCGCGCCCACGCAGGAACTCCGCCAGATCGAAGGCCTGGGTGATGCCGGCATCGCGGCGCTGCGCACCGTCCAGGTGGCCGCGCTGCGCATGGTCAAGGCCCCGCTCATCCGCCAGGACACGCTGAACAACTGGGACCGCCTGATGGACTACCTCACCGCCGCCATGGCGCGGGAGCGGGTGGAGCAGTTCCGCATCCTCTTCCTCGACACCAAGAACCGCCTTCTGGCCGACGAGGCCCAGGCGCGCGGCACGGTGAACCACACCCCGGTCTATCCGCGCGAGGTGGTGAAGCGCGCCCTGGAACTGCACGCCACCGCACTGATCCTGGTGCACAACCACCCCTCGGGCGATCCGACGCCGAGCCGCGCGGACATCGAGATGACGGCCGAGGTGAAGCAGGCCGCGGCGGCACTCGGCATCACGCTGCATGACCATGTGATCATCGGCCGCGAGCAGCAGCTCTCCTTCCGGCGCGAGGGGCTCCTTTAGCAGGCTGCTGAAAAACTCCGCTGTGGGACCGAGGGGCCAGCCCCTCGGACACCCCGGCAAGAACCTCAGGTTCTTGCATCTCCGATAAGTATTTGATTTAATTTAACAATCGAAGATCCAAGAAACTGAGTTTCTTGGCGGGAGAGTACGAGAGGGCGGAGCCCTTTCGTCTTTTGGCCTTTTTCAGCAGCCTGTTAGGGAAGCTGCGCCGCGAAGCTCCTGAGCCGCGTCGCGATCACCTCCGCCACCGCCTGCACCGCCGCGTGACGCGGGAAGCGCGCGCGCCAGACGATGCGGATGATGCGCCCGGCGGGCTCGGCCAGCGGGCGGAGCGTGATCCCGGCATCCTGCGCCACCCCGGCGGCGAGCCCCGGCACCAGCGTCGTCCCGTAGCCCGCCGCCACCATGTTCAGCAGCGTGGAGAGGCTCGCCGCGCGCAGCGTGCCGCCCAGCGCGCCGCGATGCCCGCAGGCCTCCAGCGCCTGTTCGCGCAGGCAATGCCCATCGGCCAGCACCAGGATGTCACGCGCCAACTCCGCCTGGCTCACCCGCGCCTCGGCCGCCAGCCGGTGCTCGGGCGGCAGGGCCGCCAGGAACGGCTCCTCGAACAAGGCCTCGCTCTGCCATTCCGGCCCCTCCGGCTCGGTCGCCAGCAGGGCGGCGTCCAACTCGTGGCGCTGCAGCCGCTCCAGCAGCAGGGCGGTCTGGTCCTCCCAGGGTTCCAGCTCCAGCCGGGGCAGCGCCTCGCGCAGCGGCCCGAAGACCAGCGGCAGGAGATAGGGCGCGAGCGTGGGGATGACGCCCAGGCGCAGCCGCCCGGCCAAGGGGTCCCGCAGGCCGCGCGCCAGGGTGAGGATGGCGTCCGCCTCGGCCACCGCGCCCCGCACATGGCCGAGCAGCCGGGTACAGGCCTCGGTCGGGGTCACGCCCTTGTTGCCTCGCTCGAAGAGGGTGACGCCGAGCTCCTCCTCCAGCTTGCGCAGCTGGACCGAGAGGGTGGGCTGGGAAATGCCGCAGGCCTCGGCCGCGAGCCCGAAATGCCCGTGCTCGGCCAGCGCCAGCAGGTAGCGGAGGTCGCGCAGGTTCATCGCGCGTGTGACGTCAGGGTGATAGTTTTCATCTATCGAAGATGTTGAATGAATTGACTGGAAGTCAATCCACTCCCGCCGCTAGGGTGCGACGCAGCCGGGAGGGGGGCCGGGGTCTCCCATCCCTTTCCCGTGCTCACACGCAAGCAAGCTCGGAGAGAAACATGGACGGAAATGCGGCGCCCAGCGGCGGCAAGTGCCCGGTGATGCACGGCACGCCCAAGCCCACGGCCTTCGCCGGCCGGTCGAACAAGGATTGGTGGCCCAACCAACTCAACCTCAAGATCCTGCACCAGAACACGCCCGAGCTGAATCCGATGCCCAAGGGCTTCAGCTATGCCGAGGCCTTCAAGAAGCTCGACATCGAGGCCGTGCGCCGTGACCTCACCGCGCTGATGACCGACAGCCAGGACTGGTGGCCGGCCGATTACGGGCATTACGGGCCCTTCTTCATCCGCATGGCCTGGCACAGCGCCGGCACCTACCGCATCGGCGATGGCCGCGGTGGCGCGGGCGCGGGCACGCTGCGCTTCGCCCCCCTGAACTCCTGGCCCGACAACGGCAACCTGGACAAGGCGCGCCGCCTGCTCTGGCCGATCAAGCAGAAATACGGCAATGCGCTGTCCTGGGCGGACCTCATGGTCCTCACCGGCAACGTCGCCCTCGAATCCATGGGCTTCAAGACCTTCGGCTTCGCCGGCGGCCGCGAGGACGTGTGGGAGCCGGAGGAGGACGTCTATTGGGGCAATGAGACCACTTGGCTCGGCGATGAGCGCTATGTCGGCGACCGCCAGCTGGAGGATCCGCTCGGCGCCGTGCAGATGGGCCTGATCTACGTGAACCCGCAGGGCCCCAACGGCAAGCCGGACCCGATGGCCTCGGCCCGCGACATCCGCGAGACCTTCGCGCGCATGGCGATGAACGACGAGGAGACGGTGGCCCTGGCCGCCGGCGGCCACACCTTCGGCAAGTGCCATGGCGCGGGCCCCGAGAGCCATGTCGGTCGCGAGCCGGAAGGCGCCGCGATCGAGGAGCAGGGCTTGGGCTGGGCCAACAGCTTCGGCACCGGCAAGGGCAAGGACACCATCACCAGCGGCATCGAGGGCGCCTGGACCAACAATCCCATCAAGTGGGACAATGGCTACTTCGACAACCTGCTGGGCTATGAGTGGGAGCTGACCAAGAGCCCCGCCGGCGCCTGGCAGTGGACGCCGAAGGACGCGAAGGCCGAGGGCACGGTGCCCGACGCGCATGACCCGAACCTGCGCCACAAGCCGATCATGACCACGGCGGACATGGCGCTGCGCACGGACCCCGCCTACCTCGAGATCTCCAAGCGCTTCCACGCCAATCCGGACCAGTTCGCCGACGCCTTCGCGCGGGCCTGGTTCAAGCTGACCCATCGCGACATGGGGCCGCGCGCCCGCTACCTCGGCAAGCTCGTGCCCGCCGAGGTGCTGGTCTGGCAGGACCCGATCCCGGAGGTGACGCACCCGCTGGTGGATGCCTCGGACATCGCGTCGCTGAAGGCGCAGATCCTGGCTTCGGGCCTTTCCATCGCGGATCTCGTCTCGGTCGCCTGGGGTTCGGCCTCCACCTTCCGCGGCTCGGACAAGCGGGGCGGCGCCAATGGCGCGCGCATCCGGCTGGCGCCGCAGAAGGACTGGGCGGTGAATGAGCCCGCCAAGCTCGCCCGCGTGCTGGGCGTGCTGGAGGGGATCCAGACGAGCTTCAACGCCAAGGGCGTGCGGAAGATCTCGATGGCGGACCTGATCGTGCTGGGCGGCAATGCCGCCGTCGAGCAGGCGGCGAAGGCCGCTGGCGTCACGGTGGACGTGCCCTTCATGCCGGGCCGCGGCGATGCGCTGCCCGAGCACACGGATGTCGCCTCCTTCGCGGTGCTGGAGCCGAAGGCGGATGGCTTCCGCAACTTCGTGGGCGAGGAGAACGGCCTCTCTCCCGAGGAGCGGCTGGTGGACCGCGCGCAGCTGCTGACGCTGACGGCGCCGGAAATGACGGTGCTGCTGGGCGGCCTGCGCGTGCTGGGCGCCAATCACGGCAGCGCGCCGCATGGCGTCTTCACCACGCGCCCGGGTGCGCTGACCAACGACTTCTTCACCAACCTGCTCGACATGGGCACGGCCTGGTCGCCTTCGGCGGACATGCACGGCCTCTATATCGGGCGGGACCGCAAGAGCGGCCAGGTGAAGTGGACGGCGACGCGGGTGGACCTGGTCTTCGGCTCCAACTCGCAGCTGCGCGCGCTGGCCGAGGTCTTCGCGGTGGATGGCTCCCACCAGGCCTTCGTGCATGACTTCGTGGCGGCCTGGACCAAGGTGATGAACCTGGACCGCTTCGACCTGGCGTGAGCTGAGGCTTCGGCCTCGCAATGGGCCGCCGGGGGAAACCCCGGCGGCCTTTTTCGTGTCTGGATCGTGATCCGCTATCGCTGGATCACGATCCAGCCTTGTTGAGCGAATGATTCACCGCTTCGGTGATTCCACCTCAGCGGATCATGCTCTAGCAGGCTGCTGAGAAACTCCGCTGTGGGACCGAGGGGCCAGCCCCTCGGGCACCCCGGCAAGAACCTCAGGTTCTTGCATCTCCAATAAGTATTTGATTTAATTTAACAATTGAAGATCCAAGAAACTGAGTTTCTTGGCGGGAGAGTACGAGAGGGCGGAGCCCTTTCGTCTTTTGGCCTTCTTCAGCAGCCTGCTAGAGCGGTTTCCAGAAGAGTGGAAACCGCCCTGGCTCGCCATGGCGAGCAGATTCACGCAATGGCTGATTCCAGCCATGTGCGATCATGCTCTAGATGCGCCCGGCGGCGGCCAGCGTGGCGCGCGCCGCGGCTTCCACCTCCAGCGGATCATCCGGCGTGTTGCGCGGCACGCGGCGGAAGCTCGCGCGGCGCCCATCATGTCCATAGGGATCGGGATGGATGAGGATGCGGCCCTCGGCATCCGGCCAGGCGGTCATATAGGCCAGCACCACCTGCGCCTCCTGCAGCGGATGCAGCTCGATGGTGCGGCCCGTCGCCACCTGCTCGTTCAACTCCTCCACCGGCATGTCGAGCACCCAGGCGCAGAGATCGCGGATCGCCTCCACGCGCACGCAGCCATGCGAGAGGGCGCGGGCATCCCGCGCGAAGAGGCCGGGGCGGTTCGTGCCATGCAGGAAGATGCCGTCCGAGTTCAGCAAACCCAGGCGCAGCGGCCCCAGCGGATTGTTCGGCCCCGGCGGCTGGATCAGCCGGTTCCCCACCGCCTGGAAGCCCGCCGTGCCGCCGGCCCGGACCTCGGCCAGGATGCTGGGGGGCACATGCCAGGGCGGATTGCAGCGCACCGAGGTGGTGAAGGTCATCAGCTGCGGCGTGCGGTTGCGCGGCGTGCCGACGATGACGCGCGAACGCATCACCGGGCGCCCCGCCTCGAAGGCCACCATCTCCGCGCCGGCGATGTTCACCAGGATGAGGCGCGGCGCGCCCCAATCCACATCCATCTCCGAAAGCCGCTCCAGCGTGCGCTCCAGCGCCTGGGTGGCGCGGGGATGCGCCTCCGCGTCCAGCGCGCGGCGCAGGGTTTCGGGGATGGGCATGGCGCGCGCGGGCGGGGCCAGCGAGAGGAAGGGCGCGGCGAGCAGCAGGCGGCGGGAAGGGTTCATGCGCGTGACGGACCGATGGAGTTCCTTCCATGCTAGGCAACGACAGGACTGAATCTCAACGAAAATCCGCATTCCTTCCACAGGGGGGCTGGGACGCGGGGTATACCATCGCGCCATGTTCCCCGCCGCGGGTCGTGTTAGGCTCTCCGGGCAACAAGGCTGACAACAAGGAAGGACAAGCCGCATGGCCGATCTCATCATCATCGCCTATGACAACCTCGCCACCGCGCAGGCGGCGCGCGCGAAGCTCATCGAGCTGCAGGGCCGCTACCTGATCGAACTGGGCGACGCCGTGGTGGCCGAGCGCGAGGCGGACGGCAAGGTGAAGCTGCACCAGCCGGTGAACCTCACGGCCGTCGGCGCCGCCTCGGGTGGCATGTGGGGTGCCCTGATCGGGCTGCTCTTCCTCAACCCGCTGCTGGGCGCGGCGGTGGGCGCGGGCGCCGGCGCGCTCAGCGGCAAGTTCACTGACCTCGGCATCAACGACCAGTTCATGAAGGACACGGCGGCGGCGCTGCCGGCCGGGAGCGCCGCGCTCTGCATCCTCGTGCGCAAGGTGACGGCGGATAAGGTGGTGCCGGAGATGGCGCATTTCGGCGGCAAGGTGCTGCAGACCAGCCTGACGAAGGAGCAGGAGGAACAGCTCGACGCCGCGCTGAAGCACGGCTGAGATCACCCTCGGCATCCCCAGGCGGGCGTCTTGCCTCGCCGGGGGGTGAAACGGTATCGCTCCGCGCGCAAAAGCTTGAGCCGCGCCCGCAAGGCGCCGCCGCGAGGGGAGAGAACCGCATGGCTTCGTCGCAACACCTGATCGGCCGCCGGGCCGCGCTCGGCGGTGCCGCGCTCCTGGCGGCGGCGCCCAGCGCGCGCGCGCAGGCGGTCCCTGATCGCCCGGTGCGCCTCGTGCTGGGCTTCCCGCCCGGCACCGCGCCCGATGTGGTGGCGCGCCTGCTGGCCGATGCGCTGCGCGAGGTCTGGCCCGCCGGTGTGGTGGTGGACAACCGCGCCGGCGCGGGCGGCCATATCGCGGCGCAGGAGGTGGCGCGCGCGGCGCCGGACGGCACCACGCTGCTGCTCGGCGAACTCGGCACGCTGGCGATGGCGCCCTCGACCTATGCGCGGCTGAGTTTCGATCCGGCGCGGGATTTCGCGCCGATCGGCGAGGTTGCCTCCATCGGTTTCGCCTTCGTGGTGCCGGCCGCGCTGCCGGTGACCGACATGGCGAGCTACGTCGCCTGGGCGCGCGGCCAGTCGCAGCTGTTCATGGGCACTTTCGGCGCCGGCACGCCGGGCCATTTCGGCGCGGCCATCCTGGCCGGGCGCCTGGGTGGCAAGGGCGAGCCCGTGCATTTCCGCAGCACCGGCGAGGCGATGACGGCGATCCTCGGCGGCAATGTGCAGGGGATGTTCGGCACGGTCGCGCTGGTGGCGCCGCATGTGCAGGGCGGCCGCCTGAAGGCGCTTGCGGTGACGACGGCCGAGCCCGTGGCGGCGCTGCCCGGCGTGCCCACCATGGCGCAGGCTGGGATCGAGGGGCTGGGCTTCGTCTCCTGGTTCGGCGTGGTGGCGCCGGCCGCGACGCCCGAGCCGGTGCAGGCCATGCTCGAGGCGGGGCTGCGCCGCGCCATGGCAAACCCCGCCCTGCGCGCGCGGCTGCAGGAGGCGGGCTTCCGCCCCGGGGATGGCGAGCGCGCACCCTTCGCGACCCTGATCCGCACCGAGACAGCGCGCTGGGCCGAGGTGGTGCGTGCCACGGGCTTCCGCGCGATCGAGTAGCTCAGACCGCGTGGATCGCGACCCGCACCGAATCCGGGCGTCGCTCGCCCAGGCCGAGGAAGAGGCTGCGATGCAGCCATTGATGCGCGGGCGAGGCGGTCTCGAAGACCGGCGCGGTGCGGAAATAGACGCGCTCGGGCGGCACCGGCTCGCCGCGCAGCAGGCGCGCCATATCCTCTGGCGCCGCGTGGCGCAGCCCGCGATTGACGATGTAGACCAGCGCGCCATCGGCGAGCTTCAGCGTGTAGCGCGCCTCGATCTCGGCCACCCCGTCATCGCGGATCAGCTGGAAATCGGCGCCGCCGGGCAGCACCTCGCCGGTCAGGCGCGGGCCTTCGATGCGGCCGCCCAGGATGGGGATGATGCGCCGCTCACCGCCCGGCACGCGGCCCACGCCCAAGGGGGCGCCAACCGCGACCTCCGCCGTGCCGATCCATTCAAAGCCGGGCTGCATGCTGTCGGGCCGCTCCTTCGCGCTGTGCCCCCGCCCGATCGGGACGGGAGGGTGCCGCCCGCGGCAGCGTGCGGCGCGCGACTATCCGGCGGCTGGAGCCGCCGGTGAAGGGGGGGCGCGCGGTCAGATCAGGATGGAAGCGAGGGGCGTCACCGCCAGCAGCAAAAGGGAGGTCATCAGCCCATGGGCGAAGATACTGGCCCAGTGCGGCCCTGATGTCTCATGCCTGGAATGTTGGTCGCGTGTCGAGGGCGCGCGCATGGGGCGCCTTTTGGCTGGAAATGACGCGCCGGCAAGTAACGATCGACCTGGCATTTTAAATGCCTTTCGTATTATTTCCAAGATATGCAAAGCCCTGAAGCCGCTCCCTGGCGCCCGCCGAACCGGACCGACGCCTCGCTGAACAGATCGCGGCGTCCGCTGCCGCGGCACGGGCGCTGCTTTGTCGATGCTGAGGGGCGGAGGGAGTGGTGGGCGATGTAGGGCTCGAACCTACGACCCGCTGATTAAGAGTCAGCTGCTCTACCAACTGAGCTAATCGCCCGCCGTGCGGGGCCTTCTAAACAGCTTCGCGCGCTTGTCCAGCCCCGCCGCGCATACCGGCCATGCCGAGCGGGATTTTTCCCGCCCCCTCCGGCTGCTCCTGCACATAGGTGGGCCAGGCGAGGCCGGTGACGCGCCCGCGCAAACCCCGCAGCAGGGCGAGCCCTTCCTCCACCGGCACATGGAAGCGCGCGGTGCCGGGCGCGGGGTCGAGCTGATGCAGATAGTAAGGCTTCACCCGGTGGCGCAGCATGGCGCGGAACAGGGTCTCCAGCGCGGCTGCGCTGTCATTCACGCCGCGCAGCAGCACCGATTGGCCGAGGAGAACGAGGCCCGTGGCGTGCAGGCCGCGCAGCGCGCGCGCCGCCTCGTCGGTGAATTCCGCCGCGTGATTCGCGTGGACGCAGAGGTAGAGCGGCCGCTCCAGGTTCAGGGCTGCCAGCATGCCGGGCGTGATCCGTGAAGGGTCCGCCACGGGCACGCGGCTGTGGATGCGCAGCGTCTCGATGTGGGGGATCGCCGAGAGTCGCGTCAGGATCCGCCCCAGCCGTCGCGGCGAGAGCATGAGCGGGTCGCCGCCGGTCAGGATCACCTCGCGCACGGCCGGCGTGGCGGCGAACCAGTCCAGCGCGGCCTCCAGCTCCGCCTCGGTCAGCAGCCCGCCATCGGGGCCCACCGCCTCGCGCCGGAAGCAGAAGCGGCAATAGACCGGGCAGGCCAGCAGCGGCTTGAGCAGCGCGCGGTCCGGGTAGCGATGCACCACGCCCTTGATGGGGGTGAAGGGCGCGTCGGCCGTCGGATCTTCCAGCTCATGCGGCAGGGTGACCAGCTCCTCCGGCTCGGGGAGGTATTGCGCCGCGATGGGCGCGCCCGCCTCGTGGATCAGCGCCGCCATGGCGGGTGTGACCGCGATGGAATAGCGCTCGGCCACCGCTTCCAGCGTGGCCACGGCGCCGGGCGCGATCAGGCCGGCTTCGGCGAGTTCCTCGGGCGTGCGCAGCGTGCGGGTCATGGCGGGTGAGGCTCTGCCCTGGTAAGGGCTGGCACGCAATGCCCCATCCCGTTTGGCACCCCGAAAGCCTGGCCGCGCGCCTGCCCTTTCTCGACGCCCGCGCGCGCATCACCGCGGCCACCCGCGCCTGGCTGACCGAGCGCGGCTATCGCGAGGTGGAGACGCCCTGCCTCGTGCCTGCGCCGGGCATGGAGGTGCATCTGCGCGGCTTCCAGAGCCAGTATGAACCGCATCTGGGGCAGGGGGAGCGGCGCGCGCTCTGGCTGCGCACCTCGCCGGAACTGGCGCTGAAGCGCCTGCTGGTGGGCGGTGCGGGGGCCGTGTTTGAACTCGCCCGCGTCTGGCGCAATGGCGAGATCGGCACGCGCCATGCGCCGGAATTCACCATGCTGGAATGGTACCGCCCCGGCCTTACGCTCGATGGCTTGATGGACGAGACCGAGGCGCTGGTCCGCGCCCTCTGCCCCCCCACCGTCGCGCATGAGGGCGTGACGACGGATCTCAGCCTGCCCTTCGAGCGGATCACCTGCGCCGAGGCCTTCGCCCGCCATGCCGGGCTCGACCTGCTGGCCAGCATCCGCCCCGACGGCACGGGCGATGGCGCGGCACTCGGTGCGCGCGCGGATGAAAGCTGGGAGGAGGCCTTCTTCCGCATTCTCCTGGACCATGTCGAACCACATCTGGGCCGAGCGCGCGCAAGCTTCCTGACGCATTGGCCCACCCCCCAGGCGGCGCTGGCACGGCGCGATCCGAAGGATCCGCGCGTCGCGCTTCGCTTCGAGCTTTTCGCTGGCGGCATCGAACTCGCCAATGCCTTCGACGAACTGACCGACGCCGAGGAACAGGCCACCCGCTTCGCCCATGACGTGGCGGAGCGCGAGCGGCTCTACGGCGCGGACGCGTCCTGGCCCGTGGATGCGGATTTCCTGGCCGCACTTCGCCAAGGCATGCCATCCGGAAGCGGCATCGCGCTCGGCTTCGACCGATTGGCGATGCTGGCCAGCGGCGCGCGCCGGATCGGGGATGTTCTCTGGCTCGGCGGCTATCCCTACGAATGAGGGCTCGCGCTTAACGGCAGATGTATTGCAGCACGCCCTGGACCTGAGCCGCGGTGACGGTGGTGTTCGCTGGCAGGTTCAGCACGGTCTGGCGGCGCGATGCGTTGCCTTCCAGCTCGATCTCGCGGCTGCCGGCGAGCGGCGTGCCGGGCAGCTGGCCCACCCGCACGAACACCAGCATCGCCTGGCCCGTGAGATTGCGCAGCCCCACCGAGAAGGTCCGCCGCGCCTCATTGTACTCGCGCGAGGCGGGGACCTCCGTCATCACCACCGGCTCCACCGCCAGGCGCCCGTCGCAGTGTACGCCCTGGGCCTGGGCCGGGAGGGCCGCGAAGCCGAGCCCGGCGGCGAGGCAGGTCGTGGCGAGGATGGCGCGCATGGGAGGGGTTCCTTCTCTGTCGGATGCAGGCTGCCATCGCGGCCGCCGCGCCGCCAATCGCCGGATGCGATCGTGCGGTTCAGCCGCGCCTATCGCCGCAGCTGACACGCGGCGGACCATCGGCCTCAGCCGGGCGTCCAGACCGGCGGCTCGACCGAGCCCACCTGCTCCGTGATGCGGCCATAGGCCTCGGGCCGGCGATGGGCGGCGAAGTTGAAGATGGTGGTGCGGCCGAGGGTGCAGGCATCCAGGTCGCAATCGGCGGTGATCAGCTCGTCGCCCCAGCTCGTCGCCTGGGCCATGATCTCGCCCTGCGGGTTCACGATGATGGAATGGCCGAAGAGCTCATGCCCATCCTCCGTGCCGCCCTTGGCTGTCGCCACGCCGAAGCAGGCATTCTGGTAGCAGCCGGCGCGGATGGAGAGGTGGCTGTGCTCGACGCGCAGATGGTGCGCCTCGAAGCCGCGATTATCCATGTTCAGCGAGGGCGTGTTGTAGCCGAGCATGACGATCTCGACCTGCTGCAGCCCCATGACGCGCCAGGCTTCGGGCCAGCGGCGGTCATTGCAGATCATCATGCCGATATTGGCCTGCTGTTCGCCGATGGGCGCGCGGATGACGGGGAAGCCGAGATCGCCCACCTCGAAATAGCGCTTCTCCAGGTGCTGCACCTTGCGGATCGGGTCGTATTCCTTGTGCCCGGGCAGATGCACCTTGCGGTATTTCAGCACAATCTCGCCCGAAGGGTGCACGTAGATCGCGGTGTTGTAGCGATGCCCGTCCGGCGTCTTCTCGGCATAGCCCAGGTGGAAGCCGATGCCGTATTTCCGCGCGGCCTCGAAGAGCGGCGCCGTCTCGTTGGAGGGCATCGCGTGCTCATACCAATGGTCGGCCTTCGCGATGTCCTCCTCGTACCAGCGCGGGAAGAAGGTGGTCAGCGCGAGTTCGGGGAAGACCACGACCTCGACGCCGCGGCGATGCGCATGCTCCATCAGCCGCACCATGCGGCCCACCGCGACGTCGCGGCCTTCGGCCTTCTGGATCGGGCCCAACTGGGCGGCGGCGAGGGTGACGCGGCGGGGCATGGCATGGCTCCTTGCAAATGCGGGCGCAGGATCGCGGCGGATGCGCTGGGCTGCAAGGGTGCGATTCCTCTTGCATGCCGCGCCCGCGGGAATTCACGCTGGGGCGTCGAAGCTGGAAAGGGTTCCCCCGCATGCCCGTTCGCCGCCGCCATCTGCCGCTCGTCGCCGCCCCCGCGCTCCTCTCGCTCGAGAGCCGCCAGGCCATGGCGCAGGACCCGCGGCGCGTCATCCGCTCCGTCCCCATCGGCGATCTGCGTGCGCTCGACCCGATCTGGACCACCACCTACCTCACGCGCAACCACGGCTATCTGGTGTGGGACACGCTCTTCGCGATGGACGCGCAGAACCGCCCACAGCCGCAGATGGTGGAGGAGTTCGGCGTCTCGGGTGATCAGAAGGAATGGACCTTCCGCCTGCGCCCGGGCCTGCTCTGGCATGATGGCGCGCCGGTGCGCGCGGCCGATTGCGTCGCCTCGATCCGCCGCTGGGGGGCGCGGGACGGCATGGGCCGGGCGCTCATGCGCGTGACCGAGAGCCTGGAGGCGCGGGATGACCGCGTCTTCGTCCTCAAGCTCTCGCGGCCCGTGGGCTTCGTGCTGGAGGCGCTGGGCAAGATCGACAGCAACGTACCCTTCATGATGCCGGAGCGACTGGCCCGCACCGATCCCAACACCGCCATCACCGAGGTCATCGGCTCCGGTCCCTTCCGCTTCCTGCGCGAGCAATGGAATCCTGGCGCCCGCGTGGTCTATCAGCGCTTCCAGGAGTACGTGCCCCGCAGCGAGCCGCCAAGCCAGGCCGCCGGCGGCAAGGTCGCGAAGATCGACCGCGTGGAGAGCCTGTACACGCCGGATGTCGCGACCGCTGCCAACGGGCTCGCGACCGGCGAGTTCGACCTGCTGGAAAGCCCCGCGCCGGATCTGGTTCCGCGCCTCTCCCGCACGCGGGATGTGGTGGTCGCCCCCAATGATCCCCTGGGCTACCAGTTCTTCATGGTGCTGAACCACCTGCACCCGCCCTTCAACAATGTGGCGGCGCGGCGGGCGCTGATGTCCATCATCCGCCAGCCCGATTTCCTGTTGGCGAGCATCGGGCGGGACATCCCCTCCCGCGAATGCGGTGCCAATTTCGGCTGCGCGCCGGGCGACGGCCCGGGCTTCGAAGCCTTGGGCTGGCCGCGCATGACGGATGCCGAGGCTGCCGCCGCCTTCCGTGCCGCGGGCTATGACGGGCGGCCCATCGTGGTGATGAACCCGGCCGACAATGCGACCCTCGCGCCGCTCGCGCTGATGACGGCGGAAGCCTTGCGCCGCATCGGCGCGAATGCCGATGTGGTGGCGAGCGACTGGAGCGGCGTGGTGCAGCGCCGCGCCTCGCGCAATCCGCCCAACCAGGGCGGCTGGAACATCTTCTGCACCAACGCGACCATCACCGGCATCCAGAACCCGTTGCTCAACGTCTTTGTGGGCCAATGCGACAGCGGCTGGTTCGGCTGGCCCTGCGATGCGCGCATCCCCGCGCTGAACGATGCCTGGACCTTCGAGGCCGACCCCGCGAAGCGGCGCGAGATCCTGACGCAACTGGAGAAGCTGCATGTGGAGACGGTGACGAACATCCCGCTCGGCCAGTATCGCGGCGTGATCGCGCATCGCCGCAACATCCGCGGCATGCTGCCCGGCCCCGCGCTCTTCTACTGGAACCTGGAGAAGGTCTGATGGCCCAGCCTGTCTTCCTCCGCGGTGTCGCCTGGGCGGCGCTGTGGGATGCCGCCCAGAAGCGCCAGACCTATGGCCGTGACCTCGACATCCTGATCGAGGGCGGCAAGATCGCGCGCATCGCGCCCCATGCGGGCGATGCGCCGCCGCCCGAGGGTGCGGAGGTGGTGGAAGCCCAGCGCATGCTGGTCATGCCGGGCCTGATGAACATCCACACCCACCCGACGACGGAGCCCGCCTATCGCGGCGTGCGCGACGATCATGGCGTGCCCGAGCAGTTCATGAGTGGCCTCTTCGAACGCTCGCAGAGCATGCGGCTCGACCAGGCGGGGCAGGCGGCGGCGATGCGGCTTGCTTACGCCGAGATGCTGGCGGCCGGCGTGACCAGCGTGGTGGATCTTTCGCGCCCCTTTCCCGAATGGCTCGGCATCATGGCCGAGAGCGGCATGCGCGTCTGGGCCGGCCCCGGTTATGCCGCCGCGCGCTGGGGGATGACGGCGCCGCAGACCGTGACATGGCTCTGGAACCGCGAGGATGCCGTCAGGCAATTCGCCGCCGCCAAGCAGGTGATGAAGGAGGCCGAGGCGCATGAATGCGGCCGCCTCACCGGCATCGTCTTCCCCGCGCAGATCGACACGGTGGAGGAGGAGATGCTGCGCGAGAGCATCGCCTATGCCGTCGAGACCGGCCGGCCCTTCACCACGCATATCTCCCAGGCGGTGGTGGAGATCCAGGAGATGATCCGCCGCCATGGCGAGACGCCCATCCAATGGGCGTCGCGCATCGGGCTGCTCACGCCGCGCAGCATCCTGGGGCATGCCATCTTCGTGGATGAGCACTCCTCCATCCGCTGGCACACGCGGACCGATATCGGGCTGATCGCGGATAGTGGGGCGAGTGTCGCGCATTGTCCCTCGCCCTTCGCCCGGTACGGCGAGCATCTGCAGGATTTCGGGAAATACCGGGCGCGTGGGATCAATATGGGCTTCGGCACGGATTGCGCGCCGCACAACCTGGTCGAGGAGATGCGGCTCGCCATCATCCTGGCCCGCAATGCGGAGCGGAACCTGCATGCGGCGGATGCGGGCAGCGTCTTCCATGCGGCGACGGCGGGCGGCGCGGATGCGGTGGGGCGGCCGGATCTCGGGCGGCTCATGCCGGGCGCCACGGCGGATGTGACGCTGGTGGATCTGGCGCACCCGCTGATGCAGCCGGCGCGGGACCCGGTGCGCAGCCTGGTCTTCCACGCGGCGGATCGCGCCACGCGCCGCGTCATCGTGGCCGGCGAGACGGTCTGGAAGGATGGGAAGCCGACGCGGCTGAACGTGACGGAGGCGGCGGGCATCCTCGCTGAATCCCAGGCGAAGATGCTGCGGGATGCGGCGAAGCATGACTATGCGGGCCGCGATGGCGATGTGATCGCGCCGCTCAGCCTCTCCATGTGGCACGGCCGGAATGCGGCGGTGAACTAAGCCCTGACCTCGTAATCCGCGAGCTCGGGGCGCATCGCCTCCAGCACCCAGTCCACGAAGGCCTCGGGCAGGTCGAGGTAGAATTCGCGGTCAGAATAGGCGCCGACCGTGGCGTCCAGGCCGCGCGCCTCTGCCCAGGCGGCCAGCGCGCGCAACGCGGCTTCCGGCGTGTCGCTGAGGAAGGAGACCTGCGAGCGCAGCTTGTCGGCATCGCGGTTCGCCGTCTCGCTGCGGCTGAACTGCAGGTCGATATTGGCGCCCGGCTGGCGGAGCCAGATCGAGCGCTCCGTCCGGCGAAGCACCACGAAGCCGAGTTGCCCCGTGAACATCTCGACCACCGTCTCGAAATGCCGCGCGTCCAGCCGGTGCGCCGTGTGGTTGAACCTCAATTTGATCGCACGAAGGCTTCGCCTTCGTGCCCCTCAGACGCCGGGCGGGCCGCCTCCTCGGCCCTTGGCTTTGCCGCACAAGCGGCGGCGCCCGTTCGGGCGCTCGGCCCTGCGGGCCGCAGGCAGGAGCTTTGCATGCTTGGCTTCATGCCGCGCGCAGCCCCGGCGCCTCGTGCCCGCTGCGCGCCACATATTCCGTATATCCGCCGCCATATTGGTGGATGCCCTCGGGCGTCAGCTCCAGCACGCGGTTGGAGAGGGCCGCCAGGAAATGCCGGTCATGCGAGACGAAGAGCATGGTGCCTTCGTATTGCGCCAGGGCCGCGATCAGCATCTCCTTGGTGGCGATGTCCAGATGGTTGGTCGGCTCGTCCAGCACCAGGAAGTTGGGCGGGTCATAGAGCATCCGCGCCATGACCAGCCGCGCCTTCTCGCCGCCCGAGAGCACGCGGCAGCGCTTGTCGATATCGTCGCCCGAGAAGCCGAAGCCGCCGGCCAGCGCGCGGAGCGAGGCCTGGGGCGCGCGCGGGAACTCCGCCTCCAGCGCCTCCAGCACCGTGTGCTCGCCATCCAGCAGTTCCATCGCGTGCTGCGCGAAATAGGCCATCTTCACGCTGCCGCCGAGCGAAACGGATCCCTCATCCGGCTCGGTGGCGCCGGTGACGAGCTTCAGCAGGGTGGACTTGCCCGCGCCATTCACGCCCAGCACCGCGCAACGCTCCCGCCGGCGGATCAGCAGGTCCAGCCCGTCATAGATCACGCGGCTGCCATAGCGCTTGGAGACGCCGCGGAGGTTCACCACATCCTCGCCCGAACGCGGCGCCGGCTGGAATTCGAAGGACATCGCCTGGCGGCGCTTGGGCGGGTCCACGCGCTCGATCTTGTCGAGCTTCTTCACCCGGCTCTGCACCTGCGCCGCGTGCGAGGCGCGGGCCTTGAAGCGCTCGATGAACTTGATCTCCTTGGCCAGCATCGCCTGCTGGCGCTCGAACTGCGCCTGCTGCTGCTTCTCGGCCAGCGCGCGCTGCTGCTCGTAGAATTCGTAGTCGCCGGAATAGCTGGTGAGCGAGCCGCCATCGATTTCGATCACCTTGTTGATGATGCGGTTCATGAACTCGCGGTCGTGCGAGGTCATCAGCAGCGCGCCCTCATAGCCCTGGAGGAACTGCTCCAGCCAGATCAGGCTCTCGAGGTCGAGGTGGTTGGAGGGCTCGTCCAGCAGCATCACATCGGGGCGCATCAGCAGGATGCGGGCGAGTGCGACGCGCATCTTCCAGCCGCCGGAGAGCTTGCCGACATCGCCATCCATCATTTCCTGGCTGAAGGAGAGGCCGGCCAGCACCTCCCGCGCCTTGCCCTCCAGCGCGTAGCCGCCCAGCTCCTCGAAGCGGGCCTGGACCTCGCCGAAGCGCTCCAGGATCTCCTCCATCCGATCGGCCTGGTCGGGGTCGGCCAGCGCCGCTTCCAACTCGGCCAGTTCGGCGGCGACGGTGCTGACATCCCCCGCGCCGTCCATGACTTCGGCGACGGCGCTGCGGCCGGCCATCTCGCCCACATCCTGGCTGAAGAAGCCGATGGTGACACCGCGATCCACCAGCACCAGCCCCTCATCGGGCGGCTCCTCGCCCGTGATCATGCGGAAGAGCGTGGACTTGCCCGCGCCATTGGGGCCGACGAGCCCGATCTTCTCGCCGCGCTGCAGGCTGGCCGAGGCCTCGATGTAGAGGAGCTGCTTGCCGTTCTGCTTGCTGATATTGTCGAGGCGGATCATGCGGGGGCCTGGCTGGTTGCGGCGGGCTTATGCCACGCCGCGCGCGCAAAGGCACCCGGGCCTCAGGCGAGAGGGTTGCCCGCCTTCTTCCAGGCCGCCATGCCGCCCTCGATATGGATGGCGCGATCCAGCCCCGCATCCTGCGCCGCCTGCACCGCCATGGCCGAGCGCTCGCCGAAGGCGCAGAAGAAGACGAGGCGCTTGCCCGTCGCCGTGCCCAGCTCATGCAGCACGCCGCCCGCGCCGATATTCTCGGCCAGGTCGGGGTAGGGGGCGTGCAGCGCGCCGGGGATGCAGCCATGCCGCTCGCGCTCGGATTTCTCGCGGAGGTCGATCAGCACCGCGCCCGGCTGGCCGACCAGGGCGCGCGCCTCTTCGGCCGTCACGGCCCAGCCGCGGCGGGCCACCTCCTCCTGGTGCAGGCCCTGGCGGAGGTTCGCGGGAACGGCCACGTCCATCATCTTCGGGTTGGGCAGGTTCAGCCCGTTCATCAGCCGGGCATATTCCTCCACTGAGCGCACCTGCAGGCGCGGATTGTGCCGCCGCTCCTCGCCGATCGTGCTCACCGTGTCGCCCTTGTAGTCATGCGCGGGGAAGACCAGCGTCTCATCCGGCAGCTTCAGCAGGCGGTTGAAGATGCTGTCATATTGCGCCCGCGCGTCGCCGTTCTGGAAATCGGTGCGGCCGGTGCCGCGGATCAGCAGCGTGTCGCCGGTGAAGACTCGGTCGGGCAGGGTGAAGCTGTAGCTGTCATCGGTGTGGCCGGGCGTATAGATCACGCCGAGGCTGATGCCCTCGATCGAAAGCCGGTCGCCGTCCGAGACGCGCATGGAGACCACGTCCACGCCGCTCTGCTCGCCCATCACCGTGATGCATTTCGTGTGGTCGCGCAGCGCGCCGAGGCCGGTGATGTGATCGGCATGGACATGGGTGTCCACCGCCTTCACCAGCTTGAGGTCCAGCTCCTCGATGAGCTTGAGGTAGCGCTCCACGCGCTCCAGCACGGGGTCGATGATCAGCGCCTCGCCCCCCGGCCGGCTGGCCAGCAGATAGGTGTAGGTGCTGGAGGTGCTGTCGAAGAGCTGCCGGAAAATCATGAAAGCCTCCCCGTTTGTCGGGGAGGCTAACAAGAAAGGCCCGTCGCGGGGAAGGAAGCCGTCAGGCCGCCTTGGCCATCCGGCGATACTGGGTCAGCAGGAACTCGGTGTAGCCATTGGGCTGCGCCGCACCTTCCAGGACCAGCGCGCAGGCCGCCTTGAAGGCCACGCCGTCGAAGCCCGGCGCCATCGGCGTATAGGCCGCATCGCCGGCATTCTGCTTGTCCACGATGGCGGCCATGCGCTTCATCGTCTCCATCACCTGCGCCTCGGTCACGATGCCGTGGCGCAGCCAATTGGCGATGTGCTGGGCGGAGATGCGCAGCGTCGCGCGGTCCTCCATCAGGCCCACATCATGGATGTCGGGCACCTTGGAGCAGCCCACGCCCTGATCAATCCAGCGCACCACATAGCCCAGGATGCCCTGGGCGTTGTTGTCGAGCTCGGCCTGCAGATCATTGGCCGGCCAGTTGGTGTTGCTGGCGACGGGAATGTCCAGCAGGTCGGAGAGCTTGCCGCGGCGGCCGCCGGCGGCGATCTCGGCCTGGCGGGCGGCGACATCCACCTGATGGTAGTGCAGCGCGTGCAGCGTGGCGGCGGTGGGCGAGGGGACCCAGGCGGTGTTCGCACCCGCCTTGGGGTGGCCCAGCTTCTGCTCCAGCATCGCGGCCATGGCATCCGGCATGGCCCACATGCCCTTGCCGATCTGCGCGCGGCCGCGCAGGCCGCAGAGCAGGCCGATATCCACGTTCCACTCCTCATAGGCCTTGATCCAGGCCGTGCCGCGCATGTCGTTCTTGCGGATCATGGCGCCGGCTTCCATCGAGGTGTGGATCTCGTCGCCCGTGCGGTCCAGGAAGCCCGTGTTGATGAAGGCGACGCGGTCCGCCGCTTCCTTGATGCAGGCCTTGAGGTTCACCGTGGTGCGGCGCTCCTCGTCCATGATGCCCATCTTCAGCGTGGCATGCGGCAGGCCCAGGATCTTCTCGACGCGGCCGAAGAGCTCGACCGCCCAGGCCACTTCCTCCGGCCCGTGCATCTTGGGCTTCACGATGTAGACGCTGCCGGTGCGGCTGTTCAGCCGCTTGCCGTTCAGGTCGTGCAGCGCGATGGCCGAGGTGATGAGCGCGTCCAGGATGGTCTCGGGCACTTCCGCGCCGTTCCAGGTCACGCAATCCGTCATCATGTGATGGCCGACATTGCGCACCAGCATGACCGAGCGGCCGGGCAGGGTCAGCGTGCCGCCATTCGGCGCGGTGTAGGTCCGGTCCTCGTTCAGGCGGCGGGTGATCACCTTGCCGCCCTTCTCGAGATCGGCCGAGAGCTTGCCCGTCATCAGGCCGAGCCAGTTGCGGTAGACATCCACCTTGTCCGCGGCGTCCACGGCGGCGACGCTGTCCTCGCAATCCTGGATGGTGGAGAGGGCGGCTTCCATGACGAGGTCGGAGACGCCGGCCGCATCGGCCTTGCCCACCTCGGTCGTGCGGTCGATGCGCAGCTCGAGATGCAGGCCGTGATGCGCGAAGAGCAGCGCGGTGGGGGAGGCGGCCTCGCCGGTATAGCCCACGAATTGCGCGGGGTTGCGCAGCGGCACGGCGCCGCCGCCCTGGAGCGCCACGGAGAGCGCGCCGTCCTTCACCTGGTACTTCAGCGCCTCGGCATGGCCGGCCCCCATCAGCGGCACGGCCTGGTCCAGCACCTTGCGGGCGAAAGCCACGACCTTGGCGCCGCGCGTCGGGTTGTAGCCGCGGCCGCGCTCGGCCCCGTCGGTCTCGGGGATGGCATCCGTGCCGTAGAGCGCGTCATAGAGGCTGCCCCAGCGCGCATTGGCGGCGTTCAGCGCGTAGCGGGCATTGTTCACGGGCACGACGAGCTGCGGGCCGGCGACCGCGCCGATCTCGGGGTCCACATTCTGGGTGGTGACGGCGAAATCGGCCGGCTCGGGCAGCAGGTAGCCGATCTCGCGCAGGAAGGCCTCATAGGCCGCGGCATCGATCGGCTTCTGGGCGTGGTCGCGGTGCCAGGCGTCGATCTTGGCCTGCAGCGCGTCGCGCTTGGCGAGGAGGGCCGCATTGCGCGGCGCGAGGTCGGCCAGAAGGCCGGAAAGCCCGGTCCAGAAGGCATCGGCAGCGACGCCGGTCCCGGGCAGCACCTCGGTCTCGATGAAGGTTTTCAGGACGGGCGCGACATGAAGGCTCATCACCAAGCTCCGAGGTAGAACAGTGTCGCGCGCGGTTTACGCCAGATATGGTGCAATGCGGAAGGGGTGGGCCGGAGTGGGGGCCGTCTTGCGGCGCAGCCCGCCGCATTGGAGCATGCGGCAGGAAACCCGCAGGAATTGACCATGTCCCTCCCTCCGCATGTCTCCCAGCATTGGATCGTTCGCAAGCCTGCCGCCCGGGGCGAAGGCGGCATGGTCGCCAGCCAGTCGCGCGATGCGGCCGAGGCGGGGGCCGAGATCCTGCGCGCCGGCGGCACGGCGGCGGATGCGGCGGTGGGCGCGGCCTTCGCGCTGGCGACGGTGGAGCCCTGGAACAGCGGCCTGGGCGGCATCGGCTTCACCCAGGTGATGAAGCCGGGTGGCGCCGCCGAGACCTTCGATTTCGGCCCCGTCGCGCCGCGCGGCCTGGACCCCTCCGCCTATCCGCTGACCGGCAAGCTCAAGAACGACCTCTTCGCCTGGCCCGAGGTGGTGGGCGATGTGAACATCCATGGGCCCAAATCGGCGCTGATCCCCTCGGCCGTCGCCGGCTATGCCGAGCTGCACAAGCGGCATGGCCGCATGCCGATCAAGGATGTGATGGCACCCGCGGTCGCGCTGGCCAAGCGCGGCCTGAGCCAGGACTGGTTCACCACGCTGAAGGTGGCCAACAGCGCCGCCGTGCTGCGCCTCTACGACGAGAGTGCGCGGATCTACCTGCCGAACGGCCTGCCGCCCGTGCCGCCCTACCAGGGCACGCCGGGCTTCTTCCGCCAGGGCAAGCTGGCCGACACGCTGGAGCGGCTGCAGCATGCGGGCCTCGCGGATTTCTACCATGGCGACGTCGCGGCCTCGATCGCGGCCGACATGAAGGCCATGGGCGGCTTCGTGACGGCGGAGGACCTTGCGGCCTGCGCCGCCGTGGTTCGCCCGGCGCTGGAGCGGAAGTTCCGTGGCCGCACCTGGATGCTGGCCAATGGCCTGACCGCCGCCCCCACCCTCTCGCGCCTCATGGAGCTGATGGAGGGCGCGCCCTATGCCGCCATCCCCGATGCCGGCTGGTATGCGCATCTCGCCCGCTCGCTCCGCGCTGCCTATGCCGAGCGGCTGGCGGGGCTGGGCGATGCCGAGCCGAAAGGCGCGGACAGCTGCACCACGCATCTCACCGTCGCCGACCGCGACGGCATGATGATCGCGATGACCACGACACTTCTGTCGTCGATGGGCTCGCGGATGGTCCTGCCGGGCACGGGCGTGCTGATGAACAACGGCGTCATGTGGTTCGACCCGACGCCGGGGAGTGCCAATGCCATCGCGCCGGGCAAGCGGCCGCTCTGCAACATGTGCCCGGTCATCACGCTGGACGCGAAGGGCATGCCGGAATTCGCCGGCGGCGCCTCGGGCGGGCGGCGGATCATGGCGGCCGTGTTCCAGGTCTTCTCCTATGCGCTCGATTTCGCGATGGAGCCCGAGGCCGCCTCGCACCACCCGCGCCTCGATGTCAGCGGGCCCGAGGGTGTCACCGCCGATCGCCGCCTGGGCGAGGCGGTGATCGCGGCCCTCGGCGCCGATGCGCCGGTCGAAGTCGTGGAACATGCCGTGATGCCGGTGAACTTCGCCTGCCCGAACATGATCCAGCAGAAGGCCGGCATGCGCGTGGGCGTGACCGACACCATGTCCCCCTGGTCGGCGGCGGTCGCGGAGTAGGCCGCGCATGACGGTGCTCTCGCTGCCCGAGGAGATCGTCCTCCTCACCTTTGATGACGAGACGGGCCGTTCCATCGGGCGGCAGGGCATCGCCGCTTCCATCGCGCTGGCGGGGGCGGTGATGATGGAGCTGGCGCTGGCCGGCCGCGTGGACACGGATCGCCATCGCCTCGAGGTGCTGGATGACAGCCCGACGGGGGATCCCGTGCTCGATGCCGGCCTGCCGCTGCTGCGCGGCGCCCCGGACTCGCGCGGCGCGCTGATGCTGCTGGCGCGGGAGGAGACGGGGCTGCGCCCCCTGGTGCTCTCGGCGCTGATGGCGCGCGGCCTCTTGAAGCAGGTGGAGGGGCGGGTGCTGCTGGTCTTCCCCGAGCGGCGCTACCTCAAGCCCGAGGACCGGCCCGAGCCGCGCGAGGTGCGCGCGCGCCTGCTGCGCAGCATCGAGACGGACGATATCCCTGAGCCGCGCGAGGCGCTGCTGCTCGGCCTCGCCCGCGCCACCGCCCTGCTGCCCCTGCTGGTGCCGTCGGAGCTTCTCGCGGCGCGGCAGGAGCGGATCCAGCTTCTGAACCGGATCGAGGCGCTGAACCGTTCGGTCGCGGAGACGGTGGGTGATCTCTACCTGTACAGGTTGCGTTCAGCTTCGCCTTGACCGTGACCTTCCCGGGGGGGAAGATGCCAGGGAAGGCAAGCAAAAAGGCAAGCATCACCATGATCACCAAGCGCACCCTGTTCGGGGCCACCGCGGCCGCCGGCCTGCTCGCGCGTCCTGCGCTTGTCTCAGCGCAAGGGCGCCCGGGCATCATCGGCAGCTTCGAGGCGGCGGAGCAGGCCTTCATCTTCGGCCTGCCGCTCGTGATGAACTACACGGTGATGTACGAGTTCGCGATCAACCGGAACAGCGGCCAGTTCAAGGCCCCGTTCAACACCATGTGGAACGACGCGCAGGTCTTCACCTGGCGCGACACCGCCATCCCGACGCCGAACAGCGACACGCCCTATTCCATGTCCTGGCTCGACCTCAGGGCGGAGCCGGTGGTGATCAGCGTGCCCGACGTGCCCGCGGGCCGGTATTTCTCGGTCCAGGTCTGTGACGGCAACACTTACAATGTCGGCTATATCGGCAGCCGCACCACCGGCCAGGGCGCGGGGTCCTGGATGGTGGTGGGGCCGGGCTGGCAGGGCACGATGCCGGCCGGCATCAAGGGCGTGATCCGCTCCACCACCCAATTCGCGCTGACCATCTTCCGCACCCAGCTCTTCGGCGTGAGCGACATGCCCAATGTGGTGGCCGTCCAGCGCGGCTACCGGACCGAGCCGCTCTCCACCTTCACCCGTACCGCGGCGCCGCCGCCCGCCCCCGACATCCGCTGGCCGCGCGCAAATGCCGACCTCGCGAAGCATCATTTCTTCGATTTCCTGGCCTTCGCGCTGCAATTCAGCGCGCCACAGGCCAATGAGGCCGCGATCCGCGCCCAGATGGCGACGATCGGCATTGACGGCCGCGGCACGGCCCTGCCGCATTCCTTCTTCGACCGGATGGAGCTGCTCGGCGCCGCCTTCGCGGGCGAGCGCAAGGTGGAGGCCGCGGTTGCCGCCGCCGGCGTGAAGATGAACGGCTGGAATGTCACGGCCGTCCCCGGCAGCCCGGAGGCCTATAACGGCAACTGGATGCTGCGCGCCGTCGCCGCCAAGGCCGGCATCTACGCCAACAGCACGGAGGAGGCGACCTATCCCTTCACGCGCACCACCGCCACGGGCGAGACGCTGGATGGCAGCAAGGGCCGCTACACGCTGACCTTCGGGCCGAACCAACTCCCGCCGGTCAACGCCTTCTGGTCCGTCACCATGTATCACGGCGGCAACCAGCTGCTCGTGCAGAACCCGATCGACCGCTACCTGATCAATTCGCCCATGCTCCAGGGCATGCGGCGCAACCCGGATGGGGGCGTGACGCTGCACATCCAGAAGGATGATCCGGGCGAGGCGCTGCGGGCGAACTGGCTGCCGGCGCCGGACGGGCCGATCTACATGGTCATGCGCCTCTACTGGCCGAAAACCGAGGCGCCCTCGCTCCTTCCCATCGGCCAGGGGGCCTGGCAGCCGCCGGGGATCGTGAAGGTCGGCTGAGCCGCCGGGGCGCGGCATGGCGCTTGCGTAACCACTCCGCGGAACCGCTCGCCACCGCCAGGTTGCATGCTCTTTGTGCAATCTCGCGGCGGGAGCCTGACGGAGAGATTACACATGATGCATCGCCGCCACCTCCTGGGCGCCACGGCCGGCCTGCTGGCCGCCCCCGCCATCGCCAGCGCCCAGTCCGGCGCCTGGCCGACCCGCGCCCCGGTGCGCCTGGTCGCCCAGTTCCCCCCGGGCGGCCTGGTGGACACCATCACGCGCCTCGTCGCCCCGCAGCTCTCGGCCGCGATCGGCCAGAACGTGCTGGTCGAGAACCGCGCGGGTGCGGGCGGCGTCATCGGCACGGATTACGTCGCGAAGCAGCCGGCCGATGGCTACACCTTCCTGATGACGCATGCCTCGGTGATGGTCTATTCGGCCGCCACCCTGCCGCGCCTGCCCTTCGATCCGATCAACGACTTCACCCATCTGGCCCATCTGGTCGAGGCGCCCTCCGTGCTGCTGGTGAAGGGCGACAGCCCGATCCGCACCATGCAGGACTACCTCCAGGCGGCCCGCACGCGGCCCACGCGCTATGGCTCCTCGGGCATCGGCTCGGCGCCGCACATGCTGGGCGCCATGCTGGCCGGCCAGGCGAACCTCACGCAGCTCGACCACGCGCCCTATGCCGGCTCGGCCCCTGCCATGCGGGACCTGCTGGGCGGCCACATCGAGAGCCTGATCGACCCGATCACGACCAATGTGGAGGCGATGCAGAACGGCACGCTCCGCGCGCTCGCGATCTCGACGCCGCAGCGCCTCACGGCCTTCCCGAACGTGCCGACCTTCGTGGAACTGGGCTTCCCCGCCCTGGTGCAGACCCAGTGGGTCGGCATTTCGGGCCCGAAGAACCTGCCTGCGCCGATCGCCGAGCGGATCATCCGCGAGATGCCGGGCATCATGCGCTCGCCCGCCATCGTGACGCGCACGACGGAGCTGCAGACCATGCCGCGCGCGACGCTGCCCACGGGTTCGGATTTCGTGAACATCATCACGACCGAGCTGGCGGCGGCGCGCCAGGTGGCGCAGCGCTACAACATCCAGGCCGCGGCCTGAACAGGAAAAGGGGCGGGGCGCTTCGGCACCCCGCCCTTGAAGGCCTTGAGGGGGCGGCCCTGTGAGGGGCCGCCCCTTCTTCGTCGCGCCTCAGGCCGCCAGCGGCAGCCGGTCCTGGCGGCACTTCATCAGCGGCTGGATCTTCTGCCCGAAGTCATCCATGCCTTTGATGAAGTCGTCGAAGCACAGCATGATGCCGGCGACACCCGGCATCGCCGCCACCTCGTCCAGCATGCGCGCGCAGGAGGCATGGCTGCCCACGATCGTGCCCATGTTGAAGTTGATGGGCGAGGGGTTGCGCTGCACCACCGCCGCCATCGAGGTGTCCTGCGTGTTCACGTCCTGCGCCGCATGGCCCAGAAGATGGGCCAGGGCCGCACGGTCCGCGCCCTTCTCGTAGCTGTCCCACTTGGCCATGGCGGCTTCGTCCGTCTCGTCCGAGATCACCATGAAGAGCATGTAGGCGCCGACGTCGCGGCCCGTCTTCTTCGCGTGCTCCAGCACGCGGGCGGGGACGGAGGCGGATTTGGTCGGCTCGTTCACGCCCTCGCCCAGGCAGAAATTATAGTCGCAATAGGTGGCGCCAAACTCCATGCCGCGATCGGACTGGCCGGCGCTGACGATCTTGATGGGCTTGCTGGGCGGCGGGCTCAGCTTGCACTTGTCCATCTTGAAATACTCGCCCTTGAAGTCGCTCTCGCCGGTCTCCCAGAGCTCCTTCAGGATCTGCACATATTCGGTGCTGTAGTCGTAGCGCTTGCCGAAATGCGCATCGCCCGGCCACAGCCCCATCTGGCTGTATTCCACCTTATGCCAGCCCGAGACGATGTTGATGCCGAAGCGGCCGCCCGAGATGCTGTCGATCGTCGTCGTCATGCGCGCCACGATGGCGGGCGGGATGGTCAGCACGGCCGTCGAGGCGAAAAGCTTGATCTTGCTGGTCACGGCGGCCAGGCCCGCCATGAGCGTGAAGCTCTCGAGGCCGTGATCCCAGAACTGCGTCTTGCCGCCGAAGCCGTGCAGCTTGATCATCGAGAGCGCGAAATCGAGGCCGTAGCCCTCGGCCTTCTGCACCACCGTCTTGTTGAGCTCGAAGCTCGGCATGTATTGCGGCGCGTTTTCCGAGATCAGCCAGCCATTGTTGTTGATGGGGATGAAGACGCCGATATCCATCAGGGAATGCCTTTCGCCAGGGGAATCCGCGGGCCGGAATGCCCGGCCCTGCCAGATTGCCAGCAATTCATGTGCCAGCCGCCGCCCTGGACAGACGCTGCCGCTGCGAACAACATCGGCCCAACCCGTTGGAGGCCCCGCCCATGCAGCTCACCATGCCCGAGGAGATCATCCTCCTTCTCCTCGACGACAAGACCGGCCGCCCGATCGGCCTGCCCGCCCCGGCCGGCGACTATGCGATCGCCACCTCGATCCTGATGCAGCTTTCGCTGAACGGCAGCATCGATACCGACCTCGAGAAGCTGATGGTCACCAGCACAAAGCCCTCGGGCGACCCGGTGCTGGACGAGGCGCTGACCATGATCGCGACCACGCCCGGCCAGCGCGACAGCCGCCACTGGATCGTCGAGATCGGCCGCAAGACGGACCGCTTCCGCAGCCAGCTGCTGGAGAACCTCGTTGCCAAGGGCGTGCTGCGCAAGGAGGAGGGGCGCTTCCTCTGGGTCTTCCCCGACCGCCGCTATCCCAAGGCCGCCGAGGGTGAGCTGGACGTGATGGAGGTGCGCGCCCGCCTGCGCGCCGTGCTGCTGAGCAACGAGATCCCCGAGCCGCATGATTCGCTGATGATCGGCCTCGCGCGTTCCACCGGCATCATCCCCTTCATCCTGACCGCGCCCGAGCAGGAGAAGTTCGCCAAGCGCGTGGACCAGGTGGCCGATCTCGAGGAGCTGGGCCGTACCCTCTCCAGCGTCACGCGCGAGGTCTATGCGATGATGCTGGCCTTCGCCGGTTCTCACTGACTGACGCTTCGGGCGGGGTCTCGGCCCCGCCCCAATGAGAACAATCCCGGGAGACGCCCATGCCGCCCAGCGAGCGCAGCATCCGCACGCCTGAGACCGCGCGCATCCGCACGCCTGAGACCGCGCGCATCCGCACGCCTGAGACCGCGCGCATCCGCACGCCTGAGACCGCGCGCATCCGCACGACCCACACCGGCAGCCTGCCGCGTCCGCGTGCGCTGACGCGGCTGCATGCGCGCCGCGCTCGCGGCGAGGTGGTGGATGCGGCCGAGGTCGCGGCCGCCGCGGCCGCCGCCGTCGCCGCCATCGTGCCGAAGCAGCGCGAGGCCGGCATCGATATCCCCAATGACGGCGAGCAGGGGCGGGAATCCTTCGTCCTCTACCTGCGCGATCGGCTGACGGGCCTCGGCGGCTCCAGCACGCGCGGCGGCTTCCAGGACATCGACGCCTATCCCGAATTCAAGGCGGAGCTGCAGGCCAGCATGGCGGGCAAGGAGACGGCCAGCGTCACCACCAACCTGCCCGCCGCCATCGGCCCCGTGAGCTACATCGGAGAGGCCGCGATGGCGGCCGAATGCGCGCAGTTCCGCGCAGCACTCGGCGAGGGGGAAGGCTTCATGGCCGCCCCTTCGCCCGGCATCCTCGCCGCCATCGTGCAGAACCAGCACTACGCGACCGACGACGCTTATCTGGCGGCGCTGGCAGCCGCCCTTGGCGCCGAGTACCGCGCCATCCTGGATGCCGGCTTCACGCTGCAGATCGATTGCCCCGATCTCGCGCTGGAGCGCCATGGCGCCTGGCAGGACAAGCCGCTCTCGGCCTTCCTCGACTTCTCCGAACGCGTCGTCGCCGCCATCAACCGCGCCATCGCTGGCCTGCCGCGCGAGCGCATCCGCATGCATGTGTGCTGGGGCAATTACGAGGCGCCGCACGACAGCGACGTGCCCTTCGAGGACATCTGGCCCGTCATTCGTCAGGCTGAGGTCGGTGGGTTCGTGCTGCCCTTCGCCAATCCGCGCCACGCGCATGAGCATCGCGTCTTCCGCCGCCTGCCGCTGGCGGATGACCAGATCCTGGTCGCCGGCGTGATCGACACGCTGACCCATTTCGTCGAGCACCCGGAGGTGGTGGCCGAGCGCCTGGAGCGCATCGCCGAGAGCATCGGCGACGCCTCGCGCCTGATGGCCGGGACCGATTGCGGCTTCGACACCTCGGCGGGGCGCGGGCGCGTCGCCACCGATGTGGTCTGGGCGAAGCTCCGCAGCATGGCCGAGGGCGCGCGCATCGCCTCGGGCCGGCTCTTCGGCGGGGCGTGAGCCCATGTGCTGGATCTGCTCCGCAACAGGGGCGTCAACCGGGAGGAGACACAAGATGAAGCGCCGCAACCTGCTCATCGCCTCGGGCGCCGGCCTCGCCGCGCCCGCTCTTGCGCAGCCCTCCGCCTGGCCGGGCGGGCGGCAGGTGCGCATCATCATCACCTATCCGCCCGGCGGCACGACCGACTTCGTGGCGCGCGTCGTGGCGCAGCGCCTGGGCGAGCAGACGGGAGCGAATATCGTCGTCGAGAACCGCACGGGCGGGGGCGGCGTGGTCGGCTGGACGGCGGCGGTGCGCTCGCCCAATGACGGCACGGCCCTGCTGCTGACCGACAATTCGCTGGCCACCGCGCCGCCGCTGCACGCCAATCTCGGCTTCGACATCATGGCGGATTTCACGCCGATCTCACTGCTGGTGGACTACCCGACCGTCTTCGTCGTGCCGGCCAATTCCCCCGTGCGCAGCCTGCGCGATTTCGTGGAGGCCGCGCGCGGCCAGCCGGCGGATGCGAATTTCTACGGCTCGATGGGCGCTGGTTCCTCGCCGCATCTCTACACGGAATACCTGCAGGACATCGCGGGCATCCGGCTGACGCATGTGCCCTATCGCGGCATGGGCCCGGCCTTCACCGACCTGCTGGCCGGGCGCATCGGCCTGCTCATCGCGGCCCCGCCGACGGTGCTGGGCGCGATCCGGGACGGGCGGGCGCGGGCCATTGCCATCGGCACGCAGGGCGGGCGCATTCCCGCGCTGCCCGATGTGCCGACGGCGCGCGAGCTTGGCATCAACTTCACCTATTCCTTCTGGTACGGCCTGCTGGGCCCACGCGGGATGGACGCTGGGCTGGTCGCGCGCATCCAGGAGGAAGTCGGCCGCGTGCTGAACCATCCGGAGCTGCGCGACCGCTTCGTGCAGCAGGGTGCGACGCCCGTGGCGGGCGACGGTGCGGCGCTGCGCGGCGTGATGGAAAGCGACCTCGCGCGCTGGAGCGAGGTGGTGCGGGCCAAGAACATCACACTTCAGAACTGACGGGGTAGAATTGAGGCGGCGCGTCACTCCGTGACGGTCACGGCGCTGCCCAAGGCGCAGGCGGCATCCGCGCCCAGGATGCCGTAGGCGCGCAGCACCGTCCCGGGGCCCGCGGCGGCGCGGCCGACCCAGCCCACGCGCGTATCTGGCACCGCGCGCCCGGTGCCAGCCGGCACATCCGCCCGGCGCAGCGGGCCGCGGGCATAGCCCACGATCACGCCCGCCTCGTTGACCAGAAGCAGGCGATTGATCCGCGTGCGCTCCTGTCGATCCCAAGCCCAGCCTGTCGCCGCCGCGATCTGGCCCGGCGGTGGGCCGAGCAGACGTGCGCCATCCAGCGAACCGAGGCAGCGCCCCTCCGGCAGGACGCGCAGCGTGCCCTGGAGCGGCCGGCCCATCCACTCGGCATGCGGGGCGGCGAAAATCCCGCGCCGATGGGCGCGCAGGTCCGCCACGCGGGACTCGACGACCTCCGGGATGGGGAAGACCTCGCGGAAGGCGGCCTCATCCCGGACGCCGGCGATGAGCGCCGTCTCCGCCGGGTAGCGGGAGGCGACGAAATGCTCGAGCACGGCGACCGAGCGCGGCTGCTGCTGCAGCAGGGCCAGCACCGCCAGCACGACGATGGTGGAGGCGCCCACCGCCTGGAGCCGGCCACCACGATGGGCGAGCAGATGCAGCCAGAGCAGCAGCATGCACCAGAGCAGCAGCGCGGGCGTGCCGTAGCGGGGGCTGGTCGCCTGGATCCAGCCGAAGCTGTGCCGCCCCGCGGCCGTCACGAGCGCGGAGGCGACGATATAGGCGATCCCGGCCAGCAGCACCCACTCGACCGGGCGCAGCATGCGGCGGCGCAGCAGGGCGCGCAGCCCGAATGCGGCGGCCAGCGCCAGCCCGGCGCCGCCGATGAGAACGCAGGCGAGCCAGCCCGTGCCATCGGCTGAGACCGGCAGGCGCAGGATCTCGACGATGGGGCGGCCGAAGAAGATGGCGACATAGGCCGCGATGCTCCCCGGCATGCGCAGCGCATCGAGCGGCGAGCTGTGCGCCTCTGGCGAGACATGGCCCGCCATGAAGCCGGCCAACAGCAGCAGGCCCGCCGCCGCATAGGCCAGCACCTGCCGCCAGGGCCGGCCCGCCAGCAGCGCGATCACGGCCGCGATCGGCAGGACCAGCACGCCATTGGCCATGGTCAGCACGGCGGCCGCGCCCAGCAGGCAGGCGCCGAGCGTGGCAAGCCAGCCGGTGCCGCCCAGGAACACCACCGCGAAGCAGGCGGTGGCGAGCGCATAGACGCCCACGAACTGCGTCTGAAATCCCCAGGAGAGGTTCTCGTATTGCAGCGCCGAGAAGGTGATGGCGAGCGCCACGCCGAGCGCCACCACATCCGGCCGCCGCCATTCGACATTGCCCGCAGTGAGCAACCAGCCGAGCAGCAGCCCATGCGCCAGCTGGATCGCGAGGATCGTGCCGAAGTTGATCGCGTTGCTGCCGCCCAGCACCAGATCGAGCATGAAGCCGAGCTTGGGCAGCAGGATCAGGTGCTCATTGTGCCGGCCGAGCAGGATGCCGGAGATGTCCTCCACGCTCGCATAGTCGAGCTGGTCCATGAAGGGCATCGCGGTGTGCGACAGCCAGAGCCCGCGCAGCAGATGGGCGATGATCAGCAGGGCGCCAGCGAGTGCCACGGCCGAGAGGGCCAGCGCCGGCAGCGTCCAGCCGTCGCGAAGAAGGCGGGCCTGCAGCCAGGGGGGCCGGGTCATGCGTCGGTTCTCCGGCGGAAGGTGAAGGCCTTGTGCATCGCGTAGCTGGTCAGCACCGTGCTGCCCACACCCACCATGTGCGCCAGCGTCTCGGCCTGCCAGGACCAGCCGATGGCCGGCAGCAGCCAGCGCGCGAGCAGCATCGACACGGCCCAGACCTGGGCCGCCGCGACGGCGTTCACGAGGACGAAGCGCCCGGCCTCGTCCCGTGTGCTGCGGCCGGATCGTTCGAAGACGAAGCGGCGCATCAGAAGGTAGGCGGTCAGCATGCCCACGCCGTAGGCCAGGATGATGGCGGGCGAATAGGGCATCACCTGGCTGAAGGCGATGCGCGAGACCACATTGGCCATCGCCGCCGCGCCGCCCGAAAGCACGAAGCGCAGCAACTCGGGCGTCAGGCGCATGCGTCTTCCGCCATGCGGCGGCCCAGGCGCACGCTCTCGGCGATGCCGCGATCCTCGGGGTAGTAGTAGCAGGTATCGGCGATCTGCAGCCCGGCGATGGGCGTCTGCACGGGCGGCAGCGTGTCCAGGAAGTTCGGGCCGCAGACGGGTTGCGCGTGGCGCAGCCGGCCGACGCGCGCCTCCACCAGATCGGCGCGCGTCACGGCCGGGTTCACGCGGCTGATGCAGGCCAGCGATTCCGCGATGAGTTGCTCGTCGCTCCAGCCCCAGCGCGGCTGCGTGACCGGCATGTAGTAGGGGACATAGACGATGGCGTCCTCGCCGGCGGCGGGCCGCAGGTTGCTGAACTCGATGATGCCGGGGATGGGGATGTCGTCCTCGACGATGTTCACCCAGAAATGCGGGGTGACACGGCGCTTCAGGCGCAGCAGCACGCAGCAGACGCCGATATTCTCGATCGCGGCATATTGCGCGCTGAGCGCCTCGGGCAGGTCCGGCACCAGGCGGGGGATGAGCGGCGTGGGCACGGTGGAGATGACGTGGTCCGCCGGCACCTCGCGCCCCGCGGCGGTGCGCACGCCAATCACGCGGCCCGCCTCGGTGAGAACCTGCGCGGCGGGTTCGCCCAGCGCGACGCGCCCGCCCTTGCCCGTGATGTCGGCCATCAGCGCATCCACCAGCCTCTGCGAGCCGCCCTCGATATAGCCCAGCTCCTCCTGGAAGATGGAGCGGCGGGAGCGGCCGATGCGGCGCACGCGCGTCGCGATCCAGGAGGCGGAGACGTGATCGGCATGCTCATAGAATTTCAGCGCCATCAGGCGCTTCCAGAGCGTGTCATAGACCTCACGGCCCGAACCGGCCTCGATCCATTGCCGCGCGGTCAGCCGCTCGATGGCGGAGAAGTCGTTCTGCTTCGTTGTCAGGAACATCTGCAGCCCGGTGCGGAACTTCGCCGCCCAGGAGAGATGCGGGAAGCGCAGCAGGGAGAAGGGATCGCCCCAGCGATGCAGCCCGCCCTTCATGAAATAGCCCATGGAGGTGGGCACCCAGCGCATGGCGTCGCTGAGCCCGAGCTCCCGCAGCAGGGAGAAGGTGGGTTCGTCGGTCTTGCAGACGAAGTGGTAGAAGCGCTCGATCGAGACGCCGCCGAGGTCGAGATGCGCCGCCATGCCCCCCGGCTCGCGATCGGCCTCGATCAGCTCGACATCGGCGCCGAGGGTCACGGCGCGCTGTGCCGCGGCAAGGCCCATGGCGCCGGCGCCGAGGATGACGATGCGGGGCATGCTCAGAACTCCAGGACCACGTCGCGGTAGCGCGGATCGGTGAAGGTGCGGCGCAGCGCGGCCTCGAGCCGCGTCGGCGTTACGCGGAACTGCGCCGGCCAGTCGGTGACGGGGAAGGTCTCGGGGATCACCAGCGCTTCCAGCTGCTTCACGGTGAAGGGCGGGTTGCGGTCGAACTTCGCGTAGAGCCAGAGCAGCGCCCAGAAGGCGGAGTAGGGGATGTTCACGATGCGCGCGCGCGGCTTCACGATCCGGTGGATCATGCGGATCAGGTCGCCATAGGTGATGGTCTCGAGGCCCGAGATGTCATGCGTGCCGCCATGGCCCTGCATCAGGCAGCTTTCGATCACCGCGCAGAAATCATCGGCGTAGAGCGGCTGGCGCAGATAGTCGCCGCGGCCCGGGATGGGGAAGACCGGCGTGCGGTCCATGAAGCGGCGCAGCCAGCCCAGATGCTTGCGGTCGAACCAGCCGAACATCAGGGTCGGGCGCAGGATGGCACAGGGAATGCCGCTGCCGAGATAGAGCTTCTCCTGCAGCGTCTTGGTCTCGACATAGAGGTCCTGCGCACGGGAATTCACGACGGAGGAGGAGATGCCGACCATATAGGGCACGCCGGCGCGGACCATCGCCTCCAGCACGCGCTCGGTCGCCGCCACGTTGTTGGCGATGTATTCGGCGCGGTCGAGGCCGCCGATCTGCGCCTGGTTCACCACCACCGCATCGGCGCCGGCGAAGGCCGCCTCCCAGGGGCCGGGCCGCGAGAGATCGGCCTCGATCACCTCGATCCCCGGATGCAGGCGGCGCAGGATGGCGGTGTTGGCCGGGTGCTTGTCGATGCCGACAAGGCTGAGCCCCGGCGTCTCGACGAGCCGGGCCACGAGGTTCTGCCCGACGAGGCCGGCCGCGCCGGTGATGACGATGCGCTTGGCCATCAGATGTCGAGCCTGTTGAAGATGCGGGCGGGCAGGTGGCGGATGATGAGCATGATCAGCCGCCAGCGCCCGGGCGCGTAGACGATGGGGCCGCCCCAACGTCTATTGGTGTCGGCGGCGCGGCGGATGATGCGCGCCACCTCCTCCGGCTCGGCCCAGCCGCCGCCCGTGCGGTCCATGCCGGCGGTCATGGCGGTGCGCGTCGGGCCCGGTTTCACCAGCACGGCGCGGATGCCGGGGGGCGCGCCCGGGCGGCCGAAGCGATGCGCGATGCCTTCCATCAGGGCGGCGATGCCGGCCTTGGCCGCGCCATAGACGAAGTTCTTGCGCCGTCCGCGATCGCCGGCGACGGAGCCGATCACGATGAGGCTGCCGCGCCCCTGCGCCTCGATCAGCGCGGCGGCGGCCAGCGCCCAGAGGGCGGCGGAGGTGAAGTTCACGTCCAGCGTGCGGCGCGCGGTCGCGGGGTCGCGCTCATCCTCGGCCTGCGGGACCATCAGGCCATAGGCGAGCAGCACATCGTCCAGCCCGCCCATCGCGTCGCGCATTTCGGCGAGGCGGGCGGCGGGCTCGGCCTCGGAAGCGAGGTCGAGCGTGAAGACCGGCACGGCGGTGGCACCGCGCGCCGTCAGGTCCGCCGCCACCTCCGCGAGCCGCGCCGCGTCTCGGCCGACAAGGCCGATGACGGCGCCCTCGGCCGCATAGAGCCGCGCGGTCGCGACCGCGATGCCGGAGGTGCCGCCCAGGATCAGGACGCGCCGCGTCATGGCTGCGACACCCGGCGCCAGAAGGCGGAGGAGAAATGCGGGTCCATATGCTCTCGGAATCCTTCCCAGGCGGGGTAGCCGGCTTGGAACATCGCGGCCGGCATGCGGCCATCCTTGGCGGGGTAGAGACGGCCGCCCGCCTCGCGCAGGATGGCGTCGAGCCGCGCCAGAAGGGCCAGCGTCGGCGCGCCGCGATTGGCGAAATCCAGCGCCAGCGTCGTGCCCTCCATCGGGAAGGAGAGCAGGCCCGGCGAGGGCAGGGCGCCGAAGGTCTTGAGCACGGCGAGGAAGGAGCCTTCGCCCGCTTCCGCGATCGCCGTGAGCATGGCGCGCGTCGCCTCGCGCTGGGCGGCGGGCGGCACCACGCTCTGGTACTGGAAGAAGCCGCGCTTGCCGTAGAGGCGGTTCCAGTCGGCGATGCCGTCCAGCGGGTAGAAGAAGGGGAGATAGGGCACCTGGCGCAGCCGGCCCGAACGCCGCCGCCCCATGGCGAGGTAGAGCGCGTTGAAGGCGCCGATGCTCAGCCGGTTCAGCGCGAAGCCCGGCGCATCCATCGGCATACGCAGCAGCCTGGGCGGCTCGACGGCCTTGAGGCCGCCCGTCGTCGCATGCCGCCCGCGGGAGAAGATGCCGCGCCCGAGAGCGGCGCCCTTGGCCAGGCAATCCACCCAGGCCACCGTGTAGTCCCAGCCGGCGGAGGCCTCGGCGATGCGGAAGAAGCCGTCCAGATCCTCGAAGACCTCGTCCTCGACCTCCATGACGGAGCTGGCGATGGGCAGCAGCTCCAGCTCGACCCAGGTGATCAGGCCGGTCAGGCCGAGGCCGCCGATGGTGGCCGCGAAGAGGGGATCACCCGCGCGCAGCACATGCTCGCCGCCGTCCGAGCGCAGCAGGCCCATGGCGCGGACCCAGCGCCCGAAGGTGCCCGCCCCGTGATGGTTCTTGCCATGCACGTCATTGGCGACGGCGCCGCCCAGCGTGACGTGGCGCGTGCCGGGTGTCACGGGCAGGAAGAAGCCCTGCGGCACCATCCAGGCGAGGATGGCGGCGAGGCTGAGGCCCGCCTCGGCCCGCAGCAGGCGCGTCGTGGGGTCGAAGCTGATCGCGCGGTCCAGCGCGGGCGTCAGCAGCACGGCGCCCCCCGGGTTCAGCCCGCTATCGCCATAGGAACGGCGAAGCCCCATCGCCAGCACGCCATGGCCCGGCCGCGCCGCCACCGCCGCGCGGAGCGTGGCCGGCAGCTCATCCCGCCAGCTCGGTGCGAAGGCGAGCTGAGGCGCGCGCAGGGTCCGGCCCCAACTGGCGAGGCCCGAGGTCTCGATGCCGCGCGCGGCATTCATAGGGCCAGCAGGTAGGCGACACCCACGGCCGCCCCCAGGCCCCAGCTCGTCCGGTCGCGGATGGCGAAGCTCACCGGGTCATCCTGCATCTCGCCGCGATGGGAGAGCAGCCAGATCCGCCCCATCCAGATGGCGATCAGCAGCGGCGGCGCCCAGAGCCACCAGGGATCGGCATAGGGCACGCGCAGGAAGGCGTCCTGCATCAGGTAGAGCACAAGGACGATGAGCGAGCCCAGCGCCGCCGCGACGCCCACGACCAGGGTCAGCTCCGCATCGGCCGGGCGGTAGCCGCGCGCGGCGAGCGATGCCGCGCCTTCGGGCCCGGCGCGCAGGATCTCGGTGTGGCGCTTGGCGGTGGCGAGCGAGAAGAAGAAGAACAGCGCGAAGGTCATCAGGTAGCCCGAGACCGGCTGGCCGAGGGCCGCGACGCCCACCAGGATCCGCAGCCCGAAGAGCAGCGCGATGATCAGCGTGTCCAGCAGCGGCACGCGCTTCAGGCCGAAGGAATAGGCCAGGGTCAGCGCCAGATAGGCGGCGAGGCCCGCGAAGAGCGGCACCGAGACCAGCAGCCCCGCCAGCAGCGCCACCATGACGCCGAGAACGCCCGCCGCCAGCGCCGCGCGGATGGGGATGCGCGCACTCGGGATCGGGCGGTGGCGCTTGGACCAATGCGCGCGGTCGGCCCGCAGGTCGGCCAGGTCGTTCAGCAGGTAGGTGGAGGAGGTGAGCAGCAGCAGCAGCGCGAAGGCCAGCAGCGCCTCCATCACATGCCCGAAATCCCGCCAGCCCTGGCCGAGGATGAGGGGGACGAAGACCACGAGGTTCTTCGAGGCATGATGCAGCCGTCCGGCGCGCAACCAGTCGCGCCAGCCGGCGCGCTCGCCCGCGAATTCGGCGACCACGGGCGGGCCGAGGCTGCGTGCGGCGGCGGCGGTGGCCGGCGCCGCCCCGGCCAGCACGATCCCGGCCGCATGGCGCCAGACAGCGAGGTCGGCCCGGCTGTCCCCGGCATAGATGAAGCCTTGGGGGAAGAGTTCCACCAGGGCGGCGGCCTTGGCCTCGCCCTTCAGATTGTGGTCGCGCGAGCCGATCACGCTCTCGAAGAGGCCGAGTTCTGCGGCCACGGCATCGGCCACGGATTGATGCGCGGCGGTGCAGAGATGCAGCGCATGGCCGGCCTCGGCGCAGGCGCGCAGCCAGGCGAGCAGGTCCTCGCGCAGGGGAAGCTCCGCCGGCTCCAGCGGCACGCCCTCGGCCAGGGCGGATTTCACGGCGAGCCGGCCGCGCGGCAGGGCCAGGAGCGCCGCCGCAGCGGCGCGGGGGTGATGGAACAAGGCGCGGACGAAGCTCTCATCCAGCGTATCGGTGCGCAGCAGCGTGTGGTCCAGGTCCACCACGATGGGCAGGCGGTCAGCCATGGCGTGCGCACGCCTTCCTGTCACATGGCCAGGGCGCCGGAGCGGCGCGCGCGCAACCGTCCGCCATCGCGCATGGCGCGCCGTCGCGCCCAGGCGCGCCATGATCTGGCAGGGTCGTCATGAGAGGGGGTCGTGTAGCTTCGGGGCCTCCGCGCCGTCAAGGCGAGAGGCCCCGGCAGGGCCGCCTCAGCCGCGCGGCAATTCCTGCTCGACGAGGGCGCTGAAGAAGCCCACGCCATAGGGGGCGGCGTCGTCATTGAAGTCGTATTTCGGGTGGTGGACGGGCACGCCGCCCTTCCCGTCGGGGGCCTTCTGGCCAAGCTTCACGAAGGCGCCGGGCCGCTTCTCCAGCATGTAGGAGAAATCCTCGGCGCCCATGATGGGCGGGCGCTTGCGGATGATGCCCTCGGGGGCAAACACCTTGGCCGCCGCCTGGGCGGCGAGGTCCGTCTCGCGCTCATGGTTCACGGTCACGGGGTAGCCCGACTTCCACTCCACCACGATCTCCGCCTCGAAGGCCTCGGCGACGGAGGCGGCGATGCGCTTGATGTGGCGCTCCATCGCGGCCCGCGTCTCCCTCTTCAGCGTGCGGATCGTGCCCTTGATCTCGGCCGTCTCGGGGATGACGTTGGACGCGCTCCCGGCGTGGAACATGCAGAGGCTGAGCACCGCGCTGTCCAGCGGGTCCACCCGGCGGGAGACGATGCCCTGCAGCGCGACGACAAGCTGCGAACCGATCAGCACCGGGTCGATCGCCATGTGCGGCCGCGCCGCATGGCCACCCAGGCCGCGGATCTTGAAGGTGACGGTATCGGCCGAGGCGAGGATGGGGCCGGAGACGATGGCCGTCTCGCCCAGCGCCAGCGAGGGGTCGTTGTGGATGCCGTAGACGCTGTCGCAGGGGAAGCGCTCGAAGAGGCCTTCCTCGACCATGACGCGGCCGCCGCCCGGGCCTTCCTCGGCCGGCTGGAAGATGAAGTTCACCGTGCCGTCGAAATTGCGCGTCTCGGCGAGATACTTGGCCGCCCCCAGCAGCATGGCGGTATGCCCGTCATGGCCGCAGGCATGCATCTTGCCGGGCGTCTTGCTGGCATGCGGCAGGCCGGTTTCCTCCGTCATCGGCAGGCAGTCCATGTCGGCGCGCAGGCCGATGGAGCGGCCGGAATTGCCGTTCCGCAGCACGCCCACGATGCCGGTGCCCGCAATGCCGCGATGCACCTCGATCCCCCAGGAGGCGAGCTTCTCGGCCACCAGGGCGCTGGTCGCGTGCTCCTCGAAGCCCAGTTCCGGATTCGCATGGATGGTCTGGCGCCACTCGGCGATCTCGGGGGCCATGGCGGCGATACGGTTGTTCAGCGGCATGGGTGATCTCCTGGATGGGACGGGCGCGGCAGTCTCCCCGCCGCGCCCGCCCGGGTCAAATGGACCGCGTCAGGTCAACGGCGCGGCGGCACTTCGGAGATCAGCAGCTTGGCCGGCTGGCCGGCCCCGCCGCCGAAGACGCCGATCCAGATGTCGTACTGGCCCGAGGCGGGACGGTTCAGGACGATCCCGGGGTTCAGGTCGATGAAGTCGTCATTGCAGACCCAGCTCCCGTCCGGGAGGTTCACGACCAGCGTGGTGTCCGAGCCCGACTGGACCGAGATGTAGAGCGGCAGGCGGCCCGCCTCGTAGTTCAGCCGGACATCGGGCGGATTCGCGATGGAACCGGTGCAGCCATTGCCCAGCCGCTCGGCGTTCAGCGTGCCGCCCGCGGTCACGTCAATGCTGCGCGGATCGGGCTGGAAATTCTCGCGCAGGTCCAGCGTCCCGAAGGTGGGGCGCAGGCTGACATCCTGCGCCGCGACCGGGCCCGCCAGGACCCCGAGTGCGAGGAACCCGGCCATGAGCTTGTTGACCAATGATGCAATCCTTCTTCTGCTGCCATGCGGGACCCAAGAAGCGCCACGGCGCATATCCCAGCATGCAGGGAGAAACATTCCATGCCCGGGCCGATCCTTCTAGCCCTCGACCAAGGCACGACCTCGACGCGCGCCATCGCCTTCGACGCGACGCTGACGCCGCTGGCCACCGCCCAGGTGGAGCTGCCGCAGCATTTCCCCGCGCCGGGCTGGGTGGAGCATGAGCCCGAGGACATCGCGGCGCACAGCCTCGCCGTGCTGCGCGACGCGCTGGCCAAGGCGGGCGGCGAGGCGCGGGATGTGGCCGGCATCGGCATCACCAACCAGCGCGAGACGACCGTATTGTGGGAGCGCGCCACGGGCCGCGCCGTGGGCCGTGCCATCGTCTGGCAGGACCGCCGCACGGCCGCCACCTGCGAGGCGCTGCGGGAGGCGGGGCACGAGGCGCTGGTCAGCGCGCGGACCGGCCTGCTGCTCGACCCCTATTTCTCGGCCACCAAGCTCGCCTGGCTGCTGGACCATACGCCGGGCGCGCGCGCGGCGGCGGAGCGCGGTGAGCTCTGCTTTGGCACGGTGGAGAGCTTTCTCCTCTTCCGCCTGACGGAAGGCCGCGTCCATGCGACGGATGCGACCAACGCCTCCCGCACCATGCTCTTCGACATTCACCGCGGCGCCTGGGATGCCGAGCTTTGTGACCTGTTGCGCGTGCCCATGGCCATCCTGCCGCAGGTGCGGGATTGCGCGGCGCCGCTGGGCGAGACGCGGCTGCTGGGGGGCGCCATCCCCATTCTCGGCGCGGCGGGGGACCAGCAGGCGGCGACCATCGGCCAGGCCTGCTTCGCGCCGGGCATGATGAAATCGACCTACGGCACTGGCTGCTTTGCGCTGCTGGTGACGGGGGAGGAGGCGGTGTCCTCCTCCAACCGGCTGCTGACGACGGTGGCGTGGCAGCTTGGCGGCAAGCGCGCCTACGCGCTGGAGGGCTCGATCTTCATGGCCGGTGCCACGGTGCAGTGGCTGCGCGACGGGCTCGGCATCATCCAGCAGGCGAGCGAGGCCGATGGCTGGGCCGCCCGCGCCAACCCGGCCGAGCGCGTGCACCTGGTGCCGGCCTTCACGGGCCTCGGCGCGCCCTGGTGGGATGCGGCGGCGCGCGGCGCCATCCTGGGCCTGACCCGCGCCTCGGGCCGCGCGGAGATCTGCCGCGCGGCGCTGGAGGCGGTGGCGCTGCAGACGGGCGACCTGCTGGAGGCGATGCGCCGCGACTGGCCCGGCATGAAGCAGACCGTGCTGCGTGTGGATGGCGGCATGGCGAAGAGCGACTGGACCATGCAGTTCCTGGCCGATCTGCTGGGCGCGCCGGTGGACCGCCCGATGGTGACCGAGACCACGGCGCTGGGGGCGGCTTATCTTGCGGGGTTGCAGGCCGGGCTGCTGCCTTCGCCCAGCGAGGCGCCGACGCATTGGCGGCTGGAGCGCCGCTTCCAGCCGAATATGAGCCGGGCCGAGGCGGCCGAGCGCCGGGCCGCCTGGCAGGATGCGGTGCGGCGGACCCGCAGCGCATGATCTTCGAGCGCTTCGGCATCACGCCCATCATCAACGCCTATGGCACGAATACGCGCCTCTCGGCCGGGCCGCTGGCCGATGAGGTGGCCGACGCCATGCGGGAGGCCGCGACGGCGAGCGTGGATATCCTCGACCTCCAGGCCGCCGCCTGCCGGGAGATCACGCGGGCGACGGGGGCGGAGGCGGGCTTCGTGACCTCCGGCGCCTCGGCGGCGCTGCTGCTCGCGGCCGCGGCCTGCCTCGCGCGGCTCGATGCGGGTGCCATGAACCGGCTGCCGGCGGTGCGCGAGGGGCGCTGCGAATTCCTGATCTCCCGCAGCCAGCGCAACATGTATGACCGCGCGATCGAGACGGCGGGCGGGCGGCTCGTGGATGTCGGCATTCCGGACCGCGTCTCGGGGGCGGGCGTGCGCGATGCGAGTGCGGCGGAGTTCGCCGATGCCATCACGCCGCGCACGGCCGGGATCGTCTTCGTGGCGCAGCCGCAGGCCGAGCCGCCGCTGCCCGAGATCGTGGCCGTGGCGCGGGCGGCGGGGATTCCGGTGATCGTGGATGCGGCGGCGCAATTGCCGCCGGCCGGGAATCTACGGCGCTTCATCGCGGAGGGCGCGGACCTCGTCGCCTTCTCGGGCGGCAAGGCGATCGGCGGGCCGCAGGCTTCGGGGATCCTGGCGGGGCAGGGGGTGCTGGTGGCCTCGGCGCTGGCGCAGATGCTGGACCTCGACCTGCCGGCCGCGCAATTCCGCGCGCCGGCCGAGTTTCCGGCCCTCTCGCAGCTCGCCTTCTTCCCGCGCACCGGCATCGGCCGCTCCTGCAAGGTGGCGCGGGAAGAGGTGATGGGGCTGCTGGTGGCGCTGCGCCGCTTCGTGAATGAGGATGCGGCCACGCGGCGGGCGGGCTGGCAGGCGCGGCTCGACGCCGTGCGGGCCGCCTCGGGCTTGGATTTCGAGGCGGGCGCGGCCGGCGAGGTGCCGCTGCTGCTCTTGCGCCTGCCCGATGCGCGCGCGGTCGAGGCGCGGCTGCGCGCGGGCCGCCCCGCCGTGCATGTGAACCCGTCGCGCCTGGCCGAGGGCATCCTCACCATCAACCCCATCAGCCTGCATGAGCGGGATGCGCCGCGTCTCGGCGAATTGCTGCGCGCGGCCCTTGCCGGGTGACGCGGCACGGCGAAGACTGGCGGCACAGGGAGATGACAATGGACCGCTTTCTCGTCGGCAATGGCGCGGGCTTCTCGGGGGACCGCGTGGATGCGCCCTTGCCGGTGCTGCGCACCCTGATCGCGAGCGGCCTGCCCTCCGCGATGTTCTTCGAGACGCTGGGCGAGCGCACCGTGGCGCTGGCGCATCTGGAAAAGCGCCGCGACCGCGAGGCGGGCTATGAGCCCATGCTGGAGCGGCTGCTGGAGCCGATCCTGGCGCTGGCGAAGCAGCATGGCATCCCGCTGCTGGGCAATTGGGGCGCGGCCAATCCGCCCGCCGCCGCGCGGGCCGTGGCGCGGCTCGCCTTGGCCCAGGGGATGCCTGATCTGCGCATCGCGCTTGTCGAGGGGGATGACGTGACGGGCCTCGTCGCCGGCGGGCAATTGCCGGTGCATGAGGCGGATGCGGGGCTCGACATGGGCGCCTGGAACCTCATCGCCGCCAATGCCTATATCGGCGCGGAACCGCTGGTGGAGGCGCTGGCGCAAGGGGCCGATGTGGTGGTCGCCGGCCGCACCAGCGACCCGGCGCTCGCCATCGCACCTCTCGCGCATCACTTCGGCTGGCGTGCCGATGATTGGGAGAAGCTGGCACTGGGGGCGGCCACCGGTCACCTGCTGGAATGCGGCAGCCAGGTGACGGGCGGCGTCTTCTGGGACCCGGGCTTCAAGGACATCCCCGACCCCGCGAAGATCGGCTTTCCCATCGCGGAAGTGACGCGGGACGGCGGCCTCGTCATCACCAAAGCGGCGAACACCGGCGGCCTCGTGGATCTGCGCACGGTGAAGGAGCAACTGCTCTATGAGCTGCACGACCCGGCGCATTACATCACGCCCGATGTGGTGCTCGACATCACCGGCTGCACGGCCGAGCAGGTTGGCCCGGATCGCGTGGCGGTGCGCGGCCTGCGCGGCCATCCGCGGCCGGACACGCTGAAGGTGACGGCGAGCTTCGAGGGAAGCTGGCTGGGCGAGGGCGAGGTCTCTGTCGCCGGTCCCAATGCGCTGGCCCGCGCCCGCGCCACGGCCGATGTGCTGTTGCAGCGCATGAAGATCCGCGGCCTGGAGGTGCGCGCGCGCGTGGACCTGATCGGCGTCGCCAGCGTGCATGACAGCGATGATGGCGCGCTCTGGCGCGGCTATGACGGGCCAGAGCCGCCGGAAATCCGCATCCGCCTCGCCGTCGAGGCGCGGACGCGCGATGATGCCGACCAGGCCTCGCGCGAGGTGCTGGCGCTGCTCTGCTGCGGCACGGCGGGCACGGGGGGCGCGCGCTGGCGCGTGACACCGCGCATCCTGACGCGCAGCCACCTGGTGCTGCGCGAGCGGGTGCCCGTGACGGTCTCGGTGAAGACGGCGCGGGAGATCCTGGCATGATCGAGGTCCCCCTGCATCAGGTCGCGCACAGCCGCGCGGGCGACAAGGGCAACCGCCTCAACATGTCGCTCATCCCCTACCGGCCGGAGCTTTACCCGATCCTCGCCGAGCAGGTGACGGCGGAGCGCGTGCTGGCGCTGTTCCGCCACCGTGGCGCGACCGCCTGCGTCCGGCATGATCTGCCGCTGCTGCACGCCTTCAACTTCGTGGTGGACGAGGTGCTGGAGGGCGGCGTGAATGGCAGCCTGAACCTGGACGGGCATGGCAAGACGAATTCCTTCCGCCTGCTCGAACTCACCGTGACCATCCCCGAGGCCCTGCTGGAGAGACAAGCATGAAACGTCGCGCCCTGCTCGCCGCCGCTGCGGCCTCGCCCCTGGCCGCGCAAGCGCAGACGACGGATTGGCCGCGCCAGCCCATGCGCATGATCCTGCCCTTCGCCTCGGGCGGCGTGACCGATCTGACCGCGCGGCTGCTGGCGCCCGGGCTGCAGCACCGCCTGGGCCAGCCCGTCATCATCGAGGGCCGCACCGGCGCGGGCGGCACCATCGCCGCCGAGGTGGTGGCGCGCGCGACGGATGGCCACACGCTGTTCAGCACCACGGGCGCCACCAACAGCATCGCCCCCGCGCTGTTTCCCGCGCTGCGCTACGACCCGGTGCGGGATTTCCAGCCGATCAGCTTCATCGCCCGCGTGCCGCATGTGGTGCTGGTGAACCCGGCCTCCGGCATCACCAATGTGCAGGAGCTCATCGCGCTGCTGCGGCGGGAGCCGGGGCGGCACAATTACGTCTCCACCGGCGCGGGCTCCATCACCCATCTGGCGCCGGAGCTCTTCCTGCAATTGGCTGGCGTGCAGGCGACGCATGTGCCCACGCGCGGCTCTGGCCCCGCCATCCTCGAGCTGCTGGCCGGGCGCGTCACTTTCATGATCGACGCGCTGGCGCCCGCCATCGGCCAGGTGCAGCAGGGCAGCCTGCGGGCGATCGGCGCGGGGACGAAGACGCGCATCCCCAACCTGCCCGAGCTGGTGCCGGTGGCCGAGCAGGGGCTGCCGGAATTCGAGAGCTACACCTGGGCCGCCATCTACATGACCGCCGGCGCGCCGCCCGCGGTGGTGCAGAGGCTGCACGCGGCGACGGTCGCCACGGCACGGGACCCCGATGTCTCGCGCCGCTTCTTCGAGCTGGGCTATGAGCTGGTGGCCTCGACGCCCGAGGAACTGGCCCGCATCCAGCAGGAGGAGTTTGTGAAATGGGGCGCGGTGATCCGCCGCGCCGACATCAAGCCGGAGAGCTGAGCGGGCCGTTAACCGCCCGCTAAGGCCCACCCGTCACTCTCGCCCCGCCGGCAAAAGGGCCGGCCTGCGAGGGGCATGATGCGACCGGAACGGCTCGAGGCTTTGCGTTTCGCGGGGTATGCGCCCCGCACCCTGCTCGATGTGGGCGCCCATCTCGGGCATTTCACGCAAGGGCTGCGGCAGGTCTTCCCCGATTGCGTGCCGACGCTGATCGAGCCCAACCCACATTGCCTGCCGGCGCTGGCCGCCACCGGGCATGAGGTGCTGGGCTTCGCCGCGAGCCATGAGAATGGCGAGGCGGAGCTGTTCCTGACGCGGGAATGGCTGCAATCCACCGGCACCTCGCTCTATCGCGAGAACACGCCTTTCTTCCGCGACGAGGTGCTGATCCGCACGCCCGTGCCCAGGCGCAGGCTGGATGACGTGCTGGCCGGCCGCCGCTTCGACCTGGTGAAGATCGACACCCAGGGCGCCGAGCTGGACGTGCTGCTGGGCGGGCAGGCGGTGCTGCGCCAGGCGGATTACATCCTGATCGAGGTCTCGCTCGTCGAATACAACCAGGGCGGCGCGCGGGCGGAGGAGGTGTTCGCCGCCCTTTCCGCGCTCGGCTTCCGCAGCGCCGAGGTGGCGGAGTTCCACCGCCTGCGCGGGGTTCAGGACGGCGCGCTGCTGCAGCTCGACTTCCTCTTCGAGCGAGAGGTGCCGCGCCCGTCCCAGGCGCTGCGTGGGCCGGTGGCCGGCCTCCCGGCCTGGCTCGCCGAGCGGCGCGCGCGCTGCGCGGATTTCGCCGTGCTGGCCGTGGGCGAGGCGGGGTTCGACGCGGATGTGGGTTTCGGCGCGCCCGGTGCGCCGCTGACCATTGCGGGCGATCCTGCGCGGCTGCGGGACTGGGACGCGCTGCTGCGCCTCGCCGCGCGCCAGGGCCGCTTCCCCTATGCGGTGGCGCGGCTGCCGCCGGGGCGTCTCGCGGAGGCGAGCCTGCTGCTCGACATGCTGCCGCGCGTCGCTGCCGCCGGCGTGGTCGAAGCCATGCCTGGCCAGAACTGGCATTGGGAGGCGGGCGAGGGCGGCCTGCGGCTGGCGCCGGGCCGCCAGCCGATGCCGGCCTTTCTCCAATGGCGCGGCGCCATCGCCTTCGACACGCAGCCGGCGCGCAAGGCGGCGTGAGGGCGCCGAAAAAATTTCGCGCGATTCACGAATTGTAAGCCTTCGCCTGGGAATTTCGTGATGCGGGAGTGGTGTTTCCAGAGAGCACCCCTCAGAGAAGCCGGCAGCAAGACGCTGTGTTCCGCCCTCTCTGGAAAAGGAATGCGCCATGTCCATCTCGCTGCTCTCGACCAACCAGATCCGCGCGCTGACGACCACCTCGGTGGCGGCGCTCTCGACCACGCAGATCAGCGCGCTGACCACGACCCAGATCGGGGCGCTCAGCAGCTCTGCCGTCGAGACGATGAGCGCCACGCAGATCGGTGCGCTCTCGACCTCGCAGGTGCGGGGCCTGACCGCGACGCAGATCCCCTATCTCGCCGCGCAGCTGAGCTTCAGCGGCGACCAGCTCGCCGTGCTGGGCGAATTCCAGGTGCGGGCACTGACCACGACGCAGCTTTCCGGCCTGGATGCGACGAAGGTCGCCGCACTCACCACCTCGCAGATCCGCGCGCTGACGACGACGCAGCTGGGCGCGCTGACGGCGACCGATATCGGTGAGTTCACCAGCACGCAGGTGCGCGCGCTGACGGTGAGCCAGGTGGGGGCGCTGGCCTCGACCCAGGTCGCGGCGCTCAGCACCACGCAGCTCTCGGGTCTCACCGCCTCGCAGATCGGCGGCCTGACGGCGACGGGGCTCTCCGCGCTGGATGCCACCCAGGTGGGTTCGCTCAGCAACACGCAGATCGGCGGCGTGACGGCGACGCAGGTCCGTGGCCTCTCCACCACGGATGTGGGCGAGCTTTCCGCGACGCAGGTGGGCGCCCTGAATGCGTCGCAGATCGGCGCATTGAGTGCCACGAACCTCTCCGCGCTGGACGAGACGCAGATGGGCGCGCTGAGCGGCACGCAGCTGCGTGGGCTCTCCACCACGCAGGTGCAGGGGCTGACGACGACCGACCTGGGTGAGCTGAGCGCCACGCAGGTGGGGGCGCTGACCGCCTCGCAGGTCGGTGCGCTCTCGGCCACCAGCCTCTCTGCGCTGGACGCGACGCAGGTCGGCGCGCTCAGCACCACGCAGGTGCGGGGCTTCACCAACACGCAGCTGGGTGGGCTTTCCACCACGGATGTGGGCGAGCTGAGTGCCACCCAGATCGGCGCGTTGAGCGCGACGCAGCTGGGGGCCATGGGCACGACGAACCTTTCGGCCCTGTCGGCCACGCAGATGGGCGGGCTGACGGCGTCGCAGATCGGCGGGCTGAGTGCGACGGCGCTGTCGGGCTTCGATGCGACGCAGATGGGGGCGCTGAGCACGACGCAGTTGCGGGGTATCACCGCGACCCAGATGGGCGGGCTGAATGCCACGGATGTGGGTGAGTTGAGCGCCACGCAGGTGGGTGGGCTGGCCGCCTCGCAAATCGGTGGCCTGACGGCGACGGGGCTTTCGGCGCTCGATGCGACGCAGATGGGGGCGCTGAGCAACACCCAGCTTGGTGGGGTGACGGCGACGCAGATCCGCGGTCTCACGGCGACGGATGTCAGCGAGTTGAGCGCCACGCAGGTGGGCGCCCTGAATGCGTCGCAGATCGGCGCATTGAGTGCCACGAACCTCTCCGCGCTGGACGCGACGCAGATGGGCGCGCTGAGCGGCACGCAGCTGCGTGGCCTCTCCACCACGCAGGTGCAGGGGCTGACGACGACCGATCTGGGTGAGCTGAGCGCCACGCAGGTGGGGGCGCTGACGGCCTCGCAGGTCGGTGCGCTGAGCGCGACCAGCCTTTCCGCACTGGACGCGACGCAGGTGGGCGCGCTCAGCACCACGCAGGTGCGGGGCTTCACCAATACGCAGCTGGGTGGGCTTTCCACCACGGATGTGGGCGAACTGAGTGCCACGCAGATCGGCGCGTTGAGCGCGACGCAGCTGGGGGCCATGGGCACGACGAACCTTTCGGCCCTGTCGGCCACGCAGATGGGCGGGCTGACGGCGTCACAGATCGGCGGGCTGAGTGCGACGGCGCTGTCGGGCTTCGATGCGACGCAGATGGGGGCGCTGAGCACGACGCAGCTGCGGGGTATCACCGCGACGCAGATGGGCGGGCTGAACGCCACGGATGTGGGTGAGCTGAGCGCCACGCAGATCGGCGGGCTGGCGGCGACGCAGGTCGCTGGGATGAATGCCACGGCCTTCTCCGCGCTCGATGCGACGCAGATGGGGGCGCTGAGCAACACGCAGCTGGGCGGCGTGACCGCCACGCAGATCCGCGGCCTGACAGCGACGGATGTGGGCGAGCTGAGCGCGACCCAGGTGGGGGCGTTGAACGCGTCGCAGATCGGCGCATTGAGTGCCACGAACCTCTCGGCGCTGGACGAGACGCAGATGGGCGCGCTGAGCGGCACGCAGCTGCGTGGGCTCTCCACCACGCAGGTGCAGGGGCTGACGACGACCGATCTGGGTGAGCTGAGCGCCACGCAGGTGGGGGCGCTGACCGCCTCGCAGATCGGTGCACTGAGCGCGACCAGCGTCTCGGCGCTGGACGCGACGCAGGTGGGCGCGCTCAGCACCACGCAGGTGCGCGGGCTGACCAATGCGCAGCTGGGTGGGCTTTCCACCACGGATGTGGGCGAGCTGAGCGCGACCCAGATCGGCGCGTTGAGCGCCACGCAGCTGGGGGCCTTGGGGGCGACCAACCTGGCCAGCCTCTCCGAGACGCAGATGGGCGGCCTGACCGCCTCGCAGATCGGCGGCATCTCGGCGACCGCCCTCTCCGCCTTCGACGAGACCCAGGTCGGTGCGCTGAGCACGACGCAGCTGCGCGGCGTCACCGCGACGCAGATGGGCGGCCTGAACGCCACCGATATCGGTGAGCTGAGCGCCACGCAGATCGGGGGCCTCGCGGGGACGCAGATCGGCGGCATGAGCGCGACCGCCTTCTCCGCGCTGGATGCCACGCAGATGGGGGCGCTCAGCAACACCCAGCTGGGGGGTGTGACGGCGACGCAGATCCGCGGGCTGACGGCCACGGATGTGGGTGAACTGTCCGCCACGCAGGTGGGGGCGCTCAGCACCTCGCAGATCGGCGCGCTGAGTGCGACGAACCTCTCGGCGCTGGACGAGACGCAGATGGGCGCGCTGAGCGGCACGCAGCTGCGGGGGCTCTCCACCACGCAGGTGCAGGGCCTGACGACGACCGATCTGGGTGAGCTGAGCGCCACGCAGGTGGGGGCTCTGACGGCCTCGCAGGTGGGCGCCCTCTCGGCCACCAGCCTCTCGGCGCTGGATGAGACCCAGGTCGGTGCGCTCAGCACCACCCAGGTGCGGGGCTTCACCAACACGCAGCTGGGTGGCCTCTCCACCACGGATGTGGGCGAGCTGACCGCGACCCAGATCGGCGCGCTGAGTGCGACGCAGCTCGGCTCGCTCGGCGCCACCAACCTGGCGAGCCTGTCGGAAACCCAGATGGGTGGGCTGACCGCCTCGCAGATCGGTGGGCTGACGGCGACCGTGCTGTCGGGTTTCGATGCGACGCAGATGGGGGCGCTGAGCACCACGCAGCTGCGCGGCATCACCGCGACGCAGATGGGCGGCCTGAGTGCCACCGATATCGGTGAGCTGGATCAGACGCAGATCGGCGGGCTTGCCGCATCGCAGATCAGCGGGCTGACGGCGACGGCGCTCTCGGCCATGGATGCCACGCAGATGGGAGCGCTCAGCAACACGCAGTTGGGCGGCGTGACCGCCACGCAGATCCGCGGCCTGACGGCGACGGATGTGGGCGAGTTGAGCGCCACGCAGGTGGCGGCGCTGGGCGTCTCGCAGATCGCGGCGCTTTCCGCCACCAACCTCTCCGCCCTGGACGCCACCCAGGTGGGGGCGATGAGCACGCTGCAGCTGCGGGGCTTCACCACCACCCAGGTGCAGGGTCTCTCCAGCACGGATATCGGCGAATTCTCCGAGACCCAGCTCTCCTCGCTGAGCGCCTCGCAGATCGGCGCGCTCACCACAACGGTGATCGGCGCGCTGAGCACGACCAACATGGAGCCGCTGACCTCCACGCAGATCCGCGCCCTGACGACGACGCAGATCGACCAGCTCTCCACCACCAACATCGCCTCGTTGAGCGACACGCAGTTGGCCGGCTTCGACGCGACACAGGTGGGCAGCATGTCGGATGAGCAGATCACGGCCTATCTCCGCCTGTAAGGCCGAACAGAGGAGGACAGGATGTCCGAGACCCTCGCCATGACCCTGGCAGCCCTGGTGGCGGAGGCGCAGCGCCTCGCCACCGCCGGTGAGCGCGCGGCGGCCAGCCGGCTCTATGCCGGCTGGATCGCGGCCCATCCGGCCGATCCGCAGCTCTACATCGCCCGCTTCAACCATGCCTGCCTGCTGACTGATCTCGGCCAGGTCGAAGCCGCGCGGGAAGCGTTGCAGGTCTGCCTCACGCTCAATCCGGATTTCCTGCCGGCCAGCATCAATCTCGGCGGGCTGCTGGAGCGGGCCGGCCAGGTGCCGCAGGCGATCGAGCAATGGCAGGGGGTGGCGCAGCGCGTTGTCGCTGTCACCGGTGCCGCCATCGCCTACAAGCTGACCGCCCTGAAGCAGATCGCGCGTGTGCTGAGCGAGCACCAGAAGCCCGCCCTGGCCGAGGCGATGCTGCGCCAATGCCTGGAACTGCAGCCCGATCAGCGCGACGTGATCGAGCAGTTGGTGGCACTCCGCCTCGTGCAATGCGCCTGGCCCGTGCTGCCGCCCGGCGACGCGGCGGAGCGGCGGCGCCTGCTGCGCGGGACGAGCCCGCTCTCCATGCTGGCCTATACGGATGATCCGTGGCTGCATCTGGGCCTCGCGCATCACTATGCGCGCTGCCTCGTGGATGAGACACGCGACCTCTCGCGTCATGACCGGCGGAGCGCTGCCATCACACCAGGGGGGCGGCGGCTGCGCATCGGCTATGTCTCCTCGGACCTGCGCGACCACGCGATCGGCACGCTGATGGCCGAGGTGTTCGAGCTGCATGACCGATCGCGCGTCGAGGTCACGGCCTATTATTGCGGCCCACCCTCCTCCGCACCGCTCCAGGCCCGCATCAAGGCCGCTGTGGAGCATTGGGTGGAGATCCGCGACCTGGACGACGACGCCGCGGCGGCGCGCATCGCGGCCGATGAGATCGACATCCTGGTGGATGTGAACGGCTACACGCGCGATGCCCGGACGGCGCTCTTCGCGCGGCGGGCGGCGCCGGTGCAGGTGAACTGGCTCGGCTATCCCGGCACGCTGGGGACGCCCTGGCACCACTACATCATCGCCGATCCCTGGATCATCCCGCCCGAGGCCGAGCGGCATTACTCCGAGCGCGTGCTGCGCCTGCCCTGCTACCAGCCCAATGACCGCAAGCGCGTGATCGCGCCGACACCCAGCCGGGCCGCGGCCGGCCTGCCGGAGCAGGGCTTCGTCTTCTGCTGCTTCAACGCCGCGCAGAAGCTCTCCCGCTTCACGCTCGAGCGCTGGATGCAGATCCTGCTGGCGGTGCCGGGCAGCGTGCTCTGGCTGCTTGATTCCGGGGAGGAGATGCGCGCCAATCTGCGCGCCTTCGCCGCCGCCCGCGGCGTGGCCGAGGGGCGCCTCGTCTTCGCGCCCAAGATCAACAATGCCGAGCATCTGGCCCGCTATCGCCTCGCGGACCTGTTCCTCGATTCCGTGCCCTATGGGGCGCACACCACGGCGTCGGATGCGCTCTGGCTCGGCGTGCCGGTGCTGACGCTGTCGGGCCGCAGCTTCGCCTCGCGCGTCTGCGGCAGCCTGGTGCGGTCGGCCGGCCTGCCCGAGATGGTCTGCGCCACGCCGGATGAGTATGTGCGCCGCGCCATCGCCCTCGCCGAGGAGCCGAGGGAGCTGGCCCGCCACCGCCGGACCCTGGCGGCACAGCGCGGCCGCTGCGACCTGTTCAACATGGAGAAGCTGGTGAAGCGGCTGGAGGCGCTGTTCCTCCAGGCGGCGCGCGCGCACAAGGCCGGCCGCACGCTGGAGCCGCGGCTCGACAATCTCGACGCCTATCTCGAGATCGGCGCCTCGCTCGACCATGAGGCGGAGGAGATGCTGGCGCTGCCTGACCTGGACGCGCTGTATCGCGCGCGCCTCTCGCGGCGGCACGCGGTGCGGCCCATGCCGGCGGATGGGCGGCTCTGGTCCTGATCAGGCGGCGGCCGGCAGGCTCGCCATGTCGAAGCCGTGGAAGAGCGAGAGGAAGAGGAAGGGGTTGGGCTGCCAGCGCGGATACATCACATTGTTGATGTCGGCCGTCGTGTCGAACCAGCCGAAGCGTGCATCGCTGGCGTTCCAGCAGGCCTGCAGCCCGCATTGGTCAATCCAGCGCGTGACATGCGGCGCGGCCAGGGCCGTCTCCAGATAGGCCTGCAACGCGGTGAGGTAGGCGCGGCCGCCCTCCGTCGGGAAGGCCATCAGCAGGTTGGCGGTGATGTGGCTGCCGAAGGCGCTGCTCGCCTCGTTGCGGTTGAGCACGATGTCGCAATCGCCGAAGCGGGCGAGAAGTTCGCCCACGCCGCGCTGCAGGACGCTGTCGATGTCGGAGACAAGAAGGGGCAGGCGCAGCTCCTCCAGCACGCGACGCGCCATGGCGAAGCGCGTGCACTGGAAATGCGCGACCGGCAGCGCGCGCGGGCCGTCGCTGTCATGGCATTGCGTGGTCACGGCGCCGGGTGCGAAGGCATCGGTGCTGTAGAAGATGCGCGGGTCGGGCATGTCCATCAGCGCGATCAGCTCGGCCAGCTTTCCGGCCCCGCCGATCACATGCACCAGGATGACGCAGGGCAGCCCGGCATGGCGGAGGAGGGAGGCAAGATAGGCCCGCCCGTAGAGGCGCAGATAGGCGGGATCGGCCGCGACGACGAAGGCGAGCCTTGCGCCGCGCGCCTCGCGCCGCAGCCCGGCCCAGGTGAGCGGCGGCCCCTCGGCCCGGTGCAGCTTCGTGACGGGCAAAGGGGGCGCCGGGCGGCCGAGCAGCGCGGGATCGGCGGCTTCGGCGAGGTGGCGGTAATGGCGCGCCCAATGGCGCGCCTCGCCCTCGGGCAGCAGCATGGGTTCCACGCCGCGCGCGGCGGCGATCAGCCCCTGCACGGCGTCGCGGCCGGCGGCGTCGAGGGGGTGAAGCATGTGCAGGCTGATGGCGCGATGCGCCTCATGCAGGCGGCGCAGCGGGTGGATCGCGCCGGGTGGCGCCAGGGCCAGGGCGGCGCGTGCGGCCAGCTCGGCCGCCGCGTCGCCCTCCGCCTCGGCCTGCTCCAGGCGCAGGAGGTTGGCCGCGACATGGCCGGGATCGCAGGCCAGCAGGGCGCGGGCGAAGGCCATGGCGCGCGCCGCTCGGCCGAGCTGCCGGTTGCAGGCCACCGCCGCTTCCAGCACGGCGGCGTTGTCCGGCTGGAGATCGGCGAGGGCCGAGGCGATGCGCTCGGCCGCCGCGATCTCGCCGGCGGCGATGGCCTGGTTGAAGGCGAGGAGCGCGCCTGGCGCTGCCTCGGTGCCGCCCAGCGCCAGCGCCTCCGCCCAGGCTTCCGCCGCGATGAGGCGCTCGGTCAATGCGGTGCGGGCTGGCGGATGCCGGGGCGCCAGCAGGCGCAGCAGGGCCAGCGCCTCCTCGGGCGGGAGGGTGGCGGCGCGCGCCTGAAGCGCGGCCGCCTCCGCGCTGGGCAGCGCGGCGGGCGCAAGACGGCGCGCCAGCACGAACACCCCCAGCGGCGCGAGCACATGACCGGCGAGATGCTGCGCGACCTCGATGGGCAAGGCCGCCGCGCGCGGCCAGGCGATCCAGCGGGCTTGCAGATCCGCCTCCTGCAAGGCGGCGGGCTCGCTCAGCCAGACCAGATCGGCCGGGTCGCCGGTGGGCAGGCCATCGAGGCCCGGCGGCGCGGGGCCGCGCCGCGTGACGCGGGGCGCGTGGCCAAGCCGCGCGAGAAGCGGCGCGAAGGGGCAGGGGGCGGAGAAGGGTTCGGCCATCCTGGCGCGTCTCCTTGGCGGGTTCGGCCGGGAGCGTCGCAGGGCGCGGTTAACGAAGCGCAAAGGCTGGGCGGCAAGGCTTTCTTTACCGCGCCGCGCCTAGGACCGAGGCATGAAGCCCCGTCCGCCACGACCGTCCGCTCCTTGCCGTCCGGCCTGGGCGGGGGCTGTGCTGCTGCTGCTCGGCACGCGCCCGGCCGCCGCCGCACCTTGGGAGGGTGTGGCGCCGGAGGCGCTGGCGCTGGGCCTGGGCGGCCTCTGCTTCCTTTCGGGCGTCCTCCTCGCCCTGTTCGCGCTGCGCCGCCGCCCGCCGCTGCCCGGCCTCAGCGCCGCCGAGCTGGAGGAGATGCGCCGCGCCGTCACCGCCTTCTCCGGCACGCTGCGCGAGGGCACGGCGGTGCTTCTGCAGCAGCAGCGCGAGACGCTGGCCGCGGTGGATCAGGTGGCGGCGCATAGCCAGCAGCTCATCGCGCTCATCGCGACGGCGGAGGAGCGCAGCGCCAATGCCACCGCCCGGGCCGAAATCCTGGCCACGCGCGTGGCGCGCAGCGCGGCGGTGGAGGTGCGCGCGAGCGTGGAGAGCCTGACCGCCGTCTCCGCCCGCATCGAACACCAGGCGCGCGGGCTGGAGGAGGCTATTCGCCCGGTTGGCGTTCGCGCAGCTTGAGGCGCGCCATCTCCGGCACGGCCTGGCCGGCATCCACGAAGGCCTGCTTCAGCGCCTGGAGATTGGGCGCGAAGATGCCCTCGCGGTTCTGGTAGCACCACTCCCGGCTCTCGGCCGGCATGCGCAGCGAGCCCTGGAAGCGCGGCATGACCCAGCGGGCAAACAGCTCATAGCTGCGCAGCGTCTGCTCGCGATCGGCCCATTCATGGCTGCGGAAGAGGATGCCGCCGGCACCGCCTTCGCTGAAGCCGATCAGGCGCTCGATGCCCTTGGCCACGGTCTCGGGGCTGCCCACCAGCGTGGTGCCGGCCTTGAGGCCATCGCCGAGCGGATCTTCGGTGCGGGTGGGCGGGCGGCCCAGCGTCTCGCCGAAATAGGTCTCGGTCTCGAGGCGCTCGCCCACGCGGCATTCGCGCATCGCGCGCTCGTCATCCTCGGCGCAATGCATGTTGACGACGAGGCGCCAGTTCTTGCGATCCATCGTCTGGCCGTGCTTTGCCGCCTCGGCCTCCGCCATGCGCCATTGCTCGGCGAGCTTCTGCGGGCCGCCGGGCAGGCCGGCCCCGAGCGAGATGAGGCCGAGCCCATGCTTGGCCGCGGCCAGCGCGCCGGAGGGCGTGGTGGAGGAGGCGACGGAGATCGGGAAGCGCGGATATGTGTAGGGTGCCAGGTGCAGCCGCGCCTCGCGCAGTTCGAACCAGTCGGTCTTCATGGTCACCGGCCCGTCGCAGGCGAGCAGCCGCATGATGGCCTGGAGCGATTCCTCCATGCGCGGGCGCTGGGTGTGGGCCTCGATCCCCATCATATAGGCGTCGCTCACCAGGGCGCCCGGGCCGCAGCCCAGCATGACGCGGCCGCGCGTCATGTGGTCGAGCTGGACGAAGCGCTGCGCCACCAGCAGCGGGTGGTGATAGGGCAGGCTGGTGACGCCGGAGCCGAGCTTGATGTGCTTCGTGCGCTCGGCGGCGGCCGCGATCATGATCTCGGGGCTCGCGATCGTCTCCCAGCCGGCGGAGTGGTGCTCGCCGATCCAGGCCTCGTCATAGCCCAGCTGGTCGAGCGCCACGAGAAGATCGAGGTCGCGGCCCAGCGCCAGCGTCGGGTTGTCGCCCAGGCGGTGGAAGGGCGCGAGAAAAATACCGAAATTCAAGCCTGCATGGGCCATGGGAGGTTCCTCGATCTTTGCCGGGAAGCGTGGCGCGGCGGTCAGCGCTTGGCAACCACCAGGGCCACGCCGACCACCGCGACGGCGGTGCCCGCGATGGCCAGCCAGGCCATCTCATCGCCCAGCACCATCCAGGCGATGAAGGCGGCGAGCGGCGGCACGAGGAAGAACACCGAAGAAGCCCGCGCGGCCTCGCCATGGCGCAGCATGGCAAAGAGGATGGAGAGCGAGATCAGCGAATTGACGAAGACCATGTAGCCGAGGCCGATGAAAAGCTCCGGCGCCCAGTCCACCACCATGGTTTCCGTCACCCAGGCGACGGGGATGCTCGCCACCAGCGCCACGCTGCACATGACGAGATTGGCGGTGACGAGATGGGTGGGCCGGCCCGATTTGCGCTCCAGCAGCGCGCCGCCCGTCATCACCGAGAGCGCCAGCATGGCGAAGCCAAGGCCGAGCCAGCCGCTCGCCGCGAAGCCCGAGCCGGAGGAGATCACCATGGCCGCGCCGGCCATGCCGAGCAGGAGGCCGATCCAGCCGCGCAGCCCGACCGGCGGGTCGCCCACCACGGCCGGGGCGAGGATCGCCACCAGCACCGGCTGCAGCCCGATCAGCAGCGCGATGGTGCCCGGCCCCATGCCATTCGCCATGGCGAGGTTCATGCAGGCGAAATAGGCGAATTGCACGAGGAGCCCCATGCGGATCAGGTGCATGAGTGTCGCGCGATCCGGCCGGGGAGGGCGCAGCACGGCCCAGAGGGGCAGCAGCACCGCCACCACGGTGGCGTAGCGCATGACCTGGATCGTCATCGGCTCCGCATGGGGCAGGCAGAGCTTGATGGCGGTGAAGCCGCCGGACCAGAGCGAGACGAAGAGGAAGGGCGCCGCGGTCAGCCAGGCCGGCCGCGGCGCCTTGTCGGGGGTGCCTGGATTCAAGGCTGGGCCGTGCGCAAGGCGGAAGGCCCACCCTCGATGGCGATGCGGCCCGGCAGCGGCGTCAGGCGCTGGCCGTCGAAGCCGAAGCCCTGGATTTCACGCTCGATCATGTTCTGAACATAAACCCGCGTGCCGTCGCGGTTGAAGGCCACGCCCTGGCCCCAGCTGCCCATCTCGGCCTCGGCCACGCGAACCAGGCGCCCATCCTCGATGCGCAGCATCACCAGCTTGCCGCGGCCATAGAGCGGGTGGTTGTTGGCGCGTGCCGAGCCGTTGATCACCACCACCGCCACATGGCGGTTGTCGGGGCTGACCTGGATGCCCTCCGGCGTCGGGCCCACGCTGATCGTGTCCGTCACGCGGAAGGGCTCGGCGGTGAGGGAGACGAGGCTGACCGTATCCGCATCGCCCGAGACGCGGCCGAGATTCGCGACCGCGGCCCAGCGGCCATCGCTGGTGATGCCGAAGCCATAGGGGCGGATGCCCACGGTGATGTCACGCCCGGCCGGCGTCACGGTCTCGCCCTCTACGCGCAGCACGGTCACCATGAAATCGCCATCACGGCTCACCAGGGCGTGGCGGCCATCCGGGGTGAACTGCACATGGCTGACGCCGGACGCCGCCGGGCCCACGGTGACGGTGCCGACCGGGGCGAGGCGGCCGTCCGCGATGCGGAAGACGCTGACCGTCCCGGCATTGCGGTTGGCGACCAGCGCGAGCGTGCCCGCGCGGTTCACCGAGACGCCCGAGGCACCGGCCCCGGCCTCCAGCGTCTGCACGACCGCGGGGGGCGTCGCGCGGAGGTCGATCACGGAGAGGCGGTTGTCCGGGATGGTGCGGGCCGGATTGGCCGGGTCGATCTTCTGCGCGGAGGCGACGAGGCCGAGCCGCTCATCCGGCGTGAGCGCGACCGAGGTGGGCGGGCCCACCACGGAATGCGGCGCCTGCACCGTCGCCACGACGCGCGGCGGATGCTGGCCGAGATCGAGGATGGTGACATTGTCCGCCGGCGGATTGGGCACGACGCTGACGGTGCCGTTCCGCGACACCGCCTTGTTGTCATTGCCGGAGAGGGCGAGCTGGGCGAGGGCGGGCGGGACCGCGAGCGTCGCCGCGCAAAGGGCGGCGAGGGTGAGCTGCTTCATCTCTGTTCCTCCACGGGGGTCTCTCGCCCCATTCATGGAGCCTAGGGCGGCGCGGGTCGGCGCGCCAGCGCGCTTGACGCGGCCGCCTTCGTTGGCCGCAGAATGCGATCCATGCTTCGCTCCGCACTCGGCCTCGCCGCGCTTTTCCTCCTCGCCCTCCCGCGTCCGGCGCCGGCCAATGACAGCATGGCCGCGATCGGCATCGGCGGCCTGGCGCTGGTCCGCAGCGAGGCGGTGCGCCTGGATCGGCAGGAGCTCTTCATCAGCCGCGAGCGGGTCCGGGTCGAATACCTCTTCACCAACACGACCGACCGCGACATCGACACGCTGGTGGCCTTTCCGCTCCCCGACTTCACGCACAGCCCGGTGGATCGCGTGCCCGATTTCCGGCGGGAACTGGATTTCCGCACCGTGGTGGAGGGGCGGCCGGTCACCTATGAGCTGGTGCAGCGGGCGCATTTCAAGGGGCAGGACATCACCGATCGGCTGCGGGCGCTGGGCCTGCCGCTGGTGGGCGGCGATGAGTTCGAGCGCCGCGTGAACGACCTGCCGGAGCCCCAGCGCGCCGCCCTGCTGCGCGACGGGCTGGTGCTCGGTGCCTTCGAGCAGGGGCGCACGAATATCGACGAGCCGCTCTGGACCGTCAGCACCAGCGTGACGCGCCGCCAGGTGTTTCCGGCCGGGCGCAGCCTTGCGGTCCAGCACAGCTATGTGCCCTTCGCCGGCGGTTCGGTCGGTGGGCGGCTCTCGCCCGAGCGGCGCGGAACGTCCGAGTTTCGGGCCCTGCGTGCCCGCTATTGCATGGAGGACGGGTTCCTCGCCGCCTTCGATCGCCGCATCCAGCGGGCGCGGAGAGGGGCCGATTACGGCGAGATCTGGCTGCAATACCGCCTGACGCCCGGCGCCAACTGGGCGGGCCCGATCCGCGAGTTCCGCCTCGTGATCGAGAAGCCCGACCCCTCGATGATCCTGAGCTTCTGCGGCGAGGGCGTCCGCCGCCTGGATGACCGCCGCTTCGAGATGCGCCGGACGAATTTCACGCCCGAGCGCGACCTCGACATCCTGTTCGTGGAGTTCGTCCGGCCCTGACGGGCCCCTGGGAAAGCCGCCTTTCAAAGCCCTTGAGCGGGGCGGATGTTCAGGGCAGAAGGTTCGGAGGAAACAAGCTCCAGGGAGGCCACAAGGCCATGACGACCCGTCGCACCACCTTGCTGGGCGCGCTCGCCGCCCCCGCGCTCATCGCGGCGCCGCGCGCCGGCGCGCAGACGCCCGAGATGACGCTCAGGCTGCACCACTTCCTCCCGGCCGTCTCCAACGTGCACCGCCATTTCCTGATGCCCTGGGCGCAGAAGATCAGCACGGAGAGCCAGGGCCGCCTGCGCGTGCAGATCTTCCCGGCCATGCAGCTGGGTGGCGCGCCGCCGCAGCTCTATGACCAGGCGAAGGACGGTGTCGTGGACATCATCTGGACCCTGCCGGGCAATACGCCCGGCCGCTTCCCCTCCATCGAGGTGATCGAGCTGCCCTTCGTCGCGCATAAGCGCGCCAGCGTGAATGCGCGCGTGGTGCAGCAGCTCTACGAGACCCGCTTCCGCCAGGAATTCGCCGACACGCACATCATCTGCGCCTGGGCGCATGATGCGGGCGTGATCAATTCCCGCCGGGAGGTGCGCCGGCAGGAAGACCTGGCGGGGATGAAGCTGCGCTTCCCCACGCGCCAGGCGGGCGAGGCGCTGCGCGCGCTGGGGGCGGCGCCGATCGGCCTGCCCATCCCGCAGGTGCCCGAGGCGCTGGCCCAGGGCGTGATCGATGGCGCCGTGGTGCCCTGGGAGGTCGTGCCCTCCATCCGCCTGCATGAGACGCTGCGCAACCACACGGAATTCGCCGGCAGCCCGACCTTCTATGTGGCGAGCTTCGTGCTGGCGATGAACAAGGCGAAGTATGACGGCATGGCGCCCGATCTGAAGCGCGTGCTCGATGCCAATTCCGGGCAGGTCGCCGCCGCCATGGCGGCCCGCGTCTGGGACGAGCAGGGTCCGGTGGTGGAGGAGATGGTCCGCCGCCGCGGCAATGCCATCATCGAGCTCTCGGCCGAGGAGACGCAGCGCTGGCAGCGCACGACGCAGCCGGTGATCGACAACTGGGTGCGCGCCATGGGTGAGCGCAACATCCAGGGCGCGGCCCTGCTGGAGGAGACGCGCGCGCTGATCGCCCGCTACGGGCAGGGCGTGACCTGACCCCGCGCGGACCCGTCGCGCGCCTCGCCGCCACGCTCGCCATCTGTGGCGGCGTGGTGCTGCTGGCGACCGCGCTGCTCACGGTCGTCTCCGTCACCTCGCGCTGGCTCACCAGCCAGCCGGTGAAGGGCGATTTCGAGCTGGTCTCGCTGGGCTCGGGCCTCGCGGTGCTGAGCTTTCTCGCCTGGGGCAGCGTGACGCGGGCGAATATCCTGGTGGACAGCTTCACCACCTGGCTGCCGGCGCGGGTGAACGGGTTGATCGACGCCTTCTGGTCGCTCGCCTGGGCGGCGGTGACGCTGCTCATCGCTGAGCGGATGTGGCAGGGCATGCACGACACCTGGCGCAACGGCATGCGGACCATCGGCCTGCTCGCGCTGCCCTATTGGTGGGCCATCGGCATCGGGGCCTTCTGCTTCGCGCTGACCGGCATCGCGGCCCTGCTCACCATCCCGCGGCTGCTGAGGGGCCAGCGCTGATGGCGCCGGAATTCGTGCTGGCGCTGACCGGCTTCGCCGGGCTGATGGCGCTGATCATCCTGCGGGCGCCGATCGCGCTGGCCATGCTGATCGCCGGTGCGGCGGGCTATGTGCATGTGCTGGATCAGGCGGCGCTGTTCAACTACCTCAAGACCACGCCCTATCACCTCTTCGCCAACTACACGCTCTCCGTCATCCCCCTCTTCATCCTGATGGGCGCGCTGGCCGAGCGCGGCGGCCTGGCGCGGGACCTCTTCGCCGCCGCCAATGCGCTGCTGGGCCGCCGGCCCGGGGGCCTGGCCATGAGCGTGATCGGCGCGAGTGCCGCCTTCGGCGCCGTCTGCGGCAGCTCGGTCGCCACCACCGCCACCTTCGGCCGCGCGGCGCTGCCCGAGCTTCGGCGCTATGGCTATGCGCCGGGCTTCGCCACCGGGACCATCGCGGTGGGCGGCACGCTCGGCATTCTCATCCCGCCCTCGGTCATCCTCGTCGTCTACGCGATCAGCACCGAGCAGAACATCGCCAAGCTCTTCATGGCGGCTCTCATCCCCGGGCTGATGGCGACTGGCTTCTACCTCGCCACCATCTGGCTCTGGATGAAGCTGCGGCCGGAACTGGGCCCGCCTGCGCCGCCGCTGGAGGCGGGTGAGCGTGCCCGCGCCTTCCGCAACGTGATTCCGGTCCTGTGCATCGCGGTGCTGGTGGTGGGCGGCATCTATGGCGGCGTCTTCACACCGACGGAGAGTGCCGCGGTCGGCTGCATCGGCGTGCTGGCCGTGGGCCTGGCGCGCGGCAGCCTGCCCTTGCGGGAGATCCGCGCCGCGCTGCTGGCCACCGCCGAGACGAGTGCGATGATCTTCGCCATCCTGCTGGGGGCCGAGGTGTTCAACGCCTTCCTCGCCCTCACCCAGGCGCCGGATTTGCTCGCCATGTGGGTGACGGACCAGGATTTCCCGCCCTATGGCGTGCTGGTGGCGCTGCTGCTGACCTACATCATCCTGGGCGCCGTCATGGATGAGCTGGCGATGATCCTGCTCACGCTGCCGGTCTTCTTTCCCGTCATCACCGCGCTGGATTTCGGCATGACGACAGAGGAGACGGCGATCTGGTTCGGCATCCTCGTCCTCGTGGTGGTCGGCATCGGGCTGACGGCGCCGCCCATCGGGCTGAATGTCTTCGTGATCTCCGCCATCGCGCGCGACATCCCGATCTCGCAGACCTATCGGGGCGTCTTGCCCTACCTGGCCACGGATCTGCTGCGCCTCGTCCTCTGCGTGCTCTTCCCCGCCCTCAGTCTTTGGCTGGTGCGACTTCTGACCTAGGATCAGCGTCATGTCCGACCCCATCCCCTATGCCCGGCCCGCGCCCGGCACCCAGCCGCCGCTGGACAGCCCCGCCTATCGCAGCACCCAGGGCCGCGCGCCCCTGCTGGCGCCGATCCGCGCGCCCCACACGCTGACCGAGACCAGCTCGCCGCGCCTTTCGCCGCTGCATTACCCGGCCCAGGCCGACATGTCGGTCCATAACGGCAAGGCCGCGATGGGCGAGCGCATCATCGTCGCCGGCCGCGTGCTGGATGAGGCGGGGCGGCCGGTCGCGAACAGCATGGTGGAGGTCTGGCAGGCCAATTCGGCCGGGCGCTACCACCATGTGCGCGATGATCATGACGCGCCGCTCGACCCGAATTTCGAGGGGCATGCCCGCATCTTCACCGATGCCGAGGGGCGCTACCGCTTCACCACCATCCGCCCCGGCGCCTATCCCTGGCGCAACCACCACAATGCCTGGCGGCCGGTGCATATCCATTTCGCCCTCTTCGGCCAGGGCTATGCGCAGCGGATGATCACCCAGATGTATTTCCCGGGCGACCCGCTTCTGGCGCTCGATCCCATCTTCAACACGACGGCGGACGAAGCCGCGCGGCAGCGCCTGATCGCGAGCTTCGACCTCGGCGTGACGGAGCCCGAATGGGCGCTGGGCTATCGCTTCGACATCACGCTGCGCGGCCCGGCCGCGACACCCTTCGAAGAGGGGGATCACCCCTGATGGCGACCGCCCACCAGACCGCCGGTCCCTACTGGCACATGATCGATTTCCCCGCCTGGGCGGATCTGCTGCGGGCGGATGGCCCGAATGCGGGGGCGGAGGGCGAGCGCATCGTCATCGAGGGCACCATCACCGATGGCGATGGCGCGCTCGTCACCGATGCCATGGTCGAGATCTGGCACGCCGACCCCGCCGGCCGCTATGACGCGGCATTCCAGGGCTTCGGCCGCTGCGCCACCAATGCCGAGGGGCGCTTCCGCTTCGTCACGCTCAAGCCCGGCCCCGTGCCCGGCCGCGGCAATACGCTGCAGGCGCCGCATGTGCAGATCGCGATCTTCGCGCGTGGATTGCTGAGCCACCTCACCACGCGCCTCTATTTCGCGGGCGAGCCGTTGAACGAGACGGACCCGCTGCTCGGCCTCGTGCCCGCCGAGCGCCGCGCGACCCTCATGGCCGAGCCCGTCTCCCCTGGCACCTGGCAGCTCGACATCCGCCTGCGCGGCGGCGCCGAAACCGTCTTCCTGGACATCTGACATGCCCGTGAACCCCGCCGATTCCCCCGTCCTGGGCGTGCTCTACGGCACGGAGGCGATGCGCGCCGCGATGAGCGAACGCGCCTTCCTCCAGCGCATGCTGGATGTGGAGGCCGCACTCGCCCGCGCGCAATCGCGCCTGGGCATCGTACCGGCCGAGGCGGCCTCGGCCATCACGCTCGCCGCCCAGGTGGACAAGCTCGACCTCCAGGCGCTGGGCGATGCCACGCGCAACACAGGCTATCCGGTGGTGGGCCTGGTGAAGCAGCTCACGGCACTCGCCGGCCATGACGCCGGGCGCTGGACCCATTGGGGGGCCACCACGCAGGACATCATGGACACCGCCGTGGTGCTGCAGATGCGCCAGGGCCTCGCCTTGATCCGCGCCGAGCTGATCGCGGTGATCGGCGGCTTCGCGGCCATGGCGCAGCGGCACCGCGGCACGATCATGGCCGGGCGCACGCATCTGCAGCACGCGCTGCCCGTCACCTTCGGCTACAAGGTGGCCGTCTGGCTGTCGCCGCTCATCACCATGCTGGAGCGGCTGGAGCAGCTGCGCCCGCGCGTGGAGCGCGTGCAGTTTGGCGGTGCGGCCGGCACGCTCGCCTCGCTGGGCGAGCAGGGCCTCGCCGTGCAGCGGGAACTGGCGGCGGAGCTCGGTCTCGGCTGTCCCGACATCCCCTGGCATGTGGCGCGGGACGGCTTCACGGAGGCGGTCTCCTTCCTCGGCCTCGTCTGCGGCGCGCTCTCCAAGATCGCGACCGATGTGATGCTGCTGATGCAGACGGAAGTCGCCGAGGTGAATGAGCCGCATGTCACCGGGCGCGGCGGCTCCTCCACCATGCCGCAGAAGCGCAACCCCATCGCCTGCGAGTACATCCTCGCGCAGTCGCGCGGCGTGCATGCGCTGGTGCCGCAGATGATGGCCGCGATGGCGCAGGACCTGGAGCGCGGCACCGGCCCCTGGCAGGCGGAGGCGCTGGCCATCGGCCAGGCCTTCAACCTCACGCATGGCGCGCTTTCGCAGGCGCGTTTCCTGGCCGAGGGGCTGGTGGTGGACCCCGCGCGGATGCTGCGGAACCTGGCCGCCACGGGGGGGCTGATCGCCTCCGAGCAGGTGATGATGGGCCTCGCCCCCGTGCTGGGCCGCGGCGAGGCGCATCACATCGTCAACCGCGCCTGCGACCTCGCCATCGCGCGCGGCATCCCGCTGGTGACGGCGCTGGAGCAGGATCGCGAGATCGCGGCGCGGGTGGATCCCGCCCGGCTCAGGGCCCTGTGCAACCCGGAGAATTACCTGGGGAGTGCGACCCAGTTCGTGGATCAGGTGCTGGCCCGGCTGGCGGCCCCGCACGGCGCATCGCGCTGAGATGGTCCGCGCGCCGCTGACCGGTCCGAGCCTCTGGACCGGCGAGGGCTTGGCGGCGCGGAACGACTGGATCTGGCATTGGCGCATTGAGGAACTGGCGGAGCTGCTGGCCTGCGGCCGCGCCATGCTGGCAAGCGGCCGCCCCGTCGAGGCGTTCCGTCGCGCCGATCTGCCGCTGCCGGTCACGGCGCCGCGGCTGGCCGCCATCCAGCGCGACCTGGAAGATGGCTCAGGCGTCGTGAACCTGCGCGGCCTGCCGATCGCGGAGACGACGCCCGAGTTGCTGCGCGCCATCCTCTGGGCCATCGGCCTGCATCTCGGCGTGGCGCTCTCGCAGAGCAAGAACGGCGAATTGCTGGGCGAGGTGCGTGACACGGGCGAGGTGCCGGGCCAGCCGGGAAGCCGCGGCTACCGCACCGGCGGGGCGCTGCGCTTCCACACCGACCGCTGCGACGTGGTGGCGCTGCTCTGCTGCCGGCAGTCCGAGGGCGGCGGCGACAGCCTGATCGTCTCCACGCCCGCGATCCACAACGCCATGCTGGCGCAGGCGCCCGATCTGCTGGAACTGCTGTTTCAGCCCTGGCCGATCAGCCGCCAGCAGGAGCAGCGGCCGGGCGAGGCGCCCTGGTATCGCAACGCGGTCTTCGCGCTGCATGAGGGCCGCTTCACCAGCCAATACAGCCGCGGCTTCATCGAATCCGCCCAGCGCTTCGAGGATGCGCCGCGATTGACCCCCGATCAGGTGGCGGCGCTGGACCTGCTGGCCGCGCTCTCGCAGGAGCTCGCGCTGCGCACGCGGATGGAGCCGGGCGACATCCAGCTGCTCAACAACCACGTCACGCACCATGCCCGGACCGAGCTGGTGGATCCGGAGCGCAAGCGGCTGGTCTATCGGCTCTGGCTGTCCACGCCCAACAGCCGGGCCCTGCCCGAGGCCGCGCGCGTGCTCTGGGGCGAGACGGCGGCGGGTGCGGTGCGCGGCGGCGTGGTGGCCGCCGCGGGGTATCGGAGCATCCTCGAACGCGCCTGAGACTGGACCGTGATCCAGCCTTGCTGAGAGGACGACGCACCGCTTCGGTGATGCCAGCTCGGCGGATCATGCTCTGGTCGCGGATGCGGGGCACCGCACCCCCCCAAGAGAAAAGGCCGTGGTCAGCGATGGCTGACCACGGCCTTGTTCGGGGTGCCTGGCGGCCTCAGCCGCGCTGCGACATCGGCACGTAGTCGCGCGCGCCGGCGCCCGTGTAGATCTGGCGCGGGCGGCCGATGCGCTGGCTCGGATCCTCGATCATCTCCTTCCACTGGCTCACCCAGCCCACGGTACGGGCGACCGCGAAGATGACGGTGAACATGGAGGTCGGGATGCCCATCGCCTTGAGGATGATGCCCGAATAGAAATCGACGTTCGGATACAGCTTGCGCGAGATGAAGTACTCGTCGGTCAGCGCGATGCGCTCCATCTCCATGGCCATGTCGAGCAGCGGCTCGTCCTTGATGCCGAGCTCGGCCAGCACCTCGTGGCAGGTCTCCTTCATGATCTTCGCGCGCGGGTCGAAGTTCTTGTAGACCCGGTGGCCGAAGCCCATGAGCTTCACGTCGGAGTTCTTGTCCTTCACCTTCTCGATGAAGGCCGGAATCTTATCCGGCGTGCCGATCTCGGCCAGCATCTTCAGCACCGCCTCGTTGGCGCCGCCATGGGCGGGGCCCCACAGCGCCGCGATGCCGGCGGCGATGCAGGCGAAGGGGTTGGCGCCGGTGGAGCCCGCGAGGCGCACCGTCGAGGTCGAGGCGTTCTGCTCATGGTCGGCGTGCAGGACCAGGATGCGGTCCATCGCGCGCTCCAGCACGGGCGAGACCTCATAGGGCTCGGCCGGGACGGTGTTGAGCATGTAGAGGAAATTGGCCGCGTAGCTCAGGCGGTTCTGCGGATACACGAAGGGCTGGCCCAGCGCGTACTTGTAGGCCATGGCGGCGATGGTCGGCACCTTCGCGATGAGCCGGAAGGCGGCGACCTCGCGCTGGCGCGCGTCATTGATGTCGAGGTTGTCGTGGTAGAAGGCGGCCAGCGCGCCCACCACGCCGCACATGATCGCCATCGGGTGCGCGTCGCGGCGGAAGCCGTCGAAGAAGCGGCGGATCTGCTCGTGCACCATCGTGTGATAGGTGACGTCCTTGCGGAACTTCTCGAGCTGGGCGGCGTTCGGCAGCTCGCCATTCATCAGCAGGTAGCAGACCTCGATGAAGTCGGACTTCTCGGCCAGCTGCTCGATCGGGTAGCCGCGATACATCAGCACGCCGGCATCGCCGTCGATGTAGGTGATCTTGCTCTCGCAACTCGCGGTCTCGCCGTAGCCGGGGTCGTAGGTGAAGATCCCGAGGCTCGAATAGAGCTTGCGGATATCGGCCACCTGCGGGCCGAGCGTGCCACCCAGCAGCGGCAGCGTGGTGCTGCTGTTGCTGCCCTCGATGGAAACGGTGATCGAGCCGGTCGTGCTCATGATGCGACATCCTCAACAGGTTGGAGCGCGGGGCGTGGGCCGCCCCCGCGCGATGTTGCATTGCAGTGTAGGCAGGTCAGCGCTGTTGTCTATCCGGCTCTCGCGGGCCGCTGTTGTCTTCCCGCGAAGATGGGCCAAGCCGGGGCCCGGCCGGCGGCGTCAGATGCCGCGGCGCCAATGCGCGGGCGGCTCGAAGCCGCCGGACCAGAGGCCCCGCTGGGCCTGGCGGGCCGCCGCCTCATGCTGCGCGAGGGCGGGGGCCGCGCCGGAATCGGCCAAGGCCCAGCCGGCCGCGACCATCGTCGCGTTCAGGTCGATGGTGCCGGCCCGGCAGGCGCCGAGCGCGCGGCCGAAACGATCCCGCCCGGCGACGCGGCAATCAACGCCACGCTCACCCACCAGATCGGCGAGGACGGCGGCGGCGGCGGTGCCGCAATCATAGAGGCGGCCCTGCGCGTCGGTGCAGAACTGACCGCGCTCCGGCGCCTCGACGCCGTGCAGGCGGAGCATGCGGTCACCCAGGCGAAGCGTATCGCCATCCACGATGCGGATCTGCGCGTTGGGGGTGGACCAGTCCTGGCTGCCCGGCGCCGAGCCCATGAGTTGCCCTGGCAGGCCAAGCGCCACGAGGCCGCCGCCAAGAAGGGCCGTGGCCCCCACCATGGCCGCACGACCCCAACGACGGGGCGAGCGGGCTGGCTTGTAAATTTTGCGTCGGCGCATGAGTCGTTTGGTTAAACCACGATGAAGGGGGCTGGCAACCCGCTTGTTTCGCCATATTACAAATCGTGGTTTTCCGGTGACTTCCAGAAGGGGCCTGCCTTGCGGAGGCGCTTCCAGGCGGCGAGGGCGGCGATTCGGCTCCCCTCCGCCCGCCCGGCGGCGAAGCCCGTGACGGTTCCGATGGCGAATCCGCTCGCCCCCCGGCCCACGAGTCGCCGCGCCAGCTGCCCGGCCACGGTCGCGTCATTGGCCAGGCCCAGCGCCTCCTGCAACTCGGCGAGCCGCTTCGTGAAGCGTTTCGCGGCCCTGCCGGGCCACAGCGCGGCGAAGGGTTCGGCCGCGTAGCGCAGGCGCTTCGCGTCGAGGCGCATCTCGTGCAGCGCGGTCGCGTCCAGCTCCTGCATCGCGGTGCCGGCCTTTTTCAGGCGCTTCCAGCGCTTGCGCAGCACTGCGGCGGCGAAGGGCGGGAGAGGCGGGTCGGCCGGCGGCGGGGGATGCAGCAGGCCGAGCCGCATGCCCTCAAAGATGGCGGCGCGGAAGGCGGGCGAGGCGAGGAAGTCGCCCAGCGCCGCATAGGCCGCGTCGCGCTCGCGCCCGGCGGCGGTGAGCAGGCGCTTGACCCGCGCATCGCCCTCCAGCGCGGCCAGCGTGCCCGGGCCGATTCCCGTCAGGAAGACGTCCCAGTCGCGCGCGGCGCCCAGCGCCTGGGCGACGTCGCGCAGATGTCCGTCCCAATCGCGCCAGGCCTGGCCGTCCAGCACCGGGCGGAACAGACGCAGCAGGGAGCGCAGGCGACGCAGCGCCACGCGCGTCTGGTGCACGCCGCGGGGGCCCATGCCCGGACGGCAACCCGGAGCCTCGGCCAGGATCACGTCCAGCAGATGGGCCAGGGCCGCGCGGAAGGCGGCTTCGGTGGTGGTGGCGCCAGCGAGGCTGGGCGCGCCCTGGCGGCGCGGGTGGGGGGGGCGCCTCTCGGCCAGCGCCAGCGCCGCCTCGTCCAGGCCATGTGGTGCGGGAAGCAGCGGCAATGTCCCCGCCAACTCGGCGGCGAGCGCCAGCACCTTCGCCGGATCGCCCTGCAGCACCAGTCGGGCGATGCGATGCGCCTGCCCGCCGGCCTCCAGGCGGCCCTCGATCCAGGTGGCGCCAGGGGCAAGGAGGGTGCTGCGGCCGGTAAAGCGGGCGATGGGGCGGGCCGTGGGGTCGGGCGGTCGCGCCTCCGGCGGCGGCAGCATGCCGGGCCAGGCGGTCGTGCCCGTGGGTGGCAGGGGGGTGACCGCATGCCACGCACGGTTCCGGCGGGTGAGCAGGGGCGCGTCCTCGCCCTCGCCGCGCAGCCAGGTGACACGGTGCGATCGCCAGCGCGGGGGCGCGAAGCGCGGATGGGTCGGGCATCGCGGCGGTGGCGCCCCCGGTTCCTGCCAGGGGGCCAGTTCGAGGATCAGGCCGCCACCTCCGGCAGGTCCCGGGGTGCCACGAATCGCACCAGCCTCCCCCCGCCATCCTGCAACTGCCCCCAGGGGCCGGCGATGGTGAACTCGGCCAAGGCGCCCGTCGGGTAGCCTTCGGAGAGGCGTCGCGCATGAACGCCGCCCATGGCCGCGCCCGTCGCGCCCATCAGCGCCAGCCCGAGCTCGTGCAGGCCCGGATTATGGCCAATGAGCAGCACCGAGCGCGCCGTCTCCGGCATGGTGCGCAGCGTGTCCATCAACCGCTGCCAGGGGGCGAGGTAGAGGTCGTCCATCACCTCGATGAGGGGGGAGCTCTCCATGGGCTGCAGCGCCTCCAGCGTCTGCAGCGTGCGCCGCGCGGAGGAGACGAGCACGATGTCGGGTGCCAGGCCCAGTTCCTGCATCTGATGGGCCATGGCCGCCGCCGCCTGGCGCCCGCGCGCGTTGAGCGGGCGGGCGTGGTCTGAGAGCATCGCGTCATCCCAGGAGGATTTGGCGTGCCGGAGCAGCAGGAGCTGACGCATGGCGGGCTGATGATGGCACGGCTGCGCGGCGCTGTCCCACCCCCTTCAAGGGGTGGGGCTTTCCGAATGGGCGAGGGACCCCACCTCTGCCGCCTGTTCGGGCGCATATGGAGTTTTCATGACGGAGCGGGTGCTGATCCTGGGGGCCACGGGCGGTGTGGGCGCGGCGCTGGCGCGGCGGGTGGCGGCGCGGGGAGCCCGGCCCGTGCTGCTGGCGCGCGATGCGGGCCGTCTCGCGGCGCTGGCGGCGGAACTGCCCGGTGCGGAGAGCGTGGTGGCGGATGTGACCAATGCCGCGGCGCTGAAGGCCGCGATCCAGGGTCTGGGCGCGCCGCTTTCGGGCCTTGCCTTCTGCGTGGGCTCCATCCTGCTCAAGCCGGCGCTGCGGACCACCGAATCCGACTTGCTGGACGCGTTCCGGCTGAACGCGGTGGCGGCCGCACTTGCCGTGCAGGCGGCGGTCCCCGCGCTTTCGGGCGGCAGCGTGGTGCTGTTCAGCAGCGTCGCGGCGCGAACGGGCTTCGCCAACCACCTCGCCATCGCCGCCGCCAAGGCGGCGGTGGAGGGAATGACGGTGGCACTCGCCGCCGAGCTGGCGCCTGCGATCCGGGTGAACTGCATCGCCCCCAGCCTGACGCGGACCGCCATGGCCGAGCCGCTGACGCGCAACCCGGCCATGGCGGAGGCGATCGCCAGGCTGCATCCGCTGCCCCGGCTGGGCGAGGCGGATGACATTGCGGCCGTGGCGGATATGCTGCTCTCGCCCGCCGCCGGCTGGATCACGGGGCAGGTGATCGCGGTGGATGGCGGGCGCTCCACCCTCCGCACCAAGGCCGGATGACCATGATCGCAAGACGTTCCCTGCCGCTGCTTCTCGCGGCGACCCCGGCTCTGGCCCAAGGGCAGACGGGGGGCCAGGCGGATTACCGCTGGCGCGTCATGCGCAACGGGACCGCCATCGGCACGCACAACATCACCTTCACCGAGCGCGGCGGCGAGCGGATCGCGGTTTCGGAGAATCTCGTGACACCGCGGGTGATGGGCGTGGTGGTCTATCGCTATGAACACAGGTTGACGGAGGTGACGCGGGGCGGGCGCTTCGTCTCGGTCCGCTCCAGCCTGAACCGCAACGGCACCATCACGGAGGTGGAGGCGCAGGCCACGGGTTCCGGCGTGACGCTGCGCGGACCCGAGGGCGCGCTGAACCTGCCGGCGCAGGCCGCACCGCTGTCCTGGTGGGAGCCGCAGCGCTTCGGGGGTTCGGTGCCGCTCTTCGGCACGACCACGGGCAAGCCGCTCGATCTGCGCTGGACGCGCGAGGCGGTGGGGGGCGGCGTGCGCTGGCGGACCGCGGGCGAGATCGAGGCGGTGCTGGAATTCGACGCCTCGGGCCGTTGGACCGCCTATCAGGTCAAGGGCGATGACGGCAGCACCGTGATCTATGCCGCAGCCTAGCCTTCGTCTGGTCCTGGGCGACCAGTGCTCCGCCTCGCTCTCGGCGCTGGAGGATCTCGACCCGGCGCGGGATGTGGTGCTGATGATGGAGGTGCGGGGCGAATGCACCTATGTGCCGCACCATCCGCAGAAGATCGCGCTGATCCTGTCCGCCATGCGGCATTTCGCGCGCGCGCTGCGGGCGCGGGGCGTGCGGGTGGACCATGTCGCGCTGGATGATCCGGCGAATACGCACAGCTTCTCGGGCGAGGTCGCGCGCGCCGTCGCGCGGCACAAGCCCGCGCGCATCGTGGCGACCGAGCCCGGCGAATGGCGCGTGCGGCAAGAGATGGAGGGGTGGGAGGCGGCGCATGGCCTGCCCGTCGAGATCCGGGACGACACGCGCTTCCTGGCCGATCTCGGATTCTTCCGGCGCTGGGCGCAAGGCAAGAAGCAGCTCCGGATGGAGTTCTTCTACCGCGAGATGCGCCGCGCCACCGGCTTCCTCATGCAGGGCGACAAGCCCGAGGGCGGCGAATGGAACTACGATGCGGAGAACCGCAAGCCGCTGCCCAAGGGGCTGGTGCCGCCCACACCGCCGCGCTTCGCGCCGGATGAGATCACGCATGAGGTGATGGCGCTCGTCACCCGCGAATTCCCCGCGCATTTCGGCAGGCTGGAGGGTTTCAACTGGCCGGTGACGGCGGCGGAGGCGAAGCGGGCGCTGGCATCCTTCATCACCGACCGCCTGCCGCGCTTCGGCGACTACCAGGACGCGCTGGCGGAGGGCGAGGCGACGCTGTTCCACAGCCTGATCTCCACCAGCCTCAATATCGGCCTGCTGCTGCCGGGCGAGGTCTGCGCGGCGGCGGAGGAGGCGTATCGCCAGGGCCGCGTGCCGCTGAACGCGGCGGAGGGCTTCATCCGCCAGATCCTGGGCTGGCGCGAATACGTGCGCGGCCTCTACTGGTTCAAGATGCCTGGCTATGGCGCGACCAATGCGCTCGATGCGCGGCGCCCGCTGCCCGGCTTCTACTGGACGGGCCAGTCGGGCATGCGCTGCATGGATGCGGCGATCGGCCAGACGCGGGACCTCGCTTACGCGCATCACATCCAGCGGCTCATGGTGACGGGGAATTTCGCGCTGCTGGCGGGGATTGATCCGCTGCAGGTGCAGGAATGGTACCTCGCCGTCTATGCCGATGCCTTCGAATGGGTGGAACTGCCCAATACCCATGGCATGGCGCTGCATGCCGATGGCGGCATCATGGCCAGCAAGCCCTATGCGGCAAGCGGCGCCTATATCAACCGGATGGGCAATCATTGCGGCCGTTGCCGGTATGACGTGAAGCGCGCGACGGGCGAGGGCGCCTGCCCCTTCAACTTCCTCTACTGGGATTTCATCGCCCGGCATGCCGAGGATTTCGCCGGAAATCCGCGCATGGCCATGCCGCTCAACACCTTCCGCAAGATGGCGCCGGAGAAGATCGCCGCGATGCGCGCCGAGGCCGCGAAATTCCTGAACGCGACGTCATCCTTGCCTTGACCGGAGGCCCCTCGCGCGGTTGAAGGGCTCCAACGCAGGAGAGTTCCGCAGATGCACCACACCCCCCGCCGCAGCCTCATCCTCGGCGCGCTTGGCGCGCCCCTCCTCGCCGCACCCGCCCTGGCCCAGGCCTGGATGCCGAGCCGCTCCGTCCGCATCGTCGTTCCCATCGCGCCGGGCGGCGCCAATGACATCATCGCCCGCCTGATGGCCGAGCGGCTGCAGCCCATCCTGGGCCAGACGGTGGTGGTGGAGAACCGGCCCGGCGCCGGCGGCAATATCGGCGCGCAATCGGTCATCCAGGCGGAGAAGGATGGCCACACCTGGCTGCTGACCTCGGCCAATGTGCTGACGGCCAACACCTATCTCTACGGCAACCGCATGCCCTTCGTGCCGCTGCGCGACTTCGCGCCCGTCACGCGCGTGGGCATCGGCACGCTGCTCTGGGTGGTGAATGCCCAGCGCCCCTGGCGCACCTTCCAGGAGCAGATCGAATTCGCCCGCCGCAACCCGGGCCGGGTGACGATGGGCAGCAGCGGCACGGGCACGATCAGCCATCTGTTCTTCGAGCGCGTGAAGCGGCAGACCAATGCGGACATGACGCATGTGCCCTATCGCGGCGGCGGACCGGCCATCCAGGACCTCATCTCGGGCAATATCGACATGATGTTCGATGTGATGCCCGCGCTTCTGCCGCATGTGCGCGAGGGGCGGTTCCGGGCACTCGCCGTCGGCAGCCAGGCCCGCGTGGACTATGTGCCCGAGATCGCGAATGTGCCGAGCATGGGCGAGTTGCTGCCGGGCTCGGGCATTGATGCGCTGAACTGGTGGTGCGTGGTGGCCGCGACCGGCACGCCGGACCCCGCCATCGCCACGATGCATGGCGCGATCGCGCGCGTTCTGGCGATGGAGGAGGTGCGCACGCGCCTGCTCGGCCTCACCATCCAGCCCATGCCGGATGCGACGCCGGCCGCCTTTGGCGAGTTCTGGCGCGCGCAGGTGCCGGTCTGGCGCGAGCTGGTGGAAGCCTCGGGCGCCGTCGCGGAATAAGCCTTCCGCCGGGCGGGCGGGGGTTTGACGGAGGGGCGGCGCGGCGGAATGCTGCGCGCCGACCTGTCTGGAGGAACGCCCCATGGCCCGCAGTCTTGAATGGATGAAGCTCACCGCCGCCGAGGTGCAGGCGGCGGCCGCGGAGGACGCGCTGCTCATCGTCCCCGTCGCCTCGCTGGAACAGCACGGGCCGGCGCTGGTGACCGGGACCGACATCATCCTCGGCGGCAACGTCGCGCTGGAGACGGCGCGCAAGCTTGTGGCGGCGGGGCATCCCGCGCTGGTGACGCCGGTGGTCTGGCACGGGCTCGCCGAGCATCACATGGCCTTTGGCGGCACCGTGACGCTCGATAGCGCGACCTTCCAGGCGGTGCTGCGCCATGTGGTGAAATCCGCCGCGCGGCATGGCTTCAGGCGCGTCTTCCTGCTGAACGGCCATGGCGGCAATGCGGAGGCGATCGGCACGGCGGCCACCGACCTCGCGGTGGAATTCGGCATCCATGTCGGCGGAGGCACCTATTGGCACATGGTGCCCGAGGTGATCGCGCCCCTGCTGCAGGATCAACCGACGCTCATGCATGCCTGTGAGGCCGAGACCTCCATGGTGTGGAGCCTGCTGCCCGAGGGTGTGCGGCCGGACCGGCTGCCGGAGGCGCATGGCCCGGCCTCCACGCGCGTGGCCGGGCAGCCACCCGGACTCTTGATGCGCCGAAGCTTCAAGGAACTCACGCCGACCGGCGTGGTCGGCGATGCGCGGCGCGCGAGCCCGGAGAAGGGGGCCGCGCTGCTCGATGCCATCGCGGCGAAATGCGCGGAATTGCTGGCGAATCCGGCGATCTGGGGCCGAGCCTGATCCGCTGAGGCGGCATCGCCGAAGCGGTGAATCAGCCTCGCGGAAGTCAGGCCTGATCCGCTGAGGCGGCATCGCCGAAGCGGTGAATCAGCCTCGCGGAAGTCAGGCCTGATCCGCTGAGGCGGCATCGCCGAAGCGGTGAATCAGCCTCGCAAGTTCTAAGACACCAAGAACCTCTGCTCGGGCAGCGGCAGATCCACCCAGGAGAGGTGGCCGCCCTTGCCGGAGCCGGTGTCCATGAAGATGGCCCGCCCGCCCATGCGGCCGCGCGTCTCCCACGGCCGGCCATCGCGCGAGCGCTGGTCGTGCCCGACATAGACGGTGAGGCCGGGCGGGATCGCATCCACCCAATGCAGCACGCGCTCGGGGTAGCCTTCCTGCGTCGTGCCGCCCGTCACCTGGCCGAAGAGCGCGCGGGAGGTGAGGGCATCGGGCTTGCGCGCCCCGGCCTCGCGCGGCGGCGCCTGCAGCAGCATGCCCTTGTGAAAGGCGGCATGGACGAAGAAGAGCGGGCCGATGCGCCACCAGGCCGGGGCCTGCGCGATCTCGGCCACGGCCCGCGCGGCCAGCGCCGGGCCGTCGGGCGCGGCGTGGAGCTGTTCCAGCGTGCGCGGCGTGGCCTCGGCCGGGCTGCGGACGCGCGCGCCGGTCAGCGCGCGGCGCAGCTTGTGGTCATGGTTGCCAAGCAGGAAGAGGCCCGCCTCGTCATCCAGCAGGTTGAAGATCAGGCGCAGCACGCCGGGCGAATCCGGGCCGTAATCGGTCAGGTCGCCCAATTGCAGCAGGAACAGCCCTTCCTCCGCCGCGCCACGGATGGCGGTGGCGAGCGCCGTGGGCTCGCCATGCACATCGCCCACCACGCGCAGCCCGGAAAAGCCGCGGGCACGCAGGCTTGCCGGGTCGAGCTTCATGGGGCGGCGCCGCGCATCTCGGCATAGGCGTCGAGCGCCCGGGCGCGGCCCTTGGCGTGGTCCATGATGGGGCGCGGATAATCCACGCCGAGGCGGAGGTTGGCGCCGCGCAGGAGGATGTCGGGCGCTTCCCAGGGCTTATGGATGTACTTGTCCGGCAGGGCGGCGATCTCGGGCACCCAGCGGCGGACATAGGCGCCATCCGCGTCGAATTTCTCGCCCTGGAGGACGGGGGCGAAGACGCGGAAATAGGGCGCGGCATCGGCGCCGCAGCCCGCCACCCACTGCCAGGAGGCGGCGTTGGAGGCGAGGTCCCCATCCAGCAGCGTGTCCCAGAACCAGGCCTGGCCCGCCCGCCAGGGCTGCAGCAGGTGCTTCACCAGGAAGGAGGCGGTGATCATCCGCACGCGATTGTGCATCCAGCCCGTCCGCCAGAGCTGGCGCATGCCGGCATCCACGATGGGATAGCCCGTCATCCCGCGCTGCCAGGCGCGCAGCAGCTTGTCATCGGGCTGCCAGGGGAAGTTCGCGAAGCTCTCCTGCAGCGGCGCCTCGGGCAGTTCGGGGCGGTGCCAGAGCAGGTGATAGGCGAATTCGCGCCAGAGGATTTCCTTGAGGAAGGTGGCGTCGCCCGTGACACCCGCCGCCCGCGCCGCGTGCCAGAGCTGGCGCGGGCTGATCTCGCCGAAGCGCAGATGCGGGCTGAGGCCGGAGGTGCCGGCGATCCCGGGCGTATTGCGCGTGTCGTCGTAGCGCCTGATGGCGGTGAAGGCCTTGATGCGGGCGGCGGCGCCCGCCTCGCCCGGCTGCCAGTGCGTGGGGAATTCCCGCGCCCAGTCGAGCCTGGGCAGCAGTTCCAGCGCATCGAGCGGCAGACCCGGATGCGTGACGCTGTTCAGGCGCTCCGGCGCGGGGATGGGCGGCGGCGGTTCGCCCAGGGCGAAGAGCGCGCGGGAGAAGGGCGTGTAGACCGAATAGGGCTTGCCCGTGCCGGTGCGGATGCGGTGCGGCTCATGCAGCAGGGAGGAGGTGTGCAGGCTGAGCTTGCGGCCCTCGGCTTCCAGCGACTTCGCGATGGCGGCGTCGCGGCTGCGGGCCCAGGGCTCGTAGAGGCGGCCGGCGATCACCTCGCCTGCGCCGATGGCGGCCGCCAGTTCGGGAATGATGCGGGTGGCCGGCCCGCGCGCCAGGTGCAGCGTGGCGCCGCGCGCGGCGAGGCCCTCGGCGAGCGAGGCCAGCGAATGATGCAGCCACCAGCGCTGCGCGCCGCCATGGGCCCAGGCGCCGGCGGTTTCGTCATCCAGGATATAGACGAAAAGCGCCGGCCGCCCGTCGAGCGCGGCGAGGGCGGGATTGTCGGCGAGGCGAAGATCCTGACGGAACCAGAGCAAAGCGGGGGCGGTCATCGCCCCCATATGGACCGGCTCGGCCGGAGCGCAAACATCAGTCCGCGTAGCCGGGATCGGTCCGGTCCAACACGCGCTTCAGCGCGGCGAAATGGTATTCGGGGCCGCTCATGCTGTGCGTCGGGTCCTGCCAGGCGGCCTGGGCCTTCATCTTCTCCAGCACCTCGGCCTTGACGAAGCGGCGGCGGGCATTGGTCCACATGGAGAAGAGCTGCGTGCGCGCCGCGCGCTCCAGGAAATAGAGGCGGTGATAGGCCTGGGCCACCGACTTGCCGGTGACGACGACGCCGTGATTGGCCAGCATCAGGATGGGCTTGCCCTGCATCAGGGCGGCCATGCGCTCGCCCTCCTCATGTTCCAGGGCGAAGCCGTTGTAGTCATAGTCATAGGCGATGCGGTCGTGGAATTGCAGCGCGTTCTGGCCGGTCATCTCCAGCGTCATGTCCTCGAGCTGCGACAGCGCGGTGATGTAGGGCATGTGGGTGTGCAGCACGCATTCGGCGCCGGTGATGGCGTGGATCGGCGCATGGATGCAGATGGCGGTGCGGTCGGCGGGGCCCGTGCCCTCCAGGATCGTGCCGTCGAACGCCACTTCGATCAGGTTGCTCGCCGTCACCTCGGACCAGTGCAGGCCGAAGGCGTTGAGGTAGAAGCGGCCCGGGCGGCCGGGGACCAGCAGGGTGAAGTGGTTGTCGATCGCCTCGTGATAATCGTGCATCACGGCCAGGCGATGGGCGGCGGCCATGTCGATCCGGGCCTGGCGGCGCTGCTCGGCGAGAATCTCGGCGGCGGGGTCCTGGGTGGTGGACATGGGCGCAACTCCTGGCTGGGAGACGGCATTTTCCATGCCGGACGCTGCGCCGCAAGCTTCACTCGCCGCGGGCGGGGGCGATCTGCGCCACCTGGCCATCGGCCGGCAGGGCAGGGCGCAGGCCATTGCCCAGCCCGCCCGTCAGCTGCACCGCGCTGGTCTGCGGCGCCGGGATGCGCGAGGCGGCATCGGCCTGGGCGGTCAGGGCGATCAGGGCGGCGGCGGCGATCAGGATCTGGCGCATGGGATTGTCTCCGAAGGGGTGAAGCTCTGTTGAACGCAGAATGCCCTCCCTCTGTCGCAGGATGATCCTTGGCTCTGTCTCATCTGTCGCGCGGTTGAGACTTCCGGACCTTTGCGGTATTGCGATGCACAAAGATCAAGGTTGAGGCTCATCACATGGAACGCATCCTGGAGGGGCAGACCGCCCTGATCACCGGCTCGACGAGCGGCATCGGCCTCGGCATCGCCAGGCTTTACGCGGAGGCCGGGGCAAAGGTGATGCTCAATGGCTTCGGCAAGCCCGAGGAGATCGCGAAGGCCCGGGCCGAGATCGGCGCGCTGATGGGCGTGGCCGAGGCGCCCTATAGCGGCGCCGACATGTCCAAGCCGGCCGAGGTGCGCGGCATGGTGGCCGCCGCCGAGGCCGAGTTCGGCAAGCTCGACATCCTGGTGAACAATGCGGGCATCCAGTTCGTCTCGCCCGTGCAGGATTTCCCGCCTGAGAAGTGGGACGCGATCATCGCCATCAACATGAGCAGCAATTTCCACGCGATCGCGGCGGCGCTGCCGGGGATGCTCTCGCGCAATTACGGCCGCATCATCAATGTGGCGAGTGCGCACGGCCTGGTGGCGAGCCCCTACAAGACGGCCTACGTGGCCGCCAAGCATGGCGTGGTGGGGCTGACGAAGTCGGTGGCGCTCGAGATCGCGCAGGCGAATGTGACGTGCAACGCGATCTGCCCGGGCTTCGTCCGCACGCCGCTCGCCGAGGCCCAGGTGCCGCCGCTGGCGGAAAAATTCGGCGTGAGCGAGGAGGTGGCGCTGAAGGATCACCTGCTGGCCAAGCAGCCCTCCAAGCGCTGGATCGAGGTGGATGAGGTGGCGCAGATGGCGCTCTGGCTCGTCGGCCCCGGTTCGGGCGGGGTGAATGGTTCGGCGCTGTCCATCGACGGCGGCTGGCTCGCGGCCTGATGGACAGCACCCCCTCCGTCGCCACGCCGGCGGTCGTCCAGAAGACCACGCGCCGCGTGAACCTCGCCTTGCAGGGTGGCGGCACGCATGGCGCCTTCACCTGGGGCGCGCTGGAGCGGCTGCTGGAGGAGGAGCGGATCGAGTTCGACGGGCTTTCCGGCACCTCGGCAGGCGCCATCAACGGCGCTGTGCTGGCGTTGGGCCTGCTGGAAGGCGGGCGGCAGGGGGCGAAGGATGCACTGAACCGCTTCTGGCGCGCGCTCGGGGCCAAATTCGCCGTCTCGCCGCTGAAGGCGACACCGATCGAGAAGGCGCTCTGGGGCTGGGATCTGCAATACAGCCTGGCCTGGAATGCCTTCGACACGATGACGCGCGTCATGTCGCCGTACCAGCTGAACCCCTTCCCGATGGAGTTCAACCCGCTGCGCAAGGCGCTGGACCAGAGCCTGGACCTCGCACGGCTGCGCGCCGACAAGAACGCGATCCGCCTGTTCATCTCGGCCACCAATGTGCGGACGGGCAAGCCCAAGGTCTTCACGCGCAGCGAGATCACGGTGGATGCGCTGCTGGCCTCGGCCTGCCTGCCCAACGTCTTCAAGGCGGTGGAGATCGACGGCGAGGCCTATTGGGATGGCGGCTATCTCGGCAATCCGGCGCTCTGGCCGCTCTATCACGAGCGCATGGCGGCGGACATCATCCTGGTGCAGCTGAACCCGCTGCTGCGGCCCGAATTGCCGACCACGACGTCGGACATCATGAACCGGCTGAACGAGATCAGCTTCAACGCCTCGCTGATGAGCGAGATGCGCGCCATTGATTTCGTGCAGCGCATGCTGGAGGCGGGGCGGCTGGAGCAGCCGCGCTATCGCCGCATCTTCCTCCATTCCATCGAGGATGAGCCGCGCATGCGCGCTTTCAAGCTCAGCACCAAGTTCAACGGCGACTGGGATTTTCTCCAGACGCTGCGCGACTATGGCTGGGAGGCGGCGGACCTCTTCATCCGCGAGAGCCTGGACAAGGTGGGGCGCGAGAGCACGCTGGACATCCAGCGCTATCTCTGACGCGCCCCGCAAGCGTTGGGGGGCGGGGCGTGTGGTTGCTGAACCGTATGAAGGCCGTCCTTGTCGCCCGCCGCGACCGGACCTTGCAGGACCGCTTCGCCCGCTTCTACCGCGGCAACCGCTGGGGCGACCCGGAGACCCGCTCCGGGCCCGGCTCGCGGCTTGATTCCGGGCAGGTGCGGGACGCGATCGAGGCCCTGCGCGGGACGGTGGAGGGGCATGAGGTGCGCAGCCTCGCCGACATTCCCTGCGGCGACTTCAACTGGATGCCGCTGTTTCTGGAGAGCGTCCCCGGGCTCGCCTATCTGGGCTTCGACATCGTGCCGGAGATCATCGCAGACAACCGCGCCCGTCACCCGGGGCGGCGGTTCGAGCGGCTGGACATCACACGCGAGGTGCCGCCCCGCGTGGACCTGATCTTCTGCAAGGACCTGCTCAACCATTTCTGCTTCGCCGATGTGGCGGCCGCGCTCGTGAACATGCGCCGCTCAGGCTCCCGGCTGCTGCTCGCGTCAAACAATGTCGGCCATCCGAATGTCGAAATGCCGCGTTTCGGCGTCCGGCAATCGCGGCACCGCGACATCATGCTGCCGCCCTTCGGCGCGCCGGAGCCGATTTGGCGCACGCATTACCTCGGGCTGTGGCGTCTCGCAGATTTTCCACGGGAAGTGTCGGTCATCCCGCAGAGGTGAAATGCAGCCGGGCCGGACGGCCATGGCGCAGCCAGACGATGGCGGCCTGGCGATGGCGCCGGGCGAGGCGCAGCAGGTCGCGCCGCGGCAGGGCGGCGAGCCACATCTCCTCCCGCCACCTGTTCAGCGCGCCTTCGCCCATGGCGCGGGCGGCGCCGCGCAGATCACGCGTGAGGCGCGCCTGGGCCGCCCGGTTCCAGGCGCTTGGCATGGGGCGGCTCATCGGGTTCCAGGCGGTGATGAAGCCGGCCTCCCGCGCGCCGTGCCGGGCCATCCAGGCATCTGCCGAGGCGCTGCGCCGACCGATGCGCACGCGGACTTCGCCCGCGTGATAGAGCGTGCGCCGATAGGCCTCCGCCCGCGTCACGCGAGTTGCAGGAGCTGCCCCTTGAGATAGGCGCTCTCGGGCAGCATGGGGTGCACCGGATGGTCCGGCCCCGCGCCAACGCTGGCCAACAGCCGCGCCTCGCGCCGCGCGCGCCAGACGCCCTCTGCCACCGCGGCCGCGAATTCCGGCGGGGAAGCATGGTGCGAGCAGGAGGCGATGAAGAGGAAGCCGCCCGGGTTCACGAGCTGCGCGCAGATGCGCGCCAGGCGCTGATAGGCGCGCAGCGCCTGCGGAATGTCCTTGCGCGATTTGGCGAAGGCGGGCGGGTCCGCCACCACCACGTCGAAGCGCTCGCCGGCGCCGATCATGCGCTCCAGCGTCTCCAGCGCCTCGCCGCGGCGGGCGGTGACGCGATCGGCCAGGCCATTCGCGGCGGCGGAAGCGAGCGCCAGATCAAGCGCGGGCTGGGAACGGTCGAGCAGCGTGACCTGCCGCGCGCCGGCCTTCGCCGCCATGAGGCCGAAGCCGCCGGTGTGGCAGAAGGCGTCGAGCATGGTGGCGCCCTCCGCCAGGGCGGCGACGCGCGCGCGGTTCTCGCGCTGGTCGAAGAACCAGCCGGTCTTCTGGCCCGAGAGCAGGTCCACCGCGAAGGCGAGGCCGCCTTCCTCGACGCGCGCCTCGGCCTCGCTGCCGTGCAGCAGCTTCGTCTCGAGCGGCAGGCCTTCCAGGCCGCGCACGGCGCTGTCATTGCGGGCGAGGATGCTGCGCGGGTTGAGCAAGCTGCGCAGCGCTTCGACGATGAGCGGTGTCGCGGCCTCCATGCCGGCGGTATTGGCCTGGATCGCCACCACATCGTCGAAGCGGTCGATGATCAGGCCGGGCAGGCCGTCGGCTTCCGCATGCGCCAGGCGGCAATGGCGCGCCACGCCCAGCCGCTCACGCAGCGCCAGCGCGCGGCCGATGCGGGCGGTGAACCAGGCGGCGTCGGGCGCGGCGGTGGCGCCTCTGTCCAGCACGCGGGCGGCAATCAGGCTGTGCGGGTTGAAGTGCCAGATGCCGTGCTTCACGCCGTCATCGCCTTCGAGGCGGACGGCGCTGCCGGGCGGCAGGGCGCGGGCCGCGGCATCCATCACGATCTCGTTGGAATAGGCCCAGGGGTGGCCGGATTTCACGCGGCGGTCGCGGCCGGGCTGCAGGCGAAGAAGCGGGGTCATGCCGGCTTATCGCGCACTCCCACCGCCAGCGCCACCGCGGCCAGCGTGCCGCAAAGCGCCAGCGCCTCGCGCCAGCCCAAGGGCTCGCCCAGAAAGACGCCAGCGCCCATCACGCTGAGAACGGGCGCCAGCAGCGTGCCGATGGCCGCCGTGGAGGCGGGGAGGCGGGCCAGCGCGCCGAACCAGGTGAGGTAGGAGACGCCCATGGAGAAGATCATGAACCAGCCGAACCAGAACCAGACGGGCGGCGTGACGAGGGAGGGCTGGAACGTCTCCAGCAGCGGCGCGAGGAGCGCCATGGGCAGGCAGCCGATCGCCATCTGCCAGGCCAGCGCCGTGATCGGGTGCAGCACCAGCGGGCGCCGCTTCGACAGCACGGCCCCCAGCGCGAAGAGCAGCGCGGAGGCGAGGATGAAGAGCAGGCCGGGCAGCTTGGCGAGGCCCAGTTCCACGCCGCGCCCGGCAAAAAGGATGAGGATGCTGCCGAAGCCGAGGATGAGCCCCGCGATGCGGCGCGGCCCCGGCTTCTCGCTGAGGATGGGCCAGGCGAAGAGCGCGGCCCAGACCGGCATGGTGTAGGCGAGGATTGCGGCCTCTGACGCCGTCAGCCAGCGCAGCGCCAGCGTGCCGAAGGCCATCCAGGCGGTGATGTTGAGCAGCGCGAAGAGGATGAGGCGCGGCCGCTGCTCGCGCGGGACATGCAGCCTCACGCCGAAGGCCAGCGCGCCGCCCGCCAGCACCAGGGCGAGGATGGCCGTGCCGATGGCGCGCATGGTGAGCGGCGGCAATTCCGTCAGCAGGAATTTCATGATGGGCCAGGTGGCGCCCCAGTTCACCGCCGTCAGCATCAGCAGCAGGAGCCCGACCTGGCGCTGGTTCATGCCGGCCGCCGTGTGGCGAGCAGCACGCCCGCCAGCGTGAAGCCGAGCGCCGACCATTCGCGCAGGCCGAGCGGCTCGCCCAGCAGGAGGCCCGTGGCGAGGACGGCGACGATCGGCACCAGCAATGTGCCGATGGTGGCCGTCGAGGCCGGCAGCCGCGCCAGCGCGCCGAACCAGGCGAGATAGGCGATGCCGAGTGCCACCACCGCCATCCATGCCATCAGGAACCAGCCGAGGGGCGAGAGCTCGGAGAGGCGCACCGTCTCCAGGAAGGGCGACAGCAGAAACAGCGGCAGGCAGCCCAGCCCCACCTGCCAGACCATCGCCGCCACGGGATGCATGGGCAGCGGGTAGCGCTTGGCCAGCACGGCGCCCAACGCGAAGAACATGGCCGAGCCCAGCAGCAGCAGCATCCCCGGCAGCTTGGCCAGGCCCACATCCAGCCCCCGCCCGGCGAAGAGGATCACGACGCCGCCGATGCCGAGCGCCAGCGCCAGCAGCTTGGTCAGGCTCGGCTTCTCGCCCAGGATGGGCCAGGCCAGCAGCGCGGCCCAGACCGGCATGGTGTAGGCGAGTGTCGCGGCCTCGGCGGCACTCAGCCAGAGCAGGCCGACGGTCGCGAGGCCCATCCAGGCCGTGACGTTCAGCGCCGCATAGAGCGCAAGCCGCCCCCAGAGCGGGCGCGGCACGGCCAGCCGCACGCCGAAGGCCAGCGCGCCGAGGCCGAAGACGAAGGAGGAGGCGAGGCCGGCATAGGAGCGCGCGGCCAGCGGCGGCATCTCGCGCAGCAGAACCTGCAGGGCGGGCCAGTTGGACCCCCAGCCCAGGCCGGTCAGGACAAGCAGCAACAGGCCGGTGGTTCTTGGGCTCACCCGGACGAGCTTAGGGGAAACCCGCGCGGGCGCGCACCTCCGCCGGGCTCATGCCACTTGCGCGCAGGGCGCGCAGCGTGGGCGCCTGGTCGCGCTTGGCCAGGCGCTTGCCGGCCTCGTCGGTGATGAGGCCGTGATGGGCGTAGAGCGGCTCAGGCCAGCCCATCAGCGCCTGGAGGAGGCGGTGGATGTCCGTCGCTTCCAGCAGATCCTCGCCGCGGGTCACCAGGGTCACGCCCTGCTCCGCGTCATCCTGCGTGACGCAGAGATGGTAGGAGGCGGGGATGTCCTTGCGGGCCAGCACCACATCGCCCTGCGCCTCGGGCACGCAGCGGCGCGGGCCGTGGATCAGGTCGGTGAAGTGCAGCGGGCCGGTCTCGGCGAGCGCGCGGGTGACGTCGAGGCGCAGCGCATAGGGGCGGCCGGCGGCGATGCGTGCATCGGCCTCGGCGGCGGGCAGGTTCCGGCAGGTGCCGGGATAGATCGCGGCCGGCCCATGCGCCGCGGCGATGGCGGCCGCGATGTCGCCGCGCGTGCAGAAGCAGGGGTAGAGCAGGCCGCGGCCCCGCAGCGAATCCAGCGTGGCGCCGTAATGCGCCATGCGGGCGGATTGCACGCGCACCGGCTCCTCCCAGGCGAGGCCGAGCCAGGCCAGATCCTCGCAGATCGCCGTGGTGAATTCCGGGCGGCAGCGGGTCGCGTCGATATCCTCGATCCGCAGCAGGAAGCGGCCGCCCGCCTGTTCGGCGAGGCGTGCGGCGAAGAGCGCCGAATGCGCGTGACCCAGATGCAGGAAGCCGGTGGGCGAGGGCGCGAATCGCGTGACGCTGCCGGGCGGCGGGGTGGGGGGCATGGGGCGCATGGTGTGACGTCCGGATGAAAGCCGCCAATCCCGTCTTGCGGCAATGCAGCAAGGGTGCCATGCATTCGGCCCAGTTGTTGGCGGCCCACCGAATCCGGGAGCCTGGCCGCACCCGGAACCGGTTGAACTCCGCCATCACGGCAGTGAGAGGAGCCTGGTTTGCCCGACGGCAGTCTCATCCCTCAGATCAACGGCCCCGGCGGGTTTCCCGCCTTGGTGCTGAACGCGGATTTCCGCCCGCTCTCGTATTTCCCGCTCTCGGTCTGGTCCTGGCAGGATGCGGTGAAGGCGGTGGTTCTGGACCGCGTCTCGGTGCTCAGCGAATACGACACCGAGGTGCATTCCCCCTCCTTCGCGCTGCGCCTGCCTTCCGTCATCGCGCTGCGCGAATACATCCCGGCGGCGCGGCGCCCGGCCTTCACCCGCTTCAACGTCTTCCTGCGCGACCGCTTCGAATGTCAGTATTGCGGTGATGGTTTGCCCGCGCAGGAGCTGACCTTCGACCATGTGATCCCGCGCTCGCGCGGCGGGCGGACGAGCTGGGAGAATGTGGTGGCCGCCTGCGGCCCCTGCAATCTGCGCAAGGGCAGCGCGCTGCCGCGTGAATGCCACATGCTGCCCCGCCAGGTGCCGCGCCAGCCGACGAGCTGGGAATTGCAGGAAAATGGGCGGAGCTTCCCGCCCAACCATCTGCATGAGAGCTGGCGCGACTACCTCTATTGGGACAGCGAGCTGGAGCAGGGCTGAGCATTTTCAAGCCGCGCGGTCACGCGCGGCGACTCGGAAAATGCGACCAGAAAAGCTGAGCCCCGCTCCCTTTGCGTTACGCGGCGACTTCGACGAGAACGAGTTCCGCCTCGTCATTCGCCACGATCACCACTTCGCGCTCGCCCTCGATCGCCGCACCGTCGCGCAGGCCCAGGGGCTTGCCATTGACCGTGGCGCTCCCCTTGGCCGGCACCAGATAGGCGGCGCGGCCCGGGGCGAGGGTGAGCGTCAGCGACTGGCCCTTGGCCAGCGTCGTCGCCATCACCGCGGCATCGGCGTTGATGGGCAGGGCGCCGGCTTCGGCATCGCCGGGGCGGCCGCCGGCCAGAACCTCGAACTTCGCCTCACGTGCGGCCTTGGGGAAGGTCTTGGCCCCCCAATTGGGCTTGGCGCCGCGCACATCCGGCAGGATCCAGATCTGGAAGATCTTCGTCGTGCCGGGCTCGAGGTTGTATTCGCTGTGCACCACGCCCGTACCGGCCGACATGATCTGCACGTCGCCCGCCTCGGTGCGGCCCTCATTGCCCATGTTGTCGCGGTGGGTGATGGCGCCCTCACGGACATAGGTGATGATTTCCATGTCGCGGTGCGGGTGCGGGTCGAAGCCCGTGCCGGCGGCGATCTCGTCATCATTCCAGACGCGCAGGCGGCCCCAGCCCATGCGGCTGGCGTCGTTGTAATGGCCGAAGGAGAAGTGGTGGCGGGCGTTGAGCCAGCCGAAATTGGCATGGCCCAGCGAGTTGAAGGGGCGGATGTCAATCATGGTGAAAATCCCGACGCGCCGGTTTGTGGCTGCGTTCGGGGCCCAGATAGGGGGCGTGGGGCCGGATTGCCACTCACGCCCGATGATCGGCGTCATTCAGGCCCGTGATGAGCTGCCGTCACCGACACATCAGCACGGGCACATCAGCATTCTCCAGCACGTGGCGCGTGACACCGCCCAGGATGAGCTGGCGCAGGCGGGAATGGCTGTAGGCCCCCATGCAGAGCAGGTCCGCCTCGAAGTCGCGCACGGCGCCGAGCAGGCCGGCGCCGACATCCTTGGTGATGGGCTTGAACTGCATCGCCTCGGCCTGGATCTCGTGCCAGTGCAGATAGGCGAGGATGCCCTCCACCTTGGGGCCGCGGCGCTGGTAGTCATCGGCATAGAGGATGCGGCGCGCATCGGCGCGGTGCAGCCAGGGCAGCGCCGCGGCCATGGCGGCCGCACTCTCGGCCGTGCCGTTCCAGGCGCAGCAGATGCGCGTGCCGATGGTGGCGGGTGCGACGCGGGGCGCGATCAGCACCGGGCGGCCGGAATCGAACAGCACCGCATGCAGCGCGTCCGAGCTCGAGACATCCTCGCCCGCCTCAGGGTGGGGGACGACCGCCATGTCGTAGAGGCGCGACTGCTGCGCCACGATATCCTCCTCCCGCCCTGCGATGGATTCGAAGGAGAGGGTGGGGCCGCCGGATTTCAGCGCCGTCTCGGCCGAATTGGCGATGGTCACGTCACCGGCCGTCGCCGCGAAACGCTCGAACATGGCGCGGACGCGGCCGGCGCGGTCGCCGCTTTCGCGTTCGGTCGCCGCCATCATCTCCTCGATCATGGCGCCCGAGAGGCCCTCGCCGGCCAGCGGCGCCACATCGCGCGCATCCACGCGCACATGCAGGCAATGCACATGGGCGCCCCAGATGCGCGCCACCATGAGCGCGGTCGCGAGGGCAGCTTCCCCGGCGGCGGTCCCGGTCATAGGCAGCAGCAGGCGGCGATAGGCCATGGTCTTGATCCCTCAACCGGTTGTTGGGGCTACGTTATGGCGAAGGCTGAGGGGGCAAGTCCAGTATCTTGCGGGCAACCTCTTCCGGCGCGCCGGTCGCGTCCAGGCGGTGCCAGGTGATCTCGCCCGCGTCTCGCGCGGCGGTTGTGGCCAGCACCTCGGGCGTCGCGTCAGAGGCGTCGCCCTTCCGCGCCGTGATGCGCGCCGCAAGGAATTCGAGCGGCGCCTCCAGCCAGAAGCCGGTGAAGCCATGGCCGAGGGTGGCCAGAGCGTCGCGCTCCGCCGCGCGCTGGAAGACGGCGTCGGCGATGACGGCGTGGCCGGCTGCCAGGGCTTGCGCGGCCAAGGCGTTCAACTCGGCGAAGACGGCGGCGCTGGCATGGGCGGCATAGGCCTCGGCGGGCAGGCGCGTCTCGGGCGCGACGCCGGCCTGGCGCTTGCGGATCTCGTCGCTGCGCAGGATCACCGCACCCGGTGCCGGGCCGAGATCGGGCGCGAGGCGACGGGCGAGATGCGACTTGCCCGTGCCCTGCAAGCCCCCGACGGCCGCGAGGCGCGGGGGGGCGGGATCGAGATAGGTCCGCGCCGCCGCCAGCAGGGCCGCGCCGTCCTGGCCTGAGCGTGCGGCGACATGCGCGCGGATCAGCGCGCGCAGCGAGAGCCAGAGCGGCAGGCCGCGCAGCAGCGCCACATCGCCGGTGCGGGCGATATAGCGGTTCAGCAGCCGGTTGGCCGCCGCACGGCTGTCCCGCTGGTCGAGATCCATGAGCAGGAAGGCCAGGTCATAGCCGACATCGATGGTGGCCAGCGCCTCGTCGAATTCCAGCGCGTCGAAGGGTATGGGGCGGCCCTCGATCAGGCAGATGTTGCCCAGGTGCAGGTCGCCATGGCAGCGGCGCAGCAATCCTGCCGCCGCACGCCCCGCGAGCCAGGGGGCGAGGCGGGCCTCGGCGGTGAGCGCGGCTTCCGCCCAGGCGCGCACCGCTGCCTCGGGCAGGCCGGCGGAAAGGGCGGCCTCGCGGTTGCCGGTGATGACGCGGGCCATCCGGCCATCGCCCTCGCGCTTCGGCGCGGTGGCGTGCAGGGCGACCACGGCATCGGCGAGCGGGTCCAGCAGCGCGGCGGGCAGGGCGCCCTGGAAAAAGGCCTCGGGCGGCAGGCGCGTCATGCGCAGGACCCATTCCACCGGCTCGCCTTCGCCGCCCAGGCGGAGCGTGCCATCCGGACCGCGCGTGAGGGGTTCGGCGCCGAGATAAAGCCCCGGCGCATGCGGCGCGTTCAGCGCGTGCTCGAATTGCGTGAGGCGCGCGCGCTCGGCCAGCGTCGTGAAATCGAGGAAGCCGAAATCCACCGCCTTCTTCAGCTTGAAGGCCTCCCGCTCACCCAGGAAGACGGCGGAGATGTGGGTCTCCACCGGATCACGGCCGACCAGCTCCCGCAGGAAGGCGGCGGCCTCGGCCTGGATGGCGGGAATCGCCATCAGGGGTAGAGCGCCTCGGTGCGCCAGCCGGCCTCGGCTGCCACGAAGACGCGGCGCTCATGCAGGCGGAAGGGCATGTCGCGCCAGAACTCGATGCGCTCGGGCAGCAGGCGGAAGCCGGACCAGAAGGGCGGGCGCGGGATCTCGCTCACGCCGAACTTCATCGTGTATTCCGCGACGGCCTTCTCCAGCGCCCAGCGCCCCTCCAGCGGGCGGGACTGGCGCGAGGCCCAGGCGCCGATGCGGCTGCCGCGCGAGCGGGAGGCGTAATAGGCATCGGCCTCCTCGGCCGTCACCGCCTCGATCCGGCCTTCGACGCGCACGCTGCGGGTCAGCGTCTTCCAGTGGAAGCAGAGTGCGGCGAAGGGGTTGGCCGCAAGCTCACCGCCCTTGCGCGATTCGAGGTTGGTGTAGAAGACGAAGCCGCGCGCATCATGGCCCTTGAGCAGCACCATGCGGGCCGAAGGGCGGCCCTCGGGCGTCGCGGTCGCCAGGCACATGGCGTTGGGATCATTCGGTTCGCTCCGCGCGGCTTCCGCCATCCATTCGGCGAAGAGGGCGTAAGGGTCTTCGTTCATTCGCTTTTCCTATGGGGCCTTGCCCGGTTGTGGGGCATGTGCCACCACCATCTGGCCCCCGCAACCGGATCACGGAACCCCATGAAGGACGAATCTGCACCCTCCTTGCCCACGGGAACCCTGATGCAGGGTCGCCGCGGCCTGATCATGGGCGTGGCCAATGACCGCTCCATCGCCTGGGCCATCGCGCGCGCCTGCGCGGCGCAGGGCGCGGAACTGGCCTTCACCTATCAGGGCGAGGCGCTGGAAAAGCGCGTCCGCCCGCTGGCCGCGAGCGTCGGCAGCGATTTCGTCGTGCCCTGCGACGTCTCCAGCGATGACGACATGGACGCCGCCTTCGGCGCGGTCGAGGAACGCTGGGGCAAGCTCGATTTCTTCGTCCATGCCGTGGGCTTCGCCGACAAGCAGTATCTGCGCGGCCGCTTCCTGGACACGCCGCGCGAGGCCTTCCTGCAGGCGCTCGACATCTCCTGCTATTCCTTCGCCGCCACCGGCCGCCGCGCCGCCGCGCTGATGAGCGAGGGCGGCTCGCTGCTCACGCTGAGCTACCTCGGCGCCGAGAAGTGGGTGCCGCACTACAATGTGATGGGCGTCGCCAAGGCGGCGCTGGAAGCGAGCGTGCGCTACATGGCGGCCGATCTCGGCCCCGACGGCATTCGCGTGAACGCGATCAGCGCGGGCCCGATCAAGACGCTCGCGGCCTCGGGCATCGGCGATTTCCGCTACATCCTGAAGTGGAACCAGTACAATGCGCCGATGGAGCGCAATGTGACGCTGGAGGAAGTGGGCGGCGCCGGCCTCTATCTGGTGAGCCCGCTCTCCACCGGCGTCTCGGGCGAGGTGCATCACGTGGATTGCGGCTATCACATCGTCGGCATGAAGAATCCCGACGCGCCCGACCTCACCATCGAAAAGGGCTGAGATGGCGATCCGGCGCCTCGCCCCGCGGGACGCCGACGCCTTTCGCGCGCTGCGTCTCGAGGCGCTGCGGGTGGTGCCTTCCGCCTTCGGGCGGGCCTTCGAGGAGGAGGCGGGCAAGCCCCTCTCCTGGTTCGGCGAGACGCTGGAACGCTGCGCGATCTTCGCGGCCGCCGATGCGGCGGGAGGGTTTTGCGGCATGCTCGGCTACCAGCGCGATTCCATGCTCAAGCGCGCGCATATCGGCCATCTGTGGGGGATGTATGTGCGCCACGCGGCGCGCCGGCAGGGGCTCGGCGCGGCGCTGATCGGCGCTGCCATCGCGCATGCGCGCAGCGAGGTGAGCGTGCTCCAGATCATGGTCGGCGAGGGCAATTCCGCCGCACGGCGGCTCTATGAGCGGGCGGGCTTCACCCTCTACGGCACCGAGCTGGCCTCGCTCCGGGTGGAGGGCGTGGAGACTGTGACGCTGCTCATGGCCATGACGCTGGACTGACGCTCACCCGCGGGCTGCGCGCAGCACCTCGAGCGTCGCCTGCGCGCCACTCGCCTCCACTCCGAAATGCCGCAGCGCGAAGCCGGCCATGCCGAGGGCGATCTCACGCTCGCCCATCACGACCAGGCCCACGCCGTCGATGCGCTCCAGCAATGCCGCCTCCTCCTCGTCATGGGCGCGGATCGCGGCGGGCAACGCGGGATTGGCCGCGCGCGCCAGCTCCAGCACACGGCGGCAGCTGAAGGCATCGGGCAGGGCGAGGACGATGAGGCTGGCCGTCTCCGGGCGGGCGGCGGCCAGCACCTCGGTCTGCACCGCATCGCCCCAGACCACGGAGACGCCCTCGCGGCGGAGCGTCTCGGCACGGGCGTGGTCCGCCTCGATCGCGACGACGGGGATGCCATGCGCGGCGAGGCCGCGCGCCACGACGCGGCCCACGCGGCCGAAACCCACGATCACCGCATGGCCGGACAGGCCGGGCGGCGGGGAGGGGAAGGCGCGGGCGCCGGCGCGGCGGGTCTCCCAGGCGCGATAGCGCCGATCCCCCACCATCCGGGCGGCCAGCCGCTCGGCCAGGCGCAGCGTGAGGGGTGTGAGGACGATGCTGAGCGTGGCGGCGGCCAGCATCGGGCCGCGCACCGCCTCGGGCAGCAGGCCCTGGCCGATCGCGAGCGCCGCCAGCACGAAGGAGAATTCGCCGATCTGCGCCATGCTGCCGGCGACGACGGCGGCTGTCGGCAGGGCGACCCGCAGCCCCACCAGCAGGGCCAGGATGGCCAGGCCAGTCCCGAGCAGGACGACGAGGAAGACGGCGAGCGTGAGGCCGGGCGCGGCGAGCACCGCCAGCGGATCCACCAGCATGCCGACGGAGACGAAGAACAGCGCGACGAAGACGCGCTGGAGCGGCGCGGTCTCGGCGGCCGCCTGATGGCCGAGCGGGCTTTCGGCCAGCAGCACGCCGGCGAAGAAGGCGCCGAGCGCCGGCGAGACGCCGAACAGCGCCGCGCTGCCGAAGGCGGTGCCCAGCGCCACGACCACCACGGCGAGCGTGAACAGCTCCCGCGAGGCGGTGGCGGCGACCAGGCCCAGCAGGCGCGGCAGCAGCACGCGGCCGGCGAAGGCCATGACCAGCAGGAAGGCCAGGAGTTCGCCCGAGGTGCGGAGCAAGGCAGGCCCGAGGCCCGCGCCATCCCCGCCGCGCGCTAGCGCCGGCAGCAGCACAAGGGCGAGCACCACGACCAGGTCCTGCATGACGAGCCAGCCCAGCGCCAGCCGCCCGGCATCACCGCCAAGGCGCCCACGTTCCTCCAGCGTGCGGGTGGCGACCGCCGTGGAGGAGATGGCGAGCGCCAAGCCCAGCACCATGGCCGAACCGGCGCCCAGGCCGAAGGCCAGATGCCCGAGAGCCGCGCCAAGCGCCGTGCCGATGGCGATCTGCGCGAGCGCGCCGGGCACCGCCACGCGCCAGACGGCCAGCAGGTCCCGCGGGCGGAAATGCAGGCCGACGCCGAAGAGGAGCAGCGCCACGCCGATCTCGGCCATGGCGGAGGTGACGCCCGCATCGGCCACGAAGCCCGGCGTATGCGGCCCGATCACCAGCCCGGCGGCCAGGTAGCCCAGCAATGGCGGCACCCGCAAAAGCCGGGCGGCAAGCCCGAGGGCGAAGGCCAGGGCCAGGGCGACGACGAAGGTCGCGAGCAGCGGCGCCGTGTGGTGCATGGCGGAAGCGTAACCTGCCTCAGGCCGCGCCGCGATGGGGGGTCAGGGCATCCGGCGCCCGCGCTCCCGTTGCTGGGCGCAGCGCGCGGGGTCGCTCAATTCGCGACGCAGCGCGCGGCAATCGGGCGGGCCCACATCGCTCCAGCGGGCGCAGCGGCCATCGGGCCTGCGCCAGCCCGGGCCGCCGCACAGCCCGCAACCGGCGTGCTCGCCATCGCGCGGATACAGGCGGCACAGATCCGTCACCTGCGCCGCGGCCGGGGGCGCCGCGGCCAGGAGCAGGAGGATCAGCGTGGCGCGCAGGCTTGCCGGATGGCGCATTGCGCCACAGGCTGCCACCTCCCGGGGGGCGCATCCAGGTGGCTGGCTTCGCGCGCCGCGCCCCGCCAGGATCGGAGCCCGCCATGCGCCTCGCCCTCCTCGCCTTGCTTGGCCTCCTTCTGCCCTCCGCGTCCCGGGCGCAGCAGGCGCCCGTCTGCGCGGCCTCGGGCCATGAGCCGCTGCGCAGCGCCGCCGAGGTCATGGCCGATGTGGCGCGCCACCGCTGTATGGCGGGCAGCCGCCTGGACGTCGCGCTGACCGTTGCCGGGCAGGCGATCACCCTGCAGACGAGCGGCCTCTGCGACGCGGATTCGGTGCGGACCCGCACGGTGCGCCCCACGCCGGAAACACGCGCGCTCGGCTTCACCTGCCTCCTCGCCCCGCGCTGAGCGTTCCGTCCTTGCGCGATCTGGGGTAACTGGCCAGCCACCATGTCGCACAACAGCTTCGGCCATCTCTTCCGCGTCACCACCTGGGGCGAGTCCCATGGGCCGGCCATCGGCTGCGTGGTGGATGGCTGCCCGCCCGGCCTGCCGCTGGATGAGGCCTGGATCCAGCCCTTCCTCGACAAGCGCCGCCCCGGCTCGGGCAGATATGTGACGCAGCGGCAGGAGCCGGACCAGGTCCGCATCCTCTCGGGCGTCTTCGAGGGGCGCACCACCGGCACGCCCATCGCGCTGGTCATCGAGAACCAGGACCAGCGCAGCAAGGATTACGGCGAGATCGCGAAGAGCTTCCGCCCCGGCCATGCCGACATCGCCTATGAGTGGAAATACGGGCTGCGCGACTATCGCGGCGGCGGCCGGGCCTCGGCGCGGGAGACGGCGATGCGCGTCGCCGCCGGCGCCATCGCCCGGCGCGTGCTGGGCGAGGGCGTGGTGATCCGCGGCGCGCTGACGCAGATCGGGCGGGACCGCGTGGACCGCGCCGCCTGGGATTGGAGCCAGACCGAGCAGAATGAGTTCTGGTGCCCCGACGCTGCCGCCGCCACGCGCTGGGAGGCGCTGCTGGCCGGCGTGCGCAAGGCGGGCTCTTCCATCGGCGCCGTGATCGAGGTGCAGGCCGAGGGCGTGCCGGTGGGCCTGGGGGCGCCGATCTATGGCAAGCTCGATGCCGATATCGCCGCGGCACTCATGTCCATCAACGCGGTGAAGGGGGTCGAGATCGGCGATGGGTTTGCCGCGGCGGAGCTCTCGGGCGAGGAGAATGCGGACGAGATGCGCATGCGGCAGGATGGCTCGGTCGAGTTCCTGGCGAATCACGCGGGCGGCATGCTGGGCGGCATCTCCACCGGCCAGCCCATCATCGCGCGCTTCGCGGTGAAGCCCACCTCCTCCATCCTCACGCCGCGCCAGGCCGTCACGGTGGAAGGCCGGAACACCGACATCCTGACCAAGGGCCGGCATGACCCCTGCGTGGGCATTCGCGCCGTGCCGGTGGGCGAAGCGATGCTGGCCTGCGTGCTGGCCGATCATCTGCTGCGCCATCGGGCACAAAATCCGGACGCACCGGCGGTCGGGCGCCTGCCGCGCGGTTGAGGCCGGTTGAGAAACGGCAACGAAACGGCTAAACTTCCGGACATGGCATGCTTCGCCGTCCCCTGAATTCACCGAGAGCCCATGACCCACCCGGATCCCCAGCCCGACCCGGCCGCTGTCCAGGCCTTCGTCGCCCTCGCGGGCGGGGCGGCCTGGCGCAAACGCCTGGCGGATCTGGGCGCGCGGGTGCAGCCGGGCTCGCTCTCGGGCCGGGCCATGCAGCAGCGCCATGCGCTGGAGCTGATCCTGGCGCGGCTCTCGCGCCCCGAATTGCTGGCCAAGGCCGGCCGCGCCGAGCGCCGCGTGCTGGCCTTCGCGCGGGAGGCGGCGGAGCTCGCCAAGTCCCTGCCGGCCGGGCCGCGCGCGCGGCTGCGCGCCCTGGTGGGCGATGGGCTTTCCGGCGATGCCACGCTGGTGCCGCTGTTCCACCTGATCCGCACCGCGGCCCTGCTGCGCGCGCGCGGTTTCGAGGTGTGCTTCGACGGGCTGCTGCACGGCACGGCGCATGACCTGCTGATCCGCCGCGACGGCGCCGAGGCCGAGGTGGTGTGCGAGACCGTCTCGGCCGAGGAAGGCCGCCCGCTGCACAAGGGCGACTGGGCGCAGCTGGTGGACCGGGTGAACCCCGAGCTGCAGACCTGGCTCGCCGCGCATCCCGGCCGCTACATCCTGAAGATGACGCTGCCCGAGGGGGTGACCGACCAGACCCAGCTCTCCGAGCTGCATGGCCGCATCTCGACCATGCTCGCCACGCAGAAGCGCCAGGATTCGAGCGCCGATGCCATCCTGAAGCTCGACCCGCTGGTGCTGGCCGGCGCCCAGGCGGCGAGCGACCCGCAGCGTGCCCTGCCGGCCCGCCTGCGCGAGGTGTTCGGCGTGGAGGCGCATCTGGCCGTGACGGCGGACCCTTCCAGCGGATCGGTGATGGTGATGGCGGCGCGGGCGGGGCGGGAGAATGAAATCTCGCTGGCCGTGAAGCGCCGCGTCTCCGCGGCGGCGACCACGCGCTTCACCGGCACGCGGCCGGGGATCGTGGCGGTGTTCCTCGATGACCTCGAAGCCGCCGAATGGCACGCGCTGCGCGACACGCTGGAGCTGGAGGGCGTGATCCGCCGCTTCCTGACGGAGCCCGAGGCGAAGCTGGTGGTGGCGGTGACCTGCACGACGCGGCAGGAATTCTTCGCGCTGGGCGATTGCGCGCCGGAGGGCGAGCTGCGCTTCCGCAATCCGGGGCATCCGGCGGCGAAGAGTGTGGGCTTGGCGCCGGCGGTGAGCAGCAACTGAGGGGGCAGCCCCTCAGGCCCCTCCTGCATGGTGGCACTGCGCTCCGCCCAGCTTCAACTTGGATGACGCGACAGGACCGACGCGACGCACATGCTCACGGCGCCGCATGCCATGGCGGGTGACCATGGCATGCGGTCGCCGGAGATTTCACCATGAGCCGGTATTCGGCATGGACGCCCAGGGTTCCGCCCGGGGCAGGGGCTCGCCCCGCTGCAGCAACTCGATGGAAATGCCGTCCGGGGTCTTCACGAAGGCCATGTGGCCGTCCCGCGGTGGGCGGTTGATCGTCACCCCGGCTGCCATCAGGCGCCCGCATGTCTCGTAGATGTCGTCGACCCGGTAGGCGAGGTGGCCGAAGTTCCGCCCACCGCTGTAGGTTTCCGGCGCGCTGCCATCCTCCGGCGGCCAGTTCCAGGTGAGCTCGACTTCCGCCCGACCGCGGCCCTGCGCGTCAATGTCGCCTGGTGCGGCCAGGAAGATCAGCGTGAACCGTCCGGCAGGATTCTCCACCCGGCGCAGTTCGCGGAGGCCGAGCAGCTCCAGGAAGTGAAGCGTCGCCGCGGGATCGGCCACGCGGATCATCGTGTGCAGGTAGTTCATCGCGCCGCCTCCTGCAGGAGCGCTTCCATCACGAGCGCCGCGGCCGGTCCTGCCGAGGCCGGGTTCTGCCCCGTCACCAGCCGGCCATCGCGCAGGGCGAAGGGCGTGAAGTCCGGCGCGCCTTCATGCCGGGCGCCGAGTTCGCGCAGGCGCGTCTCCAGCAGGAACGGGACCGCGCGGTCCAGGCCGACGGCCCGTTCCTCGCTGTCCGTGAAGGCGGCGAGGCGACGACCGGCGACGAAGGGCGAGCCATCCGCCTTGCGTGCCGCGACCAGGCCGGCCGGGCCGTGGCAGACCGCCCCGACGACCTTGCCCGAACGATCGAAGCGTTCGACCAGACGGGCTAGCGGCTCGGAGATGGGGTAGTCGAACATCGTGCCATGGCCGCCTGGCAGGAACAGCGCGTCGAAGCCATCCGGGTCCAGCGTGGTGAAGCTCGGCGTGCCGGCCACGGCCGCGCGCAACGTCGCGTCGCGCAGGTAGCGCTCCACGGAGGCGTCGTTCTCGCCTGCCTCCTTCACGCTGCGCGGGTCCACGGGAACCGGGCCGCCGGCGATCGAGGCGAGCGTCACCTCGGCACCCGCGTCGCGGAAGGCGTAGTAGGGGGTGGTCAGCTCCTCGAGCCAGACGCCGGTCGGCTCGTCCGTGCGGCCCATCCTGGCGGCAGAGGTGGCGATCATCAGGATCTTCGGATTGCGTGCCATGTCATGGCCTCCTTTGGTGGTGGGCCCGGGTTTAGCGGCACCAACCCATCAGAACATCAAAGGGGAAATGACAGGACCCATAAGAAGTTTTATTTGTAGGGGATGTCCCTGTCGCATCTGCGGACCTTCGTCGAGGTCTATCGCCGCCGTTCCCTGACCGTTGCGGCGCGAATGCTCGATCTCACGCAGCCCGCCGTGTCGCAGCAGATCGCATCCTTGGAGTCGCTGTTGGGACGGCCGCTCTTCGAGCGCCATGCGCGGGGTGTGCGGCCAACCGCGGTTGCCGATGATCTGGCGGCGAGCCTTGGAGACAGGCTTGATCAGGCTGAGGCCGCTCTGGCCTCGGTCCGGGCGCGGTCGAGCCGCCTGTCAGGCACCGTCCACCTTGCCGCGCCCTCGGAGTACCTGGCCGAACAGGTGGCTGGTCGGCTGAAGCCGCTTCTCGCTGCTGGGCTGGAACTCCGTCTGCATGTCGGGGGCAAGGAGGCGCTGTACGCCATGCTCCTGGACGACAGGGTCCACCTTGCTCTGACCGCATCGCGCATCGAGGACCCCAGGCTGGCCTACGAGCAGGTCGGCACGGAGCGGCTGCTCGCCGTCGCCGCGCCCACCGAGGCGCGCCGGATCCTGGCGGGACCTACCCTGGCCGATGGTCTGAACCTGTGCCCGCATCTGGCCTATGATCTCGAACGGCCGCTCATCCGGACCTGGCTCGACGCCAACGCGCTTGATGCGCCTGCCCATCTCCCAGGCGCTACCGCACCTGACCTGCGTGTGATCCGCGCCATGCTGCGCGCCGGGCTCGGCTGGTCGGTCATGCCGGACTACCTTCTCACCCAGGACCTGCGTGATGGCGTGCTGGTCGAGATCCCGGCACCCATCGCGACGCCGGAGAATGCCTTCTACCTCGCATGGGTGCGCTCCGCCCTGCGCCATCCCCGCGTCGCGGCGGCGCGAGACGCGTTGGTCCGGGTCCTCCGGGCTGGGGCGGGATGAATGGGCGCTTGGGAAGGCCGAGAACGACGCTTCAGTCATGGGCGACGGCTTATGTCCCCCAGCACCTGAGAAAGGGTGCAGGGAACTGGTTCCCTGCTGGGGGTCGAGGGGGCAAAGCCCCCTCGCGGTAACTCAAGACAGCGTCGTCAGATCCTGGAACCAGTGCTGCGCCGGCACATAGCCGCGCACCGCGCGCCCCGCCGCCTTCGGGTTGGTGTCATGCACCACGAAGACCCAGAGCGCCTCGTTCACCGCCTTCTCATGCGCGCGCTGCATCAGGCGGTTCTGCTCCTGCTCGTCGAAGCTGTTCATCGCGGCATTCAGGATCTGGTCCATCTCCGCGTCGCGGTAATGGCCGTAATTCACACCGCGCGGCGCGATCTGGTCCGAGTGGAAGAAGCGGATGAAGGCGTAGAGCGGGTCGCTCGTCAGATACGCCACGTTGTTCGCCGTGATGTTGCCGGCGCGGCTGATCTCGCCGAGCGCGCCCTGGCGCCAGGCGGTGTAGAGCACTTCCAGCTCCACCACCTGGAACTCCACCTGGATGCCCACCTCGCGCCAGGCCGACTGGATATATTCGTTCATCGGCATGGAGAGCATCTGGCCCGAGCCGCCCGAGGGCACGATGAAGCGCGTGCGCAACGGGTTGCGGGGCGAGAATCCGGCCTCGGCCAGCAGGCGGCGCGCCTCGGCCGGATCATGGCGGATGCGGAAGGTCGGGTTGCCGAACCAGGGCGAGGTCGGGTCCACCACGCCGACCGCGGGCTTGGCGAGGCCGCCCAGCAGGGCCACCACCTCGTCGCGGTTGATGGCGAGGTTGGCGGCCTGGCGCAGGCGGAGATCCCGCCAGGGCGAACCCTCGGCGAGGCTGAGGTGGTAGTTCCAGACATGGGGCGTCACATTCTCGATGATGCGCGCGCCGGATTGGCGCAGGCGCGGCAGCAGGTCCGGCGCCGGGCTCTCGATGATGTCCACCTGGTTGGTCAGGATGGCGTTGGTGCGCGTGACCGTCTCGGGTGCCACGATCAGGATGATGCGATCCACCTTCGGCGCGCGGGCCGGGTTCCAGTAGGTGGGATTGCGCACCAGCTCCGCGCGCTCGCGCGGGACGAGGCGGGCGAGGCGGAAGGGCCCGGTGCCCGAGGGCTCCTGCGCGAAGCGCTCCCAGGAACGGCCCAGGCGCTCATATTGCGCGGGCGAGGAGATGAGGAACCAGAGCATCTGGTAGGGGAAGAAGCTGTCCACCGTGCGGGTGGTCACTTCCACCGTCATGTCGTCCAGCTTGCGATAGCTGGCGACGGAGGGCAGGCGGGGGCGGACCTGGGCGGCCTGGCGGTTGTCGAAATGCGGCGCCTGGGCGTTCAGCACCTTCTCGAAATTCCAGATCACGGCATCCGCGTTGAAGGGCGAGCCGTCATGGAAGGTGACGCCGGGGCGCAGGCGGAAGATCCACTTGGTGCGATCGGACGGCATGGCCTCCCAGGAGGTGGCGAGGCCGGGCATCAGCTTCCCGGGGCGGTCGGCGACGTCCATCTCCCAGGCGACCAGCGGGTCATAGAGGGTATGGCCGGTGAACTGATAGGCGCCGGCGCCGCGATCGGGCTGGCCGGTGGTCTGGGGGATATCGGCCATGGAGATGCCGTAGCGCAGCACCCGCTCACCGCCCACAGTTTGGGCATGCGCCTCCATCTCCGCCCAGGAGAAGGGCAGGGTGACTGTGGATGCGGCACCCGTCAGGGCCAGAAGATCGCGACGGGAGAAGGAATTCGATGACATTCAGGAAAGACCCCGGTTGTTGCCTGCGGGGCGCAGAGCAAGACCGGGGCCAGACGGGCGGCGATTCAGCCGAAGCGGGAGATCCAGTTCACGAGGCCGGCGCTGGCAGCGAGCAGCGCCAGGGCCAGGGCCGGGTGGCCCATCTTCGGCGCGCGGGTGCCCTCGGGCATGGGCTTGCTGCCGATCATCATGGCCTGGACCAGGTCATGCCCCAGGCTCACGCGGTACCAGACCACGGCGGCGATGTGCAGGACGATCACGATCCCGATCACGTTGATCAGGCGGATATGGATCCAGCCCGCCCAGTCGCTGGTGGCGCCGCTGACCTGCTGCGCGAGCGGCCCGCGGGTGAAGATCTGGTCGTCGGTGAAGAGGCCGGTGACGGCCTGGGTGAGCAGCAGCGAGAGGATCACCACCACCATCCAGCCGCCGGCCGGGTTGTGGGTGAGTTCGCGGTCCGGCCCCGGATCGCCCTTCATGTGCCGCAGATGGGCCAGCGCCGCGAAGGGCGAGCGCAGGAAGGTCAGGAAGCGCGCGGGCTCGGAGCCGACCAGGCCCCAGAGGATGCGGAAGATCACCAGCGTCAGCAGCGTGTAGCCGCTGAGCATATGGAGATCCATCTTGTGCGCCCGGGCGGTGAGGTAGGAGGTCGGGATCAGGATGACGATGGACCAGTGGACCAGCCGCACCCAGCCATCCCAGACTTTTACGCGGGTCTCGTTCATCTCGCATCCTTTTCGCTTCGCGATGCAGCATAGCTTCCCACCGGGGGAGTGAGGCAAGTTGGCCGCATGCTTCCCGATTCGATGACCGAGGCCGCCGCACCGCTCGCGGCGCTGATGCTGGCGCTGGCCTGGGCGGGGCTGCTCCGCTGGCGGCGGCGGCCGATGACGGCGGGGCTGGGCCTCGGGCTCGCCGCCGCCTTCGCGGTCTTGCTGCTTCTGGGGGTCATGCTGGCCTCGCCCCGGCAATTGGCCGAGCGGCTGCCGGTGCTGTCATTGGTGGCGCTGGGCCTCACCCTGCCGCTGGCCTGGGGGAGGCGGGGCTGGCTCGCGGCGTTGCTCGGGCTGTCGGGCGCTGTCTTCACCGGTTGGTGGATGGCGGGCGGGCCGCTGACCGAGGCGGATCTGCTGCGCGCGGCACCCGCGGGGCTGGCGCTGATGCTGCTGGTGCCGCTGGTGCAGATCGAGGCCGCGCCGCCCTGGCGGGGGGTGCTGGCGGCGGTGGCGCTGGTCGCCGGGCTGCTGGCCTCGGGGGTGCCCGGACCCTGGGTGATGCTGGGGCTGATCCTGCTCTCGGCCGCCTTCGGACAGCAGGTGGCGGGCGGCGGCGCGATGGCGGATACGGCGCGGCTGCCCTTCGCCATGCTGTTGGCGGCGCTGGTCGCCGGGCCCTTGCTGGCACGCGGGGCGGCGGCGGATTGGGCGGCGGCGATCGCGCCCCTGGCCCCCTTGCTGCTGGGCCCGCGCCTCTCCGGGCGGCTCAAGGGCTGGCGGGCCAGCCTCATCATCGTCCTTCTGGCGGCGGTTCCGGTGGCCGCCGCCTGGGGTCTCGCGCGGCTCGGGTGAACCCCTCGTCACCCGGCGCAACCGGCTGCTAGGCTCCAGGCTTCCCAAAGCCAGGAGCCAGACCATGCCCGATGGAAACACCCCGCAGATCGGCCGCTTCGGCAGCGGCCAGGCGGTGCGCCGGATCGAGGATCGCGCGCTGCTGGCGGGGCAGGGGCAGTTCACCGATGATTTCGCGCCGGCCGGCGTCACGCAGATGGTCTTCCTGCGCTCGCCCCACGCGCATGCGAAGCTGGTGTCCATCGACACGACCGCCGCCCGCGCCCTGCCGGGGGTGGTGGCCATCCTGACCGGGGCCGATCTCGTCGCCGCCGGCGTGAAGCCCATGTATGTGGCGCTGCCCTTCAAGCGGCCCGACGGCTCGGCCCTGACGGCCCCGCCGCGCCACTGCCTGGCCGTGGAGGAAGTGCGCTTCGTGGGCGAGCCGGTGGCCGCCATCATCGCGGAAACCCTGGGCCAGGCGCGCGACGCGGCCGAGGCGATCGAGGTGGAATACGAAGAGCTCGCGCCCGCGATCGGCCCGGGCCGTGCCGCCGCCCCCGGCGCGCCGCTGGTCTGGGAAGGCGCGCCCGGCAACCTCGTGGCCGAGAGCCGCTATGGCGACGCCGCTGCCGCCGAGGCTGCCTTCGCGAAGGCCGCGCATGTGGTGGGCCTGGATATCGAGAATCAGCGCCTCGCCCCCGTCTCGATGGAGCCGCGCGTGGCGCTCGGCGAGTATGACGCGGCCAGCGGGCGCATCACGCTGCGCCTTTCGAGTCAGATGCCGTCCGGCGTGCGGGACGCGATCTGCAAGGAATTGCTCGACATCCCGACCGACAAGCTGCGCGTGCTGGTGGGCGATGTGGGCGGCGGCTTTGGCATGAAGACGGGCCTGAACCCGGAGGAGGGCGTGGTCGCCTTCGCCGCGCGCATGCTGGGCCGGCCGGTGAAATGGGCCTCGACGCGGATGGAGGATTTCCTCTCCGCCCTGCATGGCCGTGCCACCGAGAGCCGGGCCGAGATGGCGCTGGACGCCAATGGCCGCGTCCTGGCGCTGCGGGTGCGGACGCTGGCCGATATGGGCGCCTATCCGCGCAATGCGAGTGTGGCGATCCAGCTGCTGGTCGGCCCCTGGGTCTCGACCAGCATCTACGACATTACCCTGGTGGATTTCACCTTCCAGGCGCTGCTGACCAACACGGCGCCGACCGGCCCCTATCGCGGCGCCGGCCGCCCCGAGGCGATCTATCTGGTGGAGCGCCTCTTCGACACGGCGGCGCGCAAGATGGGCCTGGACCCCGCGGAACTGCGCCGCCGCAACATGATCGCCCCCAGCGCCATGCCCTACAAGAACGCCATGGCGATGACCTATGACAGCGGCTCCTTCGAGCGCATCCTCGACCAGGGGCTCGCTCTCGCCGACTGGAGCGGCTTCGCCGCGCGCGAGGCGGCCTCCAAGGCGGCCGGGCGCCTGCGCGGGCGCGGCATCGCGACCTTCCTGGAATGGACCGGCGGCAATGTCTTCGAGGAGCGCGTGACCATCGCGGTGAAGGGCGATGGCAGCATCGAGATCTACGCCACCACCCAGGGCATGGGGCAGGGCATCGCCACCAGCTATGCGCAGCTCGCGGTGGATGTGTTTGGCGTGGAGCTGGAGCGCATCCAGGTGGTGTTCGGCGACAGCGATCGCGGCAGCGGCTTCGGCTCGGCGGGTTCGCGTTCGCTGTTTACCGCGGGCTCGGCCGTGAAGCTCGCCGCCGACAAGACGGTGGATGAGGCCCGCGACCTCGCCGCCGAGGCGCTGGAGACGGCGGCGGCCGATATCGAATACCGGGCCGGCGCCTTCACCGTGGCGGGCACCGACCGCGCCATCGGCCTCTTCGAACTGGCGGCGCGCCAGCCCGAGGGGCGGATCTTCATCGACCACACCAGCAGCGTCTCGGGCCCCACCTGGCCCAATGGCTGCCATATCTGCGAGGTGGAACTCCTCCCCGAGACGGGCGAGGTGGTGATCGCCTCCTATGCCTCGGTGAATGACGCCGGCCGCGTGGTGAACCCGATGATCGTGGAGGGCCAGGTGGTGGGCGGCGCGCTGCAGGGCATCGGCCAGGCCATGTGCGAGCACGTCATCTATGACGCCGAGACCGGCCAGCCGCTGACGGCGAGCTTCATGGATTACTGCCTGCCGCGGGCCGACATGGTGGCCGATTACGCGACGAAGCTCGACACCGGCATCCCCTGCCTGACCAATCCGCTCGGCGTGAAGGGCGTGGGCGAATTGGGCACCATCGGGGCGACGCCGGCCGTGATGAATGCGGTGGCCGATGCGCTGGCCCGCGCCGGCCGGGCTGGGGCGGCGGACAGGCTCAGGATGCCGCTGACGGCGGAGCAGGTCTGGTCGCTGCTGGCGTAAGCCGTCAGCGCGCGCCCACGCCCTCCAGCCTGTCGAGATGCGGGTCGAGGGCCAGGGCGAAGCGCACCATCTCGGTCAGGAGGGCGACGGCCGTGGCGCGCGGGGTCACCTGGTGCTCCAGCGCCACGCGGTGGTCGGCGGTGAGCCGCAACAGCCAGCCGGGCGGCATGGCGGCTGGGAGTTCGGCGACCGCGCGGGCGGTGAAATGGCGGTCCGCGCCCGGTTCGGCTGTGGAGGGGATGCGCCCGGCAATGGCGCGCAGGCGCAATGCGCCCTCCTGCACCAGTGCCTCGCAGGCGCGGCCACGCCAGATGAAGCGGATGGCCGGGCTGAGGCCGGGGGCGCGGGCCGAGAGCGTCCCGTCCGCCGCGACGGCGAAGGGGCCGAGCGTCAGCCTGGGGAGGGCAGGAGGGGGCTGCGTGTTCATGCAACTCCCAACTTGCCGCGAAAGGGTGAAGGGAGGATAAACCGGCCGATGTCTCTCGCGAACAGCCTCTCCCTCGTCCTCGCCCCGCCGCACCCGGCCGGGCGTCCCTTCATCTATGCGGGCGCGGGTGTCGCGCTGCTGGGCGGGCTCGTGCTCGGCTCCTGGCTGTTCTGGCTGGGCACGGCCTTCACGCTCTTCTGCCTCTATTTCTTCCGCGACCCGAAGCGCGTGCCGCCGGCGCGGCATGACCTCGTCCTCGCCCCTGCCGATGGCAAGGTGGTGCTGGTCGGCCCCGCCATCCCGCCGGCCGAGCTCGAGATGGGCGATCAGCCGCGCTGGCGCGTGGCCATCTTCCTCTCGGTGCTGGACGTGCATGTGAACCGCAGCCCGGTGCAGGGGCGCATCTCCCGCATCTCCTACCGGCACGGCAAGTTCATGGATGCGAGCCTGGAGAAGGCGTCGGAGGAGAATGAGCGCAATGCGCTCCGCTTCGACCTGCCCGATGGCCGGGACCTCGCCTGCGTGCAGATCGCGGGCCTGGTCGCGCGGCGCATCGTCTGCACTGTTCATGAGGGCGATCGCCTGATGGCGGGCGAGCGCTTCGGCATCATCCGCTTCGGCAGCCGCACCGATGTCTATCTCCCGGTCGGCGTGAAGCCCCTCGTCCTGGTCGGCCAGACCATGATCGGCGGCGAGAGCATCCTGGCGGAGCTGGCGTGACGCGCGCGGGGCTGCGCACCCGGCTGGGGCGCTTCCAGACGCGCGCGCGGCCGCGCTATCGCGGGCCTTCCTTCAACCGGCTGATCCCCAATCTGTTGACCATGATGGGGCTCTGCGCGGGCCTCGTGGCCATCCGCTTCGGGCTGGAGGGGCGTTTCGCCCAGGCCGCGGCCTTCATCGTGGCGGCGGGCGTGATCGACGGGCTGGATGGCCGCATCGCGCGGCTGCTCAAGGGCACGTCGCGCTTCGGGGCCGAGTTCGACAGCCTGAGCGACTTCCTCTGCTTCGGCGTGGCGCCGGGGCTGATCCTCTATCTCTGGACGCTGAACGAGGCGGGGCCGATGGGCTTCATCCCGGGCATGATGTTCGCGGTGTGCAGCGCGCTGCGCCTCGCGCGCTTCAACGCAGCCAGCATCGCCGAGCCGGGCGCCATTCCCATCGTGAAGCCGGCCTATGCCTACAACTTCTTCACGGGCGTGCCGGCGCCCGCCGGGGCGGGCCTCGCGCTGCTGCCCCTCTTCGCTTCGCTCGGCTTCGCCGAATGGGGCTGGTCCGGCATGGCGGAGGCGGTGCGCCACCCGATGTTCAGCGCCGTGATGCTCTTCCTGGTGGGCGGGCTGATGGTGAGCACGCTGCCCTCCTGGTCCTTCAAGAATTTCAAGGTGCCGGCCAATATGGTGCTGCCGCTGCTGCTGGGCACCGGGGCCTATATCGCCGTGCTGGTGACGGAGCCCTGGGCGGCGCTCTCGCTCGGCGGGCTGATGTATTTCGGCATGCTGTATTTCTCCGCCCGTTCCTATGCGCGGCTGAAGCGCGAGGCGGAGGCGATGCGCGACGGCACGGAGGCTGAGCCCGCCAAGGCGCCCGTCGCGTGAAGAGCCCGACATCGTGAAGATCCTGGGCGTCGAAATCGCGGCCGGCCCCTTCCGCAACCTGCCCGAGGGCGCCTTCGGCCTCTGCCTGGACCCCGAGGCGCCCAACCGGGCCGAGGCGAGCCTGACGCTCGACATCGTGGATTACGGCCTGCCCGACCCCGCCGCCCTGCGTGCCACGCTCGACGCCCTGCGCGCCGCCATGGCGGCGGAGCCGGAGCGCCTGTTCTATGTGGGCTGCCGGGCGGGGCTGGGGCGCACCGGCACGGTGCTGGCCTGCCTCGCGGCCGAGGCGGGCATCGAGGGCGACCCGGTCGCCTGGGTGCGCGCGCAGCACGACCCGCGCGCGGTGGAGACGCCCGCGCAGGAAGGCTTCGCCCGCGCCTGGCTCAGTTGTGGCAGGTGATCCGGAGCGCGTCGCGCAGCGCCGCCTCTGACGCGCGCTGCTGCGTGGTGCCGAGTTCGATGCGGACGGTCTGGCGCTGCTGGATCTGGAAGGCATAGACCGCGCCCGGCGGCGGCATGAGCAGCGGCAGTGGGAAGTGGTAGGAGAAGCTGCGCGTCCGGGCGCCGGCATTGTAGACCATCAGCCGGTAGCTGAAGCCCGTCGCCTCGGGCACCACCACGATGGGCTGAAGCTGGAGGGCACCGGTGCCGACGCAGTTGCGGTTGGGCTGCGCCAGGGCCAGGCCGGGCGCCAGCAGCACCGCGAGGAGGAGAAGGAGGCGCCCCACCGCTTCGCCTAGCGCCCGAGCATCAGCCCGATGGGCACCATGTCCGCGATCACCTGGCCGGTGAAGGGTGTCAGCACGGCACGCGCCGCCGCCAGCGCCTCGGGCGGGGGCGGCGGCGGAGCGGCGAGGTGGGGGCGCATCGCCTCCGCCTCCAGGCTTGCCGCCGCCAGCGCCTTCTGGCGGAGTGCCGTGACCTTGCCCATGCCGAAGAGCGGCGAGAGCGCCATGTAGAGTGGCGTCAGCAGCGCGGGCCAATGCGCGAGATGCAGGTAGAGCGTCGGGATGATGCCCTCCGCATGGCAATGCAGCCGGGCGAGCGCCAGCACGCCGCGCTGCGCCTCGGGCGTGAGGGCCTCGAAGCGCGGCAGGGGCGGGGGCTTGGGCAGCATGGCGGGCGGCGCGGCGGCGGGCACCGGGCCGGCCGCGCTGCCGGTGGGGCCGCGCAGCAGCGCGGTCAGCATGATGAGGTTGCTGAGGTTGCCGCGGTTGTAGAGGGCGGCGATGCCGGCCGCGTCCGGCCCCATGGCGAGGCGGGGCAGGGGCTCCAGCGCCGCCATGAGACGGGCCGTCGCCGCCGGCAGGAGCGGCGTGGCCGGCGCGATGCTCTCCCAGGCCCAGGGCAGCACGCCAGGCAGGGTCGCGAAATGCCGCCAGATCAGGTTGACCATGGGCAGGCCATAGGCCGTGCGCAGCCGGCCGTAGATGGCATCCACCTCGGGCGGCGCGTCGGCCTCCCTGATCTCCGTCAGCATCATGGGGCGGGCATCACTTGCGGCGCTTCTCCACCAGCACGCCCGCATCATGCAGCTTCGCGATCTCCTCCTCGGAGAAGCCGAGGCGCGCCAGCACCTCCTGCGTGTGCTGGCCGAAGCGGGGCGGGGCGGCGCGCGTGCCGCCCGGCGTGCGGCTCAGCTTGATGGGCGTGCCGAGGCCGACGAAGCCGTCCTTCTCGGTCACCATCTGGCGATGCGCGGTGTGGGCGGCGGCCATCGCCTCGTCCACGCCGAGCACGGGGCCGGCGGGGAGGCCCGCGGCCAGCATGCGCTGGCAGAGGTCATGCCCGTCCTCCTCGGCGAAGCGCGCGTTCAGGATCTCGGTCAGGGCCGCCTTGTTGATGACGCGCTGGCCGTTGGTGGCGAAGCGCGGATCGGTGCCGAGGCCGTCGAGGCCGAGGAAGGCGCAGAACTTCCGGAAGGTCGGGTCATTGCCGCAGCCCACGAAGATCTCGCAGGTCCGCGTCGTGAACTTGGCGTAGGGCGCGAGGTTCGGGTGCGGGTTGCCGGTGGCGACGGGCCGCTTGCCGTTCAGGAAATAATTGGCGGCATGCGGGTGCAGCAGCGCCATGCCGCAATCATGCAGCGTCATGTCGCAATACTGGCCGCGGCCCGATTTCTCGCGCTCGACGACGGCCATCAGGATGGCGATGGCGCTGAACAGCCCGGTCGCGATGTCCACGATCGGTGTGCCAAGGCGCGTCGGGCCTGAATTCTCCGTGCCGTTGATGGACATGAGGCCCACCATCGCCTGCAGGATGGCGTCATAGCCCGGGAAGCCGCCGAGCGGCCCCGTGGCGCCGAAGCCCGAGACGCGGCAATGGATCAGGCGCGGGAAGCGCTTGGAGAGTACCTCCTCATAGCCCAGGCCCCATTTCTCCATGCTGCCCGGCTTGAAGTTCTCGACCAGGATGTCCGCGCCTTCCAGCAGGCGCAGCAGCACCTCGCGCCCCTCGGGCTTGCTGAGGTCGAGGCCGACGGAACGCTTGTTGCGGTTCACGCCGATGAAGTAGCTGGCGTCACCATCGGCGTTGAAGGGCGGGCCCCAGTCGCGCACCTCGTCGCCCTGGGGTGGTTCGAGCTTGATGACCTCGGCGCCGTGGTCGCTCAGGATCATCGTGCAATAGGGGCCGCCCAGCACGCGCGTCAGGTCCACCACGCGCAGGCCGGAGAGCGCGCCGGGACCCGGCGCATTCCCCGCGCCGGTCGGCGCGACGGGGGTGGGCATGTCCATGGCGGATCTCCTCGGGGTCGTTTCGTATGGCGGCGGAAGATGCGCCAAAGGCGGCGTTTTGTCGAACCGTGGGAGGCCTAACAGGCTGCTGAAAAACTCCGCTGTGGGACCGAGGGGCCAGCCCCTCGGACACCCCGGCAAGAACCTCAGCTTCTTGCATCTCCGATAAGTATTTGATTTAATTTAACAATTGAAGATCCAAGAAACTGAGTTTCTTGGCGGGAGAGTACGAGAGGGCGGAGCCCTTTCGTCTTTTGGCCTTCTTCAGCAGCCTGCTAATCCTCGAAGCCGACGAAGCGCACGAAATTTGCGTTCGGCTCGCGGTCGGAGGTCACGCCGTTGGCGGCGAAACTCTCCTCCGGCCAGCCCAGCGCGATGCAGGTCATGATCACCTGGTCCTCGGGGATCTGCGCCTCCTCGCGCACGATCTCCGAGCGCATGATGCCCTGGCCGTTCACCACCGTGCCCAGGCCGCGGTCCCAGGCGGCGAGGCAGATGCCATAGCTCAGCGCGCCCAGGTCGAAATGCACCACCGCGCCGGGATCGAGCACGCGGTCATAGGTCAGCACGAGGGAGACCGGCGCGTCGAATTGGCGGAAGCCGCGCATCACCCAGTCCTGCCGCATCGGCTTGTCGTCGCGCGCGATGCCCATGGCGCCGAAGAGCTTCACCGCGATCGCCACCTGGCGGGCGCGGTGCACGCCCTCATATTCGCCGTGGCTGATGATGTCGCGGTTCGCCTTGGCGCCGCCCGCCATGGTCTGCATGTTGCGCTGGCGGACGCGCTCGAGCGGCGCGCCGGTCAGCACATGGACGTGCCAGGGCTGGGTGTTCATGGAGGAGGGGGCGCGCTTGGCCACCTCGATGATCTCCTCGATCAGCGCGCGCGGCACCGGGTCGGGCTTGTAGCCCCGCACGCTGCGGCGCGTGCGGGCGAGGGTCTCGAAATCCACCCGCTCAGGCCGCGCGCTGGCGGCCGAAGACTCGGGCGCAGAAATCCGGATAGGTCTCCAGCATCTCGTCGCAGACCGCGCCGCGCAGCAAAGCGAGCTCCTCCTCCGTCGGCGCCGGCGTTTCGCCCACATCATCGGCCACGTCGAAATCGAAGCCGGTCATGGCGCGGATGCTCTCCAGCGTCTCGCCCGCATGGATGGAGGCGAGCGAGAAGCGGCCGCGGTCCGGGTGGAAATGGAAGACGCAGCGGCCGGTGACCAGCGCCTGGGCGTGGCCGCGGCGATAGACGCCGGGCTCGGACACGCCGGGGGCGGAGATATGCGCCACGCGGTCCACCAGCACGCGCGGGCTGTGCTCTTCGCGGAAGAGGATCGTGCGGCCGGCCATGAAATACATGAAGGCCGAGCCGAAGCTGCCGGGGAAGCGCACTTCCATGCCGGGCCAGTCACCCGTGCCGATGAGGTTGAGGTTCGCCTGGCCGTCGATTTCGCCGCCGCCCAGGAAGAAGAGGTCCACGCGGCCCTGGCCCGTCAGGTCGAAGAGCTCGCGCGAGCCATCGGTGAAGGGGTTGCCCGTGCGCTTGTGCAGCAGCGAGAGCCGCAGCGGCACGCCCTGCTTCACACAGAGCCAGCAGGCGGCGGCCGGGATGGGCGAGGCGGCGCCGACGGCGATATGCGAGGTCGGCACCGCGCGGATCAGGCGCGCGATGCAGACGGCCAATAATTCTTCCGAACGGTAGCTCATTCCGCGGCCACCGCCTGATTGCCGAAGACATGTTCCGCGCACCAGGCGGCGAAGCCGGCCTCGGTCTTGGCCGCGCGGGCGTAGTCCATGACGTACTGCGTGTCGAAGCCGTATTCGTCGAGCAGGGCGGAGGGATGCGCGCCGCGCTCGGCGATGGCGTAGCCCGAGATGTAGGTGGCGTTGATCGCACCCGGGCAGAGGCGCTCATCCTCCAGGAAATTGCCCTCCACCACGCGCTCGACGGTGACGAGCGCGCGCTTGCTGGCATGGGCGACCGTCGCGCATTCGCGGCGCCGCCCGACCCAGACATTGCCGGCGCTGTCGGCCATCACGGCGTGGAAGACGGCGACATCGGGGTTGAGGGCGGGGAGAAGGGTGATCTTTTCCCCCGTGCCGAAGGGGCTCTCGATCACCTTCCAATCGGGGCGGTTGGCCAGGATGTCGCTGCCGATCAGGCCACGCAGGGGCATGAAGGGCACGCCCTTCTCGGTCGCCTGCAGCATGGTGTGCATGGCGGGGCAGGTGGCATCCAGGATGCGCAGCTTCCCGGCCTTGAGCGCCGCCGAGAAGCGCGGCGCGAAGCCGGCTTCGCCCAGCGTCACGGCGCTGGTCTCCACCTGCTCGACGCAGCCGGCGCCGATCAGGATGTCGGTCGCGAAGCCGGAGATCGGCACGCCCACCAGGCGCAGGCGCTTGGCACCGCGGCGGATCAGCGCCTTGGCCAAGGCGACGGAGGGCAGGGAGTTGTCGGGCGGCAGCGCGATCATCGCCCCATCGGGGATGCTCGCCGCCATCGCGTCCAGGCTCATCAGGGTCATCGGGCGTTCCTTCCGGGGGAGGAGGCTAGACCGGTTGGGTTCAGGCTTCCAGCCAGGCACGTGTCGCGGATTTCAGGAATGCCGTGTCCTCGGCGAAGCCCAGCGGATTGCCGGCGCGGTGGCCATTGATGCTGGGGATGACGCGCATCTCGGCCTGGCGCAGATGCGGCAGTTCGGCGGCATTGTCGGCCACGCGGAAATAGAGGTCCGTCTCGCCCGGCATCAGCAGCACGCGCGCCTGGATGGCGGCCAGCGCGCGGGTCAGGTCCCCGCCGTAGATCGGGTTGGCGGCGATGTCCCCCGCATCCCAGCAGCGCGCCTGGGCGTAGAGGTTCGCGGCGTCGCGCGCCGTCCAGCGCGCCTCCCACTGGTTCACCAGGAAGGCTTCGAGGCTGGGTTCGCTGACCAGGTGGCGGCCGGCGCGATAGAAATCCTGGCTCAGCGCCCAGCTTGCGTAGATGCGGCCATAGGCGCGGAGTGCGGCCATGGGCGGGGCGGAAAAGCGCCCGCCGCCGATGTGTTCCGGGGCGGCTTCCAGCACCGCCATCAGGCTGCGGAGAAACACCTGGTTGTGCACCGCGGTGCGCGCGCTGCCGCAGATGGCGATGATGCGCTCCACCGCCTCGGGGAAGATCGCGGCCCAGTGATAGGCCTGCTGCGCGCCCATGGACCAGCCATAGACGCAGGCGAGCCGCTCCACGCCGAACTGCTCCAGGAGCAGCCGACGCTGCGCCTGGACATTGTCCCAGGAGGTGACGAGCGCGGGGTAGTCCGGGTCGTTGGACGGGCTGGAGGAGAGGCCATTGGCGAACATGTCGGGCTGGAGGATGAACCAGCGCGTCGGGTCCAGGATGCCCTCCGGCCCGATCAGCCATTCCAGTTCCTGGTGCTGGGCGGAATAGCTGGTGGGGTAGAGGATGACGTTGTCCCGCGCGGGGGAGAGCGTGCCATGGGTCTTCCAGCTCAGCTTCGCGTCGCGGATCACCTCGCCCGAGAGGGTGGTCACGTCGCCCAGCGAAGTGAGGCCCGTCCGCGTCGGCCAGCCCATCGCACTCTCCTGTTTTTGAGACTGGCTTGGTGTAGCCGAGGCGGCGCCCGGGCGGATAGGGTCAGGCATGGCTGCCATCCTTCACACCAACCGCCTGGTCCTGCGGCCACCGGTCGCGGCCGATGGCCCTGCACTCGCCGCCATCAACGGCGATGCGGCGGTGATGCGGCATTTTCCGAAGCCGCTGGACGTGACGGAGAGCGAGGCCTTCCGCGAACGCATCGCGCGGCATTTCGCGGAGCATGGATACGGCTTCTGGGTGGTGGAGCGGCAGGGGGCGGTGGTCGGTCTGGTGGGGTTGCTCAACATCCCCTGGACGGCGTGGTTCACGCCCGCCGTCGAGATCGGCTGGCGCATCGCGGCCGCGCATCAGCGCCAGGGCTATGCGGAGGAGGCGGCGCGGGCCGCTTTGGCCCATGGCTTCGATGTTCTGGGGCTGGATGAGATCGTGGCCTTCACGATCCCGGCCAATGCCCCCTCCTGGGCGCTGATGGAGAAGCTTGGCATGGCGCGGGATGGCGGGTTCGATCACCCGAACCTGCCCGAGGGGCACCCCATGCGGAGGCACCTTCTCTATCGCCTGCGTGCGGGGGAGAGAAATTCTGTTCGGGCGGCGTAACCCTGTGCCCACCCCGCCCGTAACCGGGCAGGCGCTTTCGGGCCCGGCATCGGGCCGGGCGGGCGCGGCCGAGGATGACCGTGTCACGTCCGACCTTGTCTGGGATGGCCTCGCCGGCATGAGCGAGGCCGAGGAGCGGCCCGCGCGCGATGCCCGCTGGTCGCAGATGATGGCGCGCGCGCAGGCCGGCGATGCGCGCGCCTATGACGCGCTGCTGCGCGAATGCCTGCCGCTGCTGCGCGCCATCTGCCGGCGGCGGCTGAGCGACCCCGCCGAGGCCGAGGACGCCGTGCAGGACACGCTGCTGACGCTGCACCGGGTGCGCGCCACCTATGACCCGGCGCGGCCCTTCCGCCCCTGGATCGCCGCGATCGCCGAGCGGCGGGCGCTGGACCGGGGGCGGGGCGTGGCGCGTGGCCTGTCGCGCCACACGGTGCTGGAGGCGGCCGAGCATGTCGGCGCCGAGGGCGATGCCGAGCGGCGGCTGGACGCGGCCGAACTGCGTGCCGCGGTCGGCGAATTGCCGGCCTCGCAGCGCACCGCGCTGCAATTGACGAAGATCGAGGCCCTGTCGCTCGCCGAGGCCAGCGCGCGTTCGGGCATGTCGATGGGGGCGCTCAAGGTCGCCACCCATCGCGCCATCCAGACCTTGCGCCGCAAAATCGGCAAGGAGCCATGACCATGCGGACCGAAGAGCTCATCACCCAGTTGAGCCGCGGCTTGAAGCCGGTGCACCGGCTGCCTTCGCCGCTCGCGATGCTCGGGCTCTGGTGCCTGTTCTGCGCGGGCGTGATCGGCGCGGCCCTGCTCGTCTCTGGCCTGCGCGCCGATTTCGCCGCCTGGCTGATGGACGGGTTCGACCTCTATCACCTGATGTCCGCCGCGCTGGTGGCGCTGACGGCCGGCTATGCCGCCTTCCAGCTCGCCCTGCCCGACCGGGACCAGCGCTGGGCGCTGCTGCCGGTGCCGGCCGTGGTGGGGTGGCTCGTCACCATGGGCTGGGGCTGCCTCGAGGATCTGGCGCGGCTGGGGCCGGAGGCGCTGCAACTCGGCATCAGCCTGCCCTGTCTTGGCTTCATCATCGGGCTCGGCGTTCCGATGACGGTCGCCATCGTCTTTCTCACGCGGCATGCGGCGCTGCTGCGCCCGGTGCCGGTCGCGGCGCTGGGCGGGCTTTCGGCGGCGGCCTTCGCGAGCCTGGGCCTGACCTTGGTGCATGAGCTGAACGCGGCGGTGATGGTGCTGGTCTGGCATGGGATCGCGGTGCTGGTGGTGACGGCGCTGGGCGCCTTGGCCGGGCCGCTCCTGATGCAGCGCGCCGCGGTTTGACGAGCCGGCGCGGCGCGCTCGGCCTGCCGCTTGCGGCCCTGCTGGCCAGGCCTCGCACCGCCGCGGCCGAACCGCTGGACCCGCGCCTCAGCGGCGCGGGCTGGCGGCTGCAGCCGGTGCGTGGCCGCGCGGTCGCGCATTTCGCCTGGGATGAGGCGGGCTCCATCACCGTCACGGCGCGGGATGCCGTGGGCTTCCTGCTGCGCCCCTTTCCCGGCCCGCCCGGGCGCCTCGCCTGGCGCTGGCGGGTGGAGAGCGCGGCCCCGCCGAGCGATGCGGCGATCCGTGGCGCCGATGATCGCTCCGCCGCCGTGCATGTGCTCTTCGCCGCGAGCGGCCCGCTCTCCTTCATGCGCCGTGGCTTGACGCCCGAGGGCATGGCCGGGCGCGGCCTGACCTATTGCTGGGGCGGCGGGCCGCCCGGCCGGCGGCTGCCCAACCCCTATGCGCCGCGCGATGGCGCGGTGATCATCCTGCGGGGCACGGAGGCGCCGCTGGCGACCTGGCTGGAGGAGGTGGTGGATGTCGCCGCCGATCACCGGCTGGCCTTCGGCGAGGAGGCGCCGGCCGTGACGCATATCGCGCTCTCGGCCGATACGGATGATCGTGGGGGCCTCGCGGTGGCGCGCATCATGCCGCCGCGCTGGCTGTGACGATCGTGCTGCGATGCCCGCCGAAGGCGCGTAACCTTGCCGCCGGAGCCGGCGAACCCGGCACAGCGCAGCGACAGGCCCCGCATGACCCATGATGACATTCCGCCGGCGGCAGCCCGCCGGCCGCGCCTGAAGGGCGACGTGCTGCACGCCGATCTCTGCGTGATCGGCGCGGGCTCGGCCGGGCTCTCGCTGGCGGCGGGCGCGGTGCAGATGGGCGCCTCGGTCGTGCTGATCGAGAAGCACCGCATGGGGGGCGATTGCCTGAACACGGGCTGCGTCCCCTCCAAGGCGCTGCTGGCGGCGGCGCATGCGGCGGAGGCGGCGCGTGGAGCGGCGCGCTTCGGCGTGGATGTGGCCGCGCCCGTGGTGGATTTCGCCCGCGTGCATGCGCATGTGCAGGGGGTCATCGCGGCCATCGCCCCGCATGACAGCGTGGAGCGCTTCGAGGGGCTGGGCTGCACCGTGATCCGCGCCGCGGCGCGCTTCACCGGCCCGGCCGAGGTGGCGGCGGATGGCCAGCGCATCCGCGCGCGGCGCTTCGTGGTGGCGACGGGTTCGAGCCCCGCCATCCCGCCCGTGCCGGGCCTCTCCGAGACGCCCTATCTGACGAACGAGACGATCTTCGAGCTGACCGAGCGGCCGGAGCACCTGCTGGTGCTGGGCGGTGGCCCCATCGGCATCGAGATGGCGCAGGCGTTTCGCGGCCTCGGTTCCGAAGTCACCGTGATCCAGCGCGGCCCCATCCTGCCGCGCGATGAGCCCGAGGCGGTGGCGATCCTGCGCGAGGGCCTGACGCGCCAGGGCATCACGCTGATCGAGGGTGCGGAGGTGGCGCGCATCGCGCCCGGCCTGCGGGTGACGCTGGCCGATGGCACGGAGATCGCCGGCTCGCATCTGCTGGTGGCGGCGGGGCGCAAGCCGCATCTGGATGGGCTGGACCTGCCGCTCGCGGGCGTCGAGACCACGGCGCGGGGCATCACGGTGGATGCGCGGCTGCGCTCCAGCAACAGGCGCGTCTTCGCGGCGGGCGATGTGGCGGGCGGGCCGCAATTCACCCATGTGGCGGGCTATCACGCGGGCGTGCTGATCCGGAACATCCTCTTCGGCCTGCCCGCGAAGGTGGATTACGCGGCCCTGCCCTGGGTGACCTATTGCGACCCCGAGCTCGCGCATGTGGGCCTGACCGAGGCCGAGGCGCGGCTGGCGAGCCACCCGGTGCAGGTGCTGCTGCAGCCGCTCGCCGGCAATGACCGCGCGGTGGCCGAGCGCAGCACGGAGGGGCTGGCCAAGATCATCCTGGGCGGCGGCGGGCGCATCCTGGGTGCGACGATCCTCGCACCCCGCGCGGGCGAGATGATCGGCCTCTGGGGCCTCGCCATCCAGCAGCGGCTGAAGATCGGCGCGGTCGCGCAGATGATGGCGCCCTATCCGACGATGTCGGAGCTTTCGAAGCGCGCGGCGGGCGGCTTCTACACGCCCTCGCTGTTCTCGGCGCGGACGCGGCGCATCGTGGGCTGGATCCAGAGGCTGCTGCCATGAGGCTCCTGCGGGACAAGCGGCTCTGGCTGGCGCTGGGCGTGCTGGCCCTGCTCCTCGCGTTGCGCGCGGCGGGCCTTGGCGAGCTGCTCTCGCTCGATACGCTGGCGCGGCACCGGGAGGCGCTGGCGGGATTCGTCGCGCGCAACGCGCTGCTGGCGGCGGGCGGCTTCGTGCTGGTCTATGCGGCGGCGGTGGCGCTCTCCGTCCCGGGGGCGATCATCCTGACGCTCGCGGGCGGCTTTCTCTTCGGCGCGGTGCTGGGCACGCTGCTCACGGTGCTGGGCGCCACCATCGGCGCCACGCTCGTCTTTCTCTTCGCGCGCACCATCTTCGGCGAGAACGCGCTGGACCGCTTCGGCGCGCCGGCGCAGCGCCTGGCCGAGGGCATCCGCCGCAACGCCGCCTCCTACCTGCTGGTGCTGCGCCTCGTGCCGCTGTTTCCCTTCTTCCTCGTCAATCTCGTGCCGGCCTTCGTCGGCGTGCGGTTGCCGATCTACGTGCTCACCACCTTCTTCGGCATCATGCCCGGCACCTTCGTCTTCAGCCTCAGCGGCGCGGGGCTGGGCTCCATCCTGGATGCGGGCGGCACGCTCGACCTCGGTTCCGTGCTCACGCCGCAGATCCTGGGCGCGCTGTTGGGGCTGGCCGCGCTCTCGCTCGCCGCCATCCCGCTGAAGAACAGGTTTGCCGCCAAATGATCCGCCGTCGCAGCCTGGCCGCCGCGCTGCTGATCCCGGCCGCGGCCGGCGCCGCCGAGCCGGGGCTCGACGCGCTGCTCGCCCGCTACGCCGCCACGCCGGCCGATGGCGTGACGCGCGTCGCCTATGCGCGCTGGAAGGCAAATGCGGCGGATATGGCGGCCCTCGATGCCTGGATCGCCGAGGCGGCCACGCGCCGCCCCTCCGCCATGCCGCGCCAGGAGGCCTTCGCCTTCTGGGCCAATCTCTACAATGCGCTGACGCTCAAGGTCGTGCTGGAGCGCTATCCCGTGCGCTCGATCAAGGAGATCCGCTCGACCGGCGTGGGCCTCGATCCGCGCCAGTTCCTCGGGCCCTGGCGCACGCGCCTCGTCACCATCGAGGGGGCGCGGCTATCGCTCGACGATATCGAGCATGGCACGATGCGCCCGACCTTCCGGGACCCGCGCGTGCATTACGCGGTGAACTGCGCCTCCATCGGCTGCCCCAACCTGCCGCTGCGCGCCTGGCGCGCGGCGAGCCTGGAGGCGGATCTGGACGCCGCCGCCCGCGCCTTCGTGAACCATCCGCGTGGGGCCGCGTTGCTCCCTGGCGGGGGGTTGCGCGTCTCCTCCATCTATCGCTGGTTCCGCGAGGATTTCGGCGGCGATGATGCGGGGGTGATCACGCATCTCGCACGCTACGCCGCGCCGCCACTGGCCGGCGCGCTGCGAAATCTCACCCGCGTCACGGAAGATGCCTATGATTGGGCGTTGAACGACGCGACACCGAACTGATTCCCGGAGAGCACCGCCTTGTCCCTTCGCAGCCAGACCACGACGCCGCTCCTGCCCGGCAAGTTCCAGGACCCGGTGCTGACGCTGAAGGGCGAGCGGCGCGCGACGGTCGCGCTCACTGCGTTGGAGACGCTCTGGTTCAACACCGGCACGCTCTGCAACATCACCTGCGCCAATTGCTACATCGAGAGCAGCCCGCGCAATGATGCGCTGGTCTATCTGAGCGCTGCCGAGGTGCGGGCGTATCTGGACGAGGCCGCGGATTTTCCGGTGCGCGAGGTGGGCTTCACCGGCGGCGAGCCCTTCATGAACCCCGACCTCGTGCCGATGCTGGACGATGTGCTCTCGCGCGGGCTGAGGGCCCTGGTGCTGACCAATGCGATGCAGCCCATGCGGCGCTATGCCGCCCAGCTCCTGGCGCTGCGCGCGAAGCATGGCACGGACAACCTCATCCTGCGCGTCAGCCTCGATCATCACGACGCCGCCATCCATGACCTCGAGCGCGGCGCGGGCAGCTTCGCGCGCACCATGGAGGGGCTGGTCTGGCTGGCGCGCGAGGGGTTCCAGCTGCACGTCGCGGGCCGCGCGGGCTTCGGCGCGGAGGATGAGGCGGCGATGCGCGCGGGCTTCGCGGGCCTCTTCGCCGAATGGGGCATCCCCGTGGACGCGCATGATCCCGTGGCGCTGATGCTCTTCCCCGAGATGGATGCGGGGCGCGACGTGCCCGAGATCACCGAGGCCTGCTGGGGCATCCTCAAGAAATCTCCGGATTCGATGATGTGCGCCTCCTCCCGCATGGTGGTGAAGCGCAAGGGCGCCGCGCGCCCCGCCGTTCTGGCCTGCACGCTGCTCGCTTATGACGAGCGCTTCGAACTGGGCGCGACCCTGACCGAAGCGGCGCGGCCCGTCTCGCTGAACCATCCGCATTGCGCCACCTTCTGCGTGCTGGGCGGGGCGGCCTGCAGCCGGTGATGCTGGACTTCGTGCCGCTCAGCGCGCGGCCGGACCTGGCCGATGCGCTGGACACGCCGGAATTCCGCGCGCTCTGGCCGGAATTCATGATGCATGACCCGGCGGCCGATCTGCGCTTCAGCGAGGCGGCCTTCGCGCGCTGGCTCGACTTCAGCTTCGCCATCCTCGATCCGGCCGCGCCTGATCGGCCGGTCGGTCGCGCCTTTTCCGTGCCCTTCCGCTACACGGGCGAACTGCCCGATTCCGGCTGGGATGGCGTGATCCGCATGGCGCATCTGGATGCGGCGGCCGGCCGCGCGCCCAATGCGCTGAGCGCGCTCGAGATCACGCTGATGCCCTCGCATCGCGGGCAGGGGCAATCCGCGCTGATGATCCAGGCGATGCGTCGCCATGCCGAGGCGCGGGGCCTCAGCCATCTCTTCGCGCCCGTGCGCCCCACGGCGAAGGCGCGCGAGCCCTTCACGCCCATGGCCGACTACCTCGCACGCCGCACCCCGGAGGGTTTCTCGGTCGATCCCTGGGTGCGGTCGCATGAGCGCATCGGCGGGCGCATCGTGAAGATCGCGCCGACCAGCATGGTCATCCCCGGCACGCTCGCCGAATGGCGAAGCTGGACGGGGTTGCCGCTCGATCGCTCCGGTCTTGTCGCCATCGAGGGCGGGCTCACGCCGCTGCATGTGAGCCTGGAGCAGGACCACGCCGTCTATGTCGAACCCAATCTCTGGATCGAGCATCCGATGAAAGGCCCCGCCGCATGACCTCTCGCCGTTCCTTCCTCGCCGCGCCGCTTCTGCTGCCGGGCTTGGCCGCCGCCCAGTCCCGCGCGCCGATCCGCTTCGCCGTCGGCCCCTTCCAGCCGACGGCGGGCGATACCCGCCGCGCCTTCGAGCCCTTCTTCGCGCATCTCGCCCAGGCGCTGGGCCGGCCCTACGAACTGACCGTCACCACCGATTGGGCGGGCATTGCCGTGGCACTCGGCTCGGGCCAGGTGGATGCGGCCTGGATGGGCCCCTGGGGCTATGTGCTGGCGCGGGACCGGGCGCGGGCCGAGGCCTTGGCGACGGTGCTCTATCAGGGGCGGCCCACCTATCACGCCATCATCCTGGCCCGCGCCGGCCTCACCATCGCGCGCTTCCCGGATGATGCGCGCGGGCTCTCCATCTCCTTCGCCGATGCGGGCTCGACCAGCGGCTGGCTCATCCCGCATCACTGGTTCGCGCAGCAGGGCATCGATGTGCGCCGCTTCTTCCAGTATCGCGATGGCGCGAGCCATGCGGCCAATGTGATCTCGGTGGCCTCGGGCCAGGTGGATCTCGCCACCGATTTCGACCGGAACTTCAATGCCATGCTGGCCTCGGGCCGGGTGCGGCCGGAGCAGGCGCGCATCGTCTGGCAGAGCGAGCCGCTCCCCAATGACGCGCTGGCGGTGCGCCACGACCTGGATGCCGCGACGAAATCGGCGCTCTCGGCCGCCGCACTCGCCATCACGCCCGAGCAGGCGGCGCGCGTCATGCCGCCAAACTACACGGGCTGGGTCCCGGCCACACCCACCACCTATGCGCTGATCGAGGCGGCGGGGCGTTCGCTGGGGCGGCTGCGCACCTCGTGAAGCCTGTCGGCTGGCTTGCCTTCCTGGCACTTCTGCTGGGCTCGGCCTGGGTGGTGGCGCCGGACCCCGCGCGGCTCGCCGCCGGGCTGCCGCGCCTCGCGGGGTGGCTCGCCGGCGCCTGGCCGCCCGATTTCTCGGAACCGCGCGACATCGCGCGCCGCGCGGGCGAGACGCTGGGCATCGCGACACTGGGTACCTTCGCGGCCGCCCTGATGGCCGCACCGCTCGCGCTGGTCGCGACCCGCCAGGTGACGCCGAGCTTCGCCCTCTACCACCCGCTGCGCGCCGTGCTGGATGCGCTGCGCGGCGTGGATGGCTTCGTCTTCGCGCTGCTCTTCGTGGCCGCCGTCGGCCTCGGTCCCTTCGCCGGCATGCTGGGCGTGGCGCTGCATTCCGCCGGCTCCGTCGCGAAGCTCTGGTCCGAGGCGATGGAGGAGGCCGACCCCCGCCCGGCCGAGGCCATCCTCGCCGTGGGCGGCTCGCGCTGGCATGTGGCGCTTTGTGCGCTCGTGCCGCAGACGCTGCCGCAGAATCTGGGCGGGCTGCTCTATGTGTGGGAGGCGAATATCCGCGCCTCCACCGTGCTCGGCCTCGTGGGTGCGGGCGGCCTGGGGCAGGAATTGAAGAACGCGGTGGACCTGCTGGATTTCAACCGCGTGCTCGCCATCCTCATCGTCATTGTCGCACTGACCCTGGCGGCGGACCGCATCAGCGGCGCGCTGCGGAGAAGCCTCGCATGATCCCGCTCATTCGCCTCGATGCGCCGATGCTCGTCTTCGGCGGCCCCTATTCCAACCTCCAGGCGACGGAGGCCGTGCTGGCCGAAGCCGCGCGGCGCGGCATCGCGGGGGACCGCATCCTCTGCACCGGCGATGTGGTGGCCTATGCGGCCGATGCCGCGGCCTGCTGCGAGCTGATGATGGAGAGCGGCGCGCTGGTGCTGATGGGCAATTGCGAGGAGAACCTGGCCGCCGAGGCCGAGGATTGCGGCTGCGGCTTCGAGGAGGACACGGCCTGTGACCTGCTCTCCCGCGCCTGGTACGCGCATGCCAACCGGCAGGTGACGCCGCGCCACCGCGCCTGGATGGGCGGGCTGCCGCGCCAGCTGCACCTCGAATTGCCCGACCGGCGGCGGCTGGCCGTGCTGCATGGCGGTGCGACGGAGATCAGTCGCTTCCTCTTTGCCTCGGCGCCCGAGCCGGTGCTGCTGGAGGAGCTGGCCGAGACCGCCTGCCAGGGCGTGATCGCCGGGCATTGCGGCATTCCCTTCGCGCGGCGGCTGGCCGGCGGCGGGCTCTGGCTCAATGCGGGGGCCGTCGGCATGCCGGCCAATGACGGCACGCCGCGCACCTGGTTCTCGCTGCTGACGCCGGGGCCGCGTTCGCTCACCGTCGAGATCCTGCCGCTCGACTACGACCATGCGGCCGCCGCCGCCGCCATGCGCGCGGCGGGCCTGCCGGAGGGCTATGCGGCGGGGCTGGAGAGCGGGCTCTGGCCCTCCTGCGACGTGCTGCCGAGCGTCGAACTGGCCGCGCGCGCAAGGGCGCTGGCGCCGCAGCGCCTGGTCTGGTGAGGCTTCAGGGCGTCTCGCCGTAGCGCGCGCCGATCAGGTCATCCCAGGCGCGCAGCATATAGGCGCGGGCCGAAGGGCTGACGGGTGTGGCGACGGCGCGGCCGGTCAGGCTGTCCCTGAGCGCGGGGGTCAGGGCTGCCGTCAGCAGGCGGTCGGTCGGCTCGGTATCGGTCACGAGCGGGCCGGTGCCGGGCAGCAGCCCGCGGCCGAAGACACGGCGCTGCATGCTCGGCTGGCGCAGGAAGGCGGCGAGCGGCTCGGCCAGGTTGCGCCGTTCCTCCGGCACACCGCGCGGGATCGCCAGGATCAGGCTGTGCGGCAGCAGCGGCGCCGCCGCGAAGGGCGTGCAGAGCGTGTCATCCGGCAGGCCCCCCTGCGCCATGGCGAGCAGGTAGGGCACCAGCATCACGGGGGCGAGGTCCACGCCGCCATCGAGGAATTCCGCCGCCGCCGCCTGGCCGGAGCTGGGATAATAGGCGACGTGGCGGCCGAGCTCGGCCAGATAGGCCCAGCTGTTGGTCCAGCCGCGGCGCGGGTCGAGCGGATCGGCGTCGTTCAGCAGATAGGGCAGGCCGAGCACGAAGGCCTCGCCGAAGCGCGACTGGCCGGGCCGCGTGTACTGGAAGCGCTTGGGGTTCTGCCGGGCGTAATCCATCAGCTCGGCCGCGTTGCGCGGCGCCACGGGCAGGACGGAGCGGCGGTGCAGCAGCACCGGGCCCCCCGGCACGGCGCCGAGCACGAGGCCGGTCGTGCCGATCCGCGCCTGCACCAACTGGCCGACCTCGGTCAGCGTCGGCGTATTGGCGGCGAGCATGGCAGCCGGCACCTCGGACCAGAGGTCACGCGCCGCCCCCAGCGCATGGCCGGTGATGTTGGTCAGCACCGCCTCGGCGCCGGGCAGGCCGGCCTCCACCTCCTCCTGGAGTTCGGTCGCGATCCAGGGCAGGGGCTCGGTCCGCACGGTGCCGGCGGGCAGGGTGAAGTCAGGTTGCTCGTTCAGCTCCTCCAGCACGCTGGAGTTCAGCCGTGGCGCCTCGCCGGCGATGACGAGGCTGAGGCCCGCCGCGGTCGGCGCAGCGTTCTGGGCGCGCGCGGCGGCCAGCGGCAGGGTGGCGGCGATCAGGCCGCGGCGCGTGAGGGCGCTCATCGCGGTGGCACCAGGCCGCGCAGGCCGGGGGTCACGCCGCGCACCTCATGCTGGTGGGCATGCAGGTTGCGGGCCCATTGCGCCTGGGCGGGGGTGATGACGGGCAGGGGTTCGGCCTCCTCCTCGGCCGGGTCGCCGCGCCAGCGGGACCAGGCGGCCTGGGCTGCGCCCATCAGGCGCTCGGTGCGGCTGGGGGGTGTGGCGGGTGTCGGCGGCACGATGGCGGGTGGCTCGATCGCCATATGCGGCGCGATGCGGGTCTGCAGCACCAGTGCCGCGCCGAAATAATCCGGCGCATCGGCCACGCCGAGCGGCGCTCCCACGCTCTCGTTGAAGCGGCTGCGGACCAGCGCATGGATCGCGCGGATGCCGGCATGGCCGGGATAGGGCGCGATTTCCCCCGTGTTCAGATCCACCCAGGCGGGTGGGCGGCGCGGATGGTTCGGGAAGTCCCAGAAGCCGCGCGAGGACGGGAGAGGCACGGCGTCGAGCTGCTGCCAGACGAGGTTGAGCGGCACGCGCACCGCGTCCCAGGCGAAGCGGTTGGGCCATCGGCTGGCCGCCACCGGCGGGCCGCCGTGGGTGGGCAGCAGCAGCCAGTCGGGCGGCAGGCGCCAACGGCCGAAGGCGGCCTCGTTCATCAGTTGCAGCCCGTCGCGTTCCAGCGCCGCCCAGCGCGCATCGGGCACCACGCGCGAGAGGGCGCGGAGAGCGGGAAAGGCATAGTAGGAGAGGTTGATGATGACGCCCTGCGCATCCTGGAAGCCATGAATGCCTGGCAGCAGCAGCGTGCGGCCACGGAATTCGATGACGCAGCAGCGCAGGATGTCGGCCGTGATGCGCTGCGCCTGCTCGCGATAGGCGGGCGCGTCCCAGCGTTCGCTGGCCAGCAGCAGCGACCAGGCGATGAAGATGTCGCCATCCGTCGCGTTGTTCTGGTCGGTCACGCCGGCGCGGCTATTGGGGTCGAAGCGCCAGGCGGAGAGGCTGTCGCTCGGGCGGCTCAGCGTGCGGCGCGTCCAGTTCCACATCTGGTCGAAGCGCGCGCGGTCGTTGAAATGCACGGCGAAGAGCATGGAATAGCCCTGGCCCTCGCTGTGCGAGATGCCGCGATTGGCGGTGTCGATGATGCGGCCCTCCGGGGCCAGGTAGCGCCGGAGATAGGCCTGCCATTCGGCGGGGCCGGGCGCGGGCGGCGGCGCGGCATGGGCGAGGTTGGGCAGGAGGGCCGCCAGCAGGGTGAGGACGCGGAGCATGGTGGCCAATGGCATGCGGGCTTCTCCAGACCCCGGACGGTTGCATGCGGACGACCAGGCTTCAAGCGCAGGTTCAATGTTTAAGCGCGCGCCTAGTCCGAACGGATATTGGCCGCCCGCACCACCTCCTGGTAACGCGCCAACTCGGCCTGGAGCAGGGCGGTCATCTCCGCGGGCGTCTTGCGCCAGGGCGTCATGCCGATCTGGCCGAGGCGCTGGCGGAACTCGGGCTCGGCCTGCATCGCGTCCAGCGCCGCGGCGAGGCGGGCGATGATGGCGGCATCCGTCCGGGCGGGTGCGAAGATTCCCTGCCAGGCCAGCATTTCCAGCCCCTGGAAGGCCGGCAGGCTCGCCAGTGGCGGGAGTCCGTCGATCGCGGAGAGGGAGGAGTTGGCGAAGCCCTTGATGCGGCCCTCGCGCAGCAACGGCGCCGTGGTGGTGATGGTGAGCACCGCGAGGTCGAGGCGGCCGGCGATGAGGTCCGTCGGGATTTGCGCGGCGATGCGATAGGGCACGTGCTCCAGCTTCACGCCCGCGCCGCGTGCGATGATCTCGCCCCAGAGATGCAGCGAGGTGCCATTGCCGGAGGTGGCGAAGGTGAGGCCATCGGGGCGGGAGCGGGCCAGGGCCAGCAGGCTGGGAAGGTCATTGGCCGGCAGGTCCGGGCGGCCGACCAGCGTGAGCGGCAGGGAGGCCAGCATGCCGATCGGCGCGAAGTCGCGCAGCGGCTCGTAGCGCACCGCATTGGGCGTGACGAAGGGCGAGATGGTGAAGGGGCTCTCCACGCCGACCAGCAGCGTGTAGCCATCGGGGGCGGCGCGGGCCACGCGCTCGGTGCCGATGGTGCCGCCGGCACCCGGCGCGTTCTCGACGACGACGCTCTGGCCGAGGCGGCGGGAGAGTTCGGCGGCGGCCAGCCGCGCCACCGTGTCCACATTGCCGCCGGGCGCGAAGGGCACGATGAGCGTCACGGGGCGCGTCGGCCAGGATTGGGCCCCGGCTTCGCGCATGGTTGCCGGCGTGGCGAGGGGTGTGAGCAGCAGGGCGCGGCGGGGGATCATGCGATCACTCCTTCGGGGAAGGTCTCGGCGGCGAGGGCATCGAATTCCTGGGCGAAGGCGCCCTCCAGGTGGCGGCGTGCGGGTTCGGGCAGGAAGCTGCCGCGGATGCCGTTCAGCATGAAGCCGCGCAGATCACCGAGGCCGAAGCCGAAATCCTCCACCATCATCCGCCAGCAGCGCGTGGGCGTGACCTGATGCAGCGGCGGGTCGTCGGTATTGGGGTGGATCAGCAGCCCGGCCGCCGGCATGCGGGCGAGCGGGTGGCCGTCGGGCCAGTTCTCCAGCGTGCGGAGGTAGTAGGAATTGGTGGGCACCACGGTGAAGAGCAGGCCGCGCTCGGCGCAGCGTGCGGTGAGTGCGGCGTCCTCCAGGATGGTGTAGCCGTGGTCGATCCGGTCCACCTCCAGCAGGTCGATGGCGGTCGCGATGTTGCGCGGGTGGCAGCCGAATTCGCCGGCATGGGCCGTCAATTTGAACCCGGCCTGTTTCGCGATGCGCCAGGCGCGCCAGAAGAGCTCCGGCGGGCGGTCCGTCTCGCGGTAGTCGATGCCGAGGCCGATGATGGGATCGCGCCGGTGCGCTACCATCCATTCGGCCAGTTCGGTCGCGGCTTCGGGCGGGGCCTCGCGGTCAATGGCGGGGATCAGCAGGGCGGAGACGCCGAAATCCGCCGCCGCATCGGCGAAGCCGGCGAGGATGGCATCCGCGCCCTTGGCATAGGGAAACAGGTGGGCCGTGCCGGTCGGGTTCCAGAAGATCTCGGAATGGCGCACGCCATGCGCCGCCTGGTCCTGCAGATGTTCATAGGTGATGCGGTGCAGGTCGCGCGGATCGCGCAGGATGCGCTGTTCGAGGGCGCGCAGGATGTGCAGCACGCCCTTGGGCTTGGCGTCGCGGGCGTAGAGCGCCTCGACCTCGGCCGGGCCCATGCCGCAGCGGGCGGCCATCTCGGCGAAGGTGGATTGCCGCACCGCGCCCAGCAGATGGACATGCAGATCCACCTTGGGCATGGCGTGGCAGAAGGTTTCGAGCTTGTCCGTCATGGCAGCCATCCTGCCATGCCGGCGGGGAGATGACAGGCCCGGCCGCGCGTGCCACGAAGCGCCCATGCAGAAGCCCGCCAATCCCCGTTTCTCCTCTGGCCCCTGCGCCAAGCGCCCCGGATTTGCGCTGGAGGCGCTGGAAGCCGCGCTGCTCGGCCGCAGCCATCGCGCGGCCGACCCCAAGAAGCGCCTGGCCGAGGTGATCGAGCGCTCCAAGGCCATCCTCGGCATGCCGGCGGATTATCGCCTCGGCATCGTGCCGGCCTCGGACACGGGCGCCGTCGAGATGGCGCTGTGGAGCCTGCTCGGGCCGCGTGGCGTGGATGTGCTGGCCTGGGAGAGCTTTTCCGCCGAATGGGCGCATGACATTGAGGCCGAGCTGAAGCTCTCTGATGTGCGGCTGCTCAAGGCGCCCTATGGCCAGCTGCCGGACCTCTCGGCCGTGGACCCGGCGCGGGATTGCGTCTTCGTCTGGAACGGCACGACGAGCGGCGTGCGGCTGCCCAACGCCGATTGGATCCGCGACGACCGCGAGGGGCTGACCATCTGCGACGCGACCTCGGCCGCCTTCGCCATGGACCTGCCCTGGCCCAAGCTCGATGTCGTCACCTGGTCCTGGCAGAAGGTGCTGGGGGGCGAGGCGGCGCATGGGATGCTGGCCCTCTCGCCGCGCGCCGTGGCGCGGCTCGAATCGAACAAGCCCGCCTGGCCGCTGCCCAAGATCTTCCGCCTGACCAAGGGCGGAAAGCTGATCGAGGGCATCTTCAAGGGCGACACGATCAACACGCCCTCCATGCTCTGCGTGGAGGACGCGCTGGACGGGCTGCGCTGGGCCGAAAGCGTGGGGGGCTTGCGTGGGCTGATCGCGCGCGCCGAGGGCAACCTCGCCACCATCGCGGGCTGGGTCGCCGAGAGCGAATGGGCGCGCTTCCTGGCGGAGGAGCCGGCCACGCGCTCCTGCACCAGCGTCTGCCTGCGCATCGTGGCCCCTTGGTTCACCGCACTCGATGCGTCGGGCCAGGCGAAGGCGGCGGCGCGGCTCTCGGCGCTGCTGGAGGCCGAGGGCGTGGCGCTGGATGCGGCGAGCTATCGCGACGCGCCGCCGGGGTTGCGCATCTGGTGCGGGGCCACGGTGGAGCAGGCCGATGTGGCGGCGCTGCTCCCCTGGCTCGATCAGGCCTTCGCGCGCGTCGCCGCGGAATTCGCGGGCTGACGCCGGCCGCCCATGCGCCAGCCATGGCGCGCGGCCCAGGGCGAGGCGGGTTCGAGCGCGGCGGCATCCAACAGCGCCTCGCCCATCGCGCGGATGGTGGCGTGGCGGCGCGTCGTCACATGCTCGCCGATGTTGCGGATCAGGCGCTGCCAGCGCCGCGTGATGGGCGCGGCGGAGAGCAAATAGGCGCGGCGCGACTGTTCCTGCGTCATCTGGCGCCAGAGGGCCTCGGCATGCGCGGCATCGGCGCCCAGGGGCGGTGCATCCTCCGCGCGGCGCTTGCGGAAGACGATGGAGGTGTGGCTGAGGTTCTCGCCCGCGCGGGGCGTGAAGCCCGCCTGCCAGGCGGCGGCGATCAGCGTGGCCGGCGTGAAGTTCCAGATATGCGCGGCGTGGAAGGTGTTGGTCAGCTGCTTGCGCACACCTTCCAGGTTCGGCACCTCGATGAAGAGCAGCCCCTCCGGCGCCAGCGCCTCATGGATGCGGCGCATGGCGGCCCAGGGGTCGGTCAGGTGCTCCATGACGTGATTCATGGTGACGAGGTGCAGCGCCTCGCGCGGGAAATCCGCGCTGTCCCAGCCGCCCTGGCCGATCTCCACGCCATATTCGCGCCGGGCGAATTCGGCATAGCCCCAATTGGGCTCGAGGCCCGATGCGGTGAAGCCCGCCTCGCGCATCACGAAGGTGAATTCGCCGGAGGAGGCGCCGATGTCGAGCACGCGGGCATGGGCGGGCAGCAGGGGGGCGAGGCGGCGGGCGCGGGCCATGGCGCCGCGCAATGCGCGCAGCGCGTGCTTCCGCTTGGGCGCGAAGCCGCCCTTGTATTCCAGGCGGTAGCGCGTGGCGTAGAAGGCGCTGACCTCGGCCTCCGCCGGGATCTCGGCGTGGCTGACCAGGCCGCAGCCGGTGCAGAGAGCGGTCTCGAGCGGCGCGCCGCCGCGGCCGCGATCGGCCACCAGGCGGCGCGTGGCGGTGCCGCAGAGGCGGCAGGGTTGGGCGGGGAACTCGTGGCCGAGGGGCATGCGCGTCTCCATGGTTCGGCGGGCGCAATATTCCGGCTCCGCCCCGGCGGGCTGACGCGGCCTGTCAGCGCGATGTCAGGAAATCCGGGCTAGAGGGGACGCATGCGGGTGCTGGTGGTGGAGGATGAGGCGGGCATCGCGCGGGACGTCCTGCGCGCGCTGGCGCATGCCGGCTTCGCGGCCGAGCATGTGGCCGACGGCGCCGCCGCCTGGGAGCGCGGCGGGACCGAGCCTTTCGACGCCGCCATCCTCGACCTGAACCTGCCCGGCGTGGACGGGCTTTCGCTGCTGCGCCGCTGGCGGGCGGAGGGGGTGGGTTTTCCGATCCTCGTGCTCTCGGCCCGCGCCACCTGGGCGGTGCGGGTGGAGGCCATTGATGCGGGCGCCGATGACTACCTGGTGAAGCCCTTCGCCATGGAGGAATTGCTGGCGCGGCTGCGCGCCATCCTGCGCCGCCATGCGGGGCTTGCCGGCAATGTGCTGCAGGCGGGCGGCTTGGCACTCGACACGCGCGCGCGGCGGCTGACGCGGGATGGGCGGGCGGTGGAGCTGACGCCGCTCGAGTTCCGCCTCATCGCCTATCTCATGCACCATGCCGGCCGCGCCGTGCACCAGACCGAGCTGATGGAACATCTCTACGCCGACGAGGCGGACCGTGCGGACAATGCGGTGGAGGCGCTGGTCGCGCGGCTCCGGCGCAAGATCGGGGCGGCGACCATCCGCACGCGGCGCGGCCATGGCTATGTGATCGAGCCATGACACGCTCGCTGCGCGCGCGCTTCGCCTGGGCGGGCCTCGCCATGACGGCGATGGTCATGCTGGTGCTGGGCCTGGTGCTGCAGGGCCTCTTCGAGCGGCATGTGGAGCGCGAGGCGGAGGCGCAGCTGGAGGCGGATCTGCGCGTGCTGGGCCGCGTGGTGGCGAGTAGCGAGGGCGTCTGGACACGGCTGCCGCCGCTGCCCGACCCGCGCTTCCTGGAGCCCTATTCCGGGCTCTACTGGCAGGTGCGCGATGCGCGGACGGGCGAGACCTGGCGCTCGCCCTCGCTGGGCGGCTTCACGCTGGAGATGCAGGCCACGCCGCCGCGCCCGGGCGAGGTGCACCGGCTGATCCTGCGCGGGCCGGAAGGCGGCAAGATGATCGCGCTCGAGCGCCCGCTGGGCGAGGCGGTGGGGGCCGATCTGCGCGCGGTGGTGGCGGTGGACCGCAAGGTGCTGCGCGCGGCCAATCGCGCCTTCCTCTGGGAGTTCCTGCCGGTTCTGGGGCTGCTCGCGCTGGCCCTGCTGCTCGCCTCGCTGGTTCAGGGCGTCATCGCGCTGCGGCCGATCGCCGATGCGCGGCGGGCGCTCGCGGCGCTGCGGGCGGGCCAGCGCGAGCGGCTGAGCGGCGCGCTGCCGGCCGAGCTGGACGGGCTTGCGCAGGATTTCGACGCGCTGCTGGAGGGGCAGCGTCGCGCCTCGCGCATCGCGCGCGAGCGGGCGGCGGACCTCGCGCATGGGCTGCGCACGCCGCTCGCGCTGCTGGGCGCGCGGGCGCGGGAGCTGGAGGGGCGTGGCGAGGCGGAGGCGGCAAAGGAGCTGCACGACCTCGCGGCCGCGATGGAGGCACGGATCGCGCGCGAGTTGGCCCGCGCCCATATCCATGGGCCGGCGCGCCTCGGCGGGCGCGTGGTCCTGGCCCCGCTCGCGCGCCGCATCACCGAGGCGCTGGCGCGCTCGCCGGCCGGCGCGCGCCTCGCCTGGGAGGTGGCGGTGCCGGAGGCGCTGACGCTCCTGGGTGACGAGGGCGACCTGCTGGAGCTGCTGGGCTCGCTGCTCGACAATGCCGGGAAATGGGCGCGCGGCCGCGTGCGCGTCACGGCCGGGCCGGGCGCCGTGATCCGTGTGGAGGATGACGGGCCCGGCATCGCGCCGCAGGAGCGGCGGGCGGCGCTGACGCGGGGTGTCAGGCTCGATGCTTCGGTGAGCGGCACGGGCCTCGGCCTCGCCATCGCGCAGGACATCGTGGCGGCCTATGGCGGCACGCTGGAGCTGGACGCGAGCGAATGGGGCGGGCTTTGCGTGCGGATCACGCTGCCGGTTTCAGCCACGGCGGGCTAGAGCACGTTCCGATCAGCTTGAATCAAGCTGATCGGAAGGTCGTGCTCTAGAAACGTAACTGCTAGAGCAGCTTATGTCCGATCGAGTTGAACCGATTAGCGGTTCAACTTGATCGGACGCTGCTCTAGCCTGCCCCAAAAGGGGGAGGGGCGCATGATCTACACGCCGGAGCACGAGGCCTGGATGGAGAGCATCCGCCGCTTCGTGGCCGAAGAGATTGATCCGCATGTCGAAGCCTGGGAGGCGGCGGAGGCCTTCCCCTCGCGCGCGCTGTTCCGCAAGGCGGGCGCGCTGGGCCTTTTCGGCATCACCAAGCCCACGGCCTTCGGCGGCGCGGGGCTGGATTTCAGCTGGTCCGTCGCGGCGGGTGAGGCGCTGGGGACGATGCAGGCGCAGGGCGTGGGCATGGCGCTCTCGGTGCAGAGCGACATGGCGACACCGGCGCTCGCGGAATTCGGCAGCGATCAATTGCGGCGCGATTTCCTGGCGCCGGCCATCGCGGGCGAGCATGTGGTGGCGATCGGCGTCTCGGAGGCCGGGGCGGGCTCCGATGTGGCGAGCATCCGCACCCGGGCGCGGCGCGATGGCGAGGACTATGTCATCACCGGCGGCAAGATGTGGATCACCAACGGGATGGAGGCGGATTGGGTCTGCCTCCTGGCCAATACCTCGGACGGCGCGCCGCATCGCAACAAGAGCCTGATCGTGCTGCCCCTGCGCGAGAGCCCCGGCGGGCGAGACGTGAAGGGCGTCACGCGGCAGAAGATCCGCAAATTCGGCATGTGGTGCAGCGACACGGCGCAGCTGTTTCTCGATGAGGTGCGCGTGCCGGTGCGCCAGCGGATCGGCGAGGAGGGGCAGGGCTTCGCCTACCAGATGAAGCAGTTCCAGGAGGAGCGGCTGAACGCGGCCGCGCGGCGGCTCGCCATGGGGCAGCTCATCGCGCATGTGGCGGATTATCTGCGGCAGCGGCCGGCCTTCGGGAAGCCGTTGCTGGACAACCAGTACATCCAGTTCCGGCTGGCCGAGCTCAAGACCGAGATCGAGGCGCTGCGCGCACTCACCTATCGCGCGACGGAGCTTTATGTGGCGGGCCAGGATGTGACGGAGCTGGCCAGCATGGCGAAGCTCAAGGCCGGGCGGCTGTCGCGCGAGGTGGCGGATTGGTGCATGCAGTTCATGGGCGGCCAGGGCTATGCCTGGGAGAGCTGGGTGAGCCGCGCCTATCGCGACTACCGGCTGGGCTCGATCGGCGGCGGCGCGGATGAGGTGATGCTGCAGGTCATCGCGCGACGGATGGGGCTGGAGAAGAGGTAGTCAAGAAAATTGGCCTCCGGCGGCTGGGGCCTCAGGCCCCAGACCCCGCTACAATTCGACCACCACGTAGTCTTCTTCGATCAGCACCGGGAAGGTTTCGGCCTGCAGGGCCTCGCCCTTCTCGACGCAGGCGGGGAAGGCGCGGACCTTCATGCGGCGCGGGTCGAAGCGGGATTTCCCGGTGCGGATGTCGAACTCCCAGGCGTGCCAGGGGCAGCGGATGATCTCGCCGGCGCGGCCGTAGTGGTATTCGCCGGGGCAGGGGCTTTCGACGAGGCCCATGACAGGGCCGGCGGCGAGCGAGCCGCCCTGGTGCGGGCAGCGGTCCGAGAGCGCGAAGAACTCGCCCGCGAGGTTGAAGACCACGACGCGCTTGCCATGGGCCTCGACCAGGCGGCGTTCGCCAGGGGGAATTTCGGCGACGGGTGCGACGATGTGCTTCATCTCGATCCAAACTCCCTGACCACCTGGCCTGCGCTGTCGGGCGCTGGCCCAAAGAAGGGGTCTGGGGCCCCTCGGCCCCAGCCGCCGGAGGCCCTTCTTCTTCTAAAACCCATAGAGCTTCCGCGCATTCCCCCCATAGATCGCCGCCCGCTTGTCCTCCGGGATGAAGCTCGGGATCGCGGTGCGCGGGTCGTCGAAATCCCAGTGCGGATAGTCGCTGGCGTAGAGGATCTTCTCCCAGCCGATCCAGCTCATGCAGTCGAGCAGGTGTTCGGGCCGCGGCGGTTCCTCGATGGGCTGGGTGCTGACCCAGATCTGGTCGCGGATCTGCTGCGAGGGCAGGCGCTTCATGGCGGGAAGCTCGCTCTTCAGCATGGGCCAGTGCTTGTCGAGCCGCCAGGCGACGCTCGGCAGCCAGCCGAAGCCGCATTCGATGAGGATGATGCGCAGGCGGGGGAACCGCTCCAGCACGCCCTCGATGACGAGCGAGTTGACGAGGGATTGGCAGGAGGTGGCGTGCTCGCTCACTTCCTCGATGTAGAAGCTGGGCCAGCCGCCATTGGTCATCGCCCAGCCGCTATAGCCGAAGGCGTGGATGCCGATGGGGAGGTTGGCGTCCTGCGCGGCTTCGAAGATCGGCCAGTATTTCGGATTGCCGAGCGGGTGGGAGGTGCGGCTCATCAGCAGCACCTGGCAGAAGCGGGAATCGCCCGCGCGCTTGCGGATCTCGCGGGCGCTGGCTTCGGGGTCCTCATAGGGCACCACCACGCTGGCGCGCAGCCGCGCATCGCGCTCGACCCAGGTGGCGAGCTGCCACTCGTTCACGGCATGGGCCATGGCGACGGAGAAGGGGTTGTTCTGGTCGCCCTGGGCGGTCGGCTGCAGCGGGTTCAGCACGCCGATATCCACACCGTGGAAATCGAGCATCTGCTCCTGCATGAAAGCCAGATCGGAGGCGGGCGTGCCTTCGGCCGGCCAGGCGTCGCGCCGGCAGGCGAGCGGCTGCGACTTGAAATAGGGCGTGCCCTTCACGAAGCCGTGGCGCGGTCGGATGCCGAAGGTGTTCAGCCGCTCGCGCATCTCGGCCGAGAGCCAGGGCTCATAGTCGTTGATGGAGCGCGGGCGGGGGTGGATGTCCACATCCACGAGCCCCTGCGTGGCGGCAAGAGGTCGGCCGGGGGCGGCCTGCGGGCGGATCACGTTCATGGGGTCACCTCCAGGGCGAGCCGATCAAAGGTGGAAAGCGCGTTCTCCACGCAGATTTTCCGCGCGAGCGTAGCATCGATGCCGGGCGGCAGGCGGGGCGGGCCGTCGAATTGCCAATGCGGCCAGTCGCTGGACCAGAGCAGCATCTGGTCGCTGCCGAGGTGATCCATCACGCGCTGCACCGTCTCGGCATCCTCCGGCGCGTCGAAGGGCTGGATCGAGAGGCGCACATTCTCGCGCACCACGTCGAAGGGATTGCGGTCGAGCCAGGGGACCTCGAAGCGCACACCCTTCCAGCCCTTCACCAGGCGCCAGAGGAAGGCGGGCAGCCAGGAGACGCCGGATTCGAGCAGCACGACCTTGAGCGTCGGGAAGCGGACGAAGACGCCCTCGGTGATGAGGGAGGCCATGGTGCTCTGGAAGGCCTGCTGGTTCGCGGCATAGTCCTCGGCATACCAGGAGGGCCAGCCGAGCGAGGTGACCGGGTTGCGATAGGCGGTGCCGGCATGGATGGCGAGCGGCAGGTTGTGCTTCACCAAGGCTTCGAAGACCGGCCAGTTGTGCCGGCGGCCGAGCGGGGTTTCGCCCATCACCAGCACCATGGCCTGCACGAAGCGCGGATCGGGCGCGCAACGCTCGATCTCCGCCACCGCATGCTCGGCGTTGAACATGGGCAGCACGATGGAGCCGGCGAGGCGCGGATCGGCATCGAGCCATTCGGCGCGCGTCCAGTCGTTCAGCGCGGCCGTGAAGGCATGGCCCATATCCTCGTTGAAGACGAGCTGCACGCCGTAGAGGGGTGTGACGATGCCGCGCGAGACGCGCCAGGGGTCCAATACCTGTTCGCGCAGATGGCCGATGCGCGAGGCGGGCCATTCGCCTTGGGGCCGCCAATCGGCGCGCACCGTCTTGGGGGCTTTCGGCGGATAGGCCTGGGTGTCGAAGCCCTCCATGCCGCGCAGCGTGATCTGGTCGCGCCAGAGATCCGGCAGGTAGGGTGCCAGGGCCGAGAGCCCCGGCACCATGGGATGGAGATCGGCGTCGATCGCGCCGGCGGGCAGGTCCATGGCTTGTCCTCCGCCGGCGAGTCTCGCATGCGGCGTGCTCAGCGGCAAACCGTCCGGCCATCGTCGCGGCGCCAGCAATTGCGGCGCGGCGGCGGAGGCTGCGGGGTGGTGACGACGCCGACAGCGGCACCCGTCAGCGCCCCGGCCACCGCGCCGATCGCGGCCCCCTGGCCGCCGCCTGCCAGCGCGCCGATGGCCGCACCGCCGCCGGCGCCGATCAGCGCGCCGCCGGCGGCGCGCTGGCCCTGGCTATAGGGATTGGTGCAGCCCATCGTGCCGAAGGCCAGGGTCGCCAGCAGCAGGGTCATCGGGATCGCGCGTGCGCGCATGGGAACCTCCGTTTCTGATGCGGCAGGTGTCCCTCGCGAAGAAGGCGAAATGATGGAAGGGTTCTACAACTTGCAGATGTGGATCGTGCGGTCCTCGATCAGCGATTCATAGGCCGCGCGGGTGCGGGCGAGGCGCGGATTCTGCGTGTGCGCCTTGAAGGCCGCATCATCGGCATAGACCTCGTAGAGCATGACGCGGGAGAGGTCCGGCCCTTCCTTGGAACCTGGCTGCAGCACGTCGAAGCGCTCGCAGCCCGGCTCGTCGGAGAGGGTGCCCGCCGCATGGTCGCGGATGATGGCGTCGAAGGCGGCATGCGCGCCGGGCTTCAGCTTGAATTCGACGACGAGGGCGATCTTGGCCATGGGGTTCCTCCGGTTGTTTGCCGGTGGCCATTGCGCGGGGTTCGCGCGCGCGCGTCAATCGGGGCCGAGCCGGAGCAGGCGGGACGAACGCCCGTGGATCAGTGGCGCGAATTCCGCCTTGGTCGCCTCGTGGCGCGGCCGCGCCCAATGATCCTCGCGGGCCGCCTGGTCGCGGAAGACCTCGTAGAGCATCAGGCGTGACGGGTCGGGCCGGCCCTCGGCGTCCATCACCTCCAGCACGTCGAAGCGCTCGAGGCCCGGTTCGTCGGCGAGGCAGGCGGCGGCGTGGCGGCGCATCACCGCCAGCAGCGCGGCATGGCAGCCGGGGCGGACCTCGAACTCGACGATGAGGGCGATGCTGGACATGTGGAATGCGTCTCGCGCTGCGTGAGCAGGGATGGCATATCACGGCGCAACAGGAGGAACACATGTCCCATATCACGCGCCGGACCCTTGGCCTCGGCACCGCGCTGCTCGCCACCCCCGCCCTCGCGCAGGGCGGCTTTCCGCAGCGCAACGTCACCATCATCGTCCCCTTCGCGCCGGGCGGCAGCACCGATGTGCTGACGCGGCTGATGGCCGAGCGCATGACGCAGACACTGGGCCGCCCCGTGCAGGTGGAGAACCGGCCGGGCGGCAACACCATCGTGGGGGCGGAGGCCGCGGCGCGCGCCGCGCCCGATGGCCACACGCTGCTGATGGCGGCCGGCACGACGCTGACGGTGAACCCGATCATCCAGCGCAACCTCTCCTACCGGATCGAGGATTTCGCGCCGGTCACGCTCTGCTCCACCTTCCCCTTCGCGATCATCGCGCGGCATGACGGCCCGCGCGACATCCCCGCACTTGTCGCCGCCGCGCGCGCGCGGCCGGGCCGCATCACCTATGGCACGAACGGCCCCACCACCCTGACCAACGTGGCCATGCTCATGGTGCTGGAGCGCCTCGGCGTCACGATGCAGGACGTGACCTATCGCGGCGACGCGGCCCAGCTGAACGACTTCCTCGCCGGCAATCTCGACCTGCTGGTGGTCGCCGGCAGCACCGCCTTGCCGGTCTTCCGCAACAATCAGGGCCGCCTGCTGGGCTGGACCAGCGCGCAGCGCGTGCCCTCCACCCCCGATGTGCCGACCATCGCGGAATTCGCGCCGGGGCTCGAGGCGCTGAGCTGGTTCGGCCTGCTGGCGCCGGCCCGCACGCCGCCGGCCGCCATTGAAGCGCTGAACGCGGCCGCCGTGGCCGCGCTGGCCGACGAGCGAATCCGGGACCGGCTGACCAATGACGCGCAATTCGTGCAGGGCAGCACGCCCGCGGAGTTCGGGCGTTTTCTCGCTGCCCAGCTCGAGGCTTGGCGCCCGGTGCTGAGCCGCATGGAAGTGCCGCTGAACTGAGGCCGCCGGGCTGAACCGGCTCAGCCCGCCGCCTCTGCCGTGCTCTCCGCCGCCGCCAGGGTGAGGGTGAAACAGGCGCCCTCCGCCTCGTTGCGCGCCTCGATCCGGGCACCCAGCGTCTCGGCCAGCCCGGCGGCGACCGAGAGTCCGAGGCCGATGCCGCGGTCCGGCCCCTTGGTGGTCACGAAGGGCTCGAAGAGCCGGTCCATCACCTCGGGCGCGATGCCGCCGCCCGTATCGGCGACGCTAAGGCGCACCGCGCCCGCCATCCGCTCGGCGCGGAGGGTGAGGCGGCGTGGCGCGCCGGGCGGCAGGCCGGCCATGGCGTCACGTGCATTGCCGATCAATGTCACCAGGATGTGTTCCAGCACGGTGCGGTCACCGAGCACGACCGGCGGCTCCTGCCCCAGCTCCACGTGCAGTTCCACCTCCCGCAGCAGCCCGCTGGTCAGTGTGAGCGCACCGCTGACCGGCACATCGAGCCGGAGCGGCTGGATGCGCGGGTGGTGCTCCGCCTTGCTTGCGAAGCGCCTGAGGTCCTCGATGATGCGCGAGGCGCGCAGCGCCTGGTCCATGATGACGTCGAGGCCCCGCCGCGCCCCATCCTCCGCATCCTCGCAGAGGGCGGCCTGCGCATTCTCGGCGGTGAGCAGGATGGCGGTCAGCGGCTGCAACAGCTCATGCGCGAGGCCGGAGGACATCTCGCCGAGAGAGGCGAGGCGCGAGGAGGAGATGGCGCGCGCCTCGGCCTGGCGTTCGCGGTCGATGTTGAGGGTGTAGGTCAGCACCTCTGCGCCGCCGCCGGCGTCGCGGCCGAGGCGGATGGCGCCACGCCGCACCCAGCTCCAGCCGCCATCTGGCCGGCGCAGCCGCACCTCGTCGTGATGCGCGCCCTCGCGGAGGGTGCGCAGCAGCAGGCTCGGCAGGTCCGGCGCATCGGGGCCGAGCAGGTGCCGCACCTCATCGTCATGGCGCAGCCGCCCGGCCGGCCAGCCGGTGACGGCGGTGATGTCGCCCTCGCGGAAGAGCAGGACGGAACCGCCATCCGCCGCCACGCGCCGCAGCGTGACGACGACGGGCAGCGCGCCAAGGATGCGGGCGAGCTCGGCGCGGCCCTGTCGGAGCGCTGCCGCCTCCTGCCGGGCGGCGATGAGTGCGGCGCGGCGGGCGAACCAGGCGGCCAGGGCGAGGCCGATGGCGACCGCCGCGCTGCCCAGCAGCAGCCAGCGCAGGGCTGCCCAGGCGGTGGCCTCGATCTCCGCCTCCGGCTGCGCAACCACCACGGTCCAGCCGGGGGCGGCGGTCAGGCGTTCCATCGCATAGACGTTGGGTTGCTCCTGCCAGCCCGGGCCGGTGATCAGGAGGCGCTGCTGGCCCGCGACGGCGGGACCGACCCAGGCGGGGGCGGGCAGGCCGGTGCTGCGCCCCGTCGCGTCACGCGAATGGGCGATGATGCGCTGATCGCCGCCCGCAATGGCGGCGAAGCTCTCGCCGCGCAACATGAGGCGCAGCACCAGGGGCCGCAGCAGGACCGGCGGGAACTCGAAGCGCAGCAGGTGACGCACCTGGCCGTCGCGGCTCACGGGCAGGGAGATGGCGAGGCTGAGCGGGCGCCCTTCCTGCTCCAGCAGGTCCGAGACGACGGGCAGAGCCGGCTGGCGGGCGGCGAGGAGCGCGGCAGGGCCGGGAGGGTGGATCGTCAGGCGCCCGCCCAGCTCCTCGCCGATCTGGTGCAGGGCACGCAGGGTGACCGCGTCCGGCTCGCTCGGCAGCAGCAGGGGCGAGGCCGCGAGCGTCCTGAGGGCGGCTTCGAGCAGACCGAGCTCGGCATCCACGGCGGCCGCGAGCGCGCGGGCGGTGTCGGCGAGGCGCGCATGCTCGGCGCTGCGATAGGCGGAGAGACTGGTGCTGACCGCGGCGGCAAGGAAGGCAAAGAGGCCGAGCAGCAGGGCGAGGACGGCGCAGAGGCGATTGACCTCGATGCGCTTGTTGGCCTCCAGGGCTTCGATCGCGGGGGCCTCGATCGCGGGGGCTGCGATGATGGGGGCTGCGGGCGGCACGGGTCGCTTTCGGCTTGACCGGCCGGATGGTGCCGCGACGGGGCGTCTTCGCAAGCCGGAATGCGCCTCGTCCACAATTCTCCGTAAAGCCCGCGCCCTGAGCGGCCGGCTGGCGCCCGTGCCCGGCTGGAGCCGCTTCACCTGAAGCGGAGACGGCGACATGGCCCTGGCGCTGGGTCTTGCGCGTGTTCCAGGTCGCCCGGCGAAGCCGCCTCTCTTGCAGCGGCGTCAGGCAGCGCCCCGCCGCGCGACGGCACGCTCATGCGCGCGCATGATGGCGGCCTCCAGCTCGGCGAGGCGGAAGGGCTTCTGGACGAACTCCAGCCGGCCACCGGGCTGCCCGCCGGCCTGGGCCGTGCCGTCCAGGTCGCGCGGCATGGCATGGCCCGAGATCAGCACCACCTCCAGCGCGTCGGCGTCGCCGCGGCCGGCCAGCATGCGCAGGGCGAGATCGAGGCCGTTTTCCCCCGGCATGCGGATGTCGGTCACCAGCACCGCGATCTCGGGATGCGTGGCCAGCAGCGCCGTCGCCTCCTGGGCCGAACTCGCCTGCAGCACCGGGCTCCAGCGGCGCGCGAGGGCGCGGGCCATTTCCCGCAGGATGTGCGGCTCGTCTTCGACCAGCAGCAGGCTGACCGGATCCTTCGTCATGCGTCGGGCTCCGGCGCGGCCAAGGGGAAATCGAGAGTGAATTCGGCGCCGCTGGCACCATTGCGCACGCGGATGTCGCCGCCGAAGCCGCGCATCGCCGATTGGCAGATGGCGAGGCCGAGGCCCGTGCCCTTGTCGCTGCCCTTGGTGGTGAAGAAGGGCTCGAAGACGCGGCCGAGCAGTTCGGGCGGGATGCCGCCGCCGGAATCGGCAAAGCGGACGACAAGCCGCCCGTCCGTCGCCTCGACCGCCGCAGTGATCCAGATCTCCCGCCGGCTGTCGCGGGGCAGGCCAGCGAGGGCGTCGCGTGCGTTGAGGAAGAGGTTGACGAAGACCTGTTCGGCGCCGACGGCATTGGCGCGGATGGGGGGCAGGCCGGCGGGGAGGCGGTTGTGCAGCGTGATGCCGGCATCGCGCAGCGCGCCCCGCACCAGCAGCATGGCGCCCTGGACCACCGTCTCGAGGCGCACATCGGCGAGGGATTGCCGCTCGTCGGGGCTGCTGAAGAGGCGCAGATGCTGCACCACCTCCTTGCAGCGCGCGGCCTGCTGGGCGACGAGGTCGAGTGTCTCTCGCGCGTCGGGGATGCCCGCCGGGCCGTCCTCGTCGAGGGCGGCGGCGGCGTTCTCGGCGGCCAGCGAGATGACGGCGAGCGGCTGGTTCAGCTCATGCGCCATGTTGGCGGCCAGCTCTCCCAGCATGTTCAGCCGGGCGCTGGCGGCCGCCCAGGCGGCGGTCTCGCGCTGCTCGGTCACGTCCAGCAGGTAGCCCACGATGTCAGGCCCGGCGCGCCGCGCTTCCTCGCGCAGCCAGCGCCAGCTGCCATCCGGCCGGTGCCAGCGATACTCCATCAGCGCCCGTCCCTCCTCCTGGAGGCGCCGCTGGAAATCGGCGCGCGCGGCGGGAGCGCTCGAGTCCATCCGGCGCTGCGCCTGGACCGGGTCGAGAAACACCTCGGGCGGCCAGCCGATCACGCGGCGCAGGTTGGGCGAGGCGAACTCCGCGCGGAAGCCGGCCTCGTCCAGGCGGCCCGCATAGATGGCGGCGGGTGCGGCCTCCAGCAGTTGCTCCAGCCGTGCCCAGGCTGAGGCGGTGGCGGCGCGCTCGGCCTGGGCATCGGCCAGCAGGCGCCGGGTGGCGCGCAGCCCGATGCCCCGCAGCAGCGCGATGATGCCGCCGGCCAGCAGCAGGAGGATGAGCGCGAAGGACCACCAGGCCCCTTGGCGCAGGGCCACGAAGGATTGCGAGACGACGCCCCAGTCCTCGGCCGCGGCCACCAGGAGTTCGGCCTCCGGCACGGTGCGGAAACAGAACAGCAGCTCCCGTCCGTCCAGCGCGCTGGGTGCGCGGAAACTGCCGCGAGGGCTCTCACGCGCGGCACGGATGGCAGGATGGTCGGTCAGGGCCGGGCGTGCGAGCTGCGCCTCGGCATCGCGGTTGCGCGCGAGCAGGGCGCCATCCTGCAGCCGCATCAGTGCGGAGAGGGCACCCTCGGCGGTCGAGATCTCAGCCAGCCGCCGGGACAGCAGAAGGGCGTCGAGCGAGACGATGGAGACCCCGCCGAACCGCCCTTCGGTGTCGCGCAGCGGGTAGGTGAGCTGCAGGCTCCAGCGGCCCGAGATGCGACCGACCAGCGGCTCGCTGACGTAGAGCTGCGGCGCGCGGCCCGCATGCACACGGACATGCTGGCGGTCGCCGAGGAACAGCGGGGCCCAGCCGGGCACGCTGGAGAAGACGAGGCTGCCCGAGGCATCGGTTGCGGCGATCTGCAGGATGCCGGCGGAGGGTTCCTCCAGCGGCATGTTGGTCAGGTGATCGCTGATCGCGCGCGCGGCTTGCGCCTCGCCACGGCCCTCGAGGTCGCGCTGCAGCTGCTGCAGGGCATGGACGCGCTGCACAGCCTCCAGCGTGCGCAGCAGCGTCTGGTTCAAGGCATCCACGGTGGAGAGGCACCGGGCTGTCACCTCGCGCGACAATTGCCCCGCCTCATGCCGCAGGAAGATGATGATGGCGGCTGAGCCGGCGGCGAGGATGATGAGCCAGAGGCCGGCGGCGGCGATCCAGGTCGTCCGTCCGGTCAGACGTGGCGCCGACAATGGCTCAGCCGTGCCGGGGCTTCGCCGGCGGGCTGGCCGCCGTGTCGAAGCCCACGAAGACATAGCCCACGCCGCGCAGCGCATGGATGCGGCGCGGGCCGCCCTGCTCCGGCTCGATCTTGCCGCGCAGCTTGGCCACCAGCGTGTCGATCGCGCGGTCCTCGACGCGATAGGGGCGGCGCAGCACCCGGCGGTGGCATTCCTCCCGGCTGACCGGTTCGCCCTGGCGCTGATGGAGCAGGTGCAGCAGCTCGAACTCGGAGGAGGTGAGCCGCACGATCTGGCCCTGCGGATCGCGCAGCGTGCGCTCGCTGGGCGAGAATTCCCAGCGGGCGGCAGGCGGTGGCGGGGGCAGGGCGGCGCCCCGGCGCAGGGCGATGCGGATGCGGGCCAGGATCTCGCGCGGGGGGGCGGATTTCACGATGTAGTCGTCCGCGCCGCCCTCAAGGCCCGCGATACGCATGGCCTCGTCCTCGCTGCCCGTGAGCATGATGCAGGGCACGTCCGAACCGGCGCGAAGCCGGTGGAGCACCTCCATGCCGGTGGCGCCCGGCATCATCTGGTCGAGGATGACGAGATCCGGCGCGGCCTCGGGGAGGGCCTCGAGAAAGGCTTCGCCGCCATCATACGCCACGGCCACGAAGCCCTCGCGGCTCAGGAGCCGTGCGAGCTGGGAGCCGAAGGCCGGGTCGTCATCCACAACGGCGATCTTGGCGGTCACGGTGTCCGGAGGAATCCAGGGAGGGGTGAAAACCGGTGGGGCTTGGCGCCGGGAACGGGCCGGCTGTCATGGTAAGGTCACCTGGAGCCCGCGTGAATACGCGCTGACAAGCTTGCCATAAGAAGAAAGTCCGCGACAACGCTGGGTTAGGACTTTCTGGGTTGGGAAATCGGTTTGAACAATTTCCATGACGAAAAAAATGGTGCGTGCTCAATCCAGAATTGTGCAGCATTATTGTTTTGTTGCCCTTAGTTTTTTTCCTGATCGATCTCGATTTTAATCACCTGCTTGACCTGAACTGAAGTTGAACGGGCCCGCTTGGCCGCAGGCGTGGCGCCAGCGGTGCGGTTGCGGGCTGGCGCGGCCCATGATGGCCGGCCCGGGGCCGGGCGGAAAGACCTGCCGTTCGTCGCGCGCTTTGGCGGTTATGCAAGGCTTGGCGCAGCATGTCAGGGCAGATGCCTGACGGTCCGGTCGTGAGATGCGTCCTGCTCGCGCCCGGAATTTCGTTGCAAAATGGCAATCATGCGCCGATCTTGTTCAGAAACCGTAAAGCTTCGCGTCGCGGATTGTGGATTTTTGTACCTCTGCTTGTGCCGACGCGGCGCACTGCGCAATTTCACTCAATGCTTGTCAGGGAATTATTGTCTGTGATGCAGCCGGCCGCCTTCCCGCTTCGGAGGAGCGCCGAGCCGGCTCCGCTCCGCGGCGCGCGGCGACGTTCCGTCCTCATCGAGGCCATATGCCGTGCTGTGCAGCGGCACTGCAGGGGAAATGAGACATGTCCGACATGATGGCCTCCGCCGGTCCCGGTGGCAGCGCCCGCCGTCAGCGCCTGGACCATGAACTTGACGTGGAGATCGGTCGTCGCCTCCGCGCCCGTCGCCGCGCACGCCGGCTGACGCTGCAGCAACTGGCCGATATCTCCGGTCTCACCGTCCAGCAGATCCAGCGCAGCGAATCGGGCGCTGCGCGCGTCACCGTCGTTGTCCTGCTGCGCCTGGCCGAGGCCTTGCAGACGCCGCCCCTCGCCTTGCTGCCCGTCATCGCGCCCGAGAAGGCTCCTGAAGCGGAGACGGATGACCAGCAGCGCGCCACCGCCCATGACCTTGCCCTCGGCCTCGCGCAGTATCTCTGGAAGCAGGGGAGCACGCGCGACGGGTCGCGCTAGAGCACGTTCCGATCAGCTTGAATCAAGCTGATCGGAAGGTCGTGCTCTAGAAACGTAACTGCCAGAGCAGCTTATGTCCGATCGAGTTGAACCGACGAGCGGTTCAACTTGATCGGACGCTGCTCTAGGGTCCGATCGTTCTTGGTGGAATCAACGAAGGCGTGAACCGGCCTCTCAACACGGTCCGGAGCGTGATCACTCTGTGTCGGTCACGCTTTGGGCCGCGATCCGCCCTGATCGAGGCGTGGATATCGAGGCGTGGATATCGAGGCGTGGATCATGATGTCGCCCTCGCCGCGAGGATGATGCACCGTCTGGGCGGTTCCATCCCGGGCGATCATGCGCCGGACATCAGGGCGCGGGCGATGCGCCGCGCGCGGGCCGCAATCCCGGCCCGGCCTGGCCGATGGGCCCGGCGCCCGACGCCGGATTGTGCCGGTCAATGCAGGCGGGGCGTCTTCAGGTGCCGCGCGCGGTCCGTACTCGTGATGGCGAGGTCGAGCTGGCGGGCGCCGCGCGCCAGGGTGAGCCGCACCTCCGCCCCGGCGGGGCCGGCGGCGCGCACCGCGGTCCAGAGCGAGGCGAGGTCGTTCACCTTGCGGCCATCCACCGCCACGATGCGGTCGCGCGGCTTGACACCCGCCCGCTCGGCCGGGCCGCCCTTGGCGAGGGAGCCCACACCTACCTCCTCGTCATCCTCGGTGGCGTAGAGGCCGAGCCAGGGGCGTGCGGGGCGCCCGGAGGAGCCGGTGCGGCGCAGCGTCTCCAGGATCGGCAGCAATTCGCCGGTGGGGACGACCATGTTGAGGTCGAGCCGCTTTCCGCCGCGCTGCCCCTGCTGGAGGATGAGGGAGCCGATTCCGGCGAGGCGCCCCGTCGCGTCGAACAGGCCCGCACCACCCCAATGCGGATGGGCGGGGGCGGTGAAGATCGCGTTGTCCAGCAGGTATTCCCAATAGCCGGCGAAGGGCTGGCGGGCGGCGACGGTGCAGGCGAGCGCGTGGCTGAGGCCGCCGGCCGCCGCCAGCACGCCCTGCGCGCCATGGCGCATGGCCTCGGAATCGCCGATCTCGGCCACCTTCTGCCCGGGGATGCGGCCCAGCATCTGCACGAGGCCGAAGCCCGTCTCGAAATCCATGGCGAGCGGCGTGCCCTCGACCACGCGGCCTTCGTTGTTGGTGATCCAGATCGTCTCGGCCTCGGTGATCAGGTAGCCGATGGTGAGCACGAGGCCGCCCGCATCGATGACCACGCCCGAGCCTTCCCGCTCCACGCCGAGCGCGGCGGCGGAGGTGGCGTCGGGCGGCACGAAGGATTTGAGGGCGACGACGGTCGCGAGGCGCGATTCCAGGTCGAAGGCGAACTCGGTCGGGTCGGGCTGGAAGGCCTCGGGCACCTCCCAGTCATCGTCGTCATCATCGGGCATGAGGGGCGGTCCTGGTCATTCGCCCTTATATCAGGCCTCAGTCGAGGAGCGAATGCGCCATCTCGAAGCAGCGGGCGACGGTGGCGGCGCGGATGGCCGCGCGGTCGCCGGGGAAGATCCGGCTCTCGGCGATGATGGTGCCGCCGCGTCGCCCGGCCGCCATCCAGACGAGACCCACGGGCTTCAGCAGCGAGCCGCCGCCGGGCCCGGCGACGCCGGTGCAGGCCAGCGCCAGATCGGTCCCCGCGGCGCGCAGCGCGCCCTCCACCATGTGGCGCGCCACCTCTTCGCTGACGGCGCCGACACGCTCGATCAAGGCCGGGTCCACGCCCAGCATCCGGGACTTGGCAGCGTTGGAATAGGTGACGAAGCCGGCCTCGACGCTGGCCGAGGAGCCGGGGATGGCGGTCAGCGCGGCCGCGATCAGTCCGCCCGTGCAGCTTTCGGCGGTGGCGATGGTGAGGTTCCTCGCCTGAAGCGCGGTGAGGAGGGCGGCGGCGGCGTCCAGCGTGGTCTCGGGCAGCATCAGCGGATTCCGAATGGGGCGAGGAGGAGGATCACGAGGCCCGCCATGGCGCCCGCGATCACGTCATCGGCCATGACGCCGAAGGGACCCTTCCGGCGATCGGCCCAGCCGACGGGGCCGGGCTTGGTGATGTCGAAGAGGCGGAAGAGCGCGAAGGCGAGGACCACGCCGACCCAGCCGCTGGCGGCGGCCAGCGCCAGGGATTGCCCGGCCGCTTCATCCACCACGACCCAGCCCGGGTCGGCCGCGGCATCGGGCAGGCGGGTCAGCGCCCAATAGCCGAGCGCGGTGAACAGCAGGGCGGCGAGCAGCGCGACCCAGGGCGGCAGGAAAGCGAGCGGCAGGACGGCGGCCGAGCCCCATGTGCCCGGCGCCGGCTTCAGGAAGCCGATGCCACCCAGGGACGCGATGGCCCTCAGCGGGTCCGCCCTTACCGGGTCCGCCCTTACCGGGTCCATTGGGCCATGGGGTGGTCGAGCGATGCGGCGCGCGGATCCTTGGCGCGATAGACGGCGACGTTCTCGATCACGCGCTGCACATAGTTCCGCGTCTCGCCGAAGGGGATCATCTCCATCCAGTCCAGCATGCGGATGCTGCCCGAGCGGGGGTCGCCATAGGTGGCGAGCCACTCATCCACCCGCCCGCTGCCCGCATTGTAGCCGGCGAAGGCAAAGGGCATGACGCCGCCGAAGCGATCCAGCCGCTCCTGGATATAGGCGGAGCCGAGGCGGATATTGTGCGTGGGGTCGCTGGTCAGCCAGGCCGCCTGGTGCGGAATGTTGAGCCGCCGCGCGACGGATTGCGCGGTGGCGGGCAGGAGCTGCATGAGGCCCCGCGCATTGGCGCTGGAGACGGCCTCGCTCTCGAAATTGCTCTCCTGCCGGGTGATGGCGAAGACCACGGCAGGCTCGGCGCCGGTCGCGGGCGCGGGGTAGGGGGTGGGCCAGCCATCCTCGACCAGCATCGCGCCATGCGCACCGGCGCGGCGCGCGACCCAGACGGCCTGGTCGGGCCGGCCCAGTGCGGTGGCGAGGCGGGCGACGAGCAGGCGTTCGGCATTGCTGGGGGCGGTGTCCTCGAGGCGCAGCAGGAAGACACGGCCGCGCCGCGCCTCGCCCAGCTCGCCCAGCGCCAGCAGCAGGCGCGGCAGCTCGCGGTTCATGAAGGCGCGGGCCTCGGCCTCGGTCGGGCGGGGGATGGCGAGGTTGTTGATGCGGGCCGAGATCTGCGCGCCGTTCTCGCCGAGCGCGAGTGCCGCCATCTGGCCGTAGAAGGTCACGGGGAAGCCGGCGGCGCGCTCGAAATGGGCGCGGGCGCGGGCGGCATCCGGCTCGGCGCGGCCCTGCCAATAGGCGGCGCGGGCCTGGGTGATGGCGCTGCGGCTGCCCTCCGCCAGGCGCTGGAAATGCGGCATGGCGCGGGCGGGGTCATCCTGCAGGCGCAGCGCGATGAAGCCGGCGAGGAATTCGGCCTCCTGCCGCGGTTCGCCCGCCACGGTCTGGCCGTGCTGGGCGGCGACCTGATAGGCGAGCTGCGGCTGGCCGAGGCGCATCAGCTTGCGGGCGAGGATCTGGCGCTCGGTCCAGATGGCGCGCTGCGCTTCGGGCGGCAGGTTGGTCTGGGCGGCGGCGCCGGCGGCCCAGGCGGCGGCCGCGTCCGCATCGCGCTCGGCGCGGCGGAGCATGCGGGCGCGTTCCAGCGTGGCACCCGCATCACGCGCGGCGAGCTGCGCGTTGGGGTCGGCGCCCGAGGAGGTGGCGTAGGAGAGGCGCAGCTCGGCCAGGGCGCGGCGCTGGGCGTCGAGCAGGGGGACCACGCGCTGGGCCGCGCCGAAATCGCGGGCGAAGGAGTAGCGGTTGAAGCGGCGCCAATGCTCGTCCGGCGTCAGGAACTCGCCGGCGCGGGCGAGGAAGGCGGCCTCGGCCGTGGCATCGGGGCCGGTGTCCTCGCCCCAGGCGCGGCGGGCGGCGGCGCGGGCCTCGGCGGTGCGGCCGGTGTTGACGAGCGCGGTGACGTGGCGGGTCGCGCCCTCCAGCGTGCGGGCGGGGCGGCCGGTGAAGAAGCGCAACGCGAGTGCGTCATCGCCGTCAGTGGCCAGCAATTCCTCGGCGCGGCGGGAGAGGGCGTCCTGGTTCGGCCAGTCGCTGGCGCTCTCGATGAAGCCCACGATCTCGGCGGCGCTGCCGGCGCCGCCGCGCTGCGTCAGCCGCATCCAGGTGACCATCTTGGCGATCAGCGGATCGGCCTCGCGCGCGGCGGATTGCGCTTCGCCCCAGCGTTGCGCCCCTGCCGCGGCCAGCGCCTGGCGGCCGGCCTCGCGCGCGGGCTGCGCGAATGCGGGGTGGATGGCGAGGAGGAGGCCGAGGGCGGGAAGAAGGGAACGCATGGCTGCATCCTAGCGCGGGCGGGGCAGCGGGTCATCCGCGGCGGGTCGTCCGTGGTGGTTCCTCCCTGGGGCGTGCTTGTGGCGAAGGCCGGTCGCTCCTATTTTCAGCGGCTTCGATAAGGAAACACGCCATGTCCGCCACCCCGTTGCGCCTGCAGGGTCAGCTCACCGCCCTGATCACGCCCATGCGTCCCGATGGCGGCCTGGACGAGAAAGCCTTCGCCGATTTCGTGGAGTGGCAGATCGCCGAGGGCATCGATGGCCTCGTCCCCGTCGGCACCACGGGCGAATCCCCCACGCTCAGCCATGACGAGCACAAGCGCGTGGTGGAGATCTGCGTCGAGGTCGCGCGCGGGCGCGTGCCCGTCGTCGCCGGTGCGGGCAGCAACAGCACGGCGGAGGCGATCGATTTCGCGCAGCATGCGAAGAAGGCCGGCGCGGACGCCACGCTGGTGGTGACGCCCTACTACAACAAGCCCACGCAGGAGGGGATGTACCAGCACTTCATGGCCATCGCCGAGGCGGTGGACCTGCCGATGCTGATCTACAACATCCCCGGCCGCAGCGTGATCGACATGACGCCCGAGACGATGGGGCGGTTGGCCAGGCACAAGAACATCGTGGGCGTGAAGGACGCGACGGCGAACCTCGCGCGGCCGCTGCACCAGCGCGCGACCTGCGGGGCGGATTTCATCCAGCTCTCGGGCGAGGACCACACCATGCTGGCCTTCAACGCCTCGGGCGGGCATGGCTGCATCTCGGTCACCTCGAACATCGCGCCGCGTCTCTGCGCCGATCTGCAGCGCGCCTGGCGCGAGGGCCGCGTCTGCGAGGCGATGCAGATCCAGGACCGGCTGCTGCCGGTGCATGACGCGCTGTTCTGCGAGACCTCGCCGGGCCCGGTGAAATATGCGGCGAGCCTGCTGGGCAAGAGCAGCGCCTTCTGCCGCCTGCCGCTGGCGCCCATCGCCGAGAGCACGCGCGTGCGCGTGGAGGCGGCGATGCGGGGCGCTGGCCTGCTGAACTGATGGCTCAAGCGCCACGCAAGAAGCCCATCATCAGCACGGGCACGGCGGCGCAGAACCGCCGGGCCCGCTATGACTACAAGATCGGGCCGACCTATGAGGCCGGCCTCGTGCTCTACGGGCCGGAGGTGAAGAGCCTGCGCCTGGGCCGCGCCTCGATCAGCGAGGCCTGGGCGGGGGAGCGCGAGGGGGAGATGTTCCTCTTCGGCTGCCACATTCCTGAATACCAGGCCGGCAGCTTCATGGCGAAGTTCGACCCGGTGCGCCCGAAGAAGCTGCTGCTGCACCAGAAGCAGATCCGCGAACTCGTGGGTGCCATCACGCGCGAAGGTGCCACGCTCGTGCCGCTCGAGATCCTGTTCAACGAGAAGGGGCGCGCGAAGGTGCTGCTCGGCCTCGCGCAGGGCAAGAAGATGCATGACAAGCGCGCCGACATCGCCAAGCGCGACTGGCAGCGCGACAAGGCGCGGGTGATGCGCAACAAGGGGATGGATTGATGCACAGGCTCGCCGCGGCCGCGCTGCTGCTGCCGCTGCTGGGCGCCTGCGCCATCGCGGAATCCGACCTCAGCGCCGAGCAGGCGGGCGAGACGGTGATGCTGCCGGCCGAGCATGTGCCGGGCGGCCTCTACACGCGGCTTTGCGCGCCGCAGCCGGGCAGCCCGCCGGGGCGCCTCGTCCTGATCAACCATGGATCGCCGGGGGACCCCGCGATCCGCCCGGCGATGCGCCCCGCCTCCTGCCAGAGCGAGGCGGTGCGCTGGTTCACCGCGCGCGGGCATCTCGTGGCGCTGCCGATGCGGCGCGGCTATGGCCGCACGGGCGGCGCCTGGGCCGAGGGCTATGGCTCATGCGCTTCGCCCGACTACCTGCGCGCGGGGCGCGAGACGGCGCGGGACATCCTGGCCGCCACGCGCGCCATGCAGGCGCGGCCGGGCACGCCGGCGGGGCCCGCCATCATCGTCGGCCAATCGGCCGGCGGCTGGGGCGCACTGGCCCTGGCGGCGGGCGATCCGCCGGAGGTCTCGCGCATCGTGAACATGGCGGGCGGGCGCGGCGGACGGCAGAACGACCAGCCCAACAATGTTTGCCGGCCGGACAATCTGGTGCGCGCGGCGAGCAGCTTCGGCCTGACGGCGCGCATGCCCACGCTCTGGATCTACGCCGCCAATGACAGTTTCTTCGCGCCCGATCTGGCGCGCGACATGGCCCATGCCTGGCGGCTTGCGGGCGGGCCAGTGATGCTCAGCCAGAAGCCCGCCTTCGGCCAGGACGGGCATGGCCTGTTTTTCGGCCGGGGCGGCAGCGCGATCTGGGGGCCGGAGGTCGAGGCCTTCCTGCGGTAATTCCCGGCGGCTACCGCGTCGTCTGCTCCAGGAAGCGCAGAAGGGCCGCCATCTCCTCCGCATTGCCGACGCGCTGCACGGGCATGCGCGTGCCGGGTGTGACGATGTCGGGGCCGCGGGTGAAGAGGTCGGCCACCGTCTCGGGCGTCCAGATGATGTCGCCCTGCGCGAGGCGCTCCGAATAGGCATAGCCGGGGACGCTGCCCATGCGGCGGCCGAAGAGCTGGTGCAGATGCGGGCCGGCCATGGGGCCCTGGTCCGGGCGGAGCGCGTGGCAGGCCTGGCAGGCGCGCCAGACCTCCGCCCCCTGGCGGTCCACGCCCTCGGGCAGCGCCTCCTCGGCCTCGGGGGCGAGGGGGCCGAGGGGGCGGGCATTGCCCGCATCCCAGCGGCGCACGCGGCGGTCCTGCCCGCCGGTCCAGAGGGTGCGTCCATCGGCGGCGAAGAGCACGGACCAGACGGGCAGGCCCGGACCGTCGAGGCGGTGGCGCAGCCGGCCGGAGGGGACGTCATAGAGCGCCACGCCGCCGCCGATGGTCGCCACCGCAATGTTTTGTCCATCCGGGCTCGCCGCCAGCGCCACCACGGGGCGGGGGCCGGAATGCAGGGCGCGCGGCATCCCGCCGGGCTGGACCAGATGCACCGTGCCATCCACGCCGGCCGTGGCGAGCTGGCCGTCCGGCAGGGCCAGCAGGGCGTTCTGCGGGAAGCCGAATTCGGCGATCGTGGTGGGGGAGCCATCCGCCTCCCAGCGGCGGATCGTGCCGTCCTGGCCGGCGCTGAACAGCGCCTCGCCCTGGAAGGCGACGGCGTTCACATTGCCCTGGTGCCCCTCCAGCACGCGGACTGTGCCGGTGGTGAGGTCCCAAAGGCGGACCGTGCCGTCCCAGGCGGCGGAGGCCAGGAAGCCCGGGCGCTGGGCCAGGCCCTTCACCGGCTCCGTATGGCCCTCCAGCACCAGCAGCGGTGCCTCGTCCTCGCCCCAGACGGCCACCCGCGCATCCTCGCTGCCGGAGGCGAAGCGGCCATCGGGGAGGGCCACCAGCGCGTTCACCGCGCCCTGGTGCCAGCGGATCACCCGCTCGGCCCGGCCCGTCGCGGGGTTCCAGAGGATGACCGCCTGGTCGAAGCCGGCCGAGGCGAGGCGGGGCCCCAGCACGGCCAGGGCGCGCACCGGCCCGCCATGGCCGGTGAGGTCCTGCGCGGCGGCGGGCAGGGGTGAAAGCGTCAGGAGAATCAGCAGGAAGCGCTTGAGTATCCGCCATTCTCCCAAGGGCCGCGGGCCGCGCCAAGGCCGCATCACGGAACGGGGCAAGGAAAGTCTTGCTTCGGACGAATCCATAAATTACTGTTCAGCAATCAAACGGACACATAGGAGACGGTCATGCCGGCCCAGGGTGAAAAAGACAAGATCGCGATCGCCCTTCTTTTCCTGGGGGTCGGGCTTGCCATCGCCGCCACCTTCCTGCCGGTCATCCAGGTGGCCGGGCGTGATTCGCTGCTGACCATGACGACCTGGGACGTGCTGCCCTGGTTCACCAAGCTGAAATTCGTGGCGCTGACGCTGCTGCTGGCCGCGGCCTTCCTGCCGCAGCTGCACAAGTGGCGCATGCTGATCGCGGTGATCGCGGTCGTCATGGTCTTCCTGCCGGCGATCTCCTCCTTCATCTCCGCGCTCTATGCCTGGGGCACGGTCAGGGCCGACATCGTCCGCCTTTCCGGCCAGCGCACGCCCTTCGTGAACCCGGGCATCGCGAACCTCGTTCTCGTCGCGGCCGCGCTGATGGTGAGCTACGCCGTCTGGCGCATCGAGACGCTGGGCCAGCCGGCCGAGCCCAAGGCCGAGCTGGCCGAGGCCTGAGCCATGGCCGCGCGGGCCGGGACGCATTCCCCGGCCCGCCGCTTTGCGTTACACCCAGCGCCTGACACATGAGGGTGTGATCGCATGGACGGGTATTTCTTCGAGGACCTCTCGGTCGGCCAGAGCGCCAGCTTCGGCAAGACCATCACCGAGGCCGATATCCTCCTCTTCGCCGGCGTCTCCGGCGACACCAACCCGGTTCACATCAATGCCGAAGTCGCCGCCGCCTCCATGTTCAAGGAGCGGATCGCGCATGGCATGCTCTCGGCCAGCCTGATCTCGACCGTGCTGGGCACGCGGCTGCCCGGGCCCGGGACCATCTATCTCGCGCAGAACCTGAAGTTCCGCGCGCCGGTGAAGATCGGCGAGACGGTGACGGCGACGGTGACGGTCACCGCGCTCGACCCGGCCAAGAAGCGCGTCACGCTCAACACCGTCTGCACCGTCGGCGGCAAGCCGGTGGTGGAGGGCGAAGCCACGGTGATGGTGCCTTCGCGTGGCTGAGGCCTCGGCGGGCGTGAACCTCAAGCGGGTCTGTGTGTTCTGCGGCGCGCAGCCGGGGCATGACCCCGTGCATGCGCGCCTCGCCGCCGATCTCGGCCGTGCCATCGCGGGCCGCGGCCTGGGCCTCGTCTATGGCGGCGGCAAGGTGGGGCTCATGGGCATCGTGGCCGATGCGGCGCTGAAGGCGGGCGGCGAGGTGATCGGCGTGATCCCCGAGGCGCTGATGGACCGCGAGCTCGGCCATGGCGGCGTCACCGAGCTGCGCGTCGTGCCGTCGATGCATGTCCGCAAGGCGCTGATGAATGACCTCTCGGATGGCTTCGTCGTGCTGCCCGGCGGCATCGGCACGCTGGAGGAGAGTGTCGAGATCCAGTCCTGGGCGCAGCTCGGCATCCATGGCAAGGGCCTCGTCTACCTCGACGTGGATGATTACTGGGCGCCCTTCTTCGCGCTGCTGGAGCGGATGACGGGGGCGGGCTTCGTGCGGCCGCAGCATGCGGGCCTTGCGATGCGCGCCAGCACGCCCGAGGCGGCGCTGGATGCGCTGGCGGGCTGGACGCCGCCCAGCGTGACCCGCTGGATGACGCAGAAAGAGACATGAGCGCCCCCGTGATCGTCACCGATTGGCGCGCCGTGCCGCCGGAAGCGCGGGGGGCGACGCTGGCACTCGGCAATCTCGATGGCGTGCATCAGGGCCATGCGGCGGTGCTGGCCGCGGCGCATCAGGCACGGCCGGACCTCGCACTCGGCGCGCTGACCTTCGAGCCGCATCCGCGCGAGCATTTCCGGCCCGATGATCCACCCTTCCGGCTGACGCTGCTGCCGGCCAAGGCTTCCGCGCTGGGGGCCGCGGGCGCGCGCCTGGTGGTGGCGCTGCCCTTCGGGCCGGAGATGGCCGCCATGTCGGCGCGCGATTTCGTGGAGCAGGTTCTGCATCATGGCCTGGATGCGCGGCACCTGGCCTGCGGGCCGGATTTCGCCTTCGGCCACCGGCGCGGGGGCGATGTGGGCTTCCTCCGGCAGATCGCGGAGGAGCTGGGCATCGGGCTTTCCATCGTGCCGCATGTGGCGGATGGGGAGGGGACGATCAGCTCCACCCGCATCCGGCGCCTCCTGCAGGATGGCTATCCCGAGCGCGCGGCGGCGCTGCTGGGGCGGCCCTTCGCCATTGTCGGCCCCGTGACGCATGGCGATGCGCGGGGGCGGACCATCGGCTTCCCCACGGCCAATATCCCGCTCGGCCGGCATCTGGAGCCGGCGCGGGGCGTCTATGCGGTGCGGGCGACCCTGCCCGATGGGCGGGTGGTGCCCGGTGTGGCCAATCTCGGCCGGCGGCCGACGCTGGGGGGCGACCCCATCTCGCGGCTTGAGGCCCACCTGTTTGATCTGGCCGAGGATCTCTACGGGCAGGAATTGAGCGTGGCGCTCATCGCCTTCATCCGGGAGGAGCGGAAATTCCCGGACTTCCCGGCGCTCGTGGCGCAGATCCAGGCGGATGCGGCGACGGCGCGGAGGCTGCTCGGCGCCTAGCAGGCTGCTGAAAAAGGCCAAAAGACGAAAGGGCTCCGCCCTCTCGTACTCTCCCGCCAAGGTGAAAACCTGCTTGGTTTTCACCAGTTTCTTGGATCTTCAATTGTTAAATTAAATCAAATACTTATCGGAGATGCAAGAAGCTGAGGTTCTTGCCGGGGTGTCCGAGGGGCTGGCCCCTCGGTCCCACAGCGGAGTTTTTCAGCAGCCTGCTAAAGCCCGTTCGGCAGTTCCACGCGGACCAGATGCGCGGGAAGCCCGCGCCGCTCCAGCAGCCCGCCCGAGGCGGAGATATAGAGCAGCAGCCCGCCGCCCGGGCGCGGGGCGAGGGCGACGGCGGTGCAGCCCGCGATGTCGGGCGTCTCGATCAGGGGCGTCACGGCGCCGTTCGCGGCCACGCGCAGCACCACATCGCCATGGGTGGCGGCGAGGAAGCCGCCGCTGGGCAGGACCACGAAATCATCCACACCCGGCAGGGTCGCCACGCGCTGTGCCGCGCCGGCGGGGGCGCCATCCGTGCCGAGCATGACGCGCCAGATGCCCGGCCGCGCCGAATTGGAGAAGTAGAGCGCGTTGCCCGCGATCTGCAGGCCGTTCACGCCGGGCAGGCCTGGGCGGCCGGGGTCCGGCGCCATGTCGGGCACGGCGAGCCAGGGGGTCGCCGTGCCCGCGGTGAGGTCGAGCCGCCAGATCCGGCCAAGCCCGCTGTCGGCGATCAGGTAGATATTGTCCGACAGCCGGGCCATGCCGTTGAGGAAGCCCGCTTCGGGCAGGGGGATGCGGCGTCCGGGCCGCCCGTCGCGGCTGAGCTGCAGCACGGCGCCGCTGCCCGCGAGCCGCGCGCCCTCGGTGAAGGGCACGCCATGCAGCGCCAGCACCGGGCCCTCGGTGCCATGGGCGAGCGAGACGGGATGGCCCTCGATGCGGGCGAAGACGGCCTGGCCCGCCGCTTCCGACCAGATGCCGACCTCGCGCGCGAAATAGCTGGTGAAGAGCACGGCGCCGTCGGGGCGCAGCATCAGGTTCTCGAGGAAATGGCCGGAGGGGTAGAGCGCCACCACGCGATGGGCCGGCTGCTGGGCCTGGGCCAGGGAGGTCAACGCCAGACCGGGCGGAAGCGCCAGGGCGGCGCGGCGCGGGATGATCATGGGGAAGGCCCCTTGCAGCTTCGGCCCGAAGCCTCCCATGTGTGAAGGTCAGGCGCCAAGTGACAAGCCTGTGAGGCGCGCCGCCCTTGACCGGAAGGCCTGGAACTCCCCATACGCAAGGGATGCGCGTGACACACCCCTGCCGGTGCCGAATTCGGCGCCCGGCCTTCGCCTGAAGGCCGGGACCAGCCCCGCACGCCCCTCCTTTTCCGCGCTCCGCGCGCCCCGAGACCCGCATGAACGACGCCCCCGAGACGCCCAACTCCAACAATGGGGCTCGCGACTACCGCAAGACGGTCTTCCTGCCGCAGACCGGCTTCCCCATGAAGGCGGATTTGCCGAACCGCGAGCCGAAGCTGCTGGCCAAATGGGCCGCCGCCGAGAGCTGGAAGCGGCTGCGCGAGAAGTCCAAGGGCCGCCCGCCCTTCGTGCTGCATGACGGCCCGCCCTACGCCAATGGCCCGCTGCATATCGGCCACGCGCTGAACAAGATCCTGAAGGATGTGATCAACCGCGCGGCGCAGATGTCGGGCACCGATGCCGATTATGTGCCGGGCTGGGACTGCCACGGCCTGCCGATCGAATGGAAGGTCGAGGAGGAATACCGCGCGAAGAAGCTCGACAAGGACCAGGTGCCGGTCCTCGAGTTCCGCGCCGAATGCCGGGCCTATGCGAAGAAGTGGCTCGCCGTGCAGTCGGAGGAGTTCCAGCGCCTGGGCGTCGCGGGCGATTGGGCGAACCGGTACGCCACCATGGATTTCCCGGCGGAATCCGTGATCGTCGAGGAGATCGGCCGCTTCCTGATGAATGGCTCGCTCTATCGCGGGCTGCGTCCGGTGATGTGGAGCCCGGTCGAGAAGACGGCGCTGGCCGAGGCCGAGATCGAGTACATGGACCATGTCTCGCCCACGCTGCACGCGCTGTTCCGCGTGCTGCGGGCGCCGGCCATGCCCGAGCTGGTGGGCAGCGACGTCGTGATCTGGACGACGACGCCCTGGACCATCCCGGGCAACCGCGCGCTGGCCTATGGGCCGGAGATCCAATACGCGCTGCTGCATGTGGACAGCGTCGCGGAAGGCGCGCTGGTGAAGCCGGGGGCGCGGCTTCTGGTGGCGCTCGCGCTGCTGCCGCAATTCTGCACGGAAGCCGGGATCGCCACGCATACGCTGGTGACGACCTTCCCGGGCACCGCGTTTGAAGGTGCGGCCTGTGCCGCGCCGCTGCGTGGGCATGCGGGCGCCTACAATCACGACGCGCTGATGCTGGCGGGCGACTATGTGACGGATGATGCGGGCACCGGCATCGTCCATATCGCGCCCAGCCATGGCGAGGAGGATTTCGCCCTCGTCGTGGCGCATAACCGCGCGCATCCGGAGAGCCGCATCGAGATCCCGGAATGCGTGGGCGATGACGGCACCTACACCATCCAGGCGCCGGGCTTCGAGGGCGTGCACGTGTTTCGCGCGCATGAGCCGGTCTATGCGGCGCTGACGGCGCTCGGCACGCTGGCGGCCAAGGGCAAGCTCAACCACAGCTATCCGCATAGCTGGCGTTCGAAGAAGCCGGTGATCTATCGCGCCACGCCGCAATGGTTCATCGCGATGGATGATGGCAACGCCATCCGCCAGAAGTCGCTCGACGCGATCGCGGCCACGCATTTCGTGCCCGATATCGGCCGCAACCGCATCGGCGCCATGGTGGCCGGGCGGCCCGACTGGTGCATCAGCCGCCAGCGCGCCTGGGGCGTGCCGATTGCCGTCTTCGTCGAGAAGCGCACGGGCGAGGTGCTGCGCGATGCGAGCGTGATGCAGCGCATCGTGGATGCCTTCCGCACCGAGGGCGCGGATGCCTGGTACCAGCCGGATGCCGCAGCGCGCTTCCTCGGAAATGAGCGGAATCCCGACGATTACGAGCAGGTGATGGACATCGTGGATGTCTGGTTCGAGAGCGGCAGCACGCACGCCTTCGTCCTGCCGCCGCGCAACCTGCCCTTCCCGGCGGATCTCTATCTGGAAGGCTCGGACCAGCATCGCGGCTGGTTCCAGTCCTCGCTGCTGGAATCCGTCGGCACGCGGGGCGTCGCGCCCTTCAAGGCCATCCTGACGCATGGCTTCGTGCTGGATGAGAGCGGGCGGAAGATGTCGAAGTCGCTCGGCAATGTCACCGCCCCGCAGGAGGTGATGACCAAGTATGGCGCGGACATCCTGCGCCTCTGGGTCATGAACTCGGATACGGCCGAGGATCTGCGCATCGGCAAGAACATCCTGGAGCAGCAGGCGGAGCTTTATCGCCGCCTGCGCAACACGCTGCGCTGGCTGCTCGGCAACCTGGCGGGCTTCGAGGAGAGCGAGCGCGTGCCGGTGGCCGAGATGCCGGAACTCGAACGCTGGGTGCTGCACCGCCTGACGGAGCTGGATGCCCGCATCCGCAAGGCGGCGAAGGATTACGACTGGAACGGCGTGGTGCCCGAGATCCATGCCTTCTGCGCGACGGATCTCAGCGCCTTCTATTTCGACATCCGCAAGGACAGCCTCTACTGCGACGCGAAGGACAGCCCGCGCCGCCGCGCCGCGCGCACGGTGCTGGACCATCTGCATCGCTGCCTCTGCGCCTGGCTCGCCCCCGTGCTGGTCTTCACGGCGGAGGAGGCCTGGCTCAGCCGCTTCGGAGATGACGCCGAGAGCATCCATATGCAGGATTTTCCGGCGCTGCCGGCGGAGTGGCGGGATGAGGCGCTGGCCGCAAAATGGGTGCAAGTGCGTGATAAGCGGCGCGACGTCACGGTTCTGCTTGAAGAAAAGCGGCGTAATGCCCTGATCGGGTCGTCTCTCCAAGCAAAGGTTAAGCTGTGGGAGCCTGAGGGAACCGCCCATTTGCTTGACCCGCAGACTTGGGAAGAGGTCCTGATTGTCTCGCAAGTATCAGCGGGCGTCTTCTCCGGCTTGGAACGTGAACCTATCGAGGTCTTCGCTGCCCCCGGCGCCAAATGCGAGCGCTGCTGGCGCGTCCTGCCCGAGGTCGGCGCTTCCGCCGCGCATCCCACGCTCTGCCGGCGCTGCGAAGCGGTGGTGGAGGGCTGATGGCGCCGACGCTCCGCACCGGCCTGATCTTCGCGGCCCTGCTGCTCCTCGCCGACCAGGCGAGCAAGTACTGGATCCTGGAGGTGGTGATGCTGCCCGAGCGGCGGAACATCCCGCTGCTGGAGCTGGGGCCGGTCGGTCTCGACCTGACGATGGTCTGGAATCGCGGCGTCACCTTCGGGCTGTTCTCGGGCGAGGGGGCCTGGAACCATTTGATCCTGGCGGGCCTCGCGCTCGTCGTGGCGGGCTTCCTGCTGCGCTGGCTCGCGCGCTCCGAGACGCGGATGGTGACCTATGCGCTGGGCGCCGTCATCGGCGGCGCCATCGGCAATGTGATCGACCGCATGCGCTTTGGCGCGGTGGTGGATTTCGTGGATGTTCACGCCTGGGGCTGGCACTGGTATGTGTTCAACGTGGCGGATGCGGCGATTGTCTGCGGCGTCCTGGCCCTGGTGGCGGACGCCTTGATCCGGCCGGAAAGCAAGCGCAAAGAGGCTCCATGATGAAGACGAATCCGGCCCCTCTTCTGCTTCTCGCCCCCCTGCTGCTGGCAGGCTGCGGTGATACCGCGCGCACCTTCGGCCTGACGCGCGACGCGCCGGACGAATTCCAGGTGACGACCCGCGCGCCGCTCTCCATGCCGCCGAGCCTGGGAAGCCTGCCCACGCCGCGCCCAGGTGCCTCCCGCCCGCAGGAACTCAGCACCCGCGAGCAGGCGGAATCCACGCTGGTGCCGGGTGCGGGCCTTGCCGCCGCCCGGGCGCCGCAATCCTCGGGCGAGCGCGCGCTGCTCTCCTCCACCGGCACGCCGGTGCCCGACAATATCCGCGACCGCGTGGATGAGGAGAGCATGCGCCTCGAGCGCGTGGATCGGAACATCGTGGACCGCGCGCTGTTCTGGCGGCCCGCGCCGCCCGCGCCCGGCATTCCGGTGGATGCGGCGCGCGAGTCGCAGCGCCTGCGCGAGAATGCGGCGCTGGGCCGCGACCTCTCGGAAGGGGCGACGCCGATCATCCAGCCGCAGCGCCGGCCCTGGTATGACGCGCTGAAATTCTGGTGATGGCGGCGGCCCGGTTACACAGCGTGACGGGCCGCAACATGGAAAGCACCGGCCGGCGCTGGCGCGAACCGCCCGGTGCCCCCACATTGGGGGCATGGAGCACCTGACCCGCCGAACCGCCCTGAAGGGCGCCGCCGCCGCCACAGCCGCCGCCACACTGGCCCCGCCGCTCGCCGCCCCCGCGCTAGCCCAACCCGAGCCGCGCCGGGCGCATCCACCCCTGTTCGGCGCCAAGAGCTGGAAACTGGCCAATGGCTTGACCGTGGTGCTGGCGGAGAATCGCCGCGCGCCGGTGGCGGCGCATTACCTCTATGTCTCGGCCGGCGCGGGCGAGGACCCGGAAGGCAAATCCGGCGTCGCGCATTTCCTCGAGCACATGATGTTCAAGGGCAGCCCGCATATCCCCTCGGGCGCCTTCAGCCGGACCGTGGCGCGCGAGGGCGGGCAGGACAATGCCTTCACCAGCCGCGACGTGACGGCCTATTTCCAGATCGTCGAAGCCTCGCGCCTGCCGCTGATGATGCGGATGGAGGCGGACCGGCTGGCCAACCCCCTGATCCCCGAGGCGGAGACGGAATCCGAGCGCAATGTGGTGCTGGAGGAGCGCAGCCAGCGCACCGATGCCGTGCCGCGCGGCCGCTTCCGCGAGGCCTTCGACGCCGCGATGTGGGGGCCGCAGCATTGGCGGGGCCGCCCGCTGATCGGCTGGGAGAACGAGATCCGCGCCATCACCCGGCAGGACATGGTGGATTTCCACCGCGTCCATTACGCCGCCGCCAATTGCACCCTGGTGGTGGCGGGGGATGTGCGCGAGGCCGATCTGCGCCGCTGGGCGGAGGAATTCTACGGCCCCGTGCCGACGCGCCCGCGCCGCGCGCGCGACCGTGCCGCCCCGCCCGCCGCGGCCCCCGAGGCGCGGCTCGTCACGCGGGACCCGGCGGTGCGGGAGGCCTCCTTCCTGCAGGCCTTCGCGGCACCCTCGGCCACCTGGGGCGAGACGGGCAAGGCCGATCCGCTGGAGGTGATGGCGCATGTGCTGGGCGGTGGGCCCGGCTCGCGCCTGCATCGCGCGCTGGTCGAGGCCGGGCACGCGGTGAGCGCCAGTGCGGGCTATGATGGGGATGTGGTCGGTGTCGGCGCGCTTTATGTGGCGGTGACGCCGCGGCCGGGCGTGACCCAGGCGCGCATCGAGGAGATCGTGGGCGCCACCGTGAGCGAGCTGGTGCAATCCGGGGCGACCGAGGCCGAGACGCGCCGCGCGATCCGCCAGCAGACCGCCGGCGCGCTGCTCGCACTCGACGGGCTGGGCGCGGCACCCCGCATGCTGGGCGGCGCGCTCGCCATCGGCCTGCCCATCGAGGCGGTGGAGCAATGGCCCGCGCGGATGGAAGCGGTGACCCAGGCGCAGGTGAACGAGGCCGCGCGCGCGGTCCTGGCCCAGCCCCGGATCGCCACGACCGCCTGGCTGCTGCCCGCATGAGCACGACGATTTTCGGGGTCACGCTCCCCCCCCGCCACGGCTTTTCCGTCCCCATCCAGCTGGTCGAGCAGGGCGGGATCTCCGCCTGGCTGGTGGAAGATCATTCGGTGCCGGTCGTCTCGATCGCCTGGGCCTGGCCCGGGGGTGCCGCGCGCGATCCGGTGGGGCGCGAGGGGCTCTCCGCCTTCGCCGCCGCCATGCTGAGCGAGGGCGCGGGCGACTACGACAACATCGCCTTCGCCGATGCGCTGCGCGATTCGGGCATCGGCCTCTCCTTCTCGGGCGGGCGGGACAGTTTCGACGGCAGCTTCCGCGCGCTGACCACGGCCCTGCCGGAGGCGGTGCGCTTGGCACGCCTCGCCATGGCGCGGCCGCGGCTGGATGCGGCCGCGATCGGGCGCGTGCGCGCGCGGGCCGTGCTGGGCGCGCGCCAGCAGCTGGAGACGCCGGCCGGCATCGCCCGCCGCGCCTTCTGGGAATCCGCCTATCCGGGCTTCCCGGCCGGGCGGCTTTCCACGCCGGAGAGCCTGACGGCGATCACCGAGGCCGAGATCCGCGCGGCGCTGGCGGCACAGCTCCGCCAGGGCGGCGTGATGATCGCGGCCTCGGGCGCCATCAACGCCACGCAACTCCGAGCCATCATGGCGGAACTCTTCGCCGACCTGCCGGCCGGCGCGCCGGAGGCGGTGCCCGCCCTGCCGCCGCTCGCGCCCTTCGGCATCGCGGCGCGGGAGAAGGCGGCGCCGCAATCCACGCTGGTCTTCGGCCAGGACGGGCTTCTGCCGAATGATCCGGGCTGGGAGGGCTTCCAGGTGGCGCTGCGCATCCTCGCGGGCGGCGGCTTCACCAGCCGGCTCATGCGCTCGGTGCGCGAGGAGCGGGGCCTGACCTATGGCATCGGCGCGGGGCTCGACCTGCTCTTTGGGCGCGGCATCGTCATCGGCAATGTCGCGACCGAGAACGCCAAGGTGGGCGAGGTCTGGGGCCTGGTGCGGGGGGCCTGGGCCGAGATGGCCGCAAATGGCCCGACGGTGGAGGAACTGACCGAGGCGGTGGATTTCCTGGGCGGCTCCCTGCCGCTGCAATTCACCGACAGCCGGCGCACCGCCTCGCTGCTGCTGGGGCTGCGCCAGGCGGGGCGGCCGCTCGACTGGCTGGCCGGGCGGCCGGCGCGGCTGGCCGCGCTGAACCGCGAGAATGTGGCGGCCGTGGCGCGCCGCATCCTGAAGCCGGATGGCCTGGTGCTGGCAGTGGCGGGGCAGCCGCAAGGGCTGTAGTCTCAGTGTCTTGGCGAAATGGGTCAGGACATGACGGGCGATTCCCTGCAGGCGGCTTGGGCGAGGATCACGGAGCTGGGGGCGGCGCCCGGCGCCTCGGCGATCCGTCCGCTCTTCGCCGCCGAGCCTGATCGCTTCGCCCGCTTCCATGCCCGCGGCGCCGGGCTGCTGCTCGACATCTCCAAGACCGCCATCTCGGACGAGGTGCGGGCCGCGCTGCTCGACCTCGCGCGCGTGGCGGGGGTGGAGCGGCGGCGCGACGAGATGGCGCATGGCGCCCTGGTGAACGAGACGGAGCGCCGCGCCGCCCTGCACATGGCCTTGCGGCAGGCGCTGCCCGGCGCGCCCGGCCCCTCGGCCGAGGCGGCCGAGACGCTGGAGGCGATGCGCGTCTTCACGGAAGCCGTGCATCGCGGCGAGATCCGGGGCGCGACCAACCAGCGCTTCGACACGGTGCTGAACATCGGCATCGGCGGCAGCGATCTCGGCCCCGTCATGGTGGGGCGCGCGCTCTGGCGCGCGGGCGACCCGATGCGGCCCATCCATCTCGGCAATGTGGATGGCCATGGCTGGGAGACGGTGCTGCCGCAGCTGGATGCGCGGCGCACGCTGGTGCTGGTGGCGTCCAAGACCTTCACCACGCAGGAGACGATGGCGAACGCCCATCTGGTGAAGCGCTGGATGGAAGCGAGCGTGGGCAAGGCGGGGGCGACGGCGCATTTCGTCGCCCTCTCCACCAACATGAAGGCGACGGCGGAATTCGGCATCGCGCCGGACCGTGTGTTCCCCTTCAATGACTGGGTGGGCGGGCGTTTTTCGCTCTGGTCTTCCATCGGGCTCTCGCTGGCGCTCTCGCTGGGCTGGGACCGCTTCCGCGCGCTGCTGGACGGTGCCGCCGCGATGGACCGGCATTTCCTCTCGGCGCCGCTGGGGGCGAACCTGCCCGTGCTGCTGGCGCTGACCGAGGCCTGGCATGTGAACGGGCTCAACCTCAACCGCCGCGCCGTCCTGCCCTATGATGAGCGGCTGCGCCGCCTGCCCGCGCATCTGCAGCAGCTCGAGATGGAAAGCCTGGGCAAGCGGGTGCATCTCGATGGCAGCATCGTCTCGCGCGCCACGGGGCCGGTGGTGTTCGGCGAGCCGGGGACCTCCGCGCAGCACAGCTTCATGCAGCTCGTGCATCAGGGGCCGAAGCCGGTGCCGGTGGATTTCATCCTGGTCGCCAAGCCCGACCACAGCCATGCCGAGAACCACCGCATCCTGCTCGCGAACGGTCTCGCCCAGGCCGAGGCGCTGCTGATGGGGCGCGATGCGGCCGGCGTGGAGGCCGATATGCGCGCCGCCGGCGCCGATGCGGCGACCATCGCGCGGCTGCTGCCGCACCGCATCTTCCCGGGCGACCGGCCCTCGGTGACGATCGTGCTGCCGAGCCTCGACCCCGCCTCGCTCGGGGCGCTGATCGCGCTCTATGAGCACAAGGTCTTCGTGCTGGGCGCGCTGTGGCAGATCAACCCCTTCGACCAATGGGGGGTGGAGCTGGGCAAGGTGCTGGCCACGCCGCTGGTGAAGGAATTGGAGCAGCGCGTGCCGTCCGACGCACATGACAGCTCGACGCGCGGGCTGCTGGCCGAGGTGCTGAAACTCCAGGCGGGATGAGCTAAACCAGGGGATGGTGATTCGCCGCCTCCCCGAGACGACCGCGAACCGCATCGCCGCCGGCGAGGTGGTGGAGCGCCCGGCCGCCGTGGTGAAGGAGCTGGTGGAGAACGCGCTGGATGCCGGTGCGCGCCAGATCCGCGTCAGTCTCGAACAGGGCGGCATTGGCCGCGTCCTGGTCGAGGATGACGGCAGCGGCATGGGGCCGGAGGATCTGGCGCTTTCCGTCGAACGCCACGCCACCTCCAAGCTGCCGGAGGAGGCGATGCTCTTCGCCATCGGCACGCTGGGCTTCCGGGGTGAGGCGCTGCCCTCCATCGGCGCGGTGGCGCGGCTCTCCATCACCTCCCGCCCGCGGGAGGGCGAGGCGCATCGCATCACGGTGGAAGGCGGGCGGGTTTCGGCGGTCGCCCCGGCCTCCGGCGCGCCGGGCACGCGCGTCGAGGTGAATGACCTGTTCTTCGCCACCCCGGCGCGGCGGAAATTCCTGCGCACCCCGCGCGGCGAGGGCGAGGCGGCGATGGATGCGCTGCGGCGCCTGGCACTCGCCTGGCCCGAGGTGGGCTTCGAGGCGAACCTCGATGGCCGCGCCGTGCTGAGCCTCGCTCCCACCACGCGCGAGGGGCGCATCCGTGACCTGCTGGGCGAGGAATTCGCCGCCGCCGCCCTGCCGATTTCGGGCGGCGCGCCGGGGGTGCTGGAGCTTTCGGGCCTGGCCGGCGGGCCGGCCTTCACGCGGGCGACGGCGATGGAGCAGCATCTGGTGGTCAATCGCCGCCCGGTGCGCGACCCCCTGCTGCGGGCCGCGCTGCGCGTCGCCTATCGCGAGGTGATGGCGCCGGGGCGGCACCCGGTGGCGGCGATCTTCCTCGACCTGCCCGCCTCGGAGGTGGATGTGAACGTCCACCCGATGAAGACCGAGCTGCGCTTCCGCGATGCGGCGGGCGTGCGCGGTGCGGTGATCTCGGCGCTCAGGCGCGCGCTGGGGCATGGCGTGGGCGAGGTGGCGGGGCCTGCGGGGCCGACTCTCGGCTATGCCGGGCCGGCGCGGTTGAGCTTCACGGCGCCGCCCACGCGGCCGGCCTATGGCTCCGGCGGCTTCGCCGAGGCGCCGCTGCCACTGGCCTTCGCCCCGCCCGCGCCTGCCGCGCCGATGCAGGCCGCGCCCGTCCCGGCGGAGCACCCCTTGGGCCGGGCGCTCGCGCAGGTGCTGGAGACCTACATCCTGGCCGAAGCCCCGGATGGCGCGCTCATCCTGGTGGACCAGCATGCGGCGCATGAGCGGCTGACGCATGAGCGCCTGGCGGAGGAGATGCGCGCGGGCGCCGTGCGATCCCAGCCGCTGCTGCTGCCCGCCGTGGTGGAAATGCCGGGCGCCGCCGCCCTGGCCGAGGCCGCGCCGGAGCTCGCGCAGCTCGGGCTGGAGCTGGAGGGGTTCGGGCCGGGCGCCGTGATCGTCCGTGCCTTGCCCGCGCTGCTGGGCGCGCCCGACCCCGCGCCGCTGCTGCGCGACCTCGCGGAGGAACTCACGGAATCGGGCGAGGGGACGGCGCTGGCGCTGCGCCTCGACGCCGCCATCGCGCGGCTGGCCTGCCATGGCAGCATCCGCGCCGGGCGGCGGCTGACACCGGCCGAGATGGACGCGCTGCTGCGCGCGATGGAGCGCACGCCGCGCGCGGCCACCTGCAGCCATGGACGGCCGACCTATCTCAGGCTCGGCGCCGCGGAATTCGCCAGGCTCTTCGGGCGGAGCTGAACCCCCTCCCACAGCACCTCGCAGGCGGCACCGGCGCGCAGCGTGAGGGTGAGGCCCTCCAGCCCGGCGAGCGGCAGCGGGCCGCGCAGCGCGGTCAGAACCGGCTCGACCGGGCCCGGGAGATCGAGCGGCGGCAGGGCGATGCGCGCCACCTCGCCCGCGCGGAGGGTCACGCAGGGGCGGGCGGGGCCAGCCGCCAGCGCCAGCACCGCGCCCTGGCCCAGGATGCGGGCGCGTCGCCAGTGATTTTCGGGGATCAGGCCCGGCTCGGCCTGCCAGAGGCGGCAGGCGGGGAAGGCGGGGCCTTCGCCCAAGGCGCCGGAGAGCTGGAAGGGCGCGCCCTCGGCCCGCACCGCCAGCGGTGGCCCCGGCAGTTCCAGCACCACCCATCCGGCGGCGGGGGCCATCAGGCGTGCAAGGCCTGACTGCGTCTCCACCACCAGCGCCGAGGCGGGCGCCGCGCGGGGCAGGTGCAGGGCGAGCAGGTTGCCCGCGGGGGGCAGGTGCAGGGGCTGGGGGGCATCGCCCAGCCAGAGGCGCGTGCTGCCGGCCTGTCTTTGCTGGATCAGGCGCATGCGGCGGCCAGCAAGAAGGCGGTGCGGCGGATCATCGCCGCTTCGTCCCAGGCGGCGGCCACGGCACGCGCGCGGGCGACGCGGCGGGCGGTGGCCGCGGGGTCGCGCCGGGCCTCGGCGAAGCGGGCGGCGATGTGGTCGGGGTCCCGCAGCACGATCCAGGCCATCTCCTCGGCCGCGGGCCAGGCTTCCAGCGCGGCGCGGGTGGCAAGGATGGGACAGCCGGCGCGCGCCGCCTCCAGCACCGAGAGCGGGCAGCCCTCATGCTCGGAGGCGAGGAGGAAGGCATCCACGCTGGCCAGCAGGGTGGGGATGTCGTCACAGGGGCCCAGCACATGGACATGGCTGGCCTCCGCAAGGCGCGCGCGCAGCGGGCCGTCGCCGGCCAGCACCACCTGGCCCGGGCGCAGCCGCGCGCCGATGGCGGGGGCGAGTTGCGCGCCCTTGCGGATGTCGAGCCGGCCGACCTGCGCCAGCAGCGGCACGCCCTCCGGCAGGCCGAGTGTGGCGCGGGCGGGCGCCGCGGGCGGCAGGGGCGGGATGCCGTTGGGCACCGCGGCGACGCGGCAGGGCGGCCAGCCGAAGAGCGCCTCGAGCCGCCGGGCGGAGACCTCCGAGACGGCCGCCCAGTCGGCGCGGAGGCCGGGCAGCGCGGCGCGCTCGACCTCGTCCAGGTGCCAGTCCAGCCGCACCAGATGCGCGACCGCCAGGCTCGGGATGTGCGCCTCGGCCAGCGCCTGGAGGGCGCCGAAGCCCTCCGTGGGCAGCGGGCAGCAGACCAGCGCCGCCTCGGGCCGGGCGGTGGCGAGGCAGCCGGCCAGGGCGCGGCGCTGCCAGTCCAGCGCGGCCGCGCGCGGCATCCCCTCGGGCGGGCGGAGGGCGGCGGGGATCGGGCGTGCGGTGCCCAGCGCCGGGCCGGCCGCGGCCAGCACGTCGGGCTCGGCCGCGATGGCGACCTTGGCGCCCATGGCGATCAGGCCGCGCGCGATCTGGAGCGTCTGCGCTTCGGCGCCGCCGAAGACGGGGGAGGGGATGACGACCAGGATGCGCCCGGGCTGGCCGCGCATCGGGCGCTCAGCCTTGCAGGATCAGCAGCCGCGCCTTGCCGTGGCGGCGGTCATCGAGGGGCGTGAAGCGCGTTTCGGGCAGCGGGTCGCGCTCGGCCAGCTCGGTGCAGATCAGCGCGCCGGGGGCGACCCAGCCCGCCGCGTCCAGCGCCGCCAGCGCGGGGGCGAGGAGGTTCGCGCCATAGGGCGGGTCGAGGAAGATGAGCGTCGCGGGTTTCACCGCGCGGGGGGGCTTCGTCGCATCGCCCGCGATGACCTGTGCGTCCGTCTTGCAGTTCGCGATATTGGCGCGGAGTGCGGCCAGCGCCGCGCGGTCCTTCTCGATGAAGGTGGCGGCGGTGGCGCCTCGCGAGAGCGCCTCCAGTCCCAGCGCGCCGGTGCCGGCGAAGGCGTCGAGCACCTCGGCACCCTCCACCATCTCGCGGCCCGCCCAGGGCGCGTGCCAGAGCATGTCGAACAGGGATTGCCGCGCGCGGTCGGAGGTGGGGCGCACGGTCTCGCCGGCGGGGGCGATGAGGCGCTTGCCCTTCCAGCGGCCGGAGATGATTCTCATGTCAGGCCCTCAGGCGCCGGGCGCCGGCTCCGCCGGCTTGGCTTCGGAATGCTGAAGCATTCCGCCGCGCCTATTCGGCGCGGATTCTCGCAGCGTGTCGCTGCGTCTGCGTGGGGCGGAGTGGCACGCCCGCTGCTCCGCGGTGCGCCCGCCATCAACCCTTGCCCCGCCTGCTTGGCGCCGCCAATCCCAGCTGCTCGCGCAGCACCTTCGGGTTCACCTCATCCACCGCGCCGCGCTCCAGCGTGCCGAGCTGGAAGGGGCCATAGGCGATGCGGATGAGGCGCGAGACTTCCAGCCCCATCCAGGCGAGCACGCGGCGGATCTCGCGGTTCTTGCCCTCCTGGAGGGAGACGGTGAGCCAGGCATTGTCGCCCTTGCGGCTGTCCACGCCGGCCTCGATCGGCGCGTAGCGCACGCCCTCGATCGTGACACCCTTCGCCAGCACCTCCAGCGCGCGCGGATCGAAATCGCCAAAGACGCGCACGCGATAGCGCCGCACCCAGGCGTTCGAGGGCAGCTCCAGCCGGCGCGAGAGGGCGCCGTCATTGGTCAGCAGCAGCAGGCCCTCGCTGTTGAGGTCGAGGCGGCCGACGGAGATCAGGCGCGGCAGGCCTTCGGGCAGGCGCTCGAAGACGGTGGGGCGGCCTTCGGGGTCGCGATGCGTGGTGACGAGGCCCGCCGGCTTGTGGAAGCGGAAGAGGCGCGTGCGCTCCGGCTCATTCACCGCGCGGCCATCGACGGTCACGATGTCATCCGGCTGCACGAAGGTGGCGGGCTGCGTGACGAGCTTGCCGCCCAGCTTCACGCGGCCCTCGGCGATGATCTTTTCCGCATCGCGGCGGCTCGCGACGCCGGCGCGCGCCAGCCATTTGGCGATGCGCTCGCCGCGTTGGGACTCGTCGGCTTCGCCGCCCGGCCGATTCAGCTCTCCGGGCTTCTCCCTCCGACCATCGGGCGGGGCTTCGCCGCCCGGCCGATTCAGCTCTCCGGGCTTCGCCCTCCGACCATCGGGCGGGGTTTCGCCGCCCGGCCGATTCAGCTCTCCGGGCTTCGCCCTCCGACCATCGGGCGGGCTCACCGGCACGCCTCCACGAAGGCGCGCAGGATCAGCGGGTCGGCCGGGTCCACGCTGTATTCGGGGTGCCATTGCACGCCGAGGGCGAAGCGATGCGCGGGTGCCTCGATGCCCTCGATCAGGCCGTCGGGCGCGGTGGCGTTCACCACCAGGCCATCGCCCACGCTCTTCACCGCCTGGTGATGCGCGGAGTTCACCGCCATGCGCGCGCGGCCGGTGATGCGGGCGAGCAGCGTGTCGGGCGCGATCATCACCTCATGCCCCGGCTCGGTGCGCGGGTTGGGCTGTTCGTGCGGGATCTCGCTCGGGTGCTCGTCGGGGATGTGCTGGATGAGGGTCGCGCCGAGTGCCACCGCCAGCAATTGCTGCCCGCCGCAAATGCCAAGCACGGGCTGGTCCTTCGCCAGCGCGCGACGTGTGGCGGCGAGCTCGAAATCGGTGCGGCCGGGCTTGAGCGTGACCTTGGGATGAGGGGCACCGCCGCCCCACAAGGCGGGGTCCACGTCGAAGGCGCCCCCGGTGACGAGCAGCCCGTCCACCGCATCGAGATATTCGGCGGCGAGTTCGGGCGCATGCGGCAGGGCCACCGGCAGCCCGCCCGCCGCGATCACGGCGGAGAAATAGTTCTGCCGGAGCGCATACCAGGGCAGCTTGGACCAGCCGCCCGCCGGTTCGGCATCCAGCGTCAATCCGATCACGGGGCGTCTTGTCATGGCCCCTGTGAAGCAGCGCCACGCCGCCAGCACAAGATGGCGTTTGCGTGAAGCCGGCCGGCTCGGGCAGAAGGCCGCGCATGACACCCATGGAAATCGCGCTGGAGGAGGCGCGCGCGGCCGCTGCGCGCGGCGAGGTGCCGGTGGGCGCCGTCGTCACGGATGCGCGCGGCGCCGTGCTGGCGCGCGCCGGCAATCGCGTGGAGGAATGGCGCGACCCCTCCGCCCATGCCGAGATGCTGGCGCTGCGCGAAGCGGCCGCGCTGCGGGGCGAGAAGCATCTGGCGGATGCGACGCTGTGGGTGACGCTGGAGCCCTGCGCGATGTGCGCCCAATCGGCATCGCTGTTTCGCGTCTCGCGCGTGGTGTTCGGCGCCTATGACCCCAAGGGCGGCGGGGTGGAGCATGGCGCGCGCGTCTTCGCGCATGCCCAGTGCAACCACGCGCCCGAAGTGGTGGGCGGCGTGCGCGAGAGCGAGGCGGCGGCGCTGCTCCGGGAATTCTTCGCCGCGCGGCGCTAGAGCATGCTGCGTTCACATGCGTTCACTTCGCTCGCTCTAGGCTTTGCTGAGAGAATGATTCAGCGTTTCGGCGATTCCGCCTCAACGCATCATGCTCTAATCCGCGTGGATCGCCACGCGCGGCGCTTCGCCCGCGCGCCAGACGCCGCGATACATGCCCTCGGTGCCGAAGGGCAGGGCGGCATTCCCCGCCGCATCCACCGCGATCAGCCCGCCGCGTCCGCCGGCTTCGGGCACGCGGCTGAGCGCCACCTCCTCCGCTGCTTCTGCGAGCGTCCTGCCGGCGAGGCGCATCAGCGCCGAGACCTCATGCGCGGCGGCGGCGCGCATGAAGGCCTCGCCCGTGCCGGTGCAGGAGATGGCGACGTGCCGATCGGCCCAGGTGCCGGCGCCGAGGATGGGCGTGTCGCCCACGCGGCCGGCGCGCTTGTTGGTCATGCCACCCGTCGAGGTCGCCGCCGCCAGCGCGCCGTGCCGGTCGCGCGCGACGGCGCCGATCGTGCCCATCGTGGTCGCGACATCATGGTCCAGCGCCACCACCTGCGCGGCCTGGGCGGCGAGGAGCTGCGCGTGGCGGTGCTCGGTGCGGAAATAGGCGGGGTCCTCCATCGCCAGGCCCTGCGCGGCGGCGAAGTCATCCGCCGCCGCACCCGCCAGCAGAACATGCGGCGTGGCGCGCATCACCGCCCGCGCGGCGAGGATGGGGTTGCGGATGCGGGTCACGCCCGTCACGGCGCCCGCGTCACCGCCACTCGTCATCAGCGCGGCATCCATCTCGATGGTGCCGGCCGCGGTGAAGGTGCTGCCGCGCCCGGCATTGAAGAGGGGGCAATCCTCGAGGCTGATCGCGGCGGCCAGCACCGCCTCCTCCGCGCTGCCGCCGGCTTCCAGCACGGCGCCGCCCGCCCGCAGCGCGGCGTCGAGGCCCGCGCGATAGGCGGCCTCCTTCTCGGGGGTGAGTTCCTCGCGCCGGATGGTGCCGGCGCCGCCGTGGATGGCGAGGGTCCAGGTGTCTTGCATGCCTGGAGCCTAGCTCGTTCAGCCGCCGGGGCGCAGCCCCAGCTCGCGCACCGTCTCGATCTCCTGCGCGTTCACCTGGATCACGTCATTCGCATAGGCCTCGCTGTCCAGGTAACGCACCGGCATGTCGAAGCGGGCCAGCACGGCCAGGTGCTGCGGGTCATGCACCGCCGCCTTGAAGGCGTCGTGCAGGATGTTGACGATGGCGGGCGGCGTGCCGCGCGGGGCCGCGATGCCATAGGCGCTCTCGGCCACCACGTCATGGCCCAGTTCGCGGAAGGTGGGCACGTCCGGGAAGCGCGCGGCGCGCTGGGACATCCAGAGGGCGAGTGGCCGCACGCGGCCTTCGAGCGCCATGTCCGCCCAGGCCGAGGTCTCGGCGGAGAAATGGATCTGCCCGGCGAGCAGATTCTGCAGATTGGGCGCGGCGCCGCGGAAGGGCACGGCGGTCCATTCGATGTTGAGCATGCGGGCCAGGCGCGTCATCCCCACATCGGTCGTGTTCGCACCCGGCGTGCCGTAGAAGAATTTGCCCGGATTGGCGCGGGCATCGTCCAGCAGGGCGCGCATCGTCCGCCAGGGCGCATCGGGCCGCACGACCACGCCGCCCATATAGCCCACCATGCGCAGCACCCAGGTGAAGTCCTGCATGGGGTCGAAGGGCGGCGTCATGTTCTGGGCGCGCATCATCGCCGGCATGCGGAACACGCCATTGGGCATCTGGCTCAGCGTATAGCCATCGGGCCGCGCCTCGCGCGCGAGCGTCTGCGCGCCCAGCGTGCCCGAGGCGCCGGGCTTGTTCTCGACGATGACGGGCTGGCCCAGATGGCGGGAGGCGACCTCGCAGACCATGCGCATCTGGATGTCGGTGGCGCCACCCGGCGTCCAGGGCACGAAGACGCGCAGCGGCTTGTCCGGGAAGCGGGATTGCGCGAGCGCGAGGCCGGGGGCGGCGAGAGAGGCTGCCAGCGTGGCGCGGCGCGTGAGATGCATGGGGCGCTTCCTCCGTTTGGAGGAAGCCTGCGTGTTTTGGGCGAGGCGGCGCAACCGGCCGCTTCGCAGCTGCGAAAAAGATCAGCTCAGCCGAAGGCCGAGCTGCTGGATCAGCCGCCGCTCCTCCTCCATCGTCTGGCGGACGAAGGCGGTGTAGTCGGCGCTGTTCTTGTAGTTGGGCTGCATGTCGAAGCGATCCAGCACCGCGACATGCGAGGGGTCGTCCAGCGCGTCGCGGAAGGCGTCATGCAGCACGCGCACCACGCCGGGATCCATATTTTTCGGGCCTGCAAGTCCGTACGGGCTGATCGAGACGATGTCGATGCCGCTTTCCTTCAGCGTCGGCACATTGGGGAAGCGCTTGGCGCGCTGCTCGCCCCAGGTCGCCAGCACGCGCACGCGGCCCTCTTCGGCCATCGGCACCCAGCCCGAGCTGTCGGCCGTGATCTGGATCTGGCCGCCCAGCAGATTTTGCAGATTCTCGGCGACGCCGCGGAAGGGGATATGCGTCCATTCGATGCGCTGCATCTGCGCGATCTGCTCCATCGTCAGATGCAGCGAGGTGCCCACACCGGGCGTGCCGTAGTTGAGCTTGCCCGGCTCGCGGCGCGCGGCGGCGATGAGGTCGGCCAGGTTCTGCCAGGGCGCGTCATTGCGGACCACGATGCCGAAGAGATAGCCGGTGACGTGGATGACATAGGTGAAGTCGGTCAGCGGGTCGAAGAGGGCGCGGCTGTTCAGCAGCGGCTGGCGGAAGACGCTGATGGGCATCTGGCTCAGCGTGTAGCCATCCGGCGCCGCGGTCAGCAGGGCCTGGGCGCCGAGCACGCCGCCCGCACCCGCGCGGTTCTCCACCACGATGGGCTGGCCGAGACGGCGGGAGGCGGCCTCGCAATAGGCGCGCATCTGCACATCGGTGGTGCCGCCCGCGCCCCAGGGTACGATCATGCGGATCGGCCGGTTGGGGAAGTTCTGCTGGGCGTAGGCCGGGGCCGCCAGGGTCGCGGCGGGCAGGATGAGCGCGTTGCGGCGGGAGATGACGGGCATGGCTTTCCTCGGCTGTTGTTGCGCCCGTCTATCGCCCCCGTTCAGTCCATCCGCAAGCCCAGCCGGCGCACCGCAGCACTCTCTTCCGCGTTGAGCCGCCTTGCGAAATCCGCATAGGCCTCGGGGTCCATGTAGCGGACCGGCATGTCGAAGCGCTCCAGCGTCGCCACATGCTGCGGGTCGAAGAGGGCGGGCTTGATCGCGTCATGCAGGGCGCGGACAACGCCCGGGTCCATGCCCTTGGGCCCGGCCAGGCCGAAGGGGCTGTCGGAGACGATGTCGATGCCCACTTCGCGCAGCGTGCGCACCTCGGGGAAGCGCTTGGCGCGCTCGGCACTCCAGACGATGAGGAGGCGGAAGCGCCCCTCCTGCACCATGGGCGCCCAGCCCGTGCTGTCGGCGACGCATTCGACGGAGCCCTGCAGCAGCGCCTGCGTCGTATCCGCGCCGCCGCGGAAGGGCACATGCAGGAACTCGATGCCGCGCTCGGCCGCGATGCGCTCCATGGTGATGTGCAGCGAGGAGCCGACGCCGGGCGTGCCGTAGCTGACGCGGCCGGGATTGGCCTTCGCGTAGTCGAGGAACTCCTCCCATGTGCGGTAGCGGCTGTCGCTGCGGACGACGACGCCGAAGACATAGCCCGTCAGATGGATGACCCAGCTGAAATCTGTCATCGGGTCGAAGGTCGGGCGGCGGGACATGGCGGGGATGCGGAAGATGGTCACCGGCATCTGGCCGATCAGGTGGCCATCGCCGCGTGGCTCCTGCGCGATCATGGCGGGGCCGAGCGTGCCCGAGGCGCCGGGGCGGTTCTCCACGATCACCGATTGGCCGAGGTTGCGGCCGGCGAGATCCGCCAGGACGCGCAGATGCGTATCGGCCGAGCCGCCGGGCAGCCAGGGGATGACGAGGCGGATGGGGCGGTTGGGGAATCCCTGTTGCGCCAGCGCGGGGGCGGCGAGGGCGAAGGGGGCGACGATGGCGGCGCGGCGAGAGAGCATGGCGTTTCCTGTTGTGGTTGCACGCAGCATGGCAGGCGCGGGAGGTGCCGGTCCACCAAAACGGCTTGCCGGGCGGCGGGGGCGCGGCTAAGCGGCGACCAGCCCGAAATGGAGAGATTGTCATGCAGCGTCGCGCCCTGGCCGCCGCCCTGCTCGCCGCGCCGCTGGCTGCACGGGCGCAGGGCTTCGCCTTCATCCCCGATGAGACGCTGCTGCCGCTGCTGCGCGCGGGGGGGCTGAACCTCTATTTCCGCCACGGCATCACCGATCGCAGCCAGGTGGATACAGGGCGGCGCGGCGACCGCGCGGGGCAGCGCAACCTCAGCGAGGCGGGGCGGCAGCAGGCGATGCGCCTGGGCCAGGCCTTCCGCGTGCTGGAGATCCCGGTGCAGGAGGTGCTGACGAGCGAGGTGTTCCGCGCGCAGGACACGGCGGAACTCGCCTTCGGCCGGGCGCGGGTGCGCGTGGAGCGCGACCTGATCGCCGATGACTACACCCCCGGCAGCGCGATGGATGACGCGCGCGCCGTCTCCCGCCGGCTGGCGCAGCCGATCGCGGGCGGCAACCGCGTCATGGTCGGGCATATCGTGCCGCTCGGGATGATCCTGGGGCGCGGCCTCGCGCAGCAGGAGTTTCCGGAGGGTTCGGCCGGCGTGTTCCGGCCGCGCGGCGGCGACTGGGAGTTCCTGGGCTTCTTCCGGGCCGAGCAGCTGATCGCGCTCGCCCGGCTGTAGCGCTTCCGCCGGCCCCCCCGGCGCATTATGGGTGGCGCATGGCGGCGCCTTCCCCCTTCACCCTGAATCCGGCCGAGGATGAAACGCTCTCCCTGGGCGAGCAGGCGTTCCGGCAGCTGCGGGACGCCATCATCCGCGGCGCGCTGGCGGCGGGCAGCAAGATCTCCGAGCGCGGGCTGGCCGCGCGCCTCGGCATCTCGGCGCAGCCGGTGCGCGAGGCGCTGCGCCGGCTGGAGCGCGAGGGGCTGGTCGTCACCCTGCCGCGCAGCGGGACCGTGGTGGCCGAGGTGGGGCCCGGGCAATTGGCCGAGCTGGGGCGCATCCGCGCCGCGCTGGAAGGGGTGGCGGCGGCGCTCGCCGCCGAGCGGCTGGACGGGGCGGGGCTTGCGGCGCTGACCGCCCTGCTGCGGCGCATGGAGGCGGCGACCCTCGCCGCCGATCACGCGGCGCTGGATGCGGCCAATGAGGAATATCACGCGCTGATCCATGCGGCCGCGGGCAATGGCTTCCTCGCGCGCTCGCTCGCCTCGCTGCGCGCCTATGACCAGGCGGGGACGCATCGCGCGGTCGGCAGCACCCCACGGGACCTGCCGAAATCGCTGGCCGAGCACAGATCCATCGTCGCGGCCTTCCGGCGGCGGGACCCGGGCCTGGCCGAGGCGCGGATGCGCCAGCATGTGCTGCGCTCGCTGGTCACCAATGGCGTCCTGCCGGGGGCGGCGAAAAAGTCGCGTTGACGCGGGGCCTCCCGCTGGGTCAAGCTTCGCAACTGCTATTGCAGTTAGAGGTGCTTCAGCACCCGGCTTGAGGAGAAGTCCATGTCCCCCCGACGCAACCTGTTCGGGCGCATCGTCGCCGCCTGCGCCCTGCTCGCCATCCCGGCCCTGCCGGCCGCCGCCCAGGAATGGCGCGGCTGGAACATCCATGCGGCCGACTACCCGAACGGGCAGGGCATGGATGCCTTCACCCGCATGGTGGGCGAGCGCAGCAACAACCGCATCCGCATGCGCACCTTCCATTCGGCGCAGTTGGGCCAGCAGGACGAGGCGATCCAGCAGATGCGCCTCGGCACCATTGATTTCGGGAACTTCAACCTCTCGCCCTTCAACAACCTCGCGGCCTCCACCAACGTGGTCACGCTGCCCTTCCTGTTCCGCGATGTGGGCCATATGCAGCGCGCGATTGACGGCGTGGCGGGCGAGGCCATCGCGCGCGAGCTGGAGGCGATCGGGATCGTGGCGCTCGCCTGGTATGATGCGGGCGCGCGCAGCCTCTACACGACGCGGCCGGTGCGGCAGCCCGCCGATCTGCGCGGCATGAAGATCCGCGTGCAGACCTCCGACCTCTGGATCGATCTCATGCGCGCGTTGGGGGCGAACCCGACGCCGCTGCCCTTCGGCGAGGTCTTCACCAGCCTGCAATCGGGCGTGATCGATGGCGCCGAGAACAACTGGCCGAGCTATGAGAGCACGCGGCATTTCGAGGTGGCGCGCTTCTACAGCACGACGGAGCATTCCAACGTGCCGGAGGTGCTGGCCGTCTCCCGCCAGCGCTGGCAGCGGATGAGCGAGGCGGACCGGACCATGATGCGCGAGGCGGCGCGCGAATCCGCGGCGTTGCAGCGCCGACTCTGGGCCGAGCGCGAGACCGTCAGCCGCCAGCGTGTGGTGGCGGCGGGGGTGACGGTCATCGAGATCAGTGACCGTTCGCCCTGGGCCGCGCTGATGGAGCCGGTCTATGCGAAATATGCGGCCACACCCGCGCTGAGCGGCCTCGTCCGCAGCATCCGCGAGATGCGGTGAGTGCCCCGCTGCCGCCGGCGCTCGCGCTGTTTTCGCGGGCGCTGGGCGCGCTTTCGGCGGTGACGGTGGCCGTCGCCGGCGTGGCGCTGGTGGTGCTGGTGGGGATGATGGGCTGGCTCGTCTTCGGCCGCTACGTGCTGAACGACACGCCGACCTGGATCGAGCGGGTGGCGACACTCGCCATCCTCTCCATCGCCATGCCGGTCGCCGCCGTCGGCGTGCGGGAGCGCTTCCACCTCTCGGTGCTGGGCGTCCGCGAGGCGCTGCCGCAGGGCGCGCAGCGCTGGGTGGCGCTGGGCTGCGATGGGCTGATGGGGGCCTTCGGCGCCGGCATGGCCTGGTGGTCCTGGGAGCTCGTCGAGATGGTGGGGCCCTTCAAGATTCCGCTGCTCGGCATCAGCCAGGGCTGGACCTATGCGCCGATGATGGTGGGCGGCTGCCTCATGGTGCTCTTTGCCATCGAGCAGGTGCTGCTGGACATCTTCGCCCCCGAAGCGCCGGAGAAGCGCGGCGTGGCCGCGGCCTTCCTGGAGTAGCGCGCGTGGAACCCGGACTTTTCCTGATCTTCGCGGTCTTCGCGGGCTGCCTCATGGCCGGCGTGCCGGTGGCCTTCTGCCTGGGCGTCGCGGCCGTGGCGGGCTTTCTCTATGAAGGGCTGAACCCCGCCGTCGCCTTCCAGCAGATGGCCTCGGGCATGAGCATCTTCTCGCTGCTGGCCATCCCCTTCTTCATCTTTGCGGGCGAGATCATGCTGCATGGCGGCATCGCGCGGCGGCTGGTCGCACTCGCCTCGGCCGCGGTGGGATGGATGCGGGGCGGGCTTGGCATGGTGGATGTCTCCACCTCCATGCTGTTCGGCGGCATTTCCGGCTCGGCGGTGGCGGATACCTCGGCGACCGGCACCATCCTGATCCCGGCCATGAAGGCCAAGGGCTATGGCACGGATTACGCGGTGTCGCTCACGGTGACGAGCAGCATCGCGGGCATCCTGATCCCGCCCAGCCACAACATGATCCTCTACAGCTTGGCCGCTGGCGGCGGCATCTCGGTCTCGGCGCTGTTCATCGCGGGCATCGTGCCGGGGATCATGATGTGCCTGCTGCTGGCGCTCGCCGCCTATGTGATGGCGGTGCGGCGCGGCTATCCGGCGGATGGCTGGAAGGGCTTCCGGCATCTGCTCTGGGCCTTCGTGGATGCGCTGCCGGGGCTGCTGACCGCGGTCATCATCCTGGGCGGCGTGCTCTCGGGCGTCTTCACGGTCACCGAGAGTGCGGCCTTCGGCACCATCTGGGCGCTCTTGGTGACGCTGCTGGTCTATCGCGCGCTGCCCTGGAAGGATTTCGTGGTGGCCGTGCGGACCAGCGTGCGCACCACGGCGGTGGTCTTCCTGCTGGTGGGCACGGCGACCGCCTTCGCCTGGCTGCTGGCGATGTATCGCCTGCCCGAATTGCTGACGGAGGGCATGCTCGCCATCAGCGGCACCCCGATCGTCATCCTGCTGCTGATCAACCTCTGCCTGCTGCTGATGGGCTGCGTGATGGACATGGCGGCGCTGATCCTCATCACCACGCCGATCTTCCTGCCCGTCGTCGTCGCCATCGGGATGGACCCGGTGCAGTTCGGCATGGTGATGATGATGAACCTGGGCCTCGGCCTCACCACACCGCCCGTGGGGGCGGTGCTGTTTGTCGGCTGCGCCATAGGCCAGATCCGCATCGAGGAGGTGATGCGGACCATCTGGCCCTTCTGGGGCGCCATCCTGGTGGCGCTGGCGCTCACCACCTATTGGCCCGCGGTGTCCCTCACCTTGCCGCGGCTGCTGCTGGGATATGGCGGCTGAGCCGCGTCAGGCCGTGTGGAAGCTGTGCGCCAATTCGCGCAGCAGCTTGTTCTCGGTCTCCGAGATGGGGGAGGTGAGGCCGAGGAAGCTGCCGGTGGCGGACGCCACCTTGTGCGCCTGGGCCAGGACGCTGGCTTCGAGCGACTGCCGCTCGGGCGAGGTCAGGGTGTGGGTGAGGGCCGCGACGTAGTCCTTCCAGGCCTGGAAGAGGGCGGGGGCGGGGCGGGTGTGCAGCCAGGCCTCCAGCAGTTCCAGCGCCGGGCCGCCCTGCTGCAGCCCCGCCTGCTGCGCCCCGGCCAGGATCGCGCGGCGTTCCTCGGCGGAGATGCTGCCATCGGCCCAGGCGACCAGCACCATGGGGACGAGGGTGAGGGCCGCCAGTGTGCCGGTGCCGATCTGCAGCGCCATGAGGCGCGCGAGCACCGCGTCATCCACGATGCCGGTGGCGGCGGTCAATGCGTCCTTGCGGAACTTCTCGGCATCGGCCTGGAGCATGCGCTGGCGCAGCTCCTCATTGTGGCGGGCGAAGAAGGCCTCCTCCAACCCGGCGCGGCGGCTTGCGAGAATGCTTTCGGACATGGTGGTTCCTCCTGGTGGTCCGGAGGGCAGGATATCGCGTGGCGTGGCGGTCTCGCGTTATGATTTGGCGCAAGGCGCGCCCGATCCGGCCATGCTCAATCCGGCATGACGACCGAGGCGAGGCGCACGCCGTGGCGTGCCATGGACTGCGCGACGAAGCCCGAGCGCGTGAGCTCCGCCAGGAAGGCCGCGAGAAAGGCCACCGCCGCCGGATTGCGCCCGTCGGCCAGGCCCATGGCGTATTGTACGGCGTGGAAGCGCCCCGGCAGCACGCGCAGGCCGCCGAAGCGCGCCGCGTCCGCCTCCAGCTGCTGGCGTACGCCGGCGGCCACGTCGATGTTCTGCCGCAGGAACTCCTCCACCACACGGGGCGAGGTGGCCACGCGCACCAGCGTCGCGTCGCGGATCTCGCGGCGCAGATAGATGTCATAGACGCTGTTGAAGCCGACCGCGATGCGGATGCCGCGTTCATCCACCTGTTCATTCTCGATGATCGGCGAATGCTCGCGCACCAGGAAGACGCCCTCCACCTCGAGGAAGGGCGGCGTGAGGTCCATGCCCTGGCCGCGGCTCGCATCCACGGCGAAGAAGCCGATATCGCCATCCCCGCCGCGGAGCAGCTCCACGCTGCGGTTGGCCGAGGGGACCGGGATCACCTCCAGCGGCAAGGCGAGGCGACGGGCGAGCTCGCGCACGATGTCCACCGAGACGCCATGCGCCTCGGTCTCGCGCGGGCGGCGGCTGGCCAGAAGCGGATTGCCGAGGTTGATCACCGCGCGCAGCGTGCCGGTGGGCGCGATCTGCCGGGCGATGGCCACCGTGTCCTGCGCATGGGCGGGCAGGGCGAGCAAGGCGGGCAGGACGAGCGTGGCGCGGCGGGAGATCATGCCGACCCTTCCGGCGAGCGTGGAGCGATGCTGGGGGGCAATGGTGCCCGGGGGCGGAATCGAACCACCGACACTGCGATTTTCAGTCGCATGCTCTACCAACTGAGCTACCCGGGCGCGCTTGGTGGGCGGGTGATAGCGAAGCGGGCGGGGCCTGTCCAGCCGGGGTCAGCGTTCTTCTTCCTGGTCCTCGGGGTCCACGGCGGGGACGCTGTAGCTCTCCGTCAGCCAGCGGCCGAGATCCACCTGCCGGCAGCGCTCGGAGCAGAAGGGCCGGGCATGGCGTTGGCCGGGCTCGCGCGGCGGCAGGAGGCGGCGGCAGATGGGGCAGCGGGGCTCAGGCATCGGTGATCGCGGGGCTGGCGGCGGGGCGGAGCGTGAGGGGGTGGCCGGCGCGCGCGGTGAACTCGGCCAACGCCTCAGGCAGGGCGTTCAGGGCGAGGATGACGCGGGGTGGCGCTTCGAGTGCGAGGCGCCGGCTGGGGCTGGCGGCCGATTCGCGCATGGCCTGGCGCAGCAAGGCGAGGCTCTCAGCCAGCGCGCGATCGGCCAGCACCTCGTGCAGCGGCGGGTGGATGCGGGCGCGCCGAAGCTCGAACAGCCCGAGCGGGCCGAGGCCCAGCAGCTGTGTCAGCCCATCGGGCCCGCAGGCGCTGCGCAATTCCGGCTCCAGCGCCGCGCGCTGCTTCACCGAGAGGCCGGCGAGGTCGAGCAGGATGGGGCCGGCCAGGTCCCGGAGGCGAAGCTGGCGGGCGAATTCGGCGATGGCGCGGGCATTCACCTCGCGCGGGTCGGCGCCGCCGGAATCCACATCCACGGCGGTGAGCGCGGGCAAGGGCGAGATGATCAGCCGGCCGCCGCCGGCCAGCTCCCAGACGGGTTCGGCGAGGCGGGCGACCTCCTCTTCCAGTTCGGAATCGAAGGCCTCGGGCTGGAGCAGCACGCGGGCGTGGCCGAGCGCGGCCCTGAGGCGCGCCGCCTCGGCCGGGTCGTCGGTGACGATGCGCGCCTCGGGGTGGGTGGTGGCCCAGCGCAGCGCGGCGTCGGGGCCGCGGGCGATGAGGGCCAGCCCGCCGGGCGATTGCGGCGTGCGGGCGGAAAGGCGCGGGCCCTTGCCGCCCTGGCCGGCGCGCGTCACGCGCAGCGTGAGGATGGTGCCCTCGGGCGGGAGTTTCCGGCCCTCGCACTCGCTTTCGGGGAGGAAGCCGGTCTCGCCATCACCCCAAGGGGGGGGCAGCGCCACGAAGGCGCCGGCCAGCGCCGGCATGGCGGCGGTGATCCGTCCGCGCAGGATGTCGCCCACGCCATCGGGCCGCGCGGGGCGTTCGCAGCGATAGGCGATGAGGGCGCCGTCATTGAGCAGCGCCACCCGCCGCTCGCCGGGCGAGCGGGAGAGGCGGATCTGCCTCATGGGCGCAGCCAGCCGCAGCCGCGGAGCAACTGCGCCGTCTCGAAGAGGGGCAGGCCCACGACGTTGGAATGGCTGCCGGAGAGGAAGCGGACGAACATCTCGGCCGCACCCTGGATGGCATAGCCGCCCGCCTTGCCCTGCCATTCGGCCCCCTCGACATAGGCCGCCATCTGCTGGTCCGTCAGGCGCTGGAAGGCGAGGATGGTGGTGACGAGGCGATGCGTCACGCGGCCATCGGGGTGGCGGAGTGCGACGCCGGTGTGCACCTGGTGCCGACGGCCCGAGAGGAGTTCGAGGAAGCGCCGTGCCTCGGCGGCGTCGGCCGGCTTGCCCAGGATGCGGCGGCCGACACCCACCACCGTATCGGCGGCGAGGACCAGCGCGCCGGGGGCGTCCGCCGCCTCCGCCTTGGCGCGGGCGAGGCGGAGCGCGAGCTGGCGGGGCAGTTCCGCGCGCTTGGGCTCCTCGTCAATGTCGGTGGGGGCCACGCGGTCGGGCACGATGCCGATGCGCGCCAGCAGCTCGATCCGGCGCGGGCTGGCGGAAGCGAGGACCAGCGGTGGCCGCTCGCCTGGGACTGTCACGAGGAGGTCCGGCTTACTTGAAGCGGAAGGTGATGCGGCCCTTGGTGAGGTCATAGGGCGTCATCTCGACATTCACCCGGTCTCCCGCGAGGACGCGGATGCGGTTCTTGCGCATCTTCCCCGAGGTGTGGGCGAGCACCATGTGCTCATTGTCCAGCTTCACGCGGAACATCGCGTTGGGCAGGAGTTCAACGACCTGGCCGCTGAACTCGATCATATCCTCTTTCGACATTCGATTCCTTTGGTGGGCTTGGTCCGGGGCGCATGCGCGTGCGCCGCGGGCAAACCCCGGCGCTGGTGGCCGCTGAATGCGCCCGGAATGAAGCAACGTCAAGCTTTGGCGGGATGGACGCGCGCGGCGCGCCCGGTTCAAGCTGGCGCAAACAAGGGGGGAACGCGCCATGGCGCTGGTGGCGGCCGAGCGGATCGAGATCCAGGTGCTGGTGGACAATGTGCTGGACATGCTCTCCAGCACGCCGCGCTTCGTGACGCGGGAGACGCAGCAATTGCTGCGGCGGGGGATGAAGCGGACCACGGGCGGCGCGCTGTGCTGCGCGAGCCATGGGCTTTCGCTGCTGGTGACCGCGCATGGGCCGAAGGGTGCCAGGACCATGCTGTTCGATGGCGGGCCGGTGGACATGACCTTCGAGCGGAATGCCGTGCGGCTTGGCGTGGATTTCGCGGCGATCGAGGCGGTGATGCTGAGCCATGGCCATTGGGACCATGCGGGCGGGCTGCCGCAGGCGTTGGCCATGATCCAGGCCGCGACGCCGGGCCGGCGCGTGCCGCTCTATCTGCATCCGGGCATGTTCCGCGAGCGGGGGATGCGCCAGGGCGATGGGGGCGTGCTGCCGATGGACTACATCCCCACCCCCGCAGGATGGGCGGAGATGGGGGCGGAGCCGGTGGTGACGGCCGAGGCCCGGACCCTGCTGGATGACCTGTTCTACGTCAGTGCCGAAATCCCGCGCGTGACCCCCTATGAGCGTGGCCTGCCGGGCCAGGTGGCGCGCGATGCGGAGGGCAGCCCTTGGGTCCCGGATGAGGCGCTGATGGATGAGCGCTTCCTGGCGGTGCGGCTGGCTGACAAGGGCATCGTGGTGTTCTCGGCCTGCTCGCATGCGGGCGTGGTGAACGTGCTGCATGCGGCGCGTGCGGCCTTTCCGGGGGAGAAGCTGTTTGCCGTGATGGGCGGGTTTCACCTCTCGGGCGAGAACGAGAAGATCATCCCGGAGACGGTGGCCGATATCGCGGGCTTCGATTTGCCGCTGGTGATCCCGGCGCATTGCACGGGCTGGCGGGCGGTGAATGCGCTGGAGCGGGAGATGGGCGCGCGCGTGGTGCCGGCGGCGGTGGGGAAGCTGTTTACGTTGGAGGCGGGGATGTGAAGGTGCCGCAGGGGTCCGGGGAGCCCGTGGCTCCCCGGCGGGGCCTGGGGCGGCGCCCCAGACTTCTTGACTTTGATCCTAGGAATATGCGACCAATACGGCTTTACCCACCCGGTTGAGGCGGTGTCGTCGCTTCGGTCGGGGTGGGTTCGGCCCCCTTGCCTTCCGCGACCAGACGCTGCGCGAGGCGGAGGACATCGAGCGGGATTCCCGCGGTCTTCGCCTGCAATTCCAACGAGACCAGCCGGGCGGGGAAGAGCCAGAGCGCGCCTTTCACCACGTTGAGCTTGAAGTGGCTGGGGTAGTCCAGCTGTTCCATGATGCGCTTGGGGAGTGTGAGCTGGTTCTTGGATGTGACCTTGACGGTGATATGGGCCATTTGTCCGAAAGCTCCGTTGGGGGCATCGGAAAGATAGCAAGATGGTAAGGCAGTAAGGAAGATAATTTTCCTAAAACATCGGAGATGCAAGAACCTGAGGTTCTTGCCGGGGTTGCTAAGGGGCGGAGCCCCTTAGGCGGCCGCGCTCAGAATCCGCGCCAGCGCCTCATCCCGCCCCAGCGCGAAGAGCGTCAGGTCGATGGGCGGCGACATGGTGCTGCCGGTCAGCGCCACGCGCAGCGGTTGGGCCACATCCTTCAGCTTGATGCCCTTCACCTCGGCATAGTCGCGCAGCCAGTGTTCCAGGTCGGCCTTTTCCCAGGGCGCGGCCGAGAGGAATTCGGCGAGGTCGGCCAGGCGCGCCTTGGCGTCCGGCGTCAGCAGGGCCGCGGATTTCGCATCGGCCTCCGGCGCGCCGTCGGTGACGGCGAAGGCGGCGGAGGCGGCGAGTTCGGCCAGGTTCTTCGCGCGCTCCTGAAGTGCCGGCAGCAGCACCTGGAGCCGCGCGATCTTCTCCGTGCCGAAGAGTTCGCCCTTCACCTGCAGCCGGTGCAGCACATCGGGCAGCAGCGAAGCGGGGTCGGCCTGGCGCAGATAGACGCCGTTCACATGTTCGAGCTTCTTGTAGTCCATGCGGGAGGCGGCGCGGCCGACATCCTTCAGGTCGAAGATCTGCTCGGCGCGGGCGCGGGGGATGATCTCCTCATCGCCATGGCCCCAGCCCAGGCGCAGCAGGTAGTTGCAGACGGCCTCCGGCAGCAGGCCCTGGTCGCGGAAATCGAGCACGGAGACGGCGCCGTGCCGCTTGCTGAGCTTGGCGCCATCCGCGCCATGGATCAGCGGGATGTGGCCGAAGCGCGGGCGGTGCCAGCCCATCGCGTCATAGACCATGCATTGGCGGAAGGTGTTGGTCAGGTGGTCATCGCCGCGGATGACGTGGGTGATGCCCATGTCATGGTCGTCCACCACCACGGCATGCAGGTAGGTGGGCGTGCCGTCGGAGCGGAGGATGATCATGTCATCCAGCTCGGTATTGGCGACGGTGACGCGGCCCTGCACCTCGTCCTCCACCACCGTCTCGCCGTCGCGCGGCGCCTTGAGGCGGATGGCGAAGGGCTTGCCGGCCTCGTTGGGCCCGGGCTCGCGGTCGCGCCAGGTGCCGTCATAGCGGGGCGGGCGCTTTTCGGCGATGGCGCGCTCGCGCATCGCGACCAGTTCCTCGGGGGTTTCGTAGGCGCGGTAGGCCTTGCCGGCGGCGAGGAGTTCATGCGCCACCTCGGCGTGGCGGGCCTCGCGCTGGGACTGGAAGACGGGCGGCTCATCCGGGGAGAGGCCGAGCCAGGCGAGCGATTCCAGGATCTGGTCCACCGCCTCCTGCGTGCTGCGGGCGCGGTCCGTGTCCTCGATGCGCAGCAGATAGGCGCCGCCATGCCGGCGGGCGAAAAGCGCGTTGAACAGCGCGGTGCGGGCGCCACCGATATGCAGATAGCCGGTGGGCGAGGGGGCGAAGCGGGTGCGAACGGTCATGCGCCCTCATATCACGGCGCTGGACGGCGGGTGAGGGGTGGTGTTCCCCTGGTTGTGCATGGATGCCGCGACTCAACCCGCCGCGACCCGATTCTGGGTAATCCGCCGGCTGGAAGGCGAGGTGGGTCGGCTCGCGCTCTGGTTGCCGGTGGCCCTCGGCGCGGGGGTGCTGCTGTATTTCGCGCCCCGTTTCGAGCCGCCGCTCTGGTGGGGGCTGGCGGGGGTGGGGCCCGGGGCGTTGGCGCTTTGGCTCCGGGCCTCGCGGCCGCTCCTGGCCTGGGGGCTCGCGTTGCTGGCGGCGGTGGCGGCGGGCTTCGCGCTGGCGGCCTGGCATGCGGGGCGCGCCGCGCCGGTGCTGGAGATGCCGAGGGGCGCGGTGCAGCTCACCGGCACGGTGGTGGAGGTGGACCCGCTGCCGGGCGGCCTGCGCCTGACCCTGGGGGGCGCGCGCTGGGCCGAGGGGATGGCGCCCACGGCGCGCCTGATCCGCGTGCGGCTCCGCGGCAATGACCCGGCGCGGCCGGAGCCGGGCGATGCGGTGAGCCTGCGCGCCCTGCTGCGCCCGCCCGCGCCGCCCGCCTATCCGGGCGCCTGGGATTTCCAGCGGGCGGCCTTCTTCGAGGGGCTGGGGGGTTCCGGCTTTGCGCTCGGGCCGTTGGAGATCACCGCGCAAGGTGGCACCGCGCCGCCGCTGGCCGGCTTGCGCGCGCGGATCGAGGCGCGGGTGATGGCGGCGCTGCCCGGGCCGGGCGGCGCGGTGGCGGCCGCGCTGCTGACGGGCGGGCAGAGCGGCATCCCGCCCGAGGCGATGCAGGCCATGCGGGATTCGGGGCTCGCGCATCTGCTCTCGGTCTCGGGGCTGCATATCGCGATCGTGATGGGCCTCGTGTTTGCCGTGGTGCGGGGCGGGCTGGCGCTCTGGCCGGGCTTCGCGCTGCGCTTCGGCACCAAGCCCTGGGCGGCTTTGGCGGCGCTGGCGGCGGGCGGCTTCTACATGGTGCTGACCGGCAGCCAGGTGCCCATGCAGCGCAGCTTCGCCATGGCGGCGCTGGTGACGCTGGCCCTGCTGGCTGGCCGGCGCGCGCTCAGCCCGCGCGTCCTGGCCTTCGCGGCGCTGGCGGTGCTGCTGGTGCAGCCGGCGGCAATCCTCGGCCCCTCCTTCCAGATGAGCTTCGCCGCCGTGCTGGCGCTGATCGCGGGTTTCGAGGCGGCGCGGCCCTGGCTGATGGGCGGCACGGCGCCGCGGCCGCTCTGGCAGCGCGCCGGGCTGCTGCTGGCCGGCACGCTGCTGACCTCGGTGCTGGCCGGCCTGGCCACCACGCCCTTCGGCCTGCACCATTTCGGCCGGGTGCAGGTCTATGGCGTCGCGGCCAATGCGCTGGCGGTGCCGCTGACGAGCTTCCTGGTGATGCCGGCCGGCATGCTGGCGCTGCTGCTGATGCCCTTCGGCGGCGAGGCGCCGGCGCTGGCCCTCATGGGCTGGGGCATCGCGGGCATTCTCGCGGTGGCGCGGGCGGTGGCGGCCTGGCCGGGGGCCGCCTTGGCGCTGGCGCCCTTGCCGGCGGCCTCGCTCACCATCATCGCCCTGGGCTTCTGCTGGCTCTGCCTCTGGCGCCAGCGGTGGCGGTTGCTGGGCCTGGTGCCGATGGCGCTGGGCTTCGCCGGCTGGGGCTTCGCGAGCCTGCCCGCGGCGCTCGCTTCTGCCGATGGGCGCCTCTTCGCCTTCCAGGCAGGCGGCGAGGTCTTCATGGAGCGGCGCCCCGGCGCGGCACGATTCACCGGCGAGGCCTGGCTGCGCGGCTTCGGGGATGAGGCGGGCACGCCCCTGCCGCCGGAGGGCGAACTGGCCGATGGGCGCATCGGCTGCACGGCGTCGTCCTGCCTGCTGCGCGATGCGTCGGGCGCGCCGGCCGTGCTGCTGCTGCGCCCCGCGCCGCCACCGCGCGGCCAGCGCCCGGCGCCCGATTTCCGGCGCGGCCCGCACCCGGCCTGTGGCACGGCGCCCGTGATCCTCTCGCCCGAGCCGATCCGCGGCGAATGCCCGGGGAGTCTGGTGGTGGATCGCTTCTCGGTCTGGCGGGATGGCGCGCATGCGGTCTGGCTCGACCCGCCGCGCCTGATCTCGGACCGCGAATGGCGCGGCGATCGCCGCTGGGTGCCGCCGCGCCCCCGCCCACGCGGCGTGGGGCAGGAGCCGCTGGCCGAGACGGAGTGAGCCGCCCCTCAGTCCAGCTTCGCACCCACCGCGCGGGCCAGCGCGCCCCAGCGCTCCGTGTCGCACTGCATCAGCCGGGCCAGCGTCGCGGGCCCGGTGGCCTGTACCTCCACTCCCTGCTCGGCGAGGGCGGTGCGCAGCGCGGGGCGTGATGTCACCTCCACCAGTGCGGTGCTGAGTTGGGCGAGGGTCGGCGCGGGCACGCGGACCGAGCCCTCGAAGAGGCACATCTTGAACCACATGCCGCGCTCGCCCAGCATCTCGCCGTGATCGGCCGTGAAGATCACGATGGTGTTCTCATCGAGGCCGGCCGCCTTCAGCGTCGCCATGAGCTGGCCGAGCTTGTCGTCGATGTAGCTCGTCATCGCGTCATAGGCGTGGCGGGCATCGCGCAGCCGGTCCTGCGTGATGTCGTGCTCGTCGCAGCGCGTCAGCAGGTAGTGGCGCTGGCTGCGGCCATCCTGTTCCTCATAGGGGATCGGGCCCACGGCCGGCATGTCGATCTCGGACGGGTCGTAGCGGTCCCAGTGTTCCTGCGTGGTCACGAAGGGATTGTGCGGGTGCGTGAAGGAGACGGTGAGGAAGAAGGGACGCTTGTCCTCGTCCCGCGCCAGGTCGAACAGCTTGCGGTTGGCGGCGAAGGCCACCTCCTCGTCATGGTCGAGCTGCAGGCTGCGCGTGCAGAGCCCCGCCTCCACGACGCCCAGCAGGCTCATCCGCGCGCCGGAGACGGGCGGGTTGGAGGACCAGTCGGGCGTCCAGGTGAAGTCTGACGGATAGATGTCGGTGGTGATGCGCTCCTCATAGCCATGCAGCTGGTCCGGCCCCACGAAATGCATCTTGCCGGCGAGGATGGTGCGATACCCCTCCATGCGCAGGTGATGCATGAGCGTGGGCGTGGAGGAGGGGAAATCCGCGCCATTGTCGAAGGCGCCGATGCTGGTGGCGCGCTGGCCCGTCAGCATGGAGGCGCGCGAGGGCGCGCAGGTCGGGAAGTTGCAATAGGTGTTGCCGAAGACCGTGCCGCGCGCGGCCAGCGCATTGATGTGCGGCGTCTTGGCGACGGTACTGCCATAGGCCGGCAGCGCGCCGGCGGTGAGCTAATCGGCCATGACGAGGACGATGTTGGGCTTGCGCATGGGACGCTCCGTCATGGGATGAGGACCAGTTTCGCGGCGGCGACCCGGCCCGCATCGATATCGGCCACGGCCTGCGCCCCTTCGGCGAGCGGGCGCATCTCCAGCCAGTCCAGCGCGCCGAAGCGGCCGCCGATGAGCAGCGCGACCACGCTGCGGAATTCGGCCGGCGTGTAGCAATAGGTGCCGGTCAGCGTGATCTCCTGCAGCGTGATCCGCCGCACATCCAGGCCATCGGTCCCCGGCAGCAGGCCCGCATGCACGATGACGCCGCCCGGCCGCGCGATCCGGCTGGCGGCGGCGCGGGTCGTGGCATGGCCCACCGCATCGAGGATGAGGTCCGCGCTGCCATCCTCGGGGCCGTCCTCGGGCGCGCGGGCCAGTGTGATGCCCGCGCGCAACGCCGTCTCGCGCCGCGCGGGGTTGGGCTCGATGAGCCAGACCTCGCCGGCGCCGGCCTGGCGCAGCACCAGCGCGCAGGCGAGCCCGATGGCGCCCCCGCCCAGCACCAGGCAGCGCGCGCCCGGCAATGGCCGGCCCAGCAGCCGCGCGCCGTGATGCACGGCGTGGTAGGCCACCGCGATGGGTTCGGCCAGCGCCGCGTGCTGGGCCGGCATCTCCTCGGGGATCACGCAGAGGTTTTCGACCGGCGCGCGCACCCATTCGGCGAAGGCGCCGGGGCGCGGCGGCATGGAGAGGATCTCGCGCCGCGGCGAGAGATGCGGGCGGCCTTCCCGCGCGAAGGCGCAATCCGCGGGCACCCAGAGCGGATTCACGGCGACGCGCTGGCCCGCCAGCGGCCCGTCCAGCACGCGGCCGGCGGCCTCATGGCCCAGGATGATGGGCGTGGGGCGGCGCGAATCATGCCCATGGATGGCGTGCATGTCGGAGCCGCAGATGCCCACCGCCTCCACGCGCACCAGCGCCTCGCCCGCGCGGGGCTCGGGCTGCGGCTCCTCACGATAGACGAGCGTGTTGGGGGCGGTCTGGACGAGTGCTTTCATTTGGCGAGGAATCCTCCATCCACCGCCAAAACCTGGCCGGTGACATAGGCGCTGGCGTCGGAGCAGAGGAAGACGGCGGTGCCGTGCAGATCCTCAAGCCGCCCGTTGCGGCCGATGCAGGTGCGCTCGGCGAGCGATGCCGCGCGCGCCGTGTCGTTGAAGACGGGTGCCGTGAGCGGCGTCGGGAAGAAGCCGGGCGCGATGGCGTTGCAGGTGATGCCCTGGCGGGACCAGGCCTCGGCGATGGCGCGGGTGAGCTGCGCGACGCCGCCCTTGCCCGCGCCATAGGGCGCGCTGTCGGGAAAGGCGCGGAAGGATTGCAGCGAGCCGATGTTCAGGATGCGCCCCCAGCCGCGCGCGGCCATGCTGGGCGCAAAGCGCTGCGTGAGCAGGAAGGGCGCGCGCAGGTGGAGTGCCATGTGCAGGTCGAAGGCCTCGGCCGTCACCTGCTGGAAGGGCTGGCGCAGGTTCACGCCGGCCGCGTTCACCAGGATGTCGGGCGAGGCCGTCACCGCGCTGAAATCGGTGGCGGTGAGGTCGAGCGGCAGCGCCTCGGCCGCGATGCCCTCGGCGGTGAGTTCGGCGACGGCCAGCGCCAGCTCCGCCTCACGCCGCGCGGAGAGGATGAGCCGCGCGCCAGCGAGGCCCAGCGCGCGGGCGATGGCGAGGCCGATGCCGGAATTGCCGCCAGTCACGAAGGCCGTGCGGCCTTCCAGCGCGAAGAGGGGGGCGAGGCGGCTCACGCGGGGCGCACGCCCATCGCCAGCGTGCGTTCATCCATCCGCGCGTCGATGCGAAGCCCTGGCTTGATGGCCCAGACATTGACCAGGTTGTAGAGCGGGATCACCGCCACATCATCCGCCGCCATGCGTACCGCCTCGCGCAGCATCGCCTCGCGCTGGGCGTCATCCGTCGTGGTCAGCGCGCGCTCGACCAGCGCATCCATGGCGGGGTTGCTGTAGCGGTGGTGGTTGAAGGTGCCCAGGCGCCGTTCGCGGCTGAAGGTGCCGACGACACCCATCAGGGCGCCGAAGGAATCCGCGGCCGAGGAACCCCAGCCGATCAGATGCATGGCGAATTCCTGCCGCGCCGCGCGGGCGGGGAAGGCGGCCCAGGGCAAGGCCACCACCTCGGTGCGGATGCCCACGCGCGTCCACATCTGCGCCACGGCCTGGCAGGTGCGGCTGTCATTCGGATAGCGGTCATTGGGGGTGTGCAGGGTCAGGCGGAAGCCCTGCGGGAAGCCCGCCTCGGCCAGCAGGCGGCGCGCGGCCTCGGGGTCATGGGCCGGCGGCGGCACCTCGGGGTTGTAGGAGAAGATGCCCGGCGGCAGCCATTGGCCGGCCGGGCGCGCCGTGCCCTCCATGACGCGCGTGGCCAGCCCCTCGCGGTCGATCGCGATGGAGAGCGCGCGGCGCACCCGCACATCCTGCAAGGGGTTGGTCGGCAGCGGGCGGCCTTCATTGTCGGCGACGAAGACCGGATTCTCGCGGCGCGAGAAATCCGGCGCCAGGAAGATCAGCCGCAGGCTCGGCGCCTCGGCGATGGTGACGCGCGCATCCCGGCGCAGGCGGCTGAGATCGGCCGAGGGGACCTGGTCGATCACGTCCACATCGCCCGCCAGCAGCGCGGCGAGGCGCGCGCTGTCATTGGTGATCATGCGCGTGCTGACGCGCGCCCAGGGTTGCGGCCCGCGCCAATAGGCGTCGTTGCGCACGAGCTCGATGCGGTCGCCCGCGCGGAAGGAGACGAAGCGATAGGGGCCGGTGCCGATGGCGGCCTTTCCGCTGTTGAAATCCTCGGTCGCGGCACCGCTCGCCGCGTGGCGGGCGATGATGGCGATGAAGCTCATGTCGCTCGGCATGGTCGGGTGCGGGCGTTCGGTGTGCAGCCGCAGCGTCAGCGGATCGAGGATCTCGACGCGCTGGATGGAGCGCAGATAGAGGGCGAAGCCGCCCGGGGCGCTGGGCACATTGGGCGCGCGCTCGATGGTGAAGGCCACGTCCTCCGCGGTGAAGGGCCGGCCATCATGCCATTGCACGCCGGCGCGCAGCTTGAATTCCCAGATTGTGGGGGCGACGAGGCGCCAGCTCTCCGCGAGGCCGGGGACGAGGCGCGCATCCGCCGTGCGCTCGGTCAGCCGGTCGAAGATGTGCGACGCGATGGCGCTGTTGAAGGAGGCGTTGAAGAAGTGCGGGTCGATCGAGGTGACGGGCGCGCCAATGCCGATGGTGAGCGTGGGGCCAGCCGGGGCCTGCGCCAGAGCCGGTGTGGCGGCGGCGGCGAGCAGCGCCGTGCGGCGGGTGAGGGACATGATCTAGCCTCCACTGCGAATGACCTGGCCGGGATTGGCCGCTGTGCGCTGCCCGTCGCGCAGCGTGGCGACGCCGCCGAGCAGGACATGCTGGAATCCTTCGGGGTGGCGGCGCGGCTCGCGCACGCTGCTGGCATCCCGCACGCGGGCGGGGTCGAAGACCACGATGTCGGCGATGGCGCCGCCATGCAGCCGGCCACGGTCCCGCAGGCCCAGGCGCTCGGCGGGGAGCGAGGTGATGCGGCGGACCGCCTCGGGCAGGGGGATCACGCGCTCGTCCCGCACATAATGGCCGAGCAGCCGCGCCACCCAGCCATAGCCGCTGAGCGAGCCGATGGTCTCGGCCAGCGGGCCGCGCGGCGTCAGCGCCTTGGTGTCGGACATCACGGCGCATTCGGCCTGTTCGAGGCAGAGGCGCACATCGGCGTCGTCGAAGCCGCGCGAGGTCCACATCACATTGTTCAGCCCCTCGCCCTCGGCCTCCAGCAGGTCGAGCGCCGCGTCCATCGGCTCGGTGTTGCGGCGGCGGCCGATCTCGCTGAAGGACATGCCCACCAGCTCGGGATGCGCCTCGGAGCGCAGCAGGCGGATCTCGTCGAAGCGGCGTTCGGCGACGAGGCGCCACATGGGGCGCGGGTTGTGCTTCATCGCCTCGCGCTGCGCGGGGTCCCGCAGGCGCTGGAGCACGCCCTGCGGCCCGCCATCCCGCGCCCAGGCGGGCAGGGAGGAGACGACGGAGGTGTGGTTCCAGTCATGCGGGATGATGTCGAAGGCGACGTCCACATCCTCCCGCCGGGCGCGGTCCAGCAGCTCCAGCGTATGCGCCATGGCGCGGCGCGGCGCGCCGTATTTCGGCTGGATATGGGAGATCTGCAGGCGCGCGCCGGATTGGCGGGCGGTCGCGACAGCTTCGGTGAAGCCCAGGTCGTAATGCACATCGCGGTTGCGGACATGGGTGGCGTAGAGGCGGTTGTGCCGGGCGCAGCACTGGCAGAGCTCCACCACCTCCTCCATCGGCGCGATATTGCCGGGGAAGTATTCGAGGCCGGTGGAAAAGCCGATCGCCCCCGCCTCGAAGGCCTGTTCGGCCAGGCGCACCATCGCCTTCATCTCATCCGGCGTGGTGGGGGAGACGCTGTCGCATTTGATGGCCTGGCGGATCGCGCCATGGCCGACCATGGCTGCGACATTCACGCCGAGGGGCTGCGCGTCCAGCCGGTCCAGGTAATCGCCGAAGCTGCGCCAGGTGACCTCGATGCCCGCATCATGGAAGCCGATGAGCTGGCTCGGCTTCATCTCGCCGGTGAAGGGCGCGCAGGAGAAGCCGCATTGGCCGATCACCTCGAGTGTCACGCCCTGGCAGACCTGGCTGTCCGCGCTGCCATCCACCAGCAGCACGAAATCGCTATGGGTGTGGATGTCGATGAAGCCCGGTGCGACCATGCAGCCCGTGGCATCCAGCACCTCGGCCGCCGCGCCGAGATCGAGCCCGATGGCGGCGATCCGGCCGTCCTTCACGCCGAGATCGGCGCGGTAGGCGGCCGCACCCGTGCCGTCCAGGATTTCGCCCCCTGTGATCAGCACGTCGAACATGGTCAGGCTTTCCTGGCTGCGGCGAGTTCCTCGCCGATGATGGTGACGATCACGCTGCATTCCGCTTCGGTGAGCGTCAGCGGGATGCGCATGTCGCAGAGGCGTTCCAGCACGCGGGCGGTCTCGGGCGGGGTGTGCGGGTCGCGCAGGTAGCGCCACTGGGCGGAGACGCTGGTATAGCCCTGCGCCTCGCGTGCGCCGAACCACTTCAGGAACACGCCGCGTGCCTTGCACCCGGCGAGGAAGCCCTCGAAGCCCGCGTCATCCAGCCCGGTGACCGCGAATTGGATGGAGGATTGCACGAATTCCTCTTCCTGCGGGCGATGGGGCAGGCGCAGGCCGGGCAGCTTCGCCAGGGCGGCGGCGAGGCGGCCGTAGCGGTCGTTCCAGACCCGCGCCCGCTCGGCCAGCAGGGCGAGCTGCGGCCGCGCGGCGGCGGCGACGAGGTTGGACATGCGCAGCGAGAAATTGGGCGTGACATCCCGCCAGCGGGCAAACACCGCCTCATCGGGCCGCGCGCGGTGCTGGCCATAGAGCATGTAGCTGCCCGAATGCAGGATGGCGCGCGCGGCGACGTCTTCGTCATCCGTCGCGAGCAACCCGCCCTCGCCGCCATTGACGTGCTTGTAGGCCTGCAGGCTGAAACAGCCGACGCGGCCGAAGGTGCCGGTGGGCTTGCCGGCCCAATTCGCCCCCATGGTGTGGGCGCAATCCTCGATGACGGTGACGCCCATCCGGTCACAGAGCGCCATCAGGCGCGGCATGTCGGCGATGTGGCCGCGCATGTGCGAGAGCAGCAGGTGACGTGCGCCCGAGGCCTCTGCCTTGCGCGCCAGATCGTCAAGGTCGATCACCAGATCGGGCGTGATCTCGACGAGCACCGGCTCCGCCCCCGCATGCGCCACGGCGCCGGGGACGGGGGCGAGGGTGAAGGCATTCATCAGCACAGGGTCGCCCGGCTGCACGCCGGTGCAGCGGAGTGCCAGGAACATCGAACTGCCGCAGGAATTCACCGCCACCGCGTATCTCGTGCCGAGCAGGGCTGCGAATTCGGCTTCCAGCAGCGAGGCCTCGGAGGCATCGCCCATGGTCTCGCCATAGCGATGCAGCCAGCCCGCGCGCAGCACGCCGAGCGCGGCCGCGATGCCCGCTTCGGGGATGGCGGGCGGCGAGGAGAGGTCGCGGTCCAGGCGCAACATCAGCTTTTCACCGGCTCGCCCAGATCGAAGTTGGCGCCGGGAAAATAGCGCGCGAGGCGCACATCGGCCGAGCGCGCATGCGCCTCCATCCCCTCGGCGCGGGAGATGCGGGCGGTGGCCAGCGCCACCTCGCGCGAGCCTTCGCGCGTCATCTTCTGCCAGGAGAGCGGCTTGAGGAATTTGTGCACCGAAAGGCCCGCCGAATAGCGCCCGGCGGCCTTGGTGGGCAGGATGTGGTTGGGGCCGCTCGCCTTATCCCCGTAGGCCACCGTGGTTTCCTCCCCCAGGAAGAGCGAGCCGTAATTGCAGAGATTCTCGCGCCACCAGTCGAGGTCACGCGCCTGCACCTGGAGATGCTCGCAGCAATAGGCGTCGGAGACCTGCACCGCCTCCTCCCGCGTGTCGCAGACCACCACCTCGCCGAAATCGCGCCAGGCCGCACCCGCTGCGTCGCGCGCGGTGGGGGGCAGCGCCTCGATCAGGTGCGGGATATGCGCCATGACGGCTTCCGCCAACGCGCGGTCGGTCGAGATCAGCCAGCCCGGGCTTTCATGCCCGTGCTCCATCTGCGCCACCAGATCCACGGCAACGATCTCGGGGTCCGCCGTGTCATCCGCGATGACCGCGACCTCGGAAGGCCCGGCGAAGACATCGATGCCGACCTTGCCGTAGAGCTGGCGCTTGGCCTCCGCCACGAATTTGTTGCCCGGTCCCACCACGATATCGGCCGGCTTGCCGGTGAAGAGGCCATGCGCAAGGGCCGCGATGGCCTGCACGCCACCCAGCGTCATCACGATATCCGCACCCGCCGCGCGCAGCGCATAGAGCACGAGGGGATGCACGCCCTCGGCCCCGCGCGGGCCGGAACAGGCGATGACGGTCGGCACGCCCGCCGCCTTGGCCGTGGCAACGGACATATAGGCCGAGGCGATGTGGGCGTAGCGCCCCGCCGGCACATAGCAGCCCGCCACCTGCATCGGCACGAGCTTCTGCCCCACGACCACGCCGGGCGAGAGCTCGACCGAGAAATCCTGCACGCTCGCGCGCTGGGCGAGGGCGAAGCGGCGGACGCGATCCACCGCGAAGTCGATATCCTCGCGGATGCCGGCGGGGATGTTCGCCAGGCGGCGATCAATCTCCTCGCCGGTCACGATGATCTCGCCGGTCCAGCCATCCAGCCGCGCGGCATGGGCGCGCACCGCGGCTTCGCCGCCGGCCGCGATATCGGCCAGCATGGCCTCGACCACGCCGCGCGCCTCGGAGGTCGTGTCCTCCGGCGTGCGGCTCGCGCGCTTGAGATGGGTGATGGCCATGGATGCTGTCCTGGAAATGGGGGGCGCGGGCCGAAGCCCGCGCCGGTTGGTTACTGGTTGAGCGCGAAGGCGCGCAGCTGCGGGTTCTCGGCGATGCGGCGCAGCACGGCATCGGTGAGGTAGGCGGAGGTGGGCGGCGCCTGCGGCACGGTCCCCACCTGCTGCAGGAACTCGCCCAGGCCCTGGTACCAGCGATCCGCCTGCGACGGCCCATTGGCGCGGGACATCAGGCGCAGCTGCTCCTCCAGCCCGAAGATCGGCCGCCGCGCCACCTCGGCGCGGAGTGCGGCTTCCGTCACGGTCACGCCGCCGGCCGTGTAGAAGCGGTTCATCACCTGGATGGTCTGGTCCGGGTTGGCCTTCATCCAGGCGATCCCGCGCAGGATGACGGCCAGGTAGCGCGCCACCATGTCCGGGTTGCGGGTCAGGAACTCGTCGCGGACGATGATGTTGCCGGGCACGATGGCATCCGCATCGCTGCCGCTGCACAGCGGCACGGCGTTCATCCGCTCCTCCGCCGTGTAGATATTGGGCGCCCAGAGGCCCGCGAGGCGACCCTCGCCGGTGGAGAAGGCGGAGAGGATCTGCGCCTGGTTCAGGTTCACCACCTGCAGCGCGTCGCGCGGGATGTTCCAGCGCCGCAGGCAGTTCTGCAGCACATAATCCACCGTGGTGTTCACCGTGATCAGCACGCGCTGGCCGCGCAGGCTGGCCGGGTTGGCGCGGATCGCCTCCACCTGGTCGCGGCGCGCCATCAGCACATTGGTGGCACTCTCATCATTCGAGATGGCGATGGTGCGGATGTTGAAGCGCGCGGCGCCCAGCACGCCCGGCGCCGAGCCGGTGATGCCCACATCCCAGGTGCCGGCCGCGGCGGCCGCGATCTGCGGCGGGCCGGCGGGGAAGGAGGAGAAATTGGGCTCGATGCCCATCTGCCGCCACCAGCCCTGCTCGGTGGCGAGGTGCAGCGGTACCATCGAATAGAGCGCGGGCTGCATCGAGATGTTCAGCCGCGTCGTCTGTTGCGCCGTGGCCGGCATCGCGCCCAAGGCGAGCCCGGCCGCGAGAAGGCCGCCGGTGAATGTCCTGCGAAGCATATGGGTCTCCTCCTGCTGGTTGGGTTCAGTGATCGGCGGCGGCCTGTTCGCGCGCCTTGAGCAGCTTCCAGATCCGGCTGCGCATGTGGGTGAAGGCCGGCGTGTCCATCACCTCCTCGATCGGCATCTCCTCCCAGCCGCCCTCGGCGCGCAGCGGCTTGATGTCGATCGTCTCGATGATGCGGCCCGGCTTGCGGCCCATCACCACCACGCGGTCGGCCAGGTAGATCGCCTCATCCACGGCATGGGTGATGAAGATGACGGTGCGCGGGTTGCGGCGGGCGAGCCGCACCAGCTCCTCCTGCATGACGATGCGCGTCTGTGCGTCCAGCGCGCCGAAGGGCTCGTCCATGAGCAGGGCGGCGGGGTTCATCACATAGGCGCGGGCGATGGCCACGCGCTGCTGCATGCCGCCCGAGAGCTGGTGCGGGAAGCTGTCCTCATGGCCGGAGAGGCCCATCAGCTCGATATAGCGGCCGATCGCGGCATCGGCCTCGGCCTTGGGGGCGCCGCGGCACATCAGGCCGAAGCCGATGTTTTCGCGCACCGTCTTCCAGGGCATCAGCGCGAATTGCTGGAAGACCACGGCGCGCTCCGGCCCCGGCCCCACGACCCTCTTGCCGCCGACCTCGACACTGCCGGAGGAGGGGAATTCCAGCCCCGCCGCCATGCGCATCAGCGTCGTCTTGCCGCAGCCCGAGGGGCCCACGATGGCGACGAATTCCTTTTCCTCGATGCGCAGATCGGTGGTGTCGATCGCCAGGAACTCGCCGCCGCGCGGCAGGCGGAAGGTCTTGGTCACCGCCTTGAAGACGATCTCACTCATGCCGGATCACTCATGCCGTCTGGCCCCAACGCCTGCGGAACCACGCCTCGACGCCACGCAGCGCGACATCGATGGCGAAGCCCACCACCCCGATCCCGATCATCCCCGCGATCACCACATCGGTGGCGAGGTTCCCCTGGCCCTGCACCATGAGGTAGCCGAGGCCGGCGCCCACCACGATCAGCTCGGAGCCCACCAGCGACTGCCAGCCGAGCCCGGCCGAGACGCGCAGGCCCGAGATGATGGAGGGCATCGCACCCGGCACCAGCACATGCTGGATCACCTGCCGGCCGCTGGCGCCCAGCGTCTGCGCGGCCTCGACGAGGCGGGGTTCCACCAGCCGCGCGCCGCGATAGGCGCTGATGACGCAGGGCGCGAAGGAGCCGACGAAGATGATGAGCAGCGGGCCGCCGATGCCGGTGCCGAACCAGAGCGCCGCGAGCGGGACCCAGGCCAGCGGCGCCACGAAGCGGATGCTGTCGAAGAGGGGGGTCACGATCTCATCCAGCAGCCGGTACCAGCCCATCAGCAGGCCGAGCGGGATGCCGATGGCGACCGCGATGGCCCAGCCCATCAGGAAGCGGCCGAGGCTCGCCAGCATATGGTCGGCATAGACATGGCCCGCGAAGGGGTTGTCCCAGAGCCGGACCAGCGTGGCCCAGACGGCGCGCGGCGAGGGCAGCAGGTTGGGCGGCAGCCAGCCCGACCAGGCGAGCAGGCTCCAGGCGCCGAAGAAGAGCGCGAAGCCCGCGATGGTGAGCAGCCAGAACTCGCCAAGGCTGAGCACGGTGCCATGCGGCCCCAGGAAATTGCGCTTTGCCATCAGACCGCGGGCCGCCAGTTGAGGACGCGGCGTTCCAGCAGGCCGAGCAGCCAGGTGGTGCCCGCGCCGCAGACGGCGACGGCCGCCATGCCCACCAGGATCATGCCTGGATAGATGTCCTGCCCCGCGATGTTCAGCACGCGGCCCAGGCCGAAGAAGGCACCCACCAGCTCGGCCGCGACCAGCGTGGTCCAGGAGGCCTGGAGCGAGAGGCGCAGCCCGGTGAAGATCATCGGCATCGCACCCGGGATCACCACATGCCGCAGCACCTGCGCGGTGGAGGCGCCCTGGGTGCGCGCGGCCGCGATCAGGATGGTGTCCACCTGGCGCACGCCGGTGAAGGCGTTGATGACGGAGGGCACGAAGGCCGTCAGCCAGATGACGAAGACCTTGCCCGTATCGCCCAGGCCGAACCAGACGATGGCGAGCGGAATCCAGGCCAGCGCCGGGATGGGGCGCAGCAGCAGGAAGATCGGGTTGACCAACGCCTCGGCCCGGCGGCTCCAGCCCATCAGCAGGCCGAGCGGCACGCCGGTGATGACGGCCACCGCGAAGCCGCGGGCCACGAGGCCCAGGCTGTGCAGCGCGTGCTCGATGAGGGTCGCACCCGCATAGCCGCGGCCATTGATCTGCTGGAAGGCGGCCCAGACCTCGGAGGGCGCGGGCAGGCGCAGCGGATTGAGCAGGCGCAGCCCCGAGGTGGCGAGCCACCACAGGCCGAGCACGGCGAGCACCGTGGCCGTCCCGACGAGGACGGCACGGGACGGGCGCAGCAAGGCATTGCCTGCGGCCAAGGACATCCTCCAGCTCTCGTGGTTGCACGAAAGAATTTTCAGGATGCTTTCACCCGCTTTCGCGTGAGTCAAACGAAATAGGACTTTCGCCACCCATTTCGTGCTTGAAAATTTTTTCAGAAACGTCAGGATCAACGCATGAAGCCGCGCCCCCGACCGCGCCTGCTGGACATCGCGGCCGAGGCCGGCGTCTCGCTCGCCACCGCCTCGCGCAGCCTGGCGCAGCCCGACATCGTGGCCCCTGAGACGCTGGCCCGCGTGCGCGCCGCGATCCTCCGGCTGGGCGGCGCGCGTGCGCTCGACGCGCCACGTGGCGCGAGCGGCAGCGGTGTCGCTGCCATCGTCCCCACGCTCGACAACCCGATCTTCTCCCGCGCGTTGCAGGCCATGCAGGGCGTGTTGAACGGCGCGGGGCATCATCTTCTCGTGGCCTCCTCCGACTACCAGCCCGAGACGGAGCTCGCCGTGCTGCGCGGCCTTCTCGCGCGCGGGGTGGATGGCGTGATCCTGGTCGGCGCCCAGCGCGCGCCCGAGGCGTGGGAGTTGCTGGAGGCGGCGGAGATCCCCGTCGTCCTCACCTGGTGCGAGGCGCCGGGCTTCGACGCGGTGGTGGTGGACAATCACGAGGCCGGGCGCATCGCCGCCGAGCATCTCATCGGACTGGGCCATAAGCGGCTTGGCGTGGTCTGTGGCCTCACGCGGCACAATGACCGCCAGCGCCTGCGCCTTCAGGGCGTGCGCGATGCCGTGGCCGCGCATGGGCTTGAGCTGCCCGAATGGCGCGTGGTCGAGCAGGAGTTCAGCCTGGCCGGCGGGCGCACCGGCTGCGCCGCGCTGCTCTCCCTGGCCGAGCCGCCGACCGCCGTCATCTGCGGCATCGACCAGCTGGCCGTGGGTTGCCTGGTCGAGGCGCAGTCGCGCGGCATCGCGGTACCCGAGCAACTCTCCGTCGTCGGCATCGACAACCTGGAGATGGCGGCGCATCTCTCGCCGCCGCTCACCACCGTGCATGTTCCCACCGCGCGCATCGGCGCCGAGGCGGCGGCGCTGGTGCTGGCACGGCTGCGGCGGCAGTCGTATCCGACGCGCGTGGAACTCCCGGTCGAACTCGTGACCCGCCGCTCCTCCGCCCCGCCGGCGGACGCCGCCGGCTGAGGCACATTCATCCCGCGGTGATTTACAGCGACGGGCCGGCCGCCCAGGATGCATCACGCATCATCGTCTCGTTGAGGAAGAATCCCATGACCTTTCGCGCCCCCCGCCGCGCCCTGGCTGGGCTGCTGCCGGCACTCGCCCTCGCCGCCTGCGCCGGCCCGCCGCCGCAGCCCGCCCCGGCGCCCGACATGGTGGCCGCGCCCGGCTCTCTCTTCACGCTCTCGCCCGGCACGCCGGTGGACGGCAACCTGCGTCTGACGCTGCGCCGCGGCCAACCCAGCGCCACCGGCATCCTCGCCACCAACGGCCAGAACCTGCCGGTGACGGTCACGGGCCTCTCCGTGCAGGGCGGCGGCGCGCGGGTGGATCTGCGCGGGCAGGTCTATGGACTGCCGCGCGGCGGCCCCGACTTCCCGGGCACCTACAACATCGTGGATGCCGGTGGCGCCTCCGCCGCGCTGACCGGCGGGCTCAGCCTCGGCAACGACAACCTCGTGCTCATCCTCCTGCAGCCCCCGCGCGAGGGCATGGTGCTGAGCGTGGCCCAGGGCGGCATGGTCGCGCGGCTCGGCCGCTGATGCGCCGGCGCCTCGCGGGGCTGCTGCTCGGCCTCGGACTTCTCGCGGGCTGCGAAAGCCTGACCGTGCCGATGAACCAGCCGCTGCCGATGAACGCCGCGGGCGAGCCCGACTACGCGGCCAATTACGGCCTGGCGGGCACGCTCACGCAGGAGCCGACGGCGGCGCGCCCCGCGGCGCGGAGCGACCTCCTGGTCTTCGTCACCTTCTCGGGTGGCGGCAAGCGGTCCTCCGCCTTCGGGCATGGCGCGCTGCGCGGCCTGCGCGCCATTCCCGTGCGCCCGCCCGGCGAGGCCGGCTGGACCCTGCTGGATGACGTGGACTACCTCGCCGGCGTCTCGGGCGGGAGCTTCCCGGCCGCGCATTACGGCCTCTACCGCGCCCGGCATTTCGAGACCTTCCGCCAGGATTTCCTGACGCAGGACATCAACAGCTACATCTGGGGCACCTATCTGCTGCCCTGGAACTGGGACTGGCTGGTGAACCCGCTGGTCGGCACCAATGACTACATGGCGCGCGTCTACGACCAGTTGATGTTCCGCGGCGCCACCTTCGCCGACCTGCAGCGCCAGGGCGCGCCCATGGTCTCCATCAACGCGACCGATGTGGTGAATGAGACGACCTTTCCCTTCACCAACGGCACCTTCGGCCTGCTCTGCTCGGATCTGAACAGCTTTCCCGTCGCCCGCGCGGTGGCGGCGAGCAACGGCTTTCCCATCCTGTTCAGCCCGATCACGCTGCAGAACCACGCGGCGCGCTGCGGCGGCCAGCGCCCGCCCAATACGCCGCCCCATGCCTGGGCCGAGCCCGCCTCCGTCGCCTCTCGCCGCGCCGCCATCGCGCGCGAGGCGGATCGTTACGCCAATGCGGAACAGACGCGCTGGATCCACCTGATGGATGGCGGCATCGCGGACAATCTGGCGCTGCGCGGCCTGCTCGATTCCATCACCGTCACCACGCAGAACAGCCCCGTCTTCCGCGAGATCGCGCTGCGCACGCGGCGTATCCTGATCCTCTCCGTGGATGGCGAGGCCGCGCCTGATCGCTCGCTCAGCCGGCAGCGCGTGGTCAGCGGCATCGGGCAGGTGCTGAACGCCGTCTCCGGCACGCAGATCGACGCCTACAACTTCGAGACGCTGGGCCTTGCCGCCGAGATGTCCCAACACCTCGCCGCTGCCTTCCGCGAGGTTCGCTGCCAAGCGGCGCCCACGATCGCGGGCCGGCCCTGCGGCGACGTGCAGGGCCAGTTCGTGCATGTGGCGCTTTCGGGCATCGACGATCCGGTCTGGCGCGCGCGGCTGGAATCCATCCCCACCGGCCTCACCATCCCGGACGCCGATGTGGACGCGCTGGTGCAGTACGGCGAGCAACTGGTGCGCCAGCATCCGGCGATCCTCGCCATCGCGGCGGCGGCGGGCGGCGCGGCGCCGCCGGCGGCGCGTCCGGTGGCGCGGCGGGCGCGCGGCGGATGAACCTGAACGAGGTCGGCTTCTTCGAGCATGCCTGGGTCTGGGGCGTGCCGCTCATCGCCGTCACGGTGGTGATCCATGTGCTGGGGCTCGGCCTCATCCGGCTGTTGCTGGGCGATTTCTACGAGTTGGGGCCGGCCCAGGCGCCGGCGCGTCTCCTGGGCTTCGCCACCTTCATGGGGCTGACGGTCACGCTGATCACCACCCTGCATGTCGTGCAGGCGATCGTCTGGGCGCTGGCCTATCTCTGGCTCGGGGCGCTGACGGATTCGCGCGAGGCGATCCTCTATTCGCTGAACGCGCTGACCTCCTTCGGCCATACGCAGATCTCCCTGCCGGAACATTGGCAGGTGCTGGGCGCGCTGGAGGCTTTGAACGGGATCATGATGTTCACCCTTTCAGGTGCCTTCCTCTTCGGCATGATCCAGCGTGCCTGGCCCAGGGCCGGCGACTGAGGCCGCGGCCGCGGCGGGGGAAGTGGCCCCCTGCCGCGGCGCGGCGACCGAGCTTCACGCGGCGCGGCGACCGAGCTTCACGCGGCGCGGCGACCGAGCTTCAGTAGTAGTTGTTGATGACGGTCGGCGGCTGGCTGTAGTTCGCCACACTGGCTGCGGCCGTGCCGACGGCGGCACCGGCGGCCGCACCCACCAGCGCCCCCGCTGCGAAGCCGCCCACGGGATGCGCGTAATAGGGCGCGACGGGCACCGGCGCGCGCCAGGCCGCGGCCGGATAGGGGTGATACCCCGCGACATAGCCGTGATAGCCACCGCCATAATGATAGGCACCGCCCCAGCGATAGCCCCCGGCGCCGCCGGCGTGCCAGGCGGTGCCGCCGGGCGTGACGCCGCCCGCGCGCCAATAGACGAGCTCAAGCCCTGGCAGCGGGCCGGTCGTGGCCACGTGCGGGCCGCGCCGCGGCCCCGCATCGGCCGGCAGGGAGATCATGCCGAGTGCCAGGGCACCGGCCGCGAAGGGGATGATTCGCATCGGGATTCTCCGGGTGATGGGTGACCGTCGGGGCTCAGCGGTCGAGCCGGTGTTCCTGCACATGCCGGCGCCAATCCGCCAGGCTGCGCTCGCAGAAGGCGCGGTCCACCTCATGCGAGGAGCCGGCGCCGAAGGAGGTGGCGAAGCGGAAGGCGGCGTTCGATCCCATCTGTGCGATCAGGATGCTGTTGAAGGCGAGCAGCGCCGACTGGGCGGCGGGGCGCTCGGCCTCGGGCATGCATTGGAAGGCATGGCCGGCCATCAGGCCGAGATTGACCAAGCCGCGCTCCAGGCTCTGCTCGGTCAGCGGCGGGGATGTCTGCGCCATCGCGCCCCCACTGATGGAGGCCACCAACAACGCCGACAACGCCATGCCCAGAATCTTCACCGAGTGATCTCCTCAACCTTGGTGTGCAAATCTTGCTTCAAGGCTAGGTCATGCGCTTCGTGCCCTGCAAGCGGCATCCGCATGACGATTGCTCAAGGCAGCACGAAGCCCTGCACCAGGCTGGAAGAGAGCAGCGCCCAGCCATCCACGAGCACGAAGAAGATCAGCTTGAAGGGCAGCGCCACCACCGAGGGCGGCAGCATCATCATGCCGAGGGACATGAGGATGGAGGCGATCACCATGTCGATGACCAGGAAGGGAAGAAACAGCAGGAAGCCGATCTCGAAGGCGCGCTTGAGTTCGGTGACCAGGAAGGCCGGCATCAGCGTGCGGAAGGGCGCCGCGTCCGGCGTGGTCGCGGGCAGGCGGGCGAGCTGCGTGAAGAGGTTCAGATCGCTTTCGCGCACATTGGCGGCCATGAACTTGCGGAAGGGTTCCGCCATGGCGGCCAGCCCCTCGAGCTCCGTGAGGCGCCCTTCGTTCATCGGCACCACGCCCTGGGTCCAGGCCTGGTCCAGCACCGGCTGCATGACGAAGAAGGAAAGGAAGAGGGCGAGGCCGATCAGCACCGGGTTGGGCGGTACGCCCTGCGCGCCGATGGCGGTGCGCAGCAGGGCCAGCACGATCACGATGCGCGTGAAGGCGGTCGCCATCACCAGGATGGAGGGGGCGAGCGAGAGCAGCCCGATCAGCGCGGTGAGCTGGACGAGGCGCGCGGTGGCGCCGGGCTGGCCGCCGCCGAGGTCGAGCGAGACGGATTGCGCCAGCGCCGCCCCGGGCAACAGCAGCAGCGCGAGGAGGAGGAGGCCCCTCATGGCGCGGGCGGCACCCAGCCCAGGAAGTTGTCGCCGGCCGGGCCGGTCAGCAGCAAGGCCTCGCGCCCGTCACAGCTGACGAGGATGAGGCGCCGCCGCGCATCGAGGGCGATGGCCGCGCGGATGGAAAGCCGCCCGGGCTGGGTGGTGACGAGCCCCCGCCGGCGCGCGAGACGCGCGGCGCCCCAGGCGAGGAGCAGGACCGCGGCCAGCGCGGCCAGCGCCTGGAGAATGATGTCTGGGGGCATGCGCGGCCTCCTGCCGGCGCTGGAGGGATGGGGCCGTCAGGGTCGCGGCAGGCAGAGGGAGAGCGCCTCCACCTCGCCCGCCAGGCGCAGCAGCGGCGGCAGGAGGGAATCCCCGGAATCGCCCGGCATGCAGGCGACGGCGGCGCAGAGCCGCGCGGCCTCGCGGTCGAGCCCGCCGAGATCCACCTGGCGCCCGGCCAGGACCAGGGCGCGGGCCATGGTGAGCGTCGCGTGCAGGCTCTCGATCGCGGCGAGCATGGCCGCGATCTCGAGGCTCGGCGGCGGGGGCTCGGCGTGGCGCTGGGGCTTCGGCATGGCGCGAGGATGCGGGGATGATGGTTAAGACTTCCTCAGCGCGGCGCTTCACGAAGCCTTAACCGGCATCGGTGTTGGCTGGGCGCATGGATGTCATCGGCAACTCGCCCGTCTCGCTCGCGGAACGCCGCCTCGCCTGGCTTGATGCGCGGCAGAAGCTGCTCGCGCGCAATGTCGCGAACGCCGATACGCCGGGCTTCCGGCCGAGCGACGCCGTCCCCTTCCAGGCGGTGCTGGCGCGGCGCCAGGCGGCGGCGGGCCTCCTCACCACCGATGCGCGCCACCTCACGCCTGCGCGCCAGGCGAGCCTCGCCCTCGAGGCACGGCGCGTGAGCGAGCGCACGCCCAACGGCAACGCCGTCTCGCTCGACGAGCAGGCGGTCCGCATCGCCGAGACCGACCAGGCGCATGCCCTCGCGATGGGGCTGCATCGCAAATACATCGGCCTGTTCCGCATGACGCTGGGCCGCTGATGACCCTCAACCGCAACGCAGGAAAAAGCTGATGGATCTTGATCGCGCCCTTTCCATCTCCGCGGCCGGCATGGCGGCGCAATCCACGCGGCTGCGCGTGGTGGCCGAGAACATCGCCAATCGCGACAGCACCGGCCAGTCGCCCGGCGCCGACCCGTATCGCCGCAAGACCGTGACCTTCGCGAGCCGGCTGGACCGCAGCCTGGGCGCCGAGACGCTGCAGGTCTCGCGCATCGGCCGTGACCAGCGCGACTTCCCCGAGCGCTTCGACCCCGGCCACCCGGCCGCCGATGCGCGCGGCTATGTGAAGACGCCCAATGTGGACAGCCTGGTGGAGAACATGGACATGCGTGAGGCCAATCGCAGCTACTCGGCCAATCTGGCCGTGCTCGAGACCACGCGCGGCATGCTGCTGCGCGCCATCGAGACGCTGCGCTGATGGCCGCCCCGGTTTTCGCCGCACCCAGCCTCGCCCTGGGCGGTGCCGCCGCCGCCTATCGCGCCGCCATGGGCGGGGCCGAGGCGCTCAGCCAGGGCGCCGGCTTCGGCGAGGCGCTGACCCGTGCCGCGCAACGCGCCATTGATGTGGGGCAGGGGGCGGATGCGGCCTCGGCCCGCGCGCTGACCGGCCAGGGCAGCGTGACGGATGTGGTGCTCGCCGTCTCCCGCGCGGAGATCGCCCTGCAGACCGCGACCGCCGTGCGCGACCGCGTGATCAGCGCCTATCAGGACGTGATGCGCATGCCGATCTAGCGGGCCCTCTCCCGCTCTCGGCGCGCACCCGCAGGAGGCGGGGCCGCATGCTCGAACAACCTGTCGCCATGGCGATGCGCGAGGCGCTCTGGGTCAGCCTGCAATTGGCGGGCCCGCCCTTGCTGCTGGTGCTGGCCATCGGCCTCGCCGTCTCGCTCCTGCAGGCGCTGACGCAGATCCAGGAGGCGACACTCGCCTTCCTCCCCAAGCTCGCCGCCATCGGCGGGCTGATGCTGGTCATGGGGCCCTGGATGATCGGGCTGATGCAGGCCTGGTCCATCCGCCTCTTCGACCAGGTGATCGCGCTGGGCGGGTTGCCGTGACGCCGGCCGATGCCGCGCTGCTGGAGGCGCTGCCCGGCCTCGCCTTCCACGCCGTGCTGCTGCTCTGCCGCCTCGGTGCGGCGGCGATGCTCCTGCCGGGCCTTGGCGAGGCGGAGGTACCGGCGACGCTGCGCCTTACCCTCGCGCTTGGCCTCGTCCTCGTGCTGCTGCCGGTGGTCTCGCCCGGCCTGCCCGCCATGCCCGGAGAGGTCTCGGGCCTCGCCTTCCTGCTGCTGGCCGAGATCGGCATCGGGCTCTGGATCGGGCTGCTCGCGCGCTTCCTGGCCATGGCGCTGGCCCAGGCGGGGCAGGTGGTGGCGCTGCTGATCGGCCTCGCCTCGCCCTTGCAGGGGGATATGGTGCTGGGCGCCTCGGCCACCGCGCTTGCGCGGATGTTCGCGCTGGCCACCGCGGCGCTCGTGCTGGCGACGGGGCTGTATGAAATCCCGCTGCGCGCGCTGGTGGAGAGCTATGCCGTGCTGCCGCCGGGCATGGGGCTGCCGGCCGGGGCGGCGGCCGAGACGCTGGCCCGCAAGGCGGCGGACAGCCTGGCGCTGGCCCTGCAGCTCGCCGCGCCCTTCGTGCTGGCGGCGATCCTCTTCAACGCCGGGCTTGGCCTGATCGCCCGCCTCGCCCCGCAGGCGCAGGTCTTCGTCGTTGCCGCACCGGTGCAGATCCTGGGCGGCTTCCTGCTCATCCTGCTGCTGCTGCCCGCCATGCTGGCCGTCTGGCAGGGCGCCATGGTGCAGGGCTTCCTGCGCCTGCCGGGCGGCTGAGCCATGGCCGAGCAGGAAGAGGACGACAGCTCCGCCGAAAAGACCGAGGCGCCAACCCAGAGGCGCCTCGACCAGGCGGCGCAGCAGGGCAACATCGCCCTCTCGCGCGAGGCGGTGGGCTTTGCCACGCTGCTCGCCACCACGCTCCTCGCCGCGATCCTGCTGCCGGGCCAGGTGTCGGAGATGGCGGCGGCGATGCGCGGCACGCTCGGCCGCGCGCATGAGCTGGGCGCGGGGATGGTGGCACGCGAATGGCTCGGGCTTTTCCTGGCGCTCGCCTGGCCAGTGGCGGCGGCCGCCGTGGCGGGGGCGGTGATCGCGACGCTGGCGCAGACGCGCGGCGTGATCTCGGCCAGCGCCATGGCGCCGAGCCTCGCCAAGATCTCGCCCATCGCGGGTGTCACGCGCATCCTGGGGCCGGATGGGCTGCTCGAATTCGCGCGCACGCTGATCAAGCTCGTCATCGTCGCTGCCGCCATCTGGTATGTGACGGCGGACCTCCCGGGCCTCGCGGCGCTGCTGGAGGCGCCGCCGGCGGCGATGTTCGGCGCGGCCGGCGGCGGCGTGCTGCGGCTGCTGGGGGCCACGCTCGCCGCCTTCGCGCTGCTCGTCATCCTCGACCTCATCCTGGTGCGCTTCCGCCACCTCACGCGCCTGCGCATGTCCCGCCAGGAGCTGAAGGAGGAGATGAAGGAAAGCGAGGGCGACCCGCTGATCAAGGGGCGGCTGCGCCAGCTGCGCGAGGCGGCGGGGCGGCGGCGGATGATGGCCGCCGTGCCGCGCGCCACTGTCGTCATCACCAATCCCACGCATTATGCCGTAGCCTTGGCCTATGAGCCCGGGCAGGCGGCGGCGCCGCGCGTGGTGGCGAAGGGGGTGGATGCGATGGCGGCCCGAATCCGCGAAGTGGCGCGCCAGGCGGGCGTGCCGGTGATGGCCGACCCGCCGCTGGCGCGCGCGCTGTATCGCGTCGAGCTGGAGGAGGAGATCCCGGCCGAGCATTGGGACGCGGCGGCGCGCATCATCGCCTATGTCATGCGCCTGCGCGGTGGGCCGTGACGCGCCCGCCGCCCACGGCCGAGGCGCTGGTGAGCGCCCTGCCGCATCCCGCGGCCCTGCTCGACATCGGCGGGCGCGTGGTGCTGGCCAATGCGGCGATGCGCGGCGCGCTGGGTGGCGCCGTGCTGATCCGCCCGGGCGAGGTCGCGGCCCGCCTCTTTCCCACGGCCGAGGGCGCGATCCGCGCCGCGCTGGGAGGCCAGGCCCCGGCGCCGGTGGAGGTCGCGGCCGTCGGCCTGCTGCGCCTCCTGCCGCTGGGCGCGGGCAGCGGCGCGCTGCTGCTGCTGGAGGGTGTGGCGCCCGGACAGGGCGCGCGGCTGGAGATCCTGGGCCGCCTCGCCGGCGGCATCGCGCATGACTTCAACAACCTGCTCTCGGTGATCCTGGGTGCGGCCGGATCGCTCCGGCATGTGGCGCCGGGCCTGGCCGCCGCGACGGAGCTGGAGGCGATCGAGGCGGCGGCCGAGCGCGGCTCGGCCCTGGTGCGGCAATTGCTGGCCTTCGCCCGGCAGCAGGTGATGGCGCCCCGCGTGCTGGACCTGAACGATTCCATCCGCGCCATGGCGGTGATGCTGCCCCGCCTGCTGGGCGCCCGCATCGAGCTGATCCTCGACCTGGAGGAACCCTCGCGCCGGATTCGCGTGGACCCCTCGCAATGGGACCAGGTGCTGCTGAACCTCGTGGTGAATGCGCGGGATGCGATGAAGGGGGAGGGACGTCTGCGCATCGCGACCGGCCGGCGCCTGGTGCTGGACAGCCTGGCCCTGCCGGCCGGGCGCTACGCCATGGTGGAGGTGACCGACAACGGCCCCGGCATCGCGGCCGAATTGCTGCCGCACATCTTCGAGCCCTTCTTCACCACCAAGCTGGAGGCGGGCGGCACTGGGCTCGGCCTTGCCACGGTGCAGGGCATCATCGGCCAGCTGGGCGGCCAGATGGAGGTGGAGAGCAGGCCGGGGCAGGGCACCACCTTCCGCATCCTGCTGCCGCGCCACGAGGGCCCGGCCGATGCACCACCCGCACCGCCGCGCCCGATTCCCGTGGCCGTGCCCGTCGGGCCCGTGCTGCTGGTGGATGACGAGCCCTCGCTGCTGCGCGTGGCCGCCCTCTGCCTGCAACAGGCCGGCTTCGAGGTGGTGCAGGCGCTGGATGGCGAGGAAGCGCTGGAGCGGCTGGAGGAGGGGCTGAAGCCCTGCCTGATCGCGACCGATGTCGCCATGCCCGGCATGGATGGGCTGACATTGGCGCGCGCCGCGAGGCGGCTGATCCCGGATGTTCCGGTGCTGCTGCTTTCGGGCTACTCCGCGGCGATCGTGGATTCCGACCTGGCGCAGGAAGGGTTCCGCTTCCTCGCCAAGCCCTATACGCCCGACACGCTGAAGATGGCGGTGGCGGGCGCCTTCCTCCCTCTTGCAACGCGGCGCGATCTGGAACATTAATAGAACACGAGCCGAGCCGCCGCCCGGATTCATATTTTCAGAATCCGGTGGGCGGCCCGGGCATTGCGTGTAATCTGGCTCGGCATTGCCGCCATGGGTTGTAGGGGATCTCCAGGATGGAAAAAGGAAAGGCGCTCGACGCCGCGCTGAGCCAGATCGAACGGGCGTTCGGCAAGGGCTCCATCATGCGCATGGGCAGCAAGAGCGCGATGGAAGGGGTGGAGGTCATCTCCTCCGGCTCGCTCGGGTTGGATCTGGCGCTGGGCATCGGCGGCTTCCCCAAGGGCCGCATCATCGAGATCTACGGCCCGGAATCCTCGGGCAAGACGACGCTGGCGCTGCACGCCATCGCGGAAGCGCAGAAGAAGGGCGGCACCTGCGCCTTCATCGATGCCGAGCACGCGCTGGACCCGAGCTATGCCCGCAAGCTCGGCGTGGATGTCGAGAACCTGCTGATCAGCCAGCCCGATGGCGGCGAGCAGGCGCTCGAGATCGCCGATACGCTGGTGCGCTCCGGCGCCATTGACGTGCTGGTGGTGGACAGCGTGGCGGCCCTGGTGCCCAAGGCCGAGCTGGAGGGCGAGATGGGCGACACCCATGTCGGCCTGCATGCGCGCCTCATGTCCCAGGCGCTGCGCAAGCTGACCGGCACGGTCAGCCGCTCCAACACGCTGATGATCTTCCTGAACCAGATCCGGCTCAAGATCGGCGTGATGTTCGGCAACCCGGAGACCACCACGGGCGGCAATGCGCTGAAGTTCTATGCCTCCTGCCGGCTTGAGATCCGCCGCATCGGCGCGATCAAGGAGCGCGAGGAGACGACGGGCAACCAGACCCGCGTGAAGGTGGTGAAGAACAAGATGGCGCCGCCCTTCCGGCAGGTCGAGTTCGACATCATGTATGGCGAGGGCATCAGCAAGGTGGGTGAGCTGATCGACCTCGGCGTGAAGGCCGGCGTGGTCGAGAAATCAGGTGCCTGGTTCAGCTGCGACGGCCAGCGCATCGGCCAGGGCCGGGAGAACGCGAAGCAGTATCTGCGCGACAACCCGGCGATGGCCGAGAGTATCGAGAAGCGCATCCGCGGCCAGGCGGCGGCGGTGGCGGGGGCCATGATGGTGGCGCCCGACGCCGATGGCGGGGACGACGGGGAGGAGTAGCCAGGCGCCGCGCGCGCGGGCAGGCTGCGCGCTCCATCGCCTGGAGCGCGCCGCATGACCTCTCCCTTCGTTCCCGGAAGCTCCATCCGCATCGAGGGCCGCGCGGGCGGGCCGCTTTCGGGCCTCACCTTCGCGGCGAAGGACCTCTTCGACGTCGCCGGCACGCCGACCGGCGGCGGCAATCCGGACTGGGCGCGGCAGAACCCGATCCCCGACCGCCATGCCTGGGCGGTGCAGACGCTGCTTGATGCCGGCGCCACATTGATCGGCAAGACCATCACGGATGAGGTCTCGCTCGGCATCCTGGGCGAGAACGCCTTCGAGGGGACGCCGCTCAACCCCGCCGCCCCTGGCCATGTGCCGGGCGGCTCTTCCTCCGGCTCGGCCAGCGCGGTGGCGCAGGGGATCTGCGACACGGCGCTGGGAACGGATACCGGTGGTTCGGTCCGCGTGCCGGCCAGCTTCTGCGGGCTTTATGGCATCCGCCCCACCCATGGCCGGCTGGACCTGACCGGCATGCTGCCCCAGGCGCCGAGTTCGGACACCACCGGCTGGTTCGCCCGCGATGCGAAGACCTTCGCCCGTGTTTCGGAGGTGCTGCTGGGCGAGGCGACACCGGAGGCGCTGCCCACGCGCCTCGTCATCGCGACAGACGCCTTCGGCTTCGCCGAGCCTGCCACGGCGGCGGCACTCGAGCCCCTGGTGCGCCGCCTCAAGGCCATCATCCCCGACACCCGCTTCGACCTGATGGCCCCGCCCGGCCTCTCCGTCTGGGGCCGCGCGCAGCGCGTGCTGCAGCCGGTCGAGGCCTGGGAGACCTTCCGGGAATGGGTGGAGCGCGACAATCCGCGCTTCGCCTTCTCCGTCGCCAAGGGCCTGGTGCTGGGCGCCATGTCGAGCGAGGCCGATCGCGGCTGGGCCGCGCTGATGCGGCAGGAGGTGCGCGGCCGCATGCGGTACCTGCTGCCGCCCGGCACGGTGCTGGCCATCCCCACCACGCCCTTCCCGGCGCCCAAGGCCGGTTTGCCGCTCGATGTGCTGACGCCGATCCGCGATCAGATCCTCTGCCTCTGCGCGCAGGGCGGCCTCGCTGGCCATCCGCAGATCAACATCCCGGGTGCGACGGTGGAGGGGCGGCCCGTCGGCCTTTCGCTCATCGCGGCCCGCGGCGCCGACAGCCTTCTGATCCGCACCGCCCTTGCCCTGGAGAACGCCGCATGACCCCCAACATTCCCGAAGTGGTCGAGGAGATCCGCGAGAAGTTCGAGCGCTATGAGGCGGCGCTCATCTCCAAGGATGTGGAGGTGCTGGACGACACCTTCTGGAACTCGCCGCACACGCGCAGGCTCGCCATCCATGAGAACGGCTTCGGCTTCGACGAGATCCACGCCCATCGCGTCCGCCGCCCTCCCGGCCCGGGGATCAAGCTGGAGCGCCTGCGCCTCGACATCCTGACGCTCGGCCGCGATTTCGCCGTGGTGAACCTCATCTTCAAGATGCGCGGCCGGGGCGACCTGCCGGCGCGGCAGACGCAGAGCTGGGTGCGCTTCCCGGATGTGGGCTGGAAGGTCGTCTCCGCCCATGTCTCGGTGACGGAGGCGACGCCCGCCTATTGAGGCCCCGGGCAGGGCGGGGTAATTCCACGCCCTCAGTCATTTGGGCGCCCTCATGAGCAGCAGCAACGACATCCGCGCGACCTTCCTCGGCTATTTCGCGCGCAACGGCCATCGCGTGGTGGAGAGCAGCCCGCTCGTGCCCCGCAATGATCCCACGCTCATGTTCGCCAATTCCGGCATGGTGCAGTTCAAGAACGTCTTCACCGGCCAGGAGAAGCGCGACTACGTCACCGCCACCACGGCGCAGAAATGCGTCCGCGCCGGCGGCAAGCACAATGATCTGGACAATGTCGGCTACACCGCGCGCCACCACACCTTCTTCGAGATGCTGGGGAATTTCTCCTTCGGCGACTACTTCAAGGAACAGGCGATCGAGCATGCCTGGACGCTGATCACCAAGGATTTCGCCCTCCCGAAGGAGCGCCTGCTGGTCACCGTCTTCTCCGAGGATGAGCAGGCGGCGGGCTATTGGAAGAAGATCGCGGGCCTGCCCGACAGCCGCATCATCCGCATCAACACCGACGACAATTTCTGGCGCATGGGTGACACCGGCCCCTGCGGCCCCTGCTCGGAAATCTTCTTCGACCATGGCGACAAGATCCCGGGCGGCCCGCCGGGCAGCGCGGACCAGGATGGCGACCGCTTCATCGAGATCTGGAACCTGGTCTTCATGCAGTTCCTGGAGGAGCCGAAAGGCACCCGGAACCCGCTGCCGCGCCCCTCGATCGACACGGGCATGGGGCTGGAGCGCTTCGCCGCCATCCTGCAGGGCAAGCACGACAACTACGACACCGACACCTTCCGCGCGATCATCCTGGAATCCGCGCAACTGACGGGGCAGGAGCCGGATGGGCCGTTCCGCGCCTCGCACCGCGTCGTCGCCGATCACCTGCGCGCCGGCTCCTTCCTGATCGCCGATGGCGTGCTGCCTTCCAATGAAGGCCGCGGCTATGTGCTGCGCCGCATCCTGCGCCGTGCGATGCGCCACGCGCACATGATGGGCGCCTCCGAGCCGCTGCTGCACCGCCTCTTCCCCGCGCTGGAGCGGCAGATGGCCGCCGCCTATCCGGAGCTGAGCCGCGCCGCCGCGCTGATCACCGAGACCTTCAAGCTGGAGGAGACGCGCTTCCGCACCCTGCTGGACCGCGGCCTGGGTCTGCTGGAGGCGGAGAAGGCCAAGCTCGGCGCCACCGAGGCCCTGCCCGGCGAGGTCGCCTTCCGTCTCTATGACACCTACGGCTTCCCGCTAGACCTGACGCAGGACGCACTCCGCGCCGAGGGCCGCAGCGTGGATGTGGCCGGCTTCGACGCCGCGATGGAGGAGCAGCGCAAGCGCGCCCGCGCCGCCTGGGCGGGCTCGGGCGAGGCCGCGACGGAGACGCTCTGGTTCGACCTGAAGGAGAAGCTCGGCGCCACCGAATTCCTTGGCTACTCGACCGAGACGGCCGAGGGCAGCATCGTCGCCATCGTGGCGGATGGCGCTTCGGTGAACAGCGTGGCGCAGGGGCGCGAGGTCTCGGTCATCCTGAACCAGACGCCCTTCTATGGCGAAAGCGGCGGCCAGCAGGGCGATGCGGGCGTGATCCGCGTGGGCGATGCCGTGATCCGCATCCGCGACACGCAGAAGAAGCTGGGCGATCTGTTTGTCCATATCGGCAAGGTCGAGAGCGGCGATGTCAGCGTGGGCCAGGCGGTGATCGCCGAGGTGGACCACACGCGCCGCGGCGCCATCCGCGCGCATCACTCGGCGACGCATTTGCTGCATGAGGCACTGCGCCGGCGGCTTGGCACGCATGTGGCCCAGAAGGGCTCGCTGGTCGCGCCCGAGCGCCTGCGCTTCGACGTCAGCCAGCCCACGCCCATCGCCGCCGAGGACCTGGCCTGGGTCGAGGCCGAGGTGAATGCGCGCATCCGCGAGAACGCGGAAGTCACGACGCGCCTGATGACGCCCGATGCCGCCGTGGCGGAGGGCGCGATGGCGCTGTTCGGCGAGAAGTATGGCGAGGAAGTGCGCGTCGTCGCGATGGGCCATGACCCGGCGGCGACGGACCGTGCTGGCCATTACTCCATCGAGCTCTGCGGCGGCACGCATGTGAAGCGCACGGGCGATATCGGCATGTTCCGCCTGGTCTCGGAAGGCGCCGTTGCCGCCGGCGTGCGCCGCATCGAGGCGGTGACGGGGGCTGCCGCCTATGCCGCGATGGAAGCGGAAGCCCGCCTGCTGCGCGAGGCCGCCGCCGTGCTGAAGGTGAGCCCGGCCGACCTGCCGGCCCGCGTGGCAGCCCTGATGGAGGATCGCCGCCAGCTCGAGCGCGACCTGACCGAGACGCGCAAGAAGATGGCGACCTCGGGCGTCGAGGTGGAGACCGTGGCCGGCCTGCGCCTCGCGCTGAAGAACCTGGGCGACATGCCGGCCAAGGAGCTGAAGGGCATGGCCGAGGCCATCCTGAAGGGCGGCGCCGCCGATGTGGTGGCGCTCGTCTCCGGCGCCGAGGGCAAGGCCAGCATCGTGGTCGGCGTGGGCGAGGTGGCCAAGGGCCGCGCCGATGCGGTGGCCTTGGTGCGCGCGGCCTCGGCGGCCGTCGGTGGCAAGGGCGGCGGCGGGCGGCCCGACATGGCCCAGGCCGGTGGGCCGGAGGGCGACAAGGTGGATGAGGCGCTGGCCGCTATCCGGGGCGCGCTGGCGGCGGGTTAAGCAAAAAAGGGCCTCCGGCGGCTGGGGCCATTGGCCCCAGACCCCGGGACTTGGCTCAGCCGCGGCCTTCCCAGGGCATGAGCGAGGCCTTCACCGTCAGGAAGGGCACGTTGGCCTCGGGCGTCACGCTGTCCATGAAGAGCACGGCGTTGGCCACGTTCTGCACATCCATCGTGGCCTCCACCATCATCTCGCCATTGGGCTGCTTCACGCCCTTCTGCATGCGCGCCGTCATGTTCGTCGCCGCATTGCCGATGTCGATCTGACCGGCGGTGATGTTGTACTTCCGGCCGTCCAGGATGAGCGACTTGGTGAGGCCGGTGATGGCATGCTTCGTCGCCGTATAGGCCACGCTGTCCGGCCGCGGCGTATGCGCGCTGATCGAGCCATTGTTGATGATGCGCCCGCCCTGCGGCGACTGCTCCTTCATCATGCGGAAGGCCTGCTGCGCGCAGAGGAAGCTGCCGGTGAGGTTCACATTCACCACCTCCAGCCATTTCTCGACGGGCAGGTCCTCCAGCAGATAGCCCTGCACGCCCATGCCGGCATTGTTGAACAGCAGATCACAGCGCCCCCACTTGGCCTTGAGCGCGGCGAACAGCGCATTCACGCCATCGGGCGAGGCGACGTCGGTCGCCATCGGCAGGGCGTTGGCGCTGTTGGCGCCGGCCATCTGCGCCGTCTCGTCCAGCGCGTCCTGGCGGCGCGCGGCCAGCGCCACGCGATACCCCGCCTTCAACAGGCCCAGAGCCACGGCGCGCCCGATCCCCGTGCTCGCCCCCGTCACAACCGCCACCTTGCTCATTGCGTCACTCCCGATTGATGTGGGCGCAGATTGCGCCGGCCGCGCGATGCCCGCAATCTCACCCCATGGAGCTGAATTACACCTGCGCCCCCGCGAATGCGGTGACGAACCCGCCCCGGCAACGCGCGCCCGAAGGCAGCTGCGACAGCCATTTCCACATCTTCGGCCCCTATGACCGATTTCCGATGAGCGCGACCCGGCCCTATACGCCGCCGCCCGCGCTGATCCCCCATTACCTCGACATGGCGCGCACGCTCGGCCTCACGCGGCGCGTCGTGGTGCAGGCCAGCGTCTATGGCACGGACAATGCCGTGACGCTGGATGCCGTGGCGCAGTTCGGCCAGGACAATGCGCGCGCCATCGTCGTGGTGGATGACGCGGCGAGCCCGGCCGAGCTGCGCCGCATGGCCGATGCCGGCGCGGTCGGCGTGCGGTTCAACGCGGTCAGCGGCAATGGAACGCCGGTCGAGCAGCTGGAATCGCTCGCGCGCCGCGTGGCGGATCTCGGCTGGCACATCCAGCTCTACATGAAGGGCGATGTGCTGATGGCGCTCGCCCCGCGCCTGGCCGCGCTGCCGGTGCCGCTGGTGCTGGACCACATGGCGGGCGTGGACGCGGCGCATGGGCCTGATGGCGCGCATCTCGCGGCGGCACTCCGCCTGATCGAGACCGGCCGCGTGCATGTGAAGCTCTGCGGCTACCGCGCGAGCCGCCCGCCCTATGCCGACCTCACGCCCATCGCGCGCCGCTTCGTGGAGGCGGCGCCGGAGCGCTGCGTCTGGGGCACCGACTGGCCGCACACCCAGTTCGAAACGGCCGCCCAGATGCTGGATGACGGGCTGCTGCTCGACTGGTTCTTCGACTGGGTGCCGGAGGAGGCGCTGCGCCAGCGCATCCTGGTGGAGAACCCGGCGGCGCTCTACGGCTTCGCGGCCAGCGCCGCGTAGGATTGGCGCAGCGCCTCGAAGCTGGCGCTGTGCAGACGCTCGCGCCCCAGCAGGAAGACGCGCAGCGCGCCGCGCGTGACCGGCGCCATCCCGGGGTCCAGCACGTCGAGCCCGCCGGTGAAGGCGCCGAAGGCGGGCAGGACCAGACGCTGGCCGCTGGCCAGGAAGCAGGGACGGGTAATCCCGCCGGCCCGCGTCGGCAGCGTCGCCTTGGGGTGGTAGTGGCCGCTCAGCTCCGCCTCGGCGCGGGGCAGGGGCGTGGCGCCGCCGATATGGCGGAAATGGAGGCGCCCCTCCTTCCACTCCGGCAGGCATTGCCCGGGCAGATCCGGCTGCGGCGAGGGGTCGTGATTGCCCGCGATCCAGAGCACCTCCAGCGGTGAGAGCAGGTGCCGCAGCGTCGCGCGGTCGGCCGGCGCCATGCGGGCCAGCGCGCCGTCATCATGCAGCGCATCCCCCAGCACGATGACGCGGCGCGGCCCGTAGCGGCGCAGGGCGAAGCTGAGGCGCTCCAGCGTCTCCCGCGTGTCATAGGGCGGCACGGGGTGGCCGCGCATGGCCTGGGCGCTGCCCTTCTCGAAATGCAGATCGGCGACGATGAGCGTGCGCTTCGCCGGCCAGAGGGCGACGCCGCTCGGGCAGAGCATCAGGCGCTCGCCCGCCAGGTGCAGCGGGGCGGCGATCATGGGGCGGGCAGGGGCGGCATGGTGCGGCCGGACCTTGCCCCAGGGCGCGATTCGCCACAAACGGCGAGGCGACATGACAGGATGGACATGACGTGCGGTTCTGGCTGCTCCTCCTCGCCCTGTTGGCACCGCTCCGCGCGGCCCCCGCGCTGGAGCTTGGATGGTATGCCGCCGCCCCTTTCCAGAGTGAGGGGCCGCGTGGGCCGACGGGCCTCGACATCGAGATGGTGCGCGCGATCGCCGCCCGCGCCGGGCAGCCGCTGAGCTTCACCCGCACCACCTGGCCGCAGCTGATGCAGGATGTGCCGGCCGGGCGGCGTGATCTTGCCTCGGGCGTCGCCTGGACGGCCGAGCGCGCGGCGGCGGCCCGGATGAGCCGCGCCTATCGGCAGGACATCAATGTGCTGATCCAGCGGCGCGATGGCGGGCCGCATCCGGCGGCGGCGGATGCGGCCGGGCTGCTCGCGCATCTGAGGGCCACGGGGTTTCGCCTCGGCGTGATCGAGGGGTTCTCCTATGGCGATCCGGCGCTGGATGCCTGGCTGCGCGACCCCGCCCAGGCGGCGCGCCTGCGCCGCAGCGCCAGCGATGCCGAGAATCTGCGCCGGCTGCTGGCCGGCGAGATCGACGGTTTCCTGGCTGAGCGGCTGACGGCGGCGACGCTCATCGCCGCCAGCGCCGATCCGCGCGCGGTGGAGGAAAATGCCGCGCTGCGCATCGCCATCCCGCTGCACCTGATGTTCAGCCCCGCCGTGCCCGAGACGACGGTCGCGGCCTTCGACGCCGCCATCGCCGAACTCATGGCCGATGGCACGCTGGGGGCGATCGCCGCGCGGTTCCGCACGCCCATCCTGCTTGGCCTCACGCTCAACAGTCCCTGGTTCCTGGTGCTGGAGGTGATCGGCACGCTGAGCGCGGCGCTCTCCGGCTATCTGGCCGCGCGCGGCGGGCGCTACAGCCTCTTCGGCGCGCTGGTGCTGGCGCTGGCGACGGCGGTGGGCGGCGGCGTGCTGCGGGACCTGCTGGTGGGCCGCCACCCGATCGGCGTGATGGGCAGCCCGCTCTACCTGCAGCTCGTGCTGGGCACGGTGCTGCTCTCCTACCTGGCTGGGCGGCTCGCCAGGGCGGTGCCGGCGGTGGCGCGGCTGAGTGCCGCGGGCGGCGCCTGGCGCGAGCGGCTGTTCGATCTCGCCGATGCCATCGCGCTTTCGGCCTTCACCGTGGTGGGGGTGGCGGTCGCCGTCGGCACGGCGAGCCCGCTCTGGCTCTGGGGGCCGATGCTGGGCGCCATCACCGGGGCGGGGGGCGGCATCATCCGCGACATCATCCGCGGCGGCGGTGACGTGCCGAACCTCAAGACCGGCTTCTACGGGGAGGTGGCGGTGATCTGGAGCATCCTGCTCTCCCTCTGGCTCACCTGGCGCGGCGCGGTGATCGAGCGCGAGGAGGTGCTGGCGGCGGTGGTGGTGGCCGTTCTGGGCGGTGTCCTCACGCGCATGGCGGTGCTCAGGATGCGCGCGCCGGGGCTGCCTTAGCGCCTTCTGCGTTCCCGAGGGCGGCGTGCGGGCCTGGGCTCCGGCGGCGCCTCGCCCCCCTCGAAGAGCGGTTCTTCGAAGGTCTCCAGGCCGCCCGTCGCCTCCTCCACCAGCGCCGCAGCCTCGGCCAGCAGCGCCTCCTGTGCATCGCCCGCCACCCATTCGCGGCCGATCTCCAGCATGACCGGCACGGCGAGCGGCGAGACCTGATCGAGCTTGCGGTGGCGGATGCGGCCCTTGGCGCGCGCCAGCATCGCGCCGATGCGGCGGATGTCGGTCAGGCCATGCGCGGCTTCGGCGCGGGTTGCGCGCAGCAGGATGTGGTTCGGCTCATGCTTGCGCAGCACGTCGTAGATGAGGTCGGAATTCACGGTCATCTGGCGGCGGTTCTTCTCGGCGCCCGGATGGTGCTTCTCGAGCAGCCCCGCGATGGTCGCGATGTTGCGGAAGGTGCGGCGGAGCATGGAGCTTTCCGCCATCCAATCCTCGAGGTCCTCGCCCAGCAGGTCTTCCACGAAGAGTTCCGCGGGGTCGCCCGGTTCGAAGGCCATCCAGCAAGCGAGGATATAGTCGGTGGCGACGAAGCCGAGCGGCGCCCAGCCGAGGCGCTCCATCCGCCGCGTGGCGAGCATGCCGAGCGTCTGATGCGCGAGGCGCCCTTCGAAGCAATAGGCCACGAGATACCAGCGCCCGCCGCGCGGAAAGGTCTCGACGAGGAGGCCATCGGCGCTGGGGAGTTCGCTCTTGTAGCGCTGCATGCCGAGCCATTCGCGCACGCTGTCCGGCAGCATGGCCCAATGCGTGGGGTCGCTCAGGATGCCGCGCACGCGGTCCGCGAGGTGCGTGGAGAGCGGCATGCGCGCCCCGCCATAGGTGGGCACGCGCGGCTCCCGCGTGCCACCGCGCGAGACCTCGGCCGTGACGCCGGAGATGCCCTCATATTGCAGGACCTGGCCCGCGAAGCGGAAGGTATCGCCCGGCGAGAGGGTGGAGATGAACCATTCCTCCACCTCGCCCAGCACGGGGCCGCCGCGCAGCTTCACCTTCATCAGCGGCAGTTCCACGATGGTGCCGAGGTTGAGGCGCAATTGCCGCGCGACGGCGGTGCCGCGCACATGCACGAGGCCCTCGGAATCGCGGAAGAGCCGCCGCCAGCGCTCGTAATTGGCGAGCGCATAGCCGCCATCCTCGACGAAGCGCAGCACATCGTCGAAATCGCGGCGGGAGAGGTCCGCATAGGCGCCGGCGCGGGTCACTTCGGCATAGAGATCATCCGGCCGGAAGGGCGCGTGGCAGGCCATGGCGAGGATGTGCTGCGCCAGAACGTCGAGGCCGCCGGGGCGTGGTTCCTCGCCATCCAGCTCGCCGGCGGCGATGCTCTCCAGGGCTGCCGCGCATTCGATCACCTCGAAGCGGTTGGCGGGGACGAGCATGGCCGCACTCGCCTCATCCATGCGGTGATTGGCGCGGCCCACGCGCTGCAGCAGGCGCGAGACGCCCTTGGGCGCGCCCACCTGGATCACCTGGTCCACATCGCCCCAGTCAATGCCGAGATCGAGCGAGGAGGTGGCGACGACACCGCGCAGCTTCCCCGCCGCCATCGCGGCCTCGACCTTGCGGCGCTGCTCGACGGTGAGGCTGCCGTGATGGACGGCGATGGGCAGCGAATCCTCGTTGATCTTCCACAGCGCCGCGAAGATCAGTTCCGCCTGGGCGCGGGTGTTGACGAAGACGATGGTGACACGCGCGGCCGCGATGCGGGCCAGGATCTCGGGCGCGGAATCGAGGCCCATATGCCCGCCCCAGGGCAGGCGGCCCGCGGGCAATTGCACGCCGAGCTGCGGGGCCGCGCCGCCGGCCGCGCGGATCAGCGCCACATCCGTGGCGCGCGCGGTGGGGGAGAGCCAGGCGCGCAAGGCGTCGGGGTGGTTCACCGTGGCGGAGAGCCCCACGCGCCGCGCCTGTGGCGCGAGCGTCGCAAGGCGCGAGAGGCAGAGGCAGAGCTGATCGCCCCGCTTGGTGCCGGCCAGTGCATGCGCCTCATCCACCACGATGGCCTGCAGCCCGCCGAACATCTCCCCCGCATCGGGCAGCGAGAGCAGCAGCGTCAGGCTCTCCGGCGTCGTCAGCAGGATCTGCGGCGGGGTTTCGCGCTGCCGGGCGCGGCGATTGGCCGGCGTGTCGCCGGTGCGGGTCTCGACGCGGATGGAGAGGCCCATCTCGGCGATGGGCGCCTCCAGGTTGCGCGCGATATCCACCGCCAGCGCCTTCAAGGGCGAGATGTAGAGCGTGTGCAGCCCCTCGCGCGGCGCCTCATGCAGCGCGATGAGCGAGGGCAGGAAGCCCGCCAGCGTCTTGCCGCCGCCCGTCGGCGCGATCAGCAGCGCCGATTGGCCCGCGCGCGCGGCCGCCAGCATGTCGAGCTGATGCGCCCGGGGCGCCCAGCCGCGCCCGGCGAACCAGCGCGCAAAAAGTTCTGGCATTGTTCTCACGGCACCCCAGCTATATGGGGTGGATCCCCCGAGGTGAAGACCGAATGCCGCCCCATCCCGAAACCTGGCTGCGCGTGACGCCGGACGGCCTGTTCTGCGAGCCGGGCGGCTTCTTCGTGGACCCGGTGCGGCCGGTGGAGCGTGCCGTCATCACCCATGGCCATAGCGACCACGCGCGCCCCGGCCACGCCCATGTCCTCGCCACGAAGGAGACGCTGGCCATCATGCGCGCCCGCATGGGCGAGGACCGCGCGGGTGCGACGCAACAGGCGCATCCCTATGGCGAGACCCTCACCATCAACGGCGTGAAGCTCTGGCTGCGCCCGGCCGGCCATGTGCTGGGCTCGGCGCAGGTGTGCCTCGAATGGCAGGGCGCCCGCGCCGTCATCAGCGGCGACTACAAGCGGAGGCATGACGCGACCTGCGCGCCCTTCGAGCCCGAGCGCTGCGACGTCTTCGTGACGGAAGCCACTTTCGCGCTGCCCGTCTTCACCCATCCGCCGGCCGGGCAGGAGATCGCGCGGCTCTTGCGCTCGGTCGCCCTCTTCCCCGAGCGCACCCATGTCATCGGCTGCTATGCGCTGGGCAAGGCGCAGCGCCTGATCTCGCTGCTGCGCGAAGCGGGCTGGGATCAGCCCATCCCGCTGCATGGCGCGCTGATGAAGCTCTGCACGCTGTATGAGGAATTGGGCGTGCAACTCGGGCCGCTCACGCAAGCCACGGTCGCGGGGAAGGAGCGCCTGGCCGGCGCCATCGTGCTGGCGCCGCCCTCGGCCATCGCTGATCGCTGGGCGCGGCGCCTGGCCGAGCCCATCCCCTGCCTCGCCTCGGGCTGGATGCGCGTGCGCCAGCGCGCGCGGCAGGGCGGCGTGGAACTGCCCATGGTGATCAGCGACCACGCCGATTGGCCCGAGCTTCTCGCCACCTGCACCGAGGTCGAGGCGCAGGAGGTCTGGGTCACGCATGGGCGGGAGGAGGCGCTGATCCATGCCCTGGCCCAACGTGGCATCCGCGGCCGCGCGCTGCACCTGATCGGGCGCGGGGAGGGGGAGGAGGAATAGCTGGCGCCGGCCGCGCGCCGCCGCCTAGCCTTCCACCAAACACCGAGGAAGCCCCATGCAACGCCGCACCCTTCTCAGCAGCCTGCTCCTGCCCTCGCTCGCCACCGCGCAGGAGGCAGGCTTTCCCACGCGCCCGCCCGCACTCGTCATCCCCTTTCCGCCCGGCGGCATCGTGGACACGGCCGGGCGCATGCTGGCCGAGCGCGCCTCCCGCCATCTCGGCCAGAACATCATCATCGAGAACCGGCCGGGCGCGGGCTCGGCCATCGGCAATCTTCACGTCGCCCAGGCGCGGCCGGATGGCTACACCATCCTCTCGGGCGGCATCGGCCTCGCCACCATCCCGAATTTCCGCCCCGACCTCGAGCCGCGCGACCCGCGCACCGCCTTCGCGCCCGTCGCCGGCACCTACACCGTGCCCTATATCCTGCACATCAACCGCAACCTGCCGGTGCGCAACCTCGCGGAGTTCGTCGCCTGGGCGCGGCAGCGCGGCGCCGCCATGAACACCGCCACCAGCGGCGCGGGCTCGGGCACGCATCTGGTGGGTGAGCTGTTCCGCCAGCGCGCCGGCCTGCCGCCGGGCGAGACGGTGCATTTCCGCGGCGGCGTGCAGGCCTATACCGAGATCGGCGCCGGCCGCGCGGATGCCATGTGGAGCACGGCGCTCGAAGCCATCCAGGCCATGCGCGCGGGCCAGACGCGGCCCATCGCCGTCACCTCGGCGCAGCGCCTCAAGGCCATGCCCGATCTGCCGACAGTGGCCGAAAGCGGCTTCCCCGGTTTCGTCGTCGCCTCCTTCGCCGGCTGGTTCGTGCCCGCCGCGACCCCGGCACCCGTCATCGCGCGCCTGGCCGAGGCGCTGCGCGCGGCGGTGGCCGACCCCGATCTGCGCGCGCGCTTCGATGAATACGGGATGCAGGCGGAATATCAGACCGGGCCGGAACTCGCGGCGGTGCTGGCGGCGGAGACCACGCTCTGGGGCAATCTGATCCGTGAGGCGGGGATTCGGGCGGAATGAAAGGAAAAAATGGCCTCCGGCGGCTGGGGCCGAGAGGCCCCAGACCCCTGGACTTTAGCGGGCGCTTGACGGGATGAGTCTGCCTGATTTTGCGGAGCTGCTGGAGCGCCTGCTCTTTACGCCGGGGCGCAACGGCAAGCTGGCCCTGCTGCGGCAATGGTTCGCGAACCAGCCCGATCCAGATCGCGGCATCGGCCTCGCGGCCCTCGCCGGCGAGCTGAGCCTGCGCACGGCCAAGCCCGCGCTGCTGCGCGAACTCATCGCCGAACGGACCGACCCGACCCTCTTCGCGCTCAGCTACGATTACGTGGGCGACCTCGCGGAGACCATCGCCCTGCTCTGGCCCGAGGATGCGCGCAGCAACGCGCCGCCGCCCGGCCTCGCCGAGGTGATCGAGACGCTGGAAACCGCGCCCAAGGCGGAACTGCCCCGCATCATCGCCGCCTGGCTGGACGCGCTGGATTCCGGTGCGCGGCTGGCGCTCATCAAGCTCATCACGGGCGGGTTGCGCGTCGGCGCATCGGCGCGCTTGGCCAAGGCGGGGTTGGCGGAATGGGCTGACGTGGACCTCGGCGAGATCGAGGAGGTCTGGCATGGCGTGGCGCCCCCCTATCTCACGCTCTTCGCCTGGCTGGAGGGGCAGGGGCCGCGGCCCGATCCGAACGGCGCGCCCGTGTTCCGCCCGCTCATGCTCGCGCATCCGCTGGAGGAGGCGGATTTCGCGAAGCTGCACGCGCCGGATTGGCGCGCCGAATGGAAATGGGACGGCATCCGCGTGCAGCTCACGGCCGGACCGGGCGGCGCGCGGCTCTGGTCCCGCTCGGGCGAGGATATTTCCAACACCTTCCCCGAGATCCTCGCCGCCATGCGCTTCCACGGCGTGGCGGATGGCGAGTTGCTGGTGATGCGGGACGGCCCATCGGGGGGCGAAGTGGCGCCCTTCAGCGACCTGCAGCAGCGGCTGAACCGCAAGACCGTGACGGCCAGGATGCTGCGCGACCACCCGGCGCATGTGCGCCTCTATGACCTGCTCTTCGAGGGCGAGGCGGACCTGCGTGCCTTGCCCTTCGACGAGCGCCGCGCGCGGCTGGAGGCCTGGTTCGCGCGCGAGGCGCCGGCGCGGATGGACCTCTCGCCGCTCATCAGCTTCGCCACGATGGAGGAACTGGCCGAGATCCGCGCCGGCACCCGCGCCGCCTCCATCGAGGGGCTGATGCTCAAGCGCGGCGACAGCATCTATCAACCGGGCCGCGTGAAGGGCCCCTGGTGGAAATGGAAGCGTGACCCGCTGAACGTGGATGCCGTGCTGATGTATGCCCAGCGTGGCCACGGCAAGCGCAGCAGCTTCTATTCCGACTACACCTTCGGCCTGTGGCGCGGAGACGAACTCGTGCCCATCGGCAAGGCCTATTCCGGCTACACCGATGCCGAACTGGCCTTCCTCGACAAATGGATCCGCGACCACACCACCGCCCGCTTCGGCCCCGTGCGCGAGGTCGAGAAAGCCCTGGTGCTGGAGGTGGAGTTCGACGCCGCGCAATACTCGCCGCGCCACAAGTCGGGCGTCGCCTTGCGCTTCCCCCGCATCGCCCGCATCCGCCGCGACAAGCCGGCCGAGGAGGCCGACCGGCTGGAAACGCTGGAGGCGCTGATCAAGCGTTGAAAGCCTGGCGTGGATCTCCGTAGGGTTACGCCTCCGACACGGAGAGACCCCCATGATGATGCGTACCGCCTGCCTGCTCCTCGCCCTCGCCGGCCCCGCGCTGGCGCAGCCGCAGGTGATCTCCACACCCGACTCGCCCGCCGCCATCGGCCCCTACAGCCAGGCGCTGCGGGTGGGGAACACGCTCTACCTGGCAGGCCAGATCGCGCTCGACCCCGCGACCAACCAGATGATCGCCGATCGCAGCATCGAGGCCGAGACGCGCCGCGTGCTGGACAATCTCAAGGCCGTGGTGGAGGCCGCCGGCTTCCGCATGAGCGACATCGTCAGCACCACCGTCTTCATGGCGGATCTGAACGAGTTCGCGCGCATGAACGCGGTCTATGCCACCTATTTCCCGAGCAACCCGCCGGCGCGCGCCACGGTGCAGGCCGCGCGCCTGCCGCGCGATGCGAAGGTGGAGATCGTGGGGATCGCCGCTCGCTGAGCGCTGGTTGACCCCCTGACCCCAGCGTGATGCGCTGGGTGCAAACCAAAGGGAGGTCACCCATGCCCATCGTGCCAAATCTCGCCAAGCAGCGCCTGGCGGAGGGCGGGCTTTCGCTCGGCTTCGGCATCCATCACCTGCGCGGCTCGGCCGCCGGCGCGCTGGGGGCGGCCACCGGCTTCGATTGGCTCTTCATCGACATGGAGCACGGCGCGATGAGCGTGGACGACGCGGCGCAGATCTCCATGGCGGCCTTGGGCCAGGGCTGCACGCCCATCGTGCGCTGCTGCAAGGACGCGCTCTTCGAGGGCACGCGCTGCCTGGACAATGGCGCCATGGGCGTCGTCGTCCCGCATGTGGACACGGTGGCGGAAGCGAAGCAGGTGGTGGAAGCCTTCCGCTTCCCGCCGCAGGGCCAGCGCAGCTGGGGCGGCCCGCCCATCCTCTACGGCTTCCAGGCACCCGACGCCGCGACGGCGCAGCGCGAAAGCAATGAGCAGGTGCTGATCGCCTGCATGGTGGAGACGGAGGAGAGCGTGGCCAATGCGGACGCCATCGCCGCCATCCCCGGCGTGGATGTGCTGATGTTCGGCACGAGCGACCTGACGGCCACCATGGGCATCCCCGGGCAGATCGGCCACCCTCGCGTGCGCGCGGCTTACGCGAGCGTGGCGGCGGCCTGTGCGCGGCACGGCAAGGTGCTGGGCATGGGCGGCGTCTATGACGAGGTGGTGGCGCGCGACTACATCGCGCTCGGCGCGCGCTTCATCCTGGGCGGATCGGACCATGTGTTCCTCATGGCCGGCGCCGGGCAGCGCGCGAAATTCCTGCGGGGCCTGGCCGCCGGTTGATCCGGCGCAAGGCGGGGCAGGGCGACTGCGGCCATGATCGGCTGCAGTTGCGAAACATTCGCAAATAAACTTGCGAGTGGTTCTCAATTGCGATAACCAGCGCCCAGACACCACCACCCCACAGGGAACGCCATGCACCGCCGCCTCCTGTTCGCCGCCACCACCGCCTCGCTCTTCGCCCCCGCCGTCCTGCGCGCGCAGGAGCGTGTCCTGAGCCTTTATTCATCGCGCCATTACGACACGGACCGCGAGCTCTATGACGGCTTCACCCGCCAGAGCGGCATCCGCATCCGCCTCATCGAGGCCAATGCCGACCAGCTGCTGGAGCGCATCCGCTCGGAGGGCGCAAACAGTCCGGCGGATGTGCTGATCACGGTGGATGCCGGCCGCCTCGCCCGCGCGCAGGAGGCGGGGGTGCTGCAGCGGGTCGAATCGGCGGTGCTGCAATCCCGCATCCCCGCCCATCTGCGCGACCCGGACGGCCATTGGTTCGGATTCTCGATGCGCGCGCGCGTCGTCATGTATGACAGGTCCGTGGGCCTGCCGGCCGGCCTCACCCGCTATGAGGACCTGGCCAAGCCGGAGTATCGCGGCATGGTCGTCACCCGCTCCTCCAACAACATCTACTCCATCGGCTGGACGGCGAGCATGCTGGCCGCCAATGGCGCGGAAGCGACCGAGGCCTGGGCGCGCGGGATCGCTGCCAACCTCGCGCGCCCGCCGGCTGGCGGCGACACCGACCAGATCCGCGCGGTCGCGGCCGGGCAGGGCCGGCTTGCCATCTCCAACACCTACTACCTCGGCAATCTCGCGCGCTCGCAGCGCGCCGAGGACCGCGCGGTGGCCGAGAAGATGGCCGTGCTCTTCCCCAACCAGGGCGATCGCGGGACGCATGTGAACATCTCGGGCGCGGGCGTCGTCCGCACCGCGCCCAATCGCGAGGCTGCGGTGGCCTTCCTCGAATACATGAGCGGCCAGGCGGCGCAGTCCATCTTCGCCGACGGCAACAGCGAATATCCGGTGGTGGCCGACGCCCAGCCCAGCGCCTTCCTGCGCGGCCTCGGCGCCTTCAAGCAGGACCAGCTCAATGCGGCGCGCATCGGCGCGCTCTCGCCCGAGGCGCTGCGCCTCATGCAGCGCGCCGGCTGGCGCTGATGGTCATTTGCCTGTGCAACGCGATGACCGACGGCGACGTCCGTTCGGCCATCGCGCAGGGCGCGTCCCGCCCCTCCGAGGTCTACGCCTGCTGCGGCGGGCGCGCACAATGTGGTTGCTGCGCGCCCAGCGTCGTGCAAATTCTGAAGGAAGGCTCAACCAGGGGCTGAAACAGGAACGAAGGACGGCACATGCCCAAGGGCGACCCGAAGGTCATCGAGCACCTGAACATCCAGCTCACCAACGAGCTGACGGCCATCAACCAGTATTTCCTGCATGCCCGCATGCTGGACGACTGGGGTGTGACCAAGCTCGCCAAGCACGAATACGCCGAGAGCATCGAGGAGATGAAGCACGCGGATGACCTCATCAAGCGCATCCTCTACCTCGGCGGCCTGCCCAATGTGCAGCGGCTGAACCCCATCCTCATCGGCCAGAACGTGAAGGAGGTCCTGGAATGCGACCTCAAGCTGGAGGTGAAGGCGCTGGCCGATCTGCGCGAGGGCATCGCCCATTGCGAGGGCGTGCGCGACTATGTGAGCCGGGACCTGCTCAAGGCCATCCTCGCCAATGAGGAGGAGCACGAGGATTTCCTCGAGACGCAGTTCGACATGATCCGCCAGATGGGGATCGAGAACTACATCCAACTCAACAGCGCGGCCGCCCCCGACCAGCACGGTTGAGCCTTCCCACGCGTGAAATGTTGCACTGCAACATGAGATGCGCGACACTCCCGGCCGGCGCCCGACGCGGCGCCGGTCGAGGAGCCAGCCATGCCGGATCACCTTCCCCCGAGCCCTGACGCGCCGCCCATCTTCTGGCCCTTCGGCGCCATCCAGGACTATTGGCTGGATGCGGCGCAGCGCGCCGTCCTGACCCTCGATGCCTTGCGCCAGCGCGGCGACAACCAGATCGAGCGCGCGCGCGCCACCGCGCCGCATGTCCTGACCTTCGAGGTCGAGCTCCTGGTGGATGGCCGCACCCTGCCGCGCCCGGTGAATTACGGCCTGGTCCGGATCATCCCGCCGCAGGGTGTGGCGGTGGATCCGGCCAAGCGCCCCTTCATCGTCTTCGATCCGCGCGCCGGCCATGGCCCGGGCATCGGCGGCATGAAGCAGGAGAGCGAGATCGGCGTGGCACTCGCCGCCGGCCATCCCTGCTATTTCGTGGGCTTCCTGCCCGACCCCATGCCCGGCCAGACCATCGAGGATGTCTGCGCGGCCGAGGCGCATTTCGTCGAGACCGTGATCGCCCGCCATCCGGAGGCGGAGAGCAAGCCCTGCCTCATCGGCAATTGCCAGGCGGGCTGGCAGGTCATGATGATGGCCTCGCTCAACCCCGATCTGCCCGGGCCCATCCTGCTGGCCGGCGCGCCGCTCTCCTATTGGGCGGGCGTGCGTGGCAGGAATCCGATGCGCTACACGGGCGGCCTCTATGGCGGCAGCTGGCTGACGGCGCTGAGCGGCGACCTCGGCCATGGCATCTTCGACGGCGCCAACCTCATCGCCAATTTCGAGGGGCTGAACCCGTCCAACACCTGGTGGAAGAAGCTTTACAACCTCTATTCCAAGGTGGACACGGAGGCCGCGCGCTTCCTCGATTTCGAGAGCTGGTGGGGCAATCCCGTCACGCTGAACGCCGAGGAGATGCAGTTCATCGTGGATGAGCTCTTCGTCGGCAACAAGCTCTCGGCCGCCGCGATCACGGCGCGCGACGGGCGGCGGATGGACCTGCGCAACATCGGCGGGCCCATCATCGTCTTCTGCTCCTGGGGGGATGACATCACGCCGCCGCAACAGGCGCTGGGGTGGCTCACCGATCTCTACGACACCGATGAGGAGCTGCGCGCGGCCGGGCAGACGGTGGTCTATACCGTCCACCAGACCATCGGGCATCTGGGCATCTTCGTCTCGGGCCAGGTGGCGAGCCGCGAGCATGGCCGCTTCACCAGCTGCATGGACATGATCGAGATGCTGCCGCCCGGCCTCTACGAGGCGGTGATCACCGAGGTGGACGAGGATACGGCCAATCCGGAGCTCGTGCAGGGGAAGTATCTGTTCCGGCTGGAGGGGCGTGGGCTGGATGACCTGCGCGCCATGGGCGGCAATGATGCGGCGGACCAGCGCCGCTTCGAGACGGTGGCGCGCGTCTCCGAGATCAATCGCGGCCTCTACGCGCAGTTCATGGCGCCTGCCCTGCGGGCGATGACCACGCCGCAATCGGCGGCGGCGCTGCGGGCGCTGCATCCGCACCGCCTGCGCTTCGCCATGTTCTCGAGCCGCAATCCCGTCCTGGCCGCCCTCCCGGTGCTGGCCGAGGCCGTGCGCCGGGATCGCCGGCCGGTCGAGCCGGAGAATCCGCTGCTGGCCATGGAGCGGCAATTCTCGGACGGCGTGGTGCGCGCGCTGGATGCGTATCGCGACGCGCGTGATGCGATGAAGGAGGCGCTCTTCCTCTCCACCTATGGGTCACCCCTGTTGCAGGCGCTGGTGGGCCTGGGCGCGGAGACCGGCGGCACAGGTCGCCGCGTGGCGCGGGACCTGGTGCGGGAGGCGGCGGCGGAGCGGTCGGCCGCCGCCCTCGCACGCCGGATGGCCGAGGGCGGGCTGCCCGAGGCGATGCTGCGCGGGCTGATCCATGTGCTGCGCGGTGAGCGCGGCTTCGATGAACGCGCCGCCCATGTCATCGAGGCGCTGCGCGCGGCCCAGCCGCGCGAGATCCGCCTCACGCTGCCGCAATTCCGCGATCTGGTGCGCGACCAGGCACAGCTGCTCCGCATGGATGAGGCGCGTGCGTTGGCCACCCTGCCGGAGCTGCTGCCCGAGGATGCGGAACTGCGCGCCAGGGCCTTCGCCGCCTTGCGCGCGGTGGTGCTGGCGCAGGGCCCGCTTTCGGCGGAAGGGCAGGCTCGGCTGGATGCGCTCGCCGCCATGTTCGGCGCGGCGACGCCGGCGCTGGAGGCGCCCGCGCCCCAACTCGCCGCGCCGGATATCGCGCCACCAGGGCCGCAGCGCGCCGCGCCGCCCCGCGCAGCCCGTCCGCGCAAGGCCGCCGCGCCCGCACCCCGCCGCCCGCGGGGGCGCGGCTGATGCAGGCCCCTCCGAGCCCGGTCCTCGCGGGCAAGAAGGCGCTGGTCGTCGGCGTCGCGAATGAGCACTCCATCGCCACTGGCTGCGCCAGGGCCTTCCGGGAGCTGGGCGCCGACCTCGCCATCACCTATCTGAACGAGAAGGCGCGGCCGCATGTGGCGCCGCATGCCGAAGCGCTGGGGGCCGAGATCCTGGCCCCGCTCGATGTCTCGGTGCCCGGCCAGCTCGAGGCGGTGTTCGAGGAGATCTCGCGCCGCTGGGGCAGGCTCGACATCCTGGTGCATTCCATCGCCTTTGCGCCGAAGGAGGATCTCCAGGGCGGGCTGCTGAACTGCTCGGCCGAGGGCTTCGCGAAGGCCATGGACGTCTCCTGCCATTCCTTCGTGCGCATGGCGAAGCTGGCCGCGCCGCTGATGCGCCAGGGCGGCTCCATGTTCGCGATGAGCTATTACGGCGCGGCCCGCGTCGTGCCGAACTACAACGTCATGGGCCCGGTGAAGGCGGCGCTGGAGGCCTCCTGCCGCTATCTGGCGCATGAGCTGGGGCCCCAGGGCATCCGTGTGCATGCCATCTCTCCCGGGCCGCTCAAGACGCGCGCCGCCTCGGGCCTCAAGGATTTCGAGCTGCTGCTCGCCGAGGCCGCCGAGCGCGCGCCGCTCGGCGAACTGGCCGACATCATGGATGTGGGCTTCGCCTGCGCCTATCTCGCCACCCCCTATGCGCGCCGCGTCACGGGGGGCACCATCTATGTGGATGGCGGCGCCAACATCGTCGCCTGAGGCTGCGCCATGACCTCCCGCTATGACCGCCTGATCGCCGCCTGCGCGCAACTCCCGCCGACGCGCGTGGCGGTCGCCCATCCCTGCGACGCGACCTCGCTGGACAGCGTATTGGAGGCGCGGCAGGCCGGGATCATCGCGCCCATCCTGGTGGGACCGCAGGCGAAGATCGCGGCGGCCGCGCAGGCGGCGGGCGTCAGCCTCGACGGCATCGAGGTGCTGGACGCACCGCATAGCGACGCGGCGGCCGAACTCGCCGTGGGCCTGGTGCGCGAGGGCCGGGCTGAGGCGTTGATGAAGGGCAGCCTGCACACGGATGAGCTGATGCGCCCGGTGGTCGCGAAGGAGGGGCTGCGCACCAAGCGGCGCGTGAGCCATTGCTTCGTGATGGATGTGCCCGGCCATGCCGATCCGCTCATCATCAGCGACGCCGCGGTGAACATCGCGCCCACGCTGGCCGAGAAGGCGGACATCACGCAGAACGCGATCGACCTCGCGCATGCGCTCGGCTTCCAGCAGGTCCGCGTGGCGATCCTCTCGGCGATGGAGACGGTGAACCCCGCCGTGCCCAGCACCATCGAGGCGGCCGCACTCTGCAAGATGGCCGATCGCGGGCAGATCACGGGCGGGCTGCTGGACGGGCCGCTCGCGCTGGACAACGCGATCGACATGGATGCGGCGACGATCAAGAAGATCGTCTCACCCGTCGCCGGCCGCGCCAATGTGCTCATTGTGCCCGATCTCGAGGCGGGGAACATGCTGGCCAAGAGCCTCACCTTCCTCGCCGGGGCGCAGGCGGCGGGCATCGTGGTGGGGGCCCGCGTGCCGATCATCCTGACCAGCCGGGCCGACAGCCGCCTGACCCGCATCGCCTCCTGCGCCATCGCGGCGCTGGTGGCGGCGGCGCGGCGCAGCGTCCCGGTGCGCGCTCTGGGCGACTGAGCCATGGCCGAATTCTTCCTGGTGGTGAATGCGGGCTCCTCCAGCATCAAGTTCGGGCTGCATGAGACGCGCGCGCCCTTCGCCGGCCATCTGCGTGGCCTGATCGAGGGCATCGGCACCGCGCCGCATCTGCGGCTGCGCGATGCCGCCGGCGAGACGGTGCTGGAGCGCAACTGGCCGGCGGAGGGCTTCGACCATGCCCGCGCCATCGCCGAGATGCTGGCGCTCGAACGCGAGGCGCTGGGCGGCGCGCGCGTCATCGCCGCCGGGCACCGCGTGGTGCATGGTGGGCTGGATTTCGCGGGGCCGGTGCGGGTGACGCCCGCCATCATCGAGCGGCTGGCCGCCCTTTCGCCGCTGGCGCCGCTGCACCAACCACATAATCTGGCGCCGATCCGCGCGCTGGCGGAGCTCGCCCCCGAATTGCCGCAGGTGGCCTGCTTCGACACCGCCTTCCATCGCAGCCAGGCGCCGCTGGTACAGGAATTCGCCCTGCCGCGCCGCATGACGGAAGCCGGCATCCGTCGCTACGGATTCCACGGCCTCTCCTATGAATATGTCGCGAGCCGCTTGCCGGAACTGGGCCTGCGGGACGCGCGCGTCATCGTCGCGCATCTGGGCAATGGCGCGAGCCTCTGCGCCATGCGGAACGGGCGCAGCCTGGCCAGCACCATGGGCTTCACGGCCGCGGACGGGCTGATGATGGGCACGCGCTGCGGCGCGCTGGACCCCGGCGTGCTGATCCATCTGATGGACAGCGAGGGGATGGATGCCCGCGCGCTCGAGGCGCTGATCTACAGGCAATCCGGGCTGCTCGGCGTCTCCGGCATCTCGTCGGACATGCGGACGCTGCGGGCCTCTGACGCGCCTGAGGCGCGGGAGGCCATCGCGCTCTTCGTCCATCGCATCATCCGCGAGATCGGCTCGCTGGCGGCGGCATTGGGCGGGCTGGACGCGCTCATCTTCACCGCCGGCATCGGCGAGAATGACGCGGCCACCCGCGAAGAGGTGGCGGCGGGTTGCGCCTGGCTCGGCCTCACGCTGGATGCGGCGCGCAACGCGGCGGGGGAGGGGCGGATCAGCGCCGAGGGTTCGCGCCTCTCGGCCTGGGTCGTGCCGACGGATGAGGAGGGCATGATCGCCCGCCATGTCTTGGAAGTGCTGGGCCAGGGCGTGGTCTCCCTGGGCTGAAGCGCAGGCTCCGGCCGTGGCGGCGTGCCGCGAGGAAGGTCATGCCGGTTCGGCGCCATGGTCGCGCCGGAATCCCGCAGGCGGTCCCATCCCGGTCATTCCACGACCTCCTGCGGCGCGCAGCCGAAGCGCAGCAGGTTGCCATGCGGGTCGTGGATGGTGAATTCCTTCATGTCCCAGGGGCGGACCGTGAAGGCGGAGAGCCCCGGCACGCCGCGCGCCGCGAATTCCGCGTGCAGTTGCGGCACCTGGCCGCCGCGGATGTAGCAGGAGGTGTGCTCCGGATGGATGCGATCCGTCGCCAGCCAGAAATGCAGTTCCATCGCCTCGCGGCGAAGGATCGCGTAATCGCCCCAGGCTTCGCCGACGAAGCCGAGTTGCTCCGTGTAGAAGCGCATCGTCTCCTGCAGGTCGAGCGAGGCCAGGATCGGGATGCAACGGGCCGGATCATTCATGTCGCAGCACTCCAGACGGCGAACGAAACCGCGGTTCGCCTGGGTTGGCCGGTCTCGGCCGGGCCATGGAAAAGGCGGAACGGGGTGTGCCGCCAGCGGGCATCGGGTGGTCCGGTGTGATCCTCGCCCGGGGAGGTCAGGGGCAATTCGGTCAGGCGGTCACGCAGGCTTCCCGGCGGCGCTCAGCTTCGCTTCATCGCCCGCGTCAGCGCATAGACCGGCAGCAGCCCGGCCAGCACGATGAGCAGGGCGGAGGTGCTGGCCTCGGCCAGCCGCTCGTCGGAGGCGAGGTTGTAGACGCGCACCGCCAGCGTGTCGAAATCGAAGGGGCGGACGATCAGCGTGGCCGGCAATTCCTTCATCGTATCCACGAAGACGAGGATCGCCGCCGTCAACAGCGCCCCGCGCGAGAGGGGCAGCTCGACGCGCCATACCGCCTCGCCCGGGCCGCAGCCGAGTGAGCGCGCGGCGGACTGGAAGCTCGGCTTCAGCCGCGCGAGGCCGCTCTCGACGGAGGAGAGCGCGACACCCAGGAAGCGCACCAGATAGGCGAAGACCAGGGCCGCGATGGTGCCCGAGAGCAGCAGGCCCGAGCTCACGCCGAAGGTGGCGCGCAGCCAAGAATCCAGCGCATTGTCGAAGAGGCCGAAGGGCACCAGCGTGCCCACCGCGATGACCGAGCCCGGGATGGCGTAGCCCAGGCCCGCCGCCCGGTTGGCCCAGCGCGAGGCGGCGCTGGGATAGAGCCGCGCCGCCCAGGCGAGCCAGGCAGCGAGCAGCACGGCCAGCACCGCCGTGATGGCGGCCAGCGTCAGCGAATGCGTCAGGAAGGGCAGGAAGCGCGAGGGGGAGAGCGGGTCGCCCGCCTCGATCATCAGCGCGAAGAGGGCGCCGCCCGGGATGATGAAGCCCAGCAGCAGCGGCAGGGCGCAGCCCAGCGCGGCGAGGCCCGCCTTCCAGCCGGTCAGCTGCACGGGGCGGAAGGGCGCATGGCGCGTCGTCATCGGGTGGAAGCGCCGCCCGCCGCGGCTGGCCTGTTCGAGCGCCAGCAGGAGCGCCACGCAGAACAGGAGGGCGGCGGCGAGCTGGCTGGCGGCACCCCGGTCGGCCATGCCGAACCAGGCCTCGTAGATGCCGGTGGTGAAGGTGCGCAGGCCGAAATGCTGCACCGTCCCGAAATCGGCCAGCGTCTCCATCAGCACGAGTGCCAGGCCCGCCACCAGCGCCGGGCGTGCCAGCGGCAGCGCCACGCGCCAGAAGCAGCGCGAGAGCGAATGGCCGAGCGTGCGCGAGACCTCGACCAGGCAGGTGGATTGCGCGAGGAAGGCGGAGCGGCAGAGCAGGTAGACGTAGGGGTAGAGCACCATGGCGAGCACGAGCGCCGCGCCGTGCAGGCTGCGCATCTCCGGGAACCAGTAGTCGCCATAGCGCCAGCCGGTCGCACCCCGCAGGCTGCCTTGCACCGGCCCCGCCACATCCATCAGCCAGGTCCAGGCATAGCCGCTGACATAGGCGGGCATGGCGAGCGGCAGCAGCAGCGCGACCTGCAGGAAGGCGCGGCCACGGAACTCGCAGGCGGTGACGAGCCAGGCCGTGACCGCGCCCGCGCTGCCCGCCATCAGCGCGACCAGGAGGGCGAGGGCGCCCGTGGTTCCCAGCATCTCCGCCAGCGAGTTCCGCCAGATATGCAGCCAGACCTCGCCGGCTGGCGCGATGGCGGCCGCGAGAACGGCCGCGATGGGCAGCAGGATCAGCCCTGCCACGACGAGCGTCAGCCGCGCCCAAAGGGGGACGCGGCGGGCTGGAGCGACGACCAGGGTGGTGGCGCTCATCGGGAGTTGCGACGCATTCTCATCTGCGGCGCTCTCCTACAGCAAAGCCGGGCTCTGGTCAGCCCTTCTTGGCCGCTTCCCATTCGGCCAGCGTGATGCGCGGCACCTCCACCCGATCCGTCGTGCGGGTGTACCAGCCGCGGCCGTGCATGCGGCCCACGAGGTCGAGCTTGGGGGTGTCGATGTAGCGCTTGGCCTCGTCCATCACGGCGTCGTCACGCACATGCATCGCCACCACGCGGCCCAGCACGATGGTGTGGTGGCCCACGGGCACCAGCTGGAAGGTCTTGCACTCCAGCGCCACCGGGCTCTCGCCGATGCGGGGCACACGGATCTTGGTGGAGGGCAGCTTGGTGAGCTTCGCCTCCGCCAGTTCATCCACCTCGGGGCCGAAATCGGTCGCGGTGATGTTCATCTCCGGCAGGTGCGATTGCGGCACGAGGCAGACGACGAACTCGCCGAGCGCCTTGATGTTGGCCAGCGTGTCCTTGGTGGCGCCGCCGGGCTTCGGCCCGCAGCCGATGCCGATGACGACGGGGTCGTCCGAGAAGGCATTGAAGAAGGAGTAGGGGGCGGCATTCACCACGCCCGCCTCGTCCTGGCTCACCACCCAGGCGATCGGGCGCGGCACGACGGTGGAGACGATGAGCTTGTAGCGGTCGGCGGTGGGGAGGGTTTCGAAGTCGAAGAGCATGTCCGGGCGGCCTTGAGGGTGGGGTACCGGCAAATTGAGGGGGGCGCGCGCATCTGTCGAGGGGGCGTTCACCGGACCTTAAGCGGTGCGGACGCAGCTTTGGCCGGACAAGGAGAACCCTGCCATGCGCTTTTTCCGGAACCTGTCCGTCGGCCGAAAACTGGCCCTCAGCGCCGGCGTCGCCTTGCTGCTGCTCGGCGCGCTCATCGGCCTCGTCACGCGGGAGAACACACAGGTGGCCGAGCAGCAGGCGGCCGAACGCCGCGCTTCCGCCGCCCGCTTCGCCGCCTTCGAGGCGGGGCGCCACATGATGGAGGCCAACAATGCCCTGCGCGGCGCCCTGCTGGCCAACCAGCCGCAGCGCCTGGCCGCCGAGGTGGCACTGATGGAGGAGAGCCTCGCGGCCACCGAGCGCGCGCTGGGCCAGGCGCGGGAGAATGCCGCCATTGCCGCCATCCCGCCGCTGGAGGCGACGCTCAGGGAATTCGCCGAATACCGCTCGGCCCTGCAGGCGACGGTGCAGACGCGGCGCGAGCTGATCCAGAAGCGCGACGCCGACTTCTTCCCCCGCTTCGCCGAATTCGACCAGGCGCTGGAAGCCGCCGCCGCCAACCTGCAATTCGGCCTGGAGGGCGAGGCGCGGGAGGAGCTGCGCGACGTGATGAACACCTTCGTGCAGGCGGTGAACGAGGTGCGCCTCAGCCTGCAGCGCTATCTCGCGACCGATGACCCGGCCGCCTCCACCCGCACCCGCCGCGCGGCCTCCCAGGCGCGCGTCCATGCCCGCCGCCTGACCTCCGCCGCGCCGGAGGCGGTCAAGACCGATATGGAGCGCCTCGCCACGACCGGCCTCGCGCTCGCCGAGCAGGCCGATGGCGTTCTGGCTCTGGCCAGCCGCATCCAGGAGCTGCGCGCCACCCGCAACACGCCCACGCGGGACCGGACAACCACCGCCCTGGGTGCGGCGAGTGCCTCCCTGGAGGCGGAGGCGGTGCAGAACGCCGCGGCCGCCCGCGACGCGATGGAGACGCTGGAGCAAAGCGTCTGGATCATCGGTGCCGTCGTCGCGCTGCTGCTGGCCGTCTCGGGCTGGCTGACGGCGCGGGCCATTGGCGCGCCGCTTGGGCGCATTGCCGCCGCCATCCGGCAGATCGCCGCCGGCGACACCGCGCATGCCGTGCCCGACCAGGATCGCAGCGACGAGATCGGACAGATCGCGGTCGCCCTGGAGGGGTTGCGGGGCGAGGTGGCGCAGGCCTTCGCGCGCCAGCAGATGCTCGAGCAGATGTCCGTCGGCATCATGATGGCCGATCCGCGGGACGGCTTCCGCATCACCTATCTGAACCCCGAGGCGCAGGCGCTGATGCGCCGGATCCAGCATGCGCTGCCGGTCCCGGCCGATGCGCTGGTGGGCGAGGCGCTGGGTGCGCTGCACCCCGATCCCGCCTTGCAACCGACCCTGCTGGCCGATGATTCGCTGCTGCCGCATCGCACGCGGCTGGCCATCGGCGGCGAGGTGGTCGACCTCAGCATCACCGCCATCCGTGACCGCGCGGGTGTCTATGTGGGCCCGATGCTGGGCTGGCAGCTCGTCACCGGCCAGGCGCGCCTCGCCGACCGGTTCGAGGCGGAGATGGGCGGCGTGGTGGATGCGGTGGCCGCCGCCGCGGGGCAGATGCAGCAATCCGCCCATGCGCTGACCGGCGCCGCCGAGACCTCCGGCCGCGAGGCGGAGGCGGTCTCCGAAGTGTCGCAGCGCGCGGGCGCCGATGTGCAGGCGGTGGCGGCGAGTGCGGAGGAACTGGCGGCCAGCGTCGCCGAGATCACGCGCCAGGTGGCCGAGGGTGCCGAGGTGGCGCGCGCCGCGGCCGATGAGGCGCGCGCGACCGATGGCACGGTGCAGGGCCTGGCGCAGGCGGCGGCGAAGATCGGCGATGTGGTGCGCCTGATCAGCGACATCGCAGGCCAGACCAACCTCCTGGCGCTGAACGCGACCATCGAGGCGGCGCGCGCGGGCGATGCCGGCAAGGGCTTCGCGGTCGTGGCGAGCGAGGTGAAGAGCCTCGCCGCGCAGACCGCCAAGGCCACGGAGGAGATCGCGGCGCAGATCGGCGGCATCCAGGGCAGCACGGGCGAGGCGGTGGGCGCGCTGCGCTCCATCACCGCCACCATCGAGCGCATGAACGAGGTGACCGCCGCCATCGCCGCCGCCGTGGAGGAGCAGGGGGCCGCCACGCGCGAGATCGCGCGCAGCGCCGCGCTGGTGGCGGATGGCACCGGCGCCGTCGCACGGCGCATCGAGGATGTGCGCGCGGCCTCGGGCGAGACGGGCCGTTCGGCGGGCGAGGTGCTGAACGCCTCGAACGACCTGGCGCAGCAGGCGGGGCTGCTGCGCGACAAGTCGGCCGAGTTCCTGAAGCAGGTGCGCGCCGCCTGAGCCTCAGGCGCGGCGCGCGGCCTCGGCCTCGATCATCTCGCGCAGGCCGAGGCCCCAGGAGGCGATGCCACGCAGGAAGGGCATGAGCGGCACGTCGAGCAGCTGCACCTTGTCGGGCGTGAAGATGTAGATCGCGCCCGACATGGGCGCGGGCGAGCCGGGGACAAAGACCATCAGCCGGCCATCGGCGAATTCATCCATCACCAGGGCCGGGCAGAGGCCTTCCTCGATATGGGCGAGGGCCGGGCGCAGCGCGCGCCCCTGGCCCATGAGCGGCCCCTCGGCGGCGAAGGCCCGGGCCAGGCGATAGCCGGGGATGCGCTCGAGCAGCCCCGCCTCCAGCAGCCGCCGCGCCTGGCGGCCCGTGGCCGAGCGCACCAGCACGCCCACCAGCACGCAGAGCAGCAGCAGCATGAGCGCGGCGGCGATGGCCGGATGGACATAGGTGCTGGAGAGCGGATCGGCCATGGCCTGCAGCCGGTGGATGATGCCCAGCACGAGGAGGGCTACGGCGCCCAGCGGCAGCACCACCAGCGCGCCGTCCAGCAGCGCCTGTCCGATCAGCTTCATCACGTTCTCCTGCTCAATCCTGCGGGAAGATGCGCGCCCAGTCGGCGCGCATGGAGACGACATGCCAGCCGCGCGCCGGTGCGTCATCCAGCGCGCGGGCCAGGCGGCCCACCGGGCTCTGCCGGTCATAGGCGTCGGTGAACATCGCCCTTCGCGGGCGATGCGGTCGGTGTTGGGCGTGCGGTAGCCCATCATCCCCATGTTGTCGGCGCTGATGTCGGACCAGCCGATGTCGTCGCCAAAGATGACGAGGATATTGCGCCGGCCCTGCGGCGCGGCGGCCGGGCGCGCGGGGGCGGCCGGCTGCGCCTGCGCGAGCTGTATGTTGCGGCCCTAAGGCCGTGTGGCTTCCGTCATGGTGCTCTCCTTTCCTTGTTGTCCGTGTCACGGCGGATGCAGCGGAAGCCGATATGGCTCATGCCCGTGTCCACCATCTGGGCGTGCCGCGCGGCGGGGCGGTAGCGGCGGCAATAGCTGGGCGCGCAGAGGAAGCTGCCGCCCTTCACCACGCGGCGGGGGATGCGGATGGCGGGCTGGCGCGGGTCGTAGCTGCCCTCCATCGCCGGGCCGCGCGGGTTCTGCGGCGCGCAGCAAGGCTTGGCGGGGTCGGCTTCGTGGCGGGCGGCGAACCAGTCCGTCGTCCATTGCCAGACATTGCCGGCCATGTCGTGGAGGCCGTAGCCATTGGCCGGATAGCTCGCGACGGGCGCGGTGCCGGTGAAGCCATCCGCCTCGAAGTTGCGCCAGGGAAAGGGGCCCTGCCAGGTGTTGGCGAGGTGGGTGCCGCCTGGGGCCAGCTCATCGCCCCAGACGAATTCCGCGCCGTCCAGCCCGCCACGCGCGGCGAATTCCCACTCGGCCTCGGTGGGCAACTCCTTGCCGGCCTAGCGCGCATAGGCCGCGGCGTCCTCGAAGGCGACATGCACGACGGGGTGCGTCTCGAGCCCCGTGAGGTCGCTGCCGGGGCCATGCGGGTGGCGCCATTGCGCGCCGGGCGTCCAGCGCCACCAATGCGAGATGTCGCGCGTGTCCACCGGCCCTTCCGTCATGTGGAAGACCAGCGCGCCGGGCACCAGCCATTCGGGCTGGGCGCCCGGATATTGCGCCGGGTCGAGCGGGCGTTCGGCGACGGTCACATAGCCGGTGGCGGCCACGAAGGCGGCGAAGTCGGCGTTGGTGACGGTGGTGGCGTCCATCCAGAAGCCATCCACGACCACCCGGTGGGCGGGGCGCTCTTCCGGGTAATGCTGGTCGGACCCCATCTGGAAGGCCCCGCCCGGGATGCGGCGCATGCCGGGCGGGGTCTCCTCGGGCCGGGTCTGCGGCTTCTGGGTGACCTCGTTGATCAGCCGGCTCATTCCTCGACACAGTCAGCTTGCCAGCAGCGGCGCCTCTGGCGCTAAACATGAGACAGCAATCAAGGATTGCGGTGAAAGCATATGCTGGAGATCCGCGACCTCCGCCTGTTCATCGCCATTGATGAGCATGGCAGCCTGCTGCGGGCCTCGCGCGCGCTGGGCGTCGCGCAATCCGCGGTGACGCGCGGGCTGGCCGCGATCGAGGCGCGGCTGCGCGGGCCGCTCTTCGAACGCACCGGCCGCGGCACCGTCACGACTGATCTCGGCCGCGCGGTGCTGGCCGATGCGCGGGACATCCTGGGGCGCATGGCCGAGCTGGAGCGCGAGGCGCCGCTCGGCCTGCTCGATCTGCGCGGCTGACAGGGCGACCCGGGGCTGGAGGCGGAGGCGCTGCGCCCGCAGCCGGGCGTCTTCGTCGTCCGGCCCGGCCATCCGCTGACCCATCGGCCCGGCGTCACCCTGGCCGACATCATGGCCTATCCCTTCGCCTTCATCGGCCGCGCCCCGCGCGAGGTGCAGGCGTCGCTGGTCAAGGCGCGGGAAGCGGCGCGGGAGCGGGGCGCCCCGCACGCGGCCTTCCCGGCCCTGGTGCATGAGAGCCCGACGGTCGCGCTGAACCTGGTCGCGCGTTCGGATGTGGTGGTGGCGGCGACGACGGGCCTCGCCGCGCGGCTGCTGCGGCTTGGCGAGGTGGTGGCGCTGCCCTGGCGGGAGCCCTGGGTCTGCATCCATCCGGGCGTGCTGCGCCTGCGCGGCCGCCGGCTGGGCGAGGCGGAGACTGGCTTCCTGGACCTGCTGCGCGACGCCGATGCGCAGGGCCACGCGGAGGGCCTGCGCATCTGCGGCGAGTTGGGCGTCTCGGCGGAATGCGCCTGAACGCCCCGCCGCCTCAGCGGATGGCGTGCGGCGCGGGCGTCTTGTGGATCAGCACCGCGTCCAGATTCTCCAGCGCGCGATGGCCCATGGCGTCGCGCACCTCGATGGTGGCGGAGCCGAGATGCGGCAGCAGGGCCACATTCTCCAGCGCGAAATAGCCGGGGAAGACCTTGGGCTCGCCATCATAGACGTCGAGGCCCGCGGCGCGGGTGTGGCCCGAGGTGAGCGAAGCCACGAGGGCCGCGTCATCCACGCTGCCGCCGCGGCCGGAATTCACGACCAGGTGGCCGGGCTTCATCATCGCCAGCCGCTCGGCGTTCAGCCATTTGCGCGTGGCATCGCCGCCCGGGACATGCATGGAGATGACGTCGATCGTCTTGAGGAAGCTCGCGTCATTGTCGTGGTAGATGGCGCCCATCTCCGCCTCGGGCGGCAGGCGGTTGATGTCGCGGTAATGGATTTCCATCTTGAAGCCGCGCGCCATGGCGGCCAGCTCGCGCCCGATCCGGCCCATGCCGAGGATGCCGAGCTTCTTGCCCTCCAGCGTGACACCCATGAGCTGCGTCGGCGCCCAGCCCTCCCACTTGCCGGCGCGCACCATGCGCTCGCCCTCGCCCGCGCGGCGGGCGGCCATGAGCATCAGCGTCATCGCCGTCTCGGCGGTGGCGAAGCTCAGCACCTCGGGCGTGTTGGTGCAGGTGATGCCGCGCGCGCGGGCGGCGGCCACGTCCAGATGGTCATAGCCCACGCTGAAGGTGGCGATGCACTTCACCGAGGCCGGCAGCGCCGCGATGGTGGCGGCGTTCATCGGGTCGCCGGCCGCGCAGAGGATGCCATCCGCACCCTGGGCGCGCTTGGCGATCTCGGCGCCGTCGCGGAACCAGGGGGCGTCATCGGGGTTCAGCCGCACCTCGTAATCCCGCGCGGCGCGCGCCTCGATGGCTTCGGGCAGCTTGCGGGTGATGAGCAGCACGGGCTTCGGCATGGTCGTTTCCTGGTCACTTGCCCGATGCGGGCTTGGGAGGGCGCAACATAACGGCCGCGCGGCGGCTTGCCAGAGGGGGCGCGGCGCGGCAGGGTCAAGCCCGGTTTTTTCAGGGGATATGGACCATGAATCTCGGGCTCAAGGGCAAGCGCGCGCTGGTGATGGGGGCCTCCAAGGGCCTGGGGCGCTCCATCGCGGATGCGCTGGCGGCCGAGGGCGCGGCGCTGGTCATCAGCGGGCGTGACCAGGCGAGCCTGGATGTGGCCGCCAAGGAACTGGTGGCGGCGGGTGCGGCTTCCTGCACCGGCATCCCGGCCGATGTCTCCAAGCCCGAGCAGATGGACGCGCTGGCCGATGGCGCGGTGGCGGCCATGGGCGGCGTGGACATCCTGGTGCAGAACCATGGCGGCCCGCCGCCCGGCCCCGCGCTGGAGGTGACGGAGGCGCTGCTCTCCACCTGGTTCCAGAGCATCGTGCTCTCGCCCATCCGCATCACCAACCGGCTGCTGCCCGGCATGCGCGAGCGCAAGTATGGCCGCATCATCAATGTCGGCAGCACCGGCATGCTGCAGCCGCTGCCCAACATGGTGCTGAGCAACACGCTGCGCGCCAGCATCATGGGCTGGATGAAGACGCTCTCCGCCGAGGTGGCGCATGAGGGCATCACCTGCAACATCGTTGCCCCCGGTGCGATCCGCACGGACCGTTCGCTGGAGACGGCGGGTAGCCTCGCCAAGCGCCAGGGCAAGACGGTGGATGAGGTGATCGCCGAGCGCAGCAAGACCATCCCGGCCGGGCGCTATGGCCTGCCCGGCGAATACGGCCCGCTGGTGGCCTTCCTGTGCAGTGAGCAGGCGGCCTACATCACGGGCAGCATCATGCGCACCGATGGCGGGATGGTGCGCGGGTGGTGAGCATGTCCAGTCAGGCTCGCCTCGCCGTCGATATCGGCGGCACCTTCACGGATGTGGCGATCGAGGCGACCACGGGCGAGGACCAGGTCCAGCGCTGGACCGCCAAGGTCCTCACCACGCCGCATGCGCCGGAGTTGGGCGTATTGGAAGGCGTGCGGGTGGTGCTCGCCCGCGCCGGGCTGCAGCCCTCCGACATCACGCTGCTGATCCATGGCACCACGCTCGCCACCAATGCGCTGATCGAGCGCAAGGGCGCGCCCACCGCGCTGCTCACCACCGAGGGCTTCCGCGATGTGCTCGCGCTGGGCAATGAGAGCCGCTACGACCAGTACGACCTGAACATCGAGCTGCCGCAGCCCCTGGTGCCGCGCCGCTGGCGCCTGCCGGTGACGGAGCGCCTGGACAATACCGGCCAGGTGCTGGTGAAGCTGGATGAGGAGGCGGTCCGCGCCTGGATCCCCTTCATGAAGGCGGAGGGCGTGCAGAGCCTCGCCATCGGCTTCATCCATGGCTTCGTGAACCCGGTGCATGAGCGCCGCGCGGCCGAGATCATCCGCGCCGAATGGCCGGAACTGCCGATCTCGCTCAGCTGCGAAGTCAGCCCCGAGATGCGCGAATGGGAGCGCTTCTCCACCACCGTCGCCAATGCCTATGTGCAGCCGCTCATGGCCAGCTACCTGGCGCGGCTGGAGGCGGGGCTGCGTTCGGGTGGGATGACCTGCCCGCTCTTCCTGATGCTCTCGGGCGGTGGGCTCACCACCATCGAGACGGCGTCGCGCTTCCCGATCCGGCTCGTGGAGAGCGGGCCGGCGGGGGGTGCGATCTTCTCGGCGCATGTGGCCAAGCAGCGCGGCTGGGGCAAGGTGCTGAGCTTCGACATGGGCGGCACCACGGCCAAGGTCTGCCTGATCGACGATTTCGCACCGCAGGCGAGCCGCACCTTCGAGGTCGCGCGCGTCGGCCGCTTCCGGAAGGGCTCGGGCCTGCCGCTGCGCATCCCCGTGATCGAGATGGTGGAGATCGGCGCGGGTGGCGGGTCGCTCGCGCATCTCGACAGCATGGGGCGCATCCAGGTGGGGCCGGAATCCGCGGGCGCCGATCCCGGCCCGGCCTGCTATGGCCGCGGCGGCACCAAGCCCGCGGTGACGGATGCGAACCTCACCCTCGGCCGCTATGACGCGGCGGCCTTCGCGGGTGGTTCGCTCGCGCTCAACACCCAGGCCGCCGAGGCGGCGCTGGTGGAGCATGTGGGCAAGGGCCTCGGCCTGGAGGCCGGCATGGCCGCACTCGGCGTGGTCGAGATGGTGGATGAGAACATGGCCAATGCGGCGCGTGTCCATGCCATCGAGTCTGCCAAATCCTATGAGGGCCGCGCCATCATCGCCTTCGGTGGCGGCGGGCCCGTGCATGGCTATCGCGTGGCCGAGAAGATCGGCGTGAAGAAGCTGCTGGTGCCGTCCGGCGCGGGCGTGGGTTCGGCCATCGGCTTCCTGCGCGCGCCCGTGGGCTATGAGGTGGTGAAGAGCCTCTACACCCGCTTCGCGAGCTTCGACGTGGCCGGCGTAAACGCGCTGCTGGCGGCGATGAGCGCCGAGGCGTCCAAGGTGGTGGCGGAGGGCAGCTTTGGTGCTGCGACCGTCGAGCACCGCATCGGCTATATGCGCTATGTCGGGCAGGGGCATGAGATCGCCGTCGCGCTGCCCGTGCGGCCGCTGGTGGAGGCCGACATCGCCGCCATCCGCGCGGCTTACGACGCGGAGTATACGCGCTTCTACGACCGCCCGGTTCCGGGCAGCGATGTGGAGGTGCTGAGCTTCGCCGTGACCGTCGCCACCGTGGTGGAGGATGTGGAACCTGCCGCCGAAGTGGCCGCCGCACCCGCGCCCAAGCCCATCCGCAGCCAGCAGGTGCGCGATACCGCGACCGGCGTGGTCGCCACCTGGCAGGTCTATGACCGCACGCAGATGGCGCCGGGGGCGGAAGTGCCGGGGCCCTGCATCATCGCGGAGGATGAGACCTCCACGCTGGTGGGCCCGGGCTGGACCTGCCGGATGGATGGGCTGGGCTATCTGGAACTGACGCGAGGGGATGCGTGATGAGCGGGGCACTCGAAAAGATCCAACGCCAGATCCAGTGGAACCGCCTCATCGCGGTGGTCGAGGAACAGGCGCAGACCATGATCCGCACCGCCTTCAGCACCACGGTGCGAGAGGCGGGCGATCTTTCGGCCGGCGTCTTCGATCTGGAAGGGCGGATGATGGCGCAGGCCGTCACCGGCACGCCGGGCCATGTGAATTCCATGGCCGAGGCGGTGGGGCATTTCCTCAAGAAATTCCCCGCCCACACCATGAAGCCGGGCGACCACTACATCACCAATGACCCCTGGCTCGCCACCGGCCACCTGCATGACCTGACGGTGGTCAGCCCCGCCTTCCGCAACGGGAAGATCGTGGGCCTCTTCGCCAATACCGCGCATATCATCGACATCGGCGGCCTCGGCATGGGGCCCGAGGGGCGCTCGGTCTTCGAGGAAGGGCTCTATATCCCGATCGTGAAGTGCTTCGAGGCCGGCCAGCCCAACGACACCTTCTTCGACTTCATCCGCGCCGGCAGCCGCACGCCCGTCGAGCTGGAGGGCGACATCTACTCGCTCTGCGCCTGCAATGATGCCGGCGCCAAGCGCCTCGTCGAGATGATGGACGAGTATCGGATGGAGAGCCTGGACGATCTGGCCGCCTTCATCTTCGACAGCAGCATGAGCGCCACCAAGGCCGAGATCGCGAAGCTGCCGCAAAGCGTCGTCTGGCGCGGCGAGATCCGCTCGGATGGCTATGAGGCGCCGGTCACGCTGCAGGCCGCGATGCGCGCCGAGGGCGGCGAGATCGTGGTGGATTTCGCGGGCACCTCGGGTCTCTCCACGCGCGGCATCAACGTGCCGCCGGCCTATTGCCGCGCCTATGCCTGCTTCGGCCTGAAATGCGTGATCGCGCCCGAGATCCCGAACAATTGGGCGAGCCTGCTGCCGTTCCGCATGGAAATCCCGGAGGGCTGCATCCTGAACGCGCCGCGCCCCTATCCGGTCAGCGTGCGGCATGTGATCGGCCAGCTCATTCCCGATCTGATGATGGGATGCCTCGCCCAGGCCATCCCGGACCGCGTGAATGCCGAGGGCTCGTCGGCGCTGTGGAACCCGCCGCTGCGCGGTGGCAGCCAGGTGAGCGGGCAGGCGGCGGAGGTGGAGGATTTCGAGATCATCACCTTCAACTCCGGCGGCACCGGCGCCAGGCCCACGAAGGATGGCCTGGACGGCATCGCCTTCCCCTCCGGCGTGCGCACCATGCCGGTGGAGGCCACCGAAAACGTGGCGCCCGTGATCTTCTGGCGGAAGGAGCTGCGGCCGGATTCCGCGGGCCCGGGCAAGACGCGCGGCGGCTTCGGCCAGATCATGGAGATCGGCGCCAAGAAGGATGCCGAATTCGCCGTGAACGCGATCTTCGACCGCGTGGCCAATCCGCCCAAGGGCCGCTTTGGCGGTGGCGAGGGCGCGGGCGGCTGGGTCGGGCTCGATGACGCCAATGGCACGGTGCTGCGCACCAAGGGCTTCCAGGTGATCCCGAAGGGGCGGCATCTGGTGCTCAAGCTGCCCGGCGGCGGCGGCATGGGCGACCCCAAGCAGCGCGACCCCGCGCTGGTGGCGCGCGACGTGGCCGATGGGCTGGTGAGCCTGGCCGAGGCGAAGCGGGTCTATGGCCAGGGCTGACACCGCCCTGATCATCGGCGCGGGCGCGGGGCTTTCCGCCTCGCTCGCGCGCAAGCTCGCGGCCGCCGGCTGGGATGTGGCGCTGGCGGCGCGGGATGTGGGCAAGCTCGCCGCACTCGCCGCCGAGACCGGCGCCAGCACCCATGGCTGCGATGCAGCCGATCCGGCTTCCGTGGCCGCGCTGTTCGAGGCGCTGGACGCCGCGCAGCGCGCGCCCGCCTTCGTCGTCTACAATCCGAGCTTCCGTGTGCGCGGGCCGCTCATCGAGCTCGACCCCGAGCAGGTGCGCCGCACGCTGGAAGTCTGCGCCTTCGGCGCCTTCCTGGCCGCGCAGCAGGCGGCGCGGCGCATGCTGGCGGTGGGGCGCGGTTCCATCTTCTTCACCGGCGCCTCGGCCGGCGTGAAGGGTTTTCCGAAATCAGCGCCCTTCGCCATGGGCAAGTTCGCGCTGCGCGGCCTGGCGGAAAGCCTGGCACGCGAGCTGCACCCGCAGAACATCCATATCTGCCATTTCGTGATTGATGGCGGCATCGCTTCCGCGAGTCGCGTGGCCGCGCCGGGCACGGATTCCCTGCTCGACCCCGATGCGATCGCCGACACCTATCTGCACGCGCTGCACCAGCCGCGCAGCGCGTGGAGCCATGAGATCGCGCTGCGTCCCTGGGTCGAGACCTTCTAGGCGGCGCTGTCCCGCTTCTCCGCGATCGTCTTCCGCAGCGCGCAAAGCCCGATCACGCCCGCCGTGCCCACCATGGCGCCCGCCGCAAACGCGCCGCGGATGGCGAATTTCGAGAGCAGCACCCGGGCGCAGATCAGTTTCAGCAGCATCGTCGTTCGTCCTCTTTCCCGGTCGGTTTAACGACCGGGAGGTGGGGACAAAATGATCTGCCGCAAGCCTCAGCCGCGCAGGCTCTCCACCATCGCGCCATAGACCATGTTCTTGAACACCATGCGCGTATGCGTGCGCGAGGAGGGCCCCTGCGCCATGAAGACACCGACAAGCTTCTCGGCGCGATCAATGGTGAAGCTGGTGCCCCAGGCGCCGGCCCACATCGCATCGCCGGGCGAGCCGGGGGCGACGGCGATGCCCTGCTCGCGCCGCACCGCGAAGCCGAGGCCGAAGCCATAGCCCGGGCCCGTGCTGGCCTGGGGCGTGCCGCCCATGCTGCCCATATGGTCCGAGAGCATCCAGTTCACCGTGGGCGCCGAGAGGTAGCGCTTGCCCTCGAAGCTGCCGCCATTGGCCACCATCTGCGCGAAGCGGAAATAGTCCGAACTGGTGCCCACCAGCCCCGCGCCGCCCTTGAAATGGCCGGCGGGAACCGGGTTCTGCTCGATGCGGTAGCTGTTCCACATGGGCGTGGAAAGCGGGTCGGAGGCGATGCTCTCCGCCACGCGCGAACGCCGCGCCGGGTCCACCCACCAGACCGTGTCCGTCATGCCGAGCGGGCCGGTGATGCGTTCGGCGATCAGCCGGTCCAGCGGCTGGCCGGCGACGCGCTGCAGCAGCAGGCCCAGCACATCGGTGCTGATCGAGTAGAAGAACTGCGCGCCCGGCTGGAAGGCCAGCGGAATGGTGCCCAGGCGGCGCAGCATCTCATCGCCCGGCACCGGGCCGCGCCGGGCCTCGATGTCGTTCTCCTCATAGAGCTCGCGGATGCGCGGGAAGGGCGAGGCCGCCGCATAGACGAAGCCCGAGGAATGCCGCAGCAGGTCCTGCACGGTGATGGGGCGGGCCAGCGGCACCTCGCCCTCGCGGGTCATCACCTTCAGCTCGCGCAGCTCGGGCAGCCATTGGGTGATGTTGTCGCCGATCTTCATGCGGCCTTCCTCCACCAGCATCATGGCGGCGACGCTGGTGATGGGCTTGGTCATGGAGGCCAGGAGGAAGATGGCCTCGCGCGTCATGGGGATGCGCCGCGCATTGTCCTGATGGCCATAGGCCTCGTGATGGATGATCTGGCCGTTGCGCGCGATCAGCGCCACGCAGCCATTGAAGCTGCCGCGCTCCACCTCCCGCGCCATGGCGGGCTGGAAGCGGGCGAGGCGCGCGCGGGAGAAGCCCTGGACCAGGTCCTGGCTGCGCTCCGCCTCCTGCGCGATCGCCGGGGTGGCGAGGATGCCCGCGGGCAGCAGGGCGAGATGACGGCGCTGCATGGTCTCAGGTCCTGATCAGAGGGCAGCCGCCCTCGTTGAGGGGGCGGAAGGCCTCTTCGGCGGGGACGGTCGCGCGCAGCTTGTAGAAATCCCACATGCCGCGGGATTCGCGGGGCGCCTTCACCTCGAAGAGATAGGCGGGGTGGATCTTGCGGCCATCCTCGCGGATGCGCCCGGGGCCGAAGGCGTCATCCTCGGTCGGCATGCGCTTCATCACGTTCAGCACCTCGATGCCGCTCGCCTTGGCCCGCGGCACGCCCACTTCCATCACGCCCTTGAGGTAATGGATGGCGCAGGAATAGGTGCCGGCATGTTCCTGGTTCGGCATGTTGTCCGGCGTGCGGCGCAGGATGCGTTGCGCGAGGCCGCGCGTGCGGTCATTCAGGTCGTGGTAGAAGACCTCGCTCATCACCATCCCCTGCGCGGCCTCGAGGCCGATGGAGCGGATGTCCTGCACGAACATGATCATGCCGGCGAGCTGCTGGCCGCGCCGCGTCAGGCCGAATTCATGCGCCTGCTTCACGCAGTTCTGCATGTCGGCCGCCGCCATGGCGAGGCCCACCACCTTCGCGCGGCTCGCCTGCGCCTGCAGCAGGAAGGAGCTGAAATCGGTGGTGCCGGGGAAGGGGTAGCGGGCGCTGCCCATCACCCGCCCGCCCGAGCGCGTGACGAATTGCGAGGTGTCGCGCTCCAGCTGGTGGCCGAAGGCATAGTCGGCGGTGATGAAGAACCAGGAATCGCCGCCGGAGCGGACGGTGGCGCCGCCCACCACATTGGCGAACATCCAGGTGTCATAGGTCCATTGCACCGTATGCGTGGAGCATTGCGGGCCGGTCAGCGCGGAGGAGGCGGCACCGGAGGCGAGCTGGATCTTGTCCTTCTCGCGCACGAGGTTGGCCAGCGCCAGCGCGATGGCGCTGTTGTTCACCTCGCAGATCATGTCCACGCCCTGTGTGTCGATCCAGCGGCGGGCGAGGGCGAGCGCCGCATCCGGCCGGTTCTGGTGGTCGCCCGAGAGCACCTCCACCTGCACGCCGCGCTGCGCCATGCCGAGATCCTCGATCGCCTGCTGCACGGCGGCGACGGAGGTGGGGCCGGAGGTGTCGCGATAGGGGCCGCTCATATCGGCCAGGACGCCGATGCGGATCACATTGTCGCGCGGCTGGGCGCGGCCGGGCAGCGGTGTTGCCGCGATGGCGGTGGCGGCGCCGAGTGCGCCGCGGCGGGTGATCGGATTCATGGCGTTTGGCCTCCCTGATGTTGGAAGGATGCTGCGCGGGGATCGGGCCGCGCGCAAGCGCCGGGTTCAGGGGGCGATGCGATGGCCCGCATCAATGGGATGGACCGAGACCATTTCGGCCGCCGCCCAGAAGACCAGCAGGGCCAGCACCGCCTCCATGCGGATGGAGCGCGCCAGCTTTCCCGGCACGGCCTCATCGCCGGCTTCCAGCGCCGGCGTCAGGCGCAGCTTGTGCCGGGCGGCCAGCGCGATCAGGCCCAGCACCAGGGCCAGCTTCACGATCATCGCCCAGCCATACCAGGCGGCGAAGAGCAGATCCCAGCGCGGCACCAGCAGCACGGCCGCCATGCCGCCCGCCAGCACCACCACCGCCACCATGGCGAGGGCCGCGCGCGACCAGGCGGCGATCAGCGCGCCCTCGCCCGCGCGGGCGGCGCGGATCAAGAGCGGCAGGCTGCCGATCCAGAAGCCGACGGCCAGCAGGTGCAGCGTGACCAGGGCGGAGAGTTCCTGGCGCGGGCGGAACAGCGTGGAATGGCCCATGGCCGCATAGCTCGCCGCCGCCATCAGCGCACCCATGGCGGCCAGCGCCGGGGCCACCGGCCAGGGCATCGCCGCCAGCGCCAGCAGCGCCAGGCCCGCACAGCGCAGCCAGAAGGCATCGCCGATGCGCGAGACCATCATGGCCCGCCAGACCGCGCCGTCGAACCAGGCTTCGCCGCCGCTCAGGATCTGCGCGCGCAGCAGGAGGCCCGCCAGCGAGACGGCGATGCCGGCCAAGGCGGCGCCCAGCAGCCAGCGGCGCAGATGCGCCATCCCCGCCGCATCCAGCCGATGGCCGAATGCCGCCAGGAAGAGCCCGATGCCGGCCGCGCCCAGCGAGGTGGCGTATTGCGCGGCCCGCAGCAGCACCGTCGCGCCATCCAGCAGGCTCGGATCGGGCTGGAGATATTCGAGGATCATGGCGCGCGCTCCAGCGTGAAGCGGATGGTGCCGCGGATCGGGTGCCCATCGGCCGAGATGGCGCGCCATTCGAGGCGCAGCGCGCCGGGGGGCAGGGGGGCTTCGGGGGTGGCGCGCTCCTCTCGCCGGGGCGCGGCATCGCCCGCGCGGCGCAGCGGCAAGGGCTGGCCCGCGGCATCGAGCAGGCGCAGCGAGGTCACCTGCACCGCCTCGTTGAAGCGCAGCAGGAATTCGGCGGGGGGGCCCGTGAGGCGCGCGCCATCGGCCGGGCTGCTGCTGCGCAATTCGGAATGCGCGAGCGCGAGGCCGGGGGCGAGAATCAGCAGGGCAGCGAGCAGGTTGCGCATGCGCCCTGTCTCGGCCTTCCCATGAGGTCAGGGTCAAGCGCCGGGATGCGTCTCGCTCTCGATCCGCCCGTCGCGCAGATTCACCATGCGGTCGAAGCGGTCGAAGATCTTCTCGTCATGCGTGACGACGAGGATGGCGGCCTGCTGCTCCCGCGCCACGCGGCGCAGCAATTCCATCACCACCCGCGCGCGTTCGGAATCGAGCGCCGCCGTCGGCTCATCGGCCAGGATGATGCGCGGCTGGTTGGCCAGCGCCCGGGCGATGGCGACCCGCTGCGCCTCGCCGCCCGAGAGCAGCGCCGGCATGGCGCTGGCGCGGCGGCCGACCTGGAGGTGATCGAGCAGCGCCGCCGCGCGTTGCCGCGCCTCGCTGAGGCCCACGCCCGAAAGCGTGATGGCCAGCGCCACATTGTCGGTCGCGTTCAGGAAGGGCAGCAGATTGTGCGCCTGGAAGATGAAGCCGATCTTCTCGCGGCGCAGCGCCCGCAGGTCTCGCCGCTTCCAGGCGCCCTCCCAGACCGTCTCGCCGGCTAGGCGCATCACCCCCGCATCGGGCTCCAGAATGCAGGCGACGACGTTGAGCAGGGTGGATTTCCCGCTGCCCGAGGGGCCGCGCAGCCCCACCACCTCGCCGGGGGCGACCGTCAGATGGATGTCGGACAGCGCCTGGACGCGCGCCTCGCCACGGCCGAAGCCCTTGGCGATGCCGGCCAGCTCGACCAGGTTCATCCGCCCAGCGCCTGGGCGGGTTCGATGCGCAGCGCGGCCCGCACGCCCAGCAGGCTGGCCAGCAGGCAGATCACGAAGACCACGCCGGCCACCGCCAGCAGCACCTCCGGCCCCAGCACGACGCGGCGGGGAAACACGTCCTTCACCAGCAGCAGCAGCGCGGCGCCACTGGCGAAGCTCACGGCCCCCAGCAGCAGCGCCTGCTGCATGACGAGCGAGACGATGGCGCGGTCGGGTGCCCCGATCAGCTTCAGCGTCGCGATCTCGCGCAGCTTGTCCATGGTCAGCATGTAGACGATCAGCGCCACGATCACGCCCGAGACGAGCAGCAGGATGCCCGTGAAGAGGCCCAATTGCTTGCGTGCGCGCTCCACCACGCTGCGGGTCAGCACCTCTTCCTGCTCGGCCTCCGAGAGGGCGGCCAGGTGCTTCCAGCGGCGCAGCTGCTCGGTGATCTGCGCCGGGTCCGCATGCGGGGCGAGGCGGGCAATGACGGCGTTCACCGAATCCTGCGGCTGGCCCTGGCTGCCGCTGGCGGTCGCGCGGCGTGCGGCGGGCGCGTTCAGGCGGAACTGCAATTCCTGCGCATCGGCCAGCGTGATCCAGCCCAGCGGATCGCCGCCGGAGGAAACGGCGCGCGCCGTCAGCCCCACCACGCGGAAGCGCAGCCCGCCGATCTCGACCATGGCGCCCAAGGGCTGGCGCGCCCCGCGGTCCAGGACCATCTCGCGGCGCGCGGCGATGCCACGGCCCTCCACCAGCGCGGGCGGGCCGCCCGGCCGGTCCAGCTCATACCCCACGATCTGCACGCGCAGCGGCGCGCCCACGCGCTCGCGCCCCGCCTCATTGCGGAAGGCGCCGGCGGTGCTGGCGGCGGCACTGCCGGCCACGCGCGCCTCGACGGTCTGGAAGGTGACGCTGCCGGCGGCCGTAACACCCGCGATGCGCGCCACCGCCTCACGCGTGTCGCCCGGGATGCGGCTCGCTTCCGCGAAGGGGCCGCGCGTGCCGCCCTCCACCACCCAGAGATTGGCGTCCAGCGCGCGGGTGAGCGAGAGCGCTTCCTCCACCACGCCGCGATAGATGCCGACCATGGCGAGTGCGACGCCCAGCAGCAGGCCGAGCCCCGCGCAGGTCAGCAGGAAGCGGCCAAGCTTGTGGCGGATGTCGCGCAGCGCGAGGTTCATGGGATGGCGCGCGCGGCCCGCCCCTCGCGGAAGCCGGGCAGGATGCGCGTCACCACCTCGGGGCTGCCATCGGCGAGGACCAGGCGCGCATCCAGCGTGCGGCCCACGAAGCGCAGCGGGCGCTGGTGCAGCAGGCCGCCCTCCAGCACCCAGCCGCTTCCCGTGGCGCCGTCAAAGCCGGTGATGGCGGCCTCCGGCACCAGGCGGGCCTCGGCCAGGCGGCCGGTCTCGATCTCGACCTGGAGCTGCTCGCCCAGCACGGGGCGCTCGGGGCAGCGCTCGCAGCGCAGCCAGACGCGGCGCTCCTCCGTCACGCGGTCGCTCTCCAGGCCGATGCGCACCACGCGGGCCGGGAAGACCTCGCCGGGGAGGGAGCGCAGGCGGACCTCGGCCGGCTGGCCTTCGCGCAGGCGGCCCGCCCGCGCCTCGTCCACATGCGCGAGCGCCCAGAGGCTGCCGGGGGCGACCAGGGTGAAGATCACCTCGCCCGGCTGCACCGCGCTTCCCGCCTCGCGGTTGCGGGCGATGACCAGCGCGTCGAAGGGCGCCACCAGGCTGTGCTTGGCGAGCGTTCCGCGCTCGGCGGCCAGGTTCGCGCGGGCATCGGCCAGCAGCGCCTGCGCCACCGTGATGTCGGCCCGCGCGACCGCGAGATCGGCCGCCGCCGTGGTCGCCTCGGTCTCCGCGATCTCGGCCGCCTCCAGCGAGCCGCTGCCGCGCGTGGCGAGCTCTCGCCGGCGCTGGGCCAGGCTGCGCTTCTGGGCATAGGTGGCGGCCGCGCGTTCGGCGATGGCGGCGACGCGGGGCTGCTGGGCCTCGGCGCTCTGTACCGTCGCTTCCGCGCGGGCGACGCGGGCGCGCTGCGAGGTCTCGTTCAGCCGCGCCAGCACCGTGCCTTGCGCCACGCGGTCGCCGTGATCGGCCTCCAGCGCCACCAGCGTGCCGGAGATCTCGAAGCCAATGCGGGAGAGGATCTGCGCCTCGACCGTGCCGAGCCCGAAGACGCGGAGCGGCACGTTACGCTCGACGCGGGCAAGGCTCACCTCCAGCGGGCGCTGGCCCCAGGCCAAGAGGCCCCCCGCGATCGCGAGGGGAAGCAGCAGCAGCAGAAGCCAGCGCAAGCGTCTCATGGCGGGGAAGGTTGCGCCTTCCCACGCCGGTCAGGTCAAGCGGGAGATCACCTGAACACCAGGTCCGGCAGGAACATCACGATGGCCGGCACATAGGTGATGACCATGAGGCAGGCGAAGATCACCGCGATGAAGATGGGCAGGTAGCGCATCATCCGGTCGATGCTGGTGCCCGCCACCTGGGCCGCGGCGAAGAGGTTCACGCCGAAGGGCGGCGTGATCATGCCCATCGCCAGGTTCACCACCATCACCGTGCCGAAATGCACCTGGTTGATGCCCATCCGCTCCGCCGCCTCGGCCAGGATGGGGGCGAGGACGATGATGGAGGCCGAGGTCTCGACGAACATGCCCACCACGAAGAGGAAGGCATTCACGCCGAGCAGATACCAGGTGGGCGAGTCGAAGGTATGGACGATGAGTTCCGCCGCCGCGTCCGGCACGCCCTGGCGGTTCAGCAGCCAGGAGAAGAGGCCCGCACAGGCGATGATGAACATGATGACCGCCGAGCTGATCACCGACTTCTTGAAGATGGGGTAGAGGTCGCGCAGCGTGATCTCGCGGTGCAGGAACATGCCGACCAGCACGGCGTAGATGACGGCGATGACCGAGGCCTCGGTCGGCGTGGTGATGCCGCCATAGATGCCGCCCAGCACGACGAAGGGCATGAAGAGGGCGAAGCCCGCCTGCTTGGTCGCGGTCAGCACGGACAGCCGGCCCTCGCCGTCATTCTTCCCCCAGCCGGTGATGCGGCACCAGATGAGCACGGTCGCGATCAGCGCGCCGCCGATCAGGATGCCCGGCCCGAAGCCCGCCATGAAGAGCTCGGGGATGCTGGTCTGCGTGGTGACGCCATAGAGGATCATCGGGATGGAGGGCGGGATGATGACGCCGAGCTCGGCGGCTGTGGCCATCAGCGCCGCCGCGAAGGGCACCGGATAGCCCGCCTTGATCAGCGCCGGGATCATCACCGCGCCAATCGCGAAGGTGGTGGCGACGGAGGAGCCGGAGATGGCCGCGAAGATCATGCAGGTGACGATGCAGGTGGCGGGCAGCCCGCCCTGGATGCCGCCCACGATGGATTTGGCGAAATCCACGAGGCGGCGGGAGATGCCGCCCACATCCATCAGATTGCCGGCCAGGATGAAGAAGGGGATGGCGGCCAGCGGAAATCGGTCCAGCGCCACATAGAGCTGCTGGGCGGCCACGATCAGGGGGAAGTTGGTGAAGTTGGCGACGCCGATGACGGCCGCGATGCCGATGGCGACGGCGACGGGGATGCTGGCGGCAAAGAGCACCAGCATCGCGGTCAGCATGAAGCTGCTCATACGGCCATCTCCAGTTCTTCCGACCTGTGGTCGAGGAATTGCCCGAGTGCGCCCAGCACGGCGAAGGCCGCGCCGATGGGCAGCGCCGCATAGCCCCAGCTGATCGAGACCTCGAGGCCCGCCATCTCCTGGAACTTCACGCGCTCGGCCATGATCCAGCCGAACCAGAAGAGCACGCCCATCAGCGAAAGGTTGCCGGCGAGCACCGCGGCCTCGATGCCGCGCCGGACCGCGCCGCGCGAATAGCGATGCGCCATGTCGATGGAGACGAGGGAGCCGGTGCGGATCGCGGCGGCGAGGCCGAGGAAGGCCATCCAGACCAGCGCGGTGCGGACCAGCGCCTCGGACCAGACGGAGGGCGTCTCGGTGGCGAAGCGGGCCACCACCTGCCAGAAACCGGCGAAGACGGCGACGAGGAGGGCGGCCACCGCGATGGCGGTGGCGATGCCGGTGCTGATGCGGTCGGCCGCGAGGACGGCGCGGCGGATCCCCGCATGCGGGCCCGGGCCGGGCCGGCCGGCCCAAAGGGCTGCCAGGACCAGCGCGACGGTGCCGCAAAGCACGATCGCGAGCGGCGTGGTGTTCATGGGATTCACGCGGGTCCCCCCTCAAGCAAAAGGCCGCGGGGGGTGCGCCCCGCGGCCAGGATCGTCAGCGCTTCGGGCTTATTGCGCCGGGCGCCAGTCGCGGATGCGGCGCAGCGTGTTCGCGTCCATCGTCCGCTCCCACTCGGCGAAGGCGGGCGCCAGCGCTTCCTGGAAGGCGGCGGTGTTGACGGTGGTGATCACCGTCATGCCGCGGCGGCGAAGTTCCTCGACGCCCGAGGCCTCGTCGGCCGTCACGCGGGCGCGGTTGGCTTCCTGCGCGGCGCGGGCGGCGGTCATGAAATGCGCGCGATCCGCGGCGTTCAGGCGCTGCGTGGTGCCCGGGTTGCAGATCATCACGGCCGGCGAATAGACGTGGTTGGTCAGCGTCATGTAGCGCTGCACCTGGTTCAGGTTGTTCGCCACGATCACCGAGATCGGGTTTTCCTGACCGTCCACCGTGCCCTGCTGCAGCGCGGGCACCAGCTCGGAGAAGGCCATCGGCGTGGGCAGCGCGCCCAGCACCGAGAAGGCGCGCATATGCACCTGGTTCTCCATGGTGCGCACCTTGAGGCCGCGGATATCGGCCGGGGTGTTCACGTCGCGGCGGGAATTGGTCAGGTGGCGGAAGCCGTTCTCGGTCCAGATCACGCCGTGCAGGCCGCGCGCGTTGAAGCGGGCGAGGACCTGCTGGCCGATCTCGCTGTCCAGCACGCCGCGGGCATGGGCCGTGTCGCGGAACAGGAAGGGCACGTCGAAGATGCGGACCTCGGGCACGAAATTGCCGACGGGGCCGGTCGAGGTGAAGGTGCAGTCGATGGTGCCGATCTGCACGCTCTCGATCATTTCGCGCTCATTGTCGTTGCGCTGGATGACGATGCGGTAACGATTGTTCGTCAGCCGCTCGAAGGTCTCCTTGAAGGCGATGGGGCCCGCGCCGGTGTGGCTGTTGGGCGGCAGCGCGTGCTGGATGGTGATCTGGGTCTGCGCCGAGGCGGCGCCGCCCATCACGAGCGTGGCAAGCCCCGCCAGAAGGGCGGAACGGCGAATCAGGGACATGTTTACCTCCGGATTTTGTAAAACCGGGATACGTTATTAGGGTGCCTGCACGCAACATGGCCTTCGGCGCAAAGCTGTTCCATCTTGCCAATGAAGAGTTGAGGAACGCCCATGACCCTGCGCTGTGACCTGGTGATCCGTGACGCCACCGTCTTCGACGGGACGGGCGCGCCCCGTTTCCGCGCGGATGTGGCGGTGGAGGGGGACCGGATCGTGGCGGTGGGCGCGCTGGGCAGCGCCACGGGCCAGGAGGAGATCGAGGCGAAGGGGCTGGCCCTCGCCCCGGGCTTCATCGACGCCCACACCCATGATGACCGGGCCGTGGTCTGCGGCCCCGAATGCATGCATTGCAAGACGAGCCAGGGGGTGACCACTGTCGTCGTCGGCAATTGCGGCGTCAGCCTCGCGCCGCTGCGCCTCTCCAACCGCCCGCCGCCGCCGCTCGATCTTCTGGGCGATGAGAGCTGGTTCACGCTGGGCGGCTTCGGCGAATATGCCGAGGCGCTGGCGAAGAAGCCGACCTCGGTGAACACCTTCGCCTTTTGCGGGCACATGTCGCTGCGCGTGGAGGCCATGGCGGGCGATGTCTATCGCGCGGCCAATGACCGCGAGATCGCCCATATGCAGGAACGCCTGCGCGGCGCGCTGCGCGAAGGCGCGGGCGGCTTCTCCACCGGCCTCTACTACCCGCCCAATGCCCAGGCACCGACCGAGGAGGTCATCGCCATCGCCGAAGTGCTGCGCGAGGAGGGCGGCCTCTACGCGACCCATATGCGCGACGAGGCGGACCATGTGATGGACAGCATCCGCGAGACGCTGCGCACGGGGCGCGAGGCGGGCACGCCCGACAAGCCGCTCGAAGTCGTCATCAGCCACCACAAATGCAGCATGAGCGAGAATTTCGGCCGCTCGCGCGATACGCTGGCCCTGATGGACCGCCTCGGCCAGGACCAGCCGGTCGCCTATGACGTCTATCCCTATCCGGCGGGCTCGACGGTGCTGATGCCCGACAAGCTGCGCCAGGACGTGCCGATCCAGATCACCTGGTCCGTCCCGCATCCGGAGATGGCGGGCCGCAACCTGGACGACATCGCCCAGGAATGGGGCATGACCCGGCGCGCGGCGGCGGATCGGCTCCTGCCCGCCGGCGCCATCAGCTTCATGATGGACGAGGCGGATGTCCGCCGCATCATGGCGCATCCCCGCGCCATGATCGGCAGCGACGGCATCCCGCACGACGCGAAGCCGCATCCGCGCCTCTGGGGCACCTTCCCGCGCGTGCTGGGCATGTATGCCCGCGACCTCGGCCTCTTCACGCTGGAAAGCGCGGTCCACAAGATGACGGGCCGCACCGCGCAGGTCTTCGGCCTGCCGGATCGCGGTGTGATCCGCGCCGGCGCCTTCGCCGATCTCGTGCTCTTCGACCCTGCCCGTGTGCGCGACAACGCGACCTATGCCGACCCCATGCGGGTTTCGGACGGGATCGCGCAGGTCTGGTGCAATGGCGTGCGGACGCATGTCGAAGGGCAGGGGCCGGGCAGTGCGGCGCCTGGCCGCTTCCTCGGCAACCCACGTCGCAAAGCCGCCTGATGGCGTCACACCCGGAGGATTCGGCGGTCATGCAACCTGGCACCATCAAGCGGGCGGCCATGCTGGGCGCCGCGATCCTCGCGGGGGTGGCGTTGGTTGCGTCAGTCTGGCCGGATCATCGGCCGGTGACCGCGCTCGACACCTATCTCCGGCAGGGGCCACGCCAGGCGGGCGAGGCGCTGAAGCGCGAGGTGGACCAGCTCTCCCCGCGCGGGGCCGACCCCGGGCCAGCCATCCAGCGGCTCAATGCGCTGGGTTTCAGCTGCGCCGCGCCGGCGGGCGCCGCCGGGGAATGGAACTGCAACCTGCGCCGCCCCATGGAGAACCGGCAGATGCTCTCCATGGAGGTCATCCTCCGCGTGGACCGCGGCAACGTCACCGAGACGAGCGCGCGAATCTGGGAACAGGGCGCGCGCTGACCTTCACGAAAACGGAATTGATCCTTGAGCACCGCTGCTGAACGCCTTGTCGGCTTCCTGGTCGAACATGGCATGGACCGGGCCTTCTGCGTCCCGGGTGAGAGCTACATCGCGCTGCTGGACGCGCTGCATGACGCGCCGATGGACCTCGTCGTCTGCCGGCACGAAGGGGGGGCGGGTTTCGCCGCCATCGCCGATGCCAAGCTGACCGGCCGGCCCGGCGTCGTGCTGGTGAGCCGGGGCCCGGGGGCCTGCAATGCGGCGATCGCGCTGCACACGGCCGAGCAGGATGCGGTGCCGCTGATCCTGCTGATCGGCCAGGTGGAGGCGCGGGATCTGCGCCGCGATGCCTTCCAGGAGATCGACTACGGCCGCATGTTCGGCGGCTTCTGCAAATTCGTGGGCGAGGCGACGCGCCCCGAGCAGGTGCCCGAGCTCATCGCCCGCGCCTATGCGGCGGCCATGCAGGGCGTGCCCGGCCCCGTCGTGCTCTCGCTGCCCGAGGATGTGCTGGCGATGGAATGCGGTGTTGCCGCGCCCGCCATCATCCCGGCCCGGCCCGCTCTCCCGGCGCCCGCCGAAGTGGCGCGCATCTCGGATCTGCTGCACCTGGCCGAGCGGCCCATCCTGCTGGCGGGCCATGGCTTCGAGAGTGCGGAGGGGCGCGCGGCGCTGGCGCGCTTCGCGGCCCAATGGGAGGTGCCGGTCGCCGTCTCCTTCCGCCGGCAGGACCTCTTCGACAATGCCAGCCGCTTCTATGCGGGGGATCTCGGCCTGCGGAACCCGGACGCGCAGCGCGAGGCCTTCGCCGAAGCCGACCTCATCCTCGCGCTGGGCACGCGGCTGACGGACATCACGACCCAGGGCTATTCCTGGCCCGCCCCGGGCCAGCGCCTCGTGCATCTCTGCGCCGACCCCAAGCACCTCAACTGGCACTTCCCGGCCGAGGTGGCGATGACGGCCGATCCGGTGCAGCTCATGACGGTGCTGGGCGCGCCGGGGCGGCGCCCGCCGCGGGGCGAATGGATCGCGCGGCTGCGTGCGCTGCACGTGGCCGATTGCAAGGTGACGCCGCGCGACTGGCAGGATGGCCTCGCTTTCGCCGAGGTGGCGCAGGTGGTGCACGCGGCCCTGCCGGCGGATGGCATCATCACGCTCGATGCCGGCACCTTCGGCGCGCCCTTCTACCGCAAGGCGATCTGGCGGCCGGGGCAGCGGCTGCTGGCGCCGGTCTCGGGCGCCATGGGCTTCGGCGTGCCGGCCGCCGTCGCCGCCCTGCTGCGCGAGCCGGGGCGCACCGTGGTCTGCGGCGTGGGGGATGGCGGCATCCTGATGACGGGGGGCGAGATGGCGGTGGCGCTGGAACGGCGGCTGCCGATCAAGCTGCTTCTGTCGGAAAACCTCGGCTACGCCTCCATCCGCATCCATCAGGAGCGGCAGCATCCCGGCCGCGTCAGCGGCACCATGTTCGCCAATCCGGATTTCGCCCATTGGGCGCAGGCCTTTGGGTTGCCGGTCACGCGGGTGAACACGCGCCATGACTTCGAGGCGATGCGGGCGGCCATCGCGGCGCCGGGGCCGGCGGCGATCCTGGTCAAGACCTCGATGCAGGCGGTGCTTCCCCATGCAGCGTGAGGCTCTTGCCCAGCTGGCGCCGACAGGCGTGCTGCGCGCCGCCATCAACATGAGCAACTTCCTGCTGGTCACCGGGCGCGGCCCGGCGGGCGAGCCGGATGGCGTCTCGCCCGGCATGGCGCGCGCCATCGCCGACCGCCTCGGCGTGCCGGTGCAGTACATGCCCTTCCCGCGGCCCGGCGAGCTGGCCGATGCCGTGGGCAGCTGGGATATCGGCCTGATCGGCGCCGAGCCGCAGCGGGCCGAGAAGATCGCCTTCACGCCGGCCTATGCCGAGATCGAGGCCACCTATCTGGTGCGGGGCGATTCCCCCATCACAGAACTGGCCCAGGTGGACCGGCCGGGTGTGCGCATCGCGGTGACGGCGCGCGCGGCCTATGACCTCTGGCTCGCGCGCAATATCCGCGCGGCGGAACTGCTGCGGGCCGAGAGCCTCGACGGCGCCTTCGAGCTGTTCCAGCGCGAGGGACTCGAGGTGCTGGCCGGCCTGAAGCCGCGGCTGCTCACGGATGCCGAGGCGCTGCCGGGCGCGCGGATCCTGGAGGGCAACTTTACCACGGTGCAGCAAGCGATTGGCACGGCCCGGGCGAATGCGGCCGGCGCCGCCTGGCTCGCGGAGTTCGTCGCCGAGGCGAAGGCGAGCGGCTTGGTGGCCGGCCTGATCGAGCGGCACGGGGTGCGGGGGCTTTCCGTCGCACGTTGAGAATGGCCCAGCCGGCAGGCAGCCTGCCCAAAAAATCGTCGATTCCTCCGCTGCTTGCGTTGCGCGCCAGAAAGATCATGCCACGTGACATTGACTTGGTTTGGAAACTCACCAGTTTCTGCAATGATACTTCCAGGGTGACCGACATGACGCCTGTGACCGCACGAGCTGCCGCCTCGCCCTCCCGCCTCGCGATGTTCTGGGCGGCCGCGCTGCCCGCCGCCGGGCTGGCCCTGCTCCTGGCCGGTTGCGACGATCCGAAGGTGGGCGCCGCCCAGGCCCAGGCCCCGGCCCAGCCGCCCGCACCCGTCGCCGTCACCGTCGTCACGATCGAGCGGCGGGAAATCCCGGTCACCTCCACGCTGCCCGGACGCACCGCGCCGCTGCGCGTGGCGGAGATCCGCCCCCAGGTCGGCGGGCTGCTGCGCGAGCGCCTCTTCACCGAGGGCGAGTCAGTCGCCGTCGGCCAGCCGCTGTTCCAGATCGATCCCGCCCCCTTCGAGGCGGCGGTGCGCCGGGCCGAGGCGAACATCACCCGCATGGAAGCGGCCGAGCGCGTGGCGCAGAGCACGGTGAACCGGCTGCGCACCCTCGCGCGTTCCCAGGTGGTGAGCGAGCAGAACCTGGAGAATGCCGAGACCACGCTGCGCCAGGCCCAGGCGGATCTGGTCTCGCTCCGCGCCACGCTGGAGACGGCGCGGATCGACCTGAACCACACCCGCGTCGCCTCACCCATCGCGGGCCGCACGGGGCGTTCGACCGTGACGCCGGGCGCGCTGGTGACCGCGAACCAGCCGACCGCGCTGGTGACGGTGGCGCAGCTCGATCCCATCCTGGTGGATTTGACGCAGCCCGCCGCCGCCCTGCTGCAGCAGCGCCGTGATGTGGAGAGCGGCGCGCTCCGCCGCCCCTCGGCCGATCGCGCGACGGCGCGCCTCATCCTGGAGGATGGCTCGGAATATCCGCATCCGGGCGAGGTGCAGTTCGCCGAGGTGATCGTGGACCAGGGCACCGGCTCGGTCACCATGCGCGCCGTGTTTCCCAACCCCGACCAGCTGCTGCTGCCCGGCATGTTCGTCCGCGCCCGCGTCGAGGAGGGCGTGACCGACCGCGCCCTGCTGGTGCCGCAGCGCGCCGTGCTGCGCACGCCCCGCGGCGAGCCCATGGCCTTCGTGGTGAATGCCGAGGGCGTGGTGGAGAGCCGCATCCTGCGGGCCAACCGGGCGCTGGGCAATGACTGGATGGTGACCGCCGGCCTGAACCCCGGGGACAAGGTGGTGGTGGAGGGGCTGCAGCGCATCCGCCCCGGCACGCGGGTGCGGGCGACCGAGCGCGGCCAGGCGGCGAGCTAGGCCCGCCCCATGGCCCGCTTCTTCATTGACCGCCCGGTCTTCGCCTGGGTCATCGCCATCGGCATCATGCTGGCCGGCGTGCTTGCGCTGCGGGGCATGGCCGTCTCGCAATATCCGGCCATCGCGCCGCCCACCATCGCGATCAACGTGACCTTCCCCGGCGCCTCGGCCGAGACGGTGCAGGCGACGGTGGTGCAGGTGATCGAGCAGCAGCTCACCGGCATCGACAACCTGCTCTTCTTCGACAGCCAGACGACGAAGGACGGCCAGGCGCGCATCCAGCTCACCTTCGCGCCCGGCACCAATGCCGACACGGCGCAGGTGCAGGTGCAGAACCGCGTGCAGCTCGCCGTGCCCCGCCTGCCGCAGACGGTGCAGCAGCAGGGCATCCGCGTCGTGAAGTCGGCCGGCAACTGGATGATGATCGTCGGTTTCTACACGACCGATGGCAGCATGGAGCGCCTCGACATCACCGACTTCCTGGCGGCCAATGTGCAGGACCCGATCAGCCGCACGCCGGGCGTGGGGGATTTCCAGGTCTTCGGCGCGCAATTCGCCATGCGGATCTGGCTCGATCCCGCGCGGCTCATCAATTTCGGGCTCACGCCCTCCGACGTCGCGGCCGCCGTGCGCGCGCAGAACGTCCAGGTCTCGAGCGGCGAGATGGGCGGGCTGCCGGCGGTGCCCGGGCAGCAGCTGAATGCCACCATCATCGGCCCCTCCTACCTGCAAACCACCGAGGATTTCGGCGCCATCCTGCTGCGCGTGCGCGCCGATGGCTCGCAGGTGCGGCTGCGCGACGTGGCGCGGCTCGAGATCGGCGGCGAGAACTACGCCATCACCACCCAGCTCGATGGCCGCATCTCGAGCGGCATCGGCATCCGGCTGGCCAGCGGCGCCAATGCGCTGGATACGGCCGCCGCCGTCCGCGCCACGGTGGACCGCCTGCGCCCGAGCTTCCCGCCCGGCCTCGAGGTCACCTACCTGCAGGACACGACGCCCTTCGTGAAGCGCTCGGTCAAGAGCGTGATCATGACGCTGATCGAGGCGGTGGTCCTCGTCTTCCTCGTCATGCTGCTCTTCCTGCAGAACCTGCGCGCGACGCTGATCCCGACCATGGCGATCCCGGTCGTGCTGCTGGGCACCTTCGCGGTGCTCTCCGCGCTCGGCTTCAGCATCAACACGCTCACCCTCTTCGGCATCGTGCTGGCCATCGGCCTTCTGGTCGATGACGCGATCGTGGTGGTGGAGAACGTCGAGCGCGTGATGGCGGAGGAGCATCTTTCGCCGATCGAGGCCACGCGGAAATCCATGGACCAGATCACCGGCGCGCTGATCGGCATCGGCCTCGTGCTCTCGGCCGTCTTCCTGCCCATGGCCTTCTTCGGCGGTTCGGTCGGCGTGATCTACCGGCAATTCTCGGTGACCATCGCCACCGCCATGGGGCTTTCCGTGCTGGTCGCGATCTTCTTCACGCCGGTCCTCTGCGCCACGATGCTGAAGCCGCACAAGCCGGGGCAGGGGACGCGCGGCTTCTATGGCTGGTTCAACCGCGGCTTCGACCGCACGACGAATGGCTATCTCTGGGGCGTGCGCGCCAGCCTGCGCCGCCCGGCGCGGATGATGCTGGTCTACGTCGCCCTGCTCGGCGCGCTCGGCTATTCCTTCCTGCGCCTGCCCGGCGGCTTCCTGCCGAATGAGGACCAGGGCATCGCCTTCGTGCAGGTGACCGCCCCGCCGGGTGCGACGGCCGACCGCACGCAGCGCGCGCTGGACGATGTCGGCCGCTACCTGCGCGAGGAGGAGGGGGCCGTGGTGGACAGCCTCTTCGCCATCAACGGCTTCAGCTTCGGCGGGCGCGGGCAAGCCTCCGGCCTTGGCTTCATCACGCTGAAGGACTGGGATGAGCGGCGCGGGCCGCAGAACTCGGTGAGCGCGCTGACCGAGCGCATCAATCGCCGCTTCGCCACCTATCAGGATGCGCTGATCAGCGCTTCCTCGCCGCCCGCCATCCGCGAGCTGGGCAATGCCACCGGCTTCTCCTTCCAGCTGCTGGATCGTGGGGGCATGGGCCACCAGGCGCTGATGGAGGCGCGGGACCAGCTGCTGCGCCTCGCCCAGGCCAGCCCCATCCTCTCCCGCGTGCGCGCCAACGGGCTGAATGACGAGGCGCAGTTCCGCCTCATCATCGACTGGGAGCGCGCGAGCGCCCTCGGCCTCACCATCACCGAGATCAACCAGACGCTCTCCACCGCCTGGGGAGCGACCTACGTCAATGACTTCATGGATCGCGGGCGGATCAAGCGCGTCTTCATGCAGGGCGCGCCGGATGCGCGCATGGTCCCCTCCGACCTCGACAAATGGTATGTCCGCAACGCGCAGGGGCAGATGGTGCCCTTCTCCGCCTTCGGGCGCGCGGAATGGCGCTTCGGCTCGCCGCGGCTCGAGCGGTTCAACGGCATCCCTTCGCGCGAAATCCAGGGCGGGCCGGCCCCCGGCTTTACCACCGGCCAGGCGATGGAGGAGATGGAGCGACTGATGCAGCAGCTCCCACCCGGCTTCGGGCATGAATGGAGCGGCATCTCCTTCCAGGAGCGGCAATCCTCCGGCCAGGCGCCGGCGCTCTATGCGATCTCGCTGATCGTGGTCTTCCTCTGCCTCGCGGCCCTTTATGAGAGCTGGTCCATCCCCACGGCGGTCATGCTGGCCGTGCCGCTTGGCGTGCTGGGCGCCGTGCTCGCCTCGCTGTGGAAGGGCATGGCGAATGACGTGTATTTCCAGGTGGGGCTGCTCGCGACGATCGGGCTGACGGCCAAGAACGCCATCCTCATCGTGGAATTCGCGCGCGAGGGCTTCGACCGCGGGCTTTCCCTGGCCGAGGCGGCGACGGAAGCCGCGCGCCAGCGGCTGCGGCCGATCATCATGACCTCGCTCGCCTTCACGCTGGGCGTGGTGCCGCTCGCGATCTCCTCCGGCGCGGGTTCGGGCGCGCAGAACGCGATCGGCGTGGGGGTCATCGGCGGCGTGGTGGCGGGCACGGTGCTGGCGATCCTCTTCGTGCCGCTCTTCTTCGTGCTGATCCTGCGCCTCTTCCGCACGCGCTCGGCGGTGGAGAAGGCCGCGGCCCCGGCCAAGGCGGCCCCCGCCAAGACGGCGCCGGCGGAGTAGGGCGCGTGAGCGAGGTGATGCCCGCCCGCGCGCGCTGCCGGCCGGGGCCCAGCCCCATGCCGGAGGCGGCGCGGCGCAACGCGCTCATGGAGGCGGCCACCACCGTCTTCACGCGCGACGGCTATGCCGCCGCCAGCATGGACAAGGTGGCGCAGGAGGCGGGCATGTCCAAGCGCACGCTCTATCGCCTCTATCCTTCCAAGGCGGCGCTGTTCGAGGCGGCGATCCAGGATTCGCTGGTGCCCGCCCAGCTCGATCTCGAACTCGCCCCCGAGACGGACCTGCGCACCGGCCTGGCCGTGATGCTGGAGGCGGCGGGGCGGCATCTTCTGGCGCTGCGCCGGACGGGCATCTTCCGGCTGGTCATCGCGGAGCAGGGCCGTTCGCCCGAACTGGCGGAAAGCTTCCACCGCGTGCTGGTCCGCCGCGGTTCGACCGCGCTGCAACGGCTGATCGCGGCCGAGATGGAGCGCGGGCGGCTGCGGCGGGGGGATGCGGATGCCGTGGGCCGCATGCTCTACGGCATGGCCTTCGGCTCCGTGCAGATCCGTCTGCTGCTGGGGCTGCGCCTCGTGCCGCCGCCCGAGGAAATCGCGGGCCTGGCGCGCGCGGCGGTGGAGGTCTTCCTGGACGGGATGCGGCCCGAGGTGAACGCCCGGCGCCTCTCGGTCGCGGCCAGCTGACGGCCGGCCGCGGCCTCAGGCGAGGCCGAGCCGCGCGTCACGCCGGCGCAGCAGCGCCACGATGGGCAGGGCCAGCAGCACCATCCAGGCCTTCCCGATGACCTGGCCCGAGAGGTAGTCCAGGCTGCCGAAGGCGAGCCAAAGGAAGATCACGCTGTCCACCACCAGCCCGACCAGGGAGGAGGCGGCGACGGCCAGCACCAGCCCGCGCTTCTGCAAGGGCGTATAGACGCCGAGATCCACCAGCTCCGACAGCAGGAAGGCGACGGTGGAGGCGATGACCAGCGCGGGCGGGGCAATCCAGGCCGAGAGCACGGCGCCGAGCGCGATGGCGCCGATCGCCCAGTTCACCCCGAGGCGGCGCTGCACCAGGTCCCGCAGCACGAGCGCCAGGCCGATCATCAGCACGCCCGAGGGCGCCATGATGCCCGGCGCCACCGGGATCAGGCAGGGGCCATTGGGCACGCAGAATGTCCCGGCATTGCCGATCAGCCAATTGGCGGCGGGGATGCAGAGGGCGAAGGCGAGAAGGAAGGCCAGGCCTTCAAGGCGCGTGCGGGTCATCATGCGCGCCCGCATAGGCCGCCCAGCCCTTGGCGCGCAAGTCACAAGCGGGGCATTCGCCGCAGCCATGTCCCCAGGGGTGGAGGGTGGCGCGCTCGCCCTTGTAGCACGAATGGCTTTGCACGCGGATCAGCTCGACCAGGGCCGGGCCGCCCAGGCGTTCGGCCAGGCGCCAGGTTTCGGCCTTGTCGCGCCACATGAGCGGCGTGTGCAGCACGAGGCGGGTCGCCATGCCGAGGTTGATGGCGGCCTGCAGCGCCTTGATCGTGTCATCCCGGCAATCGGGGTAGCCCGAGTAATCCGTCTCGCACATGCCGGCCACGATGTGGCGCAGGCCGCGGCGATAGGCGAGTGCGGCCGCGAAGGTCAGGAAGATCAGGTTGCGGCCGGGGACGAAGGTGTTGGGCAAGCCATCCTCGCGGAGCGCGATCTCGGCTTCGCGCGTCAGCGCCGTTTCGCTGAGCTGGCCCAGCACGCCGAGATCGAGCGTGTGGTCGGGGCCGAGGCGGGGGGAGGCCATGCCGGCGCGGAGCTTCTCGCGGCAGGTGAGTTCCACGGCGTGGCGCTGGCGGTAGTCGAAGCCCAGCGTCTCCACATGGGGGAAGCGGTCCAGCGCCCAGGCGAGGCAGGTGGCGGAATCCTGGCCGCCGGAAAACAGGACAAGCGCGCCGTCGCTCATGGGTCGAGTTGCTCCACAGCCCAATGGGCGGCCTCGGCCACCACGGGGTCCGCATCCTCGCACAGGCGGCGGGCCACGGGCAGGAGGGAAGCATCGCCACTGTTGCCGATGGCGATGAGCACATTGCGGGTGAAGCGGTTGCGGCCGATGCGCTTGATGGGCGAGCCCGCGAAGCGCGCGCGGAAGGCGGCATCATCCAGCGCGGCCAGTTCGGCGAGGGGCGGCGCCACCTCGCCGCGCGGGGCGAATTGCAGCTCGGCCGCCGCGCGGGCGAATTTGTTCCAGGGGCAGACGGCCAAGCAATCATCGCAGCCATAGATGCGGTTGCCCATGGCGCGGCGGAATTCCTGCGGGATCGGTCCGTGATGCTCGATGGTGAGGTAGGAGATGCAGCGCCGCGCATCCAGCCGGTAGGGCGCGGGGAAGGCGGCGGTGGGGCAGGCATCCAGGCAGGCGCGGCAGGAGCCGCAATGGTCCGTCTCCGGCGCGTCGGGCTCGAGCGCGAGGGTCGTGTAGATTTCGCCCAGGAAGAGCCAGGAGCCATGCGTCCGGCTGACCAGGTTGGTGTGCTTGCCCTGCCAGCCGAGGCCGGCCTGGGCGGCGAGCGGCTTTTCCATCACCGGCGCCGTGTCCACGAAGACCTTGAGCGCGCTGCCCTTGAAGTGCCGCGCCATCCACTGGCCGAGGGCCTTCAGGCGCTTCTTCACCACGTCGTGATAGTCGCGCCCCTGGGCATAGGCGCTGATGGTGGCGCGGCTTTGCTGTTTCAGGCTGGCCAGCGGGTCGTAGTCCGGGCCGTAATTCTGGCCGAGGGCGATGACGCTGATGGCTTCAGGCCAGAGCGCGCGGGGCTGGGCGCGCTGCTCGCGCCGCGTCTCCATCCAGGCCATGCCGCCATGGGCGCCGGATTCCACGAAGGCATCGAGGCGGGCGCGGGCGGATTCGGGGAGGAGGGCCTCGGTGAAGCGGACGGCGTCGAAGCCGAGGCGCAGGGCCTCGTTCCGTATGGCGTCCTTGGGGCTCAAACCTTCGGCAGGATGGCCGTCGCCTCGATCTCGACCTTGGCCTCCTCCTCCACCAGCGAGACCACCTGCACCAGCGTCATCGCCGGGAAATGGCGGCCCATCACGGCGCGGTAGGCGGGGCCGAGCTCGGCCAGGCTCGCGCGGTATTCGCCGATATCCGTCACATACCAGGTGAGGCGGGCGATATGCTCGGGCTTGCCGCCCGCCTCGGCCAGCACGGCCACGATGTTGGAGAGCGCCTGGCGCACCTGGGGCACGAAGCCCTCGGCGAAGCGGCCGGCCGCATCCCAGCCGATCTGGCCGCCGATGACGACGAGGCGCCCCTCGCCCATCAGGCCATTCGCATAGCCCTTGGGGGCGGGCCAGCCCTTGGGCTGCAGGTTGATCAGGCTCATGGGGCAAGGCTTTCGCAGGCGGCGGCGTAGCGCGCAAGGGCGGCGCGCAGATCCTCCGGGATGGGCTTGGGGCGGGCGGTGTCGAGATCCGTCGTTGCGTTCACGAAGCGGAAGCGGACCAGCTCCGTCTCGCCGCGATGGGCGTGCAGGGTGGTGGCGTAGGAAGCGCCGCCGATGCGGGTGATGAGCGGCGTGAAGACCACATGATCCCCCATGCGGCCGGGCGAGAACCAATCGGCCTCGGCATGGACGAAGCCGGTGCCGGTGCGGCGCTCACCATGGATGTGGTGGAAATCGAGTTCGAGCGTCTGTTCGAAGAAATCCTCGATCGCGGCATTGGCCAGCGTGAACCAGGCGCCGAAGAAGGCGATGCCGGCGGGGTCGCAATCGGAGAAGCGGATGCGGCCGGGGATGCGCGCGGCGGCGGCGGCCAGGGCCGAGGCCGCGAGGGGTGTCGGTCTGGTCATGTCACCTCCGATGACTGAAGCGCGCTTGTCGCGCTGAAGTCTGAATCGGCGGTGCTCATGGGCTTCGCAGCGCAAAGCGCTGCAGCTTGCCGGTGCCGGTGCGTGGCAGGCTCTCCGCGAAGATCACGCGGCGCGGATATTTGTAGGGCGCGATGGTCGCCTTCACATGCTCCTGCAGCGCAAGCCGCATCGCGTCATCCGGCGCATGGCCCGGGTGCAGCACCACATGCGCGGTGACGAGCATGCCGCGCTCGGCATCGGGCGTGCCCACCACGCCGCACTCGCGCACGGCCGGGTGCGTCAGCAGCGCGGCCTCCACCTCCGGGCCGGCGATGTTGTAGCCGGAGGAGACGATCATGTCGTCGCTGCGGGCCTGGTACCAGAAATACCCGTCCTCATCCTGGATGTAGGTGTCGCCGGTGATGTTCCAGCCATGCTGCACATATTTGCGCTGGCGCGGATCGGCGAGGTAGCGGCAGCCGGTGGGGCCGCGCACGGCGAGCCGCCCGGGCGTGCCGCGCGGCACCTCGCGGCCCGCTTCGTCGATCACCCGCGCCTCATAGCCCGGGACGACGAGGCCCGTGCTGCCGGGGCGGATCTTCTCCTCGGGTGCCGCGATGAAGATGTGCAGCATCTCGGTGGCGCCGATGCCGTCCATGAGCTTGAGGCCGGTCTTTTCCTGCCAAAGGTCGAAGATGGGCTTGGGCAGCGCCTCGCCGGCCGAGACGCATTTGCGGAGTGCGCTGATGTCCTGGCCTTCGACATGCGCCGCCATGGCGCGATAGGCGGTGGGCGCGGTGAAGCAGATGGTGGCGCGATGGGCCACGATGGCGCGCAGCAGATCCTCGGGGCCGGCGCGCTCCAGCAGGATGGCGGTCGCACCCACGCGGAAGGGGAAGAGGACCAGGCCGCCGAGCCCGAAGGTGAAGGCGAGGGGCGGCGAGCCGATGAAGCGGTCCTTCGCGTCGGGCTTCAGCACCTGGGCCGAATAGGCATCGCAGATGGCCAGCATGTCCCGGTGGAAATGCATGGTGCCCTTGGGCTCGCCCGTGGTGCCGGAGGTGAAGCCGATCAGGCAGGTCTCATCCGCGGCGCTGTCATGGGCGGTGAATTGGTCGCTGGCGGCGGCGCAGCGGGCTTCCAACGCGCCATCGCCCCAGGTGAGGATATGGCGGAGATCCGGTGCGTCCGCGCGTTGCAGCTCGTCCAGCAGGCGCGCATCGCAAAGCGCGTGGGTGATGCGCGCCTTGCGGGCGATCTCGCCGATCTCCTTCGCGCGCAGCAGCGGCATGGTGGCGACGACGATGCCGCCGGCCTTGAGCACGGCGAAATAGGCCGCGACCATCCAGGCATTATTGGCCGAGCGCAGCAGCACGCGGTTGCCAGGGGTGAGACCCAGCTCGCCCACCAGCACATTGGCGATCCGGTTCACGCGCGCGGCGAGTTCCGCATAGGTCAGCGTCTCGGCGGGTGTCACGATGGCCGGGTGGTTCGCGCGGGTTTCGAGGTTGCGGTCCAGCAGCTCCACCGCGCAGTTCAGCCGGGCGGGATAGGGCAGAAGCTTGAAGTCCGGCCATTCCTCGCGGGGGGGCAGGTTGTCGGCCGCGAAGCTGTCCATCCTCACATCCTCTCCCGCTCGGCGCGCGCGATGATGACGCGCTGGATCTCGGAGGCGCCCTCATAGACGCGCAGGGCGCGGACCTCGCGCGTCAGCAATTCGGGCGCGGAATCGGTGACGACGCCGAGGCCGCCATGCAGCTGCGCACAGGCATCGGCGATGCGGCCGGCCGCTTCCGTCGCGTGCAGCTTGGCCATGCTGGCCTCACGCGACACGCGGGGCGTGCCCTGATCCTTCAGCCAGGCGGCGCGGTAGGTGAGGAGGGCGGCGGCTTCCACATCCAGCGCGGCGTCGGCGATGGCGGCCTGGGTCATCTGCTGGTCGAAGAGCGGCGCGCCGAAGAGCTTGCGGCTGGTGGCGCGGTGCAGCAGCAGATCGAGGCCGCGGCGCGCGAAGCCGAGCGCGGCTGCGCCCACCGTGGCGCGGAAGACATCCAGCGTGGCCATCGCGATCTTGAAGCCATCCCCCGGCGCGCCGATGCGATGCGCGTCCGGCACGCGCACGCCCTCGAAGCGCAGGCGGGCGAGCGGATGCGGGGCGGAGACCTGGATGCGCTCGGCCGTCACCAGCCCCGGCGCATCGCCCGGCACCCAGAAGGCGGTGAGGCCCTTGGCGCCCGGCGCCTCGCCCGTGCGGGCGAAGACGACATGGCTGCCGGCGATGCCGCCATTGCTGATCCAGGTCTTCTCGCCCTCGATCCGCCAATGGGCATTGCCGTCGCGGCTGGCGGTGGTGGCCAGCGCCGCGACATCGCTGCCGGCTTCCGGTTCGGAGAGCGCAAAGGCGGCCAGCGTGGTGCCGGCGCGCACGCTGGGCAGGACCAGCCGCTTCAGTTCCTCGCTGCCGAAAAGCGTGATGGGCCCGGTGCCGAGGCCCTGCATGGCGAAGGCGAAGTCGGCCAGGCCCGAATGCCGCGCCAGGATCTCGCGCGCGAGACACAGGCTGCGCACATCCAGCGCGCCGGACTCCGGCACGGCCATGCGGAGAAGGCCCGCTTCACCCAGCGCGCGGGCCAGCGCGCGCGTGCTGCCATCGGCGTCGTGATGATCGGTCAGGCGCTCGGCATGCGCTGCCGCCCAGGCCTCGACCTCCGCCGCGAATTCGCGGTGGCGTACCTCGAAAAAGGGCCAGTCGAGGAAGCTACGGTCCGCCATTAGCGTCGCACCATGCGATTCACGCTGCGCTCCTCGGCTCCGCCTGCGGTGCTTCGCGATCGCATGGTCAGTCGCCCCGGAAAACCGGGGTTTGCTTGGCGGCAAACGCCTCATAGGCGCGGCGGAAATCCTGGGTGGTCATGCAGAGCGCCTGGGCCACCGCCTCGGCCTCGATCGCCTGCTCCACGCCCATCGCCCATTCCATGGCGAGCATGCGTTTCGTCATCCCATGGGCGAAGCCGGGCCCGGCGGCGATTTCGGCAGCGAGTGCCGCGGCATCCTCGGCCAGGTTTTCGCTCAGGCGGTTGAAGAAGCCCCAGCGCTCGCCCTCCTCGGCGCGCATCGCGCGGCCGGTGAAGAGCAATTCGCTGGCGCGCCCCTGGCCGATGATGCGCGGCAGGATGGCACAGGCCCCCATGTCGCATCCGGCCAGGCCCACGCGGTTGAAGAGGAAGGCGACGCGCGCGCGAGAGGTGGCGAGGCGGATGTCGCTCGCCATGGCGATGATGGCGCCGGCGCCGGCCGCGACACCATCCACGGCGGCGATGATGGGCTGCGGGCAGGCGCGCATGGCCTTCACCAGCTCGCCCGTCATCGCGGTGAAGCGCATCAGGCCCTTGGTGTCGCGCTCCAGCAGCGGCCCGATGATCTCATGCACATCGCCGCCCGAGCAGAAATTGCCGCCGGCACCGGTGACGATGAAGACCTTGGCCCCGTCGTCCTCGGCCCCGGCGCGGAAGATCCGGACCAGTTCGGCATAGCTTTCGAAGGTCAGAGGGTTCTTCCGCTCCGGCCGGTTGAGCGTGAGGGTGATGACGCCGCCCGCCTCGGTCAGTTGCAGGTGTTCCGGCACATAGCGGGCGAGGGGGGTCATGGCGTGTCGAGGCTCTCGCGGATGGAGGATTTGGCGCGGCCCAGCAGGCGGTGCAGCTCGGCGCGTTCGGTGGCGGTGAGCTCGCCCAGCAGTTCGGCGATCCAGCCCTCATGCGCGCGGGACTGGCGGGCGAATTCGCGCGCACCCTTGGCGGTGAGGCGCAGGCGGAAGGCGCGGCGATCCTCGGCATCCAGGCGGCGCTCGATCAGGCCCTCGGCTTCGAGGCGTGTGGCGAGGCCGGTGACATTGCCGTTGCTCACCATCATCCGGCGCGAGACATCGCCGAGCGTCAGCCCCTCGCCATTGCGGTCGAGGGCCGCCAGCAGGTCGAAGCGGGGGAGGGTGGTGGCGAATTCCTCGCGCAGGCGGCGGCGGATTTCGGTTTCGATCAGCGTGGCGCAGGTGAGGAGCCGCAGCCAGAGGCGCAGCGAATCCTTGGTGCCGGGCGGCGCATGGGCGAGCTGCGTCTCGGCATCCATCAGACCTCACCCCCGCTGACGGGCAGCGCCGTGCCATGGATGCCGGCGGCGGCGGATGTGCAGAGGAAGACGGTGACGGCGGCGATTTCCTCCGGCTGCAACAGGCGGCCTTGCGGATTGTGCTTCGCCAGTTCCGCGCGCGCGGCGGCTTCGTCCATGCCGGTCTTGGCCTGGATCACGGCCAGGCTCTCGGCCAGCAGCGGCGTCTCGGTGAAGCCGGGGCAGATGGCGTTGACGGTGACGCCCTTGGCCGCGACCTCGAGCGCCAGCGCGCGGGTGAAGCCCAGCAGCGCGTGCTTGGCCGCGACATAGGGCGCCACATAGGCATAGCCTTTGAGCGCCGCGGTGGAGGCGATGTTGATGATGCGCCCTTGGGCTGCCGCCAGCATGCCGGGCAGCACGGCGCGGGAGAGGGCGACGGCCGACATCACATTGGTCTCGAAGGCCGCGCGGAAATCGGCGTCGCTGGTCTTGAGGAAGGGGGCACTCACGGCGGCACCGGCCGCATTCACCAGGATCGTCACGCGCGGCAGGGCGGGCGGCGCCGTCGCATCGCCCGGCAGCGCCGCGTCCGCCTCGCCGCGCGCCACCGCGGCTTCCAGGGGGCCTGCCCGGCGACCCAGGATGGTGACATGCGCGCCGGCGGCCTTGAGCGCGCGGGCACAGGCGAGCCCGATGCCCGTGCCGCCGCCGCTCACCAGGGCGAATTCTCCCGCCAGCTCCTGCATGTTTTAAGCTTAAAGCATTGCGGGGCGCCTCCGTTCAAGCATATTTTGGCGACGCAGCCTGATGGAGAGCTCCATGCGCATCGCGGTGATCGGCGGCGGCCCCGCCGGCCTCTACTTCGCCATCCTGATGAAGCGCGACCGGCCCGAGGCCGAGATCACCGTGGTGGAGCGCAACCAGCCGGATGACACCTTCGGCTTCGGTGTCGTCTTCTCGGACGCCACGCTCGACATCTTCCGCGACGCGGACGAGCCCTCCTACCGCGCCATCGTGGAGAACTTCGCCTATTGGGACGATATCGCGATCATCGCGCGTGGACATGAGCATCGCGTGGGCGGCAATGGCTTCTGCGGCTGCTCGCGCCGCACGCTGCTGACGCTGTTGCAGGCGCGCGCGCGGGAACTCGGCGTCACGCTCGAATTCCGGCGCGAGGCGAAGCCGGAGGATTTCCCCGACGCCGATCTGATCATCGCGGCCGATGGCGTGAACAGCGCCATCCGCAACCGCTTCCTGGATCACTTCCAGCCCGAGGTGGATCTCCGCCCCAACCGCTTCGCCTGGATGGGCAGCACCAGGCCGCTCGACGCCTTCAGCTTCTTCTTCGAGGAGCGGCCCGAGGGCATCTTCATCGCCCATGCCTATCAATATGAGGCAGGTGCCAGCACCTGGGTGCTGGAGACCGACCCCGAGACCTTCGCCCGCGCGGGCCTCGACAAGATGGATGAGGCGCAAAGCGCCGCCTATCTGGAGGGCGTCTTCGCCGAGGCGCTGCAGGGCCACAAGCTCATCACCAATCGCAGCATGTGGCGGCAGTTTCCGATGATCCGCTGCGCGCGCTGGGTGAAGGACAACATCGTCCTGCTCGGCGATGCCAAGGCCTCGGCGCATTTCTCCATCGGCTCGGGCACCAAGCTCGCCATGGAGGATGCCATCGCGCTGCATGCCGCCTTCATGGCAGGCGGCGATGTCGCCACCTGCCTCGCCCGCTTCGAGACCGGGCGGCGCGAGGAGGTGGAGAAGATCCAGCACGCGGCCGATGTCTCGCTCGTCTGGTTCGAGCATGTGAAGCGCTTCTGGAACTTCCACCCCGCCCGCTTCGCCTTCGGCGTGATGACGCGCAGCAAGGCCATCACCTGGGACAATCTGCTGCTGCGCGCGCCCGAATTCGTGGCGGAGGTGCAGCAGGTGGTGGCGGCGGAGACGCCGGGCGGCGATGCCCGCAACCCGCCCATGTTCCAACCCTTCCAGCTGCGCGGCATGCGGCTGCCCAACCGCGTCGTCGTCTCGCCCATGTGCATGTATTCGGCGGAGGAGGGCGTGCCGAACGACTTCCACCTGATCCATTACGGCGCGCGCGCCATGGGCGGCGCGGCACTCATCTTCACCGAGATGACCTGCCCCGCGCGGGATGCGCGCATCACCCCAGGCTGCGCGGGCCTCTGGAATGACGCGCAGCAGGCGGCCTGGACGCGGATTGTGGCCAATGCCCATGCGGCGGGGGCGAAGATGTGCCTCCAGCTTGGCCATGCCGGGCGGAAGGGCGCGACCAAGCTCATGTGGGAGGGCATGGACCAGCCGCTGGCCGAGGGTGCCTGGCCCATCCTCTCCGCCAGCGCCATCCCCTATCTGCCGCATGGCCAGGTGCCGCGCGCCATGGAACGCGCGGACATGGACCGGGTGAAGGCGGATTTCCTGGCCGCCACCGAGCGCGCCATCGCCTGCGGCTTCGACATGCTGGAGCTGCATTGCGCCCATGGCTATCTGCTGGCGAGCTTCCTCTCGCCGCTGACGAACCACCGCACCGATGACTATGGCGGCAGCGTGGAGAACCGCCTGCGCTACCCGCTGGAGGTCTTCACCGCCATGCGCGCCCTCTGGCCGGAGGATCGGCCCATGTCGGTCCGCGTCTCCGCCACCGACTGGGCTGCGGGCGGCATCACCGATGCGGATATGCTGGTGATCGCGCGCGCCTTCCGCGAGGCGGGCTGCGACCTGCTGGATGTCTCGACCGGCCAGACGGTGGCCGATGCCGAGCCGGTCTATGGCCGCATGTTCCAGCTCCCCTGGGCCGACATGCTGCGCAATGAGGCGGGCATCGCGGTCATGTGCGTGGGCTCCATCACCACGGCGGACCAGGTGAACACCATCATCGCGGCCGGCCGCGCCGATCTGGTGGCGCTGGCCCGCCCGCATCTGACGGACCCTTCCTTCACGCTGCACGCCGCCGCAGAATACGGCGTGCGCGGGGTGAACACCCCCGTTCAATATGGCTGGGGCAAGGATGCGCTGTTCCGCAATGCGAAGCGCGCGAGGGAGGATCTGATGGAACTGCGTCGCAAGGCGAAACCCGCGAGCCACGCGCCGAAATGAGCGCGCCCATCCTCATCGCCGGTGGTGGCATCGGCGGCCTGACCCTGGCGCTTTCGCTGCACGAGCGCGGCATCCCCTGCCTGGTGCTGGAGGCGGCGGCCGAGGTGAAGCAGCTCGGCGTCGGCATCAACACGCTGACCAATGCGATCCGGGAGCTGACGGCTCTCGGCCTTTTGGACGAGCTGGACGAGGTCGCGATCCGCACGCGCGAGCTGCGCTACATGGATCGCTTCGGCAACCGCATCTGGACCGAGGCGCGCGGGCTGCATGCGGGGCATGATGCGCCGCAGCTTTCCATCCATCGCGGCCGCATGCATGGCGTGCTGTGGCGCGCGGCGCTGAAGCGGCTGGGCGGCGATGCGGTGCGGACGGGCATGCGGCTCACGGGCTTCACGCAGGATGCGCAGGGCGTCACCGCGCGCTTCGCCGATGGGAGCGAGATCCAGGGCCGCGCGCTGATTGGCGCGGATGGCATCCATTCCATGCTGCGCGCGGCGCTGCATCCGAATGATCCTGGCATTCGCTGGAACGGCATCCAGATGTGGCGCGGCGCCACCCTCTGGCCCTGCTACGAGACGGGTGACGTCATGTTCGTGGCCGGCGACATGAAGGAGAAGCTGGTCTTCTACCCGATCGGCCGTGGGTCCACGCCGGAGACGCGCCTCACCAACTGGGTGGTCTGCGCCCAGATCGGCGACCCGACGCGCCCGCCGCCCCGCCGCGAGGATTGGGCGCGGCCGGGCCAGTTGGCCGAGGTTCTGCCGCATGTGCAGCGCTTCCGCGTGCCCGGCCTCGATGTGGAGGCCATGGTCCGCGCCACGCCGGAATTCTGGGAATACCCGATGTGCGACCGCGATCCGCTGCCCTTCTGGACGCAGGGCCGGGTGACGCTCTTGGGCGATGCGGCGCATGCGATGTACCCGACCGGCTCCAACGGCGCCTCCCAGGCCATCATCGACGCGCGCCTGCTGGCGCGGCTGCTGGATGAACTGCCGGTGGAGGAGGCGCTGACCGCCTATGAGGCCGAGCGCCTGCCGGCCACGCGGGAGATCGCGCTTTCCAACCGCCGCGGCGGGCCGGAGCGCGTGGTGGATGTGGTGAGCGAACGCGCGCCCGATGGCTTCACCGACCTCAACGCCGTGATCGCGCATGAGGAGCTGGCCGCCATCGCGCGCGGCTATGCGAAGCTCGCGGGGATGGTGCGGTGAGGATCGACATCACGCGCGACGGCGATATCCGCCGCGTCACGGTCGCGAATGACGCCAAGCTCAACACGCTGAACTCGGAGCTGCTGCTGCAGCTCGCCGCCGCCTTCGAGGTGGAGGACGATATCCGCGCCGTGGTGCTGGCGGGCGAGGGGCCGCGCGCCTTCATCGGCGGCGCGGATATCCGCGAGATGGGGGCCGTGGCGACGCCGGATCAAGGCCGCGCCTTCATCGAGCGCGTGCATGGGGCCTGCGCCGCCATCCGCGCCTGCCGCGTGCCGGTCATCGCGCGCATCCAGGGCTGGTGCCTGGGCGCAGGGCTCGAGATCGCCGCCGCCTGTGATCTGCGCATCGCCGCCGATGGGGCGAAATTCGGCATGCCGGAGGTGCGCGTCGGCATCCCCTCCGTGGTCGAGGCCGCGCTGCTGCCGGGGCTGATCGGCTGGGGCCGCACGCGGCGCCTGCTGCTGCTGGCCGAGACGCTGGATGCCGCGACCATGGAAGCCTGGGGCTTCCTGGAGCGCGTGGTGCCGATGGAGCGGCTCGACCCCGCGGTGGAGGAATGGATCGCCCTGCTGCGTGAGGCGGGGCCGGTCGCCATCGCCAACCAGAAGGCGCTGATCCGTGCCTGGGAGGATCTGCCGCTGAGCCAGGCCATCGCGGCCGGAATTCCGGCCTTCGCGAAATCCTGGGAGACGGCGGAGCCCCGCGCGATGATGGGGCACTTCCTCAACCGCCGGCGGTAACTTCCCCGACCTTCGGCGCGAAAACCGGAGGCTCGCCATGATGGCGACCGGAGAAACCGCGCCCATGCCCGAAGCTCGCCTGGCCATCGCCCTGCTCGTCCTGCGCCTCACGCTCGGCGTCTTCTTCCTGCAATGGGGGATCGAGAAATTCGTCGTCCCGGCGACGACGCTCGCGATCTTCCGCAACTTCTACGGGATCGATTTCGGCAGCTGGGTGCCGCCCATCCTGGGTGTGGCGCAGGTGCTGATCGCGGTGGCGCTGCTGCTGGGCTTCCAGCCGCGCCTCACCTACGGAATCGTGCTGCTGCTGCATGGCGTGACGGTGATCGTCTCCATCCCGCGCATCCTCTCGCCGTGGAATCCGGTGAGCAACCACTTCTTCATCGCGGGCGTGCCGATCCTCGCTGCCTTCTTCGCGCTGTATCTGCTGCGCGACTGGGATCGCTACCGGATCGGCGGCGCCGGGAAGGTCAGCCCCGCAGCGTGATCCGTGCGCTATCCGCGCAACATTCCAGGTGCGCTATCCGCGCAACATCCCAGGTGCGCTATCCGCGCAACGCCTTGATCTGCGCCGGATAGCTGGAGGGGTCCGTCCGCACGTCGATCAGGCGCGGGCCGGGTTGCGCCATGGCTTCCGCCAGCGCGTCGTCGAGGCCGGACGCATCTGCCACGCTCCAGGCGCGGCCGCCCATGCCGCGCATCACGGCGGCGAAATCGGCCATGGGCCAGTCGAGCGCGCCATCGGGCAGGTCCCGCGCGCCCTTCTTGATGTCGATGAGCGAGAGGGTCGCGTCATTGAACACCACCACCGTCAGGTTCACGCCCATGGCGGCGGCGGTGGCCAGTTCACCGATCGCCATGAGCAGCCCGCCATCGCCGGTGAAGGCGACCGCGCCACGGCCAGGGTCATGCCAGGCGGCGGCGATGGCGGCGGGCAGCGCATAGCCCATGGTGGCGAGGCCATTGGAGATCAGCAGGTCACCCGGCCGTTCTGCCTGCCAGAAGGTGGTGGCGGGGAACATGTGGGCGCCGGCATCCACGCTGACACGCGGGTCCACGCCCAGGCGGCGGCAGGCATCCTGCGTCACGCGCACGATGTCGGACGGCGCCATGCCGCGATTGCCGCCGGGCGCGTTCTCCAGCGCCGCGAGCCAGGCGGTGCGCAGCGCGGCCACGCGGCCCTCGGGCCAGGGGCGGCGCGGCGCATCCTCGGCGAGCGCGGCGGCCGCCACCTCCCAGGCGCCGATCAGCGCCAGCTCCGGCTTGCGGTATTCCATCTCCCGCGCGCAGCAGGCGAGGTCGAGGATCGGCACCCCATAACGCCAGGGCTGGCCGATGAACTCCACCGGGTCGGCGCCCAGGAGCAGGATGAGGTCGGCCTCGCGCAGCAGCGGCGCCTCCGCCTCGCCGCCGGTGAAGACGCCGCCGAAGAGCGGGTGGCTGTCGGGCAGCACGCCCTTGGCCTTGTAGGTGACGAGGCCGGGGCAGCCCAGCGCCTCGACCAGGCGCCGCGTGGCGGCGGCGCGTGCGGGCGCGGTCGCTTCCAGGCCGATGATGAGCGCGGGGCGCTGCGCGGCCTCCAGCAGGCGCCGCGCCTCGGCGATGGCGCCGGGCGAGGGGGCCTCCAGCACGGGCGGGTTGAAGGGCGCGGCGGGGGCGGCCGGTGCGCGCGCGGCGTCGCCCGCCAGTTCCAGATAGCCAGGGCCACGCGGGGCGGAGAGGGCGGCCTCCAGCACGCGCGCGGCCTCGGTCGCGCCCAGGCCGCGGGCGCGCGTGACGGGCGCCATCATCGCCGCCTGGTCGAAGAGCTGATGCGTGACATAGCGGCTCTCCCGCGCCGCGAAGCCATCCGCCACCAGGATCACCGGCGCGCGCTCCAGGCTCGCATTGGCCATGCCGTTGGCCGCGTTGGAAACGCCGGGGCCGCGCGTCGTCAGCAGGCCGACGGGCTTGTGGGTGAGCTCGGCGAGCGCGGAGGCCATGATGCCCGCGCCATTCTCCGTGCGCGCGAGCAGGAAGGGAATGCCGCGCGCCTTGGCCGCGGCGATGAGATCGAGGCTGGAGCCGCCGCCCGGCACGCCGAAGATCGCCGGCATGCCGGCGGCGGCGAAGCTTGCCAGCATGGCCTCGGCGCCGGTGGTGAGCTGCGGCTGGTCGTTCATCGGATTCTCCCTCGGCCACGCAGCATAGGCGCTGCGCCCCGCGCGCCAAGCTGCCCGCGCCTTGGGCAAAGCCGGGCCGGCCGATGCGCATTCCACGCTGGGCTGGCTTGTGCAGGGCGCCGGGCTGCGGCAAAGCTCATGCAGTCTACCGGGATTGATGTGCATGACGAGCCAAGCCTTCGATGAGATGGGGAAGGGCGCCTCCCTCCACCCCGCCTATGCGGCCATCGCCGATTGGCTCCGCGAGACGCCGGCCGCCGACCTCGCCGCCAAGCGGGCCGAGGCGGAGGTGCTGTTCCGCCGCGTCGGCATCACCTTCGCCGTCTATGGCGAGGGCGGCGACCCGGAGCGCCTCATCCCCTTCGACATCATCCCCCGCATCCTGGCGCGTGCGGAATGGCAGACGCTCTCGGCCGGCCTCACGCAGCGCGTGCGCGCGCTGAACGCCTTCCTGGCCGATATCTACGGCAAGCAGGAGATCATCCGCGCCGGCCGCATCCCGGCCCACCTGATCGAGGGCAATGAGCAGTTCCGGCCCGAGATGCAGGGCTTCCTGCCGCCCGGCGGGATCTACACGCATATCGCGGGCATCGACCTGGTGCGCACCGGACCGGACCAGTTCTACGTGCTGGAGGACAATGCGCGCACGCCGTCCGGCGTCTCCTATATGCTGGAGAACCGCGAGGCGATGCTGCGGCTGTTCCCGCGCCTGATGGCGCGGCACCGCATCGCGCCCGTGAACCGCTACCCGGAGGATCTGCTCGCGACGCTGAAGGCGGCCGCGCCGGAGCGCGCGGGGCCGGACCCGACGGTGGTGATCCTCACACCGGGCAGCTTCAACAGCGCCTATTACGAGCATTGCTTCCTGGCCGATGAGATGGGCGTGGAGGTGCTGGAAGGCCCGGACCTCTTCGTCGAGGATGACATCGTCTACATGCGCACCACGGCGGGTGCCAAGCGCGTGGATGTGATCTATCGCCGCATCGATGACGACTATCTGGACCCCAAGGCCTTCCGGCCGGACAGCATGCTGGGCGTGCCGGGCCTGATCGCCGCCTATCGCGCCGGCAATGTCGCGCTCTGCAACGCGCCGGGCTGCGGCATCGCCGATGACAAGGCGATCTACCCCTATGTGCCCGCCATGATCCGCTTCTATCTGGGCGAGGAGCCGCGCCTGGCCAATGTGCCGACCCTGCTCTGCGAGCGTGAGGAGGACCGCCGCGAGGTCCTGGCCAATCTGGACAAGCTGGTGGTGAAGCTCGCCCAGGGCTCGGGCGGCTACGGCATGCTGATCGGCCCCCACGCGACGCAGGCCGAGCGCGACGACTTCGCGGCCCGCATCCGCGCCAAGCCGCAGGACTACATCGCGCAGCCCACGCTGGCGCTCTCCACCGTGCCGACGCTGGTGGAGCAGGGCATCGCGCCGCGCCATGTGGATTTGCGCCCCTTCGTGCTGAGCACCAAGGATGCGGTGCGCATCGTGCCGGGCGGGCTGACGCGCGTGGCGCTTCGCGAGGGATCGCTGGTGGTGAATTCCAGCCAGGGCGGCGGCACGAAGGACACCTGGGTGCTGGAGGCCGATCCCATACCCAGCACCGCGCATGGGGGTGCCGCCGCATGCTGAGCCGCACCGCCGACAGCCTGTTCTGGCTGGGCCGCTATACCGAGCGCGCCGCCAATGTGGCGCGCGGGCTTTCCGTCGCCTCGCGCATGGCGGGGCTCACGGCCGAACTCAACCATGAGGGCGATGAGTGGCGCGCGCTTCTCGTCGCCGCCGGCTGCGAGCCGGGCTTCTTCCAGAAGCACCAGGAGATCACCGAGGAAGCCGTGATCGACTTCCTGGTGCGCGACCCGGACAACCCCTCGGGCATCATTCCCTGCTTCGCCGCCGCGCGGCACAATGCCCGCACGGTGCGCACCGCGCTGACCGTGGACATGTGGAGTGCCATGTCCGACAGCTGGAACCATCTGCGGCGCATCGGCCCCGCGGATTTCCAGGGCGAGAAGCTGCCGGGCTTCCTCGAATGGGTGCGCGAGCGCGTGCTGCTGTTCAACGGTGCGGCGATGGACACCATGCTGCGCGGCGAGGCCTGGCTCTTCGTCCAGCTCGGCACCGCGCTGGAGCGCGCGGACAACACGGCCCGCCTGCTCGATGTGAAGCATGAGGTGCTGGAGAGCGAGGCCGAGACCACCGTCGCCCATGGGCAGTGGCAGGCGGTGCTGCAATCCTTCTCCGCGCTGCGCGCCTACCACTGGGTCTTCCGCGATCGCATCACGCCCGCGCGCATCGCGGAGCTGATGATCCTGCGCCCCGAGCTGCCGCGCAGCCTGATCGCCAGCTACAACCGCGTCTGCGAGGTGCTGGAGCTGATCGCAGCCGAGCAGGATGGCCGGCGGGGCGAGCCGCACCGCCTGGCGGAGGAGCTGCGCACGCAGCTGCGCACCGGCCGCATCGAGGACATCATGGAGGCGGGGCTGCATGAATACCTCACCGCCATGATCATCAACACGGCGGAGCTGGGCGAGGCGGTCCAGGCCTTCTACATCCGCGCCTGATCGGGCATTCTCCGCGCGCTGCAACGGAGGGCGCGGGAATGACCTATTGCGTGGGGCTGTGCGTGAATGAGGGCCTCGTCATGCTCTCGGACACGCGCACCAATGCGGGCCTCGACAACATTTCGACCTTCTCGAAGATGTTCGTGGTCGAGCAGCCGGGCGAACGCGCCCTGGTCATGATGACGGCGGGCAACCTCGCCATCACCCAGGCCGTGGTGAACCACCTGCAGGCGGGCGTCTGGCACAATGGCGCGCAGCTGCGCCTGACCGACGTGCCGGACATGGTGAGCGCCGCGCAGCTCGTGGGGGCCGCGGTGCGCCTGGTGCAGCAGCAGGATGGCGCGGCGCTGGGCGCGCAGGGCCTCGGCTTCGATTGCAGCCTGCTGCTGGGCGGCCAGATCGCGGGCGGGCCGCCGCGCCTCTTCCTCATCTACTCGGCGGGCAATTTCATCGAGGCGACGGAGGACACGCCCTTCCTCCAGATCGGCGAGCACAAATACGGCAAGCCCATCCTGGACCGCGTGCTGACGCCCGAGACCTCGCTCGTCATGGGCGTGGCGCTCACGCTGATCAGCATGGACAGCACGCTGCGCTCCAACCTCTCGGTCGGCATGCCGCTCGACATCGCGGTGATCCGCACAGGCGAATGCAGCGTCGCCTCGCGCCGGCGCTTCACCGAGGATGACCCCTATTACCAGACCATCCGCAATGGCTGGTCGCAGGCGCTGCGGGATGCATATCTGGCGCTGCCGCGGCCGGACTTCATTCCCTGAAGGTCCAGGACCCCTGATCGGCGGCCGCCGCCGGCGGCCGAGGCCGCGAATTGCGGCCCGCGGCCTGTGCCGCGAAGCCAAGCGCGCGGAGCGCGCGCCCGGCGTTTGAGGGCATGGATCAGCTCAGGTCCTGGCCAGCCAGCGGCAATTGCCGGATGCGCTTGCCCGTCGCCGCGAAGATCGCGTTGCAGACGGCGGGTGCGAGCGGCGGCACGCCGGGCTCGCCCACGCCGCCCAGCGCTTGGCCGCTGCGGATGATGTGCGTCTCCACCACCGGCGCCTCGCTGATGCGGGCGATGCGGTAGCTGTCGAAATTGCGCTGCTCGGCGCGGCCCTGCTTCAGCGTCACCGCCTCATGCTTCATGGCCGAGAGCGCCCAGACCACGCTGCCCTGCATCTGCGCGGCCACCGTGTCCGGGTTGATCACATCGCCGCAATCATAGGCGACGGTCACCTTGTGGACGGTGAGTTCGCCGCGCGTGATGGAGATTTCCGCGACCTCGGCGCAGAGGCTGCCATAGGCCTCCATATAGGCGATGCCGCGATAGCGCCCGGGCGGCAGCGGCGTGCCCCAGCCGCCCTTCTCGGCGGCGAGGTTCAGCACCGCCAGCGCGCGCGCGTCATGCGCCAGCAATTCGCGGCGCAGCGTGAGCGGGTCCTTGTTCGCGGCGGCGGCGACCTCATCGAGGAAGCTCTCGACGAAGAAGCCGTATTGCGAGGAGCCGACCGAGCGCCAGAGCCAGACCTTGGGCGGCAGGTCCACGCGCGCATATTCGGCGCGGAAGGCACCGAAGCGGTAGCGCGTGTCCGTCACGCTCTGCAGCGCGAAGGGGTCCACGAAATTCGGGTTGCGGAAGAGCCAGGGGCGATAGTCATACATGACCGAGCCGCCGGCGCCGCGGATGTTGAAGCCGGTGACGCGGCCCGAGGCATCGAGGGCCGCCTCCATCTTCGCCGCGAAGGCCGGGCGGTAATAGCCTTGGGCGAATTCATCGCCGCGCGACCAGATCAGCTGCACGGGCCGGCCCAGCGCGCGCGCCGCATGCGCGGCCTGGGCGGCCACTTCCACATGCAGGCGCCGGCCGAAGCCGCCGCCGGCATAGGTCGTGTGCATCGTCACGTTCGCGGGCGGGATGTTCAGCGCGGCCGCCACGTCCCGCACGCACCAATCCTGGTGCTGGGTGGGCGCCCAGATCTCCGCGCGGTCCCCGGTGATGCGGATGGTCGCGTTCTCCGTCTCCATCGGCGCATGGGCCAGATACGGCACTTCGTAGGTCGCGCTCACCACGCGGGCGGCGGCGGCGCGGGTCGCTTCCCAATCGCCGTCATTGCGCGGGCGCTGCGCCTGGGGCTGGTCCAGCGCGGCGCGCAGCCGGGCGGAGACGGCGGCGGAATCCATGCCGTCATGCGGCGTGGCCTTCCAGCGCACCACCAGCGCCTCGGCGCCGCGCATGGCGGCCCAGGTGTTGGTGGCGGCGACGGCGAGGCCACGCGGGATGGGCACCACCTGCACCACGCCCGGGATGGCGAGGGCGGGGGCGGCGTCGAAGCTTTCCAGTTCCGCGCCGAAGACCTCGGGCAGACGGGCTACGGCGAAGAGCATGCCGGGCAGGCGCACATCCACGCCATAGGTGGCGGCACCCCGCGTCTTGGCCGGGATGTCGGCGCGCGGCGCGTTGTGGCCGCTGATGCGGCGCTCGCTGGCCGGCTTCATCGCGGGCATTTCAGGGAGCGGCAGGCGGGCGGCGGCTTCGGCCAACTCGCCGAAACCGAGCGAGCGGTTGCTCGCGGCGTGCACCACGCGGCCATCGGCGACGGTCAGGCTATCGGCCGGGACGGAAAGGCGCTCGGCGGCCGCCTGGACCAGGACGGTGCGGGCGGCGGCAGCTCCCCGGCGCAGGCGGGGCGCCCATTGCCGGATGCCGAAGGAGGCGCCGGTGTACATCTCATTCACGCCGGCCAGGCGCAGCGCGGGCTCGGGCTGGCCGACGGTGACGGTCACCGCCTCCAGCGCGCAGCCCAGCTCATCGGCCACGATCTGCGCATGGGCGGTGTGGGTGCCCTGGCCCAATTCGCTGGTGGTGGTGAAGAGCGTCACGCGGCCATCGGCGCCGATGCGCAGGAAGCCGCTCAGCGTGCCATTGGCGCCGCTGCCCGCGATGGTCGGCGGCGGGGGCGCGGCCGGCGCCTGGGCCATGGCGGCATCGGCCATGAGGGGGACAAGAAGGGCGGATTGCAGAAGGGCGCGGCGGTCGAGCATGGTCATCACCCCTGGGCCGCCGCCTGATGCACCGCGGCGCGGATGCGCTGATAGGTGCCGCAGCGGCAGATATGGCCCTCCAGCGCGGCGTCGATCTGCGCATCGGTGGGGCGCGGCGTCTCGCGCAGCAGGGCGGCGGCGGCCATGATCTGGCCGGACTGGCAATAGCCGCATTGCGGCACCTGGGCCGCAATCCAGGCGAGCTGGACCGGGTGGCGCCCTTCGGGGTGCAGGCCTTCGATGGTGGTGACGCTCTTGCCGACCGCATCGGCGAGCGTGGTCTGGCAGGCGCGGGCGGGCTGGCCATCCAGATGCACGGTGCAGGCGCCGCATTGCGCGATGCCGCAGCCATATTTCGTGCCGGTGAGGTTCAGGATGTCGCGCAACGCCCAGAGGAGCGGCATGTCGGGCGCGGCGTCGAGGCGGCGCGCCTGCCCATTGATGGTCAGCTCGATCATCACGTTCTCCCTGGATGGCCGTTTGATTGCCTTGCCGAAATCTATGCAGGGGAGCGGGAGCCACTGCAAGTCCCACTTGCGGGGTCGGTCATCGCGGGCGATGTAGCGGGCAAGGAGAACACGTCCATGCTGCATCGCCGTCCTTTCCTGCTGGCCGCGCCGGCCTTGATCCTGGCGGGGCGAGCTTCGGCCCAAGGGGCAACCCCGGCCTGGCCGCAGCGACCGGTGCGCATCATCGTGCCCTTCGGGCTAGGCGGCTCGGCCGATGTCGCGGCGCGCTTCCTGGGCGAGCCGTTGGCCGCCGCCTTCGGCCAGCCCTTCGTGATCGAGAACCGGCCGGGGGCCGGGGCCACCATCGGCACGGACCAGGTGGTGAAGTCGCCGCCCGATGGCCAGACGCTGCTGCTGATGAGCAACACGCATACGGCCAATGAAACGCTGCTGCCCAACCGCCCCTATGTGCTGATGCGGGACCTGGCGCCGGTGGCCGCCATCAACGTGGCCTATCACGCGCTGGTGGTGCATCCCTCCATTCCCGCGACCACGGTGCCGGAGCTGATCGCGCTGCTGAAGGCCAATCCTGGCCGCTACGACTACGCGAGCAGCGGGCCGGGCACGCCCTATCACATCGCGGGCGAGGTGTTCCGCGCCATGGCGGATGTGCAGATGCAGCACATTCCCTTCCGCGGCTCGAACGAGGCGCGCACGGCGGTGATCTCCGGCCAGGTGCCCATCATGTTCGATGCCATCCCCACCATGCGCGAGCAGATCGCGGCCGGGCGCGTGCGGGGGCTCGCCACCAGCGGCCCGCAGCGTAACCCACTGCTGCCGGAACTGCCGGCGGTGGCCGAGACGCTGCCGGGCTATGAGGCCTCGATCTGGCTGGGCCTCATGGCGCCCGCGGGCACGCCGCGTCCGATCGTCGAGCGGCTGAATGCGGAGGTGAACCGCATCCTCGAGCGGCCCGAGACGCGGGAGCGCCAGGCGACGGCTGGCGCGCAGCCGCTGCCCATGTCGGTCGAGGAGTTCGGCACCTTCCTCACGCGCGACATCGAGCGGCAACGCGAATGGATCCGCATGGCGCGGATCACCGCCGGGTGATCGCCTTCACGCTGAATGGCGCGGAGGTCGCGCATCCGGGCGGCGTCTCGCTCCTGCACGCGCTGCGTGGGGATTTCCTGCTGAACGGCCCGCGCTTCGGCTGCGGGGCCGAGGCCTGCGGCGCCTGCCATGTGCTGCTGGATGGCCGCTCCGTGCCCGCCTGCACGCTGCCTGTGGAGGGCGTGGCGGGGCGTGAGGTGAAGACGCTGGAGGGGCTCGGCACCCGCAGCAGCCCGCACCCGTTGCAGACCGCTTTCCTCGTCGAGCAGGCCGGGCAATGCGGCTTCTGCCTCTCGGGCATCATCGTCACGGCCGCGGCCTTCCTGCGCGACAACCCTGCGCCGGATGAGGCAGCGCTGCGCGCGGCGCTGGAGGGGCATCTCTGCCGCTGCGGCAGCCATAACCGCATCCTCCGCGCCATCCTGCGCGCGGCTGAGGAGATGCGCGCATGAACCTCGCCTTCGGCGGCGCTGGGCCAGATGACCGGCCGAAACTGCCCGGCAGCCTGCATGTGAACCGCCGCCTCGACACCTGGCTCACCTTCCACGCGGATGGCCGCGTCGCCGTCCATCCGGGCAAGGTGGAGCTGGGGCAGGGAATCCTGACGGCCCTCGCGCAGATCGCCGCCGAGGAGCTGGATGTGGCCTTGGAGCGCATCCTGGTCACGCCCACCATCACGGGGCGCAGCCCGAATGAGGCGGTGACCTCCGGCAGCCTCTCCATCCAGGAAGGCGGCATGGCTCTGCGGCATGCCTGCGCGGATGCGCGGGCGCTGTGCCTCTCCGTCGTGTCGCAGGCGAGCGGCGTGCCGCTGGAGGAGTTGCGCGTCGAGAATGGCGTGTTCCTTGGCCCCGATGGCCCCGTCGGCTCCTATGCCGCGCTGGCCGAGCGGGAGCTGCTGGATGCCGAGGCCTCGCCCGAAGCGCGGCCGAAGCCCGCCGCCGCGCGGCGCGTGACGGGGATTTCCGCGCCGCGCCTGGATCTTCCGGCGAAGATCTTCGGTGAGGCGCGCTTCATCCAGGATTTGCGCTTTGCGGGGATGCGCCACGCGCGGATGATCCGCCCGCCCGCGCCCGGCGCGCGGCTGCTGGAAGCGCCGCCCGGCGCGCTGCGCGATGGCGATGTGCTGGCCGTGATCGCCGACACCGAGGCGGAGGCGGAAAAGCTCGCCGAACGCGCTGGCCGCGCCGCGCGCTGGAGCGAAGGCGCCGCGCTGCCGCAGGACTGGCCGCGCTGGCTGGAGACGGCGCCCGGCGAGGAGAGCGTGGTGGCCGAGCACGGCACGCCCGCGCCCGCCACGCGCAGCATCACGCGGCGCTTCTTCCGGCCCTTCATCGCGCATGGCTCGGTCGGCACCTGCTGTGCGATCGCGCATTTCGACGGCACCACGATGCGCGTCTGGAGCCACACGCAGGGGCCCTACAATCTCCGCACCGACCTGGCCCTCGCGCTGGGGATGCCCGCTGAGAGCATCATCGTCGAGCATGTCGAAGGCTCGGGTTGCTACGGGCACAATGGCGCGGATGACGTGGCGCTGGATGCCGCCATTTGCGCGCGGCTTTGCCCGGGCACGCCCATCCGCGTGCTCTGGTCCCGCGCGGAGGAACTGGCGCAGGCGCCGCTTTCGCCCGCGATGCTGGTGGAGATCGAGGCCGGGCTGGATGCCGGCAACACCCTCGCTTCCTGGCGGGTGCATGTGCGCTCCAACGGCCATTCCGGCCGGCCGGGGCGGGTGAAGACGCCGGTGCTGCTCTCGGCGCCGCTGATGGAAGGCGGTGCGCCCATCCCGCCCTCGATCAACCCGCCGCTGGCCGGTGGCGGCGGGGCGCAGCGCAACATGGTGCCGCTCTATCGCGTGCCCGCACTCTCCGCGACCATGACGCGGCTGACGGAGATGCCCATTCGCAGCTCCGCCCTGCGGGGCCTGGGCGCCCTCATCCATGTCTGGGCCATCGAGAGCGTGATTGAGGAGCTGGCCGCGCTCGCCGGCGAGGACGCCATCGCCTTCCGCCTGCGGCATTGCGAGGATGACCGCGCCGCGCATGTGCTGCGCGAGGCGGCGCGCATGGCCGGCTGGGGCCGCGCCCTGCCGGAGAATGAGGGCCTGGGCATCGCGGTGGCGCGCTACAAGAACACCGGCGCCTGGTGCGCCGTCGCAGCCCATGTCCGGGCTGAGGAGCGTGTGCGCTGCGTGGCGCTGCACATCGCTGCCGACATGGGCGAGGTGATCAACCCGGATGGCGCCATCAACCAGCTCGAGGGTGGCGCGATCCATGGCGTCTCGGTGGCGCTGCATGAGGCCGCGACCACGGATGGCATGCGCATCACCTCCGACAGCTGGGAGGCCTATCCCGTGCTGCGCTTCCGTGACGTGCCGCGCGTCAGCGTCAACCTGATCGCCCGGCCCGAGGCGCCGCCGCTCGGCGCCGGTGAGGCCAGCATGGCGCCGACCATCGCCGCCATCGCGGGCGGCATCCACCAGGCGCTGGGCGTGCGGCCCGACCGCCTGCCTTTCACCCCCGAGAACCTGACCCGATGACCCAGAAGCTGCGTATCACCCTGGCCTGCACCCTCTCCGACCGCACGCGCCCCATCCTGGACGGGCGGGTGCAGATCCCGGGCGTGGAGTTCATCGCCCTTCCGGGCGAGCCGGAAGACATCTTCAAGCGGGCGCTGCGTGACAAGGCCTTCGATGTCACGGAACTCTCCATGGGCAGCCACATCACCACGACCGCGCGGGGTGACAGTGCCTATATCGGCGTGCCGGTCTTCCTCTCCCGCGCCTTCCGCCACAGCGCGATCTACATCCGCACGGATCGCGGCATCACGAAGCCGGAGGACCTCGCCGGCCGCACCATCGCCCTGCCGGAATACCAGCAGACCGCGGCGCTGTGGGTGCGCGGCATCCTGCGCGAGACGCATGGCGTGGACACGCGTGCCATCAAGTGGCGCATCGGCGCCGAGCGCATCGCCATCACGCTGCCCGAGGGATTCGACGTGGCGGCGCTGGGCGAAAGCCCGGAGCAGGCGCTGCGCGAAGGCCGGGTGGATGCGATGATCGGCCCGCGCCCGCCCGCGCCGCATCCGCAGATCGCGCGCCTGTTTCCCGACTATCCGGCCGCCGAGAAGGCCTGGTTCGGAGAGACCGGCTTCTTCCCCATCATGCATTGCCTCGCCGTCCGCCGCGATGTGGCGGAGGCCAATCCGTGGCTGCCGCTGGTGCTGTTCCGCGCCTTCGCCGAAGCCCGCCGCCTTTCCCTGGAGGAGCTGCGCCTGGTGAATGTGCTGCGCGTCTCGCTGCCCTGGATCGCGGCCGCGATGGAGGAGCAGGAGCGCGCCATGGGCGGCGATGTCTGGCCCTATGGCTTCGCGAAGAACCGCGACGAAATCGCCGCCATGATCCGCTTCGCGCGGGCGGATGGGCTGGCGGCGCGGGACCTGACGCCGGAGGAGCTGTTCCATCCTTCGGTGCTGGCGGAAGTGGCGTAAGAGAAAAGGGGCCTCCGGCGGCTGGGGCCGGGGCCCCAGACCCCATTCCTTGGCGCCGTGCTTGGAAGGCTGCGCGGTATCGGGGTCTGGGGCCTCTCGGCCCCAGCCGCCGGAGGCTTTTTTCTTTTCTTCGGGAGGCTTTCATGAAGATCCTCATCGCCGGCGGCGGCATTGGCGGCCTTGGCGCCGCGCTGGCGTTGGCCCAGCGCGGCCACAGCGTGCAGGTCTTCGAGCGCGCCTCGGAGTTCCGCGAGATCGGCGCGGGCATCCAGCTCGGGCCGAACGTCTTCAAGATGTTCGACCGGCTGGGGCTGCGCGAGGAAATCCTGAGCCGCGTCGCCATCCCGCGCGCGCTCGTCATGCGCTGCGCCGTGAAGGGCCACGAGATCACGCGCGTGCCGCTGGGCGAAGGCTTCCAGGCCCGCTTCGGCCAGCCCTATGCCGTCATCCATCGCGCCGATCTGCATGGCGTGCTGCTCGTCGCCTGCGCCGCGCATCCCGCCATCACGCTCACCACCGGGCGTTCGGCGCGCGACTACAGCCGCATCGGCGCCGAGGTCGCGCTCCATTTCGAGGATGGCGCGAGCGAGCGCGGCGATCTCGTCATCGGCGCGGATGGCCTCTGGTCGCGCATCCGCACCGCCATGCTGGGGGCGGAGAAGCCCGTCGTCTCCGGCCATATCGCCTATCGCGCGGTGCTGCCGATGGGCGAGGTGCCGGACGGCATTCCGCGCGACGAGGTGCTGCTGCATGCCGGGCCCCGGCTGCACCTGGTGCATTACCCGCTGCGGCGCGGCGAGCTCATGAACCTCGTCGCCGTCTTCCACAGCACCGAGTATTCGGAAGGCTGGGATCAGGCGGGTGATCCGGCACTGCTGCGCAAGCACTTCGCCCGCACGCGGCCCGAGGTGCGGGCCATGCTGGAGAAGATCGACACCTGGAAATACTGGGTGCTCTGCGACCGCGAACCGAAGCGCGGCTGGCAGGATGGCGCGGCCGTGCTGCTGGGCGATGCCGCGCACCCCATGCTGCAATACCTGGCGCAGGGGGCGAACATGGCGCTGGAGGATGCGCTCTGCCTGGCCGACATGCTGGACGCGGTGCCGCTGGACCGCGCCTTGCCGGCCTATGAGGAGGCGCGCGTGCTGCGCACCGGCCGCGTGCAATCCATGGCGCGCATCTATGGCGAGATCTACCACGCCGCCGATGTCCGCGCGGAGTTGCGCGACGCCATGCTGATGGGCCGCAGCCCCGAGGCCGCCTGGGAGGGGATGGCCTGGCTTTACGATGGGCCGGATTGGCAGGCACCATAGCCTTCAAACACGGAGGAATCGGCGCCATGCAACTCACCCTCAATGGGCGGAAGGCCCTGATCACGGGCGGCTCCAAGGGCCTCGGCCTCGCCATGGCGAAGGCCTTTGCGCAGGCGGGGGGGCATGTGGCGCTGGTCGCGCGCGGCGCGGAGGCGCTGGAGGCGGCCAAGGCCGAGATCCAGGCCGCCGCCCCGGCCGCGAAGGTGGCCGCCATCCCCGCCGATATCCGGACCGCCGAGGGCTGCGCCGCCGCCGCTTCCGCGGCCGCCGCCGCGATCGGGCCCATCGACATCCTGGTCAACAATGCCGGCACCTCGCAGCGCGGGCCCTTCCTGGACATCAGCGACGACCTTTGGGAGGACGACCTCAACCTGAAGCTGATGGCCGCCATCCGCCTCTGCCGCGCCGTGCTGCCGGGGATGCAGCAGCGCCGCTGGGGCCGGATCATCAATGTGCTGAACATCGGGGCGAAGGCGCCGCTCGCGACCTCGACGCCGACCAGCGTGAGCCGTGCGGCCGGCATGGCGTTGACCAAGGCGCTGGCGAATGAATATGCGCCGCACAATGTGCTGGTGAATGCGCTGCTCGTCGGCATCATCGAGAGCGACCAATGGGTGCGCCGCCATGCGGCGGACAAGCGCAACATCACCTGGGAGGAGTGGAAGGAGGAGCAGGGCCGCTCCGTCCCGCTCGGGCGCATCGGCAAGGCCGAAGAATTCGCCGCCATGGCGCTGATGCTGGCGAGCGAGCAGGGCGGCTATGTGACCGGCACCGCGATCAATGTGGATGGCGGGCGCAGCCCCGTCGTGTGATTGCCTGAATTTCAGGCAGATCATCGCGCGCTGACCGTCCGAAGGTGCAGGAAACTTGAGTTTCCTGCCGGGAGAGCGCGAGAGGGCGGTGCCCTCTCGCACTGGCACAGCGCATGCATGGGCGCGCCCGACTGAAGGGAGCGCCCCATGGCCAAGATGTTCAACCGTCTTACCTCTGCCGATCTTTGCGCTTGCGGCGTGAGTCACGCGCAGGGCTTCGTCTGCGCCGAGGAGACGCCGGCCGATGGCACGGGCGAGCTGGGCCGTGCGGTGAACGAGGCCGCGATCCGCGCCGCCTTCCCGGATGCCGGCACCCGCCGCAACCTGCTGACGGCCTTCGGCGCCGGCACGCTGCTGGCCGCGCTCGAGGGCGTGCTGCCGCTGACCAATGCGCGCGAGGCGATGGCGCAAGCGACCGGCGCGCCCGAGAAGCGCGACCTCAAGATCGGCTTCATCCCCATCACCTGCGCCACGCCCATCATCATGGCCGATCCGATGGGCTTCTACCGTCGCCAGGGCCTGAATGTGGAAGTGATCCGCACGGCCGGCTGGGCGGTGATCCGGGATCGCTCCATCGCGCGCGAATATGACGCGGCGCATATGCTGGCGCCCATGCCGGTCGCCATGTCGCTCGGCGTGGGTGTGGCCAACCCCATTCCCTTCTCGGTCGCCGCCATCGAGAACATCAATGGCCAGGCGATCACGCTCGCCAACAAGCATCGCGACAAGCGCGACCCGAAGGATTGGCGCGGCTTCCGCTTCGCCGTGCCCTTCGATTTCTCGATCCACAACTACCTGCTGCGCGCCTATGTGGCGGAAGCGGGCCTCGACCCCGACCGCGACATCCAGATCCGCGCCGTGCCGCCGCCCGAGATGGTGGCCAATCTGCGTGCCGACAATATCGATGGCTTCCTCGGCCCCGATCCGTTCAACCAGCGCGCGGTCTTCGATGGTGTGGGCTTCATCCACATCCTGACGCGCGAGCTGTGGGACGGGCATCCGTGCTGCGCCTTCGCCGTGCCGCGCAGCATGATTACCGACACGCCCAACACCTATGCCGCGCTGCTGCGCGCCATCGTGGAGGCGACCGCCTATTCCGACAACCAGGCGAACCGCGTCGAGGTGGCCAATGCCATCCATGGGCCGAACTACCTGAACCAGCCGCTGACCGTGGTGCAGCAGGTGCTGACCGGCACCTTCGCGAATGGCCTGGGCCAGGTGGTGCGCCAGCCCAACCGCATCGGCTTCGACCCCTTCCCCTATCACTCCATGGCGGTCTGGATCCTCACGCAGATGCGCCGCTGGAACCAGCTGCAGCGCGACGTGGATTGGCGCGCGGTGGCCGAGCAGACCTTCCTCGCGCTCGATGCCGGGCGCGTGATGCGCGACCTCGGCATGGCGGTGCCCGCCAATTCGATGCGCGTCGAGACCATCCTCGGCAAGCGCTTCGATCCGACGCAGCCGGAAGCCTATATGGCGAGCTTCGCGATCAAGCGGAACTGACCTCATGAACACCACGGTTCCGGTCTGGCGGGCCGCGCTGCTTTCGGCCGCGCTGCTCTTCGCCCTTCTCTTCGCCTGGGAAATGGCCGTGAAGGGCAATGCCACCGGCGGCGCCGCCACGGTGGACCCCGAGCTCGCCGCGCTGCTGAGCCCGGAGGCCGCGCGCGGCGGCCAGACGGCCCTGCCGGCGCCGACCGATATCGGCAAGCGCCTGGTCGAGCTGCTGAGCGACCCCTTCCACCAGCGCGGCACGAATGACCAGGGCATCGGCATCCAGATCGCCTGGTCACTCTGGCGCGTCATGGCGGGCTTCCTGCTGGCGGCCGTGATCGCGATTCCGCTGGGCTTCGTGATCGGCATGTCGCCGCTGCTGAATGCGGCGCTGAACCCCTTCATCCAGGTGCTGCGGCCGGTCTCGCCGCTCGCCTGGATGCCGTTGGCACTTTACACGATCAAGGATTCCTCGATCAGCTCGATCTTCGTGATCTTCATCTGCTCGATCTGGCCGATGCTGCTGAACACGGCCTTCGGCGTGGCCTCGGTGCGCAAGGAATGGCTGAACGTGGCGCGCACGCTGGAAGCCGGGCGCTGGAAGACGGCGATGCGCGTGATCCTGCCCGCCGCCGCCCCCACCATCCTGACGGGGATGCGGATTTCCATCGGCATCGCCTGGCTGGTGATCGTGGCCGCCGAGATGCTCGTGGGTGGCACGGGCATCGGCTACTGGGTGTGGAACCAGTGGAACAACCTCTCCATCGCGGACATCGTGATCGCGATCCTGATGATCGGGCTGGTGGGCCTGGCGCTCGACCGGCTGCTGGGCTTCATCGCCCAGGCCGTGGCCTGGCAGGAGTAGGAACATGCAAGACCAGGCTGATGCGCTCCGGCGTGCGCATGGAGAATCCGCGCCGAACAGGCGCGGCGGAACGCTTCAGCGTTCCGAAGGCAAGGCCGCGGAGGCGGCCGCCCGCCGTCTGAGGGGCGCAAACAAGTGACCAATCGCATTGTGTCCGTGGAAGGAATCGCGCGGAAATTTCCTGGCCTCACCGTGTTCCAGAATGTCTGGTTCACCATCGAGAAGGGCGAGTTCGTCTGCCTGGTCGGCCATTCGGGCTGCGGCAAGACGACCATCCTGAACATCCTGGCCGGGCTCGACACGCCGAGCGAGGGCGTGGTGCTGGTGGAGGGGCGCGAGATCGAAGGCCCCTCGCTCGAGCGCGCCGTGATCTTCCAGGGCCATGCGCTGATGCCATGGCTGACGGCCGAGCAGAATGTCGCCTTCGCCGTCTCCTGCCGGAACCCTTCCTGGGACAAGGCGCGCGTGCGTGAGGCGGCGCGCGAGGCGCTGTCGCGCGTGGGCCTGGCCCAGGCCGCCGAGCGCAAGCCCTCGCAGCTTTCGGGCGGCATGAAGCAGCGTGTCGGCATCGCCCGCGCGCTGGCGGTGAACCCGAAGCTGCTGCTGATGGACGAGCCCTTCTCGGCGCTCGATGCGCTCACGCGCGGGACGTTGCAGGAGGAGGTCTCGCGCCTGGTGACCGAGGCGGGGCAGACCGCCTTCATGATCACGCATGACGTGGATGAAGCCATCCTGCTGGCCGACCGCATCCTGCTCATGACCAATGGCCCCGAGGCGCGCGTGGCGGAGGTGCTGCACAACCGCCTGCCGCGCCCGCGCACCCGGGCCGATCTGCACCACATGCCGGGCTATCACCCGCTGCGCGACCACATCATGGATTTCCTGATCACGCGCAGCCGGACTTTGGCGGGCACACCGCCCGCCGATTACGACGCCCGCAACCCGCCCGTCGTCGAACTCGGCGGCTGAATTTCAACCCCAACCCCCAGGGTCCGGCCGCACAGCGGCCGGCGGCGCCCCAGGGACCATGCCAACGGCGCGACCGCCGCGCGCCGAAGCCAAGCGGGCGGAGCCCGCGCCGGCGCTTGAGGAGAAAGAACATGACCCGCGCTCAGCTCACGGAAAAGATCCTCGACATCAAGCGCGAGAAGAACTGGACCTGGAAGTACATCTGCGAGGAGATCGGCGGCATCTCGCCGACGCTGATCGTGGGCGCGCTACACGGCCAGATGAAGCTCGTGAAGCCGCTGGCCGCCAAGGCCGCGAAGCTGTTCGGCCTGACGGAAGTCGAGGAGCGGATGCTGAACGAGGTGCCCTATCGCGGCACGCCCATGCCGCCGACCGACCCGCTGATCTATCGCTTCTACGAGATGGTGATGGTGAACGGCCCGGCCTGGAAGGCGCTGATCGAGGAAGAGTTCGGCGACGGCATCATGTCCGCCATCGATTTCGATTTCGATTTCGAGCGCGTGGCGAACCCGAAGGGCGACCGCGTGAAGATCACCATGTCCGGCAAGTTCCTGCCCTACAAGTATTACGGGAATGAGCAGGGGATCCAGGATTATGGGTTCAAGGAGGAGTAAGGGGCCTCCGGCGGCTGGGGCCGAAAGGCCCCAGACTCCATGACTTTGCGGCAGCGCCGTCAGGTGCTTTATCCCTGCTGGGGTCTCTCGGGAGGGTTTTCATGTCTGGGGAATTGACGGTCGGTATCGCTGGCCTGGGCGCCATCGGGCTGCATCTGGCCCGCGCGCTGGATCAGGGCGTGCAGGGGCTGCGGCTCGTCGCGGTGAGTGCCAAGGACCAGGCGAAGGCCGCGGCCAATATCGCGGGCTTCGCCAACAAGCCAGCCATCGTGCCGCTGGCGCAGCTGGCCGAGCTGGCGGACATCGTGGTGGAAGCGGCACCCGCCGCCGTCTTCGAGGAAGTGGCCTCTGCCGCCATCGCACGCGGGCGCGTCTTCGTGCCCTCTTCCTGCGGCGCGCTGCTGCCGCGCATGCATCTGGTGGAGCGCGCGAAAGAGACCGGCGCGCGGATCATCGTGCCGACCGGCGCGCTGCTGGGCCTGGACGCGGTGCGCGCGGCGGCGGAGGGGAATGTCTCCTCCGTCACGATCGAGACGCGCAAGCCGCCGGGCGGCCTGGTGGGCGCGCCCTATCTCGACCAGCAGAAGATCGACGTGCTGGCCATCACCACGCCCACCATGATCTTCAAGGGCAATGCCTTCGACGCGGCGCAGGGCTTCCCGGCCAATGTGAATGTGGCGGCCGCCCTCGCCATGGCCGGCATCGGGCCCACGCGCACCATGGTCGAGATCTGGGCGGACCCGGCGATGACGCGCAACCAGCACACCATCCGCGTGGAAAGTGCCGAGGTGCGGCTGACCATGACGATCGAGAACGTGCCGAGCGTCGAGAACCCGCGCACGGGCAAGATCACGCCGCTCTCGATCCTGGCCTGCCTGCGCGGCATGACGAGCACGCTGAAGGTCGGCAGCTGAGGCTTGCGCGCGGGGCGGGGGCGCGGCCAAGCTGGGTGTCCGAAGCATTTCCAAGCCATGCGGACTCGCGTGGCGACTCGGGAAATGCGGGAAGGCAAGAATCCGAGGAAACACCCGATGCGAAACATCGCGCTCATGCTGGCCCTCGCGGCCACGCCCGCCGCCGCGCAGGTGGCGCGCTTCGAGATGGAAGCGCCCATGCCGGCCTATGGCGGCGCCAGCTTCGGCGCTGTCGGCGGCTATGAGCTGATCCGCGGGCGCGCAACCGTGGCCCTCGACCCGGCCGATCCGCGCAACGCGGTGATCGCCGATATCGGCCTCGCGCCCCGCAACGCGGCCGGTCGCGTCGAGGCGGTGGCGGATGTGCTGATCCTTCGCCCCACCGACCCCGCACGGGCCAATGGGACGCTGCTGGTGGAGCCGCCCAATCGCGGCCGGCAGATCATCGGGCAGTTGCTGAACGACGCGCCGGGCGCCAGCAATGGCCGCTACGCGAGTGCGGCCGATGCCGGCAATGGCTGGATGTTCCGCCAGGGCTATACCCTCGCCTGGATCGGCTGGCAGGGTGACCCGACGCCGGGTGCGGGCATGCGGGTGCAGGTGCCGCGCGTGCCGAATGTGACCGGCGCGGTCCGCGACGAATTCGTCTTCGACAACCGCACCAATCCGGCGAGCGGCCAGCTCACCTATGAGCCGGCGGACCCGGCCAGCCTGCGCGTCACGGTGCGCGCGCGGACCGAGGATGCGCGGCAGACGCCGCCGGGACTCGCCGTCGCTTTCACCGCGCCGGATCGGATCTCCATCACGCGGCCCGAGGGCTTCGACGCCGGCGCGATCTATGAGGTGACCTATACGGCGCGCGATCCGGGCGTGATGGGCCTGGGCTTCGCCGCCTTCCGCGACGTCTCGGCGGCACTGCGCCATGGCGAGGCGCCGGGAAACCCGCAGGCGGGGCGCGCCTCGGCGCGGGCGGTGACGCTCGGCGTCTCGCAATCCGGCCGCTTCCTGCGAGATGCGATCTATCTGGGCTTCAACGAGGACACGGCCGGGCGCCAGGTCTTCGAGGGCATGGTGCCGCATATCCCGGGCGCGCGGCGCACCGATGTGAACGCCCGCTGGGCGCAGCCCGGGCGCAACCCCTCGGACCACACGGACCGGCTCTATCCGGCTGACCAGTTCCCCTTCACCTATGCCGACACGACCGATCCGCTGAGTGGTGCCACGGACGGTCTGCTGCGCCGCTGCACCGAGCGCCGGAACTGCCCGCGCGTGATGCAGACCGACAGCGAATTCGAATATTGGGGCGCGCGCGGCTCGTTGACCGTGACCGACGCGGCGGGCGGCCATGTCGCGCTGCCGGCCAATGTGCGGGCCTATATGTTCACCGGCCACCCGCATTACGCGACGGCCGATGCCTGGGCGCAGCAGGGCCAGCTCTGCGCCATGCCGCTCAACCCGCTCCAGGCCGGCGCGCCCATGCGCGCGCTGATGGTGGCGATGGAGGGATGGATCCGCCAGGGCGCCGAGCCACCGGCCTCACGCACGCCGACGGTCGCCGACGGCACGCTGCGAAGCTCGGGGAATCTGGCGCGGCGGGGTGAGGGCGCTGTGAACTTCACCTTCCCGGCCATCCCGGGGATGGTGGCGCCTGATTCCATCACGCCGGCCTACCGGCTCGATCTCGGCGTGATGCCGCCGCGGGCCGTGGGCGCCTGGCCCGTGCTGGTGCCGACGCTGGATCCGGATGGCAATGCGGTGGCCGGCATCCGCCTGCCCGTGATCGCGGCCGCGCGCGCCACCTATACGGGCTACAATCCGCGCGCCCAGGGCTTCGGCGCCGGGGCGCTCTGCACGAACCAGGGTGCCGCGCTCGCCTTCGCCGCGACGCGCGAGGAGCGTGAAGCCCGCCGCGACCCGCGCCCCTCCATCGCGGAGCGCTGGCCTGATCAGGCCGCCTATGTCGCCGCCGTGCGCGCGAGCGCGGAGCGACTGGTGACGGAGCGGCTGCTGCTGGCCGAGGATGCGGCGGCGATGGTGGCGGCGGCCGAGGCGGGCACGCTGGCCCGCCTGCGATAGCAAGGTGGCGAGGCCGGTTCACGCCCCGGGCCTGCCACCCGGGGCGGTCGGGCCTGGCTCACAGCACCACGCGCCCGCCCGCGCCCCGGTCATCCATCACGCGGGCCATGTCGTCCCGCACCTCCGGGATGCGACGGTAGAACTGGTGGCTGGAATCGAGGCTGAGGCCAGGGCCGGTATCCGGCAGCCGCTCGCAATCCACGAAGCGGCAACTCTCGCGCGGGTAGCGCGTGAGGTCGGTGCGGTCGGTCGGCCCGCTGCGGCCGAGGCGCTGGACGTTGTTCACCACCTGGCTGAGGCGCAGCACCTGGTCGCCCGCCGAGTGATACAGGCTGAGGCGGCCGGATAGCTTGGCGAGATGGCCGAGCCAGGCGGGCCCGCGGCCCGCTTCGGCATAGGGCGTATCGGCCGCCGCGCTCAACGCCTCGTCGAAGAGGACGCCGCTCGGAAGGCCCATGGAAGCCCAGCGGTTCAGCGCGTGCTCCAGCACCCAGTTGCCCATGGAATGCGCGAGCAGGAAGACGCGCCCGCCGCGCCGCTGGACGCGCTTCATGGCGGGGCGGAGGCGATCCAGGAAGCTGATCACATCGGCGGCGGAGGCGGCGGCGGCGGCCTGGTCCTCGAAATACGCGTTCGCGAGGGGGGAGGCGGTGATGCCCAGCAGCTTGAGCGCCAGCGTCATGGGGCCGAGCGCGATGCCGCCCAGCACATCGCCCGGGTTCACCACCACGCCGCGGGAAGGCCAGGAGAAGCTGACCACGCTGCAATCGGCCGCCGGGATGCCGGAGGCGGCGAGCCATTCCCGGTTGAAGGCGGCGCGGGTGATGCTGTCGGTGAAGCTGTTGGCGAAGCCGTGGATGAAGACCAGCAGGTTACGGCCGGAGCTGAGGTCGGCCTGGACCGTCTCGGCGAAGTCATCCGCCGCCACGCTCTCGATGCGGGCGAGGCGCCCGGCCTGGAGCTGCGCGAGGTCGGTCCCTTCCACGAAACCGACGGCATGGGTCACGCGACCGGGCTGGCCGGCGGGGCCGCTCTCGCCCGCGTAATGGGCGGGGAGGCTGCCATCGCCGAGGAGCTGGCGGTTGGTGGCGAAATAGACCGTCGTGTTCATGTTTGCCAGAATGGCATGCAACTTTTACGCGCAATAGGGGGGTCAGCAATACAATTAATGCAGGAAAAGCGCCCCGATCGCCGCACCCGCCCCCAGCACCCAGAGCGGGCTGAACCGGCTGCGCCAGACGAAGAGCGTGCTGGCGATGGAAATCGCGATGGCGAGCGGCGTGCCGCCCGTGCCGAAGGCGGCACCCTGCGCCAGCAGCAGCCCGGAGGCGGCGATGAGCCCGACGGCGATGGGGACCATCCCGCGTTCGAAGACGCGCATGGCCAGCGCGCCCTGGAGGCGCCCGCGCAGCCGGCAGAAGGCATAGGCGAGGATCGAGGTGGGCCCGCACATGGCCAGCATGGCCGCGAACATCCCGGTGATGCCGGCCACATGCCAGCCGAAGAGGCCGACGACCATGACGTTCGGGCCGGGCGCGGCCTGGGCCAGCGCATAGCGCTTGGAGAAGGCGAGGTCATCCATCCAGCCATGGGTCTCGACCATCAGCCGGTGCATCTCGGGCAGGGCCGCCACACCACCGCCGACCGACAGCAGCGAGATCCCGAGGAAGCCCCAGACCAGGGCCGAGAGATCGTCGCCGTCGCTCATTTCCGCCCCCCGTCCTGCCGCAAGGCCCACCAGGCGGCGGCGAGGCCGAAGGGCGCGAGGCCCAGCACCACATAGGGCAGGGGGGCCCGCAGCAGCGCGAGCGAGAGCGCGGTGAGGCCGACCAGCAGCAGGGGCAGCGAGGGCTTCAGCTTCACGGCCATCTTGATCGCGGTGCCCAGCACCATGCCGGCCGCGGCGGCGGCGATGCCGGTCAGCGTGGCGCGCACCAGCGGCCATTGCCCATAGGCGTCATAGAGCGCCGCGATGCCCGCCAGCAGCGCCATGGGCCCGGCGAAGAGGCCGAGCGCACAGGCCAGCGCGCCCAGGGCGCCGCCGAAGCGCGTGCCGACGCCGATCGCGGTGTTGAGTGCATTGGGGCCGGGCAGCACCTGGCCCAGGCCCAGCGTCTCGGCATATTCCTGCTCGGTCAGCCAGCCGCGTTGCTCGACCAGCACGTGGCGGGCCCAGGCATTCACCCCGCCGAAGCTGGTGAGCCCGATCTGCAGATAGGTGAGGAAGAGCGCGCGGTTGGAAGGATGCGCGCGCGGCTCCCCGCTCACAGCAGCAGCAGCCCCAGCGCGCCGCCGCCCGCCAGCACCCAGAGCGGCGAATACTTCGTGCGCCAGACGAAGATGGTGGAGACGGCGATGATGACGAAGCTGAGCAGGTTCGTCCCCGCCGCCTGCGCCATGATGACGCCCGAGCCCGCGATGAGCCCCACCGCCAAGGGGACGAGCCCGAATTGCGCGGGCTTCAGCCAGGTGTTGCCGCGCAGCCGGTGCGTCAGCCCCTGCATGCCATAGGCCAGGATGGCGGCCGGCAGCAGCATGCCGATCGTGGCCATGGCCATGCCGGCCCCGCCCGCGATGTGCCAGCCCATGACGGAGGCGGCCAGGATGTTCGGCCCGGGTGCGGCCTGGGCGAGGGCGAAGAGCTGGCTGAAGGTGGCGTCATCCATCCAGCCATGCACCTCCACCACCAGGCGATGCATCTCGGGCAGGACGGCATTGGCGCCGCCGATCGCAAGCAGCGAGAGCGTGCCGAAGGCCAGCAGGATCTGCAGCAGCAGGGTCATGGCGCGCGCTTCCAGGATCGCCGCAGCGAGAGAAAGATGCCGAGCGGCGCGAGCACGACCACGATGAGCGGCAAGGGCAGGCGCAGGAAGGCCGCACCCGCGACGGCGAGGAGGCCGACCAGGATCAGTTCGGGCGGCGGACGGAGGTTCTGGCCCATCTTGATCGCGGTGCCGATCACCATGCCGGCCGCAGCGGCGGCCACACCCTGCATGAAGGGTGCGACACCGGGCCGCGTGCCAAACTGGTCATAGAGGACGGACAGCAGGATCAGGATGCAGAGCGGGCCGATATAGAGCCCGCTGGTCGCGATCAGCGAACCCGCGAGCCCGTGGAAGCGCCGGCCGATCATCACCGAGGCATTGCCCACATTGGGCCCGGGCAGGATCTGGCCGAGGCCCAGCACCTCGGCATAGTCGCGCTCGGAGAGCCATTTGCGCTCCTCCACGATGACATGGCGCGACCAGGGGCCGACGCCGCCGAAGCCCAGCAGCCCGATCTTCGCATAGCCCAGGAAGAGCTCGAGCTTGCCCGGGATTTTCGGCTCCGCTTCAGCCACGGGGCAGCAGCTGCTCGGCCAGCGTCACCCAGTAGCTGGCGCCGATGGGCAGGATGTCGTCGTTGAAGTCGTAGAGCGGGTGGTGGACGCTGGCTTCGTTCCCCGTCTTCGCCCCACCCAGCATGAGATAGGCGCCGGGGCGCGCATTCAGCATGAAGGCGAAATCCTCGGCCCCCATGGTGGGCTTGGGCATATGCGCGACGCGCGCCTCGCCGGCCACGGCGAGGGCCGCGCGCCTGGCCAGCTGCGTGCTCTCGCCCTCATTGATGGTGGCGGGATAGGCGCGCAGGAATTCGGCGGTGGCCGTGGCGCCGAAGCTCGCCGCGATGCCGGTGACGAGCGACTTGAACTTCGCCTCCAGCATGTCCCCCACCTCCGGCAGGAACCAGCGCGCGGTGCCCAGCATGGTCACCGTCTCGGGGATCACGTTGTAGGTGTGGCCGCCATTGATGTGGCCGATGGTGATCACGCCGGCATCCGCCGCATCCAGGTTGCGCGCCACCACGCTCTGCAGCGCCTGCACGATGGCGGCCGCGATCACGATGGGATCATTGCCCTGGAAGGGCAGCGCGCCATGCGCACCCTTACCGGTGATGGTGACTTCGAGGTTGGCGACGGCGGCCATGACCGGGCCCTCGCGCCAGGCGAAGGTGCCCTCCGGCATGGCGGGCCAATTGTGCAGGCCGAAGATGCGCTCCATCGGGAAGCGCTCGAAGAGGCCCTCCTGGACCATCACGCCGCCGCCGGCCAGATTCTCCTCGGCCGGCTGGAAGACGACATAGACCGTGCCGTCGAAGTTGCGCGTCTCGGCGAGGTACTTGGCGGCCCCCAGCAGCATGGTGGTGTGGCCGTCATGGCCGCAGGCATGCATCTTGCCGGGGATGGTGGAGGCATGCGGCAGGCCGGTCGCTTCCTCGATGGGCAGCGCGTCCATGTCGGCGCGCAGGCCGATGGCGCGGCCGGTCTTGCCATTGCGGCCATGGATGACGCCGACCACGCCGGTCTTGGCGATGCCGGTCACGACCTCGTCGCAGCCGAATTGGCGCAGCTTCTCGGCCACGATGCCGGCGGTGCGATGCTCCTCGAAGCCGAGCTCGGGATGCATGTGGAAATCGCGGCGCCATTCCGTCATCTCGGGATGGAATTCGGCGATGCGGTTGATGATGGGCATGGGAAGCTCTCCTGTGGCCTCAACAGAACGTCCGCTTGAGACCTTCCGCAAGGGGGATGGGGATGACGCCCAGCGTTTCGCGCATGGCGGCGATGTCGAAGGCCTTGTCCTCGGTCAGGCGGCGGATTTCCTCGGCGCCGATGCGGGGCAGGAAGGGCAGGGCGCGGGTGAGGGGGCTCAGCGCCATGAGCAGCCCGGCCGGGATGGGCAGGATGGGGCGCGGCGCGATGCCGGCGGCGCGCGCGACTTCGGCGCAGAAATCACGATAGGGCAGGGGCTCGGGGCCCGCGATGATGGTGACCTCGGGCGCTGTGTTGCCGCGCGTGCTGGCCGCGATCAGGCAGCGGGTCACGTCATCCTGGTGGATGGGCTGCACCAGGCTGGCGCCGCCGCCGGGCAAGGGCAGGACGGGCAGGCGGCGCATCAGGGCGGCGAGGCGCTGGACATTGTCCTCGCCCTCCGCCCCATAGATCATGGTGGGGTGCAGCAGCACGCCCGCGCGGCGGCTGGCGAGGAAGGCGGCTTCGCCGGCGCGCACGCCATCGCCATGCGCATCCGGCCAGCGCGAATGGCGCCGCGTGCTCCCCATGAAGACGAAGCGGGCCGTGGGTGGGGCGGCGGCGAGGATGGCCGGGATGTGCCGCGCATGCGCGCAGGAGATGATGGTGGTGGCGCCGGCCAGGGCTTCGCGCAGCGCGGCCTCGTCGCGCAGGTCGGCCACCGCATGCGGCGCGGGGATGCCGAGGGAGAGCCATTTCGCCGCATCGCGCACCACGGCGCGGAAAGCTTGGCCCAGCGCCCGGCACAGCGTCGCGCCCGAGCGGCCGGAGGCGCCGATGATGGCGATCATCGCGGCCGCGGGCGCTCCTGCCCGTTGCGGCCCATGCGGCGCTGGCCGGCATAGGTGCAGAGGAGGGAGCGCGTGCCATCCGCTTGTTCGAGCGTGATCGGATGGTTGAGGTCGCAGAAGCCGGCCGCGATGGGCAGGGCCTCCTGCCGCAGGCCGATGACCATCAGCGCATCGCCGCGCTGGCAGCGTTCCTCGGTGATGCGTTGCATGATCTCGGCGGTGGGCTGGGCGGAGGTGGCGAGCGCCCAGCAGATCTGCCCGCCATGCTCGTTCGCCGCCGCCCCTTGGGCGTGCAGTCCGGACGGCGCCAGCGCGAGCAGGCCGAGCAGGGCCAGGCGCATCACACGCCCTCGCTGCGCAGGAAGCGGAGATCCGCGCCGTCGGGCGCCTGGAGCACCTGCTCATGCACCAGGCGGTCCCAGCCGCGCTTGGGCCTGGCACGCGCCGACCATTTGGCGCGGCGGGCGGCGAGGGTCGCGTCATCCACCAGCAGGTCGAGGCTGCGGCTCTTCACCGAGAGGCGGATGCGGTCGCCCGTCTCGGCGAAGGCGAGCGGGCCGCCGGCCTGGGCCTCGGGCGCGATGTGCAGCACGACGGTGCCGAAGGCGGTGCCGGACATGCGGCAATCGCTCATCCGCACCATGTCCTTCACACCCGCGCGGGCGAGCTTCTTCGGAATCGGCAGGTAGCCCGCCTCGGGCATGCCGGCGGCGGAAAGCGGGCCGGCATTCTTCAGGATCATGATGGTGTCGGCGGTCACGTCGAGATCATCGCGGTCGATGCGCTCGGCCAGGTCCTCGACGCTGTCGAAGACCATGCAGCGCGCCTCATGCTCGAAAAGGGAGGGGGTGGCTGCCGAGCGCTTCAGGATCGCGCCATCGGGTGCGAGCGAGCCGAAGAGGGCGACGAGGCCACCGACGGGCGAGACCGGCTTCTCGCGCGCCTTGATGTAGGTGCGGTCCACGAAATGCGAGCCATCGCCGATGCGCTCGGCGAGCGTGCGGCCATAGACGTCGCGCGTCTCCAGGTGCAGTAGGTCGCGGATTTCCCAGAGGAGGGCGCGCATGCCGCCGGCGAAGTGGAAGTCTTCCATATAGCCTTCGCCGGTGGGCTTGAGGTCCACCAGCACGGGCGTCTCGTCGCTCATCTCATCCAGGCGCTTGAGGTCCACGCGCAGCCCGGCGCGGCCGGCGATGGCGGCGAGATGCACGAGCGCATTGGTGGAACCGCCGAGCGCCAGCAACACGCGCATGGCGTTCTCGACCGCTTCGATCGTCATGATCTCGGAGGGGCGGACCTTGAGGCCCATGGCGAGACGGCCGGCTTCTTCGGCGATGCGCAGGCGGTCGGCATGGACGGCGGGGGCACTCGCACCTTCCAGCGGCATGAAGCCGAGCGTGGCGACCAGGCAGGCCATGGTGCTGGCCGTGCCCATCACGCCGCAGGTGCCGGCGGTGACGGCCAGCGCGTTCTCCACCTCATTGATGCGCGCCTCGCTCACATCGCCCGAGCGGTAGCGCGCCCAGTAGCGGCGGCAATCGGTGCAGGCGGCCAGCCGCTCGCCCTGGTAGCGATTGGCGCTCATGGGGCCGGTCACGAGCATCACCGCCGGCACATCGGCCGAGACGGCGGCCATGAGCTGGGCGGGGACCGTCTTGTCGCAGCCGCCGATGAGGACGACGGAATCCATGGGCTGCGCGCTCACCATCGCCTCGGTGTCGAGCGCCATGAGGTTGCGGTAATGCATGGAGCAGGGCGTCAGGAAGGGCTCGCAAAGGCTGATGGTCGGAAACGCCATGGGCAGCCCGCCCGAGAGCATGACGCCGCGCTTCACCGCCTCGATCAGGTCGGGCACGGAGCGGTGGCAATTGTTGAAGTCGCTGGCCGTGTCCACGATGCCGACCACGGGGCGGGTCAGCGCATCCTTGGAATAGCCCATGGAGGCGGCGAAGCTGCGGCGCAGATAGAGGGCGAATTCGCGGTCGCCGTAATTCGCGGCGTTGCGGCCCAATCCATGCGCGATGGGGCCATGGGCGGCGGGGTTGCTGGTGTCGTCGGTCATGGCGCGCTCTCCTGCTGGCTTGGGGCCAGTCTTAGGCCGGATGGCGCGGCGGGCGAAGCCCCGTGCCGTGCTGCTGCCCGCGCCTACTCCCACGCGCAGTTGAAGCTGAGGACGGTTCCGGTCGTGCGCAGGACCGCCCCGCCGCTCGGCCGGGTGATCGTGCGGTTGCAGGGTGTGGAGGATTCCCAGCCCCCATTGCGATTCTCGACCTCGAACCGGACGGCATGCGGCCGGACGAAGCGCTCACAGTGGCGGGACTTGCCCGGCACGTTGGTCCAGTCATTGACCGCTTCCCGCCCATCGGCGGTGATCTGGATGATCTTCACCCGGAACAGCATGACCAGCGTGTCATTCGCGAAGCAGAAGAGCTGGCTTCCCGACTGCGCCGCGGCGGGCAGCGGCGCGGCGAGCAGGGCGAGCAGGGGGAGCAGGAGGAGTTTGCGCATGGTTCGCCTCGCGGAAGATGCAGGCCGGATCATGCAGGGCGCGGCGCGCGCTTGCCAATCGGTGCGGCCGGTGGCGGCGTTCGGCCCGGCCGATGGCGGGAATGCGGCGCCGTGCCTCGGGCGGCTCCTGGATGTCGCATGGGCGCGGCGGGCCGGGGCCGCGGCGCTCTTGAGAGGCGCGGGCCGCCTATTCCCAACCGCATGTGATCGTGGACAGGTTCCCGGTTACGCGCAGGATTGCTCCGCCGCTGGGCTGGCTGACGGTCCAGTTGCACACAAACGCCCAGTCGACGATTTGCCGGGCTTCCACCTGGAACCGGACCGCATGCGCTCGCACGAAGCGCGCGCAATGCCGCGACATGGGTGGAACCCGCACCCAGTCGTTGGTGGCCTCCCTGCCATTGGCTGTGATCTGGGTGATCTTGACCCTTGTCGGCGTCAAGTTCAGGCGGTTTGCGAGGCAGAATTCCTGGCTGCCCGATTGCGCCGCGGCGGGCGGCGGCGCGGCCAGCAGGGGAAGCAGCAGGAGGAGCTTGCGCATGATGGCCTCGCGGAAGATGCAGGGCTGATCATGCAAGGCGCGGCGCGGCCTTGCCAATCGGTGCGGCCGGTGGCGGCGTTCGGCCCGGCCGATGGCGTGGATGCGGCGCCGTCAGCAGGGCGGCTATTGGATATTGCACTGGAGCGGCGCGCCGGGGCCGCCCGTGACCATCATCAGCGCGCGCCCGCTCGGCTGGCTGACCGTGACCGCGCAGATGATGAGCGGCACGGCGCCCGGCGTCACGAAGCCCATGGTCACCTCGTAGCGCACCGAAGCGGCGCCCTGGAGCGGATTGCAGATCTCCATCATGGGGAGGAACGACTTCCAGGTGGCGGGCGTCACATCCTGCCCATTGGCGGCCTGGAGATGAATCCGCACGCTGAGGTTCTGGTAGGTGCTGTTCAGCGCGCAGGCCATCGGGGCCTGCGCCGCGGCGGGCGGCGGGGCGAGGACCAGGGCGGGGAGCAGGGCGGGGAGCAGGAGGAGGAGCGGGCGCATGTCGGATCCTTGGGGCGGCATGCGCCCCTCTCCCACGGGCCGGCTTTCCGAGAGACGAATGGCCCGCCTCATCCTCTGTTAACCCGGCCGCGCCAGGCTCGCGCGCATGCCCATCCGCCGAGCCATCGCGCCCTGCCTCCTGATCGCCGGCCTCGCCCTCGCGCTGGCCCCGGCGGCGGAGGCCGGCCGCGCGCCCATGCCCTGCGGCCCGCGCGTCACCGCCGTCTTTTCCTCCTTGCAGCAGGCGGGCACGCGCTTCGCCTATCTCATCCAGCTCACCGCGCATGAGTCGGTGCATATGCGCGTGACGATGACGCTGCCGGGCGCGGATTCCGTCTGGCCCAATGGCGGCAGGATGGTGCTCCTCGCGGGTTCCTCGCGGAAGGATGTCTATGCGGTGTGGGAAGGCCCGCGCGTGAGCGACGCCGAGATGCAGGCCCGCACCACGCTGATGTGCGATTAGCGGCGCTTCACGGGGCGTTAAGCCCGGGCTGCGAGGCTGCCCGCATGCCCATGATCCGCCCCGCCGCCCTCGCCCTGCTCGCCCTGCCGCTCGGCGCCGCCGCCGCGCGCGCCGATGCGCCCACCCCCTGCGGGCCGCGCCTCACCGCCATCTACAGCTCGGTGCCGCAGGCGAATTGGACCTACCTTTATGTGGTCGAGCTGGTGGCGCATCAGCGCATGGAGGTGCGGGTGACGATGGAATTGCCGCGGACCTCCCCACGCTGGCCCAATGGCGCGGCGATCACCCTGCAGCCGGGCCTGCACCAGCGCTTTTCCCTCGCCCTGGGCGTGCTGCACCGCTACGACGTGTCCGAGATGCAGGCGCATACCACGCTGATGTGCCGCGACCTGGGCTGAGGCCCGGCTTCGCGGCATTCTGCGGTATGATGATACCGCAGCGAAAAATCCCAGACATGGCTTGACCTCGCGGCCGCGACGCGTCAAACACCCGCCCCATATCCAGCGTATTTGAAGGTTATCATGCTCAGCACACAGACCCGCTCGCTGAAGCCGGCCGAGGTGACGAAGAACTGGTGGGTGATTGATGCCGAGGGCCTCGTGCTCGGCCGTCTCGCCACCATCGTCGCCAACCGGCTGCGCGGCAAGCACAAGCCCCAGTTCACCCCGCATGTGGATTGCGGCGACCATGTCGTCATCCTGAATGCCGGCAAGGTGAAGCTGACGGGCGACAAGGCCGCGCAGTCCAAGTTCTACTGGCACACCGGCTATGCGGGCGGCATCAAGGAGCGCTCGAAGGGCCAGCTGCTGGACGGCCGCTACCCCGAGCGCGTCATCACCAAGGCGGTGGAGCGCATGATCACGCGCGGGCCGCTGGGCCGTAAGCAGATGAAGAACCTGCACGTCTATGCCGGGACCGAGCACCCGCATGCCGGCCAGCAGCCGGTGGCCCTCGACGTCGCCGCCATGAACCGCAAGAACAAGGTCGCCTAAGTCATGAGCGAGCAGACCACCGCCAATTCCCTCGCGGACCTCAAGAGCCTGGTGCAGGGCGCGGCCACCGCCGCCCCGGGCGCCGAGGCCGCCGCCCCCGCCCAGCCGAAGCGTGACGCCCAGGGCCGCGCCTATGCCACGGGTGGCCGCAAGGAATCCGTCGCCCGCGTCTGGGTGATGCCGGGCAAGGGCAAGTTCACCATCAACGACAAGCCGGCCACGCAGTATTTCGCGCGGCCCGTGCTGCGCATGCTGATCGCCCAGCCCTTCCTGGTGGCCGACCGCTACCAGGCCTTCGACGTGGTCGCGACCGTCACCGGCGGCGGCCTCTCGGGCCAGGCCGGCGCGGTGCGCCATGGCATCAGCCGCGCGCTCGTGAACTACGAGCCGGAGCTGCGCAGCATCCTGAAGAAGGCGGGCTTCCTCACGCGCGATCCGCGTGCGGTCGAGCGCAAGAAGTACGGCAAGGCCAAGGCCCGACGTTCCTTCCAGTTCTCCAAGCGCTGACGTCCAGGATCCGGGCGTCACGCCCGGCCTGCATGCCGGACATACGAAAGGGGCGGATCCGCAAGGGTCCGCCCCTTTTGCTTTTCCACCACCACCTGCTGCACTCTGCACCCATACGGAGGTTCACATGGCGAGCATTTTCATCGACGGCGAAAGCGGGACGACGGGGCTGCAGATCCGCGCCCGCCTGCAGAATCACCCCGCCATCACCATCCGCTCCATCGCGGAGGCGGACCGCAAGGACCCCGCCGCCAAGCGCCGCCTGATGCAGGAGGTGGATGCCGTCGTGCTCTGCCTGCCCGATGCCGGCGCCAAGGAAGTGGCCGCCATCGCCGCCGAGATGGGCGAGGCCGCGCCCAAGCTGCTGGACGCCAGCACCGCGCATCGCGTGAACCCGGACTGGGTCTATGGCTTCCCGGAACTGACGGAGGGCCACGCGGATCTGATCGCGAAGGCCAAGCGGGTGGCGAACCCGGGCTGCTACCCGACCGGCGGCATCGCGCTGCTGCGGCCGCTGGTGGATGCCGGCATCATCCCCGCTGACCACCCGATCACGGTGAACGCCGTCTCGGGCTACACGGGCGGCGGCAAGGCGATGATCGCGGAGTTCGACGAGGGCACGGCGGCGCCCTTCTTCCTTTACGGCCTGGCGCTCGAGCACAAGCACGTGCCCGAGCTGCAGCGCTACAGCGGGCTCACCACACGGCCCATCTTCGTGCCCAGCGTCGGCAATTTCGCCCAAGGCATGCTGGTGAGCGTGCCGCTGCACCTGGACGCGCTGCCGGGCAAGCCCAAGCCCGCGGACCTCGAAGCGGCTCTCACCGCGCGCTACGCCAAGTCGGGCTGGGTGCGCGTGATGCCGGCCGACCCGGCCGCGCGGCTGGAGCCGGAGCCGCTGAACGGCTCCAACATGCTGGAGCTGCGCGTCTATGGGAATGAGAAACACGGCCAGGCGGTGCTGGTCGCGCGGCTCGACAATCTCGGCAAGGGCGCGTCCGGGGCCGCGGTGCAGAACCTCGGGCTGATGCTGGGCGTGGATGTGGAGAAGGCGCTGCCGCTGGCGGCGTGACTTGGTTGCGAGAGGGCGCTGCCCTCTCGCGCTCTCCCGCCTGGGTGAAAACCTGCGTGGTTTTCACCAGTTTCCGGGACCTTCGACATCATTCAGCCCAGGGCAGGCCGGGCAGGGCGAGCGGAAGCCCAGCCACCGCCTCCGCATCCGCCACGCCGAAGGCGCGCAGCACGGCCAGCGCCACGCCCTCGGCATGGCCGGGCGGCGCCTCGCCGCGCAGCACGGCGCGCATGCCGAGGATGCCCGCGCCCAGCACGATATCCGCCGCCGCCTGCATCGAGGCTGCGCTGAAGCGTCCGCTCTCCAGCCCCTCGCGCAGATCCTGGCCGAGATCCTGCGTCATCCCCGTGCCCAAGGGGGCCGCGACGAAAGCGATCCGCACCACCGCCCAGCCCCATTCGGGCTCGGCCCCCGCCCGGCGGATGTAGCAGCGCAGCGTGGCCGCGAGCCGCGCCGCCGGGTCCCGCCAGGCGCGCAGCGGCAGGATCTCGAGGCCGATCACCTCGGCGGCCTCGATCGCCACGGCCTTCAGCAGCGCCTCGCGCGTGTCGAAGTGGTTGTAGATCGTGCCGCGCGCGACGCCGGCCGCATGCGCCACATCCTCCAGCGCCGGTGCATCGGGGCCGAGGCGGGCAAACACCTGCGTGGCCGCGCCCACCAGCCGCGCGCGGGTGCGGGCGCGGCGGGCATGGCCGATCTCGGCGCGGGAGGCGGGCTTGGCTATCATGGGAAAGATCATATTGACGAAATCGTCAATTTGACAATAGCGTCAATCCGGATCGAGCCAGGAAGGACAGCCCCATGACCCACATGCCGCAACCCACCCGCCGCGGCCTGTTCTGGGGCGCGGCCGGCGCCACCCTCGCGCAGGGCCAGGTCCAGGCGCAGCCCGCTTCCCCCGGCCTCGCGCTGCGCGGCGGCAGTCGCCGCCCGCCCAACCTGCTCTTCATCTTCACCGACCAGGAGCGCTATGCGGCGCAATGGCCCGCCGGTCTCTCGCTGCCGGGGCATGAGCGCCTGGCGCGGGCGGGCATCACCTTCCACGCCCATCAATGCCCGGCGGTGATGTGCACTTCCTCCCGTGCCGTGCTGATGACGGGCCTGCAGACGCCCGACAACCGCATGTTCGAGAACACGGACGTGCCCTGGGTGCAGAAGCTGCCGGACAGCATCCCCACCATCGGCCACATGCTGCGACAGGCCGGCTACTACACCGCCTACAAGGGCAAGTGGCACCTGAACGATACCTTCGACAGCCAGGAGCCGGAGCGCCTCTTCACCCGCGAGATGGAGGGGCACGGCTTCGCCGACTACAACGGTGTCGGCGACATCATCGGCCATGCGCGCGGCGGCTTCGAGTTCGACCACCTGATCGCCGGCAGCGCGGTCACCTGGCTGCGCCGGCATGGGCGGGAATTGCAGGATCAGGGGCGGCCCTGGGCGCTCTTCGTCAGCCTCGTGAACCCGCATGACGTGATGTATTTCAACACGGACCTGCCGGGCCAGCCGGTGCAGGAGGTGCCGGGCCTGCTCAACACGCCACGCCGCGCGCCGGACCACGCGCTCTACCGCGCCACCTGGGACACGCCGGTGCCGCCCACGCTGAACGAAAGCTTCGACGCCCCGGGGCGCCCCGGCGCGCATCGGGAATTCCTGCGCACCTGGGATGTGGTGCTGGGCCATATCCCGCGTGAGGCCGAGCGCTGGCGGCGCTTTCACGACTACTACATCAACTGCATCCGCAACGTGGACAACTCGCTGGCCGGCCTGCTGGGCGAGTTGGATGCGCTGGGTGTCGCCGACCGCACGGCGATGGTCTTCACCGCCGATCATGGCGAGATGGCGGGCGCGCACGGCCTGCACGGCAAGGGCCCCTTCGCCTACAAGGAGACGACGCATCTGCCGCTCTACATCACGCATCCGGATGTGCGGGGCGGGCAGGATTGCCGGGCGCTCTCGAGCCATATCGACATGGTGCCCACGCTGCTCGGCATGGCGGGGGTCGCACCCGGCCGGGTGGCGGAGCTGGCGCGGCGCAGCCTGCCGGGGCGCGACCTCACGCCGCTCATGACCAACCCCGCCGGGGCGGAGGTGAATGCGGTGCGCGAAGCGGCACTCTTCACCTATAGCGGCCTCGGCACGAATGATTCCGCGCTGTGGCAGGCGGTGCGGGCGGCGCGCGTCGCGGGCCTCGATCCCAAGGAGGAACTGAAGCGCCAGGGGTTCCAGCCGGACCTCTCCAAGCGCGGCAGCCTGCGGAGCATCTTCGACGGGCGCTATCGCTTCACGCGCTATTTCGCGCCCATCCAGCGCAACAGGCCGGAGAACCTGGATGAGCTGTACCGCTGGAATGATGTGGAGCTCTTCGACCTGACGACCGATCCGCAGGAGGTGCGCAACCTCGCCCTCGACCGCGCGGGGAACGCGGCACTGATCGAGGCGATGCGCGCCAAGCTGGAGCGCGCCATCGTGGCCGAGATCGGCGTGGATGACGGGCGGGAGATGCCGGACATCCCGCGCATCGAATGGACCATTGATCGGGTGGATTTGTGAGGGCGGCGCCGGCGCTGTAGGAGACGCTCCGCGCCAAGGAGCCTGCCGCGTGGAATCAGCCTTCGTCTCTGCCATCGGCCTCGCGGCCGCCTGCTGCACCACGCTCGCCTTCGTGCCACAGGTGGTGAAGACCTGGCGCACGCGCTCCACGGCCGATGTCTCGCTGGGCATGTTCGTGCTGATGGTGGTGGGGATGAGCGCCTGGCTGGCCTATGGCCTGCTGATCGGCGACCTGCCGCTGATCCTCGCGAATGCGGTGACGCTCACCCTTGCCTCGGTCATCCTCGTGCTGAAGCTGCGGCACGGCTGACGAGGGCGCGGGCCCGGCCGCCATCACCTCGCGCGGTCACCTCGCAGGGTCCGGGCATCGGCGGCGCGACGGAGCGTGGTCCCGGGTGACCGCATCCGGATGCGGGCCGCCCTCAGCACCAGCCCTCGCGCGGGCCGCGGCCGTGATAGGCGCGGGCCAGCCCCTCGCGGATCAGCACCGCGGCCAGGTCCTCGCCCTCGGCATTGCGCACCACGGCGAGGGTGCGGCCGAAGCGGTCCTCGCCCGTCTCGCTGAGCCGGACGCCGCCTTCCAGCAGGGTGCCGAGGCGCTCCGTCGCGGCTGCGGCCAGGCGGCGCTCCGCTTCGCAGCGGGCGCGCAATTCGGGTGCATCGAGGCCGATGAGGCGGATGCGTGTCTCGCCGCAGCGGATCGTGTCGCCATCCAGGGCGCGGCAGGCCAGCAGGGGGGCGGGCTGCCAGCCGAGCCAGGCGGCGATCAGCGTGGCGCCGGTGATCAGGAGCATGAGCAGGCGGCGGGTCGGGCGTCGGCGGCGCAGGGGAGGGGCTTTCCCGTTGATTTCATGCCCCTTCCTAGCGTATGTTCTTGTTATGTTCAAGTCCCCTTCCTTCATGGCTTTCAAAGGACGCCCCTCGCGGGGCGGAATGGCGCGCGTTGCGCGGGCGGATGGATGGCGCGCCGCGCCCGGCATCACCAGGGCCGGGAGGCCGCCAGCGGGTGGCCGATTTGTCCGAAAGCGCGGTGGACCTCGTTTTGGCCCAGGGGCAAGATCGGAAGCTGGAGAAAAGGGGAACCGCCGCATGACCGGGACGAACAGCAAGGGGGCCGCGTGATGGGCCCGCTCTACACCTTCGAGGGCAAGACGCCCGTCGTGCATCCGCGCGCCTGGGTGGCGCCGACGGCGGCCGTGATCGGCGATGTGGAAATCGCCGAGGAAGCCAGCATCTGGTACCATTGCGTGCTGCGCGGGGACACCAACATCATCCGCATCGGGCCAAGGACCAACATCCAGGACGGCACCATCGTGCATGTGAATGCGGGCCGGCAATCCACCATCATCGGCGCCGATGTGACGGTGGGGCATGCGGCCATCATCCATGCCTGCCGCCTGGAGGACCGGGCCTTCGTGGGCATGGGGGCGACCGTGCTGGATGATGCGGTGATCGAGGCGGGTGGCGTGCTGGCCGCGGGCTCGGTGCTGCCGCCGGGCAAGCGGATCGGCGTGCTCGAGCTCTGGATGGGCAACCCCGCCAAGCTGGTGCGGGTGCTGACGGAGGAGGCGCGGGCCGGTTTCGACCGGACGGCGCCGCATTATGTGGAACTGGCCGGGCGCCACCGTTCCATTTCGTAACTTGGGCGATACGGGAAGGGGGGTCTAAGCTGAACCGATGCTGAACAGGGTCCTTCTTCCGGCGTTGTTGCTGGCGGGCTGCGCCACGGGCGAGCTTCCGCCCGCCGTGCGCCTGCCGCCCGATGCGCTGCAGGTGACGGCGGACCCGATGCGTTCGGCCATCCTCGCCAGCGCCTATGCGCTGGGCACACCGGCCGCGCCCTCGGCGAAGCTGCGCGCCGCAGCGCTGGTCGAGTTCATGGCGGCCGATTATCGCTGGGGGGTGCGCTGGAGCGAATACACGCCGACGACCGGCCTCGCCCTCGATGCGGCGCGGGAGGAGATCCGCCGGAGCTTCGGCGTCGTGCCCGGGGCCAGCCCCCAGGCGGTGGCGGATGGCCTGTTTGGCGCCTCGCGCGCCTTGGAACGGGGCAATGAGATCTTCCTGCCCCCCGGCCTTTTCATCGAGCCTGCGCAATCCCTTGCGCAGCTCACCCTGCCACCCGATCTCCCGGTGGCACGGGACGCGACGGCGCTGGCCGAACGCGAGCTGTACCGGATCGAGAGCGAGCGCCAGAGCGGCGGTGGCCCGGGTGGCAGCGGCGGCGGCGGCGGCGGCGCCCACCCATGAGTTCTGACCTGTTGAGGAAAATCGATATGCGCCGTTCCTTCCTGCTGATGCTCCCGCTGCTCGCCGCCTGCGCCCAGACGCCGCCGCCCGACACCGCGCGCCTGCCACGTGACGCCGTGGTGGGGGCGGGCGACCCGATGCGGACGGCCGTGATCAGCGCCAATGCCGTCTTCGCGCAGCGCAGCCCCGCCGCGGGCCAGCCGGCCGATGCGGCGCGCGCCATCGCGCAGATGGAGTTCCTGGCGGTGGACCTGCCCCAGAACATGAGCATCACCCACGCGTCCTCCACCCTGGTGCCGGACCTGAACATCGCGCGGCGCGAGTGGCGCAGCGCGCTGGACATCGCGCCCGACGCGCCGGCCCAGCCCGTGATCAATGCGCTCTACGCCGCGAGCCGCGCGCTCGATGCCGGCAATGCCGATGCGGCCGCCGCTGCCCTGCCGCAGAGCCTCTTCCGCAAGGGCGGGAGCGCCACGGTGGCGCAGCTTTCGGCCCTGCCGCGCCTGCCCAACACGGCCGCCGCCGTGGCCACCGCGCAGCAGGCGCTGCAGCCGCCATCCGCTTCGCGCATCGCGCTGTGAGGCGCGTGGAGGCGCATCGCGCTGTGAGGCGCGTGGAGGCGCATCGCGCTGTGAGGCGCGTGGAGATGGATCGCGCTGTGAGGCGCGTGGAGGCGTGTTCAGCCTTGAAGAACGCGTCATGAGGCTGGGTGCTGGCCTTCTCGCGCTTGCCCTGCTGGGCGGCTGCGCGGAGGTGACCCTGCCCGATCCGGTGCGGCTGCCGCGCGATTCGGTGGAGGGCGCCGGTGATCCGACCCGCGCCGCCGTCTCGCGCGCGGCCTATGTGTTCGCGGATCCGGCACGGCTTGCCGGCCAGCCCGCGGCGATGGCGCGTGCCATCGCCGATATGGAGTTCCTGGCCGCCGCCCTGCCGTTCGATCCGCGCTATCAGCAGCGTGACCCGCTGCTGCCCTGGCAATTGGCGCAAGGGCGGGCGGAGTGGCGCGCCGCGCTCGGCATCCCGGCCGGCCAGCCGGCGCAGCCTGTGATTGACGGGCTCTATGCCATGGCACGGACGCCCGGCGCGGCGCCCCCGGCGTCGCTGCCGCCCGAGGTCGCGGCGCGGCTCGCCGCCATGCCCCCTCTGCCGGAGACGTCGCGGGCCGCGGCAGCGGCGCAACGCGCGGAGTTCGAGGCGCAATTCCCTGTGCGACGGTTCCGGTGGTGAGGCGGCGGCTCGTTCTGCTGGCGCCGCTGCTCGGTGCCTGCACCGAACTCACGACGCCGCGCCCGCCCGAGCCGCCGCTCGATTTGGCGGGCCGCGTCACGGCCAACCCCACCATGGCGATCCTGAACGCCGCGGCGGCCGACTTCGCCGATGGTGGCGCAAGGCTGCTCAACCGGCCGGCGGCCACGGCCCTGGCGGTGGCGCGGCTGGAATGGATCGGCGGCGAGTTCCGCCTGGGCCGGCGCCTCGCGCAGTTGCCGGACTCCTACATGTTCGCCACGCGGCGCGCCGTGGCCGAGGGGCGGGAGGCGCTGGGCATCCTGCCCGATACCACGCCGGAGGCCGCGGTTTCCGCGCTGATCCTCGCTTCGCGCGCGCTGACGCGGGGTGATACGCCATCGATTCAGGTGGCGCTCGCCTCGCCCATCTTCGTGCTGCCGGGGGCGCGCCCGGTGATCAGCCGGCTGACGGAGCCTAGTGCCTTCCCCGATGCCACGCTCGCGATCACGGCCGTGCGGGACGAAGTGGCGCGGCAGGTGCAGATGACGGAGGTGGACCATCGCATGATGGTCGAGGGTCAGATCTTCGGGAACAGCACCACGGGCCTCGGGCCCGGGACGGGATACTGAGGCACTTTGCGGCTCAGGGCGTGTCGCCTCGCGCCTTCACGCCTTTGGTGGAATCACCAAAGGCGTGAAGCGGCCGCTCAGTCGTTCACCATCACGCGAACATAGCTGCCCGGCGCGTTCTCGATCGGCGTGAGCTTGCCATCGCCCGGCTGGCGCGCCTTGACCTCGGTGCGGTCCAGCGCCGTCACCCAGCGGTGCCAGTCCGGCCACCAGCTGCCCGAGAGCTCCGTCGCACCCGCCAGCCACTCATCGGGGCTTTCGGGCAGGTTCTCGTTCACCCAATGGCTGTACTTGCCGGAATCCGGCGGGTTCACGACGCCCGCGATATGGCCCGAGGCGGCGAGGACGAAGCGCACCGGACCCTTGTAGAGCTGCGTGCCGCGATAGGTGCTCTTCCAGGGCGCGATGTGGTCCTCGCGCGTCGAGATCATGTAGGTCGGCACCTTGATCTTCCGCAGGTCGATCTTGGCGCCGAGCAGCTCGATGCAATCGGGGTCGCTCGCCGGCTTGCAGAGGTCGTTCTGCTGGTACATCCGACGCAGGTAGAAGCTGTGCATGCGCGCCGGCATGCGCGTGCTGTCATCGTTCCAGTAGAGCAGGTCGAAGGGGAAGGGGTCCTGCCCCATGAGGTAGTTGTTCACGACGAAGGACCAGATGAGGTCGTTCGCGCGCAGCATGTTGAAGGTCGTCGCCATCTCGCGGCCATCGAGGAAGCCGCGCTTGCCCATCTTCTCCTCGAGGGCCTTGAGCTGCTCCTCATCGATGAAGACGCCGAGTTCGCCCGCCTCCTCGAAATCGGTCATGGTCACGAAATAGGTGGCGGACTTGATGCGCGTGTCGCGCTTCGTCGCCATGTAGGCGAGCGTGGTGGCGAGCAGCGTGCCGCCCAGGCAATAGCCGATGGCATTCACCTCGCGCACGCCGGTGGCCTGCTCGATGGCGTCGAGCGCGGCCAGCACGCCCTCCTGCATGTAGTCGTCAAAGCCTTTCTCGGCGAGCGCCTCGTCGGGGTTCACCCAGCTCGCCACGAAGACCGTGTGCCCCTGGTCCACCGCCCAGCGGATGAAGCTGTTCTTGGGGCGCAGGTCCAGGATGTAGAACTTGTTGATCCAGGGCGGGAAGATAACGAGCGGGCGCTTCAGCACCTTCTCCGTCGTCGGATTGTACTGGATGAGCTGCATGAGCGGCGTCTGGTAGACGACCTTGCCCGGGGTGACGGCGATGTTCTCGCCCACCTTGAACTTGCTGTCATCCGTCATGCGGATGCGCAGCTTGCCCTTGCCGCGCTCCAGGTCGAACAGCAGGTTGGAAAGGCCCTTGAGCAGGTTCGCACCACCTGTCTCGGCCGTCTTGCGCAGCACTTCGGGGTTGGTCATCACGAAATTCGCGGGGCTCATCGCATCCACGAATTGCCGCGTGTAGAAATCCACCTTCTGCGAGGTCTTGGGGTCGAGACCATCCGCGCTGTTCACCGCGGAGGTGAAGTAGCGGGCCGAGAGCAGGTAGGACTGGCGGATGAAGTCGAAGACCTCGTTCTCGCGCCAGGCATCATCCTTGAAGCGGCGGTCGCCTTTCCCTTCCTCGATGACGGGGCCGACATTCTCGCCCATCATCCGGCGCGCGGTGTTGGACCAGAGCGTCAGGTAATCCTGCCAGAAGCCCATCTGCGCCTGGACGAGGCGCGCGGGGTTGGTCATCAGCTTGGCCGTCATCTCCATGAAGGCGCTGCCGATGTTCAGCGGATCGGGGTTGCCCGTCTCATCCGCCTGGCGCTTCAGGAAGTCCTGGACGATGCGCTGCCCGCGCTCCGCCACTTCGGCCATGGTGCGCGAGACCAGGGCAGGATCGGGCAGGTTGTATTCGGGTGCCTTGCCGGCGGGGCCGTCGGTCATCTTCGTGCTCATTCCTGCCTCCCCATCCCTCTTCGTTCCGGCCCGGCGCCGGGATACGCTTGGAAGGGAACCTTGCCTCACTTCGCGGCCGGGGCCGGAGGCGCTATGGATCAGGCGCGACCAGAAGGATGCCGCGTGACGCCACAGCCTGCCTCCTCGAACCGGCCTCATCGCCAGGGTAAAGGCCGCCCCTGTCTGGGGCAAGCGCGGCCATGCCTGTTGCTGCCGCTTCTGCTGCTGGCCGCCTGCGAGGTGCCGGGCCAGATCAATCCGCGGCTGCTGGCGCGCGACATCTCGGGTGCGGCGCCCGAATCACGGCTGCCCCCGCCCGGGCTGGACCGGCCCTTTCCCAACCTCGCCAGCGTGCCGCCCGTGCCGGACCGGCCGGACCCGGCGGTGCGCCAGGCCATCACCGAGGGGTTGCAGGCGCAGCGGGATCAACTCACCACGCCGCTCGCCGACCGCCGGCGCGACACGCCGCTGACCGAGGGGCGGGCCGATGGACAGCCGCCCATCGCCGCCCGTCCGCCGGCGCCGCCCGTCCTCGCCCGCGCGCCGGTCATCCCCTGGACCATCAGCGGGGCACCCGTCGTCCCCGGCCGCGCGCCGGTCGCAGCACCCGCCGTGGTGGAGCCGGAGCCCGAGGCGCCGACGCCGGGCGCCGTGCCCGACCTTCCCTCGGCAGACCTGCTGGCCCCTGCGGCACCGCCGCCGCCGCCTCGCTAGGCCGCCGAATCGCCGCCGGTTTTGCGGCTCCGCGCCCCATGATCTAAAGACCGGGGTATCGCATGCCGCCGGGCCCACCACCGCCCGGCTCCACCTTTGACGCGCGTTTCCCCGGGAGGGCCATCATGGCCGAAGAGTTCCACCGCATCCGCCGCCTGCCGCCCTATGTCTTCGCCGAGGTGAACTCGGCCAAGGCCAAGGCCCGCGCGAATGCCGAGGACATCGTGGATCTCGGCATGGGCAACCCGGACAGCCCGACGCCGCCGCATATCGTGGCCAAGATGATCGAGGCGGTGCAGGACCCGCGCACGCATCGCTACTCCATGTCGAAGGGCATTCCCGGGCTGCGCCGCGCGCTGGCCGGCTACTACGCCAACCGCTTCGGCGTGAAGCTCGACCCCGAGACGGAGGTGGTGGCGACGCTGGGCTCCAAGGAGGGCCTGGCCAATCTCGCGCAGGCCATCTCGAGCCCGGGTGACACCATCCTGGTGCCCAATCCTTCCTATCCGATCCATCAGTTCGGCTTCATCATCGCCGGCGCCTCCGCGCGCTTCATCCCCTATACGCCGGATGACGCGATGCTCGAGGCGATCGTGCGCGCGGTGAAGCACTCCGTGCCCAAGCCCACCGCGCTGATCGTGAACTTCCCGTCCAACCCGACGGCGCTGCTGGCAAGCCGCGAGTTCTACAAAGACCTCGTGAAGATCGCGCGGCAGCATGAGCTCTTCATCCTCAGCGACCTCGCCTATGCCGAGCTCTACTTCAACCCGGCCAATCCGCCGCCCTCCGTGCTGGAAATTCCGGGTGCCATGGACTGCACCGTCGAGTTCACCAGCCTGTCCAAGACCTACAACATGCCGGGCTGGCGCATGGGCTTCGCGGCGGGCAATCCGCGCCTGATCGGCGCGCTGGCGCGGGTGAAATCCTATCTCGACTACGGCGCCTTCACGCCGATCCAGGTGGCCGCTGCCGCCGCGCTGAACGGCCCGCAGGATTGCGTGGCCGAGATGCGCGAGCTGTATCGCGACCGCCGGGACGTTCTGGTGAAGGGGCTGCAGCAGGCCGGCTGGGACGTGCCGCCGCCCGAGGGTTCCATGTTCCTCTGGGCGCCCATCCCGGAGAAGTTCCGCCATCTGGGCTCTGTCGGCTTTTCCAAGCTGCTGCTGGAGAAGGCGAAGGTCGCGGTCGCCCCCGGCATCGGCTTCGGCGAGCATGGCGACGGGCATGTGCGCATCGCGCTCGTTGAGAACAATCACCGCATCCGCCAGGCGCTGCGCGGCATCCGCAGCTTTCTGCAAGGCGACAACGCCGCCCCGGTCGAGGAAGTCCACTCCGCATGAGCAAGGTTTTGAAACTGGGTGTGGCCGGCCTCGGCACGGTCGGCGCCGGCGTCGTCAATCTGCTGCGGCAGAATGCCGAGGTGATCGCGGCCCGTGCCGGCCGGCCGATCGAGGTGGTGGCCGTCTCCGCGCGGGACCGCACGCGCGATCGCGGCGTGGATGTGAGCGGCCTCGCCTGGCATGAGGATGCGGTGGCATTGGCGGCCGATCCGAATGTCGAGGTGGTGGTCGAGCTGATCGGCGGCTCGGAAGGCCCGGCGCGCGCGCTGGTGGAAGCCGCGCTCGCCGCCGGCAAGCCGGTGGTGACGGCGAACAAGGCGCTGCTGGCGACGCATGGCGCGGCGCTGGCGCAGCTCTCCGAGGCGAAGGCCACGCCGCTCGCCTATGAGGCGGCGGTGGCGGGGGGCATCCCCGCCATCAAGGCGCTGCGCGAGGGGCTCGCGGGCAACCGCATCAGCCGCGTGGCCGGCATCCTGAACGGCACCTGCAACTACATTCTGACCGAGATGCGCGTGAAGGGCCTGCCCTTCGCGACCGTGCTGAAGACGGCGCAGGAGCTGGGCTATGCCGAGGCCGACCCGGCCTTCGACATCGACGGCGTGGATGCGGCGCACAAGCTCGCCATCCTCGCCGCACTCGCCTTCGGCCATCAGGTGGATCTGAAGGCGCTGCATATCGAGGGCATCCGCAACGTCTCCGCACTCGACATCGCGCTCGCCGGTGAGCTGGGCTACCGCATCAAGCTGCTGGGCATCGCCTCTTGCGACGCGGCGGGTGTCACCGCGCGCGTGCATCCCTGCATGGTGCCCGAGGCGAGCCCCATCGCCAGCGTGGATGGCGTGTTCAACGCGGTGATGGCCGAGGGCGACGCCGTGGGCCGCGTGGTGCTGCAAGGCCGCGGTGCCGGCGCGGGGCCGACGGCGAGCGCCGTGGTGGCGGACCTGATCGACATCGCGCGCGGCCGCACCGCGCCGGTCTGGGGTGCCGCTTCGGCCAAGCTGGCCACCGCGCCCGGCCTGCCGATGGAGCGCCACCGCGGCGCCTATTACCTGCGCCTGATGGTGCTGGATCAACCGGGCGTCATTGCCGATGTGACCGGTGCCTTGAGGGACGCGAAGATCAGCCTGGAATCGATGCTCCAGCGCGGCCGCGCGCCGGGCGAGGCGGTGCCCGTCGTGCTCGTCACCCATGAATGCGAGGAGGCCGAGATGCAATCCGCGCTGGCCCGCATCGCGGCACTTCCGAGCGTGGTCGAACCCCCCGCCGTGATCCGCATCGAGGAGCTGTAGCCGATGATCCGCCGCCTTCTTCTCGTCGCAGCCCTGCTGGCGCCACTGCCCGCCTTCGCGCAATCCGAGACGCGGCTGCGCCTCTCGGAATCCGGCAGCGCCACGGTGCAGCCCGATGAGGTGACGGCGTCCTTGCGGATCGAGGCGCGGGCCACGACGGCGGCGGTGGCGCAGGAGCAGGTGAACCGCGCCATGGCGGCGGCGCTGGCGACCGCGCGCGGCACGCAGGGCGTGCGCGCCACGACCGGCCACTACAATGCGCGGGCGGATCGCGAGAAGCAGGAGTTCATCGCGCAGCAATCGCTGAACCTGCGCGGACCGGAGGCGGTGATTGCCCTGGTCGGCCAACTCCAGTCGGAGGGCCTGCTGCTGGATCATGTGCAATGGCAGCTGAGCGAGGCCGCGCAGCGCCAGGGCCGGGACGAGGCCACGCGCGTCGCCATCCGCGCCGTGCAGGAGCGGGGGGCCGCCATCGCGCGCGACCTCGGCCTGCGTGTCACCGCGTTGCGCGATCTCTATGTGGAGGCCTCGCCCGAGGCACGGCCCATGATGGCCGCGCGCGCCATGACGGCCGCGGCCCCCACGCCTCCCACCGTGACGGCGGAGGAGATCACCGTCACCGCCCGCGTCACTGCTGATCTGATTCTTCGCCGCTAAAGGGAAACGCCCATGTCCGAGACCAAGACCGTCGCCGACCGCAACCTCGCCTTGGAGCTGGTCCGCGTGACCGAGGCGGCGGCGCTGGCCGCCAGCCTCTGGGTCGGCAAGGGCGACAAGAACGCCGCCGACGGCGCCGCCGTCGAAGCGATGCGCCGCGCCTTCGACAGCGTGGCCATCGACGGCACCGTCGTGATCGGCGAGGGCGAGATGGATGAGGCGCCGATGCTCTTCATCGGCGAGAAGGTGGGCCTCTACGCCAAGAGCGGCGGCGGCGTGATGGCCGATATCGCCGTGGACCCGCTGGAGGGCACGACGCTGACGGCCAAGGGCGGGCCGAACGCCATGGCCGTCGTGGCGCTGGCCAATCGCGGCGGCTTCCTGCATGCGCCCGATGTCTACATGGACAAGATCGCGATCGGCCCGGGCTACCCCGAGGGCATCGTGGACCTCGACCGCACGCCGGGCGAGAACCTGGAGGCGCTGGCCAAGGCCAAGGGCGTGCCGGTGGGCGAGCTCACCGTCTGCACGCTGGATCGCGACCGCCACAAGGACATCATCAAGGCCTGCCGCGCCGCCGGCGCGCGCCTCATGCTGATCCCGGATGGCGACGTCTTCGGCGTCGTCGCCTGCGCGCAGCCGGAGACGGGGGTGGACATGTATCTGGGCTGGGGCGGCGCGCCGGAGGGCGTGCTGGCGGCGGCGGCCCTGCGCTGCATCGGCGGCCAGATGCAGGGCCGGCTGATCTTCGAGGATGAGGGCCAGGTGGTCCGCGCCCGCGAGATGGGCATCGAGGACCCGCACCGGAAGTATTCCATGACGGAGATGGCCTCGGGCGAGGTCATGTTCGCCGCCACCGGCGTCACCAGCGGGCCGATGCTGCGTGGCGTCCGTCTCTATCCCGGCGGCGCGGTCACGCATTCCATCGTGATGCGCAGCAAGTCCGGCACCGTCCGCTACGTGGAAGGCCGCCACAACTTCAAGCTGAAGCCGATTTGATGGAGACCGCGCTCGGCGTCGAGCGCAGCCTCACCGGGCGCCGCTGGGTCTGGCGGCACAGTGAGCCGCGGCTGGCGGCGGCGCTGTCGCAGCAGTTGGGCCTGCCGGAGATCACGGGGCGGCTGCTGGCCGCGCGCGGGCTGGATGCGGAATCCGCCGGCATCTTCCTGGCGCCCACGCTGCGTGCCCTGCTGCCCGACCCCTCGGTGCTGCTGGAGATGGACCAGGCCGCGCAGCGCCTGGCCGATGCCGTGCAGCGCGCCGAGACCGTCGCCGTCTTCGCGGATTACGACGTGGATGGCGCCTGTTCGGGTGCCGTGATGACGCATGCGCTGCGGCAATTGGGCTGCACCGTCATCCCCTATGTGCCGGACCGCCTGGCCGAGGGCTATGGGCCGAACGGGCCGGCCATCGCGGGGCTGGTGGCGAAGGGGGCCACGCTCATCATCTGCGTGGATTGCGGCATCGCGGCGCATGAGGCGCTGGCCGATGCTGGTGCGGAGATCGTGGTCCTCGACCACCACAAGGCCGAGGGGCCGCCGCCGCGCGTCGTGGCCGCGGTGAACCCGAACCGGCTGGATTGCCCCTCCGGCCTGCGCCAGCTCTGCGCGGCGGGTGTGGCCTTCCTCGCCGCCGTCGCCATGCAGCGCGAGCTGCGGCGGCGCGGCTTCTTCGCGCAGCGTGCGGAGCCGGATCTGCGCGAGTTGCTCGACATGGTCGCGCTCGCCACCGTCTGCGACGTCGTCCCGCTGCTCGGCGTGAACCGCGCCTTCGTGCAGCACGGGCTGCGCATCCTGGCCAAGCGCGAGCGCGCCGGCCTCGCCGCGCTGATGGAACTGAACGCGGTGCGCGATGCGCCTTCCGCGCACACGCTGGGCTTCGTGCTCGGCCCGCGCATCAATGCGGGCGGGCGCATTTCCGTGCCCGATCTCGGCCTGCGCCTGCTGCTGGAGAGCGACCCGATCGAGGCGCGCGGCATGGCCGAGCGGCTGGATGCGGTGAACCGCAAGCGTCAGGAAGTCGAGGCCGGCGTGCTGCACGCCGCCATGCTTCAGGCCGAGACGCAGCAGGCCGCGGGCCACGCCGTCTTCCTGCTGCAGGATGAGGGCTGGCATCCGGGCGTGGTCGGCATCGTCGCCGGCCGCGTGCGGGAGCGCTTCAACCGCCCGGCCTGCGTGGCGGGCGTCGAGGCGGGAAAGGCCAAGGGCTCGGGCCGCTCCGTGCCGGGGCTGGATCTGGGTGCGGCCATCATCGCGGCCCGGCAATCCGGCATGCTGATCGCGGGCGGCGGCCACGCCATGGCGGCGGGCTTCACCTGCGAGGCGCAGCGCCTGCCCGAGCTGCACGCCCATCTGGATGAGCGGCTCGCCGCCGCGCGGGACCTGCCGAGCGCGGCCGAGCAGGTGCTGGAAGGCGCCCTGACGGTGCGCGGCGCCACGGCCGAACTGGCCGAGAGCATCGGCCGCCTCGCGCCCTTCGGCGCCGGCAATGACGAGCCCGCCTTCGGCATCGCCCGCGCCCGCGTGGTCAAGGCCGGGCGGGTGGGGAAGGAGGGGGCGACCATCCGCGCCTTCCTGGAGGGCGAGGATGGCGGGCGCCTCAAGGCCATCTGCTTCCGCGCCAAGGAAGGCCCGCTGGCCGAGGCGCTGCTGGCGCAAGGCGCGGCGCCCCTGATGCTGGCCGGGCATCTGCGCGCCGAGACCTGGAACGACCAGACCAGCGCGGGCTTCTTCGTGACGGATGCGGCGCGGCTCTGAGCCCCCGCGCCGGATTTCTGCCCAAAGCCTGTTCACGCGCCGCACCACTGTCTCAAGATTCGTGAATTTCGTGCACGGCGGCTGAACATCCTCCGCTAGGCTCCGCGCGACGCCGTCCAAGGAGCCCCCCGCATGCATCGCCGCCTCCTCGCCACCGCCGCCGCCCTGCTGCTGGGCGCGGCCAGCCTCCCGGCCGAGGCGCAGCAGCGCACGAGGCTGACCGTCTACACCGCGCTCGAGAACGAGCAGCTCGCCCCCTTCAAGGCCGCGGCCGAGGCCGCCGTGCGCGACATCGAGATCGCCTGGGTGCGCGACAGCACGGGCGTCATCACCGCGCGCCTGCTGGCCGAGCGCGCCAATCCGCGCGCCGATGTGGTCTGGGGCCTCTCCGCCTTCTCGCTGCTCCAGATGGAAGCGCTCGACATGCTCGAGCCCTATACGCCGCGCGGGGCCGAGGCGCTGCGCCCCAATATGCGCAGCGACCGCAGCCCGATGACCTGGACGGGGATGGACGCCTTCGTCTCCACCATCTGCTACAACACGGCGATCGCCCGGCAACGCAACCTGCCGCGCCCCACCACCTGGAGCGACCTGCTGAACCCCGCGCTGCGCGGGCAGATCGCCATGCCCAACCCCTCCTCCTCCGGCACGGGCTTCCTCACCATCGCGGGCTGGATCAACAGCATGGGCGAGGAGCGTGCCTGGCAATTCATGAACAGCCTGCACGAGAACATCCAGGTCTATACCCATTCCGGCTCGGCCCCCTGCAACAACGCCGCACGCGGCGAATACGGCATGGGCATCTCGCTCGACATGCGGGCCGTCACGCTGCGCAACCAGGGTGCCCCCATCGAGATCATCGTGCCGACCGACGGCGTGGGCTTCGACCTGGAAGCGACGGCCATCATGCGCGGCACGCGCAACCTCGCCGCCGCGCAGCGCCTGGCCGATTTCGCGGTGAGCCGCGAGGCGATGGCCGTCTATGGCCGTTTCTACGCGCTGCTGGCGCTGCCGGGCGTGGCCGCTTCCGTCCAGGGCTATCCGGCCGATTTCGAGCAGCGCCTGGTGAATGTGAACTTCCGCGAGATGGGGGCGGCGCGCGAGCGCATCCTCGCCGAATGGAACCGCCGCTTCGACAACAAGTCCGCGCCGCGGAACTGACACCGCATGCTGCAAGTGACGGAGCCCTTCCTGCACATGGAAGGGCTCGGCCGGGATTTCGGCCGCTTCACCGCCGTGCGGGAGGTGGATCTCGCCGTGGCGGAGGGCGAGTTCCTCTGCCTGCTGGGCCCGTCGGGCTGCGGCAAGACGACGCTGCTCCGCATGATCGCCGGGCTGGAGGCACCGAGCCGCGGCCGCATCTTCCAGGCGGGGCGCGAGGTGACGCGCCTGCCGCCGGCCGCGCGGGATTTCGGCATCGTCTTCCAATCCTACGCGCTGTTCCCGAACATGACCGTCGCCGCCAATGTCGGCTATGGGCTGCGCGGCCCCGCCTGGCCACGCGCGCGGGCCGAGGCGCGGGTCGCGGAATTGCTGGCGCTGGTGGGCCTCACTGCCCAGGCCGGGCGCTTCCCCGCGCAGATCTCGGGCGGGCAGCAGCAGCGCGTGGCGCTGGCCCGCGCACTGGCCAACGAGCCCGGCCTGCTGCTGCTGGATGAGCCGCTTTCGGCGCTCGATGCCATCGTGCGGCTGCATCTGCGGCAGGAGCTGCGCGCCCTGCAGCGGCGCCTCGGTGTCACCACCATCATGGTCACGCATGACCAGGAGGAGGCGTTGAGCCTGGCCGATCGCGTGGCGGTGATGGATGGCGGGCGCATCATGCAGCTCGGCACGCCGGAGGAGGTCTATGCCCACCCGGCCAATCCTTTCGTCGCGGGCTTCGTCGGTCGCAGCACCAGCTTCGCGGCGGTGGTGGAAGGCGACGGCCTGAGCCTGCCCGACGGCACGCATCTGCGCGCGACCGCGGCCGCGCAGCATGCCGGTGGCAGCCCGGTGCGCGTCTTCATCCGGCCCGAGGATGTGGCGTTGGGCGGCGATGGCGCGCTGATGGGCCGGCTCACCGGCAGCGAATATCTCGGCCCGGTCTGCCGGCTTGAGCTGCAAGGGGCGGGCCTGACCTGGCAGGCCGAGATCGCGCCGCGCGAGATGCAGGGGCTGAGCCTCGGCGCCGAGATCCCGCTGACCCTGCCGCCCGACAAGCTGATGGTCTTCGCCGCGCATGGCTGAGGCTTCGCGTGGGCTGAGCGAGGCGGCGCTTCTGCGCCTCTGCCTCTGGCTTGCCGCGCTGCTGCTGGCGATCGGCCTCGCCCTCCCGCTGGCGATGCTCCTCGTCCGCGCCTTCCTCAGCGCCGATGACGAATTCGTCGGCCTGCGCCATTTCGCGGCCTATGCGGCGACACCCGCGCTGCTGGTCTCCGCCTGGAACAGCGCCTGGACGGCCGCGCTGACGACCGTGATCGTGGTCCCTGTGGCGTTCCTCTTTGCCTATGGGCTGACGCGCTCGCGCATGCCGGGTCGGCCGGTCTTCCGCGCGATCATGCTGGTGCCGATCCTCGCTCCCTCGCTGCTGCCCGCGCTGTCGCTGATCTATCTGCTGGGCAATCAGGGGCTCCTGCGCTTCCTGATGCCGGACGGCTTCACCGTCTACGGCCCGGTCGGCATCGTCATGGCGCAGGTGATCCACACCTTCCCGCATGCGGCGATCATCCTCTCGGTCGCGCTCGGCATGGCCGATGCGCGCCTGTTCGAGGCGGCGGAGACGCTGAAGGCGGGCCGGCTGCGCATCTTCCGCGACGTCACGCTGCCCGCCGCGCGCTATGGCCTGGTCTCGGCCACCGTTGTCGTCTTCACCCTGGTGATGACGGATTTCGGCATCCCCAAGGTGATCGGCGGGCAATTCCCGGTGCTGGCGACGGATGTCTACAAGCAGGTGATCGGCCAGCAGAACTTCTCCATGGGCGCCGTGGTGGCGCTGGTGCTGCTGCTGCCGGCGCTTTTCTCCTTCTTCGCCGAGCGCTGGGCGCAACGGCGCCAGGCGGGCGCCTTCTCGGGCAGGGCGGTGCTCTATGTGCCCAAGCCGCGCCTCGCGCGGGACCTGCCCCTGTTCCTGATCTGTGCGGCCGTGGCGCTGGTGCTGCTCGGCATCGTGGCCATGGCCCTCTGGGGCTCGCTGATCCGCTTCTGGCCCTACAATATGAGCCTCACGCTCGCGAATTATTCCTTCGCGAATTTCGACGCCGAGGGCTGGGGCTCGCTCGCCACCTCGCTGTCCATGGCGGGGCTGGCCGCGCTCTTCGGCACGCCGGTGGTGTTCCTGACGGCCTATCTGCTGGAGCGGAGCGGCCAGGGCGGCGTGGCCCCGGGCTTCCTGCGCGTCGCCGCCATCGCGCCGCTGGCCGTGCCCGGGCTCGTGCTGGGCCTCGCCTATATCCTCTTCTTCAACCACCCGGCCAATCCGCTGGGCTTCCTCTACGGCACGCTCGCCATCCTGGTGCTGAACTGCGTGATCCATTTCTACACGGTGGCGCATCTGACGGCCGTCACTGCCATCCGCCAGCTCGATCCGGAATTCGAGGCGGTGGGGGCGAGCCTGCGCGTGCCGCGGCGCATCACCTTCGCGCGCGTCGTCGTGCCGATCAGCCTGCCCGCGATCCTCGAGATCGCCGTCTATCTCTTCGTGAATGCGATGACGACCGTCTCGGCCGTGGTCTTCCTCTATGGGCCGGGCAGCAAGCCGGCTTCCGTCGCCGTGGTGCAGATGGATGAGGCGGGGCAGATCGCCGCCGCCGCCGCCATGGCCTGCGTGATCCTCGGCATCACGGCGAGCGTGAAGATCGTGCAGATCGGCGTGGTGCGGGCGATGACGCGGAAGGCAGGCTGGCGCGCGGGGCGCTGACCTCAGAAGGTGATCCCCCGCGCCGCCAGCGCCTTCAGGAAGTTCGGCTCCGGATTGGGCAGCGGCGGCAGGTCCCAGCTGCCGGTGCCGATCGGCCGGATCTCGCGGTCCACCGGCACTTCCAGCAGGTAGGGCACATTCGCCTTCACCGCCATGGCGATGGCGTCCTCCAGCTCGCCCGCGTGTGTGACGCGATGCGAGGCGACGCCCATGCTCTTCGCCATCATCGCGAAATCGGGGCTGTAGCTCTCGCCCGTGCGCTGGATCTCGAAGGCGGTGGCGAGTTCGCGCCCGCCGAACATGCCGTGCTGGATGTCGCGGATCGAGCAGAAGCCCGAATTGTTCCACACCACCCAGACCACGGGGATCCCGTATTCCACCGCCGTCGCCAGCGCATGCGGCGTCATCAGGAAGGAGCCATCGCCGACCACGGCGACGCAGGGCCGATCGGGTGCCGCGAGCTTGGCGCCGAGGATGCCGGAGGTCGCGAACCCCATGGCCGCGAAGCCCCAGCTGTGGATCAGATGGCGCGGGCGCAGCGTGTCCATCAGCTGGATGATCCAGTTGTGGTGCACGCCGACATCGGACGCCACCACCGCATCCTCCGGCACCGCGCGCGACAGCGCCGCCATCAGCCGCTCGGGCCGGAGCGGCATCTGGTCCGAGAGCGCGAGGCCCGACTGGTATTCGCGCCACACCTCGCGCCCGCGCGCGAGCCGGTCGAACCAGGCGCCGCCTTCGCGCGGGCCACCCGTGCGCGCCTCGGCCATGTCCAGCATGAGTTCCAGGCTCGCCTTGGCATCGCCCAGGATGCCGTATTCCGTCGGGTAGTTGCGGCCGATCTCGGTGGGGTCGATGTCGATCTGGATCAGCTTGGAGGGCGGGATGCTGAGCGTATAGCCATCCAGCCAGGCACTCGTCGCGCGGTCATCGAAGGAGAAGCCGATGGCGAGGATCACATCCGCATTGCGCGTCGCATCATTGGCCGCATAGCTGCCATTGCGGCCGATCGCGCCGAAGGCGAGGCGATGCCGGTCGGGGATGGCGCCCTTGCCGTTCGGGCTGGTGACGACGGGAATGCCCGTGCGCTCGGCAAAGGCCAGCAGAGCATCGCAGGCCTTGCCCAGGATCACGCCCTGGCCCGCGATGATGACGGGCTGCGAGGCCTTGAGCAGCAGATCGAGCGCGGCCGAGAGCGCCTTGGGGTTGCCCGGCGCGCCATTGATCACCGCCTTCACGGTGGAGGAGGGAACGACCGAGGCCTCCTCCACAAACACATTCAGCGGCACGTCCAGGTTCACCGGCCCGGGCCGTCCGGCGGTGAGCTGGTCCCAGGCCTGGGTGACCGCCAGCTGCACCATGTCGGCCCGCATCGGCTGGTAGCTGCGCTTCACATAGGGGCGGATCACGCTCGGGAAATCGCCCTGGAAATGGCGGCCCGTCTCCTGGAAGGGGCCGCGGTTGAACTGGCCCGTCGGCACATTGCCGGTGATGGCGAGGAAGGCGCTGCTGTCCATCATGGCGGCGGCCAGCGCCACCACGAGATTGGCCGAGCCCGGGCCGCAGGAGGTGAAGGTCGCCACCGGCTCGCCCTTCACCTTGTAATAGGCGTCGGCCATGTGGCCGGCCGTCTGCTCGTGATGGGTGGAGATGGTCTTGATGCGGTTCTGCGCCTTGAAGGCTGCATCCATGAAGCCCGTGATGCCATGGCCGCAGAGGCCGAACAGATAGGGCACGCCCTGCTTCGTCAGGTGGTCGACGATGATGTCGGCGCCGTTCATCAGCGTGGCGCGGCTTTGGCTGTCCATGATGGTCTCTCTCCCGGATGTGTTCTTGTCGTTGGAGTCAGGCGGCGGCGGCCGAGGGGCTGCCCAGCATGCGCGAGACCTGAAGGGCTGCGGCCTTCACGCGCGGCAGGAGTGCGGCGCGCCGCGCCTCATCCATGCGGCTCGCCGGCGCCGAGATGCCGAGTGCGGCGCTGGGCCGGCCGCTCTGGTCGGTGATGGGGGCGGCGAGGCAGCGCAGCCCGGGCTCGATCTCCTCCGCATCGGGTGACCAGCCTTGCTGGCGGATCGCGTGCAGCGCCTCGCGCAGCGCCTCGGGCGTCGTGATGGTGGCCGGCGTGAAGGCGGGCAGGCCATGGCGGGCGATGATCGCCTCCACCTCGGCATCGGGCAGGTAGGCCATGAGCAGCTTGCCCAGCGCGCTGGCATGGGCGGGGCTGCGCTTGCCCACGCGCGAATGCATCCGCACGGCATGCGTGCCCTCCACCACCTGCACGGTGACGACCTCGCCCTCATGCAGGATGCCGACATGCACGGTCTCGCCCGTCTCCTCGGCGAGCGCCTGGATGGGGGGCAGGGATTGCCAGCGCAGCTGCTCCTGCCTCACGGCGGCATTGCCCAGCGCATGGAGCGCGAGGCCCGGCACGTGGCGGCCATTCGCATCCTTCGCCAGGAAGCCGGCCGCCTCCAGCGTGTGCAGCACGCGGAACAGCGTCGCCTTGTTCTGGCCGAGCTCCGCGGCGAGTTCGGCGAGGCTCCAGGAGGGGCGGCGCGAGAAGCAGCCGATCACCTCCAGGCCCCGGTGAAGCGAGGCGAGGTGATAGGGGTCCCGGGCGCTGTTGGTCATGGCGGTCTTTCGCTGGGAGGAACGCAATAGCCATACGATACGCTTGACCACGCATAACGAAAAGAGTTTCGATATGCGAAACGGGTGGACGCCAGCCGCGCCGCCCCGCACTATGCTGAGAACGTCCAGGAAAAGCGGGCCAAAGATGCCCGCGCAGTGGGAGAAGACCGGATGATGAAGCGCGTCCTCGCCGCCTGTGTGGCGGCGTTTCTGAGCCTTCCTGCCGTCGCGCAGGAATTCCCCACCCGCCAGATCACCATGATCGTCGTCTTCGCCCCCGGCGGCGCCACCGACGTGCTGGCCCGTATCGTGGCGCAGAGCATGTCCCGCACGCTGGGGCAGTCGGTGGTGGTCGAGAATGTGACGGGCGCCGGCGGCACCATCGGCGGCACGCGCGGCGCCAATGCCGCGCCCGATGGCTATACGCTCACCGTCGGCAGCCTCGGCAGCCATTCGGCCTCGGCCTCCATCTACCGCAACCCGGGCTATGACCCGCGCGAGCTGCAGCCGATCGGCCTGATCGCCGGCACGCCCATGTTCTTCGTGGTGCGCAATGGCCTGCCCGTGCGCACCATGCAGGAATTCCTGGCCCTGGCGCGGGAGAATCCGGGCCGCGTCTCCAACGCCAATGCCGGCGTCGGCAGCACCAACCACCTGGGCTGCGCGCTCTTCTCCCACGTGACGGGCGTGCGGATGAACGAGGTGCCCTATCGCGGCGAAGGCCCGGCGCTGAACGACGTGGTGGCGCAGCAGGTGGACAGCGCCTGCCTGCTGGCGCCGGCCGCCGTGCCGCAGATCGCCTCCGGCACCATGCGCGGGCTGGCGGTCGCCGCCACCGCGCGCAACCCCAATGCGCCGAACGTGCCCTCCGCCAGCGAGGCAGGCGTGCCGGAATATGTCTTCCAGGGGTGGAACGCGATCTTCGCGCCGCGCGGCACGCCCGCGCCCGTCGTGGCCCGCCTGAACCAGGCGCTGCGCGTGGCGCTGGAGGACCCGGCCATCATCCGCCGCATCGAGGAGCTGGGCTCCATCCCCGCGCGGCCCGACCAGCGCAGCCCCGAAGCCCTGCAGGCGCTCGTCCGCAGCGAGGTGGAACGCTGGGCGACGGTGATCCGCGCCGCCGGCATCCAGCCGCAGTGATTTCTGCTGCAGGCGGCGCGCGCCGCCTGCTAGCCTCCCGGAAAACACACGGGAGAGAGACGATGATCCAGCGCCGCGGCCTGCTGGCCGCCAGCACGCTTCTGGCCACGCCTGCCCTGGGCCAGGGGGTGGGGCAGGGCGCCTGGCCCAACCGCCCCGTCCGCGTCATCGTCGCCTTCCCGCCCGGCGGCTCGCTCGATGTGATGACGCGCCTCGCCTGCGAGGTGATGACGCAGCGCCTGGGCCAGAGCTTCGTGGTGGAGACCCGCAGCGGCGCCTCCGGCAATATCGGCACCGAGGCGCTGGCCCGCGCCACGCCCGATGGCTACACCATCGGCACGGTCAGCATGCACAACATCGTGATCAACCCGATGCTGTTCACGCGCCTGCCCTTCGATCCCGCGAAGGATTTCCAATGGATCAGCGCCATGTGGGACCTGCCCAATGTGGCGGTGGTCCCGGCGCAGCACGTGCCTGCGCGCACGCTTGCGGAATTCCTGGCCTGGGCGCGGGAGCGGCCGGGTGGCGTCAGCTACGGCTCCTCTGGCGTCGGCACCACCATCCATCTCTCCGGCGCCTATCTGCTCAACCGGGGCGGCATCCAGGGCACGCATGTCTCCTTCCGGGGGGCCGCGCAGACCATCCCCGCCATGCTCTCGGGCGACATCCAGGTGGCGGTGGACAACCTCGCCAGCTACACGCCCGTGATCGCCGAGGGACGCATCCGCGCACTCGCCGTCACCATGCCCGAGCGCTGGCCCACGCTGCCCAACGTGCCGACCATGGCCGAGGCGGGGCTCGACAATTTCAACGTGAGCCCCTGGCACCTCTGGGCCGCGCCGGCGGGCACGCCACGCGCCGTGGTGGACCGCCTGAGCCAGGAAATCCGCACGGCCTTCGCCGACCCCGCCTTGCAGCAGCGCGCCATCGCCATCGGCACGCGGCTGACCGGCACGACGCCCGAGCAGGTGGCCGAGCGCCTCCAGCGCGAGACGCCGCGCTGGGCCGAGATGGTGCGGATCTCGGGCGCCACGCCGGAGTAGCACGGGCGCGAGGAGCCGCGCGACACACGCGACAAACCGGGTCAGGCCGCTCGCTTGAGCCAAAATATGGAAATCCATACCCTCGCGGTGCATCGGTCGGCGGGACTCCGCGCCTGATGGCCCAGCGAGGAGCCTGCCATGACCGTCCACCCCGTCTCGGAAACTGCCAGCGAGACAGAAGCCACCCGGGCGGTGAACCTCGCTCTCGCCGCACTCAAGCCCTCCGTCGGTATCCAGGGCCTGATCGACGCCATGACCGACGGCACGGGCTTCACCGATGACCGGGATTTCGATGAGCGCCTGGTGATCCGCTACGGGTTCCTCAACGAGACCACGGAATTCTTCAACCACTCGAACGCCAACACGGCGGATGACTTCGTCGTCTTCAACGCGGAACAGATCGCGAGCTTCAACAACGCCATCGCCATCTGGGAGCAGTTCGCCTTCGTCGATTTCGTCCAGATGGAGAACGAGGATTCACCCGGATACCTGAATGGCGGTGAGAGCGGCATAGAGCTCTTCGTGGGTGGTTTCGGCAGCGGTTCCGCCTTCGCCTTTGCCAGTGTCGGCAGCGGCAGCACGACCTTCTACGAGGGAAATGCCTGGTTCAACCTCAGCAATCCCGCGTTCAGCGGCGCCGGGCTCGACTATGGCGGCCGCGGGATGCGCACGTTCCTGCACGAGCTGGGCCATGTCCTCGGCCTGCAGCATCCGGGCAATTACGATGCCTCCGACGACGAGGAGCCGAGCTTCTGGAACAGCGCCGATTTCCGGGAGGATAATCGCTCGCTGACCATCATGAGCTATTTCAGCGAGACCTTCGGCGGCAGCGACTTCTTCGGTGTCTGGCCTTCCACCCCCATGCCGGCTGACATCCTCGCACTCAACCAGCTCTACCTGCCCCCCATCGGCTGGACGAGTTGGGCGGGCAACACGGTCTACGGCGCCGGAGGGATCGGCGGGGCGCTCTACATCAGCGGCGCGGCCGACAAGATCGTCGGCACCATCTACGACTACGATGGCGACAACTGGCTCGATGTCCGCCCCTACGTCGAAGCGGCGACGATCAACCTGAACGAGATGTTCCAGTCGGTCGGCGGCCTGATCAACAACCTGGCGATCCTGGGCAAGATCAAGACGATCACCACCGGGGCTGGCGATGACACCATCACGGGCAGCACCGATGCGAACTTCCTGGACGGCGGCGCCGGCAATGACAGCATCAAGGGCGGCGTGGGCGCCGACACCATCTATGGCGGCCTCGGCCACGATCGGCTGGAGGGCGAGACCGGCGCAGACAGGCTCTCCGGCGGGGATGGCGACGACACGCTGCTGGGCGGCGCCGACAAGGACGAGTTGCGCGGCGATGCCGGCCGGGATTCGCTCGATGGCGGGACGAATGCGGATCTCCTGCTGGGCGGCTCCGGCAATGACACGGTGGTCGGTTCCGGCTCCGGCGACAGCCTCTTTGGCGGCACGGATCACGATGTAGTCGTGGTCGGCTTCGGGACGCAGGCCGATTTTCTCTCAGGCGGCGCGGGTTGGGACACGCTGTCCTTCGCCGGTCTGGCCGTCACCCCCGGCCAGTCGGGGATCGGTCTCGACCTGACGAACCTTGCCGCTGTCTCCGGTCTGCCCGGCCCTTTCAATCCCTATCGCCGCATCGACGAGGCGGGCCAGGCGCTGCCCACGCCCGTGCTGGATTTCGAGCGCTTCGCCGGCAGCAATGGCGACGACACGATGCAAGGCGATTCCGGCACCAATGACCTGGCCGGCGGTCTCGGCAATGACCTGCTCTTCGGCCGCGATGGCCATGACTACCTGGCGGGTGACGACGGTGCGGACTTCCTGGATGGCGGCGCCGGCGATGACAGCCTCTGGGGCGGCAGCGGCAATGACCTGCTGAAGGGGGGCGCCGGCGCCGACCTGATGCGCGGTGAACTCGGCACGGACACGGCGTCCTATGCCGGCTCTGCCGCGGCCGTCTCCATCAACCTCTCATCGGGCACCGGTGCCGGCGGCGATGCGCAGGGTGACAAGCTCATCGCCGTCGAGAATGCCATCGGCTCCTCGCACGCCGATACGCTGATTGGCGGCTTCGGCGACAACAGGCTCCAGGGTGAGGGCGGGGATGACCTGCTGCGCGGCCGCGGCGGGGCGGATTGGCTCGATGGCGGCGCGGGCTTCGACACGGCCGACTACTCCGAGCTGGCCCTCGATGTGACGATCGACCTGGCCTCCGGCTCAGCCTCGGGCACGGGCGCGGCGGGCGACACGCTGACCGGGATCGAGGCGGTGCTGGGCAGCCAAGGCGATGACAGCCTCACCGGCGATGAGCAGGACAACCGCTTGGTCGGCAACCAGGGCGACGACACGCTGGAGGGCGCCGGTGGCGACGACACGCTGGAGGGCGGCACGGGTGCTGACGTCGTCTTGGGCGGTGCCGGCGACGATCTCTATCTGGTCCGCGATGCGGGTGACGTTCTGGTCGAGCTGGATGGAGAGGGCCATGACGTCATCCGCGCCAGCGTGAGCATGGTGCTCGGCGCGCATTTCGAGCGGCTGGAGCTGATCGGCGCCGGTGAGCTGAGCGGCACGGGCAATGAGGGGGACAACGCCATCCTCGGCAATACCGGCAAGAATCTGCTGCTCGGCCTTGGTGGTACCGACTCCCTCTATGGCGGCGATGGCGCGGACACGCTGGATGGTGGCTGGGGCGCCGATCTGCTGGTCGGCGGCACGGGCGATGACCGCTATGTCGTGGACACCGAGGAGGACGTGGTGGTCGAGTTCGCCGGGGGCGGCCTCGACACGGTGCGCGCGCTGTTCAGCTACACCCTGGGCGCGCATCTGGAGAACCTCGTCCTCTCCGCCTTCGAGCCGGTGCCCATGGACGGCACGGGCAATGCACTCGCCAACCTCATCATCGGCACGACCGGCAATAACGCGCTGAGCGGCATGATGGGCAATGACACGCTGATCGGCGGCGCCGGCGATGACACGCTCACGGGCGGCGAGGGCGCGGATTCCATGGTCGGCGGCACCGGCGACGACCTTTATGTCGTGGATGACCTCTCGGATGCCATCGTCGAGGCCGCCCGCAGCGGGACCGACACCGTCTGGAGCAGCCTGGACCATACGCTCGGCGCCAATCTCGAGAATCTCGTCCTGACCGGCACCCAGTCGGTCACCGGCTCCGGCAATGCCGTGGCCAATGTCCTGACGGGCAATTCCGGCGACAACACCCTGGAGGGCATGGCCGGCAACGACACGCTGCAGGGCGGCCTGGGGGACGATGTTCTGGACGGCGGAACGGGCTACGACACGATGGAGGGCGGCGCGGGCGACGATATCTACCGTGTGGACAGCACAGCCGATGTGGTGATCGAGACCCTGGCCGACATCCCTGGGCGTGATGCGTCAGGTGAGCCACCCAACCCGGATGATGGTGGCATCGACCTCGTCCTCTCCCTGATCACCTACACCCTGGGGGCGAACCTCGAAAACCTGAAGCTGTTGGGGTCTGCCTCCATCCGCGGCACCGGCAATGCGCTGGACAACGTGATCACAGGCAATGACGGCGCCAATCGGCTGACGGGGGCTGACGGCGATGACGTGCTGAGTGGCGGATACGGATCGGATGTGCTGCTCGGTGGCGCAGGTGAGGATACATTGATGGGCGGCCCCGGCGATGACGCGGACACGCTGGTGGGCGGCGCCGATGCCGATTGGTTCCTCTTCGGCGCCTTGATCTACGGTTCGAATGCGCCTGACCGGATCAAGGATTTCCTGCCGGGCACCGACAGCATCGTGCTGGACCACCGGGTCTTCGGGTTCCTGCCTGGCGCGCTGGCCGGCGCGCTGTTCGAGGCCGGCACCCTGCCCAGCGGCCGCGGGCCGCGCATCCTCTACGAGGCGGCGACGGGCATCCTGCGCTGGGACGAGGACGGGGCAGGGACGGACCACGACACCCTCGCCTTCGCCCAGCTCGACACGCGCCCCGCGCTGACGGCCGGCGACTTCCTGATCATCTGAGAGGGGCGCGGCCGCCCCTCAGCCGAGATGGGCGAGGCGCGCGCGCTCGATCTCGGCGAGCTTGGCGTGGAAGAGGCTCCAGTCGTCGCGCTCGGCGATCGGCTCCCAGAGCGCCTCCACCTGCTCGATCAGCAGCGTGGCCGGGCCTTCGCCCTCGAAATAGGGGTGGTCGGGTGCCGCGCGTTCATAGCTGGCAAGTGCGGCGCGCACCGGCCCCCAGGCGGCATGCGGATAGTCGCGGCTCCGCCCGCCACGCCAGTCGAAGAAGGCCCGCTCGAAGGGGGCCTCGCTCTCCAGCAGCGCGGTGAAGAAGAGGCCGGAGAGCGTCGCGTCACGCTCCGGCTCGATGGGCTTGAGGCCGAGGCGCCACAGCACGCAGCGGGCGAATTCCGCCTGCACCAGCGCCCCGAATCCATGCAGCGATTCCTCGAGCCGCGCCTTGAGGTCCGTCTCGCCTGCCAGCGGCAGAAGGCAGCCGCCAAGGCGCGCGAGATTCCACAGGAGCGTCTCCGGTTGGCGGCCGAAGGCGTAGAGGCCGCCATAGTCGAAATAGGCGGCGGTGAATTTCGGATCGTAGGTCGGCAGGAAGCGCCAGGGGCCGTAGTCGAAGCTCTCGCCCGTGATGTTGATGTTGTCCGTGTTCAGCACGCCATGCACGAAGCCGGCGGCCATCCATTGCGCGCCCATCCGCGCGACACGGCGGCAGACTTCCGCGAAGAAGCGCGCCGCGCGCTCGGGCGTCTCGCGCGCCGCTCCCTCGGGCAGATAGTGCTGCACGGCGTGATTCAGCAAAGCGAGGATCGAGGCCTCGTCGCCGAGATAGGCGAAACGCTGGAAGGTGCCGATGCGGATATGCGAATGGCTGAGCCGCACCAGCACCGAGGCGCGCGTGGGCGAGGGTTCGTCATGGCGCTGCAGCGCCTCGCCCGTCTCGATCAGCGAGAAGCTCTTGGAGGTGTTGACGCCGAGTGCCTCCAGCAGTGAGGTCGCCAGCACCTCGCGCACGCCGCCCTTGAGCGTGAGCCGCCCATCGGCGGTGCGGGACCAGGGCGTCTGCCCGCTGCCCTTGGTGCCGAAATCCAGCAGGCGGTCATCTTCCAGGTCATGCATCTGCGCGAAGAGGAAGCCGCGCCCATCGCCCAGATCGGGGTTGTAGTGGCGGAACTGATGGCCGTGATAGCGCAGCGCGAGCGGCTGCTCGAAGCTGCCGGGCAGGGGCTCGAAGCGGCCGAAATGCAGGGTCCATTCGTCATCGGTCAGCCCATCCAGGCCGAGGCGCGCCGCCTGGCGCTGGTCCCGGTGGCGCAGGATGTGGCGGGGGAACCGCGCGGGCTCCACCACGTCGAAGAATTCGCCACCCAGCGCGGCATGGATGCGGGCGGGGCGGAAGGCGGGGCTGATCGGCATGGGGCCTGTTATCGCAGAAGCGCGGATATGGGTAAGCTCCTCGCATCAGAGGAGGTTCCCATGGCCTTGCAGCATGTCATCGGTCTGGATCACGTCGTCGTCTCGGTGCGCGATCTGGACAAGGCCGCCGCCGCCTGGCGGGCGCTCGGCTTCACCGTCTCGCCGCGCGGCACGCATAGCCCGCATATGGGCTCGGCCAACTACACGATCATGTTCGGCGAGGACTATATGGAGCTCTTGGGCGTGCTCACGCCCACCGAGCACAACGCCGCGATGCGCGAATGGCTGGCGGAGCAGGAGGGCATCGAGCGCGCGGCTTTCACGGCGCTGGACGCGGCGGCCGGAGTGGCCGAGCTCCAGGCCAAGGGCATCGCCGCCATCGGCCCCATCGCCTTCGGCCGCCCTGTGGAACTGCCGGATGGCACCATCGCCGAGGCGCGCTTCAACGTGATGCGCTGGCCCGTCGGCCTGCGGCCCGGCGGGCTGCGGATCTTCGCCTGCCAGCACCTGACGCGCGAGAATGTCTGGGTGCCGTCCCTGCAGAGCCACGCCAATGGTGCGGCCCGCATCCTGCGCCTGGAGATGCTGACAGGTGACCCGCGCGCGGCGGCGGCCGAGATGGCGGCGCTGATCGTCCAGTCGCCCCGGCAGGATGCCGATGGCGCCTGGGTGGTGCCCACGGGCGGGGATCGCGCGGACCTGGTCTTCCTGGACCGCGCCATCCTGGCCGCCCGCCATCCCGGGATTTCGCTGGAGGGATTGCCGGAGGAGGGAGCGGCCGCGTTGGTGCTGGGCACGCGCGACTATCCTGGCGCGGCGCGGGCCTTGGGCGTTTCGGCGGATGGCGCCGTGGCGGTCCCGGCCGGCCGCGCGACGGGCGTCCTGCTGCGCTTCCTGGCGATCTAGTCTTGGGGTCTGGGGCCTCTCGGCCCCAGCCGCCGGAGGCCTTTTTCTCCTCTCCCTCGGATGATTGACGCAGCCCCCGCCGCACGCCCATGCTGCGGCGCACCCAAATGAGGATGAAGCGCATGGATTTCTCCCGCCGCGCCGCGATGCTCACCTCGGCCGCCATCGCCGCCAGCGTGAACGCGCCCGAGCTTGCCCTCGCGCAGGAAACGCCGCGCCGGGGCGGCACCATGACGGTGCATTTCGCCACCGAGCAGCGCATCCTGAACCCGAGCCTCCAGGCCTCCACCGGCGTCTATATCGTCGGCGGCAAGATCCAGGAGCCGCTGGTGGACCTGGATGCGCAGGGCCAGCCGGCGCCCTGCCTCGCCACCGCCTGGGAATCCACGCCGGATGGCAAGACCATCACCTTCCGCCTGCGCCAGGGTGTGACCTGGCATGATGGGCGGCCCTTCACCTCGGCGGATGTGCAGTTCACCGCCATGGAGATGTGGAAGAAGATCCTGAACTACGGCACGGCGTTGCAGCTCTTCCTCGAGGCGGTCGAGACGCCGGACGCGCATACGGCCGTGTTCAAATATTCGCAGCCCATGCCGCTGAACCTGCTGCTGCGCGCCCTGCCGGACCTCGGCTACATCTCGGCCAAGCATATCTATGAGGGCACGGATATCCGGCAGAATCCGGCCAATACCGCGCCCATGGGCACCGGCCCCTTCCGCTTCGTGCAGTATGAGCGCGGGCAATTCATCATCGCCGAGCGCAACCCGAACTACTGGCGCCCGAACCAGCCCTATCTCGATCGCATCGTCTGGCGCGTCATCACCGACCGCTCGGCGGCGGCGGCGCAGATGGAGGCGGGGCAGGTGCTCTACAGCCCCTTCTCCTCGCTCGCCTTGGCCGACCTCGCGCGCCTGGGGCGCGATCCGCGCTTCGAGGTGACGACGCGCGGCAATGAGGGCAATGCGCGCACCAACACGCTGGAATTCAACTTCCGCAACCCGATCCTGGCGGATATCCGCGTGCGCCGCGCCATCGCGCATGCGATGAACATCCCCTTCTTCATCGAGAATTTCCTGAGCCCGACCTATGCCAAGCTCGGCACGGGCCCGATCCCCTCGACATCCACGGATTTCTATACCGCCGGCATGCCGCAATACGGCTTCGACCGTGCGGCGGCGAACCGCCTGCTGGACGAGGCCGGGCACCGGCGCGGCGCGGGCGGCGTGCGCTTCACGCTGCGCCTGAACCCCGCCCCCTGGGGCGAGGATATCGCCCTCTTCACCACCTTCATCCAGCAGAGCCTGCAGGAAGTGGGCATCCGCATCGAGATCGTCCGCCTCGACGCGGCTGGCTTCCTGCGCACGGTCTATAATGACTGGAATTTCGACCTCGCGACCGGCTGGCATCAGTACCGCAATGACCCGGCCGTCTCGACCACCGTCTGGTATCGCTCCGGTTCGCCGCGTGGGGCACCGTGGACGAACCAATGGGGTGTCACGGATGCCGAGCTCGACACCATCATTGATGGTGCGGCGACGGAACTCGACCCCGCCCGCCGCCGCGCGCGCTACGCCGATTTCGTGCGCCGCGCCAATGGCGAGCTGATGCTCTGGATGCCGATGGAGCAGATCTTCCTCTCCTGCATCAACCGGCGCCTGCGCAACCACTCCAACACGCCGCGCTGGGGTTCCTCCTCCTGGCATGATCTCTGGCTGGCCAGCTAGGCTTGCGCATCCTGTCTCTCGCGGGGCGGCGTCTTGCCGCCTCGCTGCCTTCCCTGCTCATCATCCTCGTCGGCGTCTTCCTGCTGCTGCAGCTGGCGCCGGGCGACGCGGTGGATGCGCTCATCGCCCAGATGGGCGGTGGTGGCGACGCAGCGGCGATGCGCGCCGCCCTCGGCCTCGACCAGTCGGTGGCCGCACAGCTCGCGCAGTATCTCTGGCGCCTGGTGCGTTTCGACCTCGGCTTCTCGACCATCTACGGCAAGCCGGTGGCGACGGTCATCTTCGAGCGCCTGCCGGCGACGCTGCTGCTGATGACGTCGTCCCTGTCCTTCGCCTTCTTCCTGGGCCTGCTGTTCGGCGTCATCGCCGCGCGGCGGGTGAACCGCTGGCCGGACACGATCATCTCCACGATCGGCCTGCTCTTCTACGCCACCCCCTCCTTCTGGTTCGGGCTGATGGCCATCGTGCTCTTCGCCGTTCACCTCCAATGGCTGCCGGCCGGCGGTTATGAAAGCGTGGGCATGGGGCTCACGGGGCTGGCCCGCGCGCTCGACATCGCGCGCCACTTCGTGCTGCCGACGCTGACACTCGGCCTCATCTTCCTCGCCATCTATCTGCGCATCATGCGCGCCTCGATGCTGGAGGTGCTGACGCTGGATTTCGTCCGCACGGCCCGCGCCAAGGGGCTGGACGAGACGCGCGTCGTGGTGCGCCACGTGCTGCGCAACGCCATGCTGCCCATGGTGACGCTGATCGGATTGCAGGCGGGCACCATGCTGGGCGGCTCGGTCGTGGTGGAGAGCGTGTTCTCGCTCCCCGGCCTCGGGCGGCTCGCCTATGAGGCGGTGGTCCAGCGCGACCTGAACACGCTGCTCGGCATCGTCTTCATCTCGGCGCTGCTGGTGATCTTCGTGAATTTCCTGGTGGACCTCGTCTATGCACGGCTCGACCCACGGATCGCGGGCCGATGAAACGCTTCCTGCGCAATTATATGCGGTCCCCGGCGGCGGTGATCGGCCTCATCCTGCTGCTGGTCATCATCTTCATGGCGGTGAGTGCGGATTGGTTCTTCCCCAATGACCCGCTGAGCCTCGCCGGCCGGCCGCTGCAATGGCCGGGGCAGAATCCGCGCTTCTGGTTCGGCACCGACAATTCGGGCCGCGACATTGCCGCACAGATCTTCCACGGCGCGCGCATCTCGCTGCTGATCGGCCTCGTCGCCACCTCCATCGCGGTCTCCATCGGCATCGTGATCGGCGCCATCGCCGGCTATTACGGCGGCTGGGTGGATGACGTGCTGATGCGCGTGACGGAAGCCTTCCAGACCCTGCCCAACTTCCTGCTGCTGCTCCTCTTCGTCTCGATCTTCGGCTCGGACCTGACCACCGTCGTGGTGGCGGTCGGCGCCGTCTCCTGGCCCGCGCCCGCACGCCTCACGCGCGCCGAATTCCTCTCGCTGCGTTCGCGGGAGTTCGTGGAAGCCTGCCACACGCTCGGCATGCGCGACCGGCAGATCATCTTCCGCGAAATCCTGCCGAATGCCCTGCCGCCCGTCATCGTCTATGCGAGCGTGGTGATGGCCGTCGCCATCCTGCTGGAGGCGGCACTCGCCTTCCTGCGGCTCTCCGATCCGAACGTCGCCTCCTGGGGCAATCTGATCGGCCTCGGGCGCGATGTGCTGCGCGTGCAATGGTATGTCTCGGCCATTCCGGGGGTTGCCATCCTCGTCACCGTGCTGGCCGTCTCGCTGGTGGGGCAGGGGCTGAATGACGCGCTGAACCCGCGCCTCAAGGGCCGCGGAGGTCCGACATGAGCGCCGTGCTCTCCCTCCAGGGCCTGACGGTCGCTCTGCCACCCGGCGCTGACCGCGCCCATGCCTTGCGCGATGTGAACCTCGAACTTCATCCCGGCGAGATCCTCTGCGTGGTGGGGGAATCCGGCTCCGGCAAATCCATGACGGCGAGCGCCATCATGCGCCTGCTCCCGCCCGGTGTGGCCATCGAGGCGGGCCGCATCCTCTTCGATGGGCGGGACCTCGCCAGCGCCGATGACGCCGAGATGCGCCAGATCCGCGGCGCCGGCATCGCCATGGTTTTCCAGGAACCGATGACGGCGCTGAACCCGCTGCGCCCCATCGGCGACCAGATCGGCGAGATGTTCCGCATCCACACGAAGCTCGCCAAGCACGAGATCGAGGCGAAGGTGCTGGAACTCCTGGAGGAGGTCCGCATCCCCGACCCGCGCCAGGCCATGCGCGCCTATCCGCATGAGCTGTCCGGCGGCCAGCGCCAGCGCGCGATGATCGCAATGGCGCTCGCGCTGAAGCCCCGCGTGCTGATCTGCGATGAGCCGACCACCGCGCTGGATGTGACGACGCAGGCGCAGATCCTCTCCCTGATCCGGGACCTGCAGCAGCGCCTCGGCACGGCGGTGCTCTTCATCACCCATGATTTTGGCGTGGTGGCGGAAATCGCGGACCGCGTCGCCGTCATGCAGCATGGCCTGGTGGTGGAACAGGGTGCCGCGCGCGACGTGCTGGAACGCCCCACGCATGACTACACCAAGGCCCTGATCGCTGCCGTCCCGCCGCTCACCGCCCCGCCGCCGCGCCCCATCGCGGAGGAGGCGATCCTGCGCATCGAGCATGTGAGCAAGACCTATCGCAGCGGCGGCTTCCTCGGGCGGCGGCGCCGGGTGACGCGCGCGGTGCGCGATGTCTCGCTGACACTGCCCAAGGGCGGCACGCTCGGCATCGTGGGGGAGAGCGGCTCGGGCAAGTCCACGCTCGCACGCTGCATCATGCGGCTCGTAAAGCCCGAAGAGGGTGCGATCCGCCTCGGCGGCACGGATTTCGCGCGGCTCTCCAAGTCGGAACTGCGGGCCAGCGCCAAGCGCATGCAGATGGTCTTCCAGGACCCCTATGGCTCGCTCAATCCGCGCCGCCGCGCGGGGGAACTGGTGGCGCAGGGCCCCATCATCCATGGCATGCCACGCGAGCAGGCCATGGCCCGCGCGCGGGAATTGTTCAGCCTCGTCGGCCTCGACCCCGCCGCCACCGAGCGCTACCCGCATGAATTCTCCGGCGGCCAGCGCCAGCGCATCGGCATCGCCCGCGCGCTGGCGCTCGAACCGGAAGTGCTGGTGGCGGATGAGCCCGTCTCGGCGCTCGATGTCTCCGTCCAGGCGCAGGTGCTGCGGTTGCTCGCGGAACTCCGCGCGCGCCTCGGCCTCTCCATCATCCTCATTACGCATGACCTGCGCGTCGCCATGCAGGTCTGCGACCTGGTGGCCGTGATGAAGGAGGGCGAGGTGGTGGAGCATGGCCCCGTGGCCCGCGTATTCGCCGCCCCCGAACACCCCTATACTCAGGCGCTACTTTCGTCCGTGCCGGGGCGGGCTTCCGAGCCGGGACGGGGTTTCGCGACCAGTTGAGGACGCCGGACATGCTGCGTTTCATCCTGCCCGCCCTGCTTCTGGCGATGCCGGCGCTTGCCCAGATCACCGCCCTGCCGCCCGAGACCCAGGCCGCGATCCGCGCCATCGGCCCCACCATGGGTGCCGAGGGTGTCACACGCACCGCGGAGGCGCTCGCCGCCCTGCAGCCGCCACCCGCCGTGGAACCGCTGCGCGACCAGCGCTATGGCCCCGATCCGCGCCATCGGCTGGACGTGTTTTCGCCCGGGCCCGGCGCGCGGCCGGTGCTGGTCTTCGTGCATGGCGGCGGCTTCGTCGGCGGCGACAAGACGCGGCCCGGCGCCTTCTACTACGACAATATCGGCCAATGGGCCGCGCGCTCGGGCCTGGTCGGCGTGAACATCACCTATCGCCTGGCACCGCAGCACAGCTACCCGGCCGTGGTGCAGGATATCGCGGCCGCCATCGCCTGGGTGCGCGCCAACATCGCGGCGCATGGCGGCGACCCGGCGCGGATCGTGCTGATGGGCCAATCGGCCGGCGCCGCCCATGTGGGCGATTACCTGGCGGCGCATGCGGCCGCGCCTGGCGTGGCTTCGGCCGTGCTGGTCTCCGGCGTGCATGACGTGGCGAGCTATCCGGCCTCGCCCACCACGCGCGCCTATTATGGCGATGACCCGATCAAGCTCGCGCAGCGTTCGGCCATCCCAGGCCTCACCCGGCTGACGATCCCGCTCTTCCTCGCCTCCGCCGATCTCGAGCCACGCCCCTTCCAGGATCAGGTGGCCCGGCTGAATGCCGCGCTCTGTCTCGCCGGGCGCTGCCCGCCCTATCTGCACATGGCGGGGCACAACCACTTCTCGACGGTCTTCGCCATCGGCACGGCGGATCACGAACTCACCATCCCCATCCTCGCCTTGGCCAACCGGTGAGCGACGCCTTCGCCGTCATCGGCGCCGGCCCGGCCGGGCTGATGGCGGCGGAAACCCTGGCCGCGGCCGGGCAAAAGGTCGTGATCTTCGACCAGATGGCCGCCCCCGCGCGGAAATTCCTGCTGGCCGGGCGCGGCGGGCTGAACCTGACGCATTCCGAGCCGCTGGAGCTCTTCCTCACCCGCTACGGCGCGGCGGCGGAGCGGCTGCGCCCGGCCATCGAGGCCTTTCCGCCCGCCGCACTCATCGCATGGGCCGAGGGGCTGGGGCAGGAATGCTTCACCGGCACATCAGGCCGCGTCTTCCCCCGCGCCATGAAGGCCTCGCCGCTGCTGCGCGCCTGGCTCGCGCGGCTGGAAGGGCAGGGGGTCACGCTGCGCCGCCGCCATCGCTGGCTGGGCTGGGATGCGGCGGGCGCGCTGCGTTTCGCGACACCCGAGGGCGAGGTGAGCTTTGCGCCCTGCGCCACCATCCTGGCGCTGGGCGGCGCCTCCTGGCCGCGCCTGGGCTCCGATGGCGCCTGGGCCGCGCTGCTGCCCGATGTGACGCCCTTCCGCCCCGCCAATATGGGCTTCCGCGTGGATTGGAGCGCGCATCTGCGCGAGCGCTTCGCAGGCCAGCCGCTGAAGCGTGTGGCGCTCACCTTCGCGGGCGAAACCCGGCGCGGCGAGGCCATGGTGACGCGCGACGGGCTGGAGGGCGGGTTGCTCTATGCCTTCAGCGCCCCCCTGCGCGAGGCCATCGCGCGCGACGGCTTCGCCGACATCGCGCTGGACCTGCGGCCGGATGTGCCGCGCATCACGCTTCCTGGCGGTTCGGCATCCCTCGCCAACCAGCTCCGCAAGCAGGCGGGGCTGTCGCCCCTGGCCGTGGCGCTGGTGCAGGAGGTGCTGCGCGCCGGCGCCACGCGCCCCGTGGCGGAACTGGTCAAGGCGCTGCCGCTGCGCCTGATCGGCACTGAGGGGCTGGAGCGCGCCATTTCCTCGGCCGGCGGCCTCGCTTTCGGCGCGGATTTCGCCGTGCCCGGCCACCCCAATGTCTTCGCCTGTGGCGAGATGCTGGACTGGGAGGCGCCGACCGGCGGCTATCTGCTCCAGGCCTGCTTCGCCACGGCGGTCGCGGCCGCGCGGGCCGCGCTTCGCGTCACGTCGGCACGCAGCGGGCGATGTTGAGCGTGAGCCGCGTGCCGGCGAGCGAGCCCTCGAAGGGCGTGCCGGCCCGGTTCGACACCGCGCCCACATTCGGGAACATCGCGATCGAGAATTCCCCGTTGGACTTGGTGCCCTGCGGCCCGGTGAGGACCACCTGCGCGAAGACGCGGACGGCGACCGTGCCGCGATTGACGATGCCGATGCGGATGCTGTTGTTCGCCGTGCCGAAATGGCTCGCCTCGAAGACCTCGACATTGCAGCCATTGGCGGTGGCGCCGTTCACGATGAGGTTCGGGCCGTTCCAGTTGGTCTGCTGCGCCGCGGCCGGCAGGGCGGCGAGGAGGAGGGGCGTGGCCAGGAGGAGCTTGCGCATGGGTGTCTCGCTGCGGGAGGTGATGCGCCAATCATGCGCGCGCCCGGCGGTCGGCGCCATGCCCTGGCTCCGATCCCCCTGATCGGCCGCACCAATGAATGGGGTCTGGGGCCTCTCGGCCCCAGCCGCCGGAGGCCCTATTTTCCTATCGCTGCGCCGGCTGGAAATCCCGCTCCAGCTTCTGGCTGTATTTCGACATGGCGAAGCACAGCACGAAATAGACGCCGGCCGCGAAGACATAGGCCTCGGTCGGGAAGCCCAGCCAGTTCGGATCGCCCAGCGCCGAGCGCAGCGTGGTGAAGAAGTCGAAGACGCCGATCACGATCACCAGCGTCGTGTCCTTGAACAGGCCGATGAAGGTGTTCACCTGCGACGGGATGGTGATGGAGAGCGCCTGCGGCAGGATGACCAGTCGCATCTTCTGCCAGTAGCTCAGCCCCACGGCGTCCGCGGCCTCATATTGCCCGCGCGGCATGGCCTGCAGCCCGCCGCGCACCACCTCCGCCATATAGGCCGCGGTGAAGATGGTGTAGGCCACCAGCACGCGCGCCAGGCGATCGAGCGTGATGCCCTCGGGGAGAAACAGCGGCAGCATGATCGCCGCCATGAAGAGCAGGCTGATCAGCGGCACGCCGCGCACGCATTCGATGACGACGGTGGAGAACCAGCGCACCAGCGTGAGGTTCGAGCGCCGGCCGAGGGCCAGCAGGATCGCCAGCGGATAGCCCAGCGCCAGGCCATAGACCGCGATGATGCCGGTGATGGTGATGCCGCCCCAGAGGCGCGTCGGCACCGGCGTCAGGCCGAAATAGCCGCCGCCCATCAGGATCAGCATGGTGGGGGCCGCGACGACCCAGGCGATCAGCAGCCACTTGTTCCAGAAGACGCGGAAGGTGGAGCAGATGACGAGCGTCACGAGGATGACCAGCATGGTCCCCGGCCGCCAGCGCTCCTCATAGGGGTAGAGGCCGAAGACGCTGAACCAGAATTTTTCGCGGATGAAGGCCCAGCAGGCGCCACCATTCTCGCGGCAGGTCGCGGCCGTGCCGTTCCAGGTGGCGTTCACCACCGCCCAGTTGAAGAGCGGCGGCACCAGCCAGACCAGCAGCGCGATGCAGGCGAGCGAGATCGCGATGTTCACCGGCCCGTTGAAGCAGGCACGCGCGAAGGCGGCGCTGCGCTCGGTGAAGGAGGGAAGTGCGGGGGCGGCCATCTCAGCGCTCCTTCAGCGCGACAGCGCGGTTGTACATGTTCATGAGCAGCGAGGTGACGAGGCTGATGGCGAGGTAGATCGCCATGAAGAGGCTGATCACCTCCACCGCCTGGCCGGTCTGGTTGATCGAGGTGTTGGCGACCGAGACGAGGTCCGGATAGCCGATGACGACGGCGAGCGAGGAGTTCTTCGTCAGGTTCAGGAATTGCGACGTCATCGGCGGGATGATGACGCGCAGCGCCTGGGGCAGGATGACGAGACGCATGATGCGCCCGGGTGCCAGCCCCAGCGCCCGTGCGGCCTCCCATTGCCCCTTGTGCACGGACTGGATGCCCGAGCGCACGATCTCGGCGATGAAGGCCGAGGTGTAGACGACGAGGCCGATCAGCAGCGCGAAGAACTCGGGGCTGAGCGAGAGCCCGCCCTCGAAGTTGAAGCCGGTGAGTTCGGGGAATTCCACCGTGGGTGCGCCGAAGACGAAGCCCGCCAGAACCGGCAGGCCGATCAGCAGCGCGAAGCCGGGGATGAGGGTGGATTTGCGCTCGCCCGTCTCGATCTGCCGCGCACGCTCGCGCCGCGCGAGGCCGACCCAGAGGATGGCGGCGGTCAGCAGTGCCAGCAGGCAGGAATAGAGCGCGGGCTCGGCCAGCAGGGCGGGCATCTTCACGCCGCGCTGCGAGAGGAAGAAGCCCGGCAGCGGGTTCAGCGCCTGCCGCACCGAGGGCAGCTGCAGGATGATGGAGTGCCAGAACACGAGCTGCAGGACGAGCGGCGTGTTGCGGATGATCTCGATATAGCCGCCCGTCAGGCTGCGCAGCAGCGGATTGGCGGAGAGCCGCGCGAGGCCCAGCAGCACGCCGAGGATGGTGGCGAGCACGATGCCGACGACGGCGACGCGCAGCGTGTTGAGGAAGCCCTGCGTGAGCGCGCGGGCATAGGTGTCGGACGGCGTGTAGTTGAGCAGGCCTTCGCCGATCGGGAAGCCGGCAGAGCGGTTGAGGAAGCCATAGCCGAACTGCAGGCCGCGCGCGGCCATGTTCGTCAGCATGTTGTTGTAGATGGACCAGCCGAGGAAAATCACAGCGGCAGCCAGGGCGGCCTGCCAGAGAAGCCCGCGCATCGTGGTGCCTGCGGGCAATGGGATCAGCGGCTTTGCCGCCGGCATGATGGGGGAGGTGGTGCTCATGCGGCGCCCTTTTCACTCAACCGGGAAGAAGAAAGAGGGCCGGGGATCGCTCCCCGGCCCGGTTCGGCCTCAGCGGGCCGGCGGCGCGTAGAGCAGGCCGCCCTGCGTCCAGATGTTGTTCTGGCCGCGATCCAGGCCGAGCGGCGTCTGCGGGCCCAGGTGGCGGTTGTAGATCTCGCCGTAATTGCCGAACTGGCGGATGATCTGGCGGGCATAGTCGGCACGCGCCGCGCTGATGCTCTCACCCATGTTGCCCTCGACGCCGAGGAAGCGGCGGACCAGCGGGTTCGTGCTGGAGCCGGCGATCTGCTCGACATTCGCCATGTTGATGCCGAGCTCCTCGGCCTCGATCAGCGCGAAGACCGTCCAGGCCACGATGTTCGTCAGCTCCTCGTCACCCTGGCGGATCACGGGGCCGAGCGGCTCCTTGCTGATGCGCTCGGGCAGGATCACGTGGTCCGCCGGGCGGGTCAGCAGCGTGCGCTGGGCGGCGAGTGCCGCGAAGTCGTTGGTGAAGACGTCGCAGCGGCCGCTGTCATAGGCGCGGCGCAGCTCATCGAGGTCCGAGATCACGACCGGCGTGAAGCGCAGGTTGTGCTGGCGGAAGAAGTCATTGAGGTTCAGTTCGGTCGTCGTGCCGGGCTGCACGCAGACGGTGGCGCCGTTCAGCTGGCGGGCCGAGGTGACGTTCAGGCGGCGGGGCACCATCACGGACTGGCCGTCATAGAAGACGATGGCCGGGAAGTTGAAGCGGTTCACGTTGGAATCGCGCGTCAGCGTCCAGGTCGAGTTGTTGGAGAGGATGTCCACCTCGCCCGCCGCCAGCGCCGGGAAGCGGCTCTGCGAGGTGACGGGGACGAACTCCACGCGGTTCGCGTCGTTGAAGATCGTGATCGCGACGGCGCGGCAGATCTCGACGTTGAAGCCCTGCCAGCGGCCCTGGCTGTCGGGCACGCCGAAGCCGGGGTTGGACGGGCCCTGGACGCCGCAGCGCAGGGTGCCGCGGCTGCGGATCTGGTCGAGGTCACGGCCGGCCAGCGCTTCCACCGGCCCGAAGACCATGAAAGCCGCCGCGGCAGCGGCAAAGGCGGTCAACTTCATCGGAAAATCCCTTTTTCGTTGGCTCCGGCGAGGTATGCCTTGCCGGCTGGGCTGCCATGTGCCCGGAACCTAGCGCCGTTGCAAGAGGGTTAACTCGTCGCAATCACCTGCCCGGGCAGGGATCGCACAGCGCTTGGGCAGCGGGCGGAAGGGGCCGGGAAATCCGCCGCCGAGGCGGGCAGAGCCACGCCTGCGCGGCGGCGGCGTGACGCAGGGCACGGCGCCGGGCTGCCCCGGGCGGGCCTTCAGCGCCGCACGAGGTGGCTCGGCAGCAAGGCCACCGGCCGGCCGGTGATCGGGACAGGGTTGGCCCGATAGGCATCCAGGCCGCGGCCGGCGCCCCCGGATGCGGGCAGGATCTGAGCGCGGTCTTCCCGATTCGAGAGCGAAAGCCCGCTCGGCGTGCCCATGGCCACCTGGCGGGGCAGGTTGAGGCCGACCAGCGCGCGGTCCTCGGCCGCGCGGGCCTGGGCGGCGGGCAGCGCCGCCTGCACCCGGGCTCGATAGGCCTGGGCGAGATCGGGCGTATGGGAATGGTAATGCCCGGCCGCCACCATCCAGTCGCCGCGGGCGGCCTGGAGCTGCGTGAGGAACTGCGCGGCGTAGCGGGCGTTGCTGATGGGATCGAAGGCCTCATCCAGGCTTGCGAAGGCGCGGGGGTGGTGATGGAGGTTCACCTGCATGCAGCCGACATCGATCACGCGGACGCCGCGGGCCTGCAATTCGCGAACGGCGGCAATCGCTGCCGCCTTGTCTGGGAAGAAATGGCCGCGTCCCTCGGCATTGATGGTCCAGGGCCAGGGGCCTGAGGTTCCGGTCTCGGGGTTCCGGCGGCCGGATTCCACCCGCCCGATGGCCTGCAGCAGGCCCGCCGGGATCTGCGCATCCTGCTCGGCACGGGCGATCGCCGCCCGGCATTGCACGGTCGGATCAATGGCTTGCGCCCGAACGTCCAGCGCGAGCATCAGGAGCAGGGGCACAAGCATGGCAGGGAGCGATCGCATGCTTTGCTCTGCGCAAAACGCATGCCAGCCCCCATGCAAATTCGCGATGCTGCAGCGCAAAAAATCACTTGCACACGAGCGACCTCCGGCCTATGTTTTCGGAGGCGGCAGGAACTTCGGTTCTTGCCTGCTTTCTTGGACGTTTCCTCCCTAAACTTGGCGGCGCAGAAATGCGTCGCCATTTTTTTTGGCAGGTTCTAACCCCGTCTCACGGTGGGTCGACCAGCCTTGTCTCGAACCGGGCCGGGGCGGTGATCTCCACCAGCTCCAGGTCGTCCGAATGCGCCAATTCCCGGTGCCGGATGCGGGGTGGCTGCAGCACGCTGGTCCCGGCCGTCAGCGTCACCTCGCCGATATCCTCGTACTCGAAGCGCACCCAGCCCTTCACGATCCAGACCATCTGGAAGTCCAGCTCATGCAGATGCCATTGCGGCTCGGCATGCACGCCCGGGATGGCGCGGATCACATGCGCGCCGAATCCCCCCTCCGTGGCCGCGGCGATGCCCAGATCCCCGTACTCGAAGAAGGCGCGCAGCCCCCGCGTGAAGTCCCGCCCCTCGGCGTGACGGACGATGGTTCGGCCGGTTCCGCCCTCGCTCATGACATGGGTACTCCGATGTGGCGGGCGTAGCCGGGCCGGGCCATCAGCCGGGCGTGCCAGGCGTGCAGCCGCGGCTGCGGGGTGCGGATGATCGGCAACGAAAGCCACCGATGCAGGTAAGGTCCGAGCGCGATGTCGGCCAGGCCCAGATGCTCGCCGCCCAGGAAGGGCGCGATGCCCAGCGCGTTCTCCACCATGTCCCAGAGCTCCTGCGCCTCGTCCCGCGCCGCATTCGTGGCGGGCCAGTTCCGCTCCGCCTCGGGCGTGCGGACATAGGTGAAGAAGATGGTGGTCATCGGCGCGTTGAGGTGGCCCAGCTGCCAGTCCATCCAGCGCTCCGCCCGCGCCCGCGCACGCGGGTCGGCCGGGTGGATCGTGTGGCCGGGGGCGCGCGTCGCCACGAGGTAGCGGCAGATCGTGTTGCTCTCCCAAAGGGTGTAGCCGTCCGGTTCCTCGATCGTCGGCACCCGCCCGTTCGGGTTCATCGCCAGATAGGCGGCCTCCTTCGTGCGGCCGAAGCTGCCGCCGGCATCCAGCCGCTCATACGGAATTCCCAGCTCCTCGCAGAGCCAGAGCAGTTTCATGACGTTGGAGGAGCTGGCGCGGCCCCAGATCTTCAACATGGCGTATCTCCCTCAGCCAGGAGCGAGCCTAGGCCGGCGGCGACGGGGGCGGGAAGGGCAGGACATTCATGGCACCGGCCTGGCCGCCCGCGTAACCTTCCCAGCCTGTCCACCGTAGCGGGGAGACACAAGAAAGGACACGCCCATGCAACGCCGTTCGCTCAGCCTCGGTCTCGCCGCGACCGCCCTCGCCGCCGTCCTTGGCACCCTGCCGGCACATGCCCAGCCCTCGCCGGAGGAGATCATCAGTGGCTTCGAGGGCGTCCTTGGGCCGGTCCGCAGCTACCGCCCCTCGCATCCGAAGGGGCTTTGCGCCGCCGGGCATTTCACCGCGACGCCGGAGGGTACCCGCCTTTCCGTCGCGCCTGTCTTCAGCGGGCAGCGCGTGAACACCCTGATCCGCTTCGGCGTCGCCGGGGCCAATCCGCAGGCCGATGACCGGGCGCGGACGACGCGCGGCCTCGGGATCCGCTTCGAGACGGCCGCGGGCGACGTGCTGGACATGGCAAATATTTCCGCCCCGATCTTCGGCGCGCCGAACCCGACCGTCTTTGTCGAGAACCTGCGCGTCCGCGCGCCCGACCCCGCGACCGGCCGCCCCAATGCCGAGCGCATCGCGGCCTTCGTCGCCGCCAACCCGGCCGTGACGCTGCAGGGCGCCTGGCTGGCCGCCACCCTCCCGCCGGCGAGCTGGGCCACCACCCCCTATTGGGGCGTCAACGCCTTCCGCTTCCAGGGCCAGGATGGCGAGGTGCGCCACGCCCGCTGGGTCTTCGAGCCGCGCGCGGGCGTGCAGCGTCTGACGGCCGAGCAGATGCAGTCCCTCCCGCGCGATTTCCTGGCCGATGAGATTCGGCAGCGGATCACCCAGGGGCCGGTCGAGTTCGACATGGTCCTGCAATTCCCGGGGGCGGGCGATGACGTGACCAATCCGACCGTGGCCTGGCCCGAGGACCGGCCGCGGGCCGTGGTCGGCCGCCTGACCGTCACCTCCGTCGCTGCCGGGCCGGGCGGGCCCTGCGATCCGATCAGCTTCATGACGCTGGACCAGGAGCCGGGGATCAGCTTCAGCGATGACCCGACCCTCCATGCGCGCGCTGCGCCCTACGCGCTGTCGCTCTCGAAGCGGACGAACTAGAAAAAGGGCCTCCGGCGGCTGGGGCCGAAAGGCCCTGTTCAGACTGGGAAGATGTTTGACGGGTGTTCGGGGACATCCCTGACGGTTTTGAGGATGGCCTTAGGGCCTCTGGTGTCAATCCATCCGAGATCGAAACGCATGAAGTGCAGGCTCCAGACGCCG
>NZ_JAHRCU010000002.1 GCF_019083995.1 Roseococcus sp. SDR
CCCGGGCGCGGGCACGGAGGCGCAGCGCTGCGCCGCCACCCGCGCCGGCCTCGCCGTCGCGCCCGCCGCCTCGCGCGAGGCACGGGACCTCGCGCTGCGCCTCACCACCCTGCCCGCCTGCGGAGCCACGCCATGACCCCCGCCCGCCCCCTCGCCTTCCGCCTGCCGCTCATGAACGGCCCGGAGATCCGCACCGCGCAGCTCGCCCTCATCCGCCAGGGCGCCCTGCGCGGCGAGGCGGATGGCGTCTTCGGCCCCATGACGCGCGATGCGGTCGCCACCTTCCAGCGGCGCGAGGGCCTGGCCGCCGACGGCATCATCGGCCCCGAGACCTGGGCGCGCCTCACCGCGCAGCCCGCCCTCACCCGCCCGCGCCCCTGGGCCGAGGCGCTGCGCCCCTATCTGCCGCCGCTCAGCGACTGGCATGGCCGCGGCGAGCGCCGCTGGCGCCTGACGCCGCAGGGCCTGGCCATCGAGGGCCAGGCCCTGCCCGGCAACACGCCGCCCCGCATCGCCGCCGCCTGCTGGGCGCGCCACCAGACGCCGCTCGAAGCCGCCGCCCGCCGCTTCGCCGTGCCGGTGGAGCTGCTGCTCGCCACCGCCTGCACCGAGAGCGGCGGTCGCGCCGAGGCGGTGCGCGAGGAGCCGGGCTTCACCTCCGACGCCGCCACGCCCCACCGCGTCTCGCCCGGCCTGATGCAGACCCTCATTTCCTCCGCGCGCGAGGCGCTGGGCGACCCCCGGCTCGACCGCGCCGCCCTGCTGGACGCCGCGACCTCGGCCGCGGCGGGGGCCGCCTTCATCGCCCGCCAGGCGCGCGTCACGGGCTTCGACCCGCCGCTCGTCGCCATCGCCTACAATGCCGGCAGCCTGCGCCCCGCTTCCAATCCCTGGGGCCTGGTGCAGACGCAGCGCGGCAACGGCCATTTCCACGCCGACAGCTTCTGCGCCTTCTTCAACGACGCGCTGACCGTGACGCCCGCGCCGGCCGAGGACGTCCCGAATTTCCGGGCGCTGCTGTCATGAGCGCCTGCGCCCTGGCCCTGGTGCTCCTGCTCGACGCCAGCGCCTCCATCTTCCCCGCCGAATGGCAGCTCCAGGCCGAGGGCCATGCCGCCGCCTTCGAGGATGCCGCCGTGCAGCGCGCCATCACGCGCGGCCCGGGCGTGGCCGTCGCCGCCCTCTCCTTCAGCGACGAAGCTCGCGAGATGGTGCCCTGGCGCATCCTGCGCAGCGCGGCCGACGCGCAAGCCTTCGCGACGGCCCTGCGCGAGGCCCCACGCGGCGAGGTGGCCGGCACCGATATCGGCGGCGCGATCTTCGCGGCCCTCGACCAGCTCGCCACCGCCCCCTGCGCGCCGGAGGAGGAGGTGATCGACCTCGTCACCGACGGCGAATCCGCCGAGGCCCGCACCCACCAGGCCCGCGCCTATGCGGAGGCCCAGGGCGTGCGCGTGAACGCGCTCGGCGTCGGCCCGCCCGAGGCGGGCGACTGGCTGCGCGAACACGCCATCACACCGGGCGGCTTCGCCATGGCCGCCCCCGACTGGGCGAGCTTCGCCGCCGCCATCCGCCGCAAGGTGACGCTGGAACTGGCGCAGGCGGGGCTTCGATGATCCAATGCGGGCCAGGAGGAGACCCGCATGCCCATCATCCGCCCGGTCCGGCGCGAGGATCACGCCGGCTGGCTGCCGCTCTGGGCCGGCTACAACGCCTTCTACGAACGCGTGGGGCCGACCGCGCTCGACCCCGCCATCACGGCCATGACCTGGGCGCGCTTCTTCGACCCCTATGAGCCGGTCTTCGCGCTCGTCGCCGAGCAGGAGGGCCAGCTGCTCGGCCTCACGCATTTTCTCTATCACCGCAGCACCACCGCGATCGGCCCCAATTGCTACCTGCAGGACCTCTTCACCACGCCTGAGGCGCGCGGCCAGGGCGTCGGCCGCGCCCTGATCGAGGCGGTCTGCGCCCGCGCGAAGAACGATGGCGCGGCGCGCGTCTATTGGCAGACGCATGAGACCAATGCCGCGGGCCGCCTGCTCTACGACAAGGTCGCGAAGCATCTCGGCTTCATCGTGTACACGCGGGTTCTCTGATGCATCCCATCGTCACGCAGCTCCGCACCGCGCGGATCATTCCCGTCATCCGCACCAGCACGGCCGCGCACGCCGCGACCGCCGTGGCCTGGCTGCGCGAGGTGGGCATCACCACCATCGAGATCACGCTGACCACGCCCGATGCGGTGGCGCTGATCCGCGAACTCGCCGCCGACCCCGCGCTGCTGGTGGGCGCGGGCACCGTGCCCGATGCGGCGACGGCGCGGGCCTGCCTGGAGGCCGGCGCGAAATTCCTGGTCACGCCCTGGGTGGACGCCGAGGTCTGCGCCGTGGCGCGCGCGGCGGGTGCCGCCATGCTGCCCGGCGCCTTCACGCCGACCGAGGTGCGCGCGGCGCTGCAAGCCGGGGCGGACGCGGTGAAGATCTTCCCCGCCTCCAGCGGCGGCCCCGCGCATCTCAAGGCGCTGCGCTCCGTCTTCCCCGGCGTTGCCTTCTGCCCGACCGGCGGCGTGGACCCGCGCAACACCGCCGAATGGTTCGCCGCCGGCGCCGCCTTCGTCGGCATGGGCGGCAAGCTCGCCGACGAAGCGCTGATCGCCGCCGGCGACAAGGCCGCGCTCCAGGCCGCCGCAAGGGCCGCGCTGGCATGACGCCCGAGCTGCTCTGCCTGGGCGAGCCCATGCTGGAGCTGAACCGCCAGCCCCCGGATGCCGAGGGCCGCGCGCTCTACCTGGAAGGCTTCGGCGGCGACAGCTCCAACGCCGCGATCGCCGCGGCACGCCAGGGCGCCTCGGTCGGCTACATCTCCGCCATCGGCGAGGACCCGGCCGGCCGCGCCTTCCGCGCGCTCTGGAGCGAGGAGGGCGTGGATCACCGCTTCGTCCGCACCGACCCGGCCGCTCCCACCGGCCTCTACCTCGTCACGCATGACGCGTCCGGCCACCACTTCGCCTTCTTCCGCAGCGGCTCCGCCGCCAGCCGCATGGGGCCGGAGGAATTGCCGGCCGAGGCCATCGCCAGTGCCCGCATCCTGCACCTCTCCGGCATCAGCCAGGCCATCTCGAATGCCGCCTGCGACGCCGGCTTCCGCGCCATCGAGCTGGCCCGCGCGGCCGGTGTGCGCGTCTCCTACGACACCAATCTGCGCCTGCGCCTCTGGCCGGCCGCACGCGCCGCCGCCGTGATCCATGCCGCGATCGCCCAGGCCGACATCGCGCTGCCCTCGCTGGAGGACGCAACCGCACTGACCGGCCTCTCGGAGCCTGATGCGGTGGTGGATTTCTACCTGCGCCTCTGCCCGCTGGTGGTGCTGAAATGCGGCGCGGCCGGCGCGCTGGTGGCGACGCGCGAGGCCCGCCATCGCATCACCGCGCATCGCGTGCGAAGCCTGGACGCGACTGGCGCGGGTGACACCTTCTGCGGCGCCTTCCTGGCCCGCACACTGGCCGGCGATGACCCCTTCACCGCCGCGCGCTATGCCAATGCGGCGGCCGCGCTGGCGACCACCGGCTATGGCGCCGTGGCTCCCATTCCGCGCCCCGATGCGGTCCGCGCGCTGCTGGGCGCTTAGGCCTTAGCCATTCGCCTCGATGAGCGCGAGCAAGCCTTCCAGGATCTGCTCCGGCGCGGGCGGGCAGCCAGGGATGACGAGGTCCACCGGCAGTGCCGCCTCGACCCCGCCCAGCACGGCATAGCTGCCGCGAAACACGCCGCCATCCGCCGCGCAATCGCCCAGCGCCACCACCCAGCACGGGTCGGGCGTCGCCGCCCGCGCGCGCATGAGCGCCTCGGCCATGTTGCGCGTCAGCGGCCCGGTGACGAGCAGGATGTCGGCATGGCGGGGGCTCGCCACGAAGCGCAACCCGAAGCGCTCCAGATCATGCGCCACATTCTGCAGCGCATTCACCTCCAGCTCGCAGCCATTGCAGCTGCCCGCATCCACCTGGCGGATGGCGAGCGAACGCCCCAACCGCGCCTCGGCTGCCTCGGCCAGGCGCGCGCGCAACTCCTCGACGATCTCGGGCGGGGTGGGCGGCGGGGCCGCGTCGGTGAGCGGGCGGGAGACGAGGTTGCGCAGCAGCTTCGGAATCAGCATCAGGCGCCCTCCATCGCTTCCGTGAAGACCAGGCGATTGCCGAAGGGATCGGCCACCTCCATGTCGCGCCAACCCCAGGGCTGCTGCACGATGCCGGGCCGCGCGTGGCGATAATGCTTCGCCGTCAGTTCCGCATGCAGGGCATCCAGGCCCGTCATGCGCAGCAGCAGTTTCGTCCCCGGCGTGCCGTCGCCGAAATGCTCGCTGAGGAACAGCAGCAGCGCCCCGCGCGAAACCTGCGCGAAGACCGGCGCGTCGGCGTCGAAGCGATGCTCCCAATCCCAGCTCATGCCGAGGAAATCCACGTAGAACTCCCGCGCCTTCGCGAGGTCGAAGATGCGCAGCACGGGGATGGTGGCGTCGAAGCGCGGCGTCACAGGTCCACCCCGCTGTAGCTGCCATTGATGCTTTTGTTGATCAGCGGGAAATCGGCCACGATATTGCCGATCACCGCGGCCTCCAGCAGCGGCCAATGCAGCCAGGACGGGTCGCGCAGCATGCAGGCCTCGATCCCGCCCCCGCCGTCCAGCCGCATCCAGGCGAGGCACTCGCCGCGGAAGCCCTCCACCAGCGCGATGCCCTCGCCGCCGCGCGGCGGCAGCTGCACCGTCAGCTCGCCCTCCGGCAGGCTCGGCAGCAGCTCGCGCAGGAAGGCCAGGGATTGCAGCACCTCGGCGTAACGCTGCCGCCAGCGCGCATCCACATCGGCGCCGGACTGCGTCACCAGCGCCTCGGGCGCCAGTTCGCCCGTCAGCAGCCGCGCGTCAAAGCCGCGGCCGGCGGCGCGCCCCACCACGCCGCCCGGCGCGAAAGCAGCGACCAGCCAGGGCTCCATGATGCCCGTGCCGAGCACGCGGTCCTGCAGGCTGGCATGGCCTTCGTAGAGCGCGAGGATCGCGGGCAACTCAGCCTCGATCGCGCTGAGCGCCGCCAGCAGCGCCGCCACGCCGTCAGGCGCCACATCCTGCGCGACGCCGCCCGGCAGCACGCGATCCATCATCAGCCGGTGGCCGAAGGCGTCACGCTGCGCGCGCAGCAGCCCCTCGCGCAGCCAGCCGCAGCGCGCATGGATCACCGCGAAGGCCGCATCATTGGCGATGAAGCCGAGGTCGTTCAGGTGATTGTGCAGCCGCTCCAGCTCCAGCATGGCGGCGCGCAGGGCCTGCGCGCGCGGCGGCGCCTCCACCTCCAGCGCGGCCTCCGCCGCGCGCGCGAAAGCCAGCGAATGCGCGACGGTGGTGTCGCCCGAAAGCCGCGCCGCGAAGCGCGCCGCGGCGCGCGGCGGCTTGCCCTGCATGAGCGAGAGCGTGCCCTTGTGCACATAACCAAGCCGCGCCTCGAGCCGGACGATGATCTCGCCCTGCACATGGAAGCGGAAATGCCCGGGCTCGATCACGCCGGCATGGATGGGGCCGACCGGGATGATGTGAACGCCCTCGCCCGCCACCGGCAGGAACTCCATCGGCTTGGCTTCCGGCGCCTGTGCCACCGGCCGCGCCGAGAGCGGCGCCAGCAGCGGCCAGCGGCCGTGATCGAGGAAGGGCCGCGCATCCGTGCCGCCCTCGGCCTCGATGCCCCAGAGGTCGCGCAGCATCCGCTCGAACAGCGCGGCGGAGGGCCAGCGCGGCGAGAGGGCGGGGATGCGCCCCTCCTCCGCCGGCACGGAGGCGAGCAGCACCTCCAGCCGCGTCTCATCCAGGAAGGCCGCATGGGCGAAGCCCGGCTCGCCCCAGAGGCCCAGCAGCGCGAAGCCGGGCACGGGCGCCAGATCGGCCCAGCGGCGCTGGTCGAGCAGGAAGCGCGGCCAAGGGGTGCAGCCCATCCGCTGGCCGGATTCGATGAGGGTGCGCAGGCTCATGTCAGCGCCCTCGCCGCTTCGAGCAGCATGGCCGCGAGCGGCCCGGGCAGCGCCACGCCGAGGATCATCGCCAGCACGAGGTGACCCCAGAGCGGCAGCAGCGTGGCGAGGCCGGCCTCCATCGGCGCGGGCTGCGGCGTGGGCAGGCCAAAACAGAGGCGCTGCATGGCGTGCAGCAGCGCCGTGCCCGCCACCAGCAGGCCGAAGATCAGCAGCGGCAGCAGCCAGGGCGCCTCCCGCCCCATGGCGGTGGCCAGCAGCAATTCCGAGGCGAAGAGGCTGAAGGGCGGGAGCCCCGCCAGCGCCGCCATGGCCAAAGCGAGGCCCCAGCCCAAGGCGGGATGCGAGGTCGCAAGCCCGCCGATCGCCGCCATGTGCTGCGCGCCCTTGATCCGCACCGCGCGCCCCACGGCAAAGAAGGCCGCCGACTTCACCAGCGAATGCCCCCAGAGATGCAAGAGCCCCGCCATATGCCCCGCGACACCGCCCACCCCGAAGGCGATGGCCGTGATGCCCATATGCTCGATGCTGCTCCAGCCGAAGAGTCGCTTCGCATCGCGCCGCCGCCAGAGCGAGAAGCCCGCCAGCAGCAGCGTGACGAGGCCCATCACGATCAGGAAGGGCCCAGGCGGGATGGCCTCCGGATGCGCCGCCACGATGCTCTTGCCGCGCAGGATGCCCAGCATGGCCGCATTCAGCAGCAGGCCCGAGAGCACGGCGGCGATGGGCGTCGGCCCCTCGGCATGCGCATCGGGCAGCCAGGAATGCAGCGGCGCAAGCCCCGCCTTGGTGCCGAAGCCCACCAGCAGGAAAATGAAGGCGAGGTTCAGCAGGCCCGCATCCGCCCGTGGCGCCAGCGCGCGGAGCGCCGTGTAGGAGAGCTGCCCCTCCGCATGCCCCGCCACCGGCTGTGCGGCCAGCGCCAGCACGATCAGCCCGAACAAGGCGAGGGCGATGCCCACACCGCAAAGGATGAAGAACTTCCACGCGGCCTCGATCGCAGCCGGCGTGCGGTGCAGGGCCACCATCAGCACGCAGGCCAGCGTGCCCGCCTCGATCGCCACCCACATCACGCCGAGATTATCGGCCAGAAGTGCGAGGAAATGCGCCGCCATGAAGCCCTGGAAGGCGGCGTGATAGGCGCGGTTCTGGCGGGTGTCGAAGCCGTCGCCCGCAATGTCCTGCGCCGAGAACACCGCCGTGCCGAAGCCCACGATGGCCGCGATCAGCACGAAGGGTGTGTTCAGCGCATCCGCCCGCAGCCAGCCGCCCCCGGCGGGCTCGCCCAGCAGCAGCAGCGCGAGCAGGAGCGTGACGCCGGAGGCCAGGATGTTCAGCTGCGCCGCGCGCGCCGGCAGCGCCGCGCACAAGGCCGCGGCCAGCGCCGGGACGAGGATGAGCCAGAGCGTCATGTGCCCTCGCCCCGGTGCGGATCGAGCACGGAGGTGTCGAGGCTGTCGAAGCGCTCATGCAGCACGCGCGCGAAGACACCCGCGATGACGGCGATGACCAGCACCAGCCCGGCGGTCGAAAGCTCCACCACCAGCGGCATGCCGGCCACGCCCACAGCCGCCAGCACGAGGCCATTCTCCAGCGTCATCAGCCCCGCGATCTGCGCCAGCGCCGTCCGCCGCGTCACCATCATGAGCAGCCCCAGCAGCACGACGGAGAGCGCGATGGCCAGATCCTCCCGCGCCAGCGCCCTGGCACCCGCGGTGGCCGGCAGGACGACGAGGATGCTGAGCCCCACCAGCAGGAAGCCCGCGATCATGCTGGCGCCGATGCCGGAGGCCGGTTCCGCACGCCGTGCCGGTGGCAATTGCATCACGAGCCGCCGCAGATAGATCGGGATCAGCACACCCTTGGCGGCCAGCGCGATGACGGCGGTGATGTAGAGTTGCGGCGCGCCCTGCACATGGCCCTGCCAGGCCGCCGCCAGCGCCAGCACCACGCCCTGCAAGGCCAGCGCATTCACCAGCGCGAAGATCCGCCGCTGATAGAGCAGCACGAAGGAAATCAGCAGCATGCCGCCGCCCAGCACATGCGCCACGTCGTAGGAGGTGTCGCCGAAGCCCATCACCCTGCCTCCGATGGTCGGAGCGGCGAAAGCCGCGGAGAGCTGAATCGGTGGCCCGGCAACGCCTCCGATGGTCGGAGCGGCGAAAGCCGCGGGGAGCTGAATCGGCGGCCCATCACGCCAACCCCGTCGAGACGAAGATCAGCGCCGCCGCCAGCAGCGCCAGCATCAGGGCGCCGCCCAGGAATTCCGGCACGCGGAAGACGCGCATCTTGGCGATGGCACTTTCGAACACCGCCAGCGCCAGCGCCAGCAGCCCGATCTTCACCCCCCAGAGCACCAGGCCCAACCCCCAGGCGAAGGGCCCGCTGCCGGGTGCGGCCGTGCCATAGGGCAGGAAGAGCGTCGCCAGCAGGCCGAGCCAGACCAGCAGCTTCAGCGCCGCCTGCATCTCCCACAGCGCCAGATGCCGGCCCGAGGCCTCCAGCAGCATCGCCTCATGCACCATGGTGAGTTCCAGATGCGTGGCCGGATTGTCCACCGGCACGCGCGCATTCTCCGCCAGCGCCACGGCGGCCAGCGCCACCGCCGCGAAGATGAGCGAGACGCGCAGCCCAAGCTGCCCATCCGCGATGCCATGGCCGATCGCGTTCAGGTTGGTGCCGCCGATCAGCACGGCGAAGACCATGACGCAGACCATCAGCGCCGGCTCGGCGAAGACGGCGAAGGTCATCTCGCGCGCCGCGCCCAGCCCGCCGAAGGGCGTGCCCGCATCATGCCCGTTGAGCGCCAGCGCCACGCGCGCCAGCGCGAGCAGCCCGCCGATCAGCAGCAGGTCCGCCATCGGCGCCAGCGCCATGCCGAAGGCGAAGCTCGGCACCAGGGCGGCGGCCAGAACCGTGGCCCCCAGCGCGACATAGGGGCTGACGCGGGAGACGAGGCTGGCACCCTCGGCCAGCACCGGCCGCTTGCGCAGCAGCTTCAGCAGGTCGCGCCAGGGCTGCATCGGGTGCGGCCCACGCCGGCCCATCAGCCGCGACTTCAGCCAGCGCACCACCCCCACCAGCAGCGGCGCCACGGCCAGCATCAGCGCGATGTGCAGCAATTGCGTGAGGAGGCCGCCCAGCACCGCCATCAGCCGCGCTCCAGCAGCGCGACGAGCGCGAGCAGCGAGACCAGCGTGCCGAAGGTCAGCCCCAGATAGAAGCGCAGGCTCAGCCCGCGCAGCTGCTCGGCCTCACGCGACAAGGCCCGCCGCGCCCGCGCCAGCGGGTAGAGCAGCCGGGTGAAGCCGCGATCCTGGCCTTCGACGCGCAAGGTGGCGGCAGCCGGCGAGCCGGGCGGCTGGTTCACCAGCCATTCGCGCGGCGCGATGGCGAGCCCCCCCAGGCTGCGCCGGATCGGCTGGCCCAGGCCGAGCGCGCTCACCTGGCTGAGCGGATCGCCGAAGGGCATGTGCGGCGGCGGCGGCAGGAAGCCGCAATCCCAGGCCGGGCCGCGCGCCGGCTCCCGCGGCGAGCGCCGGCGCACCAGCAGCACCAGCCCGCCCACCACCAGCGCCAGCAGCAACGCCACCAGACCCGGCAGGTAGCGCGAGCCGCCCTCGCCCAGCGCCAGCTCCAGCCCGAAGCGGGGTGCCGCCGCCTGCGGCCCCAGCACCTGGCGGATCGGCCCATCCAGCACGCCCAGCGCCACCGCTGCCAGCGGGCCGAGCACGAGCGTCAGCAGCGTGGGCAGCACCAGCGCCACCCGCATCAGCCCGGTCGCGTCGGGTGCGCCCGCCACGCGCGGCGTGCGCGGCCGGCCGAGGAAGACCAGCCCCACCAGCCGGACCATCGCCGCCGCCGCCAGCCCCACCGCCATGCCCACCACGGCCAGCGAGGCCGCGGCGATGAGCTGGACCGACATGTCGGAGGCGCGGAAGCCCTGGATCAGCGCCTGCAGCAGCAGCCATTCGCTGGCGAAGCCCGAGAGCGGCGGCAGGGCGGCGGCCGAAAGCGCGCCCAGGATGGCGCAACCCGCGACCCAGGGCATGCGGTGGATCAGCCCGCCCAGCCGGTCCGGATCGCGGCTGCCGGCCAGGCTGTAGACCGCGCCGAGCGAGAGAAAGAGCTGCGTCTTGAAGGCCGCATGGTTCAGCGCATGCAGCAGCGCCGCCGCCAGCGCCACGGACGCCAAGGGCAAGAGGTCCGCCCCGCGATAGGCGAGTGCCAAGCCCAGCGCCGCCACCATCAGCCCCATGTTCTCAAGGGTCGAACAGGCCAGGATCGCCTTGGTGTCGCGTTCCAGATTGGCCCGGAGCGCGCCGATCAGCGCCGTCGCCACGCCCAGGCCCAGCAGCGGCAGCCCCCACCAGGCCGGCTGCGCCGCGCCCGAGAGGTCGAACAGCAGGCGGATCATCACATAAAGGGCGATCTTCACCATCGCACCCGACATCAGCGCCGAAACCGGGCTCGCCGCGGCCGGATGGGCGAGCGGCAGCCAGACATGGAAGGGCACGAGGCCCGCCTTGGAGCCGGCGCCGAGCAGCACCAGCGCCAGCACGGCCGCCGCCCGCCATCCCTCGGGCGGGGCCGCCCGCATGGCCGCGAAGCCGAGGCCCCCGCCCGCCGCCAGCAGCCCCACCGCGCCGATCAGGCAGATCCCCGAGAAGGCCGCGAAAGCGAGGTAAAGCCGCGCCGCCCGCCGCCCAGCCCCCGTCGCATGCCGCGCCGCCACCAGCGCCCAGGAGGCGAGCGACATCAGCTCGAAGCCCAGCATCAGCGTGAAGCCATCGGCCGCGATCAGCGTCAGCGCCATGCCGGCCAGGAAAAGCGGGAAGCCCGCCCCCTCGGCCCGCGGCGGCGGGGGCGAGGCGGCGGCGAAGAGGCAGGCTGGCACCGCGGCCAGCGCCAGGATCACCAGGAACCAGCCCGCCAGCGCATCCACCGCCACCTGCGCGGCACCCCAGGGCGGGCCGAAGGGCAGCGGCGTGGCCGGCAGTCCAATGGCCCCGACGAGGCCGAGCCCCGCGCTTGCCACCGCGCTGCCCAGAAAGACCCAGCGCGGCGCACGGCCGGTCGCGCCCAGGGCCCCCAGACCCAGCAGGGCCAGGAAGCAGGCGCCCAGCAGCATCAACACCGCCCGGCTCCGGGCGCCCGGTTTTCGATTCGCCTTGCCATCCGGAGCAGCTTAACAGCCCATGCGCCGAGGGCGAGGCCCCTTCGCCCCCCGTCTCCAGGCTGGACAAGCCGCAACTTATCTTTAGGGAGCGTCCCGCAGGCGCGTGGATGCGCCATTCCCGCGGAGAGAACGCGATGGGTGTGCTTCTGGCCTTCAGCCGGGGCGTGGACTGGATGAACGAGAAATTCGGCCGGCTGGCCGATTGGTGCATCCTGCTGGCCTGTGCCATCAGCGCCGGCAACGCCTTGAGCCGCTATGGCTTCAACGTCTCCTCCAACGCCTGGCTCGAGGTGCAGTGGTACCTCTTCGCCGCGGTGGTCATGCTGGGCGCCAGCTACACCCTGTTCCGCAACGAACATGTCCGCGTGGACCTCTTCTACGGTTGGATGAGCGAACGCAGCCGCCTCTACGTGGATATCTTCGGCATCATCGTCTTCCTGCTTCCGGGAATGATCCTGCTCAGCTGGATGACCTGGCCCTTCTTCATGGACAGCCTGATGCGCGGCGAGATGTCGGCGAGCCCGGGCGGCCTCATCCGCTGGCCGGCCAAGATCCTGCTCCCGCTCGGCTTCTTCCTGCTGGTCCTGCAGGGCCTCTCCGAGCTGATCAAGCGCATCGCGCTCCTGCGCGGCCCGGTGCAGGGCGTCGCCGTCGTCACCGAATACCAGCGGCCCGAACAATAATGACCCTCGACCTCATGCCCCCGCTCATGTTCGGCGGGCTCGTCCTCTTCCTGCTGCTGGGCTTCCCAGTGGCCTTCTCGCTCTGCGCCGTGGGGCTGTTCTTCGGCTTCCTCTCGATCGAGCTCGGCTTCTTCACCGCCGCCTATCTGGGCAACCTGCCGCTGCGCGTCTTCGGCATCCTCTCCAACGACCTGCTTCTGGCCATCCCCTTCTTCACCCTGATGGGCGCGATCCTCGAGCGCTGCGGCCTCGCCGAGGATCTGCTGGAGGGCACCGGCCAGCTCTTCGGCAAGATCCCGGGCGGCCTCGCCTATGCCGTCATCCTGGTGGGCGCCGTGCTCGGCGCCATCACCGGCACGGTGGCGGCCTCGGTCATCGCCATGGGCATGATCTCGCTGCCCATCATGATCCGCTACGGCTACGACATGCGGATCGCAACGGGCGTGATCGCGGCGTCCGGCACCATCACCCAGCTCATTCCGCCCTCGCTCGTGCTGATCGTGTTGGGCGACCAGTTGGGCAAGTCCGTCGGCGACATGTATGCCGGCGCCATCGGCCCCTCCATCCTGCAGATCCTGCTCTTCATCGCCTTCATCGCGGTGGTCTCGATCGTGGCTCCCCACAAGGTGCCGCCCCTGCCGCCGGAGGCGCTGATGGCCCGCGGCTGGCCGCTCTACCGCCGCGTCCTCAAGGGCATGGTGCCTTCCATCGGCCTGATCTTCCTCGTCCTCGGCACCATCTTCATGGGCCTCGCGACCCCCACCGAAGCGGGTGCGATGGGCGCCGTCGGTGCGGTGCTGCTCGCCTGGATGAACGGCACCTTCACCTGGAAGCTGCTGCGCGAGGCGATGGGCAACACCATGCGCATCACCTCCATGGTCATCTTCATCCTGATCGGCGCCACCGTGTTCAGCCTGGTCTTCCAGGGCGTGGACGGCTCCCATTGGGTCGAGCATCTGCTCAGCCACCTGCCGGGCGGCCAGACCGGCTTCCTCATCTTCGTCAACGTCTTCATCTTCTTCCTGGCCTTCTTCCTCGACTTCTTCGAGATCGCCTTCATCGTGGTGCCGCTGCTGGCGCCGGTCGCCGCCAAGCTCGACATCGATCTGATCTGGTTCGGCGTGCTGCTCTGCATCAACCTGCAGACGAGCTTCATGCACCCGCCCTTCGGCTTCGCGCTGTTCTACCTGCGCTCCATCGCGCCGAAGTCGGTCTTGACCAAGGACATCTACCTGGGCGCCATCCCCTGGCTCGCGCTGCAACTCATCCTGGTTGCCATCGTGATCTTCTGGCCCGAGAGCGTGACCTTCTTCATCGACCGCGGCACAGGCGTGGACCCTGCCTCGGTCGTGATCGACGTGCCGCCGCCCCCGCCCGTGGATGACGACGCGGTGCCGGTGTTCCGGTAAGGCCTTATCGCCGCCAGTCGGGGTTGCGGATGCGGCCCCACAGCCCCGCCAGCGCCCGGCGGAAATCCCCGGTCCCGGCGATGTTCTCCGGCGCCTGGGAGAACAGCGCCGCGATCAGCCGGCGGCGCTCCGCCTCCTCCAGTTCCCAGCGCAGCCCCAGCATGCCGCCCGGCGTGGCGCGGACGACGCGGGCGCGGAGCGGATCGAGTTCGGGGAATTCGCACCAGATCAGGCTGCCCGCCCCCGGCGCGGCGAGCCCCTCGGGCAGCGCGATGCGTGCGCCCCCGGCCGAGACGTCGCACAGCCGCGCGCCCTCCCAATGCGGCCCCAATATTCCCCTCTGCGGCCCCGCCAGCCAGAGCCGCGTCGGCCAATGCAGGTCGAACCGCTCATCCCGGCGCGGGCGCGGCAATTCGCAGCAGACCAGCAGGCAGACGATGGCGAGGATGATGGCGATGGAGGCCCAGACGATGTTCATCACATCCTCGGCCGGCACCTCCACCGGTTGGTCCGGCCCCAGCAGGGACCAGGCGATGCCGCCCAGATTGGCGACGACGATCGCGCCGAAGCCGAAGGCGAAGTTCCGGTTGAAGCGCATCTCGGTGCGCGAGCTTCCCTTCGCCGTCACCTTGAAAGGCCGCCCGAAGGGCCGGAGCAGGCCGGAGGCGAGTGCGATGGAGACCGGCAGCGCCGCCACCGCATGCGCCGCCTCGGTGAAGATCGGCAGCGAGCGCCCGCGCGAGATCCAGGCGCTGTGCAGCCAGAAGCACACCAGAGCCGGCACGCCGTAGCGCACGAAATCCACATGGTCGGTCTGGAAGGCGGGCACGCCGAAGACCCAGTAGATGGCGGGCCCGATCAGCAGCAGCGGCAGGAAGGGCTTGGAGAGCCAGTGCAACAGCCCGTGCAGGTAGTGCAGCCGCTGGTTCAGCGTATAGCCGCGCCCGCGCATGGGGCCATCGGCCAGCATCGCCACCTGGATGGTGCCGAGGCACCAGCGCGCCCGCTGCGTGCAGTATTCCGCGATATCCTCCGCCGAGAGGCCGATGGAGAGCCGCTCGTTCAGCCAGCGCGTCTCATAGCCGTGCCGCATCAGCCCGTAGGTGAGGTAGATGTCCTCGCTCACCGCCCCTTCCGGGAAGCCGCCGAGGCGATCCAGCAGATCCCGCCGCACCATGAAGCCGGTGCCCACGCAGAAGGCGCAGCCCCAGGCATCCTTCGCCGGCTGGAACAGGTCGAAGAACATGCGCTGGTCATCCACCCAGGCGGCGGTGACGCCCAGATTGTGCTGGATCGGATCGGGGTTGTAGTAGAATTGTGGCGTCTGGACAACGCCCACGCGCTGATCGCCGAACAGCCCCACCATGCGCCGGAGCATGCGCCGCTGCGGGGCGAAGTCCGCGTCCAGCACCAGCAGCAGCGGCGCATTGGTCTCGCCCGCCGTCACCCGCCAGCCATTGTTGAGATTGCCCGCCTTGGCCGCGCGGTTGTCGGCCCGCGTGATGTAGCGGGCACCCACTTCGGCACAATAGTCGCGCAGCCAGGCGCGGCGGGTGTCGTCCAGCACCCAGATGGTCACGCACTCCTTCGGATAGTCGAGCGAGAGCGCCGCGAGGATGGACTTCTCCAGCACCGCCAGCGGCTCGTTATAGGTGCAGATCATCACGTCCACGGCGGGCCATTCGCCGCTGGCGGTGAGCGCCGCCTCCGCCGCATCGGCTTGCGCCTTCACCCGCGCCTCGGAGTTGCGCAGCGTGATCAGCACCGCCCCCAGCGAATAGAGGATGGAAAGCGCCTCGAAGGTGAAGAACAGCCGCGCCCAGATCGGCTCGAAGGCGAAGTCATAGGCGGGAAGCGTCTGGGTGTAGCGCCAATGCATGTAGATCAGGATGGGCGGCGTGGTGACGAGCGCCATCAACCCGCGGTCGAAGGCGCGTTTCGGCGTGAGCAGAAGGGCCAGGAGCGCCACCGCGATGAAGACGCCGAAGCCCGCCCGCAACGCCTCCAGCAGGTCGGGCGGGCCGGGCATCAGCCCCCCGCGTCGGCGCGCGCCTGGCCGAAGATCATCGCCAGCGCATTGCGCGAGAAGCGCAGCGCCGCGCTCGCCATGCCAGCGAGAAAGCCGCCCTCGATCTCGACGCTGACCCAGCGGCCGATGTCGCAGGGCACGGCCGGCCGCCCGCCGCGCGTGGCGCGAATCGGCGGCGCGGGCTCGAGGTCGATGAGCACATACATCTCGCGCCGCTCCATCGGCGGGAAGGGCACGGCGTAGTTGGTGTCCACGCGGTCGGTCGTGCGCGGCAGCACCTGGCGCACGCGGCCGTAGCGCGGCTCGGCCCAGCCCTCCGCCTCCACCACGACAGGCGCGCCGACGGCCAGCCGATGCGCCTGCCGCACCGAGAAGATGCCGACGACAAAGGCGTTGCGGCACTCCACCATGCCCGCGATCGTGTCGCCGGCATTCAGCCGCTGGCCCGGGCTCGCGAAGGCGCGCAGCACATGGCTGCTGCTGGGTGCCGCCACCTCCGCGTCCAGCAGCCGGGCGAGGCGCGCCGTCTCCGTCGCGGTCTGCGCCGAGAGCGCGTTGAGGTTGTTGCTGAGCTGCGCCTCATCCACGCGGAGGCGGGAGAGCTCGAGCGCCGCATCGCGCCGACGCTCGATCAGCGCGCCCAGCGCGCTCTGCGATTCCCCGGCATAGCTGCCCGCCTCGATGGAGCGCCGCTCCGCCTCGCGCCGCGCGAGCGAGGCCTGGGTGGCCAGCAGTTCCTCCTGCGCCGCGCGCTCGCGATGCAGCGCGATCAGCAGCACTTCGCGGCTCACCACGCCCGCCTCCAGCAGGCGGCGCTGCCGCGCGACGAGCGTGCTTTGCTCAGCCAGCGTAGCAGCCGCACTCGCGGCCTTGGCACGAGCCTCACGCTCCACTTCCTGCGCGACGCTGAGCGCCACCTCCCGTTGCTCGCGAATGGATTGATCGAGCGCCTCCAGCCAGCCGGTCAGCACCGAGATACGCTCGCGCAAGCCGTTCAGGCTGATGCGCGTGCCCTGGGTCTGGTTCTCCAGCCCGATGAGGGTGGAGCGGTCCAGCCGCTCATTGCGGATGCGCGCCAGCACCTCGCCGCCACCCACGGGGTCGCCTGGCTCCGCGCGAAGCCGGTCGAGTTCGCCGTCGATGGGGGCGGTCACCAGGATGACGGGCGCGTTCACCACGGCACGCGTGCTGGTGTCGGCCAGGATGGGTGGCAGGCTGGCCAGCAGCAGGCTCCCGGCAAGAAGGATGGCGCCGCCATAGGTGACGCCGCGCAAAGCATTGCCGGCCCAATCCGGCCCGCCCAGCCCGTGGCGGCGCCAGGACTCGCGCAGGCGCCCGGCGAGGTCCGGGCGGTTCCAGGGCCGAGCACGCATCCAGGCCGCGGCGGCTTCGGCGTGGTTGCGCAACACCCTCCCTATGGCGACCGGGCTTGCGGCCCGCGGCGGCACAGCCGGGGCAGCCTCAGCCGAAGGAGGCCCCGCCGGGCCGATGGGCTCAGGGCGGGCAGCCGGTGCCGTGGGGACCGACGGCAGCGGCGCAGCGGCGGGCGGCGGGCTTGGCCGGACACGAACAGGCTCGGCCGGAGGCTCGACGGGCTCGGGCAGCGCCGGAGCCACTGCTGGAGCCACTGGGGCGGGCTGGACGCGAATGGCCTCCGCCCGAGGCTCCAACGCAACGCCGACCGGAGGCGCCTCAGCCGGCAGCGACGGAACGGGCCGGATGCGAATGGACTCAGCCGCGGGCTCCACGCGCGGGGCGACCGGCGGCGGAACAGGCTGCGCAAGAACCGGATCAGCCTGAAGGGCTGGAACGGCCCGCGGGCCCTCCGACTTCGCGTCGCGTGATGCCACCGCAGCGAGTCGGGGCGCGGCAACCTGGGCAGCCGCGCCCAGAGCGAGGCGCGGCGCCTGCGCGGATGGCGCCACGGGCGCGGGCTTTCGAGCCGCGTCTTCCAGACCGGGCGGCAGGCCGGAAGCCCGCTCCTCAGCCGATGGGCCCCGCAGAGCGCGCGTGGCCGCCTCGCTCACCGCCGCCAGAAAGCCTGGGCCGGGCGCGTGCGAAACTCCGGCGGGGGGGCCGGCGCCACTGGGGACCGCGGGCGGTGGCGCGAGGAGGATGACAGGCTCGATCCGGACCGGGGGGCGCATGGGCTCGCCCGGGGCTGGGGCCTTGGCATCCTCCGCCGCCGGTCGCCTGCGGCCGAACAAGGGGAGGCCGACCGGCCGCGAGGGCGGCGGCATGGGTCGCCCATCCTCACCCCGTGGCGGGTGAGGCGCGGCTGCGGCCTTTTGCCCCGTTCCCTCCGCCTCGGAGGCCATGTCTCGGCACCTCGCGCCCAGGACCCCTGCACCTCCAAGGGCGAACGCCACCGAATGAGGGGAATGCGAGTTTTTTAGACATTTTCCGAGCGAAGTGAAGCTTAAATTAATCCATGCCTTTGCCTAAATGATGTTGCGGGGCGCCGCCGTCCTATTGGCTGGCCCAGAGGATGCGATGCATCCAGGCAATATCCGGCAGGTCAAAGCTGTAATCCGGATGGGCCGGGTTCAGGCTGCCCAGTTCGATCCGCTTGGCGCTCTGGCGCTTCAACTCCTTCGCCATCACCTCGCCCAGACGGGTGCGCACCACCACGCGGTCCCCCCGCCGCACGGGCGAGGCGGGGGAGACGATCACCACATCGCCATCCCGAAACACCGGCTCCATGGAATCCCCCGAGATCTCGAGCGCATAGGCGTTGGGGTCGCTGATCTCGGGCAGGCTGATCTCGTCCCAGCTGCCACCCACCGGGAAGCCGGCATCGTCGAAGAAGCCCTCCCCGCCCGCCTGGGCCAGGCCGATGAGGGGAACCCGCCGCGTCGGCCGCGGCCCGCGCGAATGGCTGGGCAGCGCCGCCTGGCCCGAGACAAGCGCGGCAAAGGCCTCGATCCCGGCGCCAGTCGCGCCCAGCACCTTGGCCACGCTCTCGGTCGAGGGCCAGCGCGCGCGGCCATCCGGGCCGATGCGCTTCGACGGGTTGAAGGCCGTGGGATCCAGGCCGGCCTTGCGGGCGAGGCCGGAGGCGGAAAGGCCGTTTTCGGCAGCGAGCGAATCAATCGCCCGCCAGATGTCGTCATGTCGCATGGCGGTAGGACCATCATAGGTGTCACGTCATCGCGCAATAGGAAAATGTTGCTCAATTCGCTTGCACGGGAGGGAGGCTTCGCCTTATGTTCCCTAAATGTTCTCATTTGCCTCTCCCGAACAGCCCCAGAAAGGAAGCGTCCTCATGCCCCCCGCCCCCCGAACGAGCCACGCCCCACGCTTCGCCACTCCCGCCAGGACGGAGCCCTTCGCCTCGGCCGAGGAGGCCTGGTTCTGGACCATGGCCGCCCTCGTCGCGCGGCGTGACGGCGCACGGATCAGCGCCGGCAAGGGCCTCACCCCCCGCCCCTGCGAGCCGGATGACGTGATCAAGTGCCTGGACCGCCTCTATCGCCAGCGCCGGATCGAGCTCGCCCACGCCCGCATCATGCGCCTCTGGGGCGAGCGCGGCACGGCGCCCGACCCGCGGCACCTGCAGGAACGCGGCGACCACCGGCTCTGGCGCGAGGCGATGAGCCGCCTGGAGTGGCCGCTGCGCGTGAAGGGCATCGTTGCCGGCGCGCCCGGCCTGGGCGTGCATGAGGCGGATATCATTCCATTTTCCGGCCGCGCCGAATGAGCGCGCGCCCTCCGCCCCCGCGGCCAGCCCACCGCCGTCATCCATCGCCGCAGCGCGCGTGGATCATCTTCTCCGGACGTGCCGACCACGCCTGGCAGCGGCTGCTTCGCCCGGGCTTCCGCCACTGTTTCGCGGCCCTCGAGGACGCGGCCGGCTGGACCGTGGTGGACCCGCTCTCCGGCCGCCTCCTCCTCGCCCGCCTCGCCGTCCCCCCGGGCTATGACCTGCCCGGCTTCTATCGCCGCGCCGGGCTGCTGCCGCTCGGCCCCTACCCGCTGGAGGACCAGGCGCTCGGCACGCCATTGCGCGGCATGCCGCTGAACTGTGTCTCCATCTGCCGCGCGGTGCTCGGGCCGCATGCGCCCTTCGCCCTCACGCCCGCCGGCCTGCACCAGGCCCTGACGCGGGGGGATTCGGCCTGGATGAATGAATCTAGGAAAAAAACTTGACATCCGGAACGCCCAAGGCGTAAAACACCTTTGCCAAGGGGCGAATTGCGTCCAGCACGGATTGCCGCCCCCCTGGCCCCTTTTCCAGCAACGGCCACCCGAAGGGCCGGCCCCTCCGCCCCCGGGCGGAAGGGGCCGGCCCTTTCGGCGTTTCGCCCCCCATCCAGCAAGGAGATCGCCGCGCATGGCAGGCCTGTTCCGCGCCCCGAAGCCCGTGGTGGTCCCACCCCAGCTCCCGGCCCCGACGCCCGAGCCCACCGCCAACCCATCCGCACAGGCGGCGCAGGCGGCCGAGACCGCCCGCAGCGAGAGCCGCGCCAGTGCCCGCCAGGGGACCATCACCACTTCGGCACGCGGCGTCCTGGCTCCCCTGCCCGTCGCGCTCACCCGCAAATCCCTCCTCGGCGAGTAACGGCCATGACCCCGCAGCAGATCCTCGCCCGGCACGACGCCGCCCTCGCCCGCCGCCGCCCGCATGAAAGCAACTGGCGCGACGCCTATGCCCATGTGCTGCCCGCCCCGAATGAGGCGGCGACCCTCTACGACGCCACCGCCGCCGACGCCGCCGAACAGCTCGGCGCCTCCCTCCTCGCCGAACTGACGCCCCCTTGGTCCCGCTGGTTCGGCCTTGCCCCCGCCCATGGTCTTACCGAGCCAGCCGAGGCCGCGGCCCTGGAACAGACCGCCGAGACCCTGCAGTCGCATCTCGACCGCTCCAACTTCGCCGTCGAGATGCACCAGGCCTTCCTCGACCTCGTCATCACCGGCACCGGCATCATGCTGGTGGAGGAGGCCCCGCCCGGCGAGGCCACGGCGCTGCGCTTCACCGCCGTCCCCGTCCGCACCGCCGTACTGGAGGAAGGCCCGGCCGGCCGGCTCGACACCGTCTTCCGTGAGACGCGCCTCAGCACCGCGGCCATGCTGCGCCGCTTCCCCTTCGCCGAGATCCCCGCCGCGATGCAGCGCGAGGCCGCGGCCGAGGCAGATGAGGCCGAGCCCCTGCGCCACCGCCTGATCGAGGCGGTCTGGCCCGATGGCCAGGGCCATCGCTACGCCGCCGTCTTCGACGCGCCGGGCCTGAAGGCGCCGATCTTCGTGGCGCAGGGCCGCTTCGCCGACGCGCCCTTCATCGCCTTCCGCTGGCTGAAGGCGCCGGGCGAGGTCTATGGCCGCGGCCCCGTCATCAAGGCCCTGCCCGACATCCGCACCGCCAACCGCGTGGTGGAGCTCGTCCTGAAGAACGCCTCCATCGCCGTCACCGGCATCTGGCAGGCGGAGGATGACGGCGTGCTGAACCCGGCGACGGTCCAGCTCACCCCCGGCGCCATCATCCCCAAGGCGCCGGGCAGCGCGGGCCTGACGCCGCTCGCCGCCCCCGGCGATTTCGACGTCTCGCAACTCGTGCTGAACGATCTGCGCGCCCGCATCCGCACCGCCCTGCTGGCCGACCGCCTGGGCGCGCTGCGCGACCAGCGCATGACCGCGACCGAGGTGCTGGAGCGCAGCGCCGAGACGGCCCGCCTCCTCGGCGCCACCTATGGCCGGCTGCAATCGGAGCTGCTGACACCGCTCGTCGCGCGCAGCCTCGCCATCCTGGCCCGCCGCGGCGAGGTGCCGCCGGTGCTGCTCGACCAGGGGCGCGTGGCGCTGCGCTACGAAAGCCCGCTGGCCCGTGTGCAGGGCCGCGCCGATGCGGCGAACACGCTGCTCTTCCTCGACGCCGTCTCGAAGATGGGGGCGGCCGCGGTGGCCGAGGTGGATGCCGCCGCCGCCGCCCGCTGGCTCGCCCGCACCCTCGGCGCGCCCGCCGAAATCCTCGCCCCCTCGGTCCAACCGGAGTGACACAGCCCATGCCCGACAACCTGCTCGACACCGCCATCGCGCCCACGGCGCCCACCGCCGGCACGCGCCCCGCCGAGGTGCCCGAGAAATTCTGGGATGCCGAGCGCGGCGAGCTGCGCGTGGACGCCCTGCTGAAGAGCTATCGCGAGCTGGAGCGCCGCCTCTCGCAGCGCCTGGCGCCCCCCGCGCCCGAGGCCGATGACGAGGAGCGCCGCCGCTGGCGCGAGATGATGGGCATCCCCGACAGCCCCGAGGGCTACGAGGTCACGCCGAAGCACGAGCTCTGCGGCCCCGATCCCGAGATCAACCAGCGCCTGCATGAAGCGGGCTTCTCCTGCGCGCAGGTGCAGCTCCTCTACGACCTCGCCGCCGAGCGCCTGCTGCCCCTCGTGGCGGAGGCCGCGCAGCAATTCGAGGCGGACCGCCAGGCCGAGAAGCTGCGCGCCCATTTCGGCGGCGAGGAGCGCTTCCGCCGCGTGGCCGCGCAGCTCAAGGCCTGGGGCCAGGCCAACCTGTCGCCCGGCGTGCTCGACGCGCTCTCCACCACCGAGGAGGGCGTGCTGGCATTGGAGCGCATGATGCGGGGCAACGAGCCTCGCCTGGAGCGCGACGCCACGCCCCCCGAGGCGCTGGACGAGGGCGAGCTGCGCCGCCTGATGCGCGACCCGCGCTACTGGCGCACGCGCGAGCCGGAGATCGTCAAGCGCGTGACCGAGGGCTTCCGCAAGCTGGTCGGCAGCTGACGCGCGGAAAAGGCCCGGCACGCACGCCGAGGATCCGCGCCGAATAGGCGCGGCGGATCGCTTCAGCGATCCGAAGCCAAGGGCGATCAGCGCGCCTCCGGCGCGACGCGTTTGAGGGCACCAAAAACTGAGATGCAGGGCGTGAGGCGCCGACGCGATGACGTCGCGCGCCCGCCCTGCCAGGCCGCCGGCCCGCCCCTCCTCTCCGGGTCGGCGGCCGCGCCCGCCGCCGGCCGCACAGGCTGCGCCGCGGCGGGCGCCCGAATTCATCCGCGCAGAACCCTGATGGGCGCGCGGATGCGGCGCATCCGCGCGGCCCGGAACAGGCCAACCGCGCGATGCGCCTTCCCGAAACCTCTCCTCGGAGATCCCCCATGTCCGGTTCGATTGACCAGGCCTTCGTCACGCAATTCCAGGCCGAGGTGCACGAGGCCTACCAGCGCCAGGGCAGCAAGCTGCGCCCGGCCGTGCGCAGCAAGTCCAACGTGAAGGGTGCGACGACCATCTTCCAGCGCGTGGGCCGCGGCACCGCCAGCTCCAAGGCGCGCAACAACGCCGTGCCCGTGATGAACCTCGAATACTCCGCCGTCTCCTGCTTCCTGCAGGACCACTACGCGGGCGACTGGATCGACAAGCTCGACGAGCTGAAGACCAATGCCGACGAGATCGGCGTCCTCGCCTCCGCCGGCGCGCATGCGCTGGGCCGCAAGACGGATGAGCTGATCATCGCCGCCCTCGACCTTGGCACGCGCGAGGCGGTGGGCACGCAGTCCGGCCAGACCGACAATGACGGCCTGACCCGCGCCAAGGTGCTGCTCGCCTTCGAGATGCTGGGCGCGATGGACGTGCCCGATGACGGCAACCGCTACGCCGTGGTCGGCTGGAAGCAGTGGAGCGAGCTGCTGGCCCTGCCCGAATTCGCCAGCGCCGATTACGTGGGCGATGCCAACCTGCCCTGGCGCGGCATGCAGGCGAAGCAGTGGCTGGGCGCCACCTGGATCCCGCATTCCGGCCTGACCAAGACCGGCGCCATCCGTTCCAGCTACTTCTTCCACAAGACCGCGATCGGCCATGCCGCCGCCGCGGAGATCGCGACCGACGTCACCTGGCATGGCGACCGCGCGGCGCATTTCGTCAACAGCATGATGAGCCAGGGTGCCTGCTTGATTGACGACGCCGGCGTGGTGCGGATGCGCTGCAAGGAATGACGCACGGCGCGCCGGCGTAAGACCTCACGCGCCGGCGCGCGCTCCGCGCGCTTGGCTTCGCCGCATCACTGTCGCGGCGGGCCATGCGCGCGGTTGGGCGGCGGCGGCCGCGTTGCGGCCGCATGAGTCGCGAAGCGCCCTCAAGCGCCGGGCGCGCACTCCGTGCGCTTGGCTTCGCCGCGCCACGGTCGCGGCGGGCCATGCGGGCGGTTGGGCGGCAGCGGCCGCGTTGCGGCCGCATGCTCGAAGGGCGCGCTCACGCCCCCGGACGCGCCCCCGCTTTGCGGCGTGCTTCTTCTGCGGCGGCACTCCTCTCTGCCTGGAGTGCCGCCACCTCTCCCCTCCCCCCACCCGGAGATCCCGCCATGGCGCTCACCGCGCTCGAACTCTGCTCGCGCGCCCTGCTGCGCATCGGCGCGCAGGCCATCGCCTCCATGGATGAGGGGACCGCCGAGGCGGAGATCGCCTCGGGCCTCTATGCCGGCATCCGCGACGCCCTGCTCTCCGCCCATCCCTGGAGCTTCGCGACCGGCCAGGAAAGCCTGCCGCGCCTCGCCGCCGAGCCGGGCGCGGACCACGCGCACGCCTTCCAGCTCCCGCCCAATTTCCTCCGCGCGCTCTCCGCCGGAAGCATGGGCGCGGGGCGCGGCCTCAGCTACCGCCTGCTCGAGGACCGCCTGCATTGCGATGCGGAACAGGTGACGCTCACCTACATCTTTCGCCCGCAGGAAAGCACCTTCCCGGCCTTCTTCGCGGCGGCCCTGGTCGCCCGCCTCTCCGCCGAGTTCTGCATCCCGCTCACCGAGAGCAGCAGCCGCGCCCAGCTCCTGTTCAGCCAGGCCGAGGCCGAGCTGCGCGCCGCGCGCCGCGCCGACAGCCAGCAGGCCACGACCCAGGCGCTGGACGGCTTCCCCCTGATCCGCGCGCGAGGCTGAGCCATGGCCGCATCCCGCCAGACCAAATCCAGCTTCGCCGCTGGCGAGCTGGCGCCCGAGCTGCTGGGCCGCGCCGACCTGCGCGCCTATGCCAACGGCGCGCGCCGCCTGCGCAACGTCTTCATCCAGCCGACCGGTGGCGTCACGCGCCGCCCCGGCCTGCGCCACATCGCGATGCTGCCCGGCGCGGCCCGCCTGCTGGCCTTCGAATTCAACACCGAGCAGGCCTATCTCCTCGTCTTCACCGACGGCCTGTTCAGCGTCTACGTCGAGGATGCGCTGGTGGCGCAGGCCCCGGCGCCCTGGAGTGCGGCGCAGCTGCCGCAGCTTGCCTTCACGCAGAGCGCCGACACGCTGCTCATCTGCCACCCGGAGGTCGCGCCGCAACGCCTCACCCGCAGCAGCCACACGAGCTGGAGCATGAGCTCCTGGTCGCTGGCGCGGCTGCCCACCTATCGCTTCCTCGATGGCGGCATCGCGCTGACACCGAGCACGACCACGGGCAACATCACCCTCACCGCGCCGGGCGCCATGTTCCAGCCCGGCCATGCGGGCACGCCCTTCCGCTTCCGCGGCCGCCTCGGCGTGCTGACGACCGTCCTCTCTCCCACGCAGGCCAGCTTCACCACGGGCGAGACGCTGCCCGACACGGCCGCCAGCACAGACTGGGAGGAGGCGGCCTTCAGCCCGGTGCGCGGCTGGCCGGTCACCGCCTGCTTCCACCAGGACCGCCTCGTCATCGGCGGTTCGCGGGACCTGCCGAACCGCCTCTGGCTCTCCCGCTCGGGCGATCTCTTCAATTTCGACAAGGGCAGCGGCCTCGATGACCAGGGCATCGAGTTCGGCCTGCTCTCCGACCAGGTGAACGCCATCCGCGGCGTCTTCTCCGGCCGGCATCTTCAGGTCTTCACCACGGGCGGCGAATGGATGGTGAGCGGCGAGCCGCTGACACCCTCCTCCATCCAGCTCAACCGGCAGACGCGCATCGGCAGTTCCGCCACGCGCATGATCCCGCCGGTGGATGTGGATGGCAGCACCATCTTCGCCGCCCGGAGCGGAAGGGCGATCCACGAATTCGCCTATACCGACGTGCAGCAGGCCTATCAGTCGAACGATCTCGGCCTCGTCGCCGCGCACCTCATCCAGAGCCCCACCTCGATGGCCTATGACCAGTCGCGGCGGCTGCTGCATGTGACGATGGAGGATGGCGGCCTCGCGACACTCACGCTCTTCCGCGCCGAGCAGGTGACGGCCTGGACGCGGCAGGAAACGGCGGGCGCCTTCACCCAGGTGGCCGAGGTCGATGGCCGCGTCTTCGTCGCCGTCCAGCGCCTGGGCACGCATCGGCTCGAGCGCTTCGAGCCCGGCTTCGGCCTCGACGCCGCGCTGGATGGCACGAGCGTGACGCCGAAGGACCGCTGGACCGGCCTCGGCCATCTCGAAGGCGCCACCGTGGGCGTGCTCGCCGATGGCGCGCCGCGCCAGGCCGCCATGGTCTCGCAGGGCGCCGTCACGCTCGATCCGCCCGCCTTCGCCACGCAGATCGGCCTGCCCTTCGCGCATGAGATCGAGCCCCTGCCGCCCGAGCTCTCCGGCGTCACCGGCAACCGCGCCGCGCCGCTGCGCCTTGTCTCCGTCAGCTTCCGGCTGCTGGAGACGGCCGCACTCGACGTGGACCTCGGCCGCGGGCCGGCGCCGGTCGCCTTCCGCCGGCTGGACACGCCGCTGCTCGACGCCGCGCCACCCCGCTTCAGCGGCGATGTGCGCCTGGCCGCGCTGGGCTGGCGGCGGGATGCGATGCGCCCGCTCTGGCGGATCGCGGGCGATGCGCCGCTGCCGCTCACCCTGCTCTCCGTCACCACCGACATGAGGACGACCGACTGATGGCCGCTTTGTCTTCCCTCGCCGCGCTGGCTTCCACCGGCGTCGGCCTCTATGCGCAGAGCCGCTCCGCCCAGCAGCAGCAGGCCACCCAGCGTGCCCAGGCCGAGATCACCCGCCAGCAGGAGGCGGCGCGCCAGCAGCAGCTCACCCTGCAACAGCAGGCCGAGGCACGGGCACGGGGCGAGCAGGTAGCCCGCACGGTCGCCTCCGCCCGCGCGCGCCTCGCCGGCGGCGGGCTCCAGGTGGATGACGGCTCGGCCGCGAGCGTGACGCAGGGCCTGCGCGCCGACGCGGCGGCCGGCCAGGCGGACAGCGACGCACTCTTCCGCGCGCGGCTCTCCTCCGGCCGCGCCTCGCTGCTCAACCCCGACGCCACGCTGACCAGCGTGCTGCGCGCCGTGCCGAGCTTCGGCAACGCGGTCCGCAACCTGCTCGACTGAGCCCCTCCCCTTCCTCCAGACCACGGAGCCCCTGATGTCCGAGCACATCCGCATCGGCGATATCGCGCCGCGCGTGCACTACGTCGCCGACGGCGTGCAGACCGCCTTCACCTACCCCTTCCCGATCTTCGAGGCGGGGGACCTCGCGGTGCTGCGCGACGGGGCGCCGGCCGATTACGGCTTCACCATCCTGGGCGCGGGGGAGAGCGGTGGCGGCGTGATCCATTATGCGGAGGCGCCGGCGCCCGGCACGCGCCTCACGCTGCTGCGCCGCCTGGCCATCGAGCGCGTCACGGATTTCCAGTCCAACGGTGTGCTGCGCGCCAATACGCTGAATGACGAGCTGGACCGCCAGGTGGCCGCCCTGCAGGAGGTGCGGGACGACGTCGCCGGCGCCATCCGCCAGCCCGCCGCCGAGGCGCCCTCCGGCATGGTGCTGCCGCTGCGCGCCGCCCGCGCCGAGAAGCTGCTCGGCTTCGACGCAACCGGCGATGTGATGACCTATGACCGCACGGGCACCATCGCGGCACCCTTCCCCGGCGCCGTGCCGCGCAGCGTGGAGGACAAGCTCGCCGAGACGCTGACGGCGCGCGACTTCGGCGCGACCGGCGATGGCGTGACGGATGACGGCCCGGCGCTGCAGGCCGCGATGAACGCGGCCGGGGCTTCGGGCAAGCATCTCGTCATCGGCGAGGGCACCTTCCGCACCACCATGCCGCTGCTGCTGCCCGGCGGCGCGGCGGGCCTCACCATGCGCGGCAGCATCCTCTACGCCGGCCCCGGCGGCCAGGCTGCGCTCACCATCGGCGATGGCGGCGCCGTGCGGAATGCGGCCAAGCTTTACCAGGGCCTGCGCGTGATCCGGGCCACGACCAGCGACTGGCAGAATTTCGGCGATATCGGGATCGTGCTGCGCAACCTCGATTCCAGCCAGGTCGAGATCCGCCAGGTCGAGGGCTTCACCATCGGCGCGCAGACGCTGGGCGTGGAGCGCGGCTTCGAGGACAGCAACATCCATCTCGGGCGCATGGTGAACAACCATATCGGCCTCGACATCCGCACGCAGACGGCCGCCGCCTGGAACACCTCCGTGCGCTATTACGGCGGCCATTTCGCCGTGGCGAGCGCCCTGTATCCGACGCTGAATCGCTACGGCATCCGCTTCTCGGCCGAGCCCGGCGCCTATGTGGCGCACAATCGCCACGTCTTCTTCGGCCCCGCCTTCGAACTGCAGGCGCGCGACCGCCCCCTGATCCTCGGCGCGCCCTTCCTCTGCCTGGTCAACAGCCGCGCGGTCATCGCCTATGGCATGCGGATGGAGGGCTGCTCGCCCTATCCAGCCTATCACGTCGGCAACGCGCAGGATCATGTCTACGAGGTCGCCTGGGCGAGCCAAGGCTACGCGCTCGAGGTTCTGTACGACACCGCCTCGGCGCGCGTCGGCGCCGTGGTGCGCGGCCTGCACCAGGCGGCCGCGCATCGCGAGTTCAGCCGCGAGGTGGGCGCCGTGCCCAGCCTGCGCGCCGCCGCCTTCCGCTGGAATGCGTCCCAGACCGGCTTCGACCAGCTCGCCTGCCTCTCGACCAATGTCAGCGGCAGCCCGGCGACGCTGGCCGATTTCGCCTTCCCCGGCCTGGAAGACTACGTGCTCACCAACCGCGGCGTGGTACTGCCGGGTGGGCGCGGCCTCGGCTTCGTCGTGGATGCGACGCGCGCGCGGGAATTCGCGCTGGCGGTGGATGCCGACAATCCGCGCCTCATCGTGCAGTGCTTCGACGCGGGCATGGGCCTGCTGACCGACGGCGCGGGGCCGCTGGTGCGCGCCTCGGGCATGTCCATGGCCTGGAACGCGGCCGCGCGCTGGTGGCAGGGCTCGGCCGACATGACGGATGCGGACCTCACGCGCCTGCAGGTGGTGCGCCTTGAGCCCAGCGTCGCCTACGCCATCATCGGCGTGGCGCGCATCGGCACGGATTACGAGGTCCGCGCCATGCGCCTGCTCTGCGACCCCGCCGTCTCTCCGCCGCTGCTCTACGGCCTGCCCGATCTGCGGCACGGCGCGCGCGAATTGCGCGCGGAACTCGCATGGGACCCGCCCTCCATCGCGGCCGGCGCCAGCGCACAGCTCAACGTGCCGCTCTCCGGCGCGCGGCCGGGCGATTTCGTGCAGGCCGCCTTCACCCTCTCCACCTCCGGCATCGTCTTCCTCGCGCAGATCGGCGCGCAGGACGTGGTGACGGTGACGGCGTGGAACCGCAGCGGCGCCGCGGTGGATCTCGGCGCCGGCACGGTCAGGGTGCGCCTGGTGAAGTCATGAGGCGGCGCCAGACGCGCGGCTGGGCGAAGGACCTCGAGACCGCCCTGCCGCTGGTTGCGCGCCACTATCTGCGCTTCGTCCAGGACACGCAGCACGAGGCCGACAGCAAGGCCTTCATCGCCCGACAGTCCGCCGCGAAGACGGCGCTCTCGCACCTCGAACTGCTCGCGAAGCTGGCCGGCGACGGGATTGCGCCGGCCGTGGATTCCGCCCTCCAGGCGCTGGATGCGGCGCGGCACGAAATGGACGCAGAGGAGACGCCCGCGGATGACCCCGGAGAGCCCGGCTGACCTGCTCGAATTCGCCTGGGTCTGGAATCGCCAGCTCCGCCAGGGCACGCCGCAGGTGCATCGCCGCATCCTGCGCTGGCTGGAGGCGGAACAGCCCGCGCGCCGCCTGCTGCTCATGGCCTTTCGCGGCTGTGGCAAGTCCACGCTGGTGGGGCTGTTCTGCGCCTGGTCGCTCTACCGCAACCCGGAGCTGCGCATCCTCGTCGTCGCGGCCGACCAGATGCTGGCGGGCAAGATGGTGGGCCATGTGCGCCGCATCATCGAGCGCCACCCGCTCTGCGCTGGCCTGATCCCGGACGGCAACGAGGCCTGGGCGGCGGACCGCTTCACCGTGCAGCGCCCGGGCGCCCTGCGCGACCCCTCGATGCTGGCGCAGGGCCTGCTCGGCAACATCACCGGCGCGCGGGCCGACATCATCATCTGCGACGATGTGGAGGTGGCCGGCAATTGCGATACGCCCGGCAAGCGCGCCGAGCTGCGCGAACGCCTGGCCGAGACGGAATTCGTGCTGACGCCGGGCGGCCTCATCCTCTATGTCGGCACGCCGCACACGGAGGAGAGCCTCTATCGTGCCGGCGACGGCTTCCTGGACGGCTATCATCGCCTGGAGGTGCCGATCCTGGATGCCGCCGGCCACAGCGCCTGGCCCGAGCGCTTCAAGGAGGGCGCCATCGAGGCCCTGCGCGGCCGCGTCGGCGCGCTGCATTTCGCGCGCCAGATGCTGCTGCAGCCCGTGGCCATGAGCGCCGCGCGGCTCGATCCCGCGCTGCTGCTGCGCTACGCGGAGGAGACGGAGTATCGTGAGGCGAATGGCCGTGCGCAGCTCTGGCTGCTCGGCCGGCGCATGGCCTCGGGCGGCGGCTATTGGGACCCGGCCTTCGGCCGCGCGGAAGGCGGCGGCGATGGCTCGGTGCTCGCCGCCACCTACACGGATGATGAAGGCCGCCACTTCCTGCACCGCCTCGCCTGGATCACCCAGCGCGCCGACCTGCCGGAGGACCCCGCCACGCAGCAATGCCGCCAGGTGGCGGAACTGGCGCGCGAGCTGATCCTGCCCGTGCTGCGCGTCGAGACCAATGGCCTCGGCCGTTTCCTGCCCGCGCTGCTGCGGCGCGAGATGGCCCGCGCCGGCGTGGCCTGCACCGTGCTGGAGCACAGCAACCGCCGCCCCAAGGCGGAGCGCATCCTGGCCGCTTTCGACCCGCTTCTCGCCGCCCGCCGGCTGCACGCGCATGAGAGCGTCTTCCGCACCGGCTTCCCGCGCGAGATGGCCGAATGGCGGCCCGATGCGCGGGGTGCCAGGGATGACGGGCTGGATGCGGTGGCGGGCTGCATCCTGGCCGAGCCGGTGCGCCTGCCGGCCCTGCCGCCCCGCGCGCCCGGGCCCAGTTGGCGCGGCGGTTGACGCTGAGTGAGGGTGCGGCAAGGGTTGGGCGCCACACCCGGAGTTTCTCCCCTGTGTCAGCCCAATCCGGCACGCCTGGCCGCTTGCCTCGCTTCCTCCGTGCCCTGCGGCGGTGGTCCCTGCGGGGATTGATCCTGGTGGCGCTCGCGAACCTCGCCTGGGACCTCTGGTCCTGGCAGGATCACAGCTTCGCGGAGGGAGACCGGCGATATTTCCGGGGTGCCGAGCGGGGCGACGAAATAGACTACGGGCTGGCCGAAATCCGGATCATCAACGAGACGAGCCGCGAGTTCCTGATTGACAGCTTCGTGTTGGATGGTTGGGGGGGGCCTTACACGGGGCGACCCGACGAACGACGCAGGCTCTGGCCAGCCAGTGAACCTGGCCACGTTTTTGCGGAGCAGCGCTACCTCGACCATTTGGTGGGCGACGGTCAGCTTGTCCTGCGGGAAGGCCCAGAAGGACCAACCCGTGTGATAGATTTTCAAGTGGATCGCAGGCGACCCACCTCCTGCCAAATGGAACTGCGCATCCGCGAGGACGGTGAAACCCTCTCCGATTGCCGACCACTCCGGCGCATTCGCCGTGATTACCGTTGGCTGTTCGGCCCTCCCAACTATTGAGGGCATCCGCCTTCGACGCGGATGCCGCAACCGCAACCCTTCGATGGAGACATCCATGCCCGATCCCGGCCGTGCGGCCGAGGACCGACGTGTCATCGCGCGTCAGTCCTGGCTCCAAAATCCGGTTCTGAATTCATTGGCGATCCCGGTCGCCACGAACGAAGCGCTCGCATCCTTTCTCCCGGGTCGCGTCAATGGACCCGCGGATGCGTACCGGCACATCGTGTGGGTGGCTGAGATGACCCGCCGCATGGGGGCGGATACGGCGGGCAGCCTTGCCGAACTGCACGAGATTCAGGGGCAGATGAGCGCCGCGCGGCGCGACGTGTTGGGTCAGGGCGAGGATGTCATCAACCACGCGGCGGCGACAGCGATGGACCGACGCAACAACCTGCTGGGCATCAGCATCGGCTTGCAGGCGACAAGCTTCGAGGATGTGCTGCGCTTGTCACGCGACGCGATGGACCGCAGCCCCCGCGATGGGTCGGGGGGCGTGATCGGGGCGGTTTGGCTTCCAGAAGAGGAATGGCGCGCAAATCCATCGTCGGACCGCAGCCAATGGAACTGGCCCAATCCGGATTGGAGCCGCGTGCCCCGGCAGCATGTCACCGAATATCTCATGGGCGGTGCGGAATATCGCCGGGGTGCCGACCATCGTCAATTGGCCGCCGATCGCCGGGCTGCCCTGGGCGCCGAGAAGCAGGAAGCCTGGCGGCGGATGCTGGAGGAAGACGACGCGGCCGACGGCCCCGTCCAGGTCCAAGGCTATCAGCGCGATGGACACCCCGTCCGCGCCCACACCCGTTCCCGCCCCTGACCCCGAAGGGGGGTGCAGGGGACAAGTCCCCTGCCGGGGTCGAGGGGCAGCGCCCCTCGCCTAAGCTGACTTTTTCAGGATCTCGCTCGCATGCCGCGCCCGCCCGGGCGCGGTGATGGAAAAGCGCCCATCGGGCCGTTCCTCGGCCAGGCCCATCCGCTGTAGCCGCAGCAGGCAGGGCTGGTCCGCCAGGCCCGGCGGGCGGCCATGCGGCCCCACCAGCGTCAGCCGGTGCAGGGCCGAGCGGCAGCAGCTTTCCAGATACGGCTCATTCCACATTCACGATTTCTCCGCGCGCCTGTTGTGGCGATGCGCGCGCCCGCCCGCAAGGAGGCCCCCCATGGATCCCATGACCCCATCCCTCTGGTGGATGGACGCCGCCCAGGCGCCCGTCATCGCCGGGCTCTACTGGCTGCTGCTTGGCCTCAAGCGCGACCTGGATCGCCGGATCGAGAAGGGCACGTCGCGCCATGATGACGGCCTCTCCCGCACGCGGGACGAGCTGGCCGCCTTCAAGCTCGAAGTGGCGCGGACCTATGTGCCGCTCTCGCTGATCCGCGATGTGGATCGGCGCCTCTCCGAGCAGCTGCTGCGCATCGAGAACAAGATCGAGAACGTCCGTCGCGACCAGGAGAACGACAAGTGAGCACCCATTCCGACCAGGCCCCCTCCCCCGCCCGCCTCGCCGCCCAGGCCGCCGCCGAGGAATTGCTGGCCCGCATCCTCTATGCCGAGGCCGGCGCGCGCCCGGTCCGCGCCATCGAGGCGCTGGCCTGCCTGGCGGTGAACCGCGCCCATGCCGCGCTGACGAGTGCCGAGGCGCGCACGCGCTTCACGGCCGATGCGATGCCCGAGACGCTGCCGCGCGCCGTCATCGCCGTGCTGCGCGCGCCCTTCCAGTTCCCAGTGCGCCACCCGCGGCACGAGCGCCACGCGCTCTTCACCGCGCCCATCGAGGGCGATGCCGCGCTCAGCGTCTGCCGGCGCATCGCCGGGCGCGCCTTGCGCGGCGCCCTGCCGGATGCGACGCGCGGCGCGCTGCTCTGGCATGACCTGTTGCGCCAGCCCACCTGGTCGCTCGGCCGCATGCCGACGCTGGAGGCGGGCGGCCTCGCCTTCTACCGGCTGGACGCCTCGTGAAGACTTGCTGAGCGCATGATTCACCGCTCCGGCGATTCCGCCTCCGCGGATCATGCCCTAAAGGGGCCGCATGGAACCCCTGATCTACACCCTGGTGCGCGAGGCCGATTGGCGCGCCGCCGAAGCCGCCGGCGCCTATCACGGCAGCGCCGATGACCGCCGCGACGGCTTCCTGCATTTCTCGACCGCGGCCCAGCTCCGCGCCACCGCCGCCAAGCACCGCGCGGGCGTCACCGACCTCTGGATGATCGAGGCCGAGGCGGAAGCCCTGGGCGAGGCCCTGAAATGGGAGCCGGCCTCGGGCAGCAGCCGGCCGGGCCTCTTCCCGCATCTCTACGCGCCGCTGCCGCTTTCCGCGATCCGCCGCGCCATCCCGGTGCCGCTCGGCGCCGAGGGCCGTCACGCCTTCCCGGCTGAGATCCCGTGACGCGCGCGTGAGACGGCGCGCTCGCTCATCACGCAGGCCGCCACCACGACCAGGCCACCCAGGATCACCTCGATCCCCGGCGCATTGCCGAAGACCAACAGGTCGAGCGAGACCGAAAGCGGCAGCGCGATGAACTCGAAGGGCGCGAGGCGCGCCGGGCTGCTGTGCCGCAAGGCGAGGGCCAGCAGGATGGTCGCCCCGCCCGCCAGCAGGCCGTTCAGCAGAAGCTGCGCCCATTCCACCACATCGGGCGGCGTCCAATAGGCCGCGGCGAAAGGCGCTGTCGCCAGCACGCCGAACAGCGAGGGCCAGAAGACCAGCCGCGCGATGCCGGGCTCGGCGCGCAGGCCACGGTTGAGCGTGATGTTGGCCGCATAGGCGATGGTGCCGAGCAGCGCGCAGGCAAAGCCATAGAGGCTGCCGCCCTCGCCCAGTTGCGGCGCCAGGGCGATCATCACGCCGCCGAACCCCACGCCGCACCAGATCCAGGCCGCGCGCGGCACGCGCTCCTTCAGGAAGACCCGGGCCAGGATCAGCGTCATGAAGGGCGCCGTGAAGAAGATCAGATAGGCATCGGCCAGGCTGAGGTAGCGCACCGCGACATAGAAGGTGAGGCCGGCGGTCAGCATGGTGCAGGCGCGCAGCCCGTGCATCCAGGGATGCGCGGTCAGCAGCGGCCCGCCGGGCCAGCCGATCGCACCGCGAAAGGCCAGCAGCAGGCCCAGCAGCACCGCATGCCGCAGAAAGATCGCCTGCGCCGCCGCGAAATCGCCGGCCAGCAGCTTGCTGTTGGCATCGAGCAGCCCGAACAGGCCGATGCCTGCCATGAGCAGGAGCGGGCCGCGCACCATCTTGTCCTTTGCCGTGTGTGGCCCTGCATGTCGCGTCACCGGCCCGGGCTGTCAACGCGGCCCGGATTTCGTTTCGCGGCGATTTGGCTTTATGCAGCGCCGCATGACGCCCTCCCTCGCCTCCGCCCTCATGCCCCTGATGCGCGGGCTCGACGCCGAAACCGCGCATGGAATTGCGCTCAAGGCGCTGGCGCTCGGCCTCGCCGGCCGGGACGAGGCGGCGGATGCGCCGAGCCTCGCCACCCGCGCCTTCGGCCTGGATTTCCGCAACCCGGTCGGCCTCGCGGCCGGCTTCGACAAGGATGCGGTGGCCATCCTGCCCCTGCTGCGCCTGGGCTTCGGCTTCGTCGAGGCCGGCACCGTCACCCCCCGCCCCCAGGCCGGCAATCCGCGCCCGCGCCTGTTTCGCCTCACCGAGGATGCGGCCGTGATCAACCGCATGGGCTTCAACAATGCGGGGCTCGACTCCTACCTGGCCCGCCTGCGGGACCTCGCGCGCCCGCTGCCCGGCGTGCTGGGCGCCAATGTCGGCGTGAACAAGGAGGGTGCGGACCCCGAGCGCGACTACCCCGCCCTCTGCCGCGCCGTGGCGCCGCTGGCCGACTACGTCACCATCAACATCTCCTCCCCCAATACGCCCGGCCTGCGCGACCTGCAGGGCGAGGCGCGCCTCGCCTCCATCCTCGACGCGGTGCAGCCGCCGGCGCTGGGCAAGCCCGTGCTGGTGAAGCTGGCCCCCGACCTGGCCGAGGACGCGTTGGCGCCGATCATCGAGGTCTGTGTCACGCGCGGTGTGGCGGGCCTCATCATCAGCAACACCACCATCGCCCGGCCGGAGACGCTGCGCTCGCCGCACAAGGGCGAGGCGGGCGGCCTCTCTGGCGCGCCCCTCTTCGAGCGCTCCACCGAAATGCTGGCCCGCGCGCACAAGATCGCCGGGGGCCGCCTCGTCCTGATCGGCGCGGGCGGCATTGCCAGCGGCGAACAGGCCTACGCCAAGATCCGCGCCGGCGCCTCGCTGGTGCAGCTCTACAGCGGCTTCGCCTATGGCGGCCCGGCGCTGATCGGCCGCATCAAGCGCGAACTGGCGGCACTTCTGGCCCGGGACGGTTTCGCCCATGTCGCCGATGCGGTAGGCACCGGCGCATGACGATCCAGATCTACGAAAACCTCGCCCCCCTCGCCGACCGCTATGACGGCTACGTGCTGGACCTCTGGGGCGTGGTGCATGACGGGCGCCAGCCCTATCCCGGCGTGCTCGATTGCCTGGCCGAGCTGAAGGCGCGCGGCAAGCGCGTGGTCTTCCTCACCAACGCGCCCCGCCGCGGCTGGTTCATCCAGAAGATGCTGGACGGCATGGGCGTCAGCCGCGACCTCTATGCCGGCATCATGTCCTCGGGCGAGGTCTCCTGGCTCTGGCTGAAGCAGCGCGACCTGCCCTGGTTCGCCAAGCTCGGCCGCCGCGCCTATCACATCGGCCCCGAGCGCGACCTCTCGGTGGTGGAGGATGGCGCGGCGGAACTCGTCTCCCGCCCCGAGGACGCCGATTTCCTGCTGAACACCGGTCCCGACCCCGAGCGGAAATCCATCTCCGTCGAACCTTATCGCGCCGAGCTGCGCGCCTGCCTCGAAGCGGGCCTGCCCATGCTCTGCGTCAACCCGGACCGCGCCGTGATGGTGGCGGGCGAGCGCCTGCTCTGCGCCGGCGCCCTGGCCGATGTCTATCTGGAATGGGGCGGCGACGTCTTCGAGGCCGGCAAGCCCGACCCCGCCGTCTATGGCCCCGTGCTCGACCTGCTCGGCATCGCCGACAAGAGCCGTGTGGTGGCCGTGGGCGACACGCCGCACACCGACCTCGCCGGCGCGCGCCATGCCGGGATCGACAGCCTCTGGGCGCTGACCGGCCTCACCGCCGATGCGCATGGCCATGACCCCTCGCCCGGCCTGCTCGCGCATGTGCTGGCGGAGGAAGGCGAGGCGCCCATCGCCGCCCTCAGGACGCTGCGCTGGTAGGGGCGCGGGCCTGGTGGCAGGCTCGCACCCATGATCTTTCGCACCGCGTGCCGCGAGGCGCTGGGCGCGCCCGCGCTCGCCATGGCGGCCACCTTCCTGGCCTTCGGCGCGGCCGTGCAGGCGGCCGGTCTCAGCCTTAGCTGGGGGCTGGCGGCGGCCCTGCTGGTCTATGGCATGCCGGGGCAGATGGTGCTGGTCGCGGCCGTGAACCTGCCGGGCGGGGCGCTGCCCGCGGTGCTCGGCGCGGCCACCGCCAATGCGCGCTTCCTGCCCATGGCGGTCGCCCTCTCGCCCTGGCTGGGCGGCGGGCCGCGCCGCTGGTGGGCACTGCCCTTCATCGCCGTCACCCCCTGGGCCATGGCGATGCGCCGCCTGCCCGGCCTGCCCGAGGGGCAGCGCCTCGGCTGGTTCCTGGGCTTCGGCCTCACCTCCTGGCTGGTGGCCGGCACCGCGACCATCCTGGGCCACGCCATCGCGCCGCTGCTGCAGGGGCCGGTGCTGGCGCTCATGCTGCTGGTGAACCCGCTCTACTTCACGCTCATCCTGGCACATGAGGTGCGGGTGCCACCCGGCCGCCGCGCCGTGATCGCCGGCTGCTGCGCCGCGCCGCTGGCCCTGCTGCTGCCCGCCGCCTGGGGGTTGCTGGCGGCGGGGCTGCTCAGCGGCACGCTCGCCTTCCTCTGGGGGGAGCGGCGTGGCCGGCGCTGATCTCGCGCTCCTCCTGCTCATCCTGGCCTGCGCGCTGCTCCGCGCGGCGGGGCTGCTGGTGGCCGGAAGGCTGCGGCCCGATCACCCTTTCGTGCGCTGGGCGGCCTCGGTCGCGCTGGCCACGCTGGCCGCCTTCATCATGCTGGCCATCCTGGCGCCGGGGGGCGCGCTCGCCGGCATTCCCTGGTGGGCGCGTGCCGCGGGCGTATTGGGCGCGCTTGGCTGGATGCGGTTCCAGGGCGGGATGCTCGGGCCGCTGCTGGCGGGGCTGGCCGTCACCGCGGCGGGCTGGGCGATCTCGGCCGGCTGAGGCGCGCTTCAGCCGGCGAATTGCGCCTGCAGCCAACTTGCCAGCGCCTGCACATCCGGATTGCCGGCATGGCGGGACTCGTATTGCAGGGTAAAGTGCCGCCGCGTCGGGCGGCGCAGCGGATGCGCCGGCACCACGGCGCCGCGCTCCAGATCGGGCTCCAGCAGCGCCTCGATCGCGATCACCGCGCCCATGCCCTGGGCCGCCGCCTCGATGGCGACGTTCATGCTCTCGAAGGTGCTGCCGCCGCGCAGCGGCAGCTTCGCCTGCCCCGCATGGTTCAGCCAGCGCCGCCAGTCATCCGGTCGGCAGCGCGAATGCAGCAGCGGAATGCGCGCGAAGTCCGGCACGCCGCCCTCGAGCCATTGCGGCGCGCAGACCGGCAGCGTCGTGATCGGCACCAGCGGCACCACGGCGAGGCCCGGCATCCCCTGCGGCTCGCTCACCGCGATCACCGCATCGAAGCGCGCCGGCAGCAGATCGAGCGGGCTGGAGCTGCTATGCCATTCGACGACCAGCTCCGGCAGGTCCTGGTGCAGGGCGCGCAGGCGAGGAAACAGCAGGCGCGAGGCGAAATAGCCATAGACGCCGACCGAGATGGGCCGCCCCCGCCCGAGCCGCGCGCGGCCGGTGGCCAGCGCCAGGCGGTCCAGCGCCTCGCCAGCGCCGGCCGAGAGCGTCTCGCCCGCCGTGGTCAGCACCAGGCCCTGCGGCTGGCGCAGGAAGAGGGTCACACCGAGGCTCTGCTCCAGCTCGCGGATCTGGCGGCTCACCGCGCCCGGCGTCACTGCCAGCTCGCGCGCCGCACCGGTCATGGAGAGGTGGCGCGCGGCCGCCTCGAAGGCGCGGATGGCGGTCAGCGGGGGCAGGGCGCGATGGGCCATGCGTTGAGCCTAGCTCAACGCCAGCGCCGGAGAAATCGTTTGAGCCTCGCTTTCGGCAACCCTAGCCTTTGGGGAGGTCAGGACAGGAAGCGCCCCATGAACATCCAGCCCATCGGCACCCCCGCGGGCCCCGAGGCCGTGCCCGACGCCGCCGGCCAGAACCTCTGGCGCGCCGACCCGGCCTTCGCGCGCCTCCTGCCGCTCTACCTGCCGGCCGACCTGCTCGCCGTGCTGCTGCCGCAGCTGGACCGGCTGGGGGCGCTGGCGGGCGGCGAGCTGGATGCGCTCGCCGGCACGGCGGACCGCAACCCGCCCGAGCTGGTGCATCGCACGCGGCGCGGCGAGGATGCACAGAGCATCCTCTACCACCCCGCCTATCGTGAGATGGAGCGGCTCGCCTTCGGCGAATTCGGCCTGACCAGCATGAGCCACCGCGCAGGCGTCTTCGGCTGGCACGCGCCGCTGCCGCCGGCGGCGAAATACGCGCTGACCTTCCTCTTCGCCCAGGCGGAATTCGGCCTGCTCTGCCCGGTCAACATGACCGACAGCCTGGCCCGCACGCTGCGCCGCTTCGGCAGCCCCGAGCTGGTCGAGCGCTACCTGCCGCTGTTGGCAAGCCAGGATATGGACGCGCTGCACCAGGGTGCGATGTTCATGACGGAACAGGGTGCGGGCTCCGACATCGCCGCCACCGCGGTCACGGCCGAACCGGCCAATGACGGCACGCATCTGCTCTACGGCGACAAATGGTTCTGCTCGAACCCCGATGCGGAACTCGCGCTGGTGCTGGCGCGGCGCGGCGGCGGTGCCGCGGGCCTGAAGGGTGTGGGCCTTTTCCTGCTGCCGCGCACCCTGCCGGATGGCACGCCGAACAGCTACCGGATCGTGCGGTTGAAAGAAAAACTCGGCACGCGCTCCATGGCGAGCGGCGAGATCCGGCTGGAGGGCGCCCGCGCCTGGCTGATCGGCGACCCCGAGGCCGGCTTCAAGCAGATGGCCGACATGGTGAACTCCTCGCGCCTCTCCAACGCGGTGCGCGCCGCCGGCATGATGCGCCGCGCGGTGACCGAGGCGCTGTTTGTCGCCCGCAACCGCCGCGCCTTCGGCAAGCGGCTCATCGAAATGCCGCTGATGCGCCGCCAGCTTGCGAAGATGCTGCTGCGCGCCGAGCAGGCCCGCGCCATGGTCTTCACCACCGCCGAGGCGCTGCGCCGCTCCGACGCCGGCGAGGAGGGCGCCTATGCGCTGCTGCGCATCCTCACGCCGCTCGTGAAGTTCCGCGCCTGCCGCGACGCGCGCCAGGTGACGGGCGATGCGATGGAGGTGCGCGGCGGCTGCGGCTATATCGAGGAATGGCCCGAGGCGCGGCTGCTGCGCGACGCGCATCTCGGCAGCATCTGGGAGGGGACGAGCAACATCATCGCCCTCGACGTGTTGCGCGCCGCCGAGCGCGAGCGCGGCTTCGAGGCGCTGCAAGCCCTGATCACGCGCCTCCAGGCCGAGGCGCCGCTCCCGGGCCTGCCCGAGGCGCTGGCGCGCGCGGCGAACCTGCTGGACCGCGCCCAGGCCGACCCCGCCCTGGCCCGCGCCGCCGCCAGCGCGCTCTACCACCTGACCAGCGCCGCCGCGCTCGCCTGGGAGGCGGCGCGGACGGGCGATGCGGACCGCGCGGCGCTGGCGCGCATGGTGCTGACGCATCGCGTCCTGCCACGCGATCCGCTCGCCGTGGAGGATGCAGACGCGCCGCTGCTCGCCACCCTGCTGGAGGCGGCGTGACGCCGCTCGCCTCGCTCCTCGCCGCCGCGCGGCAGGCGGGGCGCCAGGTCCCGGCCCTGCCACCCGAACTGGTCCCGCCCGATGCCGAGGCGGGCTATGCCGTGGCCGATGCGGTGGCGGGGCTGCTGGGCTGGGAGACGCTCGGCTGGAAGATCGCCGGCACCACCGCGGCGATGCGCGAAAAGCTCGGCGTGACGGAGCCGATCTATGGCCGCAGCTATCGCCGCTTCGCCATGCCCTCATCCGCACGGCTCACGCATCGCGCCCTCCTCGATCCGCTGGTCGAGTGCGAGTTCTTCGTCACCCTGGCGGAGGACCTGCCCTGTGACGCCTCGCCCCTGACGCTGGATCGCATCCGCGCGGCGGTGGGCCAGGTTCAGGCCGGCATCGAGGTCGCGGAATGCCGCTTCCCCATGGCCGCCCTGCCGCCCCTGCCCGCCATCCTGGCCGATGGCAGCGCCTCGGGCCGCTACGTCTTCGGCGATCCCATCCCGCAATGGCGCGCGGGCCTGGCCGACATCGCGGTGGTGCTGGAGGTGGATGGCGTGGCGCGCCGCCAAGGCCGCGGCGCCGATGTGATGGGCGATCCGCTCGCCCCCATCCTCTGGCTGGCCGAAGCGCGCCGCCGGCGGGGCGAGGGGCTCAGGGCCGGGCAGGTGATCAGCACCGGCTCCTGCACCGGCATGCTGCCGGTCCGCGCCGGCCAGCGGGTGCGGGCGCGCTTCGGCGAGGATGCGCTCGTGGAGATCGCCTTCGATGAGTGAAGCCCGCATTCCCCGCAGCGCCATCCCCATCCTGGTGGGGGCCGCCATCATGCTCGGCCTCAGCATGGGGCTGCGGCAGAGCCTCGGCCTCTTCGTGCTGCCGGCCTCCCGCGAATTGGCGATCGGCGTCAGCGACTTCACGCTGGCCATCGCCATCCAGAACCTGATCTGGGGCCTGCTGCAGCCGGTGGCGGGCATGCTGGCCGTGCGGCTCGGCTTCCGCGCGGTGATGCTGGGGGGTGCGGCGCTCTACGCGCTGGGCATGCTGACACTCTCGCAGGCGGGCGGTGCGGCGACGGTGATGCTGGGGGCGGGCATCCTGGTCGGCGCGGGCATGGCCTGCACGGCGGGCGGCATCGCCATGGCCACCGCCTCCCGCGCCGTGCCGGCCGCGCGGCGCAGCGCGGTGCTGGGCATGGTCTCGGCCGCGGGCTCCCTGGGTGCGCTGGTCGCGGCGCCGCTGGGCCAGATGCTCGCCGAGCCCTTCGGCTGGCGTGTCGCGGTGCTGGGCTTCTTCCTGCTGGCACTCGTCATCCTGCCCGCCGCCTGGGTGGCGGGCCGGGTGGACCGCATTCCCCTGCCGGCCGCGACCCTGGGCGAGAACTCGGCGGGCGCGGCCACGCGCCTGGCGCTGCGGCATCCGGGCTTCCTCGTCATGGCGGGCGCCTATTTCGTCTGCGGCCTGCAGTTGGTCTTCCTCACCACGCACCTGCCCTCCTACATCAATCTCTGCGGGCTCGATCCCATGCTGGGCGCGCAGGCGCTGGCGGTGATCGGCGCCTTCAACGTGGCGGGCAGCCTCTTCTTCGGCTGGGCAGGCGGGCGCTGGCCCAAGGGCGTGCTGCTGGGCGGCATCTATTTCTGCCGCTCGCTCATCCTGGCCTGGTATTTCACCGTGCCGCCGACGCCTGAGAGCACGCTGGTCTTCGCCGCGCTGATGGGTTTGCTTTGGCTCGGCGTTGGGCCGCTCGTCGCGGGCATGGTGGCGGAGATGTTCGGGCTGCGCTGGCAGGCGATGATCCAGGGCTTCGCCTTCCTCAGCCACCAGCTGGGCAGCTTCCTCGGCGCCTATGGCGGCGGCGTGATCTTCGATGCCATGGGCAGCTACGACCTGGCCTGGAAGCTCGGCGTGGCCATGGGGCTGACGGCGGGCGTCGTGCAGATCCTCATGGCCTGGCCGCGCCCGCCGGCGCGGCCGCGGGCGGCGCCGGCCTGAGGGCTCAGTCCACCCGGATGTTGCGGGCGCGGATCACCTGGCCCCAGCGCTCGAATTCCTGGCCCGCGAACTGCGTCATCTCGGCCTGCGTGTTGCCGACCGCGACGAGGCCCGCCGCCGCCATGCGGCTGATCACGCCCGGGTTGGAGACCGCCTCGCGCACCGCGGCCGCAAGCCGCTCCTGCGCCGCCTGCGGCGTGCCGGTGGGCACCGCGATGCTGCCCCAGCTCTGCACCGTCGCCTCGCCGAAGCCTGCCTCGCGGAAGGTCGGCAGGTCGGGCAGCACGGCGATGCGCTCCGGCCCGCTGGTGGCGAGTGCGCGGATCATGCGCTGCCGCACCTGGCCGATGGAGGAGGCCGGCTGGTCCAGCATCACCTGCACCGTGCCGTTCACGAGATCCGCCATGGCCTGGCCCGAGCCGCGATAGGGCACATGCACCATCTGCGTGCCGGTCACCGCCATGAAGAGCTCGGTGAAGATATGCGTGCCCGAGCCGACGCCCGAGGTGGCGAAGCTCAGCTGCCCCGGCCGCGCGCGCACATAGGCCACGAATTCCTGCAGCGTCTGCGCCGGGATCGAAGGATGCACCACCACGATCACATCCGTGGTGAAGATCTTGGAGAGGTAGGTCAGCTCGCGCCGCACATCCACCGTGCGCATCAGGCCCAGATGCGGCGCCTGGGTCATGACGCCATTGGTCGCGACCAGCATGGTGTAGCCATCGGCCGGGCTGCGCGCCGCGGCCTCCACGCCCACGCCACCGCCGGCGCCGGTGCGGTTCTCGACCACGACCGGCTGGCCCAGCGTCTCGGTCAGGCGCTCGGCGATGATGCGCCCGCCCACATCCGTGCTGCCGCCCGGCGAAAAGGGCACGATGATGCGCAGCTGGCGAGTGGGCTGCCACGGGGTTTGCGCCCGCGCCGCCAGCGGCAGCAAAGCGGGGGCGGCGAGGAGGGAGCGGCGGTTCAGCAGCATATGCGATGGGCCTTTCAGGCGCTGGCGAAGGCTTCCGCCTCCACCTCGACGAGGAAGCGGGGATGGGCAAGGGCCGCCACGATCAGCAGCGTGCTGGTGGGCGCATGGCCCTCCATCGCCGCGTCGCGCGCGGCGCGCCAGGGCGTGATCAGCGCCGTGTCGGTCAGGAAGACGGTGAGCTTCACGATGTTCGCCGGCCCCATGCCATGCGCGTCGAGCAGCGTGCGGAGATTGGCAAGTGCAAGGGCGATCTGCGCCTCGCCATCCTCCGGGATGGTGCCGTCGGGCGCGATGCCGACCTGGCCCGAAAGCACAAGCCGCCGGCCCGGCCCCTCGACCAGCGCCGCATGCGAGTAGCGCGAGGCGGGGGCCGCCACGCCGGGCGGGTTGGAGAAGGTGATCATGTGCGGGGCAACTCCTCACGGGCAACGGGGGCGGGCGGGGCCGCCGCCGCGTTGTCCGCCAGATAGGGGCGCAGCGCGCGGCGGATCTGGAACTCGAATTCGGTGTTCAGGTCGAACATGGTCTGGCGCAGCAGGCTCTCGGCGCCGGCGCGGCGCGCGGCCGCCGTGCTCTCGATGCTGCGCGAGCGCTCCGCCGAGGCCTCGGCGAAGCCGAGGCGCCGGTCATTGCCGTCCAGGATGTCCACCCGGGCCGTCAGCTGGCACAGCAGCCGCTCGCCGGGATCGCTGGAGAAGACGCCGCCGCCGCCCTGATTGCGGCTACGGATGATCTGCGCGCGCGTCACGCTGAAGCGCGCCCGATGCTCGGTGCCGAAGGCCGCCAGCCGGTCCTGCCCCATGATCCGCACCGCCTGGGCTGGCGTGGGGTTCAGATCGCGGCCCGCATCATTCGGGCCCGGCGTCGGCATGCGCTCCTCGATGTCGATGCGCGCGACATCGAGGCGGATCTGGGTCAGATGGCGATAGGCGATGGGGGGCCCGTCCTCGCGCGGGGCGGGCGGCGTCGAGGCACAGGCGGCGAGTGTGGCCGGCAGCAGAAGCAGGGCGCGCCGAGAATGCGGCATGGCGGAACCTCCCGGAGAATCAGGCCTCTTTCCCGCGAATCGCCTCGCGGTCGAAGCGGAAGCCATAATTGCAGAATTCGCAGGTCATGGTGATGACACCCGCCTCGGCCATGTGGTCGAGATCGGCACCCGGGAAGCCTTCCAGCACCTGCGCGAGGCGGGATCGCGAGCAGCGGCAGCCATAGGCCAGGGCGCGGGCCTGGCCCAGCTCCAGCCCCTCCAGCGAAAACAGGCGATGCAGCAGCGTCTCGGGCGGCAGCGCGTCGTCCAGCAACTCGGCATCGGTCAGCGTGTTGGCCAGCACGACGGCGGTGCGCCAGGCCTCCTCCTGCGCTTCGGCATCCAGCGGCTCGGCCGTGCCGCCCTCGGTCGCGATGCGCTCCATGATGAAGGCGCTCGCCCGCCAGCCCTGCTCGGTGCGCGCGCAGGCGAGGCGCACATGGCTGCGCAGCTGCTCGGAGGTGGCGAAGTAGTTGCCCGTCATTTCCGCGAGGTCGGCGCCCTCGATGCCGACGATGCCCTGGTAGCGCTCCATCTCCTCGCCCTGGTCGCAGGTGAAGGCGAGGTAGCCGCGCCCCAGCAGCGCGCGGGCCGAGACATTCTTCCCATATTGCGAGACGCGCTCGGCATCGGCGCGGGCATAGCCACGCAAGGCACCTTGGTCGGTGCAATCGGCCAGCAGCATGGAGACGGGGCCGTCGCTCTTGGCCTGCAGCGAGAAGCTGCCGCGATACTTCAGCGCGGCGGCCAGGCCGGCGGTCAGCGCCATCGCCTCGCCCAGCAGGCGCGTCACCGCATCGGCGGTGTCATGTCGCGTCAGCAGCGCATCGGCGAGCGGGCCGAGCCGCACGAGGCGGCCACGCACCGGCCTGTTGTCCAGGTGGAAGGGGATGACGCCGCGCGGCACCACGAGGTCGGGCACGGGCGGGCGGTCATGGTCGAGGAAATCGGGGGTCGGTTGGGTCACGACCTGGAATTAGACCAGACCGGGGCCGGTTGCGAGGCTCACCCGGTCACCAGCACCAGGATCTGCACGAGGGCCGAAACGACGAGCAGGACCAGGATGATCCCGCCCAGCCGGTCCGGCGAGGGCAGCTTCACGCGGCCATGGCGCTGCGCCGCGCCTTCGGAGGCTTGGTCATCATGGCGCGCAGCAGCTGCTTCAGCTGCATGCGGTCCATCGCCGGGAAGCGCGCCATCACGTCGACCTCATGCGCCTTGGCGGCGACCAGCAGGTTCTTCACCATCTGCTCGCCACGCGGCAGCATCTGGATGCGGACGACGCGGCGGTCTCGCGCATCGGGCATGCGCTTGACGATGCCGTCTCGCACCATGCGATCCAGCAACTTGGTCATGGTGGGCTGCTGCAGCAGGCAGGCTTCCGCCAGGCCGGTCACCGTCTCGCCCGGGCTGCCGGAGAGGGTGGCCAGCACGCGCCAGACCGGCACGGAGATGCCTTCCTTCCGCAACTTCGCGTGGAATTCCGAGGAAATGGCGTGTGAAGCGCGCGCCATCAGATACAGCAGGTAGTCGTCAACAAAGCGTTCCGGCCCAGGCGCGTTCATGTCTTCCTCGGGGTCATGTCTGTGGCCGGAACATGTCATCCGGTTTCAATGGCATGCAATTACGGGGAAATACGGATGCCTGACATATGAAAATTCATCTGTTATCCTCCCCGGAAATGGGAGATGCGGATGTCCGTTCCGACGCTCGAACCCGCCTGGATCTCGGCCTTTGAGGCCGTGTTCCGCCGCTGCAAGCTGGCCCCGGGCGATCTCGCCTGCCTGCTGACCGAAAGCCGGTCCCGCCCGCTCAACATCGCCCTGGCAGAGGCGGCGTTGGCACGAATCGGCGCCCGATTCATCCGGATGTCTCTCCCAACGCCACCACAGACCGCCCCGGTTCCGATTCGTTCCACCGGCGCTTCACGCGCCATCGCCGGCCATCCGGCCGCGCTCGCCGCGCTCGCCGCCTGCCCCTTCATCGTGGATCTGACGGTCGAAGGGCTCCTGCATGCCCCGGAACTCAAGCAGATCCTGGGCGCCGGCAGCCGCGTGCTGATGGTGAGCAACGAACACCCGGACGCATTGGAGCGCCTGGTGCCGCAGGATGCCGACGAAACGCAGGCCAAGGCCGCCGTGAAGCGCGCGCGCGCGGCGAAGCGCATGCATGTCACCTCCGCCGCCGGCACGGATCTGCACGTGAACATGGAAGGCGCGCCCAGCGTCGGCGTCTGGGGCTGGACCGATCGGCCGGGCACCATCGCCCATTGGCCGGGCGGCATCCTCGTCGCCTTCCCGCGCGCGGGTTCCGTGGCCGGGCGGCTCGTCCTCGATGCCGGCGACGTGAACCTCACCTTCAAGCGCTACATCGACCGGCCGATCACGCTGACCATCGAGGAAGACCACATCACCCGCATCGAGGGCCAGGGCGCCGATGCCGAGATGATGCGCCGCTACCTCGAAGCCTGGGGCGACCGCGCCGCCTATGCGGTGAGCCATGTCGGCTGGGGGCTGAACCGCGCCGCGCGCTACGAGGCGCTGGCCTTCTACGACCGCGAGGACACGAACGGGACGGAGCTGCGCGCCGTGGCCGGCAACTTCCTCTTCTCGACCGGCGCCAATGAATTCGCCGGACGCTTCACCGAAGGCCATTTCGACATCCCCGTCTTCAACACCACCATCTCGCTCGATGGCGAGGATGTGGTGCGCGAAGGCGTGCTGCTGTGACGCCCGCCCTGCTGCTGCACGGCATCGGCGGCCGCGCCGCGCTCTGGGCGCCGACCGTGGCCGCCCTCGCCCCGCGGCCCGTCATCGCGATGGACATGCCGGGCTATGACGGGACGCGGCCCGCGCTGACGGGCTTCCCCGAGCTGGCCGATGCGGCGGCGGCGCTGCTCGACGGGCCGGCCGATGTGGTGGGCCATTCGCTGGGCGGCATGATCGCCCTCGAACTGGCCCTGCGGCATCCGGACCGAGTGCGGCGCCTGGTCATCGTGGCCAGCTCCCCCGCCTTTGGCAGCCGTGACCCCGCCTTCCGCGAGGCCTTCCTGGCCGCGCGGCAGAAGCCGCTCGATGAGGGGCTCGGCATGGCCGGCGTCGCCGCCGCGCTCGTTCCCACCATGCTCGGTCCGGCCGCCGACCCTGGCGCCGCGCCCGCCGCCATCGCCGCCATGGCCAGCGTGGACGAGGCCGCTTATCGCACGACGCTCGCGACATTGACCAGTTTCGACCGCCGCGCCGACCTGCCGCGGGTGACGCAGCCCGCGCTGCTCATCGCCGGCGAGGCCGACCAGACGGCGCCCCCACGCGGCATGGCCCGCATGGCGGAGGCCATGCCCGATGCGCGGCTGCTGGTCATCCCCGGCGCCGGCCACCTCCTGCCGCTGGAGGCGCCCGACGCCTTCCACGCGGCGCTGCTCGATTTCCTCCGCTGAAAGGACGCTCCGATGGACATGCCGCTGCCCGTGACCGCCGATGCGCCGATCTTCGATCCGCGCGGCTTCCGCCTCTCGCCCTTCGAGGCGGAACTCACCGCCCGCGCCCGCGAATTCGGCGCGCGCGTCCTGGCCCCGCGCGCCGCCCGCTGGGACCGCGAGGCGAGCTTCCCCACCGAGAATTACGATGACATGCGTCGCGAAGGCTGGCTCGGCATCTGCATCCCCGCCGCGGATGGCGGCATGGGCGCCGATTTCCGCGCCTATTGCCTGGCCGCCGCCGAGTTCGGCCGCTATTGCGGCGCCACCGCGCTCACCTGGAACATGCATGTCTGCAGCACGCTCTGGACCGGGCTGCTGACCGACGACCTGCAGATGGATGAGGCGACGCGCGCCCTGCACCACGCGCGCCGCAAGCTGCATTACGCGAATATCCTGGAGCGTGGCGCCGTCTTCTCGCAGCCCTTCTCGGAAGGGGGAGCGGCCGCTGCCGGCACCGTCGCCTTCGGCACCACCGCCACGCCCGTCGAGGGCGGCTTCCGCATCAACGGCAAGAAGATCTTCGCCTCGCTCTCCGGCCATGCGGATTGCTACGGCATCCTCTGCACCGAGGTGCATGGCGAGGAGAAGCTCTCCCGCCGCGATACGCTCTACCTTGCCATCCCGAAGGATGCGCCGGGTGTGACGGTCGAGGGCGAGTGGGACCCCTTGGGCATGCGCGGCACGGTCAGCCGCAACCTGATCTTCAAGGATGTCTTCGTCCCCGAGAGCGCGGCCCTGATGCCGCCCGGCCTCTACTTCCAGGCCGCCTCGCGCTGGCCGCACATGTTCATGACACTGACGCCCACCTATATGGGGCTCGCCCAGGCCGCCTATGACTTCACCATGCGCTACCTGCGCGGCGAGCAGCCCGGCACGCCGCCCGTGAAGCGCCGCATGTATCCCACCAAGCAGATCGCCGTCGCCGAGATGCGGATCATGCTGGAGCAGACCAAGGCGCTGTGGTTTCAGGCGATCAGCGAGGCCGGCCCCGATCCCTCTAAGGAGCAGATGCTGCGCGCGCTCGCCGCGCAGAACACGGTGATGGAGAACGCGAACGCGCTCGCCGCGAAAGCCGTCCGCACCTGCGGTGGCCAGGCCATGCTGAAATCCCTGCCGCTCGAGCGCATCTACCGCGACAGCCGCTGTGGTTCCCTCATGCTGCCCTGGACCGCCGAGCTCTGCGTGGACCGCATCGGCCGCGAGGCGCTCTACGAGAGGGGCGAGACGGATTGATGGAGAGCTTCGACCTCCATGCCCTCACGCCGCTGATCGAGGCCGAGGAAGCGCTGCTGCGCGGCGAGGGCATCCGCGCCGGCGACCGCGTGGGCTGGATCGGGCTGAATGATCCCGGGATGCTCGCTTGCCTTTTCGCCTGCGAGCGCATCGGCGCCGTGCTGGTGCCGCTGAACTGGCGCCTCGCGGCGGAAGAACTGCAATGGATCGCGGGCGATGCGGGCCTCGCCCTGCTGCGCGAGGGCCCGGCCTCCGGCGCCGTCACGCCGCATGCCATGCCTTCGGCCACCGCCTGCGAGGCGCTGCTGATCGGCTATACCTCCGGCACCACGGGAAGGCCCAAGGGCGCCATGCTGAGCCGCGCCGCGCTACACGCGAACGCCGAGAATGCGCGCCGCCTCTTCGCGCTGACGCCGGATGACCATGTGCTGACGGTGCTGCCGCTGTTTCATGTCGGCGGCCTCAACATCCAGACCGTGCCCGCGCTGCTGGCCGGCGCGCGCGTGACGCTGCTGCCGAAATTCGACCCCGACGCCTTCTTCGACGCGGTGGAGCGGCTGCGCCCGACGCTGACGCTGCTGGTGCCGGCGGTGATGACGGCGCTGGTCCGCCATGCGCGCTGGGCCAGCGCCGATCTCTCCTCGCTGCGCGCCATCGGCGCCGGTTCCTCCGAGGTGCCGCTCCCGCTCATCGAGGCTTTTCTCGCGCGCGGAATCCCGGTGCAGCAGGTCTATGGCATGACGGAGACGAGCCCCATCGCCATCGCGCAGACGCGCGAGGAGGCGTGGGCCGCCCCCGGCTCCATCGGCCGCGCCGCGCCGCTCTGCGAGGCACGGATCGTGCTGGCCGATGGCAGCGAGGCGCCGCGCGGCACGCCGGGCGAGATCGAGATCCGCGGCGCCAATGTCATGACGGGCTATTGGGCGCGCCCCGACGCCACGGAGGAGGCGCTGCACGAAGGCTGGTTCCGCACCGGCGATGTCGGCCTCCAGGATGAAGCGGACCGCTTCTGGTTCACCGACCGGCTGAAGCGCGTGATCATCTCCGGCGGCGAGAACATCTATCCGGCCGAGCTGGAGCGCGTTCTGGCCGAGGTTCCCGGCCTCACCGAATACGCCATCATCGGCCGCCCCGATCCGCGCTGGGGCGAGGTGCCGATCGCGGTCATCGTGGCCGGACCCGACTTCAACGAGGCTGCGATCGCCGCGCGCTTCGAGGCGAAGCTCGCGCGCTTCAAGCATCCGCGCGCCATCCTGCGCGTGCCGGCCCTGCCGCGCACGGCGCTGGGCAAGGTGCAGGTGGAGAAGCTGCGCGCGCTGACGGAAGGCGGTTAGAGTCTGATCGTCCTTGGTGGCACACCAAGCACGTGAATCAGCCTCTCAGCGAAGGCGACCTGCCGCCCTGCGCTGCTCATAGGCGCGGGCGTTCAGCGCGGCCGCGTCATGGATGGCCGTCTCCACCCCCGCGCGCTTCGCGGCCTCGGCGAGAAAGCCCAGGATGTGCTCGCCCTCGATGCGGTGCCCCGCCTCGATGTCGCGCAGCATGGAGGTGGCGTAGGCGCTGTCCGCCTCGCTGAACAGCGCGCGGTATTCGGCCATGAAGGCATCGGGCATCGGGTGGCCGTGATGCGCGGCGATGGCGGCGTTGCGCGCCAGCACCTCCTGCAGCCAGACGCTGCCGCCGCCGCGAACGATCTCGCCCACATTGGCGCGCATCAGCACCGTGCCAATGGCGCTGGTGCCGAGATGCACGAGCTTCTCCCACATGCGCTGGGCGATGTTCGGCACCGCCTTCGCCTCCATGCCGCGCGCGGCCGCGAAGGCGGCTTCCAGCGCCGTTACGCGCTCGCTCAAGCCCCCCGCCACCTCGCCGAAGGTCAGCCAGCGCCAGTCATTCAGCTGCTTCACCACGCCAACCGGCGTCAGCGTCGCCTGGATCTTGCACAAGCCGCCCAGCACGCGCTCCGCGCCGAAGCGGGCCTGCAGTGTTTCGATATGGGAGAGGCCGTTCAGCACGGGCAGGATGGCGGTGCCGGCATCCATGGCGGGCGCGATGCTCGCCATCGCATCCTCCAGGTCATAGGCCTTGCAGGTGAGCAGGATCACATCCCAGCCCGGCCGCAGGGCCTCCGCCGTCACGGTCTTCACCGGAAGGCGCGCATCGCCGAAGGGGCTTTCGATCACCAGGCCCTGCTCGGCCAGTTGCGCCGCGCGGCGCGGGCGGACCAGGAAGGTGACGTCGCCCCCAGCCTCGGCCAACCTTCCGCCGAAATAGCCGCCCAGCGCGCCCGCACCCAGGACCAGAACCCGCATGTGACAATCCTTTCCATGCCCGACATAAGCGCGTTACACCCGGGCCTTAGCTTCGAGAAGACATGCTTCGCAAACTCGCCCTTCTTGTCCTGGCCGGCGCGCTTCTGGGCGCGGGCTATCTCTATGGCCAGCCCGCCATGGCAGCCCTTGGCCTGAGCTGGCCCGGCGCGACGCAGGCCAGTGGCCCGCGCCTGCGCCTCGCCAGCGTGGATCGCGGCCCGATCACGGCCGTGGTCTCGGCCACCGGCACGGTGAACCCGCTGGTCACGGTCATCGTCGGCAGCCAGCTTTCCGGCCTGATCCGCGAACTGCCCGGCGACTTCAACCAGCGCGTCGTGACCGGCCAGGTGCTGGCGCGGCTCGACACGCAGCAGCTGGAGGCCACGCGCGCCGCCGCGGCGGCGGATGCGCTCTCCGCCCAGGCCGCCGTCGCGGTCGCCCGCGCCCAGGCCGAGCGCGCCCAATCCGATGCCGAGCAGGCGCGCGCCGCCGTCGCCGCCGCGCGCGGCCAGGCGATCCAGGCCGAGGCCCAGCTGCGTGACGCGGAGTTCGAGGCGCGCCGCACCGAGGAGCTGCGCCGCAGCGCCGTCGGCACCACGCGGGATGCAGCGCGTGCCGGCTTCAGCGCCGATGCCGCCCGCGCCAACCTCGCCGTACAGCAGGCGCAGATCGCCCAGGCCGAGGCCAACCTCATCTCTGCCGAGGCCACGGCCCGCACGGCGCTGGCCCAGGTGGAGGCCGCGACGGCCACGGCCGAGCAGCGCGCGGCCCAGCTCCGCCAGGTGGAGGTCAATCTCGGCTTCGCCACCATCCGCAGCCCGATTGACGGCGTCATCGTCTCGCGCAGCGTGGATCTGGGGCAAACCGTCGCCGCCTCGCTGCAATCGCCCACCCTCTTCACCATCGCCGCCAACCTCAATGAGATGGAGGTCTGGGCCACGGTGGATGAAAGCGACATCGGCCGCATCCGTGCCGGGCAGAACGTGGCCTTCACCGTTGCGGCGCATCCCAGCGTGAACCTGCGCGGCACGGTGAAGGACATCCGCCTCAGCCCCACCACGGTGAACAACGTGGTCACCTACACCGTCGTCGTCAGCGCCGCGAACAATGAGGGCCGCATGCTGCCGGGCATGACGGCGACCTTGCGCATCATCACCGACGAGCGCACCGACGTGCTGCGCGTGCCCAATGCGGCACTGCGCTGGCGCCCGCCCGGCCAGGGTGCCGCTGCCGGCCAGCCGGCCACGCCCGCCAACCCGATGGAAGCGGCGCTGCGCGAGATGACGGACCTGACGCCCGCCCAGCGCCAGGAAGTGGAGGCCGCGGGCCGCGAGATGCGCGAGCGGATGGCGGCCCTGCCCGCCGACCCGGAGGCGCGGCGCCAGCAGGCCCAGGCCGCGCGCCAGCGGCTGCAATCCCGCCTGAACGCCGTGCTGACGCCCGAGCAGCGTGCACGCCTGGTTGCCGCGCGCGGCGCGCGCCAGGCCGGCGGTGCGGCCGGCACCGTCCATGTGGTCGAGGGGGACGGCGCGCCACGCGCCATCGCCATCCGCACCGGCCTGACCGACGGCAATGTCACCGAAGTGCTGAGCGGCGATCTGCAGCCCGACATGCAGGTCGTCATCGGCACGGAACGCGCCGGCGCCGCACCGGCCCGCGCCCCCACCGCGAGGCCCCTCTTCTGATGGAACGGATCGCCGGCGAAGGCCTGGACTGCGCGACCCTCGGCCGCATCGCCGCCGGCGCCCCCGCGCGGTTCAGCGCCGCCGCCCGCGCGCGCATCGCGGAGGGCGAGGCGCGGCTTGCGGCCCTGATCGCCGATGGCACGCCCATCTACGGCGTCACCACGGGCTTCGGCGCCCTGGACGGCGCGAAGGTGACGGCCGCTGACAACCAGGCCCTGCAGCGCAACCTGCTCAAGTCCCACGCCGCCGGCCTGGGCGCGCCCATGCCCGAGGCCGAGGTGCGGGCCATGCTCGCGCTGCGCGCCAATGTGCTGGCCACCGGCATCACCGGCGCCTCGCTGGAAGCGGCCGAGGCGCTGCTCGGCATGCTGAACGCCGGCCTGCTGCCGGAGGTGCCGGTGCAGGGCAGCGTCGGCGCCTGCGGCGACCTCGCCCCGCTCGCCCATCTCGTCCTGCCGCTGATCGGCGAGGGCTTCTGCCGCCTGCACGGCGAGCGCATGACCGGCGCCGAGGGCATGGCCCGCGCCGGTCTTGCGCAGATTCCGATGACGGGGCGCGACGGCATCGCGCTCATCAACGGCACGGAGCAGACCACCGCCATCGGCTGCCTCGCCTGGCTCGAGGGCGATGCCCTGATCCGCTGGGCCGAGGCGATCGCCGCGCTGAGCCTGGAAGCCCTGGGCGGGCTGAATGACAGCTTCGATGAGCGCGTGGCGCTAGCCAAGCCGCATCCCGGCCAGATCGAGGCGAGCCGCCGCCTGCGCGAGCTCACGCAGGGCTCCGTCGCCGTGCTCGCCCCGCGCGCGAGCCGCCTGCGCGATGCGCTGAGCCTGCGCAACATCCCGCAGGTGATCGGTGCCGCGCGCGATGCCAGCGCCTTCTGCCAGCGCGTGCTGGAGATCGAGATCAACGCGGCCAATGACAATCCGCTGTTCGGCCTGGCGGATGGCTTCGTCACCTCCAACAGCGGCAATTTCCATGGCCAGGCCGCGGCCGAGGCCCTGGACTTCCTGGCCAATGCGCTGACCAGCCTCGCCGTCATGAGCGAGCGGCGCTGCGCGCGCCTGGTGGACCCGGCCACCAATTACGGCCTGCCCGCCTTCCTCATCCATCCCGAGGCGACGCCGGGGCGGAACAGCGGCTTCATGATCGCGCAATACACCGCCGCCTCGCTGGTGGCGGAGTTGCGCATGCGCAGCATCCCGGGCGCCATCCAATCCGTCCCCACCTGCGCGAACACCGAGGACCATGTGCCCATGGCGCCGCTCGCCGCGCGCCGCGCCGCCTTCGCGGCCGAGACGCTGCGTCAGGTGATGGCCATCGAATTCCTCCTCGCCGCCCAGGCGCTCGACCTGCGCGGACACGCCGCCGCGCCCGCGCTGCGCCCGGCCGTCTCCGCGCTGCGCCGGCATGTGCCCACGATGCGCGAGGATGCGGTGATGGGTCCGCAGATCGAGGCCGCCATCGCCGTGCTGCGCGAGATGCCGCCGCCATGAGCGCGCTGATCGAGACGCAGGACCTCACGCGCCACTACCCCTCGGGGGAGGGCGTGGTGGCCGCGCTGGAGGGCCTGGACCTCGAGATCGGGCCTGGCGAATTCGTCGCCGCCATGGGCCCCTCCGGCTCGGGCAAGTCGACCTTCCTCAACCTGATCGGCTGCCTCGACCAGCCCACGCGCGGCCGTTACCGCCTGGCGGGCGAGGACGTGGCCGCGCTCCCGCCCGATCGTGTGGCGGCGCTGCGCGGCGAGCAGATCGGCTTCGTCTTCCAGAGCTTCAACCTGCTGCCGCGCTCGGACGCGCTCGCCAATGTCGAGATGCCGATGCTCTATCGCGGCCTGCCGCGCCGCATCCGGCGCGAGCGCGCGGCCATTGCCCTCGAACGCGTGGGGCTGGGCCAGCGCATGCACCACACGCCCTCCCAGCTCTCGGGCGGGCAGCAGCAGCGCGTCGCCATCGCCCGCGCGCTGGTGAACGGGCCCGGCCTGTTGCTCGCGGACGAGCCGACCGGCGCGCTGGACAGCCGCACGGGTCTCGAGATCATGGCGCTGTTCCAGGCGCTGAACCGCGCGGGTGTCGCCATCCTCTGCGTCACGCATGATGCCGATGTGGCCGCCTTCGCCAGCCGCACGCTGCGCTTCCGCGACGGGAAGATGATCGAGGACAGCCGCTACCAGCCGGTGGATGCCGAGGCCATGCTCCGGCAGAAATTCCAGTGAACGCGCCGCATCCAGCGCCGGCCGCTGAAGCGCGGTCGGTCGCGCCCCTGCCGCCACTGCCACCCGGCCGCCGCGCCGGACTTTCGATGGCGGAAGCGCTGCTCGCGGCGCTGGGCGCCCTCGCCGCCAACAAGCTGCGCGCGGCGCTGACCGCGCTTGGCATCTTCATCGGCGTGGCCGCCGTCATCGTCACGGTCGCCGTGGGCGCGGGCGCGCGGCAGCAGGTGCTGGCGCAGATCCAGTCGCTCGGCGCCAACCTCCTCGTCGTCTGGGGCGCCAATGTGCGCTTGGGCGGCGTCTCCATGGGCGCCGGCCAGCGGCCCAATCTGAGCTGGGACGACGCGCAGGAGATCCCCCGGCAGATTGCCGCGGTCCAGGTCGCCGCCGGGACCTCGCGCCAGCAGCAGCAGGTCGTCGCCGGCAACCAGAACTGGTCCACCACCGTCGTCGCGACCGACCCCGACTACTTCGTCGCCCATGACTGGACCACGCAGGAGGGGCGCTTCTTCACCAATGAGGAGGCGATGTCCGGCCGCAAGCTCGTGCTGCTCGGCGCCACCGTCGTCGAGAACCTCTTCGGCGACGAGGACCCGGTGGGCCGCGAGATCCGGATCCGCTCGACACCCTTCGAGGTGATCGGCGTGCTCGGCCGCAAGGGCCAGAATCCGATGGGCCAGGACCAGGACGACGTGGTCATCATGCCCTTCTGGACCGCGCGTCGCAGCGTGATGGGCGCGCCCCGTGCCTTTGCCCGCGCGGTCGGCACCATCAGCGTGAAGGTGCATGAGGGCGAGAGCATGAGCGACGTGGAGGAGGAGCTCAGGCAGTTCTTCCGCCAGCGCCACCGCGTCGCGGCGAACGAGCCCGATACCGTTTCCATCCGCAACCTGAGCGAGATCGCGGCCACGCGCGACGCGTCGGCACGCACCCTCTCGCTGCTGCTGGCCGCCGTCGCCGCCGTCTCGCTGCTGGTGGGGGGCATCGGCGTCATGAACATCATGCTGGTGAGTGTCACGGAGCGCACGCGCGAGATCGGGCTGCGCCTCGCCGTCGGCGCGCGGCGGAGGGACATCCTGCGCCAATTCCTGCTGGAGGCGGTGCTGCTGGCGCTGCTGGGCGGGGCTGTCGGCGTGATCGTCGGCATCGGCCTCGCGCATACGCTGGCGGGCGTCGCCGGCTGGCCGGTGCTGATCCAGTGGGATGCGGTGGCGCTGGCCGTCACCGTCTCGGCGCTGACGGGTCTCTTCTTCGGCTATTACCCGGCGCGGCGCGCGGCACGGCTCGATCCGATCACCGCGCTCCGGCACGAGTGATCAGGCAAGCTTCTCCACGCGCGTGAGCCAGCAGCCCGGCCGCGCCGTGTGGATGTTCACATAGGCCACGCGCGGGTCCGCCAGACGCTCGCGCAGCGGCACGAGCGCGGCATCACCCGCGCTCACCATGCCGAGGTCGTAGAGGCACATCCCCTCCGCATCGTAATGCCGGAGCGAGACGATCATGTTCGCCGTCACCGTCTCGGGCAGCGCATCCTCCACCACGGCGGCCTCGCAGTCGCGCGCGTGCAGAAACACCGGCGAGGGCGTCCAGTAGGGGCCCTGCGGCAGGGGCAGATTCCAGCTCACCAGCAGCATCTCCTCGCCAGGCTCGCCCAGCTTCAGGCAATGGCGGCAGGGAAAGCCCGGGCCATCCACGATGCGCGAGTGGGCAGGGCCGCCGCGATCATCCACGCGCGTCGCGCGGAAACGCTGGGCGGATGGGGTGTCCATGGGGACGCAGCGGAATTGGGTCATGCCCCTTCCCTACCCGCACCGCCCGGCACGCGCCTTCCGGTCATTGCCTTGGCACGCGCGAGGCTCATAGGCTCACGCATCACCCGCCGAAGGAGCCGACCATGTGTGATGCCTGCGTGATGCAACGGGTCGGCGCGCGGCTCGGCCGCCGCGGCATCCTCGCCGCCCTGGCGCTGGCCGCCGCGGCGCCGTCCGCCGATGCCCTGGCACAGCAGCCCCTGCGCGCCACCCGCGTGGTCGAGATGACGCATGTGCTGGCCCCCGACTTCCCCACCTTCGGCGGCGACCCCGCGATCCAGGTGGAGCGCGTGATGAACATCGCGCGCGACGGCTACAACCTGAACCGCATCACCCATGGCGAGCATGTCGGCACGCATTTCGACGCGCCGCTGCATTTCTCGGCAAATGGCATGGATGCGGCGGCGATCCCCGCCAGCGCCCTGGTCTGCCCGCTGGTGGTGCTGGATGTGCGCGAAAAGGCTGCGGCGCACGCCGACTACGCGGCGACGCCCGAGGACGTCGCCGCGCATGAACGCGCGCATGGCCGGATCCCCGCCGGCGCCTGCGTGGCGCTCAATTCCGGCTGGGCCGCGCGTGTCGCCACGCCGCGCTTCCGTAACGCGCAACCCGGCGGCGGCCTCGCCTTTCCTGGCTTTCGCCCGGATGTCGCGGCCCTGCTGCTGGAGCGGGGCGTCGCGGGTGTGGCGGTGGACAGCCTCTCGCTCGACCATGGCGGCTCGCGCGATTTCGCCTTCCATGTGAACTGGCTCGGCGCCGGGCGTTGGGGCATCGAATGCGTGGCGGGCCTGGCCGAACTGCCGCCGACCGGCGCAACCCTGGTGGGCGGGCTGCCGCGCGTGGCCGGCGGCACCGGCGGGCCCGCGCGCGTTCTGGCCCTTCTCTGACGAAGCGGCAGCCGCCGCCCCGCTGGGAGGGGCGGCGGCGCCCTCTTCCGCACCCCGGAAAAGAGGGGGTGGGGGTGCGGCAGCCGGATCAGGTGCTCAGCGCAGCACCGCGATGTCGATGACCTCCGCGGCCGGCAGGCCGGTGACGGAGCCGCGGGCGGAGACCACGCCATCGGCCAGGTTCAGCGTGTGCAGCGCGCCGCCGGCCATCAGGAAGGCCGTGTTGTTCGTGCCCTCGGTCAGGATGTCGAAGGCGACGCCCGTGGGCAGCGGCGTCGAGACCGGCGCACGCGGGGCCTGCACGCCGTCATTGGGCGGCGCCTGGACGTTCAGCGCGTTTTGCAGCGTGTCGAGCGTGTAGAGCGTGGTCGTCGTCGCGCCTGCCACGCTGTTGATGTAGGCGCCGGCCACGATGCGCGGCGTGGTGCCGGAAAGCGGCCCCTCGCCATGCTTCAGCGTGCCGTCGCGCGCCACCTCGCCCGTGTCCACGTTCACGCGGAAATTCGTGCCGTTCATGCCCATCAACCGCAGCCGGTCGGGCACCGGGTTGAAATCGGCCACCGCGCGGCCGCCGGATTCGAAGGGCGTGTTGAGGCGGCTCACCTCCGTCGCGCGGCCCGTGGCCGGGTCGAGCGTCACGATCTGCCCGCGCTCCGTCACGCCATAGAGGCGGCCATTGGCCGGGCGCTGATCGATCGCGATGACGCGTCCATCGGCGCCCGTGATGCGCCGTGCGGCATCGGCGCGCCGCGTTTCGCTGTCCATCCGCACCAGCATGTTGTCGGCGGTCAGCGCCACCAGCGTCGTCGCCTGCGCGCCCGTCGAGGCAAGGAGGGCAGCGCCGGCCAGCAGCGCGCCGCGAAGGGTCTTCGTCATCATCTTGGCTCCGTTCAGGACAAGGCGTCATCGCCTTGCTGCTTCCGTTACGGGCCGGCGGCGCGGCCGGATGCAGCGCCGTCACGAAAAAAATGCGTTCAGGAGCCGCGCGCCGCCGCCAATCGCCCGATGAAGAGGATCGGCCCCGTCGGCCGCCCGGTGGGCGAGCCGCCCGGCGGTTCCAGCGTGATCTCGATCAGCATCCCCGGCTCCGGCCGGATGCCGCGCGGCGTGACGCTCAGCCGCCCGCTCTCCGGCACCAGGCCGAGCGAAGTCGGCGCCGTCGCCCCCTGCGGCAAGGCCCAGAGCTGCATGACGCGCCCCGCCTCCACACCGCGCGGATTGACGGCGGCGAGGCGGATCTCGCCGCGCTCCGCCTCGACGAGGAAGGCGGACTGGTCCTGGCTCGTCAGCAGCACCGTCATCAGCGGCCCCGGCGTGGGCGGGCGCAGCAGGATGAAGGCGGCGAGCCCCGCGGCCACCGCGCTGGCACCCAGGCCGAAGACGGGCCAGGGGAAGCGCCAGCCGGCCCGCGCGGGTGCGGCGCCCGACAGCGTCGCCTCGATCCGTGCCCAGAGGCCGGGCGGCGGCGCTTCCGGCGGGGCCAGGGCCAGCAGCGGCGCCAGCCGCCGCTCCCACTCCGCGACCAGCGCGGCAAAGCCGGCATCGCCCACCATCAGCGCGCGCGCCGCCTCGGCCTCGCGCGCCTCCAGCGTGCCCAGCACATATTCGGCGGCGAGTTCGTCGCGTTCCTGCGGGCTCATGCCAGGCACTCCCGAAGGGCGAGAAGGCCGCGCCGGATCCAGGCCTTCACCGTGCCCAGCGGCAGCTCGAGCCGCGCCGCCACCTGGGGATGCGACAGACCGTGGACGAAGGCGAGCAGGATGCCCTGGCGGTTCTTCTCGGGCAGCCGTGCCAGGCATTCACGCAGCCGCGCCTGCTCCTCACCCGTGGCGAGCGCATCGAGCTGCGCGGCGTCCACCGGCGTGTCGCCCAGCGCCGCGTCGTCGGTCGGGATCTCCCGGCCGCGCCGGCGCGCGATGTCGAGCGCGGCATGGCGGATCACGGAGCCGAGCCAGGCCTCCGCCGCACCGCGCGCCGGGTCGAACTGCGCGGCGTTGCGGGCGATCTTCACGAAGCCGTCATGCAACGCATCGGCCGCCGCGTCGCGGTCGCGCAGGATCGCCATGGCGACGCCGAAGAGCCGCACCGATTGCAGCTGGTAGAGCGCGTGCAGCGCCGCGCGGTCCCCGCGGGCGACGCGGGTGAGAAGGCCGGCCGCGTCGCTCATCGCATCAATTGCTGCAGGCGGCCCAGCATGCCGCCGAGGTCGAGCCCCGGTTCAGGCGCGGCCGCCACGCTGCCCTGCGGCTGGCGCCGGCGCAGCCGCTCGATGGCGGCGGCGGTGTCCGTGAGGCGCAGCTCTGCGGGCTCGGTCGCGGCGTTGGTGTTGCTGCCCAGGCCCGACATGCGGACCAGGGCGCGTTCGGCCGTGGTGAGTTCCTGCGCGGCGCGGGCGGCATCGGCGCTGCGCGGCGCGCAGATCAGGCTGCGCCCTTCCAGGCCGCAGGGCATCTCCATCATCGCGTTGGTGCCCAGGCGAAGCTGCGCCGAACCCGCGACCGCGAGCAACCCGCGCGCGACGCTGTCGAGCGAGAGGTCCCGCGCGGTCACCGCAGGCACGGCGCGGCCGCCACGGTCCAGGATCTCGAAGCCGAGGCCGACGCCGACGCTCGGCCGCTCCACCCAGTCGCGATGGCGCAGGATGCAGGCGGTGCGGTCCGTCATGCGGTCGGTCACGCAGGAGAGTTGCCAGGGGCCGATCGCCTCGGGCGCGGGTTGCGCCGGTGCGGGCTGCGCGAGCGCGCCCAGGGGGGCGAGCAGGGGGGCGAGCAGGAAGACGATGGCAAGGCGGATCATGACGGCTAACCTGTTCGACGAATGAAGGAGGACGGCATGCGGAGCATCACCCTGCCTGATGGCAGCAGCGTGGCGGCCCTGGGCCAGGGCACCTGGCATATGGGGGAGCGGGCGGCGAACCGGAAGGCCGAGGTCAGGGCGCTGCGCACGGGGCTCGACCTCGGCCTCACGCTGATCGACACGGCCGAGATGTACGCCGAGGGCGGCGCCGAGGAGGTGGTGGGCGAGGCCATCGCCGGGCGGCGGGACGAGGTCTTCCTCGTCTCCAAGGTCTATCCGCACAACGCCTCGCGCCGCGGCCTGCCCCAGGCCTGCGAGCGCAGCCTGACGCGGCTGGGCGTGGAATGCCTCGATCTCTACCTGCTGCATTGGCGCGGCTCCGTTCCTCTGGAGGATACGGTGGAGGCGATGGAACGGATGCGTGCCGCCGGAAAGATCGCGCGCTGGGGCGTCTCCAACCTCGATGTGGAGGATCTGGAGGAGTTGGGCCCGGCGCTGGCCGATTGCGCGACCGACCAGGTGCTGCTGAACCTCGAGCATCGCGGCCCGGAATATGACCTGCTGCCCTTCTGCGCCGCGCGCGGCATGCCGGTGATGGCCTATTCGCCGGTGGGCCAGGGCGGCGCCTTGCTGCGCCATCCGGGCCTCGTCGCCGTAGCCCGCACCCGCGGGGCGACGCCGGCGCAGGTGGCGCTGGCCTGGACGCTCAGCCGGCCGGGCGTGATCAGCATCCCCAAGGCCACTTCGCTCGCGCATCTGCGCGAGAATGCGGCGGCGCGCGAGATCACGCTGACGGCCGAGGAGCACGCGGCGCTGGATGCGGCCTTCCCGCCGCCGCGCCGCAAGCGCTCCTTGGCAATGCTCTAAAACCGGGACTGGAGCCGGATGAAGACCCGCGTCTCGTCCCAATCCGCCGCCTTGTCGTAGCGGAAACCGGCGCCGAGATTGATGCGCGGCGTGATGGCGTAGTCGAGGTCGGCCCGCACGCCGCCCACGAAATTCTGCTGGTTCTGCGCGGGGAACACCGTCAGCAGCGGGGCCGCGCCGCCGATGGTCGCCGCCCGCTGCACCAGCTGCGCCTGCAGGGCCGCGTTGTTGGCGAAGACCGGCGTGGCCTCCTGGCGGAACACGGCGTAGCCGGCGGTGGCGCCCAGCCGGTAGCTGAAATCGCCCGAGCGCCCGCGGTAATCCACCGGCACATTGAAGGCCGTATAGGCCTGCGGGCTGAAATACCCGCCGCTGCCATAGGTGAAGTGGCTCTGGTTCCGGTCATAGGCGAAATAGACGAGGTCGCTGCCGACGCTGAGTTCGCCATTCGGGCCCTGGATGACCGGGTAGGAGAAGCCGGCGCCCGCCTCGATGCGGTTGTTGGAGGCGACGTTCTGCCCCTCGAACACAGAGTAGCCGCCGCCCGCATAGACATAGCCGGGCCCGAGCGGCAGCTCGAGCTGCCCGCGCCCGCCGGTGCGGACCACATTGCCCCAGTTCCGCCCCGTGAACGGGTCCCGCTGGCCGACCCAGGAGAGCATGCTGTCCTCGACCGAGCGCCGCTCACCGGTCAGCCGCACGCGCGCCACGCCGATCTGCGGCGCGATCTCGAGGCCGCCCAGCATGGTCGAGGTCGGGAAGCCGATGGGCGAGGAGCCGACATCGAAGCGGAAGGAATCGCCGCGCCGGTAGGTCATGCCGAGTGCCACACCCGCCGCCGTGGTGCGCGAATTGATCAGCTGGTTCGCCAGCGCGCCGGTGCCGAAGCGCCGCTGCGTGTTGGTGTCGGTGCCAAGGCTGCCGGAATCGAGCGAGACGGCGGTGACATTGGCGGTGACGCGCCCGCCGATGACGGGCGGCGTGAACTCCGCCTCCACCGGCGCGCGCAGATCGAGCAGGCGCTCGAGGCCGGAGCTGCCGGAACGCTGCCGCAGCGTGCCGGCGAGGCTGGCGCGCGGCGCCGTGCGGTCCTCGAGCTGGGCCATCTGTTGGTTGATCTCGCGCGTCAGCCGGTCGGAGGGCTGCGGCGCGGCGCCGGGGATGGCGGGCAGCGGCACGGCGGCACCGGGCCGCACGAAGGGGTTGGGCTGGCCGGGCGTGCCCTGGCCGATCCCTTGCGCCATGGCCGTGGGCACGCCGGCCGCGGTGCCCAGCTCGGCGCGGCGTTGCGCGGCGGCGACCTCCAGCGCGCGGCGGGCGCGATCATCCTGGTTGAAGGCGATGGCGACCCGCGCCTCCAGCAGGCTCATCCGGCTCTCGCGCGGGAAGATCTCCTGGCCCTCGGCCAGCAGCGCCTCGGCCCGCGCGCGCTGGCGCAGCGCGATGGCGGCGTCGATGGCGCCCTGGCGCGCGTCGAAATTGCGCGGGTTGCGGGCCAGCATGGCTTCCGCGATGCGCTGCGCCTCGCGCGGGTCGCGGGCGCCCTGGTAGAGCCGCGCCAAGGCGAGGTTGGCCTCGGTGTTCTCCGGGTCCCGCTCCAGGGTCGGGCGCAGGCGCTCGAAGGCCTGGGCCTGGTTGCCCTCGGCGTTCAGCCGGTCGGAGGCGCGCACCGCGATGCCCGCGCGCAACGAGGCGACATCGCGCCGCTGCTCCGCCGTGAGGTTGGGGACGGCGTCGATCTGGTCAGCCAGGCCCGCCGCCTCGCCGTCCAGGCCCGCGCCCAGCAGCGCGCCGGCGATGGCGAGCCTCGCCTGCGGGCCGGCGCTGCGGTTGGCCGCCTCGCCCACGCGCGCGGCCTCGGCCGCGCCGAAGCGGTCATTGGCGTCGCCGAAGGCGCGGATCACGGCGGCGGCGGTGGCGCCGGTCGGGTCCGGCCGGGCGGCGATGGTGAGCAGCTGGACCCGCGCATCGGCCGTGCTCCGTCCCAGGCCCTGCGCCGCGCGCTGCACGTCGCGCTGGGTGCGGATGCGCGCCTGGAGCCGCGCCATGTCGGCGCTGCGGGAAGCGGGCGGAATGCGGTTCAGGTAGTTCTCGGCGTCAGCGATGCGGCCGCCCTCATCGGCGAAGAGCGCCGCGGCATACAGGCTGTCCGGCCGCGGATCGCGGATCACCAGCTCTTCCAGCACGGCGCGGGCGGGGACGAGCTGGCCCTGGCGGCGCAGCGCGCGCGCGAGGTCGAGGGTGATCCAGGGATCGTTCGGCGCGCTGGTCAGCGCCTGGCGCAGCAGGGCCTCGGCCACGAAGGGGTCGGTGGTGCGGGCCGCATCGGCCCGCAGCTGGTTCGCCATGCTGTTGACGGGAACGGCCCCGCGCTCGCCCGGGCGGGGCTGCGCATCGGCGATGCGCGGCAATTCGGCGAGGCGCCCCTGGGCACGCAGCGCCTGGGCCAGCCCCTCGCGCGCCGGCGCGAAGCCGGGGCGGCGGGCCAGCGCCGTGCGGAAGCGCTGCTCGGCGGCAGCCGCATCACCGCGCCGCAGCGCGATCTGGCCGAGGATGACCTCGATGTCGGTGCGGTCATCCACCTGGCGGCGGGCGGCGCTGCGCGCGATGGTGTCGGCAGCGTCGAGGTCGTTGCGCCGCAGCGCCGCGCGTGCCTCGGCCAGTTCCAGGCCATAGGCCGCGCCATCCAGTGCCCCCTGCCATTGCGCGGCGCGCGACGGGTCGGCGGCCACGGCGCGTTCCAGCAATTCGCGCGCCTCGGTCGGCCGGTTCTCGCGCAGGCGGACAATCCCCAGGCCACCCAGCGCATCCGCGTCGCGCGGATTGGCGGCCAGCGCGGCCTCGAATTGCCGGGCGCTGTCGCGCAGGGCCGCGGCGCCGCCCGCCTCCAGCCGCTCGAACCCCTCCTGCCGGGCGGTGGCGCCCGGGTCCGGGCGGGGTGCCGCGGCAAGTGCGGCCTGCTGCGCCTGGCGCAGTTCGGCATCATTGGGATAGCGCTGCAGATAGGCCTGGATCAGCGGCGCATAGGCGGGGTCGGCGGCGCTCCAGCTCAGCGCCTGCCGCCAGGCGCGCCGCGCCTCCTCGCCCACCTCGGGGTCATTGGCCAGCGCGCTCAGACGCCGGATGCCCTCCTGCCGGGTCGCGGGCTGGAAGGTCTGGGTCTGGGCGAAGCTCAGGCGCGCGCGCGGCGTGGCCGTCGGGCTCTCGGCAAGGCGCGCGAGGCCGCGCCGCCCCTCATCGCCACCGGTCTGGGTGCCGGCGAGAACCGAGAAATATTCCTGCTGGAAGGCGGGCGGCGGGGTGCCGCCGCCAAAGGCCTGGCGATAGCGCGCGGCGGCTTCCTCGACGCGGCCTTCGCGCGCCAGGCGCCGCGCCTCCTCGATCGCGTTGCGGTCCACGCTCGCCTCACGCAGCGCGCCCTCGGCCACGCTGCGCTGCTCCTCGGTGCCCCCCGCCTCGCGCAGGCGGGTGGCGAGGCCGGCCGCGCCCGCGCGGTTGCCCCGCGCCGCCTCGATCCGGGCGGCGACAGCCAGCGCCTGGGTGTTGCGCGGATCAGCCGCGAGCGCGCGTTCGATGGAGGAGGCGGCGAGGTCCAGCCGATCCATGCCGAGCCAGCGTTCGGCCTGGCGCACCAGGATGTCCACCGGGCTCGCCGTGGCCATGGAGGAAAACGACGCGGGTGTGGCCTGCGGCTGCGCGGCGGCAGCCACAGGGAGCAGCGCTGCCCCCCCGAGCAGCCAAGCCACAGACCCAGAACGCATCGATTCAGTCCCCCGAAGGACTGAATCTCACGAATGCGTCCGTGCGCGCAACCTCGAAAGTGCCCGGCGGCGCAGAACCCAGTAGAGCGAAACGCCGACCAGGGCGGCGGCGCCCAGCATCAGCAGCAGCATCCGCTCCGGCCGCTCGCCCAGCCAGATCTGCGGCAGCAGCCACCAGGGCAGGCTGCCGACCGAATAGGAGCCCTGGGTGCGGAAGCTCTCCACCCGCCCGCCCGTCAGCACGGCGAGGTCCCCCTGGATACGCGGCGCCAGCGTCGGATCGGTCAGCGCCGCGACCATCTGCGCGATGGCGGCCGGCGTCACGCCGGTGATGGCGACGACGGAGCGGCCGGACTGCAACGGGCTCTCGCCCCCCATCAGCGCCGCCAGCCCCTCGCCCGAGGCCTCGTTCAGCATGGTGGAAGCCCGCCCGCGCTCGGCGCTGCCGGGGGCGTCGGTGAAGAGGGCGCGAACATCCTGCAGCGGCCCGGGCGCGGAGAGCGTCAGCCGCTCGCCCTCGATCCGCAGGGGCGAATCACGGAACAGCGTGCCCAGTGCTGGCTGCCGGCCCAGCGTGCCGATCACCAGAAGGTCCCGCTGCGAAGCGGAGGGCAGCCCGCCCGGCGTCACGACCTGGATCCCCGTGGACGCGACGCCCACCGTCGCCGCCAATTGTCCCACCACATCGAGGAAGGCGCCGAGTTCCAGCGGGTTGGCGCGCTCGGGCAGCACCACGGCCATGCCGGAGAGATCGGCCATGCGGGTGAAGGGAAAGCCGGAGGAGGCGAAGAAGCCAAGATTGGGCATCCGCGCGTGGCGATGGCCACGGCGGAGGTCCACCGTGCTGCCGGGCTCGATCGCGGCGCGGACATCGGCCGGCACCGCCACGCAATCGCCGCGCGCCATGGGGCGCATGTCGAAGCGCAACTGCAGCTCGTCCCGGCCCAGGACGAGGTAATGCGGGATCTCGAAGCGGCCCGAGCGCGTGGCGGAGGAGAAGCCCAGCAGCTCCGCGAACCAATCGGCGGCGGCGGTCAGGGGCGGGATCCATTCGGGGTCCGCCAGCCGGAAGGAGCGCAGATAGGCGCCCGAGAAGGCAGCGTCGAGCCGCGAGGCCGAGACATCGATCACGGGCCCGCCGGGCGAACGGTATTCGATGTGCACCGGGAAGCCGCGGTTGCGCCAGGTGACGAGGTCGGGCGCGGTGCGGACGGGGATGCGCACGGGGCCGGGCGAATAACCAGCCGATTGCAGTTCCTCCCGCGCCACGAGGCTGCCGAAGGTGACGGGCTGGTCGGTGCGGATCCAGCGCGGCGAATCATAGGGTTGGCGCGCCGGGATGGTGGGCGGCACCACGCGGGCGATCTCACCGGTCAGCGTGGCGCGGCCGGCCACCATGGCCTGCGCGGCGGCGACGAGGTCCGCCTCGCTGCGGCCCGCGATCACCAGCAGCGTGCCGAAGGCGTCGGTCGGGTTGGGCAGCAGGGCGAGCGTCGGCCCGTCCACACGGGGCATGTTGAGGCCGGGGATCGCATCCACGCCCATGGCGAGCACCACGGCGTCGCCCCGCTCGGGCAGCCCGCGGGAGACGGGGAAATTCGCCCCGCGGTAATCCGCCTGCACCGAGAACCAGGAGGCGGCGATGGCGGCGGCGCGCAGGCCGGAGGGGCCGAGCGTCTCGGGCAGCACCATCGGCACGGTGACGAGGCCCGAGAGGATGCGCCGGTCGAAGATCGGCTCCGGCAAGCGGGAGAGATCGCGCGAGGGGGGCAGCCGCTCGATGCGCATCTGCACGGTCGAGAGGTCGGAAATCGTGGCCCAGAGCAGGCCGGAAAGCGGGTCGTTGCACTCGGTCGTGTAGCGGCCGGCGAAGCGGAAGTTCAGCCGGTTGACCTCGCTGAAATAGAGCGGGTCGAGCGGGAATTCGAGCGGGCCGAAGCTCTGCCGCGCGGCATCCATCTGGATGGTGCCGACGAACTGGTCGTTCAGCGTGATGGCGATCTGGCTGAGCGAAGGGATGAGCGCGGGCGAAGCGCCGCCCGCCACCGTCACGCGCGCCTGGGTCACCACCTCATCGGCGCGCAGGCCGAAGAGCACGCCCTGCAGGTCATTCGTGCCGCGCAGCTGCATCGGCCCCGAGAGGCCAAGCTCGCGCAGGCTGCGCGTGACGAGGCGCGCGCCGGGCGGCAGAGCATCGCGGTCCAGCGGCGGCAGGGCGACCGGGAGCCCGGCGGCGCCAGGCATCATGGCTGCCGCAGCGGCGGACGCCGGCGCCAAGGGGGCGGAAATCGGAGGGGTGGGTGCCAAGGCGGCGGGTGGGGCCCCCTGGACCAGGGGCGGCGGCGTGGGGGCTTGCGCGAGCGCCGGGCTCGCACCCAGCAGGGCAAGGGCCAGCAGGGCGGCGGTGCTGGCCGGCGCGGGCGCGGGCGTATTGGCGGGCGGCGCCGGGGGCGGGCCACGCCGGGGCGCCAGCACATCCGAGACGCGCGGCGCCTGGGGCTTGGAGGGCGCCGCCACCGGCTTGGAGGGGCGCAGGATGCCGAAGCGGTACTTGCGGAACACGGCATCGGCGGAAGCGAGCACGACGGTCCAGAGCGAGCGCAGGGGTTTGTCCTCGGGCCAATGGTCCCAGTAGAGCCAGGCGTCGGGGCGGCCGAAGAAGGCACGCACCACGCCGGCCTCGTCGGCCAGGGTTTCGATGATGAATTCCAGATAGACCTCGTTGCCGTCCCAGCGGATCACGCGGGCGCGCAGCTCGATCGTCTCGCCGCCCGTCTCGAAGGCGACCTTCACCTCATCGCCCTCGGCGACACCCAGCGCGCGGTCAATGATGAGCCGCGCACCGGAGAGGGAGAGGTTGGCGCTGTGCGTGGGCAGCCGCTCGCCGGAGGCGAGGATGAGTTCGCCCGGCAGGTCGGCCTCGACGCGGGCGCGCACGCGCGACTGCTCTCGCTCCCGCCCCACCGCCACGGAACCGGCGAGCGGAATGAGGCAGAGCCCGGCCCAGATGGTGTTCAGCAGGTAGGCGCGGCCTTCCAGGCTGCTCAGGTCATGCGTGAGGCTGCCCCAGATGCCGATGCCGAAGCCGATGGTGAGCAGCCCCAGCATGATGAGGTTCGGGGCAACGGCGCGGAAATCGAGATAGCCCGCCTCCAGGATGCCGCCCTTGTCCGTCACGTTGAACTTGCCCTTGGAGGGGTCCCAGAGGGTCAGCAGCGTCACCGGCAGCAGCGGCACGGCGAGGGACGCCTCGTAGATCTCGGACCAGAAGGAATGCCGGTGCTTGCCGTTCAGCCGCGCCGTCGTCGCCACCGCATGGAACATGTGGCTGCCCGCATAGGCGATGATGGCGACGGGACTGGCCGCGATCACGCTCTCGCCGAAGAAGAGGAAGGCCAGCGGCGAAGTCAGGAAGATCACGCGCGGCAGGGCGAAGAGGAATCCGAAGCCCGCGATGAAGTAGCAGAAGCGCTGCATCCATTTCAGGCCGGGCGCGAAGAGCGTGTTCTCCGTCCGCATGATCTGCAGCATGCCGCGCGCCCAGCGCAGCCGCTGGCCGATATGCAGCGCGAGGCGCTCGGTGGCGAGGCCGGCGGCGAGCGGGATGCGGATATAGGCGGTGTGCCAGCCCTTCTGCTGCATCTTCAGCGCGCAGTGGCAGTCTTCCGTCACCGTGACGTGCGGCACGCCCCCCACCTCCTCCAGCGCGGTGCGGCGGATGACGGCGCAGGAGCCGCAGAAGAAGGCGGCGTTCCAGAGGTCCGAGCCCGGCTGGATGGCGCCGTAGAAGAGCAGCCCCTCGTTCGGCACCAGGCGCTGGCGCACCAGGTTCCGCTCGAAGGGATCGGGCGAATAGAAATGGTGCGGCGTCTGCACGAGGGCGATGCGCTTGTCGCGGATCAGCCAGCCGAGCGTGAGCTGCAGGAAGGCGCGCGTCGGCGCGTGGTCGCAATCGAAGATCGCGATGTATTCGCCCGTGGTGTGGCGCATCGCGTGGTTCAGGTTGCCGGCCTTGGCGCCCTTGTTGTCGGGGCGGATGATGTAGCCGCAGCCGCATTCCTCGGCGAAGGCGCGGAACTCCGCGCGGCGGCCGTCATCCAGGATCCAGACGTTCAGCTTGTCCCGCGGGTAGTCCATGTTCATGGCCGCCAGCACGGTGGGGCGCACCAGGTCCAGGCTCTCATTGTAGCTGGGGACGTAGATGTCCACCGTCGGCCAGTCGTCCGGATTGGGCGGCATGGGGACGGGCTTGCGGTCCAGCGGGTAGCTCGTCTGGATGTAGGAGAGCGTCATCAGCGCGCCGGCGAAGAGCTCCGCGCCGAAGAGCAGCATGCCCAGGATGGATTGCAGCCAGGTCTCGAATTCCAGCGTCTCGGTCGCGCGCCAGAAGAGGTAGCGCGAGGTCACCATCACCGAGAGGACGACGAGGACGAGCCCCACCTTGCGGGACTTGTTGCGGTTGAGCACGAGGAAGGCGGCGATGCCGCCGATGGTCAGCCAGACCTGCCCTTCCTCCTCCATCGGTACGGTGATGAAGAAGAAGGCGCCGAGGAGGCCGAGCAGGATGGCGGCGGTGCGCAGCAGCCTCGCGTTGCGTGGCGCCGGCCCCGGGAAGGTCTGCACATACTCGGAGAAGCGCTCGCCGCTCACAGGCTGCCCCATTCGCTGAGCGCGGAGAAGCCGCCGGAGCGGCCGCCCGAGGGTCCGCCGGGGCGCGAGAGCTTGAGCCGCTTCACGATCGCCTCGGTCAGCAGTTCCAGGTCCTCGCCGGCGCCGGGCTCGCCATTCAGCAGCATGCGCTTGTCGGCCAGCGCCTCGGCCAGCGCCGGATCGCGGCAGATGGCGCCGATCATGCGGTTGCCCATCGCGTTGCGCGCCATGTCGAAGACGGCGTCCGAAAGCGGCTCGGTGTCGTCCACCTGGTTCAGCACCAGCACGGCGCGGTCGGCCGCGCGGGCGCCCAGGGTGCCGCGCCCCAGCACGCGGTTGTTGGCGATCTGCGGGATGATGGCCGCACTGCCGGCATCGGCCAGCAGCAGGATCACCATGAGGTCGAGCCGCGGCATGAGGGAGGCCAGCGCGGCATTGGGCCCGGGCGGCGTGTCGAGCACGACGATGACGTCGGGCAGGGCCAGCATCTCGCGCACCGGCTCGGCCAGGTGCTGCGGCTCATTGGCCAGAAGCTGCGCGATCTCGAGCGCGCGCAGCGGATCGGCCGGCCCATAGGGCAGCACGCGCACGCCGCACTCCGTCTCCACCAGCGCCTCGCGCCAGGACGGGTTCGTGCCCAGGCGGCTCAGGAAGCAGCGCTCCTCGCGGAGCGAGACGCCGAGATGAAGGCGCAGCGCATTCTGCGGATCGAGGTCGATCGCGATGACCTTGTGGCCACGCCGCGCCAACAGCGCCGCGACATGCGCGGCCACGGTCGTCTTGCCCACGCCACCCTTGGGCGAGGCGAAGGCGATCAGGCTCATGCCCGCTTCCCGCTGCGCGCGCGCACCCGGCGCGGGCGCAGCTCGCCGGCGATGTCCTGCAGCAGCGCGTACTGGCGCAGCGGCACCACGCCGGGCGCCGTCTCGATGGGCGGGGCGGCCAGCGGGGCGGCCAGCGGGGCGGGATGGGCGGGCGGCACGACGCGCGCAGGGCGCCGCGCCTCGGCCAGTTCGGCGGCGAACTCGGCGAGGCGGCGCATGCCGGGGCGCGGCGCGGCGTGCGGCGTTGCGAGCGGCATGGCAGGCCCCTCCACCGCCACGGGGATGGGCGTGGGGGGCGCCGGCACAGGAGGAGGAGGCTCGACGACCGTCACGGCCGGCGGCGGGCCCGGCTTGGCAGGCATATCAGCCGGTTCGGCCAGGGCCGGAACCGGCGCACCCACGGCCTCCGCGAGCAGGGGCGCCGCCTCGGCCATGACAGGCGGCGGCAGCGCTTCCACCGTGACCGGGAGGGATGCCGTCTCCAACGCAGCGGGTTCCGCCACGACCAGCGGCAGCGGTTCGGCCTCGATCTCGGGGGAGGGCTCGGGCGCGGCGGCGGGGGCGGGCGTCGCGAAGACGACCGGCGGGAAGGTGACGTAGCGGATGTTGCGCAATCCGCAGGCCGCCATCACGGATGCGATCTCTCGCTGCAAGCTCGCCTGTTTCCCTTCCGCCGGGCGCGGCATGCCACGAGATGCATGTCCGCTTTATCGCCTAACCATCAGTTTGCAGCATGCGCAACAGATTCGCGCCAGTTGCGCCCCCCCCCGCCTGGGTGACGCATGCGTCATGAGACGCCATCCTGCCTTCCTGCCCCGGAGAGCTCCCCATGCGCTTCATCCTCATCGTGCTGGACGGCCTTCGGCCTGACATGGTGACGCCCGCCACCATGCCCGCGCTCTCAGCGCTGATGGCGCGCGGCACCCGCTTCGCGAATGCCCGCAGCGTCTTCCCGAGCGAGACACGGGTGGCCACGCCCTCGCTCGTCACCGGCTGCCGCCCGTCGGCGCATGGCATGGTGGGCAATACCCTGTTCGACCGGGCCCTGGCGCCGGACCGCCTGCTGCGCACCAAGGAGGCCGAGGATTACCGCATCCTCTCGGCCGGGGCGGAATCGCCGCTGCAACGGCCCGGGATCGGCGAGCATCTGGCCGCCGCCGGCCTCAGCTTCGCCGTGGTCTCGGCCGGCACGCCGGGCCAGACGCTGGTGGCGAGCGCGGCCGCGCGGCGGCTCGGCCAGTTCCGCTGGAACGCGGCCGATACCGGGACCGAGGAAGCGCGGGCGGTGGCCGAGCATCTTGGCCCCACGCCGCCCGCCGCCGTGCCCAACCTGGCCCGCAGCCGCCATGCCGCCCGCGTGCTGACCGAGCATGTCCTGCCACGGCACCGGCCGGATGTGGCGCTCTTCTGGTGCCCGGAGCCCGATATCAGCTTCCATTACCGGGGCCTCGGCCACCCCGAGACGGCGCTGGCCCTGGCCGAGGCCGATGCCTGCGTGGCCCGCATCCGCGACTGGCGGGACGCCCAGCCCGATGCGAAGGCGATCGGCCTCGTCGTCCTGTCCGACCACGGGCATGTGACGGGCGACCGCAGGATCGACCTCGCCGGGCTCATGGCGCGGGACGGGCTGCCGGCGGGTGCGGGCGGCACCGCGATCACCGTGGCCCCGGCCGGCGCGCCGGGCATCTGGCTGAATGACCCGGGCCTCGCGCCCCAGGTGGCGGATTGGCTGGCCCACCAGGACTGGGCCGGGCCGCTGCTGGCCAATGACCCGGCGCTGCTGCCGGGCCGGACGGCGCCGCTCGCCCTGCTGGAGGCGAACCACCCCCGCGCGGCCGATCTCGTGCTGCTCTTCGCCGGCGATGAGGGGCCCGATGCCTTCGGCCTGCCCGGCCAGGCGCCCTTCGACGCGCCGGACGTGCCCGAGGGCGGCGGCATGCATGGCGGGCTGCACCGGCGGGAACTCGCCACCGTGCTGGCCTTCGAGGGCGGGCCCTTCACGCCAGGCCTGACCATGAAGGGCATGGCGGACCTGACCGATGTGGCGCCCACCCTCCTGCATCTCTTCGGGCTGCGCCCGCCGGGCCTGGGCGGGCTGGTGCTGCACCAGGCCTGGGACCCCTGGGCCGATGCCGCGCCGGAGCCGGAGACCATCCCCCTGCCCGGCGGCTTCGTGCTGGAGGGCGCGCGGCAGGGCGGCCGCTTCTACCCGACGGCGCTGCGGCGCGGCTGAGGCGTCAGCCCAGGCCGCGCAGGAAGTCCTTGATCAGCCGCACCGTTTCTGCCGGCTGCTCCTGCTGCACCCAATGCCCGGCGCCGGGGATGAGGTGCAGCCCCCTCAGATCCCGGCACCCCTGCCCCTGCATCAGTTCGAATTCGCCCGGCTTCTGGTGGATCCCCCAGTCGCTGGCGCCGGCGATGAAACAGGAGGGCACCTCGATTCCGCGCCCGGCGAAGAGGCGCATCTCGGCGGCCGCCTGGCCGCTGGTCGTGCAGCGATAGGATTGCAGCCCGCCCTGGAAGCCGGTGCGGCCATACTCCTCGGCATAGACGGCAAGCGCGGCCTCCGGCAGCCAGGTATTGGCGGCGATGGCGGCGGCATCGGGCATCTCGGCCGCCACCGTCTGCGCCATCCCCATCCCGGCATGCATGACGTAGTAGGTGGGCAGCACGGCCAGGGCCTCGGCGGTGAAGGACCCCAGCGGATAGGGCTTGTTGGCCGGCCAATCGGCGCTTTTGTGGTGGTAATAGGCGCGCAGGAAGGCGTGCAGGCCCTGCGGCGCGTGGCGCATGTCGGCATCGGCCTCGCGCGTCGAATAGAACCACTGATAGTGCAGCCGCGGCGGGTCGAGCTTCGCCAGCCCCGCATGCAGTTCGGGCGAAGCGAGGCCCGCCAGGCCCTCGGGCTTGGCCTGCTCGCCCAGCGGCCAGGCGCGCGGGCCGCCATAGGGCGCGCTCATCATCACCACGGCGCGGAACACATCGGGCCGGGTCAGCGCGGCATTGCCGGCGACGGGCGCGCCGAAATCATGGCCGATGACGCAGGCGACGTGCGTGTGGCCGAGGGCCGCCACCAGGGCCAGGGCGTCCCGCACGTAACCCAGCGGGCGATAGGGGGTCAGGTCCTCGTCATAGACCGGGGTCGGCCCCTCCGTGCGGCCATAGCCGCGCTGGTCGGGGGCGACGACGTGGTAACCGGCCTCGGCCAGCGGGACCATCACGTTGCGCCAGGAATAGGCGAGCTCCGGGAAGCCGTGCAGCAGCAGGAGCAGCGGCCGCCCCGCCTCGCCCGCCTCCAGCACATGCATGCGCAGCCCGTTCACATTCGGAATGTGGCGGGCGCGCACCCCAGGGGGCAGATGCGCCGCGGCGAGCGATTCGAGCATGGTGGTTCCTCCGGTTTCCCGAGAGGCTAGCCCGCGACACCGGCGGCGGGAACCGGTGGCTGGGTTTTCAGGCGCTTCTGCGCGCATGCGCCTGGTTTTCATGCATGGGCCGTCCGCCCCCCTGGCGCGCTGCTTCGATACGCCTTGCGTTCGACACGATCCGCGGGCATGACCCTCGGGCCTGTGCATCGCGCGCGGGAGAGAATCCGAGCCCGGCATCGGGCAAGGATCGCCGAAGGCGCAACCGGCCCCCGGAAACGCTCAGGCAAAAGGGCCGCGCGCGGGTGGGCACTCTGGAAAGCTCGCCTCCCGAAAGGGGGGCGGCACCGACGGAGTAAGGTGGTTGGCCCTGGCAAACCACTGAATCTCTCAGGTCTCTCGGACAGAGGGGGGTCACGACACTCAGATGCCGCCCAGCGGCAGGGGGATACGTGACCGAGTCCGAATCACTGCGCACAACACCTTTGGATGCGCTGAACCGCGAATTGGGCGGCCGCATGGTGCCCTTCGCGGGCTATTCCATGCCCGTGCAATACACCGCCGGCATCATGGCCGAGCACCTGCATTGCCGCGCGCAGGCGGGGCTTTTCGACGTCTCCCACATGGGTCAGGCGGAACTGGTGGGCGAAGGCGCGGCCGCCGCGCTGGAGCAGCTCACGCCCGCCGATGTCCAGGGCCTCAAGCCCGGCCGCCAGCGCTACGGGCTGCTGCTGAACGAGGCGGGCGGCATCGTGGACGACTTCATGTTCGCCAATATGGGCGACCGGCTGTTCCTCGTGGTCAACGCCTCCCGCAAGCAGATCGACCTGCCGCTGATCGAGAGCGTTCTGCCCAGCGGCGTGAAGCTCCGCCCCCTGCCCGACCGCGCGCTGCTGGCCCTGCAGGGCCCGGCCGTCGCAACCCTGATCCCGACGCCGATGAGCTTCATGGGCATCATGGAAATGGAGATCGCGGGCATCCCCGTCATCGCCTCGCGCTCCGGCTATACGGGCGAGGATGGGCTGGAGATTTCCGTCGCCGCCGAGCAGGCGGAAAAGCTCGCCCGCGCGCTGCTCGCCATGCCGGGCGTCATGCCGATCGGCCTTGGGGCGCGCGACAGCCTGCGCCTCGAGGCGGGCCTCTGCCTCTATGGCAATGACCTGGACGAGACGACCAGCCCGGTCGAGGCGAACCTCACCTGGTCCATGGGCAAGCGCCGCCGCATGGAATGGAATTTCCGCGGCGCCGATGTGGTGCGCGACCACCTGGACCATGGCGTGAAGCGCCTGCGCGTCGGCATCCGGCCCGAAGGCCGGCAGCCCGCGCGCGGCCACACGGAAATTCGCAAGGACGGCGCCATCATCGGCGAAGTCACCTCCGGCGGCTTCGGCCCTTCCATCGGGGCTCCCGTCGCCATGGGCTATGTGGCGCGCGACGCCGCGGCCGATGGCACCGCGCTCGACCTCATTGTCCGCGACAAGCCGCTGCCCGCGCGCGTCGCCGCCATGCCCTTCCAACCCCACCGCTACGCACGCTGAGGCCCGACCCATGAGCGACATGAAATACACCAAGGACCATGAGTGGATCCGCTTCGAGGGCGATGTGGCCGTGATCGGCATCACCGACCACGCGCAGAACGCGCTGGGCGACGTGGTCTTCGTGGACCTGCCCGAAGCGGGCCGCGAAGTGACGGCGGGCGAGGCTGTCGCCGTCGTGGAGAGCGTGAAGGCCGCCTCCGACGTCTATGCCCCCATCGCCGGCCGCGTCACGGAAGTGAATTCCGGCCTGGTGGATGAGCCCGCGCTGATCAACAGCGAGCCCACGGGGGCCGGCTGGTTCTTCAAGATCGCCCCCGCCGGCGCGCTGCCGGATGACCTCATGGATGCGAATGCCTATGCGGCCTATGTGGAGAGCCTGGCATGAGCGTCCTCAGCGAACTCACGGCGCTCGAGGATTCGGGCGAATTCATCCGCCGCCACATCGGGCCGACGCCCGGTGAGGTGGCCTCCATGCTGGCCACCATCGGCTGCACGGACCTGGAGGAGATGACGGCGCGCACCGTGCCGGCGGCGATCCGCGGCATGGATTTCTCCGGCCTGCCGAGCCCGGTGAACGAGGCCGCCGCGATTGCCGAGCTGCGCGCGCTCTCCGAGCGCAACATCCGCAAGCGCAGCCTCATCGGCATGGGCTATCATGGCACGCACACGCCGCCGGTGATCCTGCGCAACATCCTGGAAAACCCTGGCTGGTACACCGCCTATACGCCCTACCAGGCCGAGATCGCCCAGGGCCGACTGGAAGCGCTGGTGAATTTCCAGACGCTGATCACCGACCTGACGGGCCTGCCCGTCGCCGGCGCCTCGCTGCTGGATGAGGGCACGGCGGCGGCGGAGGCCGTGACGCTCGCCCACTCCGCGCACAAGGCGAAGAGCGATACGCTGGTCATCGCCGCCGATTGCCATCCGCAGACCATCGCCGTCGTGCAGGTGCGCGCCGAGCCCGTGGGCATCCGCGTCGTCCTCGCCGAGCCCGCGCAGCTCGCCGCCACCATCGCGGCCGAGGCGCCCTTCGCCGTGCTGACGCAATATCCAGGCACGACCGGCGCGCTGCGCGACATCACCCCCGAGATCGAGGCGGCGCATGCGGCCGGCGCACTCGCCATCGTCGCGGCCGACCTGCTGGCGCTGACGCTGGTCACGCCCCCGGGCGAGATGGGGGCCGACATCGTGGTCGGGTCCTCGCAGCGCTTCGGCGTGCCGCTCGGCTATGGCGGCCCGCATGCCGGCTACATGGCGGTGCGCGATGCGCTGAAGCGCAGCATGCCGGGCCGCCTCGTCGGCGTCTCCATCGATGCCGCCGGCGCGCCCGCGATGCGCCTCGCACTCCAGACGCGCGAGCAGCATATCCGCCGCGAGAAGGCCACCTCCAACATCTGCACCGCGCAGGTGCTGCTGGCGGTGATGGCCTCGATGTACGCCGTCTGGCATGGGCCGGAAGGGCTGCGGCGCATCGCCCGCCGCGTGGCGCTCCAGGCCCGCGTGCTGGCCGGCGCCGCGCGCTTCCCGCTGCGCCACGACGCCTTCTTCGACACGATCTGCCTGGAGACGGGCAGCGAGACCGAGGCCGTGATGCAGGCCGCGCTGGACGCCGGCTTCAACCTGCGCCGCCTGGGCACGGATGCCATCGCCATCGCGCTGGATGAGACCGTCACGCGCGCCGAGCTGGCCACGCTCGCCGGCATCCTCGGCCAGGGCGACCTCGCCGCCGTGACGCCCAAGGGCGGCATCCCCGCCACGCTGGCCCGCACCACGGGCTTCCTCAAGGCCGAGGTGTTCAACTCGCACCACGCCGAGCACTCCATGCTGCGCTACATGAAGCGGCTGGAGGACAAGGATGTGGCGCTGAACCGCTCCATGATCCCGCTCGGCTCCTGCACCATGAAGCTGAACGCGACGGCGGAAATGATCCCCGTCACCTTCCCCGGCTTCGCCGATATCCATCCCTTCGCGCCGACCGACCAGGCGCAGGGCTATATCGCGATGATCCGGCAACTCGAGCAGTGGCTCTGCCGCGTCACCGGCTTCGCCGCCGTCTCGCTGCAGCCGAACGCGGGTTCGCAGGGCGAATATGCGGGCCTGCTCGCCATCCGCGCCTTCCACCAGGCGCGCGGCGAGGGGCATCGCAATATCTGCCTCATCCCGAGCTCCGCGCATGGCACCAACCCGGCCTCGGCCGTGATGGCGGGCATGAAGGTCGTCGTCACTGGCTGCGACCGCGACGGCAATGTCGATGTGGAGGATCTGCGCGCCAAGGCCAAGCTGCATGGCCCGAACCTGGCCGCGCTCATGGTCACCTACCCCTCCACCCATGGCGTCTTCGAGGAGGCGATCCGCGAGATCTGCGCGATCATCCATGCCGAGGGCGGGCAGGTCTACATGGATGGCGCCAACATGAATGCGCAGGTGGGCCTGACATCGCCCGCCTCCATCGGCGCCGATGTCTGCCACCTGAACCTGCACAAGACCTTCTGCATCCCGCATGGCGGCGGCGGTCCGGGCGTCGGGCCGATCGGCGTGGCCGCGCATCTTGCGCCGCATCTGCCGAACCACCCGCTTGTGGCGGAAGCGGGCCCGGCGACCGGGTTCGGCCCCGTCTCCGCCGCGCCCTTCGGCTCGGCCGCCATCCTGCCCATCAGCTACGCCTATATCCGCATGATGGGCGGCGAAGGCCTGACGCGCGCCACGCAGATCGCGATCCTCAACGCCAACTACATGGCCGCCCGCCTGCGCGACCACTTCCCCATCCTCTACCGGGGCGGCCAGGGCATGGTGGCGCATGAGTGCATCCTGGATTGCCGCGGCTTCCAGCAGAATGGCGGCGTCCTCGTCGAGGATATCGCCAAGCGCCTGCAGGATTACGGCTTCCATGCGCCCACCATGTCCTGGCCGGTCACCGGCACGCTCATGGTGGAGCCGACGGAGAGCGAGACCAAGTCCGAGCTCGACCGCTTCTGCGACGCGATGATCAGCATCCGCGCCGAGATCCGCGCCGTCGAACAGGGCCGGATGGACCGCGCCGACAACCCGCTGAAGAACGCGCCGCACACCATGGCGGAAGTGCTCGCCAGCGACTGGGCGCACCCCTACACGCGCGAACAGGCCGCCTTCCCGCTGCCCTATGTGCGGATCAACAAGTACTGGCCGCCGGTGAAGCGCGTGGACAATGTCCATGGCGACCGCAACCTGGTCTGCACCTGCGCGCCGCTTGAGGCCTATGCGGAGACGGCCACGTTGCAGGCGGCGGAGTAACATCCCTGGGGAGAGCTCTGCTCTCCCCAGACCCCTCTCGCCGAGGGGCTTGCCCCTCGGAACCCGCAATCAGGCCTGGGGCCGCACGAAGGCTTGGCGGGCGTAGAGCTTCCAGGCGCCGGCCTGCTTCTTCCACACCTGCAGAATGCCGATATTCACCGGCGTGATCCGCCCGCCACCCGTGGTGTGGCCGGTGAAGACGTGGCGCACGATCGCATCCTCGCCATTCACCTGGATCGTCTGGTTGGTGATGTTGATCTCGCCGAAGGGATTGTTGCGCTCGACGATATTGCCGATGAACTGCGCCCGGTTCTCGATGCGCCCGGCCGAATGGCCATAGCTCAGCCCCTCATGCGTCACAGCCTCCAGCCCCGCGCGGTCGGCCGCCAGCATGGCGCGCGTCAACGCCGCGACGGCTTGCGCGACGGCCTGCTCATCAGCGGATTGCGCTTGGGCCAAAACGGGGACGAGCGTGGCGGCCAGAATGGCGGCCCCGCCCAGATGGCGACGGTTGATGGTCATGATCTTCCTCCCTCGCCGGTCTCTCGCCGGCTGTGGGAAGGCTAGGCCCGGCGCGGGCGCGCGTCCATCAGGTCCGCACCAGCGGCTCGCGCGCGGCCGGCGCCGGCCCCACCAGCCGCCGGATCGCGGCCACGAAGGGCGCCGTGTCCCAGGCCGCGTCACCCTCCAGCCGCGCCCGCTCCTGCCCCTGGCGGTCCACGATCACCGTCGTCGGCAGGCCGCGCGCGCCCAGCGCCCGCGCCGCCGCGCCGCGCGGGTCGAGCCAGATGCCGAGGCCCGTCAGGCCGATGCGCTGATAGAAGGCCTCCACCACCGCCCGCCCACCGCGATCCGACGACAGCGGCAGCACGGCGATGCGATCCGCGGCCAAGGTCTTCGCCAGCCGCTCCAGCGCCGGCATCTCGGCCACGCAGGGCGGGCACCAGGTCGCCCAGAGGTTGATCACCAGCCCCTGCCCCGGGAAATCCGCCAGCGTCTTCTCGGCGCCATCCGCGTCCTGGAAGGTGATGGCGGGCATGGGGCGCGCGGCTTCCCGCAGGCGCTCGACGCCCGCCGCCGCCCGCGCGGCTTGCGCGCCCAGCAAGGCGGGCGCTAGGACCATGCCAGCCAGAGCGCGGCGCGACGTCAAACCGGAAGCCATATCCTCGTGTCCATCCCGAACGAAACCAACACCAACCAGCAATGGGGCGGCCGCTTCGCCGAAGGCCCCTGGGCGATCATGCAGGCCATCAATGCCTCGATCGGCTTCGATGCCAAGATGTGGCGCCAGGACATCCGCGGCAGCCTCGCCCATGCCGCCATGCTCGCCCATGTAGGGATCATCAGCGCGGATGACGAGGCCGCGATCAAGCGGGGCCTCGCCGAGATCGCCGCCGAGATCGAAGCCGGCCGCTTCGAATGGTCCGAGGCGCTGGAAGACGTCCATATGAACATCGAGGCGCGGCTCACCGAGCGCATCGGCGAGGCCGGCAAGCGCCTGCACACCGCCCGCAGCCGCAACGACCAGGTGGCGACCGATTTCCGCCTCTGGACGCGCGACGCCATGGATGGCCTCGCCGCCCAGATGCTCGACCTGGTGCGCGCCCTGGTGGCCCGCGCCGGGGAGCATGCCGGCACCATCATGCCGGGCTACACGCATCTCCAGCCCGCGCAGCCCACCACCTTCGGCCACCACATGCTGGCCTATGCCGAGATGATCTGGCGCGACCGCGGCCGCATGCTGGACGCCCGCGCGCGGCTCAACGAATGCCCGCTGGGCTCGGCCGCCATGTGCGGCACCGGCTTCCCCATTGATCGCCACGCGACCGCCGCGGCACTCGGCTTCGACCGGCCGACCCGCAACAGCCTGGACGCCGTCGGCAGCCGGGACTTCGCCATGGAGTTCCTGGCCGCCTGCGCCATCTGCGCCACGCATCTCTCGCGCCTCGCGGAGGAGATCGTGATCTGGACCAACCCCTCCTTCGGCTTCGTGAAGCTCTCGGATGGGCTGACCACCGGCAGCTCCATCATGCCGCAGAAGCGCAACCCCGACGCGGCCGAGCTGGTGCGCGGCAAGACGGGGCGGATCAACGGCAACCTCGTCGGCCTTCTCACCGTGGTGAAGGGCCTCGCGCTCACCTATGCGAAGGACCTCCAGGAGGACAAGGAAGGCGTCTTCGACTCGGCTGAGAACCTGACGCTCTGCCTGGCCGCCAGCGCCGCCATGGTGCGCGACATGCAGCCCAACATCGCCCGCATGGCCGCCGCCGCGGGCGATGGTTTCTCGACCGCGACCGACCTCGCCGATTGGCTGGTGCGCGAGCTGAAGCTGCCCTTCCGCGACGCGCATCACGTCACCGGCCGCCTCGTCGCCAAGGCCGAGGGCATGGGCGTGGATCTCTCCGGCCTCACCATCGCCGAGATGCGCGAGGTGGAGCCGCGGATCAATGACAGCGTCTTCGGCGTGCTGACGCCCGCCGCCTCCGTCGCCTCCCGCCGATCCTATGGCGGCACGGCGCCGGACAATGTCCGCGCCATGGTGGCCGAGTGGCAGGAGCGCCTGGCGTGAGGCGCATCACCGCCTTGGCCCTGGCCGGCTTGGCGCTCGCCGCCTGCGGACGCGTGGGTCCGCCCCGCCCGCCCGGCCCGCAGGAGGCGATCACCTTCCCGCGCTCCTACCCCGCGCTGACCGCCGAGGAGCGCGCCGAGATCAACGCCCGCCGCGTTTCCCAGGGGCTGCCACCCCTGCCCCCACCCCGGTAGTCCGCCCCGCCGAGGTTGACTCGCCTGCCGCGCCCGATTATCTCGCGGTCTCCCCGGGGTTGGCATCGCTTTCCCCGCAACCTTTTTCGTGTTTCGTGAGTTCGCGCCATGAAGATCCGCAACAGCCTGAAATCCGCCAAGTTGCGGGACAAGAACTGCGTCGTGGTGCGTCGCCGCGGCCGTCTCTACGTCCTCAACAAGAAGAACCCGCGCTTCAAGGCCCGCCAGGGCTGAACCGCTTCCGGTTCGACGAGTGATGATGGGGGGCTCAGCCCCCCATTTTCATGTCAGACATCCAGCGTCATCTGCCGCCGCGCCTTTTCCTCGCGCCGGGCGATCCTGGCGCGCTCGCCCATCGGGTCATCCTGCGCGAAGCGCCGCTGGCGGCTGCCGTGTTTCTGGAAAACGCGCCGCGCCTCCGCCTCGAAGCCCGCGGCCGCGCGAATCCGGCTGATCCGCTCCCGCGCCGCCTGCAGCGCCGCTGACAGCTCCACCACCGGCGCGGGGTACGCGGCGGGCGGGATCTCGAGCCGCCACGGCATATGGCGCAGCCCGGCCGGCAGATGCGCCACCTCCGGCACCCAGCGCGCGATGAAGACGGCCTCGGGGTCCTGATCCAGCCCCTGCTTCACCGGGTTGTAGAGACGGGGCGTGTTGATGCCCGTGGCCCCCGATTGCATCTGCACCTGCGGCCAATGGATGCCCGGCTCGTAATCCACGAAGAGGCGGGCCAGATGCGCGCCACTGGCCGCCCAGTCGAGCCCCAGATGGTGGCTCGCGAAGCTCATCAGCATCGCCCGCATGCGGAAGTTGATCCAACCCGTGGCGATCAGCGAGCGCATGCAGGCATCGAGGAAGGGATAGCCCGTCCGCCCCTCGGCCCAGGCCAGCAACAGCGGATCGTCCGGCGCGGTCGGCCGCCGCGCCGCCTCGGCGGCGGGATGCGCCGCGCGCCGCTCCAGTTCGGGCTCGCTCTCCAGCTTCTGGATGAAGTGGCAATGCCAATGCAGCCGTGAGGCGAGCGACTGCACCGCCCCCACCGGGAGGGGCCGCTGGCTGGGCGGCAGCGCCGCGATGTCACGCCCCGCGCGCTCCACCCGCTGCACCACCTCCCGCATCGAGAGGCTGCCCAGGGCGAGGTGCGGCGAGAGGCGGGAGCAGGCGGTGGGAGCGCTCACCGGAGAGGACATGCCACGCCGGTAGTCGGCGCCGCGTCCGGCGAGGAAGCTCTCCAGCAGATCAAGCGCGGCCGCGCGGCCGGCGGGCTGCGCCTCGACCAGCCCGTCCTCGGGGTTCCAGTCGAAGGGCTGCTCCGGGATCGCCCCCTCGATCACCTCGGGCGCCGACAGCCCCCGCGGCGGTGCCTGTACGGGTGTCCCCATGAAGCCCGCCCAGCGCCGCGCCCAGCCATCGCGCGAGCCGAGCCGCCGCACCACGCCGAATTGCGGATGTTCGTGCCAGGGCAGGCCCGCCTCGCGGCAGAAGCGCGCCACCGCCCGGTCCCGCCCATAGGTCCAGAGGTTGCCCGTCTCCTCATGGCTGTGCAGCGCGCGGATGCCGCGTTCGGCATGCAGCCGTGCCAGCAGCGCCACCGCATCGCCACGGCGCACCACCAGCGGCAGCCCGAGCGCCGCCAATTGTGCCCGCAGATCCTCAAGCGCCGCCCGCAGGAAGTGCCATTGGCGTGGCGAGGCATCGTCCCCCCGCCAGTATTCCGGCTCCACGATGTAGAGCGGCAGCACGGGCGCGCGCGCCGCCGCCAGCGCCGCATGGTCGGCCACGCGCAGATCCCGCTTGAACCAGACCACGTCGAGCATGCCCCTGATCTGCCCGCTTGCGCGCATCCGGCAAGGGGGAGAGGCTGCGCGAAACGAAGGAGATCACGATGGAAGTGCGTTGGGAGAGACTGACCAGCCCCGAACTCAAGGCACTCGCCGAGCGCGGCGCGCTGCCTGTGCTGCCGATCGGCAGCCTGGAGCAGCACGGCCCGCATCTGCCGGTCTGGACCGACAGCTTCATCGCCCATGCGCTGAGCGTGGAGGCGGCAAAGCTCGCGACCGACATCCCGGCCATCGTCCTGCCCCCGCTCTGGACCGGCCTTTCCGAGCATCATTTGCCTTTCGGTGGGACCATCACGCTGGATCACGCGACGCTGCACGCGGTGCTGCGCTGCGTGGTCCGCAGCCTGCAGGCGCAGGGCTTCACGCGGCTGCTCATCGTGAACGGCCATGGCGGCAACATCGATCCGCTGAACGTCTCGGTGCGCGAATTGGCGCATGAATTCGGCATGCCCGTTGTCACCACCACCTGGCCCAATGTGGCGCCGGTCGAGATCGCCAAGGCGCTCACCACCCAGGCGGGCATCATGCATGCCTGCGAGGGCGAGACGGCGCTGTGGCTGGCGCTGGACCCTGCCCAGGTGCGGCAGGACAAGATCGAGGAGGCTGCGGGCGGCAATGCCGGCGTGCAGGCGCCGGCGGGCTTCTCGCGCTTCTACAGCTTCGCCGAGCGTGCGCCGCGCACCGGCGTGAAGGGCGACCCGCGCGCCGCGACGTCCGAAAAGGGCCAGGCCATGATCACCGCCATCGCCGCGAACCTCGCGCGCGCCATGCGCGATCCGGTGCTCTGGAGCAGGCCCGAGAGGGTCTGGAAGGCCTGAGCTGTGCTGAGAGGATGATTCAGCGTTTCGGCGATTCCGCCTCAACGCATCACGCTCTCACCCCACCTTCTGCTTCAGCCGCTCCAGCAGCGCCGCCCGCTGGACCGGCTTGCCGAGATAGTCATCCATCCCCGCCGCGCGGCATTGCGCCTCGAAGACGGGGCCGACGGCGGCGGTCAGGCCGATGATGCGGGTGCGGCGGTTCGGGCCGGGCGTCGCGCGGATCTGCCGCGTGGCCTCCAGCCCGTCCATCACCGGCATCTGCAAATCCATCAGGATCACGTCATAGGCGCTGGCATTGGCCATGCGCACCGCCTCCCCGCCATCGCCGGCCACATCCACATGGCAATGCGCCTTGCCCAGGATGGTCTTCATGACGAGCTGGTTGGTCGCATTGTCCTCCACCAGCAGCACCCGCTGCAGGGGGGCATCCTCCACGGCGGCCGGGGTGGTGTCCGCCAGGATCGGCGCCAGCGCCTCGGCGCGGGGCGCGAGCGCGGCGAGCAGGCTGTCGCGCAGCCGGGCTGGGAGGGCGGGCTTGAGGAGCATGCCCTCGACCAGCCCTTCCTCCGGCTTGTCCTTGCCGAGCGAGGCGCCGGAAGAGCAAAGCAGGATGGCCGGGCGCGGCAGGCCGGGCTCGGCGCGGATCTGCCGCGCCACGTCCAGCCCGCGGGCATGCTCCAGCTGCCCGTCCAGCACCACGGCACGGATCGAGCGATCGCGGGCCGCCGCCTCTCGCAGCAGCGTCAGCGCCTCGGCGCCATCGCGGGCCAGGACGGGCTCGGCCCCCATGCTGACGAGCTGGCGGGCCATGATGTCGCGATTGAGCGCCAGGTCATCCACCACCATGACCTTCACGCCGGCCAGCGCGGTGGCCGGCGCGGCCTCCACCGGCCCAGGCGGCTGGCCGAGCTTGGCCGAGAAGGTGAAGCGGCTGCCCGCACCACGCGGCTTGGTCGGATCGCGCGGGCCCGCCTCGATGCCGCCGCCCATCTCCTCCGCGAGGCGCCGGCAGATGGCGAGGCCGAGGCCGGTGCCGCCATATTTCCGGCGGATCGAGGCATCGGCCTGGGTGAAGCGCTCGAACAGGTGCGGCACCTGGGCGGGGTCGAGGCCGATTCCGGTATCGAGCACGGCGATATGCATCAGCCAGCCGCGCCGCTGGCCGAGCGGCTCCAGCGTGACATCGAGCTGGATCCAGCCCTTGTCGGTGAATTTCACGGCATTGCCGACGAGGTTGAACAGCACCTGCCGCACCCGGCCAGGGTCCCCCACCATGATGCGCGGCATGTCGCCCGGCAGCGCGACCAGCAGTTCGACGCCCTTGCTCGCCGCCTTGGGCGCGAAGAGCTCGACGATGGTGGAGAGTTCCTTCTCGAGCTCGAAGGGCACGCGCTCCAGCTCGACCGCGCCGGCCTCCAGCTTGGAGAAGTCGAGGATGTCGTTCAGCACCATCAGGAGGTGCTCGGCCGAGTTCTGGATGGTCTCGGCGTAGCGGCGCTGCAGGTCGTCGAGGCGGGTGTCCAGCAGCAGGCCCGTCATGCCGATCACACCGTTCATCGGCGTGCGGATCTCGTGGCTCATCGAGGCCAGGAAATCCTCCTTGGCGCGGGAGCCGGCGCGGGCCGCGGCCTCGCTCTCGGCCAGCTGCTCGCCCTGGGCGCGCAGCCGTTGCGCCTGACGGACCATCAGCCCCAGCGCCATCAGGATGAAGGCGCCCGCGCCGGCCACGCCGAGGCCGAGGAGCAGCCCCAGCGCCCGGTTCGCCGCCATGGCATCGGCGCGGGCGCGCACCACCTCAACGACAAAGAGGCCCTGGCGGGTGACGGCGAAGCTCGCCATCACATTCTGCCCATCCTGGTCCACACCCACGAAGCTGCCGCGCTCCAGGCGCGGCAGGAAGTTGCGGAACGGCCAGGCGCCCGGATGGATCTGCCCGATCCCCGCCCGGCTGCCGTCCGAACGTGCCAACAGGGCGCCGTTGAAGGAATGCAGCCGCACGGTCACGCCGAAGCCCTCGGCATATTGGCGGGCGATGCTGCTGAGATATTCGGGGTTGATGAGGGCGATGACGGTCCCCTCGAACTCGCCGCGCGCGTTGCGGACGGCGCGCGCCAGCGGGATGGACCAGAGTCCCGTCTCGCTGATCGGCCGGGCACCGGGCGCGGCCAGGAATCGCCCCGCCTCGGGCGCGCCGAGGCGCACCATCTGCCCGCTGAGCCGCAGGACGCGGAACCACTCGCGGTCTCCCAGGCTCTGGCCCACCAGGCCCTCGACGGTGGAATGGATGATCAGGCCGTTCGCATCGGTCACCAGCAGGGCGCGCAGCTGGGAGACGTCCCGCAGCAGGCTGGTGCGCTGCCCGGGGATGGTATCCACCCCCTGCCCGCTGCGCTCGGCCTGGTCGAGCATGACGATGTCCACCGTCTGCATCGCCCGCGTCAACTGATCGGCAAGGGCCTCGGCGACAGATTGCGTGAGCCGTTCGGCGTCCAGCACCGCTTCCTGCTGGCCCCGGTACATGACGATGCCATAGACGGTCATCAGGCACAGGATGACGAGACCGGCGACAAGTGCGTAGAGTCGGCTGGGCCGTGGGGTGGCAGCGGAAGCGTCCGACGCTCCGCCACCCGGGGAGCCGCCCGAAGAGGCGCCCGAAGAGCCGAAGGAGAGGCGAATGCTGTTGCGGAGTGCTTTCAGGCCCATGGTCCTTGCAGTTATTGCAGGATTATTCCCACTTTGCGAGGCATGGTCCCAGGCGGGGATACAAAGCCCGCCGCAAGCCACACCCCAGGCGCCATCCGCCGCGGCCGCGCCCGGCGCCGCTTCCCCGCCCGCGCAGGCCTCGCGTCTCGACATGATCCGCGCCCGTGGCGAATTGAAAGTCTGCATCTGGCCCGATTATTTCGCCATCTCTTTCCGAAACCCGCGCAACAGCGAATTGGAGGGGATCGACATCGACCTGGCCCGGGCGCTCGCCGCGCGCCTCTCGGTCCGGCTGACCTTCGTCGAGACCAATTTCGCGGTCTTCATGGACCGCATCGAAGCGGGCGATTGCGACATCGCCATGATGGGGGTGGGGATCACGCCGGCGCGCGCCCAGCGCGTGGCCTTCAGTCGCCCCTACCTCGCGAGCCCCATGTATGCCGTGACCACGCGCAACAACACCCGGATCCGCAACTGGTCGGATATCGACACGCCGGGCACCGTCGTCGCGGTCGCGGCGGGCACCATCATGGAGCCGCTGATGAGCCGGACCTTGCGCCGGGCGGAGCTGCTGGTCGTCGTCCCGCCCCGCTCGCGCGAGGCGGAGATCCAGGCGGGCCGCGCCGATGTCTTCATGAGCGACTTCCCCTACACGCGCCGCATGCTGCTGATGCATGACTGGGCCCGCGTGATCGATCCGCCGGACCGCTTCGGCGAGACGCTCTACGCCTGGGCGCTGCCCATTCATGACGCGCCCTGGCTGGCCGAGGTGAACAGCTTCGTCGGCGCCGCCCGGGCCGACGGCACGCTGGCCCGTGCCGCCGCGAGGCATGGGCTGACGCCGATCCTGATCCGGTAGCCTATGCCAGCGAGCCAGGGTCGGTGTTGGCACCGCAGACCAGCACCCCCACCCGGGCACCGGGCGGCGGCGTCCAGGTCCCGCTGAGCAACGCGGCCAGGGCCGCCGCCCCGCCCGGCTCGGCCACCAGCCGGGCCGCATCCCAGAGGGCGCGCTGCGCGGCGCGGATCGCATCATCCGCCACCAGGACGGAAGCCAGCCGGCCGCGCGCCGCGAGCCCGGCCACGATCGGAAACATCAACCCGCCCACCTGCTTCGCGCCCAGGCTGTCCGCCGCCAGGCCGCCCACCGGCGCGGGCACCGGGCGGCCCGCCGCGAGAGCCGCATGCAGCCCGGGGCAGCCCTCCGGTTCGACGGCGACGAGGTTCACCCCCGTCGCGGCATGCCAGGCGGCGATGCCGCCCAGCAGCCCGCCCCCGCCCACGGCGATCAGCAGGTGGGTGAGGTCGGGCGCCTGCTCCTGCCACTCCAGCGCCACCGTGCCCTGCCCGGCCAGCACCTCCGGCTGGTCATAGGCATGGACCATCAGGGCACCCGTTTCGGCCGCGCGGACCTCGCTCGCCTGCCGTGCCTCGTCATAGGTGGCGCCGCCCACGACGAGGCGCGCGCCGAAGCCACGGATGCGCGCGCGCTTCGCCTCGGCCGCGATCTCGGGGACGTAGATCTCCGCGGGGACGCCGAGGCTTTGCGCGGCCGCCGCCACCGCCGCGCCGTGATTCCCGCCCGAGGCGGCGATGACGCCGGCGGGCGGCACGCCCAGCGCCCGCATCCGGTTGAAGGCCCCGCGCGGCTTGAAGCTGCCGGCCACCTGCAGCATCTCAAGCTTCAGGCAGCCCCAGCCGGGCAGTTCGAGCAGCGGGGTGCGCCGGATGTCGCCCCGGATGCGCTCAGCCGCGGCGGCGATGTCGGCGGCGGCGATGCCGGCTTGAGTGATCAGGGCGGAATCAGGTGCTTGGGGCATGGCCTGAGGTGCGCCCAGGACGCCCTTCCGCACAAGCCCCAATCCTGCCATAAACTCCCACGGTGGAACCTTGTGGACGCCGGGAATGTTCCTGCATGGAAGCTGCGCGGCCCTGGCCGGCGAAGGCGTCCTCATCCTCGCACCCCCGGGCGGCGGCAAGTCGGATCTCGTGCTGCGTCTCATCGGGCAAGGCTGGACCCTGGTAGCGGATGACCAAGTGATGCTGGAGGCTGAGCAAGGCCTGTTGCGCGCATCCCCGCCCCCATCGCTGGCCGGGCGCATGGAGGTGTTCGGCCTTGGCCTGCTGGAGCGCCTGCCCTGGCAGACGGCGCCCCTGCGCCTCGTGGCGCAGCTGGCACCGCGGGCCGAGGTGGCGCGCCTGCCCGAGCCGGCCCGCTGGTCCGCGCTCGGCCTGGAATTGCCGGCGCTCCGTCTCGACGGCGCCGCCCCCTCCGCCCCCGACCTGCTCCGCCGCGCCCTGGACGTGCTGGCCGGGCGCGCGGCCATGACCGCCGGGGCCTTTGCCGCATGAGCGAGGACAGCCGTCCCTTCGTGCTGGTGACCGGCCTCTCCGGCGCCGGCAAGGCCTCCATCCTGCGCGTCCTGGAGGATCTCGGCTTCGAGACGGTGGACAACCCGCCACTCGCCATCCTCGACGCCCTGGTGCAGGAGGGCTCCGGCCCGATCGCCGCGGGCATTGATACCCGCACGCGCGGCTTCGATCCGGCCAAGGCCCTGGCCGCGATCGCGCGACTGCGCCAGCGCCCGGACATCGCAGCCACGCTGGTCTATGCGACGGCCGAGGAGGAGGTGCTGCTGCGCCGCTACACCGAGACGCGCCGCCGCCATCCGCTGGCGCCGGGCGGCCCGCTGGGCAGCCGCGTGCAGGACGGAATCGCGCGGGAGGCCGCGCTGCTCGCGCCCCTGCGCGAGGCGGCGGACCTCATCCTCGACACTTCCACCCTGCCGCTGCCTGAGTTGCGCCGCCTGATCGAGGCGCGTTTCAAGCCCGAGGGGGCGCCGGGGCTGAACGTCAACATCAAGTCCTTCGGTTTCCCCAAGGGTCTGCCGCGCGAGGCCGACCTCGTCTTCGACATGCGCTTCCTCGCCAACCCGCACTACGATGCGCTGCTGCGGCCGATGACGGGGCGGGATCCTGCGGTCGCGGAATATGTCGCGGCGGACCCGGATTTCCCCGCCTTCTGGACGCGCCTCACGGGCTTCATCGAGCCCCTGCTGCCGCGCTATGTGGCCGAGGGGAAGAAGTACCTCACCATCGCCATCGGCTGCACGGGCGGGCGGCATCGTTCCGTCTTCGTGGCCGAAAAACTGGCAGCCCATCTCCGCCAGCAGGGCTGGCGTGTGGATGTCGCGCATCGGGAACTGGGTCAGCTGCCCGATATGGTGTTATCAACCTCTCTCCCCCCCGCATCCCCCCCCATGCCCCTCACCGCGAATACCGAAACATGATTGGTCTTGTGCTCGTCACCCATGGGCGGCTCGCGCTCGAATTGCGCCACGCCATGGAGCATGTGGTGGGGCCCCAGGCCGCCGTCGCCACCGTCTGCATCGGGCCGGAGGACGACATGGAGGGCCGGCGCGCGGATATCCGCGCGCGAATCGCCGATGTGGACCAGGGGGATGGCGTGATCGTGCTGACCGACATCGCGGGCGGCACGCCCTCCAACCTCGCCTTCTCGCTCGCCGACCACAAGACGATCGAGGTGATCGCGGGCGTGAACCTGCCGCTGCTGGTCAAGCTCGCCAAGATTCGCGGCAGCGAGCCGCTGGCCGAGGCGGTGGACCATGCCGCCAAGGCGGGACGAAAATACATCACCGCGGCGAGCGACCTCGCAAACGGCCATGCCACGCCCCAAATGGCGGGCAAGAACGGGAATGGAAGCGCCCAATGAACGAGTGGCCCACGGAAGAGGGCGGCGCGCCGCACCTGGCCTCCGCCGCCGAGACGCCGGCCCCGCCGCTGGATTGCGGCTGCCCCGGCGGGGACGGGATGGTGCTGAAGCGCACCATCAAGATCATCAACAGCCGCGGGCTGCACGCGCGCGCCGCCGCCAAGCTCGTCGCGGTCGCCGAGCGCTATTCCGCCTGCCTGAATGTCAGCCGCGCCGGCCAGACCGTGCCCGCCTGCTCCATCATGGGGCTGATGATGCTGGGCGCCGGCCAGGGCAGCGAAGTGACGCTCGAGGCCGAGGGCTGGGACGCGCGCGAGGCGCTGGACGCGGTGGCCGGGCTGATCGAAGCCGGCTTCCATGAAGACTGACGCGACCAAGAGCGACGCGGAGCCCCGGCCGGAGCCGAAGCCGGAGGCCAAGCCCGCGCGCCGGAGCGCGAAACCGGCCGAACAGCGCCTCTCGGGCATCGCCGTCTCGCCCGGCATCGTCATCGGCACCATCTACGACACCACCGAAGAGCCCGCCGAGGCGCCGCGCCGCGAAATCACCGCCGATGCGGTGGAGCACGAGCGCACGAAGCTCCAGGACGCCGCCGCCCTCTCGCGCAAGCAGGTCAGCAAGCTCAAGACCCGCCTCACCGTCCTGCCCGAGGAAGCGCAGGAGGAACTCGAGCCGCTGCTCGACGCCTATATCCTCATGCTCGGCAATTCGCGGCTGCTGCGCGGCGCGCGCAAGCGCATCGGGGACGAGCTGCTTTCGGCCGAGACCGCCGTGCAGGACGAGGCGGAGGCCATCGCGCAAGCCATCCTCGCCGCCAAGGGCGATGACAAGGCCGGGCTGAACCGCCGCGCCGGCGAGGTGCGCGAGATCGCCCGCCGCCTGACGCGCAACCTGACGGCGACCCCCTTCCGCAGCCTGAAGGGCGTGCCGGCCGGCGCCATCGTGGTGGCGGATGAACTGACCCCCGCGGACGCCGCCCTGCTGGAGCCCGGCAAGATCGCTGCCGTCGCCACCGAGGAGGGCGGCGCGGATGGCCACACCGCCATCATGCTGCGCGCACTCGGCATCCCCGCCGTGCTGGGCTGCCATGGGCTGACGGCCGCCGCACGGCGCGGCGACATGGCGGTGCTGGATGGCGGCGCGGGCATCGTCGCGCTGCATCCCGATGCCGCGACCCTCACCCGCGCCAAGGCCGGCCTGGCCGCCCAGGCGAAGGAGCGGGTGCGCCTCGGCAAGCTCAAGACCCTGCCGGCCGAGACGCTGGACGGCCAGGCGGTGGAGCTGCAGGCCAATCTCGAGATCCCGGCGGAGCTGCCGCTGATCGCGGAGGCCGGCGCCCAGGGCATCGGCCTGCTGCGCACCGAGTTCCTCTTCATGAACCGCGAGGACCTGCCCGACGAGGACGCGCAGGTCGAGGCCTATCGCGGCATCCTGGAAGCCATGGGCCAGGACCCCGTGACCATCCGCGTGCTCGACTGGGGCGGCGAGAAGGACATGGAGGCGCTGGCCGAGGGCGTGCCGGTGCCGACCGGCCCGAATCCGGCGCTCGGCCTGCGGGGCCTGCGGCTTCTGCTAAAGCGCCCTGCGCTGCTGGAGGAGCAGTTCGCCGCCATCCTGCGCGTCGCGCATCTGGGCCAGGTGCGCATCCTGCTGCCCATGGTGACCGTACCTTCCGAGGTCGCGCAGGCGCGCGAGATCTATGAGCGCGTCGCCCGCCGCCTGCGCCGCCGCGGCGAGGCCCTGCCCGAGAAGCTGCCGCCGCTGGGTGCGATGATCGAGACGCCGGGTGCGGCACTCGCCGCTGACGCCATCGCGCTGGAAGCCGATTTCTTCGCGATCGGCACCAATGACCTGACCATGTACACGCTGGCGGTGGACCGCGCCGAGATCGACGTGGCCCACCTCTATGACCCGCTGCACCCCGCCGTGCTGCGCCTGATGCAGTTCGCGACCGAAGCCGCGCTGCGCCTGCGCATGCCGGTCAGCGTCTGCGGCGAGATGGGCGGCAACCCGAAGCTGGTGCCGCTGCTGCTGGGCCTGGGGCTGCGCAGCCTCTCGATGAATGCCAGTTCCATCCCGCGCGTGAAGCAGGCGGTGCGGTCGCTCGACATTGACGACTGCGCGCGCTTCGCACGGCGCGTGATGGAGCAGAGCGACCCGAAGCGCATCGCCGAACTGGTGGATGAATTCGCAGCGCGGACGAACGAGAAATAAGGCTGGCTAAACCAGCCCACCATTCACGTGCCAGACCTGGCCCGTGACATAGGCGGCCTCGGTCGAGGCCACGAAATTCACCGCCGCCGCCACGTCATCCGGCGTGCCGAGGCGCCCCAGCGGCACGCTGCGCTTCACCATCTCCCACTGGGCCGGCGAATAGGCCGCGTGCGCGCCGGGATCCTTCTGGGTGAAGCCCGGCGCCACCGCATTCACGGTCACGCCCTTCGGCGCGTATTCGATGGCGAGGCCGCGCACCAGCGCCTCCACCGCCGCCTTCGCGGCCGAGGTGGCGGGGAAGACCGTCACGTCGTTGCGGAAGCTGTGGGCGACGAAGGAGGAAATGGCGATCAGCCTGGGGTCGTGCCCCTCGGTCAGCACCGGCAGGGCGGCCCGCGCGAGCCGGATGAAGGCCCAGAGCACCGTATCCAGCGTGCGGGCGATCTGCGCGTCATCGGTCTGCAGCAGCGGAGTCTTGTCGGCGAAGCCGGCATTGGCGACGACCACGTCCAGCCCGCCGAAGTGCTCCTGCGCGGCAGCAACCAGCGCAGCCGGCGTGGCGGGATCGGCGATGTCGCCCAGCACCACATGGGCCGTGCCGCCCTTGGCACGCACCGCCTCGGCCGTGTGCTCCGCGCCTTCCGCGTTCTTGCGCGTGTGCACCAGGATGGCGGTGCCCGGCCCCGCCATCCGGCGGCAGCAGGCGGCGCCGATGCCGGTCGCGGCGCCGGTCACCAGGATGATGCGGTCTGCTCGTGCCATCGCCGTGGGTTCCTCGCTACTTCAGGCCCACCAATTGCCGGATCAGCTTGCGGGCGAAGCCAGTCTGCGGCCGATCGAAGAGCCGCGCCAGCGCCCAGCCTCCGTTGCGCATACGCGCGCGCGGATTGCTGAATTCGCGGAACCCGGCCTCGCCATTGCGCCGCCCGAAGCCCGAGGCGCCGACGCCGCCGAAACCCAGCCCCGGCAGGGCCGCGTATTCCACCGCACGCCCGGTCACCAGCGCGCCGGACTTGGTCTGGGCGGCGACCTGCGCTTCCTCGCTCGCATTCGCGCCGAAGAGGTAGATGGCCAGCGGATGCGGCCGTGCGCGCACCCAGGCCAGCGCCTCCTCCAGCGAGGCGCATTCCTCCATGGCGAGGATGGGGCCGAAGATCTCCTCCTCCGCGAGCTGCCCAGCGGCCAGGGCGAGTCCCACCGAATGAGGCCCCGGCCCCATCCAGGCGATGGTGGCCCCCTCGCTGATGCGATCGAGCCGCGCCTGCTGGCGCGCGTTGATCACGGCGGTGCCGGTCTCGGTCACGCCGCTCTCCCGCGCCGCGCGGGCGAAATCGGCCGCGCTGTGGCCGATGAGCAGCACCGTATCGGGCGCGATGCAGGTCTGCCCCGCATTGACGGCCTTGGCGACGAGGATGTTGCGCGCGGCGCGCTTCAGATCCGCGCCGGGCAGCACCAGGGCCGGGCATTTGCCGCCGAGCTCCAGCGTGAGCGGCGTCAGGTTCGGCGCGGCGGCCGCCATCACCTTGCGGCCGATCTCGGTGCCGCCGGTGAAGACCAGGTGGTCCCAGGGCTGGCTGGCGAAATCCTGCGCCACCTCCGGCCCGCCCTGCACGACCAGCGCAATGCGCGGCCCCCAGGCCTCGGCCAGGATGGTCTCGATGAGCGCGGCCACGCGCGGCGCCGCCTCGGAGGGCTTGATCACCACGCGGTTGCCGGCGGCGATGGCGTCGAGTGCGGGCATGAGGGCCAGCTGCACCGGATAGTTCCAGGGCGCCATGATTCCGATGACGCCCTTGGGCATAGGCTCGACCCAGGCACGGGCGGGAAAGAAGGGCATGGGAACGGCGGCGCGGCGCGGCCGGGCCCAGCCGCGCAGCTTGCGGCGCGAGTAACTGCACGCATCGGCGATGAGCAGCACATCAGCCAACAGCGTGTCCTCGGCGCTGCGCGCGCCGTAGTCGGCGGCGGCGGCCTCGGCGATGGCGGCCGCGTGCTTCAGCACCACGCGGCGCAGTTCGGCCAGCAGGGCGCGGCGCGCATCCAGGCTCGGCGCGCCCTCCGCCGCCTCGACGGCGCGGAGCGCGGCGAGGGCTTCGGCCGGCGTCATCGCAGGATCTCCCTTGCGGCAGCCTGGCCGGAGCAGATGGCGGCCTCGATGGTCGCGGGCAGATCGGGCCAGGTCCAGTCGCCGGCGAGCGCCAGGTTCGCCAGCGGCCGGCGCGGCGGCGCCGGAATCGGCCCGGGGCGCTGGCGCGGCGTGGCGCGGCGCTCCTTGATCACGCGGCAGGGCGGCGGCGCCACCGGCCAGTCGCCCGGGACGTGAAAGGCGCGGACGGCAGCAAGGATCTCGGCCCAGGCGCGCGGGGCCAGTTCCTCCACATCCTGCTCGGCCTCGGCATCGCCGGCGCTGACGGTGACGGCCACGCCGCCGGGCCGGATCAGCACCCATTGGCAGAGCGCGCCGAGCAGGCCGAGGAAGCGCACCTCGCCACCCGGCTGGAAGGCGAAATGCAGGTTCACGATGGGCGCGAAGCTGTCGGGCGCGGGCAGGCCGGGCAGCATGCGCGTCGCCTCCCAGGGCGGCAGGGCCAGCACCACGCGGTCGGCCTCGCCCAGCATCACATCCTGGTCCTGGAAGGTGAGGCTGCTGGCGCGGCCCTCCTTCACCTGGATGGCGCGGAGACGGCTGCCGGGGCGGTACTCCGCGCCCGCTGTCTCCAGCACCGCAAGCGCCGGGTCCACCAGGTCCGGCCCCAGCCCCCGGCTTGCCACGAAAAGCCGCGCGGCGCCCGGCGCTCCCAGCTTGCGCAGCACCTGGCCCAGGCGGCGCGTCGAGGCCTCGGCGGAAGGCGTATTCAGCGCAGCGATCACCAGCGGGTCCACGAAGCCACGCAGGAAAGCCGGATGCGCGGCCATCGCCTCGGCGATGGTCCGATCGCGCAGCGGCAAGGCCATCGCCATCATCGCCAGCACGCCGCCCCAGGAGATTCCGGCCGGCCGCCTGGCGCCATTCCACCAGCCGGCGGGCGAGAGCGCCACGAGGCGCGAGGAACCATCGGCGCAATCATGGACGGGCAGCCCGCCCGGCTCGGGCTGCACCCAGTATTGCCGCGCGCCAATGGCATCGAGGAAGCCGAGGGCCGCCGTGTTGCAGCCGATCAGCGCATGGGTGCCATTATCCGTACCATCCGGCAGCGCGCGCGCGCGGCCGCCGGCCCCCGGTGTCGCCTCATGCAGCGTGACGGCGTGGCCTTGCGTGGCGAGCGCATGCGCGGCGGCGAGGCCGGCCATGCCGGCGCCGATCACATGGATGGTCATCGCCCGGTCACCGCGAAGACCGCCATGCGGAACTTCTCAGCCTTCGTCATCCGCGCGCGCGGGCGCTCACCGGACCAGCCGCGCCGCAGCATGTGGTCCAGGATGCGGCGATAGCCCCACATCATCACGCGCGCGGGGCGCAGCGCCTCGGTGTCGTAACGCGGGAGTTCCGCCTCGGCGCGGAAGAATCCGGCGACGGCGCGGCCCGCCAGTTCCTTGCAGATGCCCGGAAAGGCCGGATGCGTGACGATGGAGCGCGCCGGCCCATCCGGGATGCCCGCCTTCTCCAGCACGGAGAGCGGGATATAGACGCGGTCCCGCGTCGCATCCTCATCCACGTCGCGCAGGATGTTCGTCAGCTGGAAAGTGTGGCCCAGCGCCAGCCCCCAGGCCTCGGCCTTGGGCTCGCCGAAGATGCGGACCGACATGGCGCCCACGCTGCCGGCCACGCGGCGGCAATAGAGATCGAGCGCCGCCTCATCCGGCAGGCGGAGATGGTCGGAGGCATCGGTCTCCATGCCCGCCACCATCGCCTCGCACTCTTCCAGCGGAATCTCGAAGGCCTCGCGCGCGAGCAGCAACTCGCGCGAGAGGGCGCAATCCGGCGTGGTGAGCTTCACGCGCCACTCGGCCAGCAGCCGGCGCTTCTCGCCCTCGGGCATGGCACCATCCGCGATGTCATCCACCGCGCGGCAGAAGCCATAGACGGCCCAGAGGGCGCGGCGCCGCTCGCCCTTCAGCGTCGCCATGCCGCGCGCGAAGGAGGAGCCGGCGCGGCTGACGCGCTGCGCGACCAGCACAGGATCGGTCGGGCCGAGCAGCGGCGCGGCCAGCAGTTCCGCCGCGAAATCGAGCTTGCCCAGCGCGACCCGCCCCAGCACCGGATCAGCCGTGCGCAGCTTGCCGAGCAGCCGCCGCGCCAGGCCGATCGTCATGGCCGACTGGATGGCCAGCCGCCGCGCGGTGCAGAGCCGCGGCAACGCGCTGGCGCGGTCCAGCAGGTCCTCCACACGATCCAGCGCGGCATCCAGGATGTCGCGGCGCTTCGTGTTGCCCGGTTCGAAAAAGGCGGCCTCGCCGCCGGCCAGCGCGAGCCATGATTGCGGGAGATAGACGCGGTCCAGCTTCTCGCGGTCCGGCACCAGGTCCTGCAGGTGGTTCAGGATCTGCAGCGCGGTGCAGAGCCCGTCCGCCGCCTGCTTCGCGGCCTCGGCCGTCGTGCCGTGCAGGCGCAGCAGCATCCGGCCCACCGGGTCCGCGCTGCGGCGGCAGTAATCCACGAGGTCCGGCCATTCGGCATAGCGCGCCTGCTCGGAATCCTGCCGGAAGGCCGAGAGCATGAGGCGCGCTTCCTCGACGCCCACGCCCTCCGCCTGCATGCGCGCGCCTTCCGCGATGGGCGTGCGGGGATCATCCAGCGACGCTTCCATCGCATCGAGCCGCGCCAGCTTCTCGGCCGGGCTCAGGCTGTCGCTGTCGGCGATGTCGTCGGCCATGCGGACGAAGCGGTAGAAGGCCATGACCTTCGCCCGCACCGGCTTCGCCAGGATCAGCGAGGCGGTCGGGAAATTCTCCGTGTCATGGGTGCGGTTGGGCGCACCGGGCGCGGTCACATCATTCATGCCGCCTTTGTGGCTTGTGTCGCGCCCGCTTTCCAGCCCAGGCCGGATGATCGGCAGAGCCGATCCGCGCGAGAGGCGCCACCGCGTTGCCACGGCACAGCCGGGACGGCCAATTTGCCATCGAGAGAGGAGACATCTCGATGAAGCCGATATCGGGCGCTGGCAGCGCCACCCCGCTTCCCTTTCGTGCCCCAGGCCCGACCACGGCAAGCGGCCGAGAGGCCTACACCTGGCCGCCGCACCGCGTCAGCGTCACCCGGCGGGCGGGGGCTGCCTGTCAGCCCGACATCCTGGAGGTCTCGGGCCTCCCGGGGGGTCGCTCCCTGCGCGTGCGGGTGAGCCATCCGGTGACGGGGAGCATCACGGCGACCATCGAACTGACCCTGCATCACGGCCGGCAGGCGCTGCGCTATCGCGGTTGCGACAATCTGCGGCGCGGCACCGGTACGGTCCATCTGGCCGGCCCCCCCTTACCGGACGACCTCACGGGCAGCGCCGTCGAGGTCGCGGTGGACTCCTGCGAGATCTACGCGTTGAGTGCCCTGCGGCCGCCCGCCGCCTAGAGCATTTTCAAGCCAGGCAGCTTTGCTTGGCGACTCGGAAAATGCGTGAAAACAACGTGCTGGAGCCGTTTCACCGTCTTTGCTTGCGGTGAAATGGCTCTAGCCCTCGGCCTTGGCCGCCGCATAGGCGCGGCCCTTCCACCCCGCCTTGAGCCCGAGGGCCGAGCGCACCAGGGCCGTCCACTGGATGGCGAGCGCCACCAGCACGGTGAAGGGGTGCAGCGGCACGGTCCACCAGGGCTCGCCCGTGCGCCAGGTGACGGCGGCGCGGAGTGCGAACATCAGACAGATGGTCAGCACCGCCTCGACATCGGGCAGAAGCGCCCAGGGCCAGAGATGGGCGCCAGCCAGCAGCACGGTCCAGATCGGCAGGCCCACGGGCGTCGCCATGCCTTCGCGCGCGTTCTTGATGAAGCCGCCCCAGGCATGGCCGAAATTGTCATACATGCGGCAGGTGGCAAGCGGCGTGCCGTCAACGATTTCCGTGTCGTGGCCCAGGTCACGGAAGCGGCGTGCCAGAGCGATGCCGTCATGCAGCACGCCCTTGATGGCGGCATGCCCGCCGATCGCCTCATAGGCACCGCGCTCGACGAGGATGAGCTGGCCGCAGGCGGCGGCGAGGCTCGCCTTGCGCTGCGCCGCCCGCCCGCCGAAGGGGAGGTAGCAGATCAGGAGGAAGTTGATGAAGGGAACGGTCAGCCCCTCGCCCAGGCTTCGGATGATCTGGCGCGGCACACCGCTCACCATCGCGATGGATTTTGAGGCGCTGTGCGCCGCCATGGCGGCCGCCGCATGCGGCGCGAGTCGCACATCCGCATCGATGAAGAGCAGATGCGTGCCCGTCGCGGCCTCAGCGAGGCGGGCGCAGGCATGCACCTTGCCGGTCCAGCCCGGCGGCAGGCTCGGCGCCTGCACCAGGCGCACGCGGGCATCGCGATCCGCGTAGGATTGGACGATGGCGGCCGTCGCATCCGTGCTGCCATCGTCCATCACCACCACCTCGACCTCGCAGCCGGTGGAAGCCAGCGCCGCGTCCAGGCAGGCCGCGATATTGCCCGCCTCGTTGCGGGCCGGGATCAGGATGGAGACGCGCGTGCCGGAGGGCGGCGTGCCACGCAGCCGCGGCATCCGGATCAGGTTGATCGTGCCGAAGATGATGGGCAGGAGCGCGAGGGCGAGCGCGATATGGGCGAATTCCATCCTAGTCCCGCTTCTCCGCACGGCGCGCCTTGGTGTCGTGCCGCGGGTCATGCGCCTCGCCGCGCAGCACCGACCTGATATATTGCCAGGCGCCGTAGATTCCACCCATGCCGGCGCGACCATCGAGAACGGTGCGGAAGCGTTCCGGATCGCGGCTGATCGCATCCTGCGCGAGGCGGTCCATCGTCGCCGTCATGGCGGCGCGGATCGTCTCGGTCCGCGTATCGCGGTCCTCGGCCAGCAGGGCACGCGCATCGAGGGGTGCACCGCAGGCCATCAGCGCCTCGCCCCGCTTCTCCGTCCAATGGGTGTATTCGAAGGCGAGCGGCACCAGCACCGCATCGGGCGCGATCTCGGGCAGGCGCGTCACACCTGGGGCCAGCGGCACCGGCCGCTCCCGCACATCGGCGAAGCGGCCGGGGGCGTTCATCCAGAGCATGTGGCGCGGATCCTCCAGCGCCTGCTTCGCCGTCTGCAGGAAGCGCACCGCGCCGCGCGCCGAATTCTGCTCGACGCCGAAGACGCCGAGCCGCTTCATGAAGGGGTATTTCTCCAGCGCCTCGGCATCCATCGGCGTGAAGCCGGGACGCTCCAGGAAGAAGCGGCGCATCAACAGCATGAACATCACGCCGTCCCACCAGCCCGGATGGTTGGCCAGCATGATGGCGGGCCGCCCCTCGGGCAGTTGCGGCTCACCCCAATGGGCGACGCGCAATGCCGAGAAATGCCCCGCGAAGGTGCGGCTGAAGGCGATGTTGAAGAACGCCATCATCCGCTCGGACCGGAGCGCGACAGGGGAAGGCGGCGTCTCCGTCGCCATCGGCGTCAGGCGCCGATGAGTTCGGCCTCACGCCGGCCGGCCAGCTCCGCCTCGGGGCTCATGCCGCGGCCGCCCAGATCCTGGTCGAGGCTGTCGGCCGCGATCCAGCCGGACATCATGACCATCGGCATGCCGGGGCCCGGATGCGCCGCGCCGCCGGCCAGATACAGCCCCTTCACCTGGCGCGAGCGGTTGCCCGGCTTGAAGGCGCCCAGGAAAGAGCCGTGCGAGGCGAGGCCATAGATGGCGCCCTCCAGCACGCGATAGCGGTTGTGGATGTCCACCGGCGTGAGGCGCTGCTCGACGACGATGTTCTCCTCGATATCGTCCAGGCCCGCCGTGCGCTTCAGCTTGTCCAGGATCTTCTGGCGGTAGCCGGGGAAGATCTGGTTCCAGTCGTGATGCGGCCGCAGATGCGGCGTGTGGACGAGCGCATAGAGCGCCTCGCCGCCCGGGGGTGCGCTGGTCGGGTCGGTCTCGGCGGTGGCGGCCAGATAGACCGTCGGGTCCGGCGCGGGCTCGCCCTTCTTGTAGATCGCGTCGAACTCCTCCTCCGCATCGCGGGAGAAGACGAAACAGTGATGCGCCAGATGCGGGTAGCGCTTCTTCAGGCCCATATAGAGCACGACGCCCGAGCAGGCGGGCTCGAAGCCCTTCTTGTCATAGGTCTCGCCCGCCGAACCGCCGACCAGCTCCTTGTAGGTGCGGATCGCGTCCATGTTGGAGATCACCGCATCGCAGGCGATGCGCTCGCCGGAGGCGAGCTTCACGGCGACGACCTTGCCGTTCTCGATGTCGAAGCCCGTCACGTCGCTGGAGGGGCGCAGATCGGCGCCGAGCTCGCCCGCCAGCTTCGCGAGCCCCTCGGCCACGGCGCGCGTGCCGCCCACCGGATACCACACGCCCTCGCTCGCCTGCATATCGCCGATGGAGGCGAGCACGGCCGGCGCCAGATAGGGGTTGGAGCCGACATATTGGCAGTAATGGTCGAGCATCTGCGCGAGGCGCTCATCGGGCACATTGCCGCGGATGACCTTGGCCACCGTCTGGCCCATGCGCAGGCTCAGCACATCCTTCAGCGTGTTCGGGTTGAGGTTGGCGCGCATGTTCAGCGTGTCGCCGATGCCCTCGACCGACTTCCAGAAGAAGAACTTTTCCGAGACGCCGTGCAGGTGCTTCGCCAGGCGCTGGAACTTCCTGTAGCCCTCGGCCAGGCCCTTGCCCGGCGCGAAATCCTCCATGGCCTTCGCCATGACGTCCACATCGGCCATCAGGTCGATGCGGCTGCCATCCTCGAAGAAGCAGCGCCATTGCGGATCCAGGCGGATCAGCGGCAGTTCCTTGGCCTGGTCACGCCCCGCCTCCGCATAGATGCGGCGCAGCACGCGCGGCACGGTGAGGATGGTGGGCCCCATGTCGAAGCGGAATTTTCCCGAACCATCGGGCGCGTCCAGGAAGAGCTGCGCGGCCTTGCCGCCGAGCCAGGGGTTCTTGTCCAGCAGCGTGACCTTGTGGCCGCGCGCGGCCGCGGTGCAGGCGGCGGCGAGGCCGCCGAGGCCGGCGCCGACAACAACGACATGGGACATGTTCAAGCCTCCGTGGCGGGCGCGAGGGCGGGCTCCGCCGTCAGCGCCAAGTCTTGCTGGATGAGGCGCGAGGTGATGCGCGCGCCCTCATAGATCACCGGCAGGCCGGAGCCCGGATGCGTGCCGCCGCCCACCAGGTAGAAGCCCTGGGTATCATTGAAGCGGTTGCGCGGCCGGAAGCTCAGCATCTGCATCAGGTCATGGCTGAGGTTGAAGGTGGCGCCGAAGCCCACCGAGAACTCATCCTGCCAATCCTGCGGCGAGACGATCCGCTCATAGCGGATGCGGGATTCGAGGTCGGTCAGGCCCAGCACCTTCAGCCGCTCGATCGCGATGTCGCGGTAGCGCGGCCCCTCCACGCTCCAATCTGCGCCATGGCGCAGATTGGGCACGGGCACCAGCACATAGAGCGCGGCATGGCCGGGGGGTGCCAGGCTCGGATCCGTCACGCAGGGGTTCTGGATATAGAGGCTCGGCACATCCGGCAGTTCGCCGCTCTCGATCTGGTGAATGTTGCGCTGATATTCCTCGGCCAGCAGCACATTGTGGTGCGACAGCTCCGGATAGGTGCCCTCGACGCCCAGATAGAGCATGAAGGTCGAGCAGGAATAGCGCGACTTCTCGATCTTCTGGTCGGACCAGGCCTTGCGGATGGCGTTCGGCACCAGCTTCGGCACGGCATGCGCGAAATCGCCATTCAGCACCACCGCATCGGCCGCGATGTGCTGGCCGCCCACCTCCACGCCCACGGCGCGGCGGCCGGCGAAGGTCACCTGATCGACCGGGGTGTTGAGGCGGATGTCCACGCCCAGGCGCTCGGCCACGCGGGCCATGGCGTCGCTCACCGCGCCGCAGCCGCCCACCGGGTGGTACACGCCATATTCGTATTCGAGGAAGCTCAGGATCGTGAAAAGCGAGGGGCACTTGAAGGGCGACATGCCCAGGTATTTCGTCTGGAAGCTGAAGGCGAGCCGCGTGCGCGGGTCCTTGAAGTAGCGCTTCAGGTCCTGGTCCACCTGCTTGTGCGGGCGCAGCTGCGGCAGGCTCTTCAGGATATCGGCGCCGACCATGTCGGTCGTGTTCAGGAAGGGGCGCTCCAGGAAGGGGCGGAACACGGCGAGCTTCTCGCGATTCTCCTCCATGAAGCGGCGGATGCCCGGCACATCGCCCGGCGCGAAGGAGCCGATGTTGCGCTCCATCTGCGCGAGGTCGCCCGTCGCATCGATGCTGATGTTCGGCTTGCCCTCGAAGATCAGGCGGTATTGCGGGTCGAGGCGGATCAGCTCCACCTCCTCCTGCAGCTTGGCGCCGCAGGCCGCGAAGATCTCGTCCAGGATGCGCGGATAGAGGAAGAAGGTGGGCCCCAGGTCGAACTTGTAGCCCTCGGGCGAGGTCAGGGTGCGGGTGCGGCCACCCACCACGGCGTCTTTCTCATACAGCGTCACCCGCGCGCCGGATGCGGCCAGCTGCATGGCGGCGGCGAGGCCCCCGGGGCCGGCCCCGATGACAGCGACATGCGGGCGTGAGCGCCGGACCGAAGGGGAGGAAAGAGGTGCGTTCATGCCTGATGGAGTTCTTGTGACCCGTGCAAGATGCTGCGTTGCGTCATTCGCGCAAGTCCCTGTGCCTTGGAAGGTCGGGCGCTTCGCGCGCAATTGTGGCGATTTGGCGACACATGGCGGGGCAATGCCCGAGCCTCATGCTGGGATGAGTGCCAGCACCTCCGCCGCCCCGGTGACTTCAGCCGCATGGGCTTCCGCGCGCGGCAGCAGGCGAGAGAGGTAGAAGCCGGCGATGGGCGCATAGCGCGGCTCCAGCGACGCGGCCCGGGCCAGCAGCGCGCCGCCCAGCACCCAGCCGCAGGCCTCGAGATAGGCGGTGGCGCTGGCCGCCACCTCCTCCGGTGCGGCGGCGAGAATCCAGCTTGTGGCCCGCTCCAGCGCCTCGACCGCGGGGGCGAGGCGGGCGTCGGCGGCCCGGGCCTCGGCCAGCATGCGGCGCAGCAGCGCCCCCTGGTCCCGCGGGAGCTTGCGGGTGACGAGGTCGAGCGCCTGGATGCCGTTCGTGCCCTCATAGATCGGCGTGATTCGCGCATCGCGCAGCACCTGGGCGGCGCCGCTGCCCTCGACGAAGCCCATGCCGCCATGCACCTGGATGCCGAGGCTCGCCGCCTCGACGCCCCGATCGGTGCACCAGGATTTCACGATGGGGGTCAGCAAAGCGAGCTTCGCCTCCGCCTCGGCATCGCCGGCCCGCGCATGGTCGGCCGCGATCACCGCCTCATAGGCCAGGAAGCGGCCGGCCAGCGTGGTGGCGCGGATCTCGGCCAGCATGCGGGCCACGTCCGGGTGGCGGGCGATGGGCTTGCCGCCCTGCACGCGGTCGGCCGCGTAGGCCTCCGCGAGCTTGCCGGCGCGCGCGCCGATCGCCACGCCCTGCACGCCCACCTGCAGGCGGGCATTGTTCATCAGCGCGAACATGGCCTGCAGCCCGCGATGCGGCTCATGGATCAGCTCCGCCACCGCCCCTTCGAAGAGCATGGTGCAGGTGGGCGAGGCATGGATGCCGAGCTTGTGCTCGATGCCGCCGCAGCGCAGCGCATTCGGCGTGCCGTCGGGCAGGAGGGTGGGTGTCGCGAAGAGGCTGATGCCGCGCGAGCCGGGCGGCGCATCGGGCAGACGGGCCAAGACGAAATGCAGCGTGTTCGCCGCGATGTCGTTGGCGCCATAGGTGATGTAGATTTTCTGGCCGTGCAGCGCGTAGCGGCCATCGGGCAGCGGCTCGGCCCGGGTGCGGACGGTGGAGAGATCGCTGCCCGCCTGCGGCTCGGTCAGGCACATGGTGCCATTCCAGCGGCCGCTGTTCAGCTCGGGCAGCCATTTCTCGCACTGCTCATGCGTGCCGTATTTCTCCAGCACCTCGATCGTGCCGGTGGTGAGCAGCGGGCCGAGCGAGAAGGCCATGTCGGCGGTCGCCAGCAGCTCGGACATCGCGGTCCAGAGCGCCAGCGGCAGCCCCTGCCCGCCATGCTCCTCGCCGGCGGCGAGCCCCTGCCAGCCGCCCTCCACCCAGGCGGCATAGGCGTCCTTGTAGGCGGGGGGGCAGGTGACGACGCCATCGGCGTAGCGGGCGCCGATGCGGTCGGCCTCGATGCAGCCGGGCTCGATCCGCCCTTCGGTGAATTTCCGCATCTCCTCCAGCAGGGCGGCGATGTCCTCGGCCTCCAGCCCGCAATCGGGGAGCTGGTGCAGCCTGGTCAGCGCGAAGAGGATGTCATCAGTCTGGGTCATGCGGGGATCACCTCGTCGCCAGCGGCCCAGGCGGGCAGCGTCGCGGCGGTTGCGGGTTGTGCGATGGCCAGGGCGAGACGCTCGCCCAGCACCGCGCCGAACTTGAAGCCGTGGCCGGAGAAGCCGGACATCACCCAGGCGCGGCGCCCGAGCGGCTCGATCACGAAGCGCTCCTCCGGCTCCACATCATAGAAGCAGGTGGCGGAACCGAGGCGCGCGAAGCCCTCGATGCCGGGGATGCGCTTGCGGGCCAGCGCCAGGATGCGCTCCACCTCGCGCGGATCGGGCGTGCGGTCGTCATCCGGGTGGCCCTCGCGGGAAAAGCTGTGGTCGCCGATCTTGATCGGCGTGCCGGCGACGGGCGGCACCAGGTAGAAGCCGCCCTCCACCGCGAGGTCGAGCAGCATGGGCGCCTGGACCCATGCGGCGGAGGGCGCCTCCAGCCGCACGACCACCTGGCGCGAGGGGGTGACGCGCGTGGCGATGCCTGGCAGCAGGCGCGGAATCCAGGGGCCGGCGGCGACCACCAGAACATCCGCGCCGCGCGTGGCCCCGCCCTCCAGCGTCACGCTGGCGCTTTCGGGGTGGATGGCGGTGGCGCGACCGACTTCGATCACCGCGCCGTGCGCCTGAATATGCCGCGCGAGCGCCGCCACGATGCGCTCGGCCAGCAGCACGCCGCCCGCCGGGCAGAAGAGCGCATCGCGGATGCCGGCACCCGAGAGGTAGGGGAAGCGCGCCTCGACCGCGGCGGCCGTCATGTCCTCATGGGCGCGGCCATCCGCCCGGAGCGCGGCGCGCGTCTCGCGCAGCCAGGCGCCTTCCGCCTCATCCAGCGCCAGCACGCCCGTCGGCACATGCAGCACTTCACCGAGATCGGCCCAGAGGCGGTCCCAGGCGGCATAGGCGTCATCCACCATCCGCATATAGCCGCGCTGCGCGCCATAGGCGTGGCGGATCAGCCGGTGATGGTCCACCGAGGCGCCGGCGGGGTTGGGTGGCATCGCCTGGTCCAGCACCTGCACGGCGAAGCCCTGACGCAGCAGCGCCCAGGCGGTGCATAGCCCCATGATGCCGGCGCCAAGGATCAGGGCGGTCGGGCGTTTCTCCATGCCCCCATCCTGCCCGTTTCACCCCGCGCCGGGAAGCGGTTGCGGGGGGATGCGCCGCATGCCAGCCTTCATGTCGCGGAACATTCCGCCATAGGAGACCCGGATGCATCGTCGTGACCTCCTGGCGGCGGGTGCCGCCCTCGCCGCCGCCGGCCCGATGGCCACTGAGGCCCAGGCCCAGGCCCAGACCACGCTGCGCGTCGGCATGACCGTCGCCGACATCCCCTTCACCACCGGCCAGCCGAGCCAGGGGGCCGAGGGCAACCGCTTCCTCGGCTACACGCTCTATGATCCGCTGATCGCCTGGGACCTGACGCGCGCCGACCGCGCGGCCTCCCTGCGGCCCAGCCTGGCCGAATCCTGGGCGGTGGATGCGGACAACAAGAAGCTCTGGATCTTCCGCATCCGCCCCGGCGTGCGCTTCCATGACGGCTCGCCCTTCACGGCGGAATCCGTGGCCTGGAACCTCGCCAAGCTGCTGGATCGCGACGCGCCGCAATTCGACCGCGCCCAGGCGGCCCAGGGCAGCCTCTATTCCGGCAATATCGAGCGCTGGCGCGTGCGCGACCCGATGACCATCGAGATCGAGACCAAGGTGGTGGACGCGGTCTTCCCCTATCTCATGGCCAATCTCTTCTACTCCTCGCCGGCGCGGTGGGAGGAGGTGGGCCGCAACTGGGAACGCTTCGCGCAGCGCCCCTCCGGCACCGGCCCCTACATCGCCGACCGCTTCGTGCCGCGCGAGCGGCTCGAGATGGTGCGCAACTCGAGCCATTTCGACCGGACGCGCATCCCCCAGCATGACCGGCTCGCACTGATCCCGATGCCGGATGCGCTGACGCGCGTGGCGGCGCTGCTCTCCAACCAGGTGGATTTCATCGAGGCACCGCCGCCCGATGCCGTGCCGCGCATCCGCGCCGCCGGGCATCAGGTGGTGACCAATGCCTATCCGCATATCTGGTGCCACCAGCTCTCCTTCGTGGAGGGCTCGCCTTTCCGTGATGTCCGCATCCGCCAGGCGGCCAATCTCGCCATCAACCGGCAGGCGCTGGTGCAGCTGCTGGGCGGCCTCGCCCTGCCCGCCAAAGGCATGATCACGGAAGGTCACCCGTGGTTCGGCAATCCCAGCTTCCAGATCGGCTATGACCCGGACCGGGCCCGCCGCCTGCTGGCCGAGGCCGGGTTCAGCCGCGCCAATCCGGTGCGCACCAAGTTCATCGTGGCGCCCACCGGCTCGGGCCAGATGCAGCCCATGCCAATGAACGAGGCGATCCAGCAGGATTTCCGCGCCGTCGGCATCGAGCTGGAATTCGAGGTGATGGACTGGGAGGCGCTGCGCGGCCGCCGCCGCCTGGGCGCCGAAGCCCCCGAGAATCGCGGCCTGCACGCCAACAACAATTCCTGGGCCTTCTGGGACCCGGATATCGGCCTGCTCGGCCCGAGCTACGGCGCGGGGCGCATCCGCGGCGGCTTCAACTGGGGCAATTACCAGGACCCGGAGGCCGATGCCCTGGTGGTGGAGGCGCGCAACACCTTCGAGATCGAGGCGCAGAACCGCGTCCTGGCGCGGCTCCATTCCCGCCTGGTGGACCAGGCCATGTGGATCTGGGTGGTGCATGACACCAACCCGCGCGGCCTCTCGCGCCGCGTGCAGAACTTCACGCAGGCACAGAGCTGGATGCAGGATCTGACACCGATCCGCATGCAGGGGTGAAGAGCAACTCGGCATATCCCCCCGCGGCGATCGCCTCGCCGCGGGCGCGATAGGCCGGTGCGCTGCCGCTGTAGCGCGAGAGGGTGCGGACCTGCCGCCCCTCGACATTCTTGTTCACGCCGGTGAACCAGGAATCCACCTCATTCGCGAGCAGGCCGACGGAGCACTCCAGCACGTGCTGCATCCAGCCCTCCACCGCCTCGGGCCGCGCTTCGGCCATCGCAAGGCCGTTCGCCTGCATGTGGCGCAGCAGGGCCGTCACCCATTCCACATTGTATTCGATGCTGCGCGGGATATTGCCGAGCGCTGTGTGCGGCCCCAGCAGCATGAGCATGTTGGGATAGCCCTCGGCCAGCATGCCGACCAGCGTGCGCGCGCCACTGGCCCAGTCCTCGCGAAGCGAACGCCCATCGCGGCCGCGGATGTCGATGCGGTCGAAGGCGCCGGTCAGGCCGTCGAAGCCGGTCGCGTAGATGATGATGTCGAATGCGAAGTCGCGCTCCGTGGTGGAAAGACCCGTCGGCGTGATGCGCGTAATGGGCGTGGCCTTGCTGTCCACCAGCTCGACATTGGGCTGGTTGTAGACCTCGTAATAGCGCGTCTCCATCGGCACGCGCCGGGTGCCGAAGCCGTGATTCTTGGGGATCAGCATCTCCGCCACGCTGGGGTCCTTCACCCGCTCCCGGATCTTGCGGGCGATGAAGGCGGAGAGCTCCGCATTGGCCTCCCGATTGGTGTAGCTGTCCTTGAAATTGCCCACCCAGATGCCGAAGCCGGGCGAGGCGTAGAGCTTCTCCCAAAAGGCCTCGCGCTCCTCCTTTGAAACGTCGAAGGTGTTGCGCGGATCGGCCGTGTGCAGGAAGCAGGCATAGGTCTCGGCGCAGCGGGCGAAGATCTCGGGGTAGCTTTGCTTGATGCGCGCCTGCTCTTCCTCGGTGATCTTGCTGTTGTGCAGTGGCGTGCACCAGTTGGGCGTGCGCTGGAAGACGGTCAGGTGACCCGCGGTCTTCGCCACCTCCTGGATGGTCTGCACGCCGGTCGCCCCCGTGCCGATGACGGCGACGCGCTTGCCGGCGAAATCCACGCCCTCCTTGGGCCAGCGCGCGGTGTGGAAGGACGGGCCCCGAAAACTCTCGATCCCCTCGATGCGCGGCAGGGTATGGGCGGAGAGCGCGCCGATGGCGGTGATCAGGAAGCGCGCCTCATGCGCGGTGCCATCGGCCAGCGTGACCCGCCAGCCCTCTCCCGTGAAATGCGCGGACTTCACCTCGGCGTTGAACTGGATGTCGCGCTGCAGGTCGTATTTCTCGGCGACGCGATTCAGGTAGCGCAAAGTCTCGGGCTGGGGCGCGAAATGCTCGGACCAGCTCCATTCCTGCAGCAGCTCCGGGTCGAAGGAGAAGCCGTAGGAATAGCTCTCGGAATCGAAGCGCGCGCCGGGGTAGCGGTTCCAGTACCAGGTGCCGCCCACCCCCGTGCCCGCCTCGAAGACACGGACGCTCATGCCGAGTTCGCGCAGGCGGATGAGCTGGTACATGCCGGACATGCCGGCGCCGATGATGATGGCGTCGAAGCGGGCCATCACGCGACCCGCTTGATGAAATCGGCGCAGCGCTCGCCGATCATGATGCAGCCGGCATTGGTATTGCCGCTCACCACCGTCGGCATGATGCTGGCATCCGCCACGCGCAGCCCGCCCACCCCCTTCACGCGCAGTTCGGTGTCCACGACGGCACCCGCATCCTCGCCCATGCGGCAGGTGCTGGTGGGGTGATAGATGGTGCCGCTGTTGCGGCGGACGAAGTCGAGCAGCGCCGCGTCATCACGCCCCGCGCCGGCCGGGGGCGCATAGGGTGCGGCGATGAAGCGGCCGAGCGCCTTGGTCTCGGCCAGGCGATGGGCGAGCTTCACGCCCTCCACCATGCATTGCTTATCCGTCTCGCTCGTCAGATAGCGCGCGTGGATATGCGGCTTGGCCATGGGGTCGGGGCTGGCGAGCCTGATCTCGCCACGGCTTTCGGGGCGGAGCTGGCAGACGCTGATGGTGAAGCCCGGGAATTTGTGCAGCCCCTCCTTCACGCTGTCCGCACTCCAGGGGATGAAGTGGAACTGCACATCCGGCGTCGCGCTCTGCGGCAGCACGCGGGCGAAGAGACCGGAGGTGCCGGCGGCGAAGCTGAGCGGGCCGCCGCGCGTGAGCGCGAATTCGATCCCCATCTTCGCCATGCCGATCCAGGAATTCACGCGCTCGTTCATCGTGACGTTCTGGCTGGCCCGATACATGAGCCGCGCCTGCAGATGGTCCTGCAGGTTCTGCCCCACCTGCGGAATGTCCCGCTGCACGGCGATGCCCATCTCGGCCAGATGCTGCGCCGGGCCCAGGCCCGAGAGCATCATCACCTGGGGCGAGTTGATGGCGCCCGCACTCAGCACCACCTCGCGCGTCACCTTGATCGTCCGCTCCTCGGAACCCACGCGATAGACCACGCCGGTGACGCGCCCGCCCTCGATCACCAGGCGCTGCACCTGTGCGTCGGTGATCAGGCGCAGGTTCGGGCGCTTCAGGTTGGGCTTGAGATAGGCGGTGGCGGCCGAGCAGCGGAAGCCGTTGCGCACGGTCACCTGATACCAGCCCGCCCCTTCCTGGTCGGCGCCGTTGAAGTCGTCATTGCGGGGGAAGCCCAGCTCGAGGGCGGCATCGATGAAGGCCTGGGGCAGCACACCCTTGTCGCGCAGGTCGCTCGTCGTCAGCGGGCCGCCCGAGCCGTGGAAATCGTCACCGCCGCGCTCCTGGTTCTGCGAGCGCTTGAAGTAGGGCAGGCAATCCTCATAGGCCCAGCCGGTACAGCCCAGCTGCCGCCAATGGTCGTAATCCGCCGCCTGGCCGCGGATATAGATCAGGCCATTGATGGCGGAGGAGCCGCCCAGCACCCGCCCGCGCGGCCAGGGGACGGAGCGGCCATGCAGCTCGGCCTCCGCCTCGGTCTGGTAATTCCAGCTGATGGTCGGGTGGTACATGGTCTTGGCGTAGCCGATGGGAACATGCAGCCAGGGATTCGTGTCCTTGGCGCCGGCCTCCAGCACCGTCACGCGGATGCGCGGATCCTCACTGAGCCGTCCGGCCAGCGCGCTGCCGGCCGAGCCGCTGCCCACCACCACCACATCCGTCTCGTCCATGCCGCGATCCTCCCCGGTTTGGGGGGGATGGTCCATGCAGCGCGGCGCGCGGTCAATCCAGGCGGCGCCAGCCTTCGAAGACGGTTTCCCGCGCGATCAGCCCGTCCTGCATCGCGAAGATGTGCAGAAGGCGCAGTTCCACCCGCGTGCCGATGCCATAGGGCGCGTTGGTCAGCCCATCGCCCGTGATGCGGAACCGGACGTGGCAGTCATCCACCACCCGGTCCTCGGTGGCGAAGCGTTCGCCGGGCGTCAGCTCGATCTCGGCCATGGATGCGAACATGCGGCGGTAATTCGCTTCGATCTCGGCGAGCGTCTCGAAGCGCAGGCCGCGCGAGGGAACCTCCAGCACGATTCCGGGCGCGTAGAGCGCCATGACGGCGGCGGGGTCCTGCGCCTCGCCGCGGATATGCGCGTCCACGGTGGCGAGGTTGCGGGCGACAAGGTCGGACATCGGCGTTTCTTTCGTCAGATTATCTGACCACTAGCGTTTCGTCAGATCATCTGTCAATATGGATCATGCCCCGCACGCCCCTGCCCGAAGCCCGCCGCACGCTGGGCGCCTTGCTGCGCCACGCCTACGAGGCCCTGGCCGAGGAGGTCTATGGCGCCCTGCCCGCGCGCGGCTTCCCCGAGATACGCCGGGCGCATGGCGCCGTCTTCCGCCATCTGCCGCCGGCCGGCGCCCGCCTGACCGAGCTCGCCATCGCCGCGGGCATGGCAAAGCAGAGCATGGCCTATCTGGTGGAGGATCTGGCGAGGCTCGGTCATGTCGAGAGCCGCCCGGACCCGGAGGATGGCCGTGCCCGGCGCATCCTCTACACAGCGCGCGGACGGCGCCTGCTGGAACTGCTGCTGCGTCTGAGCGCCGAGGCGGAGTTACGCCTCGCGGCGCGCATCGGCATCGAGGAGGCCGCCACGCTCCGTCGCGCGCTGGAGCGCCTCGCGCCCGCTTGACGCAGGGACCCGGCTGGCGTGCGATGCGCCGCAAAGGAAGCCCCATGTCCCCGCTCGACGCCCTGACCCAGTCCCTCGGCCCCACCGCCTGCCTGCGCGCGGAGGCCGACATCGCCCCCTATGCCGTGGATTGGCGCGGCGTCTATCACGGCCAGCCCATAGCCGTGCTGCGCCCGGCAGATACCGCCCAGGTCAGTGCGGCACTCAGGCTCTGCGCCCAGCTCGACCTCTGCGTGGTGCCGGCCGGCGGCCGCACCTCGCTGGCGGGCGCGGTGGTGCCCATCGCCCAGGGTCCGGCCAGCGTGGTGCTGAGCCTGGAGCGCATGAACCGCCTGCGCGAGGTGGACCCGCTGGACAATTCCATCACCGCCGAGGCCGGCTGCACCATCGAGGCGGTGCAGAACGCGGCGACCGAGGCCCATCGCTTCTTTCCGCTGCATTTCGGCGCCCAGGGCTCGGCGATGGTGGGTGGGGCTCTCTCCACCAATGCGGGCGGCATCCGCACGCTGCGCTACGGCAATGCGCGCGATCTCGTCCTGGGTCTGGAGGTCGTCCTCCCGGATGGTCGTGTGCTGGATGATCTACGCCGGGTGCGGAAGGACAACACCGGCTATGCGCTGCGCCACCTCTTCATCGGCGCCGAGGGCACGCTCGGCGTCATCACCGCCGCCTCGCTCAAGCTCTTTCCGCAGCTCGCCAAGCGCGAGACGGCGCTCGTCGCCGTCCGTTCACCGCGCGAGGCGCTGCAGCTTCTCGCCCGCTGCCAGGAAAGCGGCGCGGAGCTGGTCGCCTTCGAGCTGATCCGCAAGATCTGCATCGACATCACGCTGCGCCATGGCACCAACATCCGCCAGCCGATGGAGCTCTCCACCGACTGGTACTGCCTGATCGAGGCCGCGAGCACGCATGCCGCCATCCCGGTGCGCGAGGCGCTGGAATCCGCGCTGATGGAAGCGATCGAGGCGGGCGAGGCCGAGGATGTCGTGATCTGCGAGAGCGAGGCGCAGCGCCAGAACCTCTGGAACATCCGGGAAACCTTCCCGACCTGCTCGCGCATGGAAGGCCCGGGCCTGTCCACCGACACCTCCGTCCCCGTCTCGCGCATCCCGGACTTCCTGGAGCGCAGCCAGGCGCTGATCGACGGCAATTGGCCGGAGGGGCGGATGATCGCGCTCGGCCACATGGGCGATGGGAACATCCATCTCTCGCTGCAGGCGCCCTCCGGCATGGGCCATGCCGAATGGCAGGCGCGCGCGCCGGAATTCGAGGGGCTGATCGGCGAGATCGCGGTGGAACTGGGCGGCAGCTTCTCCGCCGAGCACGGCATCGGCCAATCGAAGCGCGCCGCCATGGCCAAGCTGAAATCGCCCGTGGCGCTCGACCTGATGCGCGCCATCAAGGCGACGCTGGACCCCGAGGGCCGGATGAATCCCGGCAAGGTGCTGCCGCCCGCTTGAAGCGCCGCGCAGCCGCGCCTAAACACCGCAGCGGACGGGGCGTAGCACAGCCTGGTAGTGCGCCTGCTTTGGGAGCAGGAGGTCGGAGGTTCGAATCCTCTCGCCCCGATATGCCCTACTCGATCCGGATATTCGCCCGCCGCACGATCTCCGCGTGACGCGCGATCTCGGCGGCCAGGAAGCGCTCCGCATCGGCGGGCGTTCCGCCGGCGGCACCATCCTCCAGCTCCAGCCCCAGCTGCGCCAGCGTCTCGCGCCCCGGCCCGGCCAGCGCCTCGTTCGCCGCCGCGTTCAGCGCCTCGATGATGCGCGGCGGCGTGCCCTTGGGCGCCAGCAGCATGAACCAGGTGCCCATGACCACGCCGGGCAGGCCCTGCTCGATCGCCGTCGGCACCTCGGGCATCACGCGGGCACGGCGCTCGGCCAGGACCGCCAATGCGCGGATCTGCCCACCGCGCAGCAGCGGCACCGTGCCTGGCGCGCCGAGGAACATGGAGTCGAGCCGCCCCGCGATCAGATCCGTCGTCGCGGCGGCGGGTGAGCTGTAGGGGATGTGGTTCAACTCCAGCCCCGCCGCCTCCGAGAGCAGCGCGCCCGCCAGATGCATGGAGCTGCCGCTGCCGGTGGAGCCATAGGCCACCGAGCCCGGCCGCGCCCTCGCCCGCGCGACGAAATCGCCAAGGCTCTGGATGGGCGAGCCCTGTCCCACCACCAGGACATTGGGCACGCCGCCCATCCGCACGATGGCGTCGAAATTCCGCTGCGTCTGGAAAGGCAGGTCGCGATACAGCGCGAGATTGGTGGCGAGCGGCCCGGCGAAGGCAAAGAGCAGCGTATGGCCATCCGGCGCAGCCCGCGCCGCCGCCGTCATGCCGACATTGCCGGCCGCCCCCGGCCGGTTCTCCACCACGAATGCCTGGCCAAAGCGTGCCGCATAGGCCTGCGCCAGGAGCCGCGCGATGGGGTCGCTGCTGCCGCCGCCGGCGGCCGGCACGATGATGCGCACCGGGCGCTGCGGCCATTCCTCCTGCCCCAGGACCGCGGGGGCCAGGGCCGGCGTGGCCAGCGCCGAAAGGGCCAGGATGTGACGGCGCTTCATGGTGTTCCCCCTTGGGCGAGCAGGCGCTGAGCGAGGCGCAGATGCGGCCGGTCCAGCATCTTGCCATCCATGCGTGTCGCCCCTGCCCCGCCATCAGCGAAGGCGGCGACAACGCGGCGCGCCCAGTCCAGTTCCTCCGGCGCCGGTGTGAAGGCGGCGTTGGTGGTCGCGACATGGCTCGGATGGATGATCATCTTCCCCGCGAAGCCGTCGCGCCGCGCGGCGCGTGCATCGGCCGCGAGGCCGTTCAGGTCGTTGATCTCCACATGCACGGTATCAATCGCCGGCACGCCGGCCGCCGCGGCCCCCGCCAGGCACATCTCCCGCGCCAGGCGATAGACGCCGAGCCAGGCGCCCTCCGCGCGATTGGCCAGGCCGCCGATATCGGCCGAGAGGTCCTCCGCACCCCAGGTCAGCGCCGCGAGGCGCGGCCCCGCCTGCGCATAGCTGCCCAGGCCGAAGAGCGAGCCCGCCGTCTCGGTCGCGATGGCCAGGATGCGCGTGGAACCGGCTGGCAGCCCATGCGCCGCCTCGAAGGCATCAAGCCAATGACCGAGCTGCCGCACCTGCCCGGCCTCGGCGCATTTCGGCAGCACGATGCCATCCGGCCGCGCCGGCATGACGGCGGCGAGATCCTCCAGCGTGAGGCCCGTGTCCAGCGCGTTCACGCGCGCCCAGCGCTGCTGCCGGCCGCGCGGGGCTTCGAGCATGGCGCGGGTGATGCCACGGGCAGCCGGCTTGTTGGCGGGCAGCACGCTGTCCTCGAGGTCGAGGATCAGCGCATCCGCCTCGCCTTCCGCGGCGCGCGCGAATTTCCGCTCGCTGTCGCCCGGGACGAAGAGCCAGCTGCGCATCAGCTGGACACCGGCCGCTTGCGCATGAAGGCCATGCGGCGGCAGGTGGCGACGATCTCGCCGCGCTGGTTCAGGCATTCATGCTCGAACTCGACGAGCCCCGCATCGGAGCGCGAGCGGCTCTCGCGCTTGGCGATGACGCGCGTGCGCGAGCGCAGCGTGTCGCCATGGAAGACGGGCTTGGGGAAGCGCACCTCCGTCATGCCCAGATTGCCGATGGTGGTGCCAAGCGTGGTGTCGCTCACCGACATGCCGATCATGATGCCGAGCGTCATCAGGCTGTTGAACAGCGGCTGGCCCCATTCGGTGGATTCCGCGAAATGGCGGTCGATGTGCAGCGGCTGCGGGTTCAGCGTCATCAGGCTGAAGGTCATGTTGTCGGCCTCGGTCACGGTGCGCGAAAGCGCGTGCTCGAAGAGCTGGCCTTCGGTGAATTCCTCGTAGTGCAAGCCGGGCATGATGGTTCCTTCAGCTGGGACGGTGGCCAAGGCGGCGGGATATCTGCGCCGCCGCCTCGCGCACGCGGCGGGAGAGAAGAGGCAGGCGCGGTTCGACCCGCGCGATGGGACCGGCGAGCACGATGGCGGCCACCACCTCGCCCCGCGCGCCGAAGATGGGGGCGGCCAGGCCCGCGACGCCTTCGGTGGCTTCGCCCAGCGTCACGGCGAAGCCCTGCTCGCGCGTCTCGGCGACGATGCGCCGCAGCGCGCGGCGGTCTGTCACGCTGGTGGGGCTGAGCGCGGTCAGGCGCGCGGTGCGCAGGAATTCGGCCGGCCAGGGCGGCGGCAGGAAGGCCAGCATGACGCGGCCGGAGGCGGTGCAATGGATGGGCCGCGCATCGCCCACGGTCGCGGCGAAGCGCAGCGCGGTGCGGCTCTCCACCTTGTCGGCATAGACCATGGCGCGGCGATCGGGCGCGAGGACGGCCAGCATCGCCGTCTCGCCCACCGCGCTGGCCAGCGATTCCAGCGAAGGGCGCGCGGCGGCGGTCAGATCGCCATCGCCGGCGGCGGAGAGAATGGCGCGCGCCAGGCCCACCGCCTCCGGCCCCAGGCGCCAGCGTGCCTCCTGCTGCACGGCATAGCCCTCGGCCGCGAGTCCGCGCAGCAGGCCGAGCAGGCTGGTCTTGGGCGCGCCCATCGCACTCGCCAGCGCGGCCAGTGTCAGCCCCTCCGGCACAGCGGCCAGCCGCGCCACCAGGTCCAGCACGCGCGCGACGGAGCGCGGGCCGCCACGTTGCTCACTGGGGGTGAAACCGCCATCCACTATTGCGGCTCGACGCCCGCGATGCGGACCAATTCGCCCCAACTCGCGAGCTGGCTGCGAATATAGGCGCCGAACTGCTCGGGCGTCTGGGTGAAGGGCAGGAAGCCCAGCTGGCGCAGGCGGCCGACCACCGCTTCATCACGCAATGCGCCGTTCAGCGCCTCGTTCCAGCGGCGCACGATGGGTTCGGGCGTGCCGGCGGGCGCGGAGAGGCCGAACCAGACATTGATGTCATAGCCCGGCACCACCTGGGCCACGGGCGGCACCTCGGGCGCCAGCGGGGTGGGCTGCCCGGCGGATTGCGCGATGCCCCGCACCCGGCCGCCTTGCGCCTGGGCCAGGCCATTCGCGAAGTCGGTGAAGGTGCAGTCGATGCGGCCCGCGGCCACGTCCGTCAGCGCCTCCGCGCCGCCGCGATAGGGCACGGCGTTGATGCGCACGCCGGCACGGCGGGCCATCACCTCCGTCATGATCAGCGCGCTGGCATTTCCGTGGCTGAAAGTCAGCTCGCCGGGGCGGGCGCGGGCACGATCAAGGAACTGCGCGAGCGTGGTGTCCGGGCTGCTGGCAGGCACGACCAGCAGGTAAGGCGCCTCGGCAATGGCGCCGATATGCGTGAAGTCCCGCACCGGGTCGAAGGGCAGGCGGCGGATGATGTGCGGATTCACCGAGGCCGCGCTGGTGCTGATGATCAGCACCGTGTTGCCGTCGGGTGCCGCCTGCTGCACCGCGATGGTGCCCACCGTCCCGTTCCCGCCCGCGCGATTATCCACCACGACGGGCTGGCCGAGGCGCTGGCCGAGCGGTTCGGCCAGCAGGCGCGCCAGCACATCGGTCAGGCTGCCGGCCGGGAAGGCGACGGTGAGGCGCAAGGGCCGGTCCGGCCAGGATTGCGCAAGCGCGGGGGCGGCCAGCGGCAGAGCGGATGCGGCCAGCGGCAGAGCGGACGCGGCCAGCAGCGCGCGGCGCCGGAACGGCGTCAGAAGCACCATGTTTCCTCCAGCGCCTGTCATCAGGCGTTCGTTTATGCGAACAGGCTATGATTTTGCGAACGCATACGTCAAGCGCTGCGTTGACGCGCGCGCCTGCTCGCCGCATGCTCGCGCCACTGGGAAGGAAACGTCATGGACTTCACCCTCTCGGCCGAGCAGGCCGCGATCCGCGAACAGATCACCCGCATCTGCGCCGATTTCCCCGATGAATACTGGCTGGCGAAGGACCGCGAGGGCGTCTTCCCGCATGATTTCCACGCGGCCATGGCACAGGGCGGCTGGCTCGGCATCGCCATGCCCACCGAGTATGGCGGCGGGGGCCTGGGCATCTTCGAGGCGGCGCTGATGATGGAGGCCATCGCGGCCTCCGGCGCCTGCATGTCCGGCGCCTCGGCGCTGCACATGAACATCTTCGGCCTCAACCCCGTCGTCATCTTCGGCAATGAGGCGCAGAAGCAGCGTTTCCTGCCACCGTTGATCGCAGGCAAGGACAAGCCCTGCTTCGCCGTGACCGAGCCCGATGTCGGCCTCAACACCACGCAGCTCAAGACGCGGGCCGAGCGGCACAATGACCGCTACGTGGTGCATGGGCAGAAGATGTGGATCTCCACCGCGCAGGTGGCGAACAAGATGCTCCTGCTGGCCCGCACCACGCCGCTCGACCAGGTGCGCCGCAAGACCGATGGCCTGACCCTGTTCTACACGGAGATCGACCGCAGCAAGGTGGAGATCCGCCTCATCGAGAAGATGGGCCGCCATGCGGTAGACTCCAACATGGTCTTCTTCGACGGCTTCGAGATCCCGATGGAGGACCGCATCGGCGAGGAAGGCCGCGGCTTCCAGGCCATCCTGCACGGCATGAACCCCGAGCGCATCCTGATCGCCGCCGAGGCCGTGGGCATCGGCCGCGCCGCACTGCGCAAGGCATCCAATTACGCGAAGGAACGCCGTGTCTTCGGCCGCCCGATCGGGCAGAACCAGGCGATCCAGCACCCCCTCGCGCGCAACTGGGCGGAGCTGGAAGCCGCCGAGCTCATGGTCTGGAAGGCGGCCAGTCTCTATGACGCGGGCCAGGAATGCGGCGCCGAGAGCAATGCCGCGAAGTATCTCGCCGCCGAAGCGGGCTTCCGCGCCTGCGAGACGGCGGTGATGACGCATGGCGGCATGGGCTACGCGCAGGAGTACCATGTGGAGCGCTACCTGCGCGAAAGCCTGATCCCGCGCATCGCCCCCGTCTCGCGCGAGCTGATCCTCTCGCACATCGCCGAGCGCGTGCTCGGCCAGCCCAAATCCTATTGAGCCTGGATCTCGCACGGCATATCCGCCCAGGGGATCACATCCTCTGGGGCCAGGTGACGGGCGAGCCGCCTTCGCTGGTCGAGGCGCTGGTGGAACAGCGTGCCGCGCTTGGCGGCGTCGGCGTCTTCCTTGGCACGGGCCTGGCGCGCGTGCTGCGGCCGGAGCATGCGGATCACATCGCCATGCGCGGCCTGGGCGGCCTCGGCACCTTCCGCGCGCTGGCGAGTGCCGGCGTGCTGGAGGTGCTGCCGGTGCATGGCGGCCAGGTGCATCGCATGATCGCGGCGGGAGAGATCCGCTGCGATGTCGCGCTGCTGCTGCTGCCGCCCGCGGATGAGGCGGGCACGCACAGCCTCGGCCCCTGCGTGGACTACATGGATGCGGGGGTGGCACGCGCGCGGACCGTGATCGCCGAGATCAGCCCGCATGTCCCCGACACGGGCGGCCATGCGCGTATCCCGGCGGCACGGCTCGATGCCGTGTGGCACAGCGACCGCTCGCCCTATCTGCTGCCGCGCGCGCAGCCGAGTGCGGTGGAGCGCGCGATCGGCGCGCATGTGGCCGCCCTCATCCCGGATGGCGCCACCATTCAGACCGGCCTCGGCGCTCTGCCTGAGGCGGTTCTGGCGGCACTCACGCATCACCGCGACCTCGGCCTGCATTCCGGCATCCTGGGCGATGGCGCGATGGCGCTGATGCGGGCGGGCGTGATCACGAATGCGCGGAAGCCGCTCGACCCCGGCATCTCCGTCACCACCACGCTGGTCGGCAGCGCGGAGTTGCATCGCTTCGCGCATCGCAATGCGGCCATCGCGCTCAAGCCCTCCAGCCACACGCACAATGAGGTGGTGCTGGCGCAGCTTCCCTGCCTCTTCGCCATCAATGCGGCGGCGGAAGTGGACCTCACCGGTCAGGTGAATGCGGAGCGCATCGGCGCGAACGTCATCGGCGGCGTGGGCGGCCAGGCGGATTTCGCCCGCGCCGCGGCGCGCTCCCTGGGCGGCGCCTCGATCATCGCGCTGCCCGCCACCGCCTCGGACGGATCGAGCCGCATCGTGGCCCGCCTCTCGGGCCCCGTGACCACGCCGCGCTCCGATGTGGATGTCGTCGTCACCGAGCTTGGCCTGGCCGATCTGCGCGGCGCCTCCGAGCGCGAGCGCGCCCGCCGCATCATCGCCGTTGCCGCCCCCGCCGCGCGCGAGGATCTGGAACGCGCCCTGAAGGAGAACCCGCCATGACCACGCAACCCGGGCGCGGCTTCGGCGCGCTGGCCGGCCTCAAGGTGCTGGACCTGACGGCCGTGCTGATGGGCCCCTTCTGCACGCAGATCCTCGCCGATCACGGCGCCGAGGTGATCAAGGTGGAAGGCCCCGAGGGCGACACGACGCGCGAGGTGCCGGTGATGAAGGCGCCGCGCGAGGGCGCCATGTTCCTCAACCTCAATCGCGGCAAGCGGGGGCTCGCGCTCGATCTCAAGAAGCCCGCCGCGCGCGCCGCGCTGCTGCGCCTCGCGGAAGGCGCCGATGTCTTCGTGCATGCGATGCGGGCGGATGCCATCGCGCGGCTCGGCCTGACCTATGCCGATGTCGCGGCCGTCAATCCGCGCATCGTCTATGCCAATGTCTATGGCTTCTCCCGCCGCGGGCCCTATGCGCCGAATGCCGCCTATGACGACATCATCCAGGCCATCAGCGGCATGGCGGGCATCCAGAGCCGCATGCAGGGCAAGCCCAGCTATTCCGGGACGCTGGTGGCGGACAAGGTCTCAGGCCTCACCGTGCTCTACGCCATCCTCATGGCGCTGCTGCACCGCGCCCGCACCGGCGAGGGGCAGGAGATCGAGGTCGGCATGTTCGAGACCATGGCCAACTTCGTGCTGACCGATCACATCAACGGCGCGCTCTTCGAACCGCCCCTGGGCCCGCCGGTCTATCCCCGCGCCGCCTCGCCCGAGCGGCGGCCCTACCAGACGCGGGATGGCTGGATCGCGGCCCTCGTCTACACGGACAAGCAGTGGCGCGCCTTCTTCGACCTGATCGGCCACCCCGACTGGTCGAAGGATCCGCGCTTCCAGAGCTTCAAGGGCCGCTCGCAGAACATCGATGAATGCTACGGCCATGTGGCGGCCACGCTCGCCACCCGCACGACGGCCGAATGGCTGGAGGGCTTCGCGCAGGCGGGCATCCCCGCCGCGCCGGTGAACAGCACGGAGGAGGTGCTGCAGGATCCGCATCTCGCCGCCACCGGCTTCTTCATCGAGCAGGAAACGCGGCACGGCACCATGCGCTTCCCCGGCATGCCCGCCTGGTTCTCGGCCACGCCGGGCCGCGTGGACGGCCCCGCTCCGGCCCATGGCGAGCATGGCCGCGCCGTGCTGGAGGAGGCCGGCTTCACGGCGGAAGAGATCGCGGCGCTGGCGGCCGAGGGTTCGCTCATCCTGCCCGGATGAGCGAACCCTGGCTGTCCAGAACTACCGCGCGAAGATCCAGTCGTAGCTCCCGCCCGCGCGCTTCAGGCGGCCGGCGGTGGGCGTGGGGAAATGGATCGGCAGCAGCAGCGTGTCGGTCTCGGCCACCTCCTCGAAGACGCGCTTGCGGCTCTCGGCCGCCGCGTGCGGGTCCCAGCAGAAGATGGTGGACATGGTGGGGTCCAGGCATTGCAGCTGGTGGTGCATCATGTCGCCCGCGATGATCGCGGTCTGACCCTTGCTGCTGATCTTCACGCAGACATGGCCGGGCGAATGGCCGGGGGTCAGGATCAGGCTGATGCAGTCATCCAGCGTGAAGCTCTCATCCACCAAGAGCGCCTGGCCGGCCTTCACGATGGGCTCGCAATTCATCCGCCAGACGCCGCCCGCGCCGCCCGCACGTTCCTTGCCCTCGCGCTCCAGCGCCTCCCAGGCGGCGTATTCGCCCTTGTGGAAGATGTATTTGGCATTGGGGAAGGTCGGCACCCACTGGCCGTTCACCAGCTTGGTGTTCCAGCCGCTGTGGTCGATGTGCAGATGGGTGCAGAAGACGTAGTCGATATCGGCCGGCGTCAGCCCCTCGGCGGCCATCGCGTCCAGCCAGGGCTGCTTCGGGAAATCCATGGGCGCGGGATAGCCCTTGTCCTCGCCGGTGCAGGTATCCACCAGGATGGTGTGGCGGCCGGTGCGCACCACGAAAGTCTGGTAGGTGATGACCATCTTGCCCGAGGCGCGGTCGAAGACCTCCGGCGCCAGCTTCGCCACATCGGCCGCCTTGGCCGCGCTGTCGTAGTTGAGGAAGAAATCCTCCGGCCGCCGCCAGGGCCCGTCGCGTTCGATGAGGCTGGTGATGGCGACGTCGCCGATCTGCAGGCGCTTCATGTGTGTTCCTCCGAAGTCTTGGACTGCGCCTATCCTGAATCGGATCGCGCGGGCGCGCCAGGGAGGGTCAGGTGCTGCGCGCGAGCACGGCGCGGGCCAGTGCATCGAAGGCGCTGACCGGCAGTTCCTCGGCCCGGCGCTCGCCCGCGATGCCGCATTGCTCCAGCAGCGCCTCGGCGCCGCCCAGCGATTTCAGCGAGCCGCGCAGCATCTTGCGACGCTGGCCGAAGGCGGCCGCCGTCACGCGCTCCATCGCGCGGAACAGCTCGGGCGGCGGCTGCTCGGCATGGGGCGTGACGACCACCACGGCGGAATGCACGCGCGGCGGCGGGCGGAAGGCGCCCGGGGGCAGCCGCATCCCGATCATGCAATGCGCCACCCATTGCGAGAGCACGGCGAGCCGCCCGTAATGCTCGGTCTGCGGGGCGGCGGTGATGCGGAAGGCCACCTCCTCCTGGAACATCAGCGTCAGCCGTTCCCAATGCGCGGCCTCACGCAGCCAGCCGATGAGCAGGGGAGTGCCGACATTATAGGGGAGGTTGGCCACGACCTGGCGGGGGGCAGGCAGTTCCGCCACGCCGTCGAACGTCATCGCATCCTGGCGCAGCACGGTGAGGCGGTCCGGATGCGCCGCCACCACCTCTTCCAGCGCTGCGATGGCGCGCTCATCCAGCTCGACGGCGGTGAGGTGCGCAAGCGGCTTGGCCAGCAGCGCCCGGGTGAGCCCACCCGGCCCAGGTCCCACCTCGAGCACGTGACGCCCCGCCAGGTCGCCAGGCAGCAGCGCGATGCGGGCACAGAGCGTCTCATCCAGCAGGAAATGCTGGCCGAGCGCCTTGCGGGCATCCAGGCCGTACTTGCCGACGACGCCGGCGAGGGGTGTCAACTCAGACACGCATCTCGATCACGGCACGGCGGCGCAGGTCGCGCTGGAGCTGGCGCGAGAGCAGTTCCACGCGGTCACGCAGGATCTGCTGGCGCGCGGCGTCGGGCGTGAACTCATTCATGTTCCGCTGCTCGCGCGAGCAGACCATGAGAAGCAGCACGCCATCAGGCGCGATCACCGGCTGGCTCGGCCGGCCGATGGGCAGGCTGGCCAGCATGCTGCGCAGCGCGGGCGGGTTCAGACCCTCGAGGCGGATGGGCCCGGGGTCGGTCGGGCGGTCGCTCGAACGGGGCAGCGCGTCCACCTGCTCGCAGCCGCGCAGCGTCTGCGAGAGGCGCTGGGCGCGTTCCACCACGGCGCGCTGCTGCTCGGTCGGCGCCTGCGGGTCGAGCGGACGGTCGAAGGGCGTGAAGACCTGGCGGATGGTCAGCATGGTCGAGAGCTGCGCCGCCGTCCCGCCCTCGCGCCGCGCGCGCAGGGTGACGATCTGGAAGCCGCCCGCCACGCGGATCGGGTTGCTGACCGCGCCGGGGGGCATGCGGGTGACAATGGCCGCCACCTCCGGGTCGAGCTGGTTGACGCCGACCCAGCCGACATCGCCGCCGCCGAGCGCCGTCTGCGCCTGGCTGAACTGCGAGGCCACCACCGGGAAGGGCGAGCCACGGCGGATCTGGCCGATCACTTCATCGGCGAAGCGGCGCACTTCGGCCTCGTTGGCGGGGTCATCCACCGGCAGGTAGATCTCGCTCACCAGGTATTCGGCCTGCGCCTCCTGCGCGCGGCGGGAGGCGATGGCGTCGGCCACTTCCTGCTCGCTGATCTCGCCGAGCGGGCCGAGCGCCTGGCGCAGCAGCCGGCCCCAGCCGATCTGCGCGCGGATCTGATCGAACAGCACACGCGGCTGGATGCCGGCATTGCGCAGCTGGTTCCGCATGGAGCCGGGCGGCAGGTTGTTGCGCCGCTCGATATCGGCGATGGCCTCGGCGATGTCGGTGTCGCTGACGCCGATGCGCCGGCGCTGGATCTCCTGGATGCGCAGGCGCTCATCCACGGCGAGGCGCAGCACCTGCGGCTGCAGCCGGGTCAGGATCTCGGGCGCCACGCCCATGCCCACATTCAGCGCGAAGAGGCGCGAGCGGGAGGTGACCTCGGCTTGGGTGATGGGGTCCCCGTTCACCACGGCCAGGATGCGGTTGCCGGCGGCGGGCGCGGCGGCGCCTTCGGGCGCCGCTCCTGGCCGCGGCTGGGCCACAGCCATGGGCACCGCGCCCAGGGCGAGCAACAGCGCCATCCCCAACGGGAGCAGCCGCCTGGGGCGCAGGCCCGGCGGGAGCAAGCTGGCGGCGATTCGGGGACGGATGCGGGTCATGATCCCTGTGTCTTAGAGCAGAACCGCCCAGGCCGGAAACCGGGCCTCAGATGGCCCGGAAGAAGTAGTCGCCAACCGTCTTGAAGCCGAGCCTGACCAGAAAGACCGTGTTGCCGATGAAGGGTTCGCCGGTCGTCGTGTTGCGGGCGTAGCGCTTGAGGAAGCGCCCCTCCAGGATGAAGCATTCGTCCTCATAGCCGAAATTCGCGACGATCATGGCAGGCGTGTCGGCCACCACGTCGTAGCGCAGCGAGCCGGCGGCGCGCCAGACGCCGCCCGCCGCGGTGCGGTACTGCACGGAGGCGCCCACCAGAACCTCGTTGCGGCCGGTGCTGGTCGGGAATTGCGGCAGGCGGTTGTTGAAGAGGTAGCCGCCGCTGAGCGAGAGGTTGCTCAGCGCGCCCACCCGGCCCAGGTTGAAGTTGGCCACCGCATCGGTGGCGCGGTGCTGGAAGCTTTCGCTGTCGAAGCGGTTGCGGGCGATGATGTCCACCCAGGAGACCGGCGTCCAGGTGGAACGCGTCACCCAGTCCGAGGCGCGGTCGTTCAGGCCGGTGTTCAGCGGGAAGGTGGTGGATTGGGTGGCGCGGAAGGAGCGGCCGATGACGGCCTCCGCCCGGCCGCCATTCACGAAATCCCAGCTGCCGCGCAGCGCCATGTCGGCGCGCGTCGTGCCCTCCATGCGGTCCCGGCCGGTGTAGCGGCTGAGCTGGAAGAGGTTGGCCTCGGTGAACTCGAAATCCAGCGCATCCTCGTTCGGGAAGCGCAGCTGGCGGCCGAGATTGGGGCCGGTGACGAGCTGCACGCGCGGCTCGATCATCTGCGTGCCCCATTCGCCGGCGGAGCGGATGAAGGGCATGCGCCAGTCGGCTGCGAGGCGGATATTGCCATTGGCATGGATGCCATTGGCTTCGGGCAGCGGGTTGAAGCCGTTGTTCTGCTGGTTGCCGGCGTAATAGCCGGTGCCGTCGAACTGCCCACGGAAGGTGATCTGGTCGCCGAAGAGGCCCTGCTGCGGGTTCTCATAGACGACGCGGCTGGCCAGGCGCTGGCTGAAGGTGCCGGTCGGGCGCGTCAGGCCCAGGATGCCGACATCGGAGGTGACGTAGCCGCCCAGGATCTGCTTGCGCGGCGCATGCTCGTAGATGCCGTTGGGGCCGACGAAGGGGATGCTGGAGAGATTGTCCTGCGTGTTGAGGCCCTGGTAGTAGCGCACATCCATGCGCGCATAGGCCTCGGTGCCCCAGAAGCCCTCCACATAGGCCGTGCTGGTCAGCACGCGGCGGTATTCGAACTTGTAGGTGCGCAGATAGGCGTCGCTCGAGGCATAGTTGCCGTCGAAGCCGATGCGCCAGTTCTCGTTGATGGCGAAGCGCCCGCGCGAGAAGAAGTGGCCGTTGACGCCGGGCGAGCCGGTGCCGCCGGCGGCGGCGCGCTCGGCCTGCTCCTGGTTCATGTAGCCGATCGAGCCCTGCATGGTCAGCTCGCCGTTGTTGAAGCGGCGGCGGTAGTCGAGGGCCAGGTTGGGCGGCGCCAGCGTGCCGATCGTGGGCGTGATCAGCAGGTCCTGCGTCTCGTCGATCGCCCAGAAATACGGCGTCTGGGTGAAGGCGCCGAGGAAGCGCGTGTAGCCGTTGGTCGGGAAGAGGAAGCCCGAGGCGCGCGGCGTCTGCGGATCGGGGTGGGAGAAGAAGGGCGTGTAGAAGAGCGGAATGCCGCCGATATCCACCGTCGCCCCGCGGTAGGAGATGCGCTGGGACTCACGATCCTGCGTGGCCATGCGGGCGCGCATCTGCCACAGCGGCGGGCGCGTCGGATCGCTTTCGCAGAGGTTGCAGGAGGAATAGACCGGGCGCGCGATCTCGGTGACGGTGCCATCGGTGCGGCGCGCGCCATTGCCGGCGAGGCGGGCGTTCTGCGCGAGCCGGGCGCGGATCTCGGTCAGCACGCCGTCGCGGAAGCCGTCGCCGAGCTCGGCCTCCTCGGCATAGAAGACCTGGCCGTCGGCCTCGATGATCTGGACATTGCCCTGCAGCAGCGCGACGCGCGTGTTGCGGTCATAGGTGAAGCTGTCGGCGCGCAGGAAGCGCCCGCCCTGCCAGGCCTCCACGCGGCCGCGTGCCACCACGCGCTCCCGCTCGCGGTCGTATTCCACTTCCTCCGCCGAGAAGGTGACCGGGCCATCGGTGCCGCCACCGCCGACGACGGGCGAGGCCCCGGCCGGGCCCGCCGGCGCGGCGGCGGAGGGCGCGCCGACCAGGCTTGGCAGCGTCTCCCGCGCCATCTGCGAGTCCACGAAGCCCATGGGCGCGAAGGTCTGCGAGGCCGGGTCGAAGCTGGGCGCGATCTGCGCGCTCGCCGGCAGCAGCAGTTCCAGCGGCGCCAGCGCGATCGCGAGCGCCAGGACGCGCCACAGACGCGGGCTCGGCCGCAGGCCGAGGCGACGCGCCTGGGCGCGGCGGATCAGGCGGCGTGCGAAGCGCGGCAGGGGTTGCGCCGGGCGCAAGGGAGGGACGGGCAGCGTGGGGGGCACGGCGTTCACCCATCCTCCAGATGCAGCAGAAGGGCAAGGGCGAGCAGCAGGCCGGTCGCCGTGGGGGCCCAGGCGGCCAGCCAGACCGGCAGGGTGCCGGACTCGCCGAATTCGCCGGTGATGCGGTCCAGCACGAAGAGGCCGAAGCCCGCGGCGACGCCGGCCGCAATGGTCTGCGCCACGCCGCCCCGGCGGCTGTTGCGCATGGAGAAGCCGGCGGCGAGCAGCGCCATGGTCATGGCGAGGATGGGGGTGCTGAGCATGGACTGGAACTGCAGCCGGTGCCGCAGGGCCGAGAAACCCGCCTGCTCCAGGATCGCGATGAAGTCGGGGAGCGCCCAGAAGGAGAGCGTGTCGGGCGAGGCGAAGCTGTTCTCGATGCGGTCCGGCGTCAGATCCGTGGGCAAGGAAAGGCGGGCGGGCGGGCGTGGCAGGCGGTCGGTCCCGAAGACGGTGGCATCCTCCACCTCCCAGCGGCCGGGCCGCAGGGTGGCGCGCGGCGCCTCGATGCGGGCGAGCGCCGCGCCACCCGCCGAGAGCCGCCAGATGGTGACGTCGGCCAGGCTGAAATCGGCCAGACGGTCGGTGCCGAGCAGCCGGGCCGGCCGGCCCGAGATGACGGCGACGCCGCCCGGCTCCAGCCCGGAATCCCCCTGGCGGAGCCAGAGCCGCCCGCCGGCCAGGGCCGTCACGCCGCCGCCCGCGCGCAGATAGGAAGCTTCGAGCCGCTCCGCCCGGCCCAGCATGGCGGAGGAGACGGGCGAGACGGCCATGATGGCGAGCAGCCCGAAGGACAGCGCCACGGCCAACGGCCCCGAGAGGAAGCCCCAGGCGGAAATGCCCGCCGCGCGCGCGACGATCAGTTCGGAGGAGCGCGTGAGGCGCCAGAAGGCCAGCAGGCCGCCGAGCAGGATGGCGAAGGGCATGATCTGCAGGCCGACAAAGGGCATGCGCAGCCCGGCGATGGAAGCGACCAGCGCGAAGCCGGCATCGGGGCGGGTGGCCGCGCGGCGCAGCAGCTCGATGAAGTCGAACATCGAGACGAGCAGCGTCAGCGCCAGCAGCATCCCCGCCGTGGCCGCCAGGAAGCGGCGCGCGACATAGAAGGTGAGGGTCTTCGCGATGATCATCGCGCGAAGCCCCGCAGCTGGTCCGGCAGTCCGGGCATGCCGGAGATGACCCAGGCGGAGGCGAAGCCCGGCAGCAGCGCATGCAGCCAGATCAGCGGGATCAGCGCGGTCTGCCGCGCCGCGAGATTGCCGATGGACAGGCCCACCGCCAGCAGCGCCACCATCAGCAGGCTGCCGATGAAGAGGTTGATGCCGCCGCCGAAGCGCCGGAACTGGCCGGAGAGCGCCACGGCGAGTGCGAGCAGCGCGAATGTGACGGCGGTGAGCGGGCCGGTCAGGCGCTGGTGCCCCTCGGCCAGGAAACGCCCGCGGTCGCGCACCGAGACACCTTCCTCGGGATAGAACAATTCGCCCAGCGTGCGCTCCTGCGCGTTGCGGAAGCGCTGGCCCTCGTTGCGGCTGGCCCGCGCGAGGTCGAGACTGTTCTCCTGGAAGGTGAGCACGGTGAGGCGCATGGTGCTGCTGCCATCGGGCTGCACCACGCGCTCCACCTGCTGGCGCTGGCCGTTGAACAGCGTGACGCGCGGCCCCTGCGGCGTCGAGACGATGCGCCCGCTCTCGGCCAGGATCGTCACCGGCGCGCCGCGCTCGCGCGAGTCATGCACAAGAATGCCATAGAGCGTACCGCCTGCGTCGCGGTCCCGCGCATAGACGGTCAGCTCCTCGCCGACCGAGCTGAACACGCCCTCCTGCAGCAGCAGGCCCGCCATCTGGTTGCGGATCTCGAACTGCCATTCGCGGAAGGCCTGGTGCGAGGCGGGCGTGATCCAGAGGTTCAGCAGGAAGCAGACGCCCATGGCCCCCATCGCCACCACCAGGGCGGGGCGGGAGAGCTGCCACTGGCTGAGCCCGGCCGCGCGCATCACCACCAGCTCGCGGTCGGAAGCCAGGCGCACATAGGTGAAGAGCGTGACCACGAAGGTGGTGATGGGCAGGATCACGCCGAAGAAGCTCGGCAGCAGCAGGCCGGTCAGCTCCAGGAAGACCCAGATGGAGAGGCCGCGATCCAGCACCAGCTCGATGAAGCGCAACGACTGGGTGAGCCAGACCAGCGCCGCCAGCCCCACCGTCACCGCCAGCAGCGACAGCGCCAGCTGCCGCATGATGTAGAGGTCTATGCGCTTCATATGGGCGCGGTCTTACCAGCCCATGGCCGGAAGGTCACGCATCGGGAAGCAGCTTGCCGGGGTTCATGATCCCCTGCGGGTCCAGCGCTGCCTTGATCCGGCGCATCGCATCCAATTCGGCGCCACCCCGCCAGGATTCCATCATGTCCGTCTTGAGGCGCCCGATGCCGTGCTCGGCGCTGAAGCTGCCGCCGAGGTCGCGTACCACCGCGTTCACCTCATCCATGATGTCATGGCTGCGGGCGAGGAAATCCGCGGCGCTCATGCCCTCGGGCTGGGCCAGGTTCATGTGGATGTTGCCATCGCCCATATGGCCGAAGGGCACCGGGCGGCTGCCCGGGATCAGTTCGCGGCAGGCGGCCGAGGCCCGCCGGATCAGCTCCGGCACGGCCGAGACGGGGACCGAGACGTCGTTCTTCACGCTGGCGCCGGCACGCTTCTGCGCCTCGGGGTGTTCCTCGCGCAGGCGCCAGATGGCGGCGCGCTGCGCTTCGGATTCCGCCAGCGCCGCATCCTCCACCTCGCCCGCCTCCATGGCGGCCTCCAGCACGCTCTCCATCAGACCACGCAGGCCGGCGCCCTCGCGCGAGGCCGAGAGGTCCACCAGGACATAGTGGTCGGCGGGGGCGGCGAGCGGCAGGGTCGCGCCTTCGATCGTGGCCGTCACCATGCCCATGCCGATGCCGGACATGTACTCGAAGGCCCGCACGGCGCCCTCATCGGCGGCGCGGAAACGCCGGAACAGAGCGAGCGCCGCATCCTCGGAGGGAAGGGTGCAGAGCGCGGTCGCCGTCTCACGCGCCGCGGGAAACAGTCGCAGCACGGCGGCGGTGATGATGCCGAGCGTGCCCTCGGCACCGACGAAGAGATGCCGCAGCGCGTAGCCGGTGTTGTCCTTGCGCAGCCGGCGCAACCCATTGATCACGCTGCCATCGGGCAGGACGACCTCGAGGCCCAGCATGAGTTCGCGGGCATTGCCGTAGCGCACCGTGGTGTTGCCGCCGGCATTGGTGGAGAGCAGGCCGCCGATCATGGCCGTGCCCTCGGCGCCGAGGCTCAGCGGGAACAGCACGCCGTGCTCCGCGGCCACCTGCTGGGCGCGGGCAAGCACCAGTCCTGCCTCCACGGTCATGGTCATGTCGGCCGTGTCCACCTCGCGCACCCGGTTCATGCGGGCGAGGCTCAGCACCACCTGGCGCGGCCGCGCCTCGGGCGTGGCGCCGCCCACCATGGAGGTATTGCCACCCTGGGGGATGATGGCGATGCCCTGCGCGGCGCAAAGCTTCACGCAGGCCGAGACCTCCTCGGTGCTGGCCGGGCGCAGCACCGCCATGGCCTCGCCGCGGTAAAGGCCGCGCCAGTCGCTCAGATGCGGCGCAACATCGCCGGGCTCGGCCAGCACCCCGGGGGCGCCGAGAATGTCGCGGAAGGCCGTGAGCAGGGAGGGGTCGGCGGGGTGAGGGGCGTGGTCGGGCATGCGGGTTTATAGCCGGGCCGCGGGGCATCTCCAGAGACCCCGCGGGGCTGCCGCCCATCTTTTCGGGCTCCACGCTGCGATATGCCAAAAAGGAAACGGAATGTTATTTTGCACACGCGCCAACCTTGCTATATTCCGAGAGAAAACGTGTCATTTATGGAATTTCTCTCATGGCTCCCGGAAAATTCCTGTCCAGCCTGCTCGTCATCGTGGTCTGCTCAGCCGGCGGCTTCGGGCTGATGCACTGGATGCAGGGCGCGCCGACCCCTGTCACGGTCGCCACGAGTACCGCCAGCCCCATGGTGATCAACCGCCTGAGCGGCTGCCAGGGCTTCAACCAATCCATCGATGAAGAGATCGCGCGACAGAACCGGATCGGCCACAACCACAACTCGACCCGGCTCGCCGCGCTGAAGCGCGATTGCAGTGGCGAGGACCAGGAGCATTACCGGGTGCTGCCGCGCTGATCGGACCCCACACCTAAATTTTCACTCCGGCGATCCCGCCGCACGCACCCCTTCCCGCGGCTCCGCCGCGCGCACCTACTCCCGCGGCTCCGCCGCGCGGGCCAACCGGTCGCGAATGGCGGGCCCCAGCCCCTCTCCCGGCACAGGCATGGCGGCGATGCCCCTGAGCCCAGGCCGATCGAGGGCGCGCAGGCCAGCGAAGAGGCGGGATGCCGCCTCACGCAGGTCATGCGTCTCGGACAGCTGGTAGGTCACAGCCGCACCCGGCAAGGGCGGGCCGAAGGCCAGCAGCGCCTCGTCGGACGCCACCTCCCGCGCATCCAGGCGCAAGGGCAGCGTGGGCGCATAGTGGGAGAGCATCATGCCCGGGCTGCGCAGCGTGGGGGCTGGGCCGGCATGACGCGGCAGGGGGCGCCCGACCGGACCGATCACCGCCTCGATCGCCTCCAGCGGCACGCCGCCGGGACGCAGCAGGGCCGCCCCTCCCCCGGCCAGGTCCAGCACGGTGGATTCCACGCCGACGGCGCATTCCCCCCCCTCCAGCACGGCGGCGATCCGGCCGGACAGTTCCTCCATCACATGGGCGGCGCTGGTCGGGCTGACGCGGCCCGAGCGGTTGGCGGAAGGCGCCGCAACGGGCGTGGCCGCGGCGCGGAGCAAGGCCAGGGCGCCCTCATGCGCCGGCACCCGCACCGCCAGCGTGTCCAGACCGGCCCCGGCCAGCAGGTCGATCCGGCAATCCGCCCGGCGCGGCAGCACGAGGGTGAGCGGCCCTGGCCAGAAGGCAGCGGCCAGCGCGCGGGCGCGGTCATCGGCGCGCACCTCGGCCCAGGCGGCCTCCGCCTCGGCGAAGTGGCAGATCAGCGGGTTGAAATGCGGGCGGCCCTTGGCCTCGAAGATTCCCGCCACCGCCTGGCCATTCCGCGCATCGGCGCCCAGGCCGTAGACGGTCTCGGTTGCGAAGGCGACCAGCGCTCCCGAGCGCAGCAGCGCAGCAGCGTCCAGCGGGTCGTCAAGGAGAGCGGTCACCGCATCCCCGTCACATCGCGCCCCAGGCGACAAAGCCCGGGTTGCGGAAGCCCGGCTTGCCATAGGTGAGCGGCCGGCCCTCGGCATCCACCACGCGGCCACCCGCCGCCTCCAGCACCGCCTGCCCGGCCGCCGTGTCCCATTCCATGATCCCTGCCGAAAGCCGCGGCATCAGATCCGCCTTGCCTTCGGCCATCCAGGCGAATTTGAGGGCCGAACCCATCCGCGTGGTCTCCGCGATGGAAAGATTGGCGCAATAGGCCTCGGTCGCTGCCGCATCGCGGTGCGAGCGGCTGTCGAGCAGGTGCAGCCCTTCGGGCGGGGCCCGGCGGGCCTGGATGGGCCGGCGCTGGCCGCCCTCCTCGATCCAGGCGCCGGTGCCGACGATGCCGCCATAGACACTGCCGCGCGCGGGCGCGGCCAGCACGCCCAGCACGGGCCGCCCGCCCTCGATGAGCGCGATGCAGACGACGTATTCATCGAGCCCGGCAGCGAATTCCTTCGTGCCGTCCAGCGGGTCCACCAGCCAGAAGCGCTCCTGCACGGCCGGGACTTCACCCGCCGAGAAGGCCTCCTCCGCCACAACGGGGATCTCCGGCGTGGCGAGGCGCAGCCCCTCGGTGATGATGCCCTCGGCCAGGCGGTCGGCCGCGGTGACAGGGCTGGCATCGCCCTTCCGTTCGATGGCGAAGCCGGCGCGGCGGACAGCCTCGATCGCATCGCCCGCCTCCCGCGCGAGGCGGGTGGCCAGTGCAAGAAGGTCGGTATGGGTCATGCCGTGATCTAGCCACCCGGCCGGGATGACGCAATGCAAGGCAGCCCCTATCCTATAGGCAACCTCCAGACGGGACATCACCCTATGCTCGACATCGCCTTCGCCAAGCCCGCGCTGCCGAAATCCGGCGCCCTCGTCCTGCCCATCGCCGAGGGGGCGGCTCTCACCGGCCTCGCCGCCACGCTCGATGCGGCGATGGAGGGCGGCCTCGGCCGGGCGCTGGAGGCGGCCGGCTTCAAGGGCAAGAAAGGCCAGTCGGCCACGCTCTGGGCTCCCGCCGGCGGGATCACCAAGCTTGTGGCGCTCGGTCTGGGCGAGACGCCGGACACCGAGAAGCTCGGCGGCAGCCTGGTGCCGATGATCTCGGGCGAGGCGGCGGCGATGGTGGCGGCCGATGGCCTGACCGCCGAACAGGCGGCGAGCCTCGCGATGGGCGCCGCGCTGCGCGCCTATCGCTTCGACCGCTACCGCACGATGGAGAAGGCGGAGGACAAGCCGAAGCTCGCCAAGCTCACCATCGGCGCGGCCGAGCCCGCCGCCGCCAAGGCCGCCTTCGCGCCGATGAAGGCCGTGGTGGAGGGTGTGTTCCTCACGCGCGACCTCGTCTCCGAGCCCGCCAATATCCTGACGCCCGCCGAATTCGCCGACCGGCTGAAGGGCCTCGAGAAGCTCGGCCTGGGCATCGAGGTGCTGGGCCCGAAGGAGATGAAGAAGCTCGGCTTCGGCGCGCTGCTGGGCGTGGCCCAGGGCTCGATCAACGAGCCGCGCATGGTGGTGATGAAGTGGAACGGCTCCGGCCGGAAGAAGATGGACAAGCCGCTCTGCTTCATCGGCAAGGGCGTCACCTTCGACACCGGCGGCATCTCCATCAAGCCGGCCGGCGGCATGGAGGACATGAAGTGGGACATGGCCGGCGCCGGCACCGTCGCCGGGCTGATGGCGGCACTCGCCGGCCGCAAGGCGAAGGCCGACATCATCGGCATCGTGGGCCTGGTCGAGAACATGCCGGGCCACAACGCCCAGCGCCCGGGTGACGTGGTGACCAGCGCCTCGGGCCAGACCATCGAGGTGATCAACACCGATGCCGAGGGGCGCCTCGTGCTGGCCGACGTCATCCACTACGCGATCCAGAAGTTCGACCCCGCCTTCATGGTGGACCTCGCCACGCTGACCGGCGCCATCATCGTCGCACTCGGCCATGAGCATGCGGGCCTCTTCGCCAATGACGAGGAGCTGGCCGCGCGCATCATCGCCGCCGGCAACGCCGTCGGCGAAGCCGCCTGGCGCATGCCGCTGGGCGATGCCTACGACAAGCAGATCAAGTCCGACATCGCCGACATGAAGAATGTGGGCGGCGGCCGCGCCGGTGGTTCGATCACCGCGGCCTGCTTCATCCAGCGCTTCGTGCAAGGCAAGCCCTGGGCGCATCTCGACATCGCCGGCACGGCCTGGAGCAGCAAGGACAGCCCGACCATTCCGAAGGGTGCCACCGCCTATGGCGTGCGGATGCTCGATCGCCTCGTCGCGGAGCATTACGAAGGCTGAGCCGTGCTGAAGATCCGGCGCGCGCCCTCGCGCGGGGCGCTGCGGTTGCGCCCGGTCGCGGAGGGCCACGGCCCTTCGGGCTTCCGCGGCCGGCCGGGCGAGGTGCTGGAATTCGCGCCTGACGAGCGCTGGGTGGGCGCGGAAGGCGCCTCCTCCCCGCATGATTGGGAACGCCTGGGCGCGGCCTGCATCGCGGCGGCTGGCAACGCCCAGCGCGTGGCGCTCGATGCGCGTGGCCTGCCGCCCGGCTGCGCGGTGGCGCTCGCCACCGGTGCCATGCTGCGCGCCTGGCGCTTCGATCGGCTGAAGGCGGAGAAGCGAGCACGGCGGATCGAGCTCCTGGTCGAGGAACCGGCGCGGCTGGAGCAGCCCTGGGCGCGGGCGGAGGCAGCGCTGGCTGGTGCCGCCTTCGCGCGCGCCTTGGTGGCGGAACCCGGCAATCACCTGACGCCCGGCGCCTTCGCAGAGCGGCTGAAGGCGTTGCGCAAGGAGGGCCTCGAGGTCACGGTGCTGGGCCGCAAGGCGCTGCGCCGGCTGGGCGCGGGTGGGCTGCTGGCGGTGGGCCAGGGCAGCGCGCATCCGCCGCGCCTCGTGGTGCTGCGCTGGAAGGGCGGCTTCAAGGCGCCGCCGGTGGCCTTTATCGGCAAGGGCATCTGCTTCGACACGGGCGGCATCTCCATCAAGGGTGCGGCCGGCATGGAGGCGATGCGCGCCGACATGGCCGGTGCGGCCGCCTGTGCGGGCGCGATGCTGGCCCTGGCCCGTCGGCGTTCCCCCTGCCCCACCGTCGCCGTACTCGCCATCGCCGAGAATGCGACCAGCGGCATGGCCTATCGCCCCGGCGATGTGCTGCGCATGATGAACGGCCGCACCGTCGAGGTGGTGGACACGGATGCGGAAGGGCGCCTGGTGCTGGCCGATGCGCTGCACTTCGCCGCGCGCCGCTTCCGCCCGCAGGCGCTGCTCGACCTCGCGACCCTCACCGGCAGCGTCGTGACGGCGCTGGGCCATCATCGCGCGGGGCTCTTCGGCAATGACGCGGCGCTGGGTGCCGCGGTGACGGCGGCGGGCGAGGTGGTGGGCGAGCGGCTCTGGCCCCTGCCCATCGGGCAACGGCATCGCGAGGATCTGAAGAGCGACATCGCGGACATCCGGCAATGCATGCCGGCCGGGCGCGGGCCGCAGCCCGATGCCAGCCATGCGGCGGCCTTCCTGCGGGAGTTCGTGGGGACCCTCCCCTGGGCGCATCTGGACATTGCGGGCGTGGACACCGCCGAGACGGAGGAGTTCCCCGCGGCCAAGGGCACGCCCAGCGGCTTTGGCGTGCGCTTGCTGGACGCGCTGGTGGAGCGCCACTTCGAGGACCCGCATCGGCTATAGGGAGAGGCCAAGAGGATGAGCAGCATGATGAAGGCGGTCTGGTACGAGGCGACGGGCGCCGCGCGCGAGGTCCTGGTGCATGGCGAGATGCCGCGCCCCGAGCCCGGCGCGGGCGAGGTGCTGGTGCGTGTGCAGGCTTCCGGCGTGAACCCCTCGGATTGCAAGGCGCGTGGCGGCTCACGCCCCATGTCGGCGCCGCGCGTCATCCCGCACAGCGATGGCGCGGGCGTGATCGCGGCGGTCGGCGCCGGCGTGGATGCGGCGCGTGTCGGGGAGCGCGTCTGGCTCTGGAACGGGCAATGGAAGCGGCCCTTCGGCACGGCGGCCGAATACATCGTGCTGCCCGCCGCCCAGGCCGTGCCGCTGCCGGAGAATGTGAGCTTCGCGGAGGGCGCCTGCCTCGGCATTCCCGCGCTGACCGCACTGCGGGCGGTGATGGTGGATGGCGGTGTCATCGGCCATTCCGTGCTGGTGGCGGGCGGTGCCGGCGCCGTCGGGCACTATGCCATCCAGTTCGCGAAGCGTCTGGGCGCGAAGCAGGTGATCGCGACCGTGAGTTCCGAGGCCAAGGCCGCGCATGCGAGGGCGGCCGGCGCCGATGCCGTGATCAACTACCGCGCCGATGATGTGGCGGCGCGCGTGCAGGAATTGACCGGCGGGCGCGGCGTGGACCGCGTGATCGAGGTGGACCTCGCCGCCAATGCCGCGCTGCTGCCGCGCATCGTGAAGCAGGACGGGCTTTGCGTGACCTATGGCTCGGGTGCGGCCGAGATCACGCTCGGCTTCTTCCCGATGATCCTCTGCGGGGCCGCAATCCGCTTCTTCATCGTCTATGAGCTGAGCGCCGAAGCGCGTGAGGAATGCGAGATGGTGCTGGACAAGCTGCTGCGCGAGGGCGGGCTGCGGCATGCCATCGCGGCCACGCTGCCGCTGGCCGAATGCGCGACGGCGCATGAGAAGGTGATGGATGGCACGGCGATGGGGAACATCGTGCTGACGGTGCCATGACGGAGATCGGCTTCTACCACCTCACGCGCAGCACGCTGGAGCAGGCCCTGCCCCGCCTGCTCGGCCGCGTGCTCGCCCTGGAGCAGCGCGCCCTCGTGCTCTGCGCGAGCAAGGACCGCATGGCCTCGCTGGATGACGCCCTCTGGACCTGCGCCGAGCCCGACTGGCTGCCGCATGGCACGCGCGAGGGGTCGGTGCAGCCGATATTCCTGACCACCGAGGATGCGCCGCCGCCCAATGGCGCGCAGCACCTCTTCCTGACCGAGGGCGCGGAGAGCGCGCATCTGCCGCTCTACGCGCGTGCCTTCGACCTGTTCGATGGCGGCGACGAGAACGCCGTCGCTGCCGCGCGCCGGCGCTGGAGCGCCGCCAAGGCGGCTGGGCACGCGCTGACCTATTGGCAGCAGGGCGAGCGCGGCTGGGAGAAGAAGGCCTGAGGCGGCCTTCTACTCCATCATGATGCCCGTGAGCGTCGCCATCTCCTGCCAGCGGCGCACCTCGGCGAGCTGGAAGGCGGCGAAGTCGGCCGGGCCCATGGGGGCGGCGTTCAGCCCGGCCTGGGCCGCGCGCTCGGCCGTCTCGGGCTGGGCCAGCGCGCCCAGGAAGGCCTCGGAGAGGCGCGTCACGCGCGCCGCATCCACCCCACGCGGGGCGAAGAGGCCGAACCAGGCATCCACCGCCATGAAGGGCACGCCGGCCTCGGCCGTGGTCGGCAGGTCCAGGAAGCCCGGGACGCGCTGCGCCGCGCCGATGGAGAGCGCGCGCAGCCGCCCCTCGCGCACCAGCGTGACGACGCCGGGCCAGGTGGAGACGTAGAAATCCACGACACCCGCCACCGTATCCTGCGTGGCGGGCCCGCCGCCGCGATAGGGCACATGCACCGCATCCATGCCGGAGCGCCGCACGAAGGTCTCGGCGATGACATGGCTGGCGGAACCGGCCTGGGAGGAGGCGTAGGAGACGCGCCGCCCGCCGCGGCCCATCTCGATCAGCCCGGCCATGTTGCGCGCATGCGAATTGGCCGGCACCACCGTCGCGTGATGCACCGTGGCCAGGCGCGCGACGGGCGAAAAACTCTCGATCACGTTGTAGGGCAGGTTGCGCGCCATCCATTGGTTGGAGGCATGCGTCTGGTTGTGGCCGAGGATGATGGTGTTGCCATCCGCCGCCGCACGGGCCGCGGCCTCGGTGCCGATGATGCCGCCCGCGCCGCCACGATTATCCACAACGACGGCCTGCCCCAGCGTGGCGCTGGCGCGCTCGACCAGGATCCGGGCCAGGATGTCCGTGCTGCCGCCGGGCGGGGCGGGCACGATCAGGCGCAAGGGCTGGGTCTGGGCGCGCGCGATGGCGGGGGCTGCCAGGATGGTGGCGATCAGGAGACGGCGCTGCATGGTGTTTCCTCCGGCGGTCCCCGGCTTCTACCGCAAGCCGGCGCTCAGGCGAAGGCGGCTTCCGCGCGGGCAGGCAGCGCGCCATGCGCCACCGCCTCGCCCAGCAGCAGCAGCACCGGGCCATCGCCGGCCCAGGCCGGGGCGCGGGCCACGAGCTCGGTCAGCGTGCCGCGCAATTCGCGTTGGCGGGGGGAGCCGCCGCGCTCGATCAGGGCGGCGGGGGTGCGAAGGTCAAAGCCCTCCCGGGCCAGGCCGTCTCGCAACTCCGGCAGGGTGGTGAGGCCCATATAGATGGCGAGCGTCTGGCCGGGCCGGGCGAGTGCGGCGAAGTCGAGATCGAGCCGCCCGTCACGCGTGTGGCCGGTGACGAAGGTCAGCATGCGCGCGGCATCGCGATGCGTCAGCGGGATGCCGGCCTGCGCGGCGCAACCGAGTGCGGCCGTGACGCCGGGCACCACCTCGAAGGGGATGCCGGCCTCGGCCAGTGCCTGCGCTTCCTCGCCGCCCCGGCCGAAGATGAAGGGATCGCCGCCCTTGAGGCGTACGACGCGCAGCCCCTCTCGCGCCAGCTCGATGAGCAGCGTGTTGATCCCCTCCTGCGGCACGCAATGCTGCGCGCGCCTCTTGCCGACGAAGATGCGCCGTGCGTCGCGCCGCGCGAGGTCCAGGACCTCGGCGCTCACCAGGCGGTCATGCACGATGACATCGGCCTCACCCAATGCGCGCAGGGCGCGAAGGGTCAGGAGATCGGCCGCGCCCGGCCCGGCGCCGACGAGCTGCACGAAGCCGCGGGGCGCGGCCTCGGCATTCTCCAGCAAGCGGGCGAAGGCGGCTTCCGCTTCCTGCTGACGGCCTGACAAGGCGAGGTCGGCCGGCGTGCCGGTCAGCGCGCGCTCGAGGAAGGCGCGGCGGGCGGGGAGGCTCGGGATGCGGGCACGCACGGCGGCTTGGAACTTCGCCCCGAGTGCGGCGACGCGGCCCAGCAAAGGCGGCAGCACCGCCTCGATCTTCTGGCGGATCAGCCGCGCCAGCACGGGTGCCGCGCCACCGGTCGAGACGCCGATGGTGATGCCCTCGCGCGTGATGATGGCGGGCGTGATGAAGGAACAGAATTCCGGCCGGTCCACCACGTTCACGGGCAGGCCGCGCGCCATGCAGGCGGCATGCAGCGCGGCCAGGTCCGCCTCCGGCGCGCCGGCGGCGACAGCCATGGCACAGCCTTCCAGCAGTGCGTGATCGAAGCGGGGCGCCTCGCGCAGCTCTGCGCCGGCGGCACGCAGCAGGGTGGCCTTGGCGGCCAGCGCCTCGCCGGCACCCAGCAGCAGCACGGTGCGGCCTTGCAGGTCGAGGAAGGCGGGGAAATGGCGCATCAGGCCGGCGCCATCGCAAGCAGCGCGGCGAGTTCGGGCTTGCAGCTGCCGCAGCCCGTGCCGGCGCAGGTGGCGGCGCCGATGGCGGTGACATCCCCCGCCCCGGCCTCGATCGCGGCGCGGATGGTCGCCGCACTCACGCCGTGGCAGGCGCAAAGCGTGGGCGAGGGCGGTGGGCCATCGGGCAGCATCCCGGCCAGCAGCGCATGGCGTGCGGCGCTGCCGATGCGGGCCTCGGCGAAGAGGGAGATGAGCCATTCGCGCGGCGGCAGGGCGTGGTCCGGGCCAAGGAAGATCGCCGCGATGAGCTGCCCGTCGCGCAGCCAGGCCGCGCGATGCTCGCCGGTGGCTTCCGCATGCAGCGCGATGGTGGGTGGGCCCTCGCCAAGGGCCTGCGCCAGACGCTCGAAGGGCGCGGCATCCTGGCCCGCAAGCTCATGCCGCGTCACGCCCTCGGCCGCGGGCGCGACGGTGCACCAATCGGCGAGCTGCGTGCCGAGTGCCCTGCGCGCCAGCACGAAGCCATGCCAGCGCACCGCGAAGGGCGTCAGCGTGACGGGCGTGTGCTTGAGTTCGGGCTGGCCGCTGATCGGGTCCGTCGCGGGCGTCACCGCCGTGTTGATGCGTGCGCGGGGGGCGAGCTGATCCGTCCAGTGCATCGGCGCGAAGCAGGCGTTTCGCGGCGTGGCGGGATCGAGCGCGAGGCGCAATACCGCCTCACCCCATTCGCTCGCCACGCGCACCAGGCCGCCCTCGGTGAGGCCTGCGGCATCGGCAGGGTTCACCGTCAGCACCGGCTCATGCGCGTGCTGCATCAGGCGCGGCACGCGGCCGGTGCGCGTCATCGTGTGCCATTGGTCGCGCAGGCGGCCGGTGAGCAGGATCATGTCGCCCTGATGGGAGGGCGGGCGGAAGGGCGTGGGCACGAGGCGCTGCAGCGGTGGCGTGATGCGCCCGCCGCGCGCGGCCCCAATACCGGAACCTGGGCGCGGAACCGGCCATTGCGTCGGCGCCAGGGCCTCGTATTCGGCATCGCTGAGGTCAGCCAGGCCGCCGAGATCGAAGACGCGCGGCGCGGGGCGCGCGAGTTCCGTCACCGCCGCATGCTCGCGGAAGATCGCGGCCGCGTTCGGCCAGGCGAAATGCTCACCCCAGCCGAGGCGTTGCGCCACCTGCGCGATGATCCACCAATCGGGCTTCGCCTCGCCGGGGGCGGGCAGGAAGCCGCGCTGCCGGCTGATCACGCGCTCGCTGTTGGTGACGGTGCCGTCCTTCTCGCCCCAGCCCAGCGCCGGCAGCAGGATCTGCGCGTGTTCCGCCGTGTCGGAGCCCGCATGGCAATCGGAGAGGATGAGCGTTGGGATGCGCGCCAGCGCGCGGCGCACCTGCGCGGAATCCGGCAGGGAGACAGCGGGATTCGTCGCCATCACCCACATCGCGCCGATCCGCCCCTCCTCCGCCGCGCGGAACAGCTCGACCGCCTTCAGGCCCGGCTTGGTGGCCAGGTTGGGCGCCTGCCAGAAATCACGCAGCGCCGCGACCTCCTCCGGCTTCTCGGCATCGAGATGGCCGGCGAGCATATTCGCCAGCGCGCCCACCTCACGCCCGCCCATGGCATTGGGCTGGCCGGTGACGCTGAAAGGCCCCATGCCCGGCCGGCCGATGCGGCCGGTGGCCAGGTGGCAGTTGATGATGGCGTTGGCCTTGTCGGTGCCGCTGCTCGATTGGTTGGTGCCCTGGCTCCAGAGCGTCACCACGCGCTCCGTGCCGGTGAACCAGTGGTGGAAGGTCGCGAGTTGCGCCGGCTCCAGGCCGGTCAGCGCCGGTACATCCAGCTCCTGCCGCAGCGCGTCGGGAATGGTGAAGCCGGCACGGCCGAGATGGACGAGCAGCCCGGCGAAGAGGGCGACATCGCTGCCCGGACGAAGTGCGAGGTGCAGGTCGGCCGCCTCGCAGCTCGCGGTGCGGCGCGGGTCCACGACGACGAGGCGCATCTGCGGGCGCAGCGCCTTGGCGGCCAGCACGCGCTGATGCAGCACCGGATGGCACCAGGCGAGGTTGCTGCCGACGAGGACCAGCAGATCCGCCTGCTCCAGATCCTCATAGACGCCGGGCACGAGGTCCTCGCCAAAGGCGCGGCGATGGCCGGCGACCGCGCTCGCCATGCAGAGCCGGGAATTGCTGTCGATGTTCCCGGTGCCGAGGAAGCCCTTCGTGAACTTGTTGGCGGCGTAGTAATCCTCGGTCAGCAATTGGCCGGAGACGTAGAGGGCCACACCCTCCGGCCCATGCTGCGCCAGGGCGCGGCGGAAGCCCTCGGCCGCGGCGTCCAGCGCCGCCTCCCAGCTGGCGCGCTTGCCGTTCACCATCGGATGGAGGAGACGCCCCTCCAAGCCAGTGGTCTCGCCGAGGGCTGCGCCCTTGCTGCACAGGCGGCCCCGGTTGGCCGGATGCGCGGGGTCACCGCGCACGACGCCGCCCGGCGTGGCCAGCACGCCGCAACCCACGCCACAATAGGGGCATGTGGTGGGGATCAGGGAGCCGTCCATCACCGGTCCGATCGCGGAGCGGCGAAGCAGTGGAGCGCGAAGCGGCCCGGCGGCATCAATACACGTCCCGCTGGTAGCGGCCCTGCTTGGCGAGCGCCACGATCCAGTCGCGCGCCTGGTCGGCGTTCATGCCCCCTTCGCGCATCGCGACCTCGCGCAGCGCGGCGTCCACATCCTTCGCCATCCGGCTCGCATCGCCGCAGACGTAGAAATGCGCGCCATCCTGGAGCCAGCGCCACAGGTCGGCCGCGTCCTCCAACATGCGGTGCTGGACATAGTCCTTCGCCTTGCCGTCACGCGACCAGGCAAGGGAGAGGCGCTGCAACGTGCCATCCTTGCGCCAGGCAGCGATCTCGTCCGCGAAGAGGAAATCCGTCGCCGCATGGCGGTCACCGAAGAACAGCCAGGTGCGGCCCTTCAGGCCCAGCGCCGCGCGCTCCTGCAGGAAAGCGCGGAAGGGGGCAATGCCGGTGCCGGGGCCGACCATGATGACGGGCGTCTCAGCACGGGCGGGCAGGCGGAAATGGCTGGTCTGCGCGTAGACCGGCACCGCCTCGGCACGGAAGGACAGGTGGCAGGAGGCGACGCCATCGCGGACGCGGCCCCGCCGTGTGTCTCGCACCACGCCGACGCAAAGCTCCACGCGCCCCGGCGTGGCGCGCGGCGAGGAGGCGATGGAATAGAGCCGCGGCTTGAGCGTCGGCAGCGAGGCGATGAGATCCGCCACGGGCGGGCGGGCGGAGGGGAAGGCGTCGAGCAGGTCCAGCAGGTCGGCATCGGAGGGTTCCGCGCCTTCTTCGCCATCGGCGAGGCGGCGCAGGGCCGCGCCCTCGCGTGGGTCGCGCGCGGCGCCGGCCAGGAGATCGAGCGTCCGGTCCAGCGGGCGGGCGATGTCGCGCTCGGTGGAGAGGGCCTCGCGCAGGGCCACATCGCCCGCCGCGTTCAGCCGCGTGAGGCAGGCCTCGACCAGCTCCGGATCGTTGTGGACGACGACGCCGAGCGAGTCGCCCGGCTCATAGCTCACCGTCGTTCCGCTGAGGTCGAGCACGATGCGGCGGACATCCTTGCCACTGCCCTCGCCCGTCAGGCGCTCGGAGGCGAGCAGCCGCGCCGTCTCGCCGCGCGGCTTCACCGCGACGGGTGCTGCAGCGGGCGCCACCTTCACATCGGCCATGAGGCGCTTCACCGCATCGCGTGTCACCTTGCCGCCGGGCTGGCACAGCGCTGTGGAGGTCTCGCGGCCCTCAGCCAGGGCTTCGGCATAGGTCTGGCACAGATAGCCGCATTGGCCGCAATCGAGCTGCGCCATGGCGGCCATCAGGCGGCGCGGCAGGCTGCGGCCCTCGGCCAGCGACAGGCGTTCGTCGAGCTCCAGCGCCGGGTCGTGCCAGGGGAAATCCTCGGCCGGCGGTGGCGGGGCCGCGGAGAGGCCAGGCTGCTCCGCGCCGCCATAGAGGCCGGCGAGGAAGCCGTTCAGCCAGGCGCGCTGCTCGGCCGTGAAGGGCGCGGAATCGGGAATGAGCGGCACCGGGGCGGGGCCGAAATTCTGGGCGATGACGTTCATGCTTCCAGCATTCCGTTCAGCTCGTCCTCGGCGTGGCGGGCGCAGAAGTCGCGGAAGCTCTCGCCCGGCGCGCGTTCCTGCTGCCAGTGCTGCAGGATGTTCAGCAGCAGCGGCGCAACCGCCCCGGCCTGCACCTTGGGGCGGATGAGGCGGCCGATCCGCGCCTCCTGCGCCGCACCGCCGCCGAGGTGGATGTCGTAGCCGGGAAGGACGTCATCGCCCTGCTCCACCTTCGCGCCGAGCAGGCCGATATCGGCGATGAAATGCTGCGCGCAGGAATGGTGACAGCCGGTGAGGTGGATGTTGAGCGGCGTGTCCAGCGTGATCCGCTCCTCCAGGAAGGACGCTATCTCCAGGCCGTTTCGCTTGGTGTCGGCGGCGGCGAATTTGCACCCGGCCGAGCCCGTGCAGGCGACGAGGCCGGCGCGGATGGCATTCGCATCCGTCGAGAGGCCAAGCTCGGCCAGCGCCGCCTGCGCGCCCGTCACATCAGCCACATGCGGGATGAGCAGGTTCTGCCAGACGGTGAGGCGCAACTCACCATTCCCGGACCGCTCGGCCACGCGGGCGAGGCCACGCAGCTGCTCGGCGGAGAGGCGCGCCGCCGGCACGACGACGCCAAGCCAGGAGCGGCCCTCCTGCCGCTGCGGATGCACGCCGACATGCGCGAGGCGATCCGGCGCGGGCGGGCGCTCCATCGCCGCCACGTCGAAGCGCGGCAGGGGCGCGCCCAGCACAGCCTCGACCTCGCTCAGGAAGCGCGCATGGCCCCAGGCGTCGAGCAGATATTTCAGCCGCGCCTTCTTGCGGTCCGTCCGGTCACCATGGGCGATGAAGACGCGCAGGATGGCGTCGCAGAGCTTCACCACCTCACTGGGCAGCACCGCGACATCGGAAGGTGTCGCCAGGTCCTGGTGGCCGGTGATGCCGCCGAGGCCGAGGCGGAAGCGATACTCGCCATTCACCCGCACCACGCTGAGCGCAATGTCGTTCGTCTCCTCCAGCACGGCGATGGAACCACCGCCATCCAGGCTGATGTTGAACTTGCGCGGCAGCCCGAAGAGGTCGCGCGTGTTCAGGATGTGATGGTGCAGGGCGCGGACGATGGGACGCGTATCCACCCATTCATTCGGATCGATGCCGACGGTGGGCGAGGCGGTGATGTTGCGGATATTGTCCGCCCCCGTGCCGCGCGGCAGCAGGCCGATCTCGCCGAGGCGCATCACCACCTCCGGCCCTTTCGCGGCCGGGATCAGGCGGATCTGCAGGTTCGCGCGCGTGGTGACGTCGATGAAGCCGCCGCCGCATTCCTCGGCGATGGCGGCGACCTCGCGCGCCTGATGCGCGGTCAGGATGCCGCCCGGGATGCGCAGGCGGCACATGAAGGCATCCTGCGCCGGACCCACGAAGAAGAGCCCGTGGAAGCGGCCGATGAAATCGTCGATGGGCTTCGGGAATTGGCCCGCCTCGGCGCGGGCGGTGATCTCGCTCCAGCGGTCGAGCGGGTGCTTCTCGCGCTTCGCCTCTTCCTGGGGCACGAGCTTGCCGCCCTTGGCGATGGTCGCGTCCTGCGCGGCGCGCAACGCATCGGCGGGCGCGGTGCCGTTGCCGCCCGCGGGGGCCAGCGCGCCGTTTCCTCCGGGCGCCAGCGCGCCACGGCGTGCCTCGACGCCGGCCATGAAGCCCTTGAGGTAGTTCTGCTGCTCGGGCGAGAAGCCGGGGCCGTCCATCACGCGAGTTCCTGAGCATATGCCGGGCCAAGCGCCAGCGCCGCCGCATGGCGGCCGATCCGTCGGCCGGAGGCGATGAGGTTCAGGTAGAAGCCGCTGTCACTGACGTCGCCATAAAGGACGGCGCCCACCAGCCGGTCCTCGCGCAGGAAGAGGCGGCGATAGCGGTCCTCTTCCTCATCGCGCAGCGTGACGCCCTCGCCCGCGATCTCGCCGGCGGACCAGACGGCGGTGCCGGAGACCTTCAGCGCCGCTGCATCGGCGCGTGGCGCGTAATGGGCGGACTGGCCGGAGAGCGTCGCGGCGGCAATCTCCGCCTGCTCGAGCGCGGGAGCGACCAGGCCGATGGTGCGGCCCTCCAGCTCCGCGCATTCGCCGATGGCGAGAATGGCGGGATCGTTGCTGCGCATCGCCGCATCCACCTGGATGCCGCGCCCGGTGGCCAGGCCAGAAGCGGCGGCGAGCGCGGTGTCGGGCCGGATTCCGACGGCCATGACGACGATGCTGGCCGGGAGGCGCTTGCCATCCGCCAGCACCACGCCGGTCACGCGCCCCTCGCCCTCGATGGCGGCGAGTTGCGCGGGCATGGCGAAGCGGATGCCGCGCTGGCCCATGCGGCGCGTGAGCAGGCCGCCGGCACCGGCATCGAGCTGACGTTCCATCGGCCATTCCACGGGGTGCAGCACGGTCACCTTCATGCCGCGCTGGGCGAGGCCCGCCGCGGCTTCCAGGCCGAGCAGGCCGCCGCCCACCACCACCGCTGCACCACCGCCCCGCGCCGCGCGCAGCATGGCGCGCACATCATCCAGCGTGCGATAGGTGAGCACGCCGGGCAGATCCGCGCCGGGCACAGGCAGGCGGATGGCGCGCGAACCGGTCGCGATCACCGCGCGGTCATAGGCGATGCGCTCGCCGCGCGCGGTGACCGCCGCGCCCGCCGCACGATCCAGCGCAACGACCGGCGTCGCGGGCCGAAAGGCCACGCCCTGCGCGTGTAGGCCGCGCAAATCATGCGGGATCAGGTCGGGAAGCGTCTTCTCGCCCGCCAGCAGCGAGGAGAGCGCCACCCGGTCATAGGGCAGCGCCGCCTCCGCCCCGCAGAGCGTGACCTGCGCGCCCTGCGCCGCGGCGCGTATCGCGCAGCGCGTGCCCGCAGGCCCCGCGCCGATGACGAGGACGCGCTGGCTCACGCCGCGGCCGGCAGCGCGTGGCGCTCATGCAGGAAGCGCAGCACCGCCTCCCGCGCCGCCAGGAAGCGCGGCTCGGAGGCCAGCGCCAGCCGGTCGCGCGGGCGGGGCAGATCCACATCCAGCACCTCGCCGATCGTGGCGTTGGGGCCGTTCGTCATCATCACGATGCGGTCCGACAGCAGCACCGCCTCATCCACGTCATGCGTGATCATCATGATGGTGGTGCCGAGCCGCGCATGGATCGCCATCACCTGGTCCTGGAGGTGCGCGCGCGTCAGCGCATCCAGCGCGCCGAAGGGCTCGTCCAGCAGCAGCACCTTGGGCTTCATGGCGAGCGCCCGGGCGATGCCGACGCGCTGCTTCATGCCGCCCGAGATCTCGGCCGGGCGCTTCGCCGCATGCGCCTCCATGCGGACCAGGGCGAGGTTCTCCATGGTCCAGTCATGGCGCTGCGCACGGGACATGCTGCGCCCGACGGTGCGGTCCACCGCGAGCTTCACATTCTCATAGACCGTGAGCCAGGGCAGCAGCGAATGGTTCTGGAACACCACGGCGCGATCGGGGCCGGGCTCCGTCACCTCGCTGCCTTCCAGCAGCACGCCGCCCAAGGTGGCGGGCAGCAGCCCGGCCACGACGTTCAGCAGGGTGGATTTGCCGCAGCCCGAATGGCCGATCACGGCGACGTATTGGCCCTGCTCCACCTTGAGATCGATGCTGTTCAGCACGAGGGGCGCCGTCGGCCCGAAGCGGACCGAGAGGCGGGAGATTTCGAGGAAGCTGCGGTTCATGGCGTGCGCCCCTTCACTGTTCCGTGGTGCCGCGCGTCACCGCGCGGCCGGCGAAGGCCATGATCCGGTCGAGCACGAAGCCGACGAGCCCGACATAGATCAGCGCCACGATGATGTCCGAGAGGTTGGAGCTGTTCCACGCATCCCAGATGAAGAAGCCGATGCCCACACCGCCGATCAGCATCTCGGCCGCGATGATGGCGAGCCAGGAGAGACCCACGCCGATGCGAAGCCCCGTGAAGATGTAGGGCGCGGCCGCCGGCACGACGATGCGCAGGAACCACTCATGCGGCCGCAGGCGGATGACGCGCGCCACGTTGCGGTAATCCGCCGGCACGTTGCGCACGCCGACGGCGGTGTTGATGATGATGGGCCAGACCGCGGTGATGAAGATCACGAAGATCGCGGAGGGCTGCGCCTCGCGGAAGGCGGCCAGCGAGAGCGGCAGCCAGGCGAGCGGCGGCACGGTGCGCAGCACCTGGAAGATCGGATCGAGGCCACGCATGGCGAGCTTGGAGGAGCCCACCAGCATGCCGAGGCCCACGCCCACCACCACGGCCAGCGCGAAGCCCAGCGCCACGCGCTGCAGGCTGGCGGCCAGATGCAGGCCGAGGCCCTTGTCCAGCCCGCCCCGGTCATAGAAGGGGTTGAGGATCAGCTCCCGCGCATCGTTCCAGACGCGCGAGGGCGGCGGCAGCGTGGCGCCCGGGCCGGAGCAGAGCCATTCCCAGAGCAGGAACAACCCGGCCACGACCAGCAGCGGCGGGATCACGACGCCCAGCGTCTCGCTCACGCGGCGCATCAGGGCGGAGGCTTTGGGGGCCGGTGCCGCGGCCGGGGTGGCGAGCGGCGCGGTGGCGGTGACGGCGGGGGGCGTGATCGCGTTCATGGATCAGGCCGCCGAGAGCTTCTTGATGGACAGCGAGGCCAGATAGGCCGCCGGATTCTCCGGGTCGAACACCTTGCCGTCGAAGAAGGTCTCACGCCCGCGCGAGGTGCCGCTGGGCGTCTCGCCATGAGGCACGCCGGCACGGGCGGCGGCGGCGCGCCAGATGTCCTCGCGGTTCACCTGCGCGATGAGCGGCGCGGTCTCCAGCCCCTCGGGCAGGATGCCCCAGCGCTGATTCTCGGTGAGGAACCAGAGGTCATGGCTGCGGAAGGGGTAGCTCGCGTGGTCGCGCCAGAACTTCATGGTGAGGTCAAGATTGGTGGTGGTTCGGCCATCGCCGTAATCCACCTCGCCGCGCATGCGGCCGATGATGTCGCCCACCGGCACGTTGAACCAGGCGCGGCGGCCCAGGATCTCGCACATCTCCTGCTTGTTGGCGGGCGTGTCGCACCAGCGCGCGGCCTCGATCACGGCGGCCGTCAGCGCCTCGGTCGCGCGCGGGTTCTGCTGCACGAAGTCCGCGCGCAGCGCCAGGCACTTCTCCGGATGGTCCTTCCAGAACTCGCCGGTGACGAGCGCCGTGTAGCCCAGGCGCTGGGTGACGAGCTGCGCGTTCCAGGGCTCGCCCACGCAGAAGGCGTCCATGGTGCCGACGCGCATATTGGCCACCATCTGCGGCGGGGGAACGACGATGGTCGAGACGTCGCGCTCCGGATCGATGCCGGCGGCGGCGAGCCAATAGCGGATCCACATGTCATGCGTGCCGCCACGGAAGGTCATGGCGACCTTGCTGTCGCTGTTCAGCGCGCGGCGCAGCGGCGAGGCATCGAGCCGCGCGCCGAGCGCCATGTGCTTGGCCGCCACGCTGATCGCCTGGCCGTTGGTGTTGAGGCGGGCCAGCAGCGCCATGGGCACCGGCTGGTTGTTCTGCACGATGCGGCCCATATGGATGAGGTAGGCCATGGGCGTCAGCAGATGGGCGCCGTCAATGCCGCCGCGCCCGCCGCCCAGCACCAGGTTGTCGCGCGTCGCCCCCCAGCTCGCCTGGCGGTTCACCTCCACATCCGGCATGCCGTGCTTGGTGAAGAAGCCCTTCTCCTTGGCGATGATGAGCGGCGCCGCATCGGTCAGCGCGATGAAGCCGAAGACGGCCTTGCGCACCTCCGGCGTGGTGCTGCCCTGGGCATGCACGCCAGCGCCGCTCACCGCTTTCGCGGCGGCAAGAAGGGCGGCGGTGCCGGCGACGGCGTTGCGGCGAGTGAGGCTCATGCGGTGGTCTCCAGAAGGGGCTCGGGTTCGTTCAGGCGGGCGGCGGCATCGCGCCACAGCCCGTCGTTGAAGGGGGAAAGGGCCTGGGCGTCCGGGATGCTGTCCGGCATGTGCCCGGCCTCGCGCATCGCGGAGAGCCAGAGCGCCGCTTCCTCGCGGCGCGGCAGGGTGGCGGCGCGGAAGCGGATGCGGTGCGTCGCGTCGAAGGCGCTCTCGATGGTGGCGGGGCTGAGTTGCCACAGCGCGCGGCCGGCCATGATGGAGATGGCCTGCACGCGGTTCGCCGGATCTTCCAGCCAGCGCGCCGCGGCGATGATGGCCGCGGTGGCGGCGACCGCCTGCTCGCGATGCGTGGCCAGGTATTCCGTGCTGAAGGCGAAGAGCTTCTCGGGGTGCTCGGGCCAGATCTCCGCCGTGCCGGCAACGACCTGGCCCGCCCCCATCGCCTCGGCCGCCGCCCCCCAGGGCGCACCGACGCAGAACCCGTCAATCTCGCCGGCCGCCAGCCGGTGCGCCATGCGCGGCGGCGGCACGGCGGTGAGGCGCACATCGCGCTCCGGATCGATCCCCTGCGCCAGGAGCCAGCGGCGCAGCAGGTAGTTGTGCGAGGAGAAGGGGAAGACCACGGCCAGCGTGGCCGGTCCACGCCGCGCCTTCAGCTTGGCCGCGAGGTCGCCCCCCGCGAGTTCGTTGGAAAGGGTGATGCCGTTGCCATTGCGCGAGAGGCCGCAGGCCACCTGCAGCCGCGCCTCGACACCGCCGAGGCCGGCCGCCAGCGCGATGGGCATGGGGGCGAGCAGATGCGCGCCATCCAGCGCGGAGAAGGCCAGCTTGTCCCGGATCGCGGCCCAGGACCCTTCGGGCGAGAGCGCCACGCGGAGCCCGACCGCCTCGAAGAGACCCAGCGCCTCGGCGACCAGCAGCGGCGCCGCGTCGAACAGCGGCACGAAGCCCAGGCGCATGACGCGGGCGGCCGGGCGGATGCGGGGGGAGGCGACGCCGAGCGAGGGCAAGCGGGTGATCCACGCATCGGGCGGACCGTCATGGGCCACCGGGAGGAGGGTTGGGCTTGCCTGGGATGCGCCATTGCATCCCGCCCGTGAGGAGGCTCGTATCCGGGGCGCGGGCGGGGCGCAAGCGAAAAAATGCACGACCCTTAGGCGAAAGGAATCGAATAGCCTCTATTCGATCTGAATTGCCGGTTTTTTGTTCAAATAGGCCGCTGCCATGGGTCCGAGCTTCAGCCGCCGCTCCATCGCCATGCGCTGCAGGCGCCGATGCGCCTCAGGCTCCGAGAGGCCCTCATCCCGCATCAGGCGGCGCTTCGCGGCGGCGATCTGGTCGCGCTCCTCGAGCGTCGCGCGCGCCTCGGCGAGCTGGGCGCGCAGCGCCTCATGCGCGCGGAAGCGCCGGATCGCGACCTCCAGCACCGGGCGCACCCGCGCCGGGGCCAGGCCTTCGACGACATAGGCGGCGACGCCTGCCTCCAGTGCCGCCTCGATCTGCTCGGGCGCGCCGCGCTCGGCGAAGAGGACGACGGGGCGGGGTTCGTCCCGGTTCAGGGCGCGCATGGATTCGAGGGCGTCGCGGGATGGGTCGTCCAGGTCGCAGACGATGACATCGGCCTGGCTCGCGCGCACGCGCGCCGTCAGGTCCGCCACGTCGGGCGCGATCGCCACGACGGCACAACCCGCCGCTTCCAGGCCCAGGCGCACCGCTTCCGCGCGCTCAGGCTCGCCATCCACCAACAAGACCCGCAGCGCACATGCCCCCTGATCCGGGCCGCGCTGGCGTATTCCCCACGCCCTGCATGCCACGAATGAGGCGGGCGGGAAAAGACGGGAAGGTTTCAGCTTCCATCTTTGGCATTATTTTCCTATCATGATGCCGTGACCAATGCCCCCGCCCTCTCCTCACCCCTGCCGACCGGGCCGGGGCCGAGGGGGAATTTGTCCGAAACCGGGGTTGGGCGAGAAACCGCGCCGGGGTGGATTCCCGCCGCGCTAATCCACTGTGATGCGCGCCTCGCGCACCACGCGGCCCCATTTTTCCGACTCCCGGGCAATGAAGGCGCCGGCCTCCTCCGGCGTGCTCGCCTCGGGGTCCACGCCGGCGCCGGTCATGCGCTGCATGGCAGCCGGGTTGGCCAATGCCGCGCGCAGGGCCTCGGAGAGGCGCAGCACGGCGGCGGGCGGCGTGCCGCCGGTCGTCATCACCGCGCCCCAGGAGGTGGCGGTGGCCTGGGGGTAGCCCTGCTCGGCGAGCGTCGGCACATCGGGCATCAGCGGGTGGCGGCGCGGGCCGGTGGCGGCGAGCGCGCGCAGACGCCCCTCCCGCACGGGCCCGACGGTGGCGGCGATCTGCACCAGCATCATCTGGATGGTGCCCGACATGAGGTCCGCCATGGCGCCGCCCGAGCCGCGATAGGGCACGTGCAGCATGTCGATCCCCGCGGCCAGGCGGAACAATTCGGCCGCCGTGTGGGTCGAGGCGCCATGGCCGGAGGAGCCGAAGGAGAGCTGCCCCGGCCGCGCCTTGGCCAGCGCCACGAATTCCGCGAGATCGCGCACCGGCAGCGAGGGCGGCACGACGATCACCATGTCGCTCGTATAGGCCATGCCAACGGGCGCGAGGTCCCGCGCCGGGTTGAAGCCCATGTTGCGGTAGATGTGGACATTGGTGCTGAGCAGCCCGGTCACGCCCATCAGCAGCGTGTGGCCGTCGGGGGCGGCGCGGGCCACCATCTCGCCGCCGATATTCCCGCCGGAGCCGCCGCGATTCTCGACGATGACAGGCTGGCCCAGCCGCTCGCCCATCGGCTCGGCGAGGATGCGGGCGGCCACATCCGTGCTGCCGCCGGCGACGAAGGGCACGATCATGCGGATGGGCCGCGTCGGCGCCCAGGATTGCGCGAGCGCCGGCGTGGCGAAGGGCGTGGCGAGGAGGGTGCGGCGGAGCACGTCACGCATGGCCGGTCACAGCCCCAGCCGGTCGCGCAACCGGCCCTCCATGACCTTGGCCGCGACGCCGATGCGCCAGAAGCGGTGGAAGGCGATGGGGCGGATGGGGGTGACAGGCATGTCCACCCGCTCGCCCAGGATGCGCCGCGCCAATTGCCGCCCCATGGCCGTGCCCATGGCGACACCGCGGCCATTGTAGCCGAGGCCGGCGAGCAGCCCCGGCGCGGGCTCGTGCAGATGCGGGTAATGGTCCTTCGTCATCGCCAGCTGCCCGTTCCAGCCATGGGTCCAGGCCACACCCTTGATCTCGGGCCAGAGGCGCTCGGCATAGTCCTTCAGATACTGGATGGGCTGCGTGTCGGTGATCGGCCGCTGCGGGCCGCGGCCGCCCATCAGCAGGCGGTTCTTCTGGTCCAGCCGGTAATAGACGGTGATGTTCCCGGCCTCGTAGAGCGAGGCGCGCAGCGGCATGATCTTCCGCGCCACCGCCTCGTCCAGCGGCGCCGTCGCGGCGATGGAGCTGAAGACCGGCACCACGCTCTGCCTGAGGCCGGGCCAGAGATCGCCGGTATAGCCATTGGTGGCCAGCACCACATGCGCGGCGATGATGGCGCCGCCCGGCGTCGTGACGCGCCATGCAGCATCCGCCTGTGCAAGCGAGGTGGCGGGTGTGCCGCCATGCACGCGCGCGCCCGCCTGCATCGCGGCGCGCGCGAGGCCGCGCGCATAGGAGAGCGGCTGCACATCGCCGCCGCGCCGGTCGAGCATGGCGCCCGCATAGCGGTCGGTGCCGGTCCGCTTCGCGATGGCCGCCGCGTCCAGGTATTCCACCGGCCAGCCGCGCTTCGCGCATTGCTCGGCGGTGCGGCGCACGGCCTCGGCGTTGTTCGCGTCAATGGCGGCGCGGATGGTGCCCTCCTGCCGCGCCTCGCACTGGATCTGGTGGCGGCGGATCAGCTCGAAGACGGCATCGGGCGCGCCGTAGGAGAGCTCGAGCATGCGGCCGCCCAGATCCTCGCCATGATCGGCGATCACCTGGTCCGGGTCGGGCTTCAGCCCGGGATTCACCTGGCCGCCATTGCGGCCCGAGGCGCCCCAGCCCGGCTCCTGTGCCTCGATCAGCACCACGTCGCGCCCGGCCTCGGCCAAATGCAGCGCGCAGGAGAGGCCGGTGAAGCCGCCGCCGATGACGCAGACTTCCGCCCGCGTCTCGCCCGTGAGCGGCGGCGTGGGCATCGCGGGGATGGCGGTCTCGGCATAAAGGCTCGGCGGCAGCATGGGCTACTCCAGGGGGCGCAGCACGCGGCGCAGGAAATCCTGCGTGCGCGGCTCGCGCGGCGCGGTCAGCAGTTCGGCAGGCGGGCCTTGCTCGACGACACGGCCCTTGTCCATGAAGACGACGTGGTCCGCCACTTCGCGCGCGAAGCCCATCTCATGCGTGACCACGGCCATGGTCATGCCCTCCCGCGCCAGGTCGCGCATCACGGTCAGCACCTCGCCCACCAGTTCCGGGTCGAGCGCGCTGGTCGGCTCGTCGAAGAGCACGGCCTTGGGCCGCATGGCGAGGGCCCGGGCAATGGCGACGCGCTGCTGCTGACCGCCCGAAAGCTGCGAGGGGTAGGCACTTTCCTTGCCCGTCAGCCCGACACGCGCCAGCAATTCGCGCGCATGCTTCTCGGCCGCGGCGCGGTCCTCGCCGGCGGCGTAGATCGGACCCTCGGTCACGTTCTCGAGCGCGGTGCGGTGCGGAAAGAGGTTGAAGCGCTGGAACACCATCGTCACCTGCTGGCGCGTGGCGCGGATCTCGGGGCTGTTGCGATCCACGCGCTTCCCCAGCACGCGCACCTCGCCGCCCTCGTAGGATTCGAGCCCGTTCACGCAGCGCAGCAGCGTGGACTTGCCAGAGCCCGAGGGGCCGATGATGCACACCACCTGACCCTGGCGGATGCTCAATGAGATCCCGTCCAGCACCCGGTTCGTGCCGAAGGATTTCTGCAGGCGCTCGATCTCGATCATCGCCGGCCGAACCGCTTCTCGAGCCGCGCCACCAGGATGATGAGCGGGATGGACAGGCAGAGATACAACAGCGCCGCCATGGTCCAGACCTCCTGGTTCTTGAAGGTGGAGGAGGCGATGAGCCGCGCCTGCGTCGAAAGCTCCGCCACGGTGATGACGCTGGCCTGGGAGCTGTCCTTCAGCAGCATGATGAGGTTGTTGCCATAGGGCGGCAGCACGATCCGCACCGCCTGCGGCAGCACCACGCGCGTCAGGATGCGCGCGCGGCTCATGCCCAGGCTCTCCGCCGCCTCGATGGTGCCGGCATCCACGGCGAGGATGCCCGCGCGGAACACCTCGCCCATATAGGCGGAGTAGGCGACGCCGAGGCCGATGACGCCAGCCTGGAAGGCGTTGAGGTCCACGCCCAGCTCGGGCAGCACGAAGTAGATGTAGAAGAGCTGCACCAGGATCGGGATGCCGCGGATCGTGTTGGTGAAGAGCATTGCCGGCCATTCCAGCCAGCGCTTGCCCGAGGTGCGCATCAGCGCCCAGACGATGCCGAGCGCGGTGGAGAGCAGCAATGCGCAGAGGGTGACGGCGATCGTCACCCAGACGCCCTGCAGCAGGATGGGCAGGAATTGCTGCCCGTCCCTCAGAAATCCCGACCAGGTCAAGCGCCGCTCACGCGGCCGAGGGCGGCAGGTTCCACTTGGTGACCAGCGCGGCGAAGGCGCCATCGGACTTCATGCTGGCGAGGCCGGCATTGATGCGCGCCATCACCGGATCGCCCTTGCGGGTGCCGATGGCGATGCTGCCGACAATGGAGGGGCGATATTCCGGCAGCAGCCGCACGCCGCGGAAGGTGCCCTGCGCGATCTGGTAGGAGACGATGGGCGCATCGCCGAAGCCCGCCGCGATGCGGCCGAGCGAGACGTCGCGCATGATGTCGGCCACGCTGTCATAAGTGCGGACATCCAGGCCCGCCGCGCGCAGCGGCTCGATATAGACGGTGCCGATCTGCGCGCCGGCCGCCACGCCGCGCATGTCGGCCAGCGTGCGCCAGGGGCGCTGCTCGCCCTCGCGCACCGCCACACCCTCTCCATAGGCATAGACCGGGTCGGAGAAGTCGATCTGTTCGCGCCGCGCGGGCGTGGCCAGCATAGCCGCCGCGATGAGGTCAATGCGGGAGGAGGTGAGCGAGGCGATGAGCGCCGCGAAGGGCGTCGCCTGCACATCCACCGCGAAGCCCTGGCGGCGGCCGATCTCGGTGATCAGCTCCACCATGAAGCCGGTGATGGTGTTGCGGCTGGTGTCCAGGAAGGTGAAGGGAATGCCGGTCGGCGTGGAGCCGACCTTGAGCGTCTGGCCCTGGGCCAGCGCGGCACCCCCGGAGAGGGCGAGCGCCGCACCTCCCCCCAGAACATGACGGCGGTTGAACATGCCGGTCTCTCCTTCCTGGCCTTGCCTGGGGGAATGAGGGCACGGCTGAGCGCGGGGTTCAAGCGGCCCTGTGGCGGGACCGATGCGGAAAAGTCACATTGTGGCGTCCAACTGTGGGGAACAGACCACGCCCCATGGTGCGTCGCCCCCCCGCATGCCTACATAGATCGCATGCGCGAGAGACGCCTGCCCCCCCGGCTCATGCTCCTGGGCCTGACCCTGCTTGCCGCCTGCGCGGCGGGCGGGCCCAATGTCGTGGACCGCGGCGGGCGCTCGGCGCCGACGCGGGGCGAGATCGCAGCCAGCGGCACCGTCTTCGGCAATTACCTGGTCGGGCGCTTCGCCGGCGAGGAGATGGACACGAGGACGGCCGCCGACAGCCTGCTCGCCGCGCTGAGGGCCGATCCCGACCAGCCAGATCTGATTCAGCGTGCCTTCATCGCGAGCCTGATGGATGGGCGCCCCGATGCGCTGCGCCTCGCGCGCCGCCTGCCGGACAATGCCTCGGCGCAGCTCGTTCTGTTCGGCGCCGACGTCGCGGCCGGGCGCTGGGCGGGGGCGGAGGCGCGGGCGCGCAACCTGCACCGCCAGGGGCCGGTCGCGGCGCTGCAGCCCGTGCTGCTGGCCTGGAGCCAAGCCGGACGCGGCCAGACGGATCAGGCGCTGACCACCTTGCGGCCGCTGGCCGAACAGGGCCGCTTCCGGGCGCTGAACGCGCTGCACGGGGCGCTGATCGCGGATGCCGCGAACCGCCCGCGCGAGGCGGAGCGCTTCGTGCGCCTCGCCCTCGCCGACCAGCCCGATCCCACGCTGCGCCTCGCCATGCTCTCCGCCGGCATCCTGGAGCGCGCGGGCCGCCCGGCCGAGGCGGCGCGCCTGCTCGATCAGCTGGCCGGATCGAGCGACGACCTCGCTTTGGCCGTGCTGCCGCCCGCGCGGCGGATCGTGCTCACCCAGCGGGCCATCGAAGGCCCGGCCGATGGCATTGCCGAAGCCTATGTGGCGCTGGGCAGCGCGCTGCGTGGCCAGGGCCTGGAGGAGATGGCGACGGTGATGGCGCGCCTCGCCCTGCGGCTGCGCCCGAATTTCGCCCCCGCCCTGATGCTGCTCGCTGATACGCTGACCGAGGGCGAGCGCCTGGATGCCGCGCGCGAGGCGCTGCTGCTGGTGCCGGAGGGCGACCCGCTCTACGGCGCCGCCCAGCTGCGCCAGGCCGTCCTGCTCGACCGCCTTGGCCGGTCGGACGAGGCGGAGGCCCTGCTGCGCCGCCAGGCGGAGGCGCTGCCCAGCGTGCCGCAACCGCTCACCCGGCTGGGTGATCTGCAGCGCCGGCGTGGCCAGTTCGCCGAGGCGGCGCGGGCCTATGACGGCGCCATCGCCCGCAGCGAGCCCATCCGGCCCTCCGACTGGCCGCTCTTCTATGCTCGTGGCATCGCGCGCGAACGCTCGGGCAATTGGCCGGCGGCCGAGCAGGATTTGCTGCAGGCGCTGGCGCTCTCGCCGGACCAGCCCTTCGTGCTGAACTACCTCGCCTATACCTGGGCCGACATGGGCGTGAACCTCGAACGCGCGAAGGCGATGCTGGAGGGCGCGGCGGCGCAGCGCCCGCAAGATGGCAACATTGCCGACAGCCTGGGCTGGGTGCTGTTCCGCATGGGCCAGATCCAGGCAGCCATCGCGCAACTGGAGCGCGCGGTCGAGCTGGAGCCGCGCAACGCCACGATCAACGACCATCTGGGCGACGTCTACTGGGCCGCGGGGCGTGAACGCGAGGCGCGCTTCCAATGGCAGCGGGCGCTCACCATGGACCCGGAACCCGCGGAGGCGCAGCGCCTGCGCAGCAAGATCGACGGCGGCCTGCCCCGGCCCGCGCGGCGCTGACATGGCCGCCCTGACGGAGGCCGCCCCGGCCAAGGTGAACCTGTTCCTGCATGTGACCGGCCGGCGGGCCGACGGCTACCACCTGCTCGACAGCCTCGCCGTATTCGGTCCAGCCGCCGACACGCTGACCGCCACGCGGGCCGAGGCCCTGAGCCTCACACTGGCAGGTCCCTTCGGCGAGAGCCTCGCCGCGGAGCCCGACAACCTGGTGTTGCGCGCGGCGCGCGCATTGGCAGCCGAGGCGCAGGTCACGGCGGGGGCCACGCTGCATCTGGAGAAGCATCTTCCTGTGGCCTCCGGCATCGGCGGCGGCTCGGCCGATGCGGCCGCGGCGCTGCGGCTGCTCAACCGCCTCTGGCGCTGCGAGCTGGGCGAAGCGGCGCTCGCGCGGATCGCAGCACCGCTGGGGGCTGACATCCCGGTCTGCGTCGCCTCTCGCCCCGCCCGCATGCAGGGCATCGGCGAGGTGATCACACCTGGCCCCGCCTTGCCGGAATGCGGGCTGCTGCTGGTCAATCCTCGCGTGCCCGTGGCAACGCCCGCCGTGTTCCGCGCGCGGCAGGGCGGCTTCTCACCCCTGGCGGAACTGCCCGTCGCATGGCCCGACGCCGAGGCCATGGTCGCCGATCTCGCGCGCCTGACCAATGACCTCGAGGCGCCCGCACTTTCGCTCTGCCCCGTCATCGGAGACGTGCTATGCGCGCTGCGCGCCACGCCCGGCTGCCTGCTGGCGCGGATGAGCGGCTCCGGTGCCACCTGTTTCGGCATCTTCGCGACGCCCGGCGCCGCAATTGCCGCCGCCCGCGCCATGCCCGAAGCATGGTGGTCCGCCGGCGGCGCGCTACTCCCTTGACCAGGCGCGTGACTTCCGCGACAGCTTGTCCGGACATCGAAGGAGCCCGCCATGATCGCCTCCCGCCGGACCATCCTTGCCGCCAGCGCCCTCTCGCTGCCGCTGAGTGCCCCCTGGGTCACCAGCCGCGCGCAATCCGGCGGCACGCTGACCGTGGTGTTGAACCAGGGCCTCCTCGCCCGCCTCTGGATCGATGAGCTCCACCCGGTCTTCGAGCGCGAGACGGGTGCCCGCATCAACGTGCAGCAATCGGTCACGGCGAACATGCTGGCCATGCTGCGCACCCAGCGCGACAATCCGCCCGACCTGATGCAGTTCTCCGAGGCCGGCGTCTTCGCGGCCGCCCAGGCCGGCCTGCTCCGCCCGCACAACCCGGCCAACATCCCCAACTGGGCGAGCTTGCGCGACGCCTTCAAGCTGGCCGACAACTATTCGGCCGGCGTCATCGATGCGGTGCATACGCTCTACTACAACACCCGCGCGCAGACGACGCAGCCCACCGCCTGGGCGCAGCTCTGGGATCCCTCCTCGCGCCGGCGCGTCGCCATTCCGCCCATCACCTGGAACAGCGGCGTGCGCATGGTGACGACGGCCGCGCAGATCGCGACCGGCAAGCCCTTCGCCGAGGCGCAGCGTGACCTCGATGCCGGCATCCGCCACCTGGCGCGGCTGAAGGAGAACGGCGCCATCGCCTATACCGGCGCGCCGCAGGCCATCCAGATGCTGCAATCGGGGCAGATCCCGCTCGTGCCCTTCTACGGCATCTTCATCAACCCGATCATCGAGCAGGGCGCGCCCATCAAGCCCGCCGTGCCGCTGACCGAGGGCATCCATGGCGAGATCGTCGGCCTCAACATGCCGGTGAATGCGCGCAATGTGGAACTGGCCGAGCGCTACGTGAACATGAGCCTCTCGCGCGAGTTCCAGAGCAAGATCGACACCGTGCTGCACTCGCGCGCCGCCAACAAGGATGTGAACCCCTCGCCCCGCACGCTGGAGCTGCTGGGCCCGCCGGACAACATCCTCTATGCCGACTGGCGCTTCCTCTCCGAGCAGCGCAGCCGCCTCACCGATGCCTGGAACAACGTGTTCGGCTGATGCAGGGCGCCTCCCCGCGCCTCACCGGGTTTCTGCTGCTGGCACCCGCGCTGGTCTTTCTCATCGCCTTCTACCTGGTCCCGCTCGGCACCATGGTGGAGGAGAGCCTGCGCTCGGCGCCCAACGACATGGATCCGCGCGCGGGGCTGCACCTCTTCCAGTATGACCGCGTGTGGAATTCCGGCCGCTCCTGGCGCGCGCTGGAGCGGACGGTGCGGATCTCCGCAATCTCGACGCTGCTGACGCTGCTCGTCGCCTATCCCATCGCGCTGTTCCTGTTCCAGGTGCGGGCCTTCTGGCGCACGGCGATCCTGATCACGATCTTCGTCTCGCTCGCCTCCAGCCTGATCGTGCGCAACTATGGCTGGCTGGTGACGCTGGCCGATGCGGGGCCGGTGAACCAGCTTCTGCTGGCGCTCGGCATCGCTGATGAACCGCTGCGCATGGTGTACAGCGAGGGTGCCACCATCGTGGCGCTGGTGCATTACGCCCTGCCCTTCATGATCCTGCCGATCTACGGCGCGCTGACGCGCATCCCGCCCTCCTTCGTCGAGGCCGCGCAATCGCTGGGCGCCGGGCCCTGGCGCGCGCTCTTCGGCACGGTGCTGCCGCTGTCCATGCCCGGCATCTTCGGCGGCACCACGCTGACCTTCGCCATCTGCATGAGCGCCTTCGTCACACCCCTCATGCTGGGCTCGCCGGCCACCGCCATGATCAGCCAGGTCGCCGCCGAGCAGTTCCTGGTGCAGCTGAACTTCCCCTTCGGCTCGGCCATGATCGTGGCGCTGACCCTCGTCACCTTCGCGATCCTGCTGGCCTATACGCTGCTGATCCGCGCCGTGTTCCGTCACCATGCCTGACGCCAAAGGCTTCCGCATCGTGGTGGCGACGCTGGCCTTGCTCGGCCTCGCCTTCCTGGTCTTCCCGGTGATCTTCACCGGCGTCGTCGCCTTCGGCGGCTCGATCTTCATCGAGTTTCCGCCGCAGAGCCTCTCCTTGCGCTGGTTCGAGAATATCGGCCGAATCAACCGCATCTGGGACGCAACGATCACGAGCCTCTATATCGGACTGATCACCGCGGCGCTGGCCACCGCCATGGGGGCGGCGGCGGCCCTCGCCCTGGTCCGCAGCCCGCTGCCGGGCAAGGCGATGCTGACCTCCCTGCTGCTCTCGCCCATCGCCCTGCCCATCGTCGCCATCGGCATCGCGCTCATCCAGTTCTTCATCCTGCTCGGCATGGCCTTCACCTGGTGGAGCCTGGTCATCGGCCACCTCGTGCTCGTCATCGCCTATCCGGTGCGGACGGTGGCCGCCGCCCTCACCCTCTCCAACCCCTCGCTCGAGGAAGCCGGCGCCTCGCTCGGCGCCTCGCCCTGGCAGGTCTTCCGCACCGTCACCCTGCCCCAGATGGCGCCGGGGCTGGTCAGCGGCTTTCTCTTCGCCTTCCTCATCAGCTTCGACAACTACCCGATCAGCGTCTTCCTGGTGCGCGGCGAGCTGACGACGCTGCCGATCGAGCTGTTCAACTACATCAGCCAGAATCTCGACCCGACGCCTGCCGCCTTCTCTTCCGCCTATGTCGCCGTGGTGGCGGCGCTGATCCTGCTGGCGGAACGGCGCTGGCGCATCATCTCCCTCTCCATCCCCCGCTGAGGAGACCGCATGGCCCGGCTTGAGCTCGATCGCGTGGAGGTGACGCTCGGCGGCAACCGCATCCTGCACGGCGTCAGCCTCGATGTGGCCGACGGCGAATGCGTGGCGCTGCTGGGGCCCTCGGGCTGCGGCAAGACGACGACCTTGCGCGCCATCGCAGGCTTCACGCCGGTGAGCGCGGGCGAGATCCGCATCGCCGGGCGCTCCGTGCTCGGCCTGCCGCCGCATAAGCGCAACCTCGGCCTCGTCTTCCAGGACTACGCGCTGTTTCCGCACATGACGGTGGCGCAGAACATCGGCTACGGGCTGCGCATGCGGGGCGAGGATCGCGCCTCCATTGCGAAGCAGGTGGCCGAAGCCCTTGCCCTCGTGCGCCTGAGCGACATGGCGGAGCGCTACCCCGCCCGCCTCTCCGGCGGCCAGCGGCAGCGCGTGGCGTTGGCCCGCGCGCTGGTCATCAAGCCCGACATCCTGCTGCTGGACGAACCACTCGGCGCGCTCGACCGAAAGCTCCGGGATGCGATGCAGGTGGAGCTGAAGCGCATCCATCGCGAGGTGGGTGTCACCACCATCATCGTCACGCATGACCAGGAGGAGGCGCTCTCGCTCGCCGATCGCGTCGCCGTCATGTTCGCGGGCGATATCCGTGAAGTGGAGCGCCCCGCCACCCTCTATGCCCGCCCGAAGAGCCGCGCGGTGATGGATTTCCTGGGCGAGGCCAACCTCATCCCGGCCGAGGTGACGGCCGATGGCGCGCTGCGCCTGCCCGGCGGCGCCGAAATCCCCCATGGCGGCGCCAAGCCAGGCCTCGTGCGCCTCGGCATCCGGCCCGAGCACATGGCGATCCTGCCGGCGCCCGGCCCCGGCAGCATCGCCGCGTGCGTGACGGAGATCGTCTTCAAGGGCGCGCATGCCTCGCTCTATGCCGAGGGACCAGCGGGCCTGGCGCTTTCGGCGAGCCTCTCGCCTGCCGCGCTGGAGGCGCCACCCGCCATCGGCGAGACTGTCCATCTGCGCCCTGACCCGGCGCATCTCATCCTGTTCGAGGAGGATCCGGCATGACCAGTGAACGTGCGATGCAATCATCCAGTCCGCGTGCCATGCACGACATCGGCGGCCTCGACCTCGGCCCGATTGATCGCACCGAGCATCCGCGCACCCTCTACGAACTGCGCGTGGACGCCATGCTGATGCTGCTGACCGGCCCGGCCTGCGGCGCCTTCAAGACCGATGCGCTGCGCCGCGCCATCGAGGAATTCTCGCAGGAGGACTACGACCACCTGCCCTATTACGACCGCTGGCTGCAGGCCATCACCAACCTCCTGGTCGAGCAGCAGGTTCTGACGCGCGAGGAGATCGAGGCCCGCGTGGCCGCCATCACGAAGGAACTCGCCGATGCCGCCTGAGCCGCGCTTCGCCCCCGGCACGCACGTCCGCGTCGCCAACCGGCCCGTGAGCGGCCATTGCCGCACGCCCTTCTACCTGCGCGGCCATCGCGGCGTGGTGCTGGAATATGCGGGGCATTTCCACAACCCCGCGCAGCTCGCGCAGCACCGCCCAGGCCTTCCCAAGCTCTTCCTCTACCGCGTCCGCTTCCCGCATCTCGGCCCGGATGGCCGCACGACGCAGGACGAGATCGAGGCCGACATCTACGAAGATTGGCTGGAGAGCGAGGCCGCCGCATGAGCACGCCGCATCACCATCATCATGATCATGACCATGACCATGACCATGACCATGACCATGATCACGACCACGCGCCGATCGAGGATGGCGAGGGCCCGCCCGGCCCATTTCAGATCCTGGAGCGGGCCCTGCGCGAACTGCTCATCGAGAAGGGCGTCCTGACCGCCGAGCAGATCACCCGGCAGATCGAGCTGCAGGAGGGCCGCACGCCGGAGCTTGGCGCCAGCGTCATCGCCAAGGCCTGGACCGACCCCGCATTCCACGCGGAGCTGAAGCACGACGCCCGGGCCGCTGTTGCGAAGCTCGGCATCACCATCCCCGATGCGCCGGAGCTGATTGCGCTGGAGAACGAGGAGGGCGTGCATCACGTCATCGCCTGCACGCTGTGCTCCTGCTACCCGCGCATGCTGCTGGGCGTGCCGCCCGCCTGGTACAAGAGCAAGGCCTATCGCTCCCGCGTCGTGCGCGACCCGCGCGGCGTGCTGGCGGAATTCGGGCTGACCCTGCCGGAGGAGACGCGCATCCGCGTCGTGGATAGCACGGCGGACCTGCGCTACCTCGTCATCCCGCGCCGCCCCGCAGGCACGGAAGGATGGGACGAGGCGCGCCTCGCCGCGCTCGTCACCCGCGATTCGATGATCGGGACAGGGGTGGCGCTCGCGCCGGAATAAGGCGGGCTGGTTGGGGTGCTAGGATTCGAACCTAGGAATGGCGGTACCAAAAACCGCTGCCTTACCACTTGGCTACACCCCAGCCGTGGCGCCGTTTAGCGAGGCCCGGAGGGGTCCGTAAAGCCCCCCTCCGCGTTTCATTCCTCTGCGCAGTCAGATGCGGATATTCGCGTCCCGCACGAGCTGCTGCCACCGGCCGAGATCGGTGCGCAGGATATCCGCCAGCCGCTCCGGCCCGCCGGGTGGTGCCGCCTCCACATTCTGCGTGGCGAGGCGACGCACGAAGGCAGGGTCAGCCAGCAGCTCGTTGAAGATTCGATTCCAATAGAGCGTGATGGCAGGCGGCGTCCCCGCCGGGCCGAACAGCCCGGCCCAGGCGAGGCTCTGGAAATCCACCACCTCGGGCACGCCCGATTCGCGCATGCTCGGCACGTCCGGCAGGATGGGGGAGCGCGCCTGCGCCAGCACCGCCAGCGCCTTCACGCGGCCGCCCACCACCTGCGGCTGGGCGCTGGTCATCGCATCAATCATGAAATGCACCCGCCCCGCCGAGAGATCGAGCAGCGCCTGGGCCGAGCCGCGATAGGGCACCTGCTCCATCGGCACGCGCGCAAGGCGCGAAAACATCTCCGTCGTCAGGTGCCCGGCCGTCCCCATGCCGGGATTGGCCGCGATGTAGCGGCCCGGATTGGCCCGCATCAGCGCCACCAACTCGGCCAGGTTGTTGGCCGGCAGATCGGGCGGCACCACGATGAGGAAGCCCGTCCAGCCGATCAGCGACATGGGCGCCAGATCGCGCAGCACGTCGAAGGGCAGGTTGGGCGTGACCGCCGGGTTCACCGCGACGGGCGAGTTGCTGGTCAGCAGCAGCGTGTGCCCATCAGGCGGCGCGCTCGTCACCGCCTGCACGCCGATGGCGCCTGTGGCCCCCGCGCGGTTGTCCACCACGATCTGGACGTTGTGCCGCGTCTGCATCTCCTCCGTCAGCACGCGCGCGATCAGGTCGCTCATATTGCCCGGCGGGAAGGGCACGATGATGCGCACCGGGCGCGTCGGATAGCCTTGCGCGAAGGCGGGCGCGGCCAGCGCCAGGGCGGGCGCGGCGAGCAGGTGACGGCGTTGGATCATGCGGCTGGGTTCCTTTGCCAATCGAAGGGGGCGGCGCGCGGCAGGCCGAGATTCTCGCGCAGCGTGGTGCCGGCGAATTCGCGCCGGAACACGCCGCGCCGCTGCAATTCGGGCACGACGAGGCGCACGAAATCCTCATAGGCGCCGGGCATATGCGTGGCGGCGAGCACGAAGCCGTCACAGGCCTCGCTCTCGAACCATTCCTGCATCTCATCGGCGACCGATTGCGGCGTGCCGGTGAAGCAGGGGAATTCGCGGATCGTGCCGCGGCCGCTGATCTGGACGAAGTCACGCAGCGTCGGGTTCTGCTTGCCCGAGCCCGCCACCACGCGGTCGCGGATGGCCTGCAGCCCCTTGATGCCGGCCAGTTCCTCGTCGGTGAAGGCCTCGTCCATGCCCTTGCTGGCGAAGTCGTAGTTCAGCACCTCGGAGAGCAGGGCGAGCCCGTCCACCGGCTTGGCCAGGCTCTCGATCAGCGCGCGCTTCTCGGCCGCCTCATCCTTGCTGTTGCCGATGATGGCATAGACCGCGGGGCAGACCCGCACCTTGGCGGGGTCGCGTCCCGAGGCGGCGACCTGCGCCTTGAACTCGGCATAGACCTTCTGCCCCGCCTTGAGGTTCGGATAGATCACGAAGATCAGGTCACCCCAATTGGCCGCGAAGGCCTTGCCACGCCCGCTCTGCCCCGCCTGGATCAGTACGGGCCTTCCCTGCGGCGTGCGCGGCACGGTGAAGGTGCCCTCGCTCTTGTACCAGCGCCCCTGGTGGTTCAGCCGCCGGACCTTGGTGGGGTCGGCGAAGACGCCGGACGCGCGGTCATTGATGATCGCGTCATCGCCCCAGGCATCCCAGTGGCTGAGCACGATCTCCATGAATTCATCCGCGCGGTCATAGCGCAGGTCATGCTCGGGGTGCTCGGCGCGGCCCATATTGTGCGCCTCGCTGTCGTTCAGCGAGGTGACGACATTCCAGGCCACGCGCCCCCCCAGCATGTGGTCCAGCGTCGCGAAGACGCGGGCCACGTGATAGGGCTCGTAATAGGTGGTGGAATAGGTGGCGCCGAGGCCGAGCTTCTCGGTGGCGAGGCCCATGGCGGTGAGGATCGAGATGAGGTCCAGCTTCACCACGCGGATGCCGTTTTGCATCGCCTGCGCATGGTCCCGGCCCAGGATGTCGGGCAGGGCCAGGCGATCATCGAAGAAGGCCATGTGGAAGCGGCCATCCTCGAGATTACGGGCGATGCGCTGGTAGTATTTCGGCGAAAGGAAGTCCTGCATGGTCTCCGGGTGCCGCCAGGAGCCGGGGTAGTTCGAGCAGTTCTGCGCCTGCAGAAAGGCGACCATGGCCATTTCGCCGCGTCGTGACATCACTTCGTTTCCTCAACCGTTGAGCGCTTCCGTCAGCGCCATCACATCGGACGCCGCATCGAGGCCCATGACAAGATCGAGGATGCGCCGCGCCTTGGCGGCGGAGAATTGCCGCCCGGCATTTTCCATGAACTTCCGCTCGACATCGGCCATGGTCAGCGGATTGCCGTCCGAGCCGCGGTTCATCTCCTCGCGGTGGCGCAGCACGCGGCCATCCATCGTCTCGATCACCAGCTCGCCGCCGTAGTAGCGCGGGAAGTTCAGCGTCGCGTCCGTCTCGTAGCTGGTGCGGGCACAGAGGGCGAGCGCGCGCGGATCGCGGATCATCTCTTCCTCCAGCTCGTCCAGCGAGAGGCGGCCGCGCAACAGGCAGGAGGCGACGGCGTAATGCACACTGAACTGCGCGTCATAGGAATTGGCCGGCTGCTTCTTCGCCGCTTCCGGCTCGCACACCACCTTCACCTGGCCCGGATGGATGCGCACGGTGATGTGCTTGATGTCCTCGGGCCGCAGGCCATGCGCCGCGCGCAGCGCCAGCGCCGCATCGGCGAACACATGGTTGAAGTGGCAGCAGGGATAGGGCTTCAGCGCGTTGTTCCGCATCTCCCAGAGCTCACCCAGGCGCTCGGTGCAGCGCGAGAGATCGGCGGGCGACTTCTCCTGCAAATGGCTGCGGAACAGGCCGAAGCGGCCCTCATAGGCGGCGGGTGGCGCCTTGAAGCCATTGCGCGCCAGCGCCGTCGCCGTGATGGCGGCGAAGCCCGCCCAGCCGGGATGGATGCGCTTGGTCCAGGAGCCATCCTCCAGGAATTCCAGGGAACCCGCCGCCATGGAGAGCAGGATGCCCTGCGCCGCGCCGATCTGCGCGGGCGTGGCGCCGGCGAGGCGCCCCGCCGTCAGCGCGCAGCCGAAGGCGCCGACCATGCCGGTCGGGTGGAAGCCCACCTGGTGGAAGCCGCCCTGCGCGGCGGCGCCGATGCGCGAGGCGCCCTCCACGCCCAGGATATAGGCGGCCAGCGCCTCGGCGCCGGAGGCACCATGCTCGCGCGCCATGTGAAGCGCCGTCGGCACCGTGCTGGAGGAGGCATGGACGATCGCGTCCGAATGCGTGTCGTCATAATCGAGGCCGTGGATGAGCGCGCCGTTCATCATCACGGCATCGCGCAGCGGCAGGCGGTAGGGCATGCCGATCACGGGATGGCTGCCCGCCCCCGCCAGGCCATGGATCGCGCCGATGGTGCGCTTCGCATAGTCGAAGCCGGAGGCCGCGATGGCGATGCCCAGGCTGTCCAGCATGTGGCGCTTGGCCTGGTCCACCACATCGGCGGGGATGTCCTCCATGCGCAGCGCGGTCGCGAATTGGCCCAGCTCCAAGGAAATGGGCGTGCGCGTGGCAAGCTCGGTCGGCAGGCTGTCCATGACGTTTGTCTCCCTTTTCCGAAAGCATGGGCATGTCCCGGCATGCCTGTCAAACATACGGACAAATCCATCTGGACGCGGCACGCCCCGCCGCCTATCAGCGAGGAAACCGCGCAGGAGACGCCGCATGACCGCCCCGAACCGCACCTTCCTCTTCGCCCCCGGCGACCATGCCCGCCGCGCCGAGAAGGTGCTGACCGCAGGGGCGGATGCCTGCATCCTCGACCTCGAGGACGCGGTGGCGATCTCGGCCAAGGTGGCGGCGCGCGCGTTGGTGAACGCGGCGCTCGACCGCCCCCGCACCTGCCGCGGCTTCGTGCGCGTCAACGCCTTCGATACGGAGTTCTGCCCGGGCGACATCCAGGCCGTGATCGGCCCCCGCCTGGATGGCCTCGTGCTGCCCAAGCTTGAGGACCCGGCCCAGCTCATCGCCGTGGACTGGCTGATCTCAGCCCTGGAGCGCGAGCGCGGCCTGCCCCCTCGCGGCATCGAGGTGATGCCGATCATCGAGACGGCGCGCGGCATGGCGGGCCTCGGCGCGCTCACCGCCTGCGCCGCCTCCCTCGGCGGCCGCGTCAAGCGCTTCAGCTTCGGCGCGGGCGACTATACGCTCGACCTCGGCATCACCTGGGATCTCGCGGAGACCGTGCTGGAAGGCGCCCGCGAGAAGATGGTGCTGCACAGCCGCGCCGCCGGGCTGGAAGCCCCCATCGACACGGTCTGGATCGAGCTGCGCGAGATGGAGGCTTTCACCGCCTCCTGCGCGCGGGGCGTGGCGCTGGGCTTCCAGGGCAAGCTCTGCATTCATCCGGACCAAGTGCCCGTCGCCAATGCCGCCTACTCGCCGGCCGAGGCCGAGGTGGCGCGCGCGCGCCGCATCATCGCCGCCTTCGCCGAGGCGGAGGCGCAGGGCCTCGCCTCCATCCAGGTGGAGGGGCGCTTCGTGGACTACCCGATCGTGGACCGCGCCCAGCGCATCGTGGCGCTGGCCGAGCGGATCGGCCTCACACCTCGCGCTTGAGCGTCGCGCGATAGGTGAAGCGGGGGGCCGGATGGCAGCCCTCCGAAACCTCGAAGACGCGGCCATTCTGGTCGAGGTAGCGCCGGCGGATCATCAGCGCCGGCGCGCCTGGCTCCACTTCCAGCAGCGCGGCCTGCGCCTCGGGCACGCCGCCCGCCGAAAGATCCACCTCGACCGAAGAGAGCTGCACCCCGAAGCGCCGCTCGATCATCGCATAGACGGAGCCCGGCTGCTGGCCGATCTCCTCGATCACGGCCGCATACTCGGCCGGGATGTGCAGCGTGACGAAGCAGATCGGCGCGGTGGTGAGGCGCACGCGGCGGATCCCCTCCACGCGCAGCCAGGCCTCGCCCTCCGGCACGCCCGGCACCTCGGAGGAGGGCACCTCGCGCGCGCGCAGCACGGTGAGGCGCGTCTCTTCCGGGTATTGCAGCAGCCCGCCCATGCTGGTCAGGTCCTGCACGAAGCGGCCGCGGTTCTCATGCGCGATGACGGTCGTGCCGCTGCCCTGCCGGCGCGCCACCAACCCCGCCTCCTCCACCAGGCGCAAAGCCTCGCGGATGGTGTGGCGCGAGGCGCCGTAGAGCGCGCAGAGCTCGGTCTCGGTCGGCAGCATGCTGCCGATGGCGTGCTGACCGCCACGGATCTGGGCGAGCAACTCGTCGCTGATCTGCCGGTAACGCGGGCGCGGATCAGCGCCGGAATTCGCGATGTCACGCCGGCTCGCACCGTCGCCCTTCATTGTGTCGCCCTTGGTCACGGCGCCCCCCGGGATTTGTATTCCCGTTCTTGTTAGCCGGGGTCCTTCACCAAGGCCAGCAGGGAACGCCAGCGGGGGTGCGTCGCGTCCTCCGCCCATTCGAAGCCGGCCATCTCGGTGGTGATGATCTCGGCGCCGGCGCGCGCCAGCCGGGCCAGAGCGGCCTCCCGGCTCGCCGCCCGGCGCGAGCCCATGGCATCCCGCACGGCCCAGACGCGGCGCCCCAGGGCGCGCAGGCCGAGCGCCGTCTGCATCACGCAGATATGCGCCTCATAGCCGCAGATCACGATGTCGGTCCGCTCGGGCGGCAGCGCGTCGCGGAAGGCGGGCGTGCGGCAGGCGTCGAAGCTGGTCTTATGGAAGGTGTTCTCGCTCAGCGCGGCCAGTTCCGGCAGCAGCGGGCCGATGCGGTCCGGGCAATGCTCCGTCGCCCAGACCGGCACCTCGAAGAGCCTGGCGAGGTTCGCCAGGCGCAGTGCCTCCCGCGCCACGGCGGGTCCGTCCTCGATGGCCGGGTGCAGCTTGCCCTGCAGGTCCACCAGCAGCAGCAGCGAGGTCCGGCGGTCCAGGGTCAGCATGGCATGCGCTCCAGCAGGCGTTGCATCAGCCCGCGCGCGGGCAGCCCAAACAAGCGCAAACGGCGGGTTTCGGAAAGCACCAGCAAGCCGACGGCCTGGGCGAAGATTTCCGCCACCAGCGCATCCGGCTCGGCCGAGGCCGCCGCGGCCGCATCCCGGATGGGAGCGAGGGCCGCCAGCAGCAGCGCATTCAGCTCCGGGTCCACCCCCTGCCCCAGCCCGCGCGGCGCCGGCCCGCCGGGGCCGAGATAGAGGCCCAGCGCCAGTTCCTGTGGCCGCTCGGCATAGAAGTCGAACAAGGCCAGCGCGCCCTGCCGGAACGCATCCGGCCCCTGCGCGGCGGCGGCGATGGCGGCGGTGAGATCGGCCAGCGAGGCGCGCAGCAGTTCGGCATAGATCGCCTCGCGGCTGTCGAAGTGGAAGTAGAGCGCGGCCGGCGTATAGCCCGCCCGCGCCGCGATGGCGCGCAGGCTCGCCCCCTCCAGGCCCTGCTCGGCAAAGACCTCCCGCGCGGCATCCAGGATGCGCTGGCGGCCGAGTTCCTTCTTGGTGGATGCGCTCATTGACCCGGATAATCGAACAGCGTTAGATTTTCGGCAAGCCCAAAGGGAAACGCCGCCATGCTCATGTCCGCCGAAGCCTATCGCGACTCGCTGCGCGCACTTTCGCCGCGCGTCTTCGTCAATGGCCAGCAGGTGAAGAGCGTGGCGGACGAGCCGCTGTTGGCACCGGGCATCAACGCGCTCGGCGTCACCTATGATTTCGCGCTTCGCCCCGAATACGAGAAGCGCATGGTGGCGACGCAGCAGGGCTCGGGCCGCGTCACCAACCGCATGCTGCATGTGAATGGCAGCACGGATGACCTGCTGACGAAGCTCGAGGCGGTGCGCCTGCTCTGCCGGGAGTCCGGCTGCGCCCAGCGTTATCTCGCGCATGACGCGCTGAACGCGCTGCACCAGGGCACAAAGCGAGCCGATGACGAGCATGGCGGCGAACGCCACGCCCGCTTCCTCGCCTATCTCGACGATGTGCAGGCGCGCGACCTCTCGCTCGGCATCGCCATGACGGATGCGAAGGGCGACCGCAGCAAGCGCCCCGGCCAGCAGGCCAATCGCGACGTGCATGTCCACATCAAGGAACGCCGGGCGGATGGCATCGTCATCCGCGGCACCAAGGCGATCGTCACCGGCGCGCCCTATATGCACGAATTCCTCGTCATGCCCTGCCGGACGATGACGCCGGAGGACGCCGATTTCGCCGTCTGCTGCGCCGTGCCGGTGGATGCCGAGGGCATCACCATCGTCTCCCGCCCCGCCGGCCGCCCGGGCGAGGCCGCGGCCCGCTTCAGCAACAAGTATGGCCAGTCCACCGGCGTCGTCATGTTCGAGGATGTCTTCGTGCCGTGGGAGCGCGTCTTCTTCGCAGGCGAATATGCGGAAGCCGGCTTCATGACCACCAGCTATGCCACGCATCACCGCCATTCCTGCATCGCCGCCCGCGCCGGCTTCGGTGACCTGCTGATCGGCGCCGGCGCGCTGATGATCGAAGCGAACGGCCTGGACACCGACCGCCACGCCCATGTGCGCGACGCGATGGTGGACCTCATCAAGATCGTCGAGGGCTTCTATGCCTGCGGCGTCGCCGCCAGCGTCTATGGCACGCGCGACCCCTCGGGCGCCGTGATGCCGGAGACGGTGTTCAGCAATATCGGCAAGCTGCTGCTGGCGACGCAGATCTACGACATGCATCGCCTGGCGCATTACGTCTCGGGCGGTCTGATCGTGGCGCTGCCCGGCCCGGATGAGGACCACAACCCGGAGACGGCCGCCTCGCTCGCCGCCGTGCTGGCCGGACGCCCCGATATCCCGGCGGATAAGCGCCTGGATGTGGCGCGCTTCATGGAGGATCTGACGGCCTCCAACCAGGGCGGCTGGTATTCGGTGATCTCACTGCATGGCGGCGGCAGCCCGGAGGCGATGAAGCGCGAGATCTGGCGCAACTATCCGGTGGAGGAGCGCAGTGCGCTGGTCGAGCGTCTGCTCGACCGGGGCATCCTCGATGAAGGCAAGCGCACCTCGAAGCAGCCCGGCCGCTGCTGCGAGACGGGCTGCGAACCGCCCGCCCTGCCCGTGCGTAACGCCGCCGAATAGGCGCGCGGGCCCCCGCGCGGCTCAGGCCGTGCGGATGGCCCCCAGGAAGCCGTCCACCTTGCCGCGCAACGCGGCCGCCTGCTGTGAGAGCCCCGCCGAGGCGTCGCGCAGGCCAAAGGTGGCCGTGGCCGTGACCTCCGCACCCTCGCGCACCTGCGCCGTCTGGCGCGAGACCTCCTCCGTCCCGCTCGCCGCGCGAGAGACGGCACGGCCGATCTCCTTCGTCGCGGCCGCCTGCTCTTCCGCGGCGGCCGCCACCTGCACGGCGATGGCGCTGACCTCGGCGATGGTCCGGCCGATGCCCCGGATGGCCTCGGCCGCGCGCCCCGTCTCACCCTGCATGGCGCCGATCTGCTCGCGGATCTGTTCCGTCGCCTTCGCGGTCTGTGCGGCCAGCGCCTTCACCTCACCCGCCACCACGGCGAAGCCCTTGCCCGCGTCGCCCGCCCGCGCCGCCTCGATCGTGGCGTTCAGCGCCAGCAGGTTGGTCTGCGCGGCGATGGAGTTGATCAGGACGACGACATCGCCGATGCGCTGCGCCCCCTCGAGCAGGACGCCCACGGCCGCATCCGTCGCGCGGGTATCCTCGGCGGCCTTGGCGGCGATCCGCGCGCTTTCCGCCACCTGCCGGGCCACATCAGCGATGCTGGCCGCCAGTTCCTCCGCCGAGTTGGCGACGAGGCCTACCTCCTCGAAGGCGCTGCCCGCGGCACGGGCCATGTGCTCGGCGCGATCGCGCGCATCCTCGGCCGCACGGCCAAGCTGGTCGGCCGTGTCGTCGAGCGGCGCGGCGGCCGCCGCGAAAGCGCCCAGCGTCTCCGCCACCTCGGCCTCGAAGGCACGGATCAGGCCCTGGGTGCGCTCGCCCTCAGCGATCTTAGCGGCCTGGGCGGCGGCGGCGGCGGCCTCGGTGGCGCGCGCGGCCTCGCCCTTGTGGCGCAACACCTCCAGCGCGCCGGCCATCTGGCCGATTTCATCGCTGCGCCCCGCATGCGGGATCTTCCGCGCCAGGTCCCCATCCGCCAGGTGCTGGACACTCAGGGTCAGGTCGAGCATCGGCGTCACCACCCGTCGGCGCAGCATGACCGCGAGCCCGGCCAGCAGCAGCCCGGCGACGAGCGCGCCCGTCAGCACCATCGCGAGGCTCCACCAGGCCGCGGCTTCGGCGGCCCCCGCCTCGGCTGCAGCCGCCTCCAGCGCCGCGTCGCGCAACACCAGGATCTGCTGCTGCGCCGGCGTGGCCCAGGCGGTGAAGGCATCACCCGTGAGCGGATAGGCGTCGCCCGCGCGCCCCGCCGCGATCAGGGCCTGCGTCATGCGTGTCGGCTCACCGAAATAGCGCGACTGGACCTCGGCCACGGCCTGCGCGACGCGGGGCGGCTCGCCCAGCATGCGCACCACCATGCGGACGCGGTTCCAGCCGCTTTCCACCGCCATGCTCGCACCGGCGATGGTCTCCAGTTCGGCCGGCGTCAGGGCGCGGCCGCTGTTCAGCGCCGTGCCGACCACGACGATCCGCCGGCTCGCGGCCTCCCGGATGTCCCAGGTGATGCGGGCGACCAGCAGCAGGCCCTCGAGCCCGCCGCCGGCCTGGGCGACGGCGCGATGGCTGCCATCCAGGAGTTCGCCCACAGTCGCCAGCATGTCGCCATAGGCCGCCTGCGGCCGCGCGCGCAGGGCCTGGTCGCGCGCCGGAAGCGGTTGTTCGGCGGCCGGTCGCAGCGCGGCGCGCAGCGTGGTCAATTCTGTGGGCATATTCTCGAGGAGGCGCAGCCCGGCCTCCTGCCCCGCTGCGCGCAGCGCATCGAGCGTCCGTCGCAGCGCCGCGTCCGTCTCGACCTCCAGCGCGCGCAACCGCCCCATGACGGCGGAGTCCGCGGCACCGGCGGCATTCATGCGGATCACGTAGTTGCCGCGCTCGATCACGAGCCGCTCGGTCAGGCGCAGGAGATCCGCCGAGACGGCCACCTGCGCGGCGGCCTCACGCGCCGCCACCGCCTTGCGGAACTCGCCCCAGGCCAAGCCGCCGGCGATGAGGGTGGCGACCGCACCGATGGACAGCATCGCCAGATTGAAAAGGGTCCTTACGCGCATCGCCTCGCATCCTTTTAGGCCGGATGTGCGGAGGGATAGGCGGAAGGTCTTGCTGATACGTAAAAATGGCCATTAACCGCGACTTCATGCTGTCGCCCCTATTGCCGCTGCGTTTCCCGCTGCACGAGGTGCCCGAGCATGTCGACCGAGATCACGCCTGCCCTGCAGGACGCACTGTCCGCCGCCGTCGGCGCGGCCGTCCGCACGGAGTTCCAACCGCTCTTCGCCGAGATGAACCAGTTCCTCGACCGCCGCATCGCCGAGTTGAGCGCGGAACTCCACGCCAGTGTCCAGCTCGCCGACATGACGGAGGAGAAGCTCACGCGGGAGCTGGCGCTGGTGCATGAGCGCATCGCGAACCTTGTCGCCATGCCGGCCGAGGCCAGCCGCAACAGCGGCGTGGAGCTGGAGGCGGTGGTCATGGCGACCGAATCCGCCGCGAACGTCATCCTGGAAGCGGCCGAAGCCATCCAGGACTGGATCTCCAGCGGTGCGCGCGATGCCGAGGGCATGCAGGACCTGGCCGCCAAGGTGAACGCGATCTTCGAGGCCTGCAGCTTCCAGGACGTGACCGGTCAGCGCATCCGCCGCGCCATCCAGCATCTGCAGCAGGTGGAGACCATGCTGGAACGCGTCCTGCCCGGCCAGGCCCGCCCGGCCGAGACCAAGGTGGTGGTGCGCACCCAGATGCAGACGGTGGCCAGCGCGCCCACCGCTGCCGATCTCGCCCAGGCGGACATTGACGCGCTGCTCAACGCCTGAGGCGCAGCATCCAGGCGATCAGGCCGAGGCCGCCGGCGAAGCCCAGCATCACCACGGCCAGGGCATTGGCCTCGGGCGTCATGCCCAGGCGCAACTGCGAGAAGAGATAGACCGGCAGCGTGGTGGCGCCCGGGCCGGAGACGAAGCTGGCCAGCACCACATCATCCAGTGACAGCGTGAAGGCCAGCAACCAGCCGGCGGCGAGGCTGGGCGCGATCAGCGGCAGCGTGATGGTGCGGAACACCACGGCCGGTGTGGCGCCGAGATCCGCCGCTGCCTCCTCGAGTGCGGGGTCGAGGCCCGTGAGGCGCGCCTGCACCAGCACCGCGACGTAGGCCATGCCGAGGGAGGCATGCGCGAGCCAGACCGTCACCGCGCCACGCTGCGCGGGCCAACCCGTCAGCGCCTGGAGCCCCACGAAGAGCAGCAGCAAGGCGAGGCCCATGACCACTTCGGGCAGCACAAGCGGCGCCCCCGCCAGGACGCCAAAGAGCGGGCGGCCGGCAAAGCGCCCATGCCGCGCCAGAACCCAGCCCAGCGCGAGGCCCAGCGCCGTCGCCAGCGTCGCGGAAGCCGCGCCGATGCGCAGAGAGAGCCAAGCCGCCTCCAGCAACCGTTCATTGGCCGCCAACGCCAGGAACCAGCGCAGCGAGAAGCCGCCCCATTCGAAGGGCACGCGGCTGCCGGAGAAGGCATAGGCCGCCATCAGCAGGATGGGCGCCCAGAGGAAGATCAGCCCGAGGGCGAGGAAGGCCCGCCTCACCGTGCCACCGAAAGCCGTTGGTAGAGCGCGATCGGCACCAGGAGCAGCGCGAGCAGCGCGGTGGAGAGCACGGCAGCCGCCGGCCAGTCCCGCGTCTGGAAGAACTCGCCCCAGATGGCACGCCCAAAGAGCACGGAATCCGGTGCGCCCAGGACCTCGGGGATCACAACCTCACCGGCAGCGGGGATGAAGACCAGCAGGAAAGCGGCGCCGGCCGCGGGTGCGGCGAGCGGCAAGGTGATGGTGAGGAAGACCGTCCAACGCCCGGCGCCGAGATCCGCCGCGGCTTCCTCCAGCCTCAGGTCGCGCCGCGCCAGCGTGGCCGTCAGCGGCAGCACCGCGAAGGGCAGATAGCCATGCACCATGCCGAGCAGCATCGCACCCTCGCTGTAGAGCAGTGGCAGCGGCTCGCTGATCAGCCCCGCCTGCAGCAGCACGCTGTTGACCCAGCCGCCATCGCGCAGCAGCCCGACCCAGGCCGCCAGGCGCAGCACGAACCCGGACCAGAAGGGCAACAGCACCAGCGCCAGCAGTGGCGCCTGCCAGCGCGGCGCGGCGGAGGCGATGCCAAGCGCCATGCCGAAGCCCAGCACCAGGCAAAGCCCCGCCGTGATGGCGGCGAGCCGCAGCGAGCGCAGCGCGGCGTCGAGGTAGTAGGTGTCGGCGAAGAGCAAGGCCCAGGCTTCCAGGCTGCCCTGCCAGCCCGCGCGCCCGATGGGCGGGATGACGGGCGGCACACCGGGCGCCGAAGTGCCGAAGCCCATGCCGAGCACGATGACGAGCGGCGCCGCCACCAGCAGCAGCAGCGCGAGCCAGGCGCCCGCGCGGATCATGCCGAGAGCGGCGCCAGGGCAGCCGCGTCCCAGGCGAGGAACACCTCCGCCCCCGGCTCGGGCAGGGCGAGCCCAGCGGGCAGCACAAGGCGCAGCACCTGCCCTTCGGCCTGCGCCAGCAGCAGCACGTCGCCGCCGCGGAAGGCGATCTCGGTCACGGTGGCGCGGGTGCCATTCGCTTCGGGCAGGCCCGGGGCAAGCTGGATGCGCTCGGGACGGAGGGCATAGGCGGGCGCGGTGGTCTCGGCCCGCAGGTGGAAGCGCCCCGCCTCCAGCACATTGGCCGCCCCCAGGAAGCGGGCCACGGCGCGCGTCGCCGGGCGCTCGTAAAGTTCACGGGGCGCGGCGACCTGCGCGATGCGCCCGCCCTCCAGCACCGCAACGCGGTCGGCGAGCGAGAGCGCCTCGGCCTGGTCATGCGTGACCATGACAAAGCTGGCCCCGAGGCGGCGCTGCAGGGCCCGCAACTCCAGCCCCGTACGCTCGCGCAGGCCGGAATCCAGCGCACCCAGCGGCTCGTCGAGCAGCACGAGCGGCGGCCGCCGCGCCAATGCACGCGCAAGGGCAACGCGCTGCTGCTGCCCGCCCGAAAGCTGCTGCGGCCGGCGCTCCTCCAACCCCTCCAGGCCAAGCAGGACAACAAGTTCCGCCACGCGCGGCCCAGGGTCTCGCTCACCCGCGCGGCGCAGACCATAGGCGATGTTCTCTCGCACGCTCATGTGCGGGAAGAGAGCGTAGGACTGGAACATCATGGCGAGGTCCCGCGCCTGCGGCGGCAGGCGGGTGATGTCCCGGCCCTGCAACCGCACACGCCCCGAATCCGGCGCCTCGAAGCCGGCGATCACGCGCAGCAGCGTGGACTTGCCGGAGCCTGAGCCGCCCAACAGCGCGAAGAATTCGCCCGCGCCGATTTGAAGCGAGAGCGCGTCCAGCGCCGTGGTCGAGGCGAAGCGCTTGACCAGCCCTTCCAGCGCCAGCAGCGTCACCGGCCGGCCTTGAACCGCGCCCAGAGCCGCGCCCGTGCGCGCTCTCCCGCCTGGGCCGGCGTGCCCGCCACGAAACTCAGCGCCAGCGCCTCGGCCGGGGGGAAGACGCTCGGGTCGTTCGCCACGTCCGGCGGCAACAGCGCGCGGGAGGCAGGGACCGCGTTGGGATACCGCACCTGGCGGGTGATGCCGGCCATCACGTCGGGCTGCAGGATGAAGTTGATGAAGGCATGCGCGGCATCCGGGTTTGGCGCATCAGCCGGGATCGCCATCATGTCGAACCAGAGCTGCGCGCCCTCGCGCGGCATCACATAGGTCACCTCATGCGCGCGTCGTGCCTCACGCGCGCGCGCCGTCGCCTGGATCACGTCGCCCGAATAGCTGAAGGCCAGGCAGATCTCGCCCGCCGCCAGCGCATCAATGATGGCGGGCGGCGAGGGGATGGAGCGCAGGAAGGGGCGGATCGCCAGCAGCGCGCGCTGCGCGGCATCGATATCGGCCTGCGCCGTGCTGTCCGGATGGCGCCCCAGATGCCGCAGCACGGAGGGCAGCACATCCACGGCACTGTCCATCACCGCGATGCCGCAGCGCGCGATGCGGCGCGCATGCTCCGGGTTCAGCAGCAGATCCAGGCTGTCCAGCGGCGCATCGGGCGCGAGTTCACGGATGCGCGCCGCATTCATGCCAAGGCCGACTGTGCCCCAGAGATAGATCACGCCATGCCGGTTCTCCGGATCCACGCTCGCGATGCGCGCCATCAGGGCGGGGTCGAGATTGGCCGCATTCGGCAGGCGCGCGCGATCGAGCGGCCGCAGCGCCCCGGCGCGGACGAGGCGATTGAAGGCGGGCTCGCTGGTGGGAACCACGATGTCGTAGCCGGAGCGGCCTGCGGATAATTTTCCTTCCAGCGTCTCCAGCGTGTCATAGACGTCGTAGCGCACGCGGATCCCCGTCTCGCGCTGGAAGCGCTCGATCGCATAGGGGTCCATGTAGTCGGCCCAGTTGTAGATGTTCAGCGTGGGTTGCTGGGCCTGGGCGTTCAGGCCAGAGAGCAGCAGGGCCAGTGTCAGCAGCAGTCGGCGCATGGGGCGGGCTCCGCATCAGGGTGCTGAGCCTAATGACGCAGCGGCGCCGGTTTCACAATATCCGCTTTTTTTCCTTGACGTTCCATATTTGTTCTCGTAAAGAAGGCGGGCCAAGGGGTGCATTGCGCCCAATGCCAAGCCCCGGGCCGCCCCCTCCCTTCCCTTTCGTCGCACCCGCGCGCCGCGCGGCTTGCCGCCCCCATGGCCTAGGAGACGCACGCCCATGCCCTTCATCGCTAGCGACCTCGTGCCGCTGATCCAGACCGCGCGCTTCAACCTCTGGCACTATCGCAGCACCGACCTCCAGGCCGCCATCACCACGGCCGGCTACTTCGCACCCGCCGCCGCCACGCTCCGCGCGGGCGACCTGATGATCGTGCAGTCCGCCGACGCCATGGCCATGCTGCCGGTTCGCAGCAACGCGGCGACGGGCCCCGGCGTCACGCTCGACGGCGCGGTCACGCCCATCGCCCTCACGCGTTCCATCGCGCAGACCTTGCGCATGATCCAGGCGGCCAGCGCCGTGGCTTCCACGATCATCCTGGCCCCCCTGATGGCAGGCATCATCGTCGGCACTTCCATCCCCGTGCAGGCGCAGGTGACGGGCCCGATCCAGCAGGTGGTGATCACGCTGCGCAACGCGCAGAACCAGATCATCCCGCCCGCTGTGCTCGCCAATGTGGATCAGGGCTACGTCACCGCCACCCTGCCGACGCCGGCCGTCGGCAATGGCTATCGCATCCGCATCGAGGATGCGCTGGACACCGGCGTCGTTGCCACCTCGCGCAGCTTCAACATCCTGCCGGACCTCCGCCTCATCCTGATCGAGGACGGCGCGAAGCTCCTGCAGGAGGACGGCTCCGCCATCTCGCAGGGCTGAGCGACCCCGCCGCCCCCCGTTTTCCTCCAGCCCGGACGGAGCCCCATGCCCGACCTCAAGATCAGTGAACTGCCCGCGGCCACCGCCGTCGCGGATGGCGACCTCACGCCCTTCGTCCAGACCTCGCCCACCGCTGCCACGCGGCGGGCCACGCTGTCACAGATGCGCCGCGCCGTGCTCGCCGACCGCGGGGTGGATGTGCGCGACTTCGGCGCAGTGGGCAACGGCACGACCAATGACGCGCCCGCCATCCAGGCCGCGATCAACGCGCTCGGCACGGCCGGCGGCGTGGTGCAGTTCGGCCCGCGGACCTATCGCATCGCCTCCGCCATCACCATCAACAACGGCGCTGTGCGACTGCAGGGCGCGGGCTTCAGCGAGGGCGGAAGCCCGGGCCAGGGCACCTGGCTCACGGTGGACCTGACCGGCTTCACGCCCTTCACCTTCACGGGCGTCGGCGCCCGCGGTTCGGCCGTCTGCGACATGGCCTTCCGGCAGAACCATACGGCGGCCCTCAATGCCAGCTGGGCGCCCACCAACTACGACTGGCTGTTCCGCGTCACCGACTGCTTCGGCGGCGTGGATTTCGACAACATCATGCTCTCAGGCATCAACCGCGGCATCTTCGTGCGCAATTCCGGTCGCACGGATTTCCGCCGTATCCGCGGCCAGGTCTTCACCGCGGGCATCGAGATCGACGAGGGCTACGACACCTCGCGCATCCTGAACATGCATCTCTGGCCGTTCTGGTCGGCGGACGACAATGTCGTGCGCTGGCAGCAGGCGAATGGGGACGCGATGATCTTCCGCCGATGCGACGGCGTCTTCGTGGACCAGTCCTTTGTCCTCGGATACCGGTCAATGTTCCGCTTCACCTCCTCGGCCGCCGGTTACACCCAGAAGTTTAGCATCGGCCAGGCCTATGCGGATTTCGTGCGCCATGGCCTCTGGGTCGAGGCGGCGGGCACCGATGGGCAGGTGGATGCCATGACCGTCCAGTGCGAGATCTTCAATGCGGGCGGCGCGCCGCTGCCCGGCTCGATCGGCGTCTACGTCAACACCAATCTCAGCCGCGTGCAGATCGCCTCGTTGCGCATCGACGACGCGGAGGACAACCCGATCCGCATCGAGGGCGCGGGCAACCGCGTGGATATCGGTGCGCTGCGCTGCGTCAACTTCAACCTGCGCAACAACGGCGCCGCGGCCATCCACCTGGCGAACGTCGCCTCCGGCACGCCCAATCGCGTGAATCTGGGCAGCCCGCCTTTGCTCGAGACCGCCAATCCTGGTCCCGTCTTCAATGCCGCAAGCAATGGCTCGGTCGGGATGCAGGCGCCGGCGGGCGAGGCCGCGCGGCCTGGCCTTTCCCTCGCGCAGTACGACACGGGCCTCTTCCTGCCCTCGGCGGGCAGCCTCGGCGTCTCCGTGGCGGGCGGCGAAATCGCCCGCCTTGCCGCCGGCAGCACAAGCCTGGGCGGCGCGACCGGAGCGCATGGGCTGGAGGTGACCACGCCCGCCAGCGCGGTTAACCGGCCGGAGATGGTGGGAGCGGTGACCGGAACGCCGGCGCGGACCGGATGGCGCGCAAAGGGCGCGGACGCGAACATCTCTGCCATCATGCAGCCCAAGGGCACGGGCGCCCTGATCGCACAATTCCCGGACAATGCCGCGTCCGGCGGCAACGCCCGCGGCGCCAATTCGGTCGACTGGCAGACTGCGCGCACGCTGGCGACGCAGGTGTCCAGCGGCGCGAATGCAACCATCAGCGGCGGTCAGAACAACCTGGCCAGTGGCGCCAACACGACCATCGGCGGCGGCTCGACCAACACGGCGAGCGGCAACAATGCGGCCATCGGCGGCGGCGCCAACAACACCGTCTCATCGTCGCACGGTGTCGTGGCCGGTGGAACCAACAACACGGTGAGCAGCGGCACCCAGCCCAGCATCGGCGGCGGCAACGGCAACACGGCATCGGGCAATCGGGCGACCGTCGCCGGCGGTCTGACCAACACCGCTTCGGGCGCCAATTCTTGGGTCCCGGGTGGCGCCAATGCCAGCACGCGCGGGATCGCCGGCCGCGGCGCCTGGGCTGGTGGCCAGATCGCCGCGCTGGGTGACGCGCAGTCGGGCGAGCACGTGCTGTTCCGGCAGACAACGGACGCGACGGCCACGCGCCTGACCGGCGACAACGCGGCACCCGGGGCGGCCAACCAGATCGTCCTGCCCAACTTCGCCGCCTATTCCGGCACGCTGACCGTGATCGCCAAGGCCGCCGGCAGCACCGCGGCGGCGACGTGGCGCGTGAACGTCTCGGCCGTGCGGGGCAACGGCGTCGCGACCATCGTGCTCTACGAGGGCGCAGGCACCGCGCTGGTGCCCAACGCGAGCAGCGGCGCGGGCAGCGCCTGGCGGCTCGACATCGCGGCCGACACGACCAACGGCGCCATCGGCGTCACCGTCACGGGCGCTGCCGCCACCACCATCACCCACACGGCGCGCTTCGCCAATGTCGAAGCCACGACCGCGAGCTGACCGCAGGAGAATCCCATGGCCTTCCTCATTCCCATCGAGATCAACGACACCGGCGCCTTCGCCGAATACTGGCGCCTCACGCATGTGCAGGTGGACCGTGTCGCGGGCGTCGTCGAGGCGCAGCTGCACGGCTACCGCGACGAGGCGGCCCGCCGCGCCGGCAAGGCGCCCCTGCAGCGCCTCAGCTTCCGCTTCGACCAGGCAGCGATGGAAGACCCCTACACCCTCGCCGTCGAGGATCTCTACCGCACCATCCGGCTGCAGCCGGAGGGCGAGGGCGCACCCTCGCGCTTTGCGACCGCCACCGACATCTGACCCCAGCGAGAAGGAACCTTCCCGATGAGCTCCCTCACCGACTATGCGAAGAACATCCTCACCCGCGCGCTCTGCGGCCGCGCCCCCGTGCTGCCCACGGCGGTCTTCCTGGGCCTGGGCACCGGCGGCAGCGACCCCACCGGCATCAGCGGCGAGGCGGTCGGCAACGGCTACGCACGCCAGCGCGTCGTCTTCACCGGGACCGGCGTGCAGCAGAACGCCGAGTCGGTCCGCTTCACCTTCACGGCGGCGGCGGGCAGCTTCTCGCATGTGGGGCTGTTCGACGCGGCGAGCGGCGGCAATGCCCTCACCTGGTCGCCCCTGACCACGTCGGTCGCAGTGGCCGGGCCGGGCACCGTCACCATCAATCCGGGGGCCTTCACCATGACCGGGGACTGACAAGATGAGTTGACATGCACGGTGTCACCAAGCTTGCAACTCGGAGAATGTCAGGCTTATTCTCTGCCCTGGTTGAGGGAGAGAATAAGCCGTGAACCCGCTCGACGCCACCCACACCCTGGTCCGCGACGCCCAGCCGGCGGAGCCATGTTCGACCTGCGGCAGCCGGGTGGCGGGCCTGTGCCATAAGCTGGACGCCGCGGCGCTGGACGACATCTCGGCCGATTCCCAGCGCTTTCAGCTCGCGGCGAAGAGCGTGCTCTTCCGCGAGGGCGACGCGGCGCAGCGCGCCTATTCCATCGTGGAGGGCGTCGTGAAGCTCTCCCGCCTCCTGCCCGACGGCAAACAGCAGGTGGTGGGCTTCCGGTTCGCCGGGGACATCCTCGGCTACGGCGCCGGAAAAACCTATCCTTTCGACGCCGAGACCCTGACCAACGGTCATTTCTGCCGCATCGAGCGCGGCCGGCTCGACTCTCTCCTGCGGCTTTACCCGCAGATGGAGCGCCGCATGCTCGACCTCTGCCTCCGTGAATTGTCCAACACGCAGGACCAGCTGGTCTCGGTCGGCCGCCGTTCGGCCGAGGCGCGGGTCGCGAGTTTCCTGCTCGGCCTCGTTGACGCCTATCGCCAGCGGGGCCCCCTGCCGACGGACCTGCCCATGCCGATGACGCGCAGCGACATCGGTGACTTCCTCGGCCTGACGCTGGAGACGGTGAGCCGCAGCTTCGCATCCTTCAAGCGCCAGAAGCTGATCAGCGAGCCCGGCCACCAGACGGTTCGGATTCTCGACATGAACGCGCTGCTGCGGCTGACCGAGGGCGACGCGACCTGAATCTGAGAGAGGGCGCCCGGGGCCTTCCCCCCTGGGCATGCGGCTTGCATCCAGGCCGGCGTGTCTTCGCAAGGAACTTGCTCATGAATCGCCGCCAATTGCTCGCCGCCACCCCGCTCCTCGCCACTCCGGCGCTGGTACAGGCGCAGCCGGCCTGGCCCAACCGATCCGTCCGCGTGATCATCCCCTTCACGCCCGGTGGCGCTTCGGACCTGATGATGCGCCCCGTGGCGGAGCGTCTGGAGCGGGTCTTCGGCCAGTCCTTCGTGATCGACAACCGGCCCGGCGGCGGCGGTGCGGTGGGCGTCGGCGCGGCGGCGAATGAGCGGCCGGACGGCTACACCTTGCTGATGTCCACCGCCGGTCCGCTGGTCCTTCTGCCTTCGATGATGGCAAACCTGCCTTACAACCCGGCACGGAGCTTCACCTACATCTCGCTCATGGGCGGCGCGCCCATCGTCTGCGCGGTGAAGGGCGACAGCCCGATCCGAACCCTGGCCGACTACGCCGCCGCGGCGAAGCGTGCGCCGGACGCGGTCAGCTTCGGCTCCTCCGGCATCGGCTCTATGGGGCACCTGACCGGCGTGCTCTTCGGCATGGAGGCGGGCGCCCAACTGCTGCACGCCCCCTTTCGTGGCGCGCCCGAGGCGCAGACCGCCGTGCTCGGCGGCACCACCACCTCGCTCTGGGACACGGCGGCGGCCAATGTGCAGGCGATCCGTGCGGGCAGCATGCGAGGGCTCTGTGTCTCCTCCGCGCAGCGCGCGGCCATCCTGCCCGACGTGCCGACGGCACGGGAGGCGGGCTTCAGCAATGTGGTGAGCCTCAACTGGTTCATGCTCTGCGGCCCCGCCGGCCTGCCCCCGGCCATCACGGAGCGGCTCAGCACCGCCGTGCGCGAGATCCTGGCCGAACCCGCGATCCGCGAGCGGATGGATTCCATCGCCTTCGTGCCTGGCGAGAGCGTCCCCCAGGCCGGCCTCGCGGCCTGGGTTCAGGGAGAGCAGCAGCGCTGGGCGCCGGTCGTGCGCGCCTCCGGCGCCAGCATGTGAGGCAAGTCGCTGGCCGGGCCTCGCCCCGGCCAGCGCCCTGGGCGCGTATTGCCGAGGTATTCGGGGCGCCGGCACGGTGAGCCAACCCCCGCGGCCGCAAGCATCCATCACTACTGTGGTGCAAGATCATGGCTGCGGCGCCCGTCACCGCGGCGCTTTGGCGCTCCATTCGATCAGGCGTTTGGCCGGTACCACCCAAATGATGCCAGCGAACACATAATACACCAACTGTATTGCCCAGTGTCGATGGACAACAAAATCTCCTAACGCGACCACAACCGCGATATAAACGATAAATCCGACCACGCCGATCAGGAACGCAACCTTAGCTCGTGACATAGGTACGACATGGCCTCCTCTGGCAATCTCGCCCGAGGAGCGGGAGAGAAGCTTGCTAAATATTGGCCAAAGGGACTAGGGTTCAAGCCATTCGGTTGGGAGCCAGGCGCCATCCTTGGCGACCTCCCGCCCGGATCACCCCTTCGGCCAGATCGCAGCAAAGAATCCCGTGACGCAAAACGACCTCAAGCGCCACATCCGTGGCATTCCCGATTTTCCGAAACCGGGAATCCTCTTCTACGACATCTCGACCCTGCTCCGGCATGGAGCCGGCCTGGAAGGCCGCCATGGCGGAGATGGCGGCGCGTGTCACGCCATACCAGCCACAGCTTCTTGCCGGCATCGAGAGCCGCGGCTTCCTGCTCGCTGCGCCGCTGGCGCTCGAACTCGGCCTTGGCTTCATCATGTTGCGCAAGCCGCGCAAGCTGCCCGGCGCCACGGTCGGCCTGGACTACGCGCTCGAATACGGCACCGACCGCATCGAGATGCAGGCCGATGCCGTGGAGCCCGGCCAACGCGTGATCCTGCTCGATGACCTGCTCGCCACCGGCGGCACCATGAAGGCAGGGCTCGACCTGCTGCGCCAGGCCGGCGCCGTGGTGCCGGCCGTCGCCACCATGATCGAGCTCAGCTTCCTGGGCGGAAGGAAACGCCTCGATGTCCCCGTCGAAACTCTCCTCACCTATGACGAGTAGGGCTCCGCCCGTCGAAAAGGCCCGCATCATCCGTGATGCGGGCGGCAATGCCTATCTGGAGGGGGGGGATGGCGCGGTCTCCGCCGCCGGGCTGAACGGTGTGCTGGCGCTTGCCATCGCCTCGGCCCCCACCGGCATCACGGTCGCCGACCCCTCGCTGCCCGATTGCCCTCTGGTCTTCATCAACCCGGCCTTCACGCAGCTCACCGGCTACCCGCCCGAGGAGGTGTTGGGTCGCAATTGCCGCTTCCTCCAGGGCCGCGGCACCGAGAAGGAATCCGTCCGCGCGCTCCGCTTGGCCATCGCCGCCGGCAAGCCCATCACCCTCGAATTCACCAACCACCGCCGCGACGGCCGCCGCTTCGTGAACGAACTGCGCATGGCCCCGGTGATGGATGAGAAGGGGCAGCTCGTCGCGTATATCGGCATCCAGCACGACGTGACCGCCCGCAAGCGCGCCGAGCGCGAGGCCATCAAGGCCCGCCGCGCCGCCGAGCGCGCCAACCAGGAAAAGAGCGACTTCCTGGCCTTCATGTCGCATGAGGTGCGCACGCCGCTGCATGGCGTGATGGGCACGCTGGCCCTGCTGCTCGACACCGCGCTCGACGCCGAGCAGCGCGCTTATGCCGAGACGGCCCAGCGCTGCGGCGCGACCCTGCTGCACACCGTGAACGAACTGCTGGACCTCAGCCGCATCGAGGCCGGCAAGCTCGACGTCCATTCCGACCCCTTCTCGCTGGCCGACATCGTGAAGGACGTGCTCGACCTGCTGGCGCCGGCCGCGGCCGAGAAGGGCATCGAGCTCTCCGCGAGCCTCGATCACCTGCTGCCAGGACAGCTCGTTGGCGACCCGAGCCGCATCCGCCAGGTGCTGATCAACCTGACCGACAATGCGGTGAAGTTCACCCATCGCGGCAGCGTGGAATTGCGCATCGCGGCCCTGCCCGACGGGCATGTGGGCTTCGCCGTGACCGATACCGGCATCGGCATCCCGCCCAAGCTGCGCCAGAGCCTCTTCACCCGCTTCGCCCAGGCCGACCAGGCGGGCGAGCAGACCGGCTCGGGCCTCGGCCTCGCCATCTGCAAGCGGCTGGTGGCGCTCATGGGCGGGCAGATCGCGGTGGACAGCACGCCCGGGCGCGGCAGCACCTTCTTCTTCGACCTGCCGCTGGCGCATGTGCCGGAATCCGGCACGCCGCCGCCCCGCATCGCGCCGCAACCCGTTCTGGTGCAGCCCCTTGCCGGAGCGCATGGCCGCATCCTGCTGGCCGAGGACGGCAAGGCGAACCAGCTCGTCGCCGCCGCCATCCTGCGCAAGGCCGGCTACACGGTCGAGCTGGCGCGCGACGGCGCCGAAGCGGCCGCCGCGGCCGAATCCTCCGACTACGACCTGATCCTGATGGATGTGCGCATGCCGCTGATGGACGGCTATGCCGCCACCCGCGCCATCCGCGCCGTGCCGGGTCCGCGCGGCCGCGTGCCCATCATCGCGATGACGGCGAGCGTGATGCCCGGCGACACCGAGCGCTGCACCGCCGCCGGCATGGACGGCCACCTGCCCAAGCCGCTCGGCAAGGCCGAGCTGCTGGCCGCCGTGCAACGCGTGCTCGACGCGCGCCCGCGCCGCCCGCGCGTGCCGATCCCCGAGGCGGAGCCCGGCGCAACGGCCCCGCTGCTCGACCGCGAGACGCTCGAGGAATTGCGCGCCGCCGTCGGCCCCGGCCGCCTGCCACGCCTGATCAGCGTCTTCACCGCCGAAACGAAGGAGCGCGTGCGGCGCATGCACGCGATGACCGACCCGGTCCGCATCGAGGACGAGGCGCACAGCCTGAAGGCCGCCGCCGCCACCTTCGGCGCCATCGCGCTCAGGGACGCCGCCCGCGCGCTGGAGGATGCCTGCCAGGGCGGACAGCCGGAGGAATGGCGCCGCATCCTGGACCTGCTGCCCGGCCTCGCCGATCGCAGCATCGCCGCCTTCCCGCTTGCCCGCGCCGAGGCGCGCGCCAAGCAGGACCGGGAACAGAAGGGACGTTGAGGCTCAGAGCCGCCGCAGCGCTACGGCGATCGCGTCGAGCTCCGCCAGGATCTGCGCCAGCGCGCTTTCCTCCGGCTGTGCTTCGCCCAGCGGCAATTCGGGCTCACCCTCGTCCAACAGGCGCTGCACGCCCTTGATCGTGTAGCCCTGCGTGTAGAGCAGATCGGAGATGCGCTTGAGAAGCGCGAGATCCTCCGGCCGGTAGTAGCGGCGCCCGCCGGCGCGCTTCAAAGGCTTGAGTTGCGGGAATTTCGTCTCCCAGAAGCGGAGCACGTGCTGTGGCACGTTCAACTGCTCCGCCGCCTCGCTGATGGTCCGGAAGGCTTGCGCCGATTTGCGCAGCCGAGGGCGTTCCTCTAGATCAGCGTGCTCGCTCACTCCTTGCCGCCCTTGGCGAGAGTGGTGCCATTGATCCGCGCCTTCAGCACCTGGCTTGGCCGAAAGGTCAGCACGCGGCGGGGCAGGATCGGAACTTCAACGCCCGTCTTGGGGTTGCGCCCGATGCGCTGCCCCTTCTGACGGATGAGAAAGGTGCCAAAACCAGAGATCTTCACGGATTCCCCGGTCTCCAGCACGCTGGAGATGCGCTCGAGCACAGCCTCCAGCAAGGCGGCTGATTCGTTGCGGGAGAGCCCGACCTCCGCATAGATGGCCTCAGCGAGGCCGGACCGCGTCAGCGTATCCATCGTCGACTCTCCGTCATGGCCGGCCTCGCATCTCATGTGCGGCCCGCAAGTCTCTGAACCGGCAAGAAAGCCGGGAAGAGCAGGCCACGTCAACCATGTTTCGCAGCGCTCCCCCGAAAACCGCGTTTACCGCCCCTTCACCCCGGGTCTGGCACCTCGCGCGCCGACCCCAGGACGGAGTCCCTTGCCCATGCCGCCTCGCCGCTGGCCTTTCCTGGCCCTTCTGGCCGCCCTCGCCCTGCCCGCCGCCCCGGCGCGCGCGGAGACCGCCTGCCCCGACATCCTGCTGGGCGACAGCCTGGCCGTGGGCATGGCGCCGCATGCCCGCGCCCTCGGCTTTACCGTCATCGCGCAATCAGGGGCAGGAATCGCCTGGCTGCGCCAGCAGGAACCGCGCTGCGCCCGGCGCCTCATCCTGGTCTTCGGCACGAATGACCTCCGCGGCATGACCGCAGCCGAGGCCGAGGCCTATCCGCTGCGCATCGCCGCCGTGATGGAGGGGTGGGAGGCCCAGCAGGCCATCTGGGCCACGCCCGGCTGCTTCCAGGATGCGGCGCTCGAGCGTGGCAGTGCCGCTCTGGACGCGGCCCTCACCCGCCATCTGCGCCGTGCGAGCGACCGCCTGCGAGACCTGCCGGCCATCCATAGCGGCCGCGTGGCCCGCTGCGTCTATCCCTCGCATGACGGCATCCACCCCACCGGCCTCGGCTATCAGGCCTGGTGGGCGGGGCTGTCGCAATGGATGGAGCGCGCCGCGGTGGCGGGCCTGCAGCCGGCCAGCATGGTGCGCTGACGGCCTATCCGCGCCCCCAGGAAAGAACGGAGCGCAACGTCTGCGTGATGGTGGGGACGCCGATCGCTTCCATGGCGCCGTGCCAGGCCTCAGCCATGGCAATGAGTTCCTCCGTGCCCGGCAGGATGGGCAGTCCATAGGCGGCGTCCAGGATGGCGCCGGAGCGGCCCATCAGCAGCAGCAGCCAGACCATGGCCAGCACAGCAAGCGCACGGCCAAAGGGCAGCACGGCCGTCGAGCGGGAAAAATCGTCCGGCACGCCGCGGGGCGGCGGCGGGGCATCGGGCATCCAGGGTTGCTGCATGGCGCGGTCCCTCAGAACTGGAAGTAGATGAAGGGCGCGACGCCCTCCGGCCCGGCGAACAGGATCAGCAGCAGCGCCACGCCACACAGCGCGCCCAGCGCCAGCGCCGGCAGGCGGCGCAGCGTGGCCTCGATCCGCTCGCGCAGATCGGCCGGCCAGAAATGGAAGGACAGGCCGAGCAGCGTCAGCGCCAGCAGCCGCCAGGTGACGCTCTCATTCGGCAGGTCGAACTGCACCAGGCCCGCCAGCATCGCCCAGAAGCCCGCCATGTCATGCGCGCGGAACAGCACGAAGGCGAAGACCACGACATGGAAGGTGATGAACCAGCGCAGCATGCGCCCGCGCGTCGTCACGGGCGCCGCATTGCCGCCCAGGGCGCGCTCCACGCCGAGGGCGGCGCCATGGATCACGCCCCAGAGCACGAAGGTCCAGGCCGCGCCGTGCCAGATTCCGCCCAGCACCATGGTCGCCATCAAGGCGATGCCGACATTCCAGCGGTTGCCGCCGAAGCAGCGGATATAGACGTAGTCGCGCAGCCAGGTGGAGAGCGAGATGTGCCAGCGCCGCCAGAACTCCGAGAGGGTCACGGCGCGGAAGGGCTGGTCGAAATTCTTCGGGAAGTGATAGCCGAGCAGCGCCGCGAAGCCGATCGCCATGTCGGAATAGGCCGAGAAGTCACAGAAGATCTGGATCGTGTACCCGTAGCTCGCGAGCCAGATATCGAGCGCGCCATGCGCCGAAGGGTCGCGGAAGACCGGATCCACGATGCCCGTCGCGAGTTCACTCGCGATCACGACCTTCTTGAAGAGCCCGCCCAGGATGAGGATGCAGGCCATCACCACGGGGATGCGGAACCGGTCCGGCGGCGCGTGCAGCTGCGGGAGGAAACGCGCCGCGCGCACGATGGGCCCAGCCGCGAGATGCGGGAAGAAGGTCAGGTAGACCAGGACATTGAGCGGTGAGGGCTCGGGCTCGGCTTCACCTTCATAGGCATCCACCATGTAGGAGATCGCCTGGAAGACGTAGAAGGAGATGCCGACCGGCAGCACGATGTCGAGCAGCGGCATGGGGCCGATGCCCAGCCAGTCGAGCCGCGCCACCACCTCCTGCAGGAAGAAGTTCGCGTATTTGAAATAGAACAGCCAGCCGAGCGTGCCGGCGATGCCGAGCCAGAGCCAGGGGCGGGAGCGACCGCGCCCCGCCAGCAGGCCGATGCCCCAGGTCCAGAAGCCCACCAGCAATAGGGCCGCACAGAACTCCACGCTCCAGAAGGCGTAGAAGGCGAGGTTCGCGGCCAGCAGGAAGGGCCTGTGCCAGGCCGGACGGAACCGCACGAGCGACCAATGGCCCAGAAAGACCACCGCGAAGAAGATGGCGAAGATGCCGGTCGGAAACAGCATTCAGGTGGCGGTGGTACGCGTGGCGAGGCCCATGCCGCGCAGCAGATGCGCCTGCAGGCGCTCGGCCGTCAGGCGATAGCCGTCGGGCGTGAAGTGCACGAGGTCTGGCCGCATCAGCGGCGCATCGCCGCGCGCGAGTTCGGGCAGTCGGCAGGGACTGCGCGTGACCTCGGCACTCCAGTCGAAAAAACCCACGCGTTGCGCCTGCGCCACGCTGCGCTGGGCCGCGCGCACGCGCAGCAGGGCCGGCAGGGGCGATACGGCGGCGCAACCCTGCGGCGGCCGTCCGCGGCGCGTGGCGCGCACGGGGCGACCGGCATCAGGCACGCCCATGATCATGATGCCACTGCGCGGCAGCGTCTGGCGCAGGCGCTGGATCTGGCGCGTGAGCTGCGCCGCGTAGGCGGCTTCGTCGAAGTCGGAATCCACCGCCTCATTTGTCCCAAAGGCCAGGATGATGAGCGCGGGCGGCTGGTTGGTCAGCTCGCGCGCCATGACCAGCGGATCGCGGTTGTCGAGCGAGGCCAGGGTCGCGCCGTTGATGCCGAAACCCTCGACCAGCACGCCGCGCCCCCGGCGATCCATGCCCCAGCCGAGCAGCTCGACCGGGCCGTCGCCGGAGAGCTCGATCGCGAGTTCCCGGCTGCGGGAGGGGGCGTCGAGGCTGAGTGGGCGGAATTCCGTGACCGGGTTGTTCAGGCTGACCGGACCGACCGAGAGGTCATCCACCCGCAGGCGGAAGCTGCCAGCACCCGGGCCTGCCATGAGGCTCAGATGGATGCGGTCGAAGCCGGCGGCTTCAGTGGAGCGGAGCGTGATGACATCGCCCGCGCGCTCGCCGGTCAGGCGAAAGCCCGTAAGGCCGAAGGGGCCGGGGTTGCTGGCCCGGAGCGCGCTGCGAACCGTCCATTCGCCGCTTTGCGAGGCCTCCGCGATCTGGTTCGCGTTGATCGGGCGCTGCGCGCGGCCGGGCGGCAGGCGGCCCGGGCCGAGGGCTCCGAAGCGCGCCTGCATCAGTTCGCGCAGGTGGCCCACCATGACGGGGCCGGCGGTGTGGCTGTCGCCAAGGACGAGAATCAAGGCGCGCGACGACGCGTTGCGTCCACCCCCACGCAGCGCGGCCGCGAGCGGTTCATAGGGATTGTCGCCCACGCGCGCCGGCAGCACGGATTCGAGTCCGGCATCGGGCCGCGCCTGGGCCAGCACGAGCGGCGCCCCGCCCTCGCCGGCCAGGGGCTCCGGCCTTGCGCCGCAGCCACCGAGCAGAGCGGCGGAGCCCAGGAAAAACGCGCGGCGGTTCAGCATTTCGTGCGGGCCGGGGACTTCATTGTGACAACTCGCATGATATAAATCCCCATTCCCCCTGCTGTCCCGGAGAAACCCGCGTGGCGTTCCGCGCCCACCCCGCATCTTTCTCGCGGCGAAGCCTTCTGTATGGCGCAATGGCGCTGCTGTCATCGGGCAGCCTTGCGCTGGCGCAGCCCGCCATCCTGCCCAGCCCGCTCCCCGAACGCCCGGCACCCGAGCGCGTGAACCTTCTCTTTTGCGGGGATTCGCTCGCCCAGGGCATGTTTCTGGCGCTGAACGGTCAGCTCCGCCGGCGAGAGACGGTGCGCGTGACCAACGGCACGCTGCACGCGACCGGCGTGACCCGCAGCGACGAACATGACTGGCCCACCGTCTCGCGCGATCTCGTCGCACGCCACCGGCCCAACCTCACCCTCTTCTGGGTGGGCGCGAATGATTTCCGCCCGCTTGTGGTTCGCGAGACGCGGTCGCGCTTCGCCTTCGGCACCCAGGGCTTCGCAGACGGCTATGGCCGCCGCGTTGGCGAGATGGTGACAGCCGCGGTCCAGGCGGGCTCGCGCGCCGTGTGGTTCGGCCTGCCCAACGTCCGGGACGCGCAATTCGCCAATGCCGTGCGCCAGCTCAACGAGATCCAGCAGAGTGCCGCGCTTGCCGCCGGCGCGGTCTGGATCCCGACCTGGGAGGCGACGAGCGACCCGCAGGGCCGCTTCAAGTCCAGCATCGCGCTCGAGCGCGGCCCGCGCGGCTTCCGTGCCGAAGACGGCGTACACTTCACCGAATGGGGCTACCGCAGGATCGCGGCGCTCTTCTTCGATGAGGTTGAGAACATCTTCCCCGAACTCGCCGAAGGGCTGGGGCGACTGACCGATACGTAACGCGCGAGGGCCAATTCCTCGCGCGCCCGACTTTCCCAGCCGCGATGCGAGACCGCGCCCCGTCAGGAATCCGCGGTGATGTTCGCGCGCCGGATCACCTCCCGCCAGCGATCCAGCTCGGCGCGCTGGAAGCTCGCCAGATCCTCTGGGCTGCCGCCCATGCCCTCCACGCCGTTGCGTGCGAAAGCGGCGCGCGTCTCGGGCTCCATCAGCGCCGCGTTGAAGATGCCGTTGAGCCGCTGCGTGAGCGGCGCGGGCAGCCGCGGCGGCGCGTAGAGCGCCCACCAGGCCTCGATGTTGATGACCGGCAAGCCGACCTCGGCAAAGGTGGGGACGCCGGGCAGCACGTCGCTGCGCGTGGTGCCGGTGATGCCAAGGCCCAGCATCGTGCCTGACTCGATATGCGAGCGCACGAACTGCGTGTGGTAGAACATGGAATCGATCTGCCCGCTCAGCAGATCCGTCACCGCGCGGGCGCCGTCGCGGTAGGGCACATGCGTGGTGGTGATGCCCGTCGCCTCGCCCAGCAGCGCCTGGGCCAGATGCCCCGTGGTGCCGGTGCCGGAGGAAGCGACCGACAGCGGACGCGTGCGCGCGAGGGCCACGAAATCGGCCATGCTGCGCACGCCGAGCTGAGGCCGCACGACCAGCAGGATCTTCGTCTTGGAATGCGCGATGATGGGCGTGAAGTCGCGCATCGGATCATAGGGAAGGTTCGGCATCAGGTGCGGGTTCACGGTGTGCGTGCCGATGGTGCCGAGCAGCAGCGTCAGCCCGTCCGGCGCCGCCTGTGCCACATATTGCGAACCGATCGTCCCGCCCGCGCCCGCGCGGTTGTCGACAACCACCGTGGCCCCGTTCAACCCGCGGGAGAGCTGCTGAGCCGCGATGCGGCCCAGAATGTCCGTGCTCGAACCGCCCGGGAAGGGCACGACGAGCCGAATGGGCCGGTCAGGCCAGGCCTGGCCGAGCGCGAGACTGGGGGTGAGCAGGCTGGCAGCCAGCAAGGCGCGGCGCTTCATGGCGCGATATCCTCCCTTGAGATGGCGGAAAGTTCGCACAGGGGATGACCCTGCCGCAATGCGAGGCAGCTCTGCGGAAGCGTCGGCGTGAACCTTGCGCCCTCCCCTTCGAGCCGGTCGAGGAAGCCCTCGAGGTGCCGCATCGCGCCGTTGGGAAGGTCGTGCAGCACCAGCAGCACCGGCCCCGTGGCCGTGCGGCATTGCGCGAGGGCCGTGGCGGGCCAGCCCTCAGGGTCGCGGAAGTCGCCCGGCACGGCGTTCCACAGGACCACCGTATAGGCCTCCGAGCGCAGATGCCGCATCGCGCTGGCGTTCAGCAGGTGGTCCCCCAGCGCCCCGCCGCCACCATTGGGGCGGAACAGGCGATGCGGGTTGAGCGGGCCGAGCAGCGCCTCGGCCGCCGTGATCTCGGCCACCGCTTCGCTGCCCCCGCGCAGGCCCAGCGGCACGCCGTGGGTCAGTGTGTGGTTGCCGATGCGGTGGCCCTCGGCCAGGGCGCGCTCCGCCAACATCCGCCGCGCCGGGTCACGCAGCTTCTGTCCGATCGGGAAGAAGGTCGCCGTCAGGCCGCGGCGCGCCAGGGCGTCGAGCACCAGCGGCGTGACCTCGGGCTCAGGCCCGTTGTCGAAGCTGAGACAGATCTCCAAGCCTTACCAGCCCACGGCATAGCTGGCGCGGCGCGGATCGGCGCCCGCCGTCAGGATGCCGCTGCGCTGGTCGGCCTGCACGAGGCAGACGGCGCCGGCGCGCCAGATGCGGTCGGGCCACCAAGCCACCTGGTGGCCACGCGCCTCCAGCGCCTCGCCCGTCGCACGGTCGATCCGCCCTTCCAGGCACAGCCGGCCAGGATAGCTCACATGGGGCTCGAAACTGTCCGGAAAGCTATAGGTGGCGGCGCGCGGATGCTCGACGGCGTCCTGCGGGTCCATGCCGAAGAGCAGCATGTTGAGAAGGACCTGCAGCATCGCCTGGGATTGCACGTCGCCGCCGGGCGTGCCGAGCGGCATGACGAATTCGCCGGGACGCTCGATCATGATGGGGTTGGGCGTCAGGCGCGGCCGCTTGCCCGGCGCCACGCGGCTCGGATGCCCCGGCGTGACGAAGGATTGCGATCCGCGCGACGAGGGGCAGAGGCCGGTGCCCGGAATGACCGGCGTGTCGCTCGAGACATCGCTCGGCGTGGCTGAGACGGCGTTCCCCCAGCGATCCACGACCGAGATGTAGGAGGTGTCGCGCGGCGGGCCGGATGGAACGCCCGGCAGGCTCAGCGCAGCGGCGGGGCCGGGTCTGGCCCCTGCTGGCCGGCCCGGTGGCGGCATGTCGGGCCAGGCACGGGCCGGGTCGATCATCCGCGCCCGCTCCGCCGCATAGCCGGGGTCGAGCAGCGCATCGAGAGGCACATCCACGAAATCCGGGTCGCCATAGAAGCCCTCGCGATCGGCGAAGGCGAGCTTCAACGCCTCGATGACGGCGTGCAGGTAGTCGGGGCTGTTATGGCCGGCGGCCCTCAGTGCGGATGCATCCAGCAGGGCCAGCGCCTGATGCAGCACCGGCCCCTGGCACCAGGCGCCGCAGGTGTGGACGTCCACGCCCGCGAAGCGTCGGGTCACGGCGCGCGCCACGGGCGATCGGTATTCCGCGAGGTCCTCGGCGGCGAGCCAGCCGCCCTCCTCACGGTGGTGGCGCAGGATGGCCTGGGCGATGTCGCCCACATAGAAGGCGGCCCGCGCCGCCTCCAGCCCGGCCGCGCGGTCACCGCCGCGGGCGAGCGTCGCGCGCTCCTCATCGGCCATGTGGCGCAGCGTGCGCGCGAGGTCGCTCTGCACAAAGATCTCGCCGACGCGGGGCGGCCGGCCGCCCGGCAGGAAGATCGCGGCGTTCGACGGCCAGCGGGCGTATTTCTCGGCATAGCCCGCGATGGTGTCCGCCATCAGCGGATGCACCGGGAAGCCCTCGGCGAAGCGGATCGCGGCCTGCACCACCTCTGAGAAGGGCATGGTGCCGAAGCGGGCCAGCGCCGTGATCCAGGCATCGGGCGCGGCAGGCACCACCGTGCGCAGCAGCCCATCCGGGATGGTGCCGCCGCACGCCTTGAGGAAATGCTCCGGGTCGGTCGCGCGCGGCCATGGGCCGAGGCCCGCGATGGTCCAGACCGCGCCATTGGCCATGCGGATCATGATGGGCGCCACACCCGCGACGTTCACGATGTCCGGCTGCACGACGCCAAGCGCGATGCCCCCGGCCACCGCCGCATCCACCGCATTGCCGCCCGCCTCCAGCACGGCGAAGGCAGCATGCGCGGCGCCGTAATGCCCCGCGGAGACCATGTGCCGCGTGCCGCGCAAGGCGGGGCGTTGGGCATAGGGCTCGATGGGGTCGGGCATCACGGCTCTCCAGTCTTGGCACGGGGATGATGTTCGAGGCATGGCCTCGATCTCGTGTCCAGGCGCGGCCAGGATGGGGCAAGTCTCGCCGGCAGGCGAGCCAACAGGACGGACCGGTGACCGCGCAACCGGGTTGACGGTCTGGCGCGCCCTCTGTCGAGCCAGGGTCCCTATGCGGTTGGCATCGCGTCCTTGCGGGCGAGAGCGCGCATCCTTGCCGCCCGCTTCGCATGCCCTGATCCGCTCCCGGCCAGGACGACCGACCTTTCCGCCGCCCAGGTGCTCCCGCAAGATCGATGCGCTCCGCGACAGGCAAGCCACCCTTGCCGCCGCGGCGACGTCACTCCTGGCCCGATACCGGCTCCGCCTTCTCCGCCGCCCGCCGGCGCTGCTTGGCCGTGGCCTCGGGGCGGGGTCGTGCGGCCCGCGCCGTGGGCGCGACCAATTGCGGCAGCAGGTCGATCAGATGTTCGAGGAGGGCCCGATCACCGAGATCCTGGGGCGCTGCATCGCCGACGGCGGGCAACGGATCGCGGAACAGCACGCCATCGGGGTCCTTCAGGAACTCGCGTGCAACGCGCGCGTCACCTTCCGCGTATTGCGCCAGCAATTCCGCCGCCCCTTCGCTCGAGAGGTATCGGAGCGGCGCGAAGAGCGGGCGTGCAGGGCTGCACCCCATGATCCGCCGGCGCAGCCGGTTCGCCAGTTCCGGATCGGCGATGCGCTGGTTGATGGCACGCAACAGTTCGACGGTCGTCATGTCGGGCGCGGTGTTGACCGCGCGGTTCTCCGGTGGAACCGGAACCGCCGCCTCCTCGCCGATCGCCTTGAGGAAATCGGCGCGGATGTCGCTTTCGAGTCTGCCCTTCTCATACACGCGAACAACCACGCTGGCCCCGGCGGAAGCCCAGGATTGCAGGACGCCGTTGAAGTCAAATCCGGCATTGCGCCCCGCCTTCGCGCGCTCCAGCCAGGTGGGAAACTCCACCGTGGCACCGCCCTTGATCGCCTGGACATAGAGCGATTGCGCCAGCAGGTCCTGCCGGCGCAGATATGCGACGATGCGCGGCGTCCAACCGGGGAAGGCATCCAGCAGCCGCCGAACCTGCCGCGGGGGAATGGCGCCCCAGAGATACTCGGTCGACAGCACCAACACGCGAGGGCGCCTCGCCTCGATCTCCCGCCCGATGCCGTGAACAGCCTCGGACAGGGCAGTGTCGCGCGACACGTCACCCAGTCGCCCAGCGCGGCCCGGAAAGATCGCGGCGCCGATGACGTGATGCGCCTTGCCCATCGTTCCGGCGGAGGGGTAGAGGATGCCGCGGGCGGCCAGGGCCTCGCGGTTCTCCGCGAGAAAGTGCTGGATGGCCGTCGTGCCGGTCTTGGGCGACCCGATGTGGATGTAAAGGTCGGGCATTCGTCAATTCCCCTGCTTCACCGCAGCGAGCCGACCGACGACCGTCACGCTGCTCGTCGTGAGGTCAGCGAGTGTGAGGTCGGGATTGGCGGCCAGCACCTTGTCGCGCAGGCGCATGACGACAGCCGGATCCTCCGCCTGCGGACGCCACTCCTGGATGCTCATGACGGCCTCCAACTGCTCGCGGAGCGCGGTCAGGGTCAGCGGCCGCGGCCGCAGGTGGCGAATGTGTCGCCAGTCCAGCAGGGTGGCCTGGGAGGGATCATTGCGGTCGATCTCCGAGGCACGCTGCGGGCGTCGTCCATGACCGGACCACGCATAGGCATTCTGCCAGCGGACGCAGAGCACGCCGTCCGGGCGCAGAAGGCGCGCCGCCGTAGCCAGCATCGAATCCAGCGAGATCTCCGGGGAGGGAGCGTCGATGATCGCGAGGTCGAACCGGGTCCCGCGGAGCGCATCGGCATCGCGGCTATAGGTCAAGAAGGGGATCATGTCCTCGACGTCGCCGAGCCGGATCGCGGACCGATGGCGCAGGCCCGCGATACCGCCGGTATAGGTGCGCTGCGCCGGGTCGTGGCGCGGGTTGACCGCGGCGTAGCTCCGCGCGCCCAGTGCCCGCAACGCGACGCCGTGCAGCGTCATCGTCCCGGTGAGTTCCACGACGTCACGCCCCAGGGCGAGATCGGCCACTCCGGCCGCCTGCAGCACGGCGCCCGACCGCACGGCAGCATCGAAGAGCGGAACGAGGCGGGAGATGTCCTGCCGGGTGGCGCGGGCATGGATCGCGTAGCGCGTTGCCAGGTCACGGCCCGTCTTTGGGAGCCGCAGCGCCTTCGCCAGGCCCGCCAGCGCCTCGCTTGAGAGACCGCGCAGGGTCACGTTCTCCTGGTTGCCGCCGATGGTGGCGTCCTCTTCCGCCATCACCTCAAGGGCCGCGCGGGATGCCCTGGGCCGGACCCCACCGCGCAGGTAGGCGCCCGCCATCGTCAGCGCCCGGCCGATCTGGCGATCGCTGTACCGGGCGAGCCGCTCCACCTCGTCCGCGAGGACGCCATTGGCTTCGGCCGCCTGCGCATGGGCGAGGACGTCTTCGGCCGCATCATCGGCCTGCAGGTTCAGCAGGTCGAGTGCCATGCCGACCGACAGTTCACCGCTGCGGGCGGCAGGGAAGACATCGCAGGCATGGCGCCAGATGCGCAGGAGTTCCTCGACACCAAGGCTGGAGATGCTGCGCGGGACCGTCTGATCACGCAAATTCACCGGCGCTTCGACGCGGAACACGGCGGCCGTGCCGCTCTCCACCAGCCGGACGGGCCGCAGCTCGGGAATCGAGGCCAGGAGCCAGACGAGCTGACGCGACGTGATGTGAAGGAAATCCTGGAAGACCACGCTGCCCCCCGGCAGGAGCCGCGGGCCGAGGTGCTCGAGGACGCTCCGCAGCATGCTCCAGGATTTCGGGGCATCGACGAAGAGCAGCTCGATCTTGGCCGGTGGTTCGAAAACCTTCGGAAGGTCCTGCAGTTCCGCCTGCAGGCACGTCATCCTGGCAGCGTGTTCGCCCATATTGGCCTGGAACATCTCCAGGAAGCTCGCCCCCTCGGTGAGCGGGACTTCCGGATACCGGGTCATGTAGAGCTTGCTCCAGCGGAAGCGGTCAATGACCGTCAGCCGCCAATCCTCGCCGGTCTCCTCAAGACCACGGCAGATCTCGATCGTGCCCGAGCCGAGCCAGGAGCCGATCTCGATCACCTCGCCCTCGCCGCGGTACTGCCGGGCCACATCCCGATAGAGCGCCTTCTCGTCCAGGCTCAGCATGGAGGGCATGGACGAGTCAGCCTCGAAGTTCGCGGCCTTCGCGCTAAATATTTCGATCTTGGACATCGATGCTCCAACATGGACGGAAGGCGGGCTGGAAAGGCCGGTGGGACGGTGGAGACAACCGGCGGCAAGGCGCTTCGCGCCATGTTCGAGTGATACCCGAGATCACGAGGCGCATCAAAGCTCCGCTCACGACGCGCGTCTCTCGATCTTGGCGAGCAGGGCCAGGATCTTCGGATGATCGGGCTTCGCCGTCAGTCCAGCGCGCAGCACCTTCGCCGCGAGATCCTTGCGGCCGATGCCGATCTCAAGGCGGGCCAGCCCCATCACCGCCTCCACCAGGGACGGCTGCCGCGCGATCACGGCCTGGAAGGCGGCCCGCGCTTCCTCGGTCTCGCCCGCCTCGCCCGCGGCCCGCGCCTGCAGCAGCAGAAGGCCCAGTCTGCCGGGCGCCAAGGCCACGGCCCGCCGCGCCAGACGGAGCGCATGGGCGGGCTCGCCGGCCGCCAGGGCAGCTCTGGCACGGTCGGTGAGCAGCATCGGATCGGTGATATCCGCCTCTTGTTCTGCGTCGAGCAGGCGCTCCGCCTCCTCGCGCCGGCCCAGGCTCAGGTAGATCCGGCCAAGCCGGGCCGCGTGGCGCGCGGCGGGCGTGATGTCGAGCAACGCCTCGAGGGCCGCCGCGGCGCCTGTCAGGTCGCCCTGCGCTTCACGAAGCTGCGCGTTCATCGCATGGATGGCGGCGCCCCGAGGCTCCAGCTCCAAGGCCTGCCGCACGGCCCCTTCGGCGGTGGCGAGCGCACCCTCCTGCAGGGCACGGGCGGCAAGGGCCAGTTGCATCGCGACGCTGTTCGGCGCGAGGGCCGCGGCCCGACCTGCATGCTGCAGGGCAGCCGCCCCATCTCCGGCCTGGCCGGCGAGTTCGCTCGCGCGCCAAGGCCAGGTCGGATCGGCCGGCGCAAGCCGTGCAGCATCCTCGGCGGCGAGGAGCGCTGCACGGGTGTCCCCCGCCTGCTCCGCCGCGGCCAATCGTGCCTCGGCCGCGGGAAGCGGTGGCAGGATGGCCGCCAGCGCCAGGAGCGCAGCTCCGTCACGCCGGCGGCGTGCGCGCAGCAGCGCAGTCTCCTCCGCTGCCATGAGCGGCAGGCAAGCGGACGGATCGAGCTCCACGAGGTCGTAGATCTCATCGCAGATATCGCTGGTGTCGAGGGCGGCGGCAGCCTGTCCATCGGGTGCCAGCACGTAGATCGCTGACCGCTCGCTCTCCTCATGCATTCCAGCCAGGAGGCTGACCGGCAGGCTGCGCTCCGGCCCCAGGGAAGCGGATTTGGCCCGGAAGCCGCTCCGTCCGACGAAAAGCGCCTCCGGCGTGACGAGCAGACCGCGCACCCAGCCGAACAAGCTGCGCAGAACGTCGTGCGAGCCGCCCGGCCGGGTGCGCAGGAGCTGACCCGAGCCTGATTCGAGCACCAGCACCTCGTCACCCCGCATCACGACACTGTGAGGCGTGTGCAGGCGGTCCACCAGCGCCTGGCCGCTCCGCAAGTCTCGCACCTCGCCGAAGCGGCGTGAGTCGCCGGGCAATGCCGGTCCGAACATCGCAACCAGGGGCTGACCGTCCCGCATGGCGATCCCGTTCAGGTGCAGCGTGTCGTGCTCGGCCGGGTCCAGCACATGGGCCGGGGTTTCGGTGCCATCCTGCCGGTTGCGGTGGATGATGCGGTTGGTTCCCGTTGAGACCAGCAGGAGGCCCTGCTCCGCCGTGCAGATCGAATGCAGCTTGCGCACCTGCGTGAGTTCGACCGCGGCGGCGGTGCCATTCGTCAGGTCGAATGTGGCCAAGGCGGAGGGTGTGCGCTGCAGGCCCGCATGCAGGCGGCCATTCTCGACGCACAGACCCGTGATCCCCGTGAACCCGAGGCGCCGGTGCAGCCCGCCCAGGTCGACAAACCCCTCAAAGACGGGCGCGCCAGCGGACCAAGTGAACATGCCGAGCGAGAAGCGCCCGTCGGCGTGGCCGGTGTTGCAGAAGCTGGCCAGGAACCGCACCGCTCGCTCCACGCCAGGGAAGATCAGTCGAAATCGACGGAGCGTTTCCGCGCGGTCAGGACGACCTGCTTGGTCAGCAACTCCTGGTCGGCATATCCGGCAAGCCGTGCGCGCACTTCCGGAGTCAGGCGCGGCCGGATCACGCTGCGGTCAGGCACCTCCTCCCACTTGCCGATCTCGAAATGCGCCGAGACCAGTTCGCGCAATTGCGGCAGGCGCAGCGGCATGACGACAGGCTCGGCCGGCCGCTGGTCGGGCACGACATGGCGCCAATCGGCGAACTTCATGTGGTCCGCGTTCGCAGGATCGAAGGCGGCCGGGCTGCGCGGCTCCTTCTGGTGACCGCCCCAGGCGTAGTAGTTCTCGTGCAGGATCCAGACCTGCCCGCCCGGCCGCAGGGCCCGGCTGATCTGGGCCATGGTCGCCGCCGGATTCTCGAGCAGATGGGTGACCGACTGCATGATGACGACGTCCCAGGCCTCACGCGAGTTGACGGCGTTCGCGCGGATGTAGCTGACGCCCGGCATCATGTGCGCGACATCGGCCAGGGAGAAGGGCAGGTCCACCGTCTTCTTCTGGAGGCGGCTGCGGAATTTCTTGCGCTTCATGTCGAGCGCCTGGTCCACGCCCGTATAGGTGTTGGCGCCGAGCGCGCGTAAGGCGGGGCCGTACAAGGTGGCGCCGCAGCCGAAGTCGAGCACGTCCTTGCCGTGGCACAGCGCACGCACCTGCAACGGCATCGCCACATGGCCAAGCGCGATGACCTGCTCGAAGATTCGCGTCAGCGAGGGCACATGGCGCGGCTTCAGGCTGGCGCCGTGGAAGACGTAGTTGAACAGCAGCGCCGCCGCATCCGCGGGCTGGCGCATGCGCAGCGCAAGAGCCGCGAGATCAGCCGGCGCGATCTGGTTTGCGCTCTCGGAAGCGTCGCTCATGGTACATCAGCCTATCATGCGGGAGAGAATGCTCTTGTACGCGAGGAGCATTTCCTGGTGCCCGGTGAGCTTCCAGAAGGCGCGCCGCGCCTGATGCGCCATGGCCTCGCGCCGCGCGTCATCCGTCACGAGTTCGACGAAGCGCCGCTTCCACGTCTGCATGTCGTTGAAGTCGTAAAGATAGCCGGACTCACCGTCGGTGACCTGCTCGTTCACGCCGAAGACCTTGGTCGAGAGCACGGGCAGCGAGGAATAGAGCGCCTCGACGACGCTGCGCGGATAGGCCTCGGAGCTGGAGTTCATCAGGAACATGTCGGCGGCGCGGTAATAGGGCGCCACATCCTCCGTCGCGTCGACGACGACCAGCCGCCTGCGCACCTCTTCGGGAAGCTGCGTGAATTCGCGCATGAAGTCGTTGAGGCCGCTGCCCTCGACGGCGCCGAGGAAGACGATGGCGCAGGCCTCCCGCACCTCGGCCGGCAGCTCCGCGAAGGCCTGGGCCAGTTCACGCTGCCCCTTGCGAAGGTTCACCGTGCCGACGCACAGAGCGATCAGCCCCTCGGCCGGGAGATTGAGGCGGGCGCGCGCCGTCGCCTTGTCCATCTCCGCGACGCCTTCGAAGCGATCACCGGAAATGCCGTTGGGGATCACATGGACCTGCCCGCGCATGGCCTGGTCGGCCCAGGTGTCGCGGCTTGTCTGGGCGACGAAGACCACATTGGAGGCCTGCGTCAGGCCCCGGATCGCGGCGAGGCGCGCATCGCCCGTGAAGTGCGAGAAGCGCTCCTCCGCGGTGTAGGATTCCCGGACGATGACCATGCTCGGGATGCCGATGCTGGCCGCGAAATCGGCCATCGGCGCGGACTTCACCGTGTTGCAGACCAGCGCCTCGATCTCGTGCTTCTTGAGGAAGCTGATGACAGTGTCTCGCATCGCGGCGAAGCGCGTGTTCAGCGACTTCACCATGTGCCGGGCGTAGGGATCGAAGATCTCGAGCGCGGCGCCGGCCTTGGCGTATTGCTGTGCGAGCGGACCCGGGCCAGGCGCGAAGACGAAGGGCGTGATGCCCTGGCTCGACAGGCCGGAGGCGAGCTCGAACAGGCTCCAGGGCGCCCCCTCGCCGAGCGAGAGATTGTGCGAGACGAAACCGACGCGGCGCGGGCGTTCCTTGAACAGGGCGGGCGCGTAGGTATGGTTCTCGATCAGCGTGGTGTAATTCTGCGTCGTCGCCTCGCGGCCGCAGGTCGCGGCGATGAAGCGCTGCACGCGGCGGACGTAGAGGTGGCGGAACGGATCGGCCTCGAGCTTCGCCATCGCGCGGTCCAGACCACGTTCGCCCTGGATGTCGGCGACCTCGTGCCCCGTGGCCCGCAATATCTCGCGGCAAGCCGGCGAGTTCGAGACGAGCGTGGGGATGCCCTGCATCATGGCCGCGATGAAGCGGTTGGGGCTCTTGGCCTGTTCCGCGTCGTCATAGGCGACGACGCAGAGCGTCGCTTCCGCGAAGCCCGCCTCCATCGCCTCCAGCGACCAGTCCTGGCAGAAGGGCAGGTAGTCCGGATGCGCCTTGAAGAAGCTGCGGCGGGAGATGACCAGCGGCTCGTAGCCGAAGCGACGGCGCAGCCGGTCCAGCATCCAGCGCGCGCTCTCGAAGTTGCCGCGATCCGGGTTGCCGAACCACAGCACAACCTTCTTGCCGTTGAGGCGCGGCGGACGCGCGACGGCGCCGTAGTCCACCGGCTCGGGCACGTAGCGCACGGGGCGGTGCGGTGCGCGGGAGGCGACCTCCGCCTTCAATTCCCTGCTCGGAACCGTGACGAGGTTCGCGCGCTCGATCAGTTCGGCATAGCGGTCGATCGAAGAGACCGGCGGATCGAGATGACGAAAAAGGCGCGGGTTCTCGTAGTACTTGTCGCAGACGTCGTAGATCAGGAACTGATCCGGATTGGCGCGCAGCTTCGCCATCACCACGTCGTCGCACATCTGGACGACGATGACGATGTCCGCATCCTCGTGGTAGCCCTGCACCACATCGAAGCGGCCGCCCTCAGCCAGAAACTCCGAAGGGTATTTGGCACGCAGGCGGGACGAGCCGAACTTCTCCGGCGGTTCCCAGAAAGGCACGAAGGCGACCTTGGGCCGCCGCGCCGTGGCACGCCGCGACTGCGAGAAGAGCGAGCGGAAGACCTCGCCATACTCGCGCGCCGCCTGGGCGATGTTGTGGTGCCGCTCTGCGAAGGCCCGCGCCTCGGCGCCGATCCGTCGCCGGAAGCGGTCGTCGCGCTGCAGCCGGGAGATGGTCTCGGCGATCATCATCTCGTCGCGATCGGCGATCAGGATGCTCTTGCCGTTGACCATGAACTCGCTGTGGTAGCCGGCGTGAGGCGTCGTGATCACGGGGACGCCGAGCGAGATGGCCTCCATGATGACATTGGAGGTGCCCTCCCGACCGGGCGCAACCGGCTGCAGCAGCACATCGATCTTCGAATAGAAATCCGGGATCATCCGGTCATGCGGGATCTGGTGCGTTCCCTTCGAGGCCAGCAGAAGCTGCACGCCCGCACGCTCCGTCGCGGCCTTGACGAGGGGATAGCCCTTGATCTCCGCCTCAGCCGAGGATTTCAGGCTGGCCGCGAAGCCAACCGTGAAGGGACGCTCGCCCACCACGCGCTTGGCGGGTGACCACTCCTCGAGGTCGAGTGCATTCGGAATGAGGTGGACATTTCCATGCGCGCGGCTGACGCGCAGGTAGAGCTCGGCGTTCAGCGCGACGATCGCGTCGAAGCGCTTGAGGCCCTTGCGCATCGCCTCGACATCATCGCCGAAGAGGCGATCAAGCGGACGCGGGCCGCCGATGCGAAGGACCGAGCGCCGGGCCTCCGCAGGGTAGCGCTCAGCGACGATTGCATCGAAATAGACCGCGATGGCGGCCGGGTCGCTGCCGGCGATGGAGTGCTCGAAGTTCGGGAGCCGCTCAGCCAGGCGCTTGGCGTTGTTGCCATAGGCCCAGCCGGCATTGTCCGCCGGACCGATGATCCAGTTGACGGCCCGCTTGTTCGATCGCGCCTTGGCCGCGCCATCCGACGCAGCGGGCACTGTCGCGATCGCGGGGGCGGATGGCGTCCGGCCTTCGTTCGGCCGGCCCTGAACAGTCTCGGCGCGGTTCGCGAGCAGCTGCAAGGCCGCCTCGACAGCGGCGGCAAGGCGGGCGATGTGTGCATTGGAACGGTCAACCGACGCACGCAGGGCCGCCAGTGCCGCAGCAGTATCGTTCGACACGTCGGCGTCGCTTACGCTGACACTGCGCGGAAGATCCTTGCTCATGATCGCGTTCTATCGGAAAAATTGAGCGCAACAAGGGTGAGAGGCCGCACCTCGCGACAAAGTCATACTTTCTCTTTTTTGACTTCCGTTCAGGCGCCGGAGACGGCACTCCGAACCGCAGAACGCACCTCCCTGACGATCATGTGGGGATCATCGGACCAGACACGCTCTTCACCAAAAGCCGTAATGATGTCGCAAGCTTTATTGTATTTGGCATGTAAATTTGCGGTCGACACGGCCAACGCCCCGCTGCCTCCACTTTCGAGGAGCAGGACTGCTTCGCGTGCAAGACGGGGGCTGACGATCGGGGCGGAAAGAAGAGGCCTGAGCTGCACCTCTGCCGCGTCCGGGCGGCCGGTCCGCGCCCAGCATCGCGCCAGCAGCACCCGCGCCTCTGCGTCCCTGCCTTCCAGGCGGCAGAAGCGTCGGAGGGTCGTCTTTGCGTCCTCCCATTGCTCCGCCGCGACCTGAAGGCGAGCGCGCGCGAGCAGCACGGGCGGTGCCCCCTGAAGCTTCGGCGGCAGCCGATCCAGGATGGCAATGGCCTGCTCAGTACGCCCCAGCTCCGTCAATATGCTGGCGAGTCCGACCATCGCCGCGAGGTCGTTGGGGTGACTGTTTGCCGCCGTCTCCGCCAGGCGATGGGCATCCTCCATGCGGCCGATGGCCCGCGCGACAGCGGCTTGGGCGTTAAGGCTGCGCGCGCTGGCTGCGTCCAGCTTCGTGGCCAGTTCGAGCATCGCCTGCGCCAGATCGAGTCGGCCAAGTTCCAGCGCCGCAGCGAGACCGGAGTGCAGGATATCCAGGCGCAGCGTGCGGTCATGCATACGGTCCAGCTTGAGCAGGAGCCTTACGGAGGCCAGTGCCGCCAGCACCGCGGCGCCCGGACGGCGATGCGCACGGAGCGTCTCCGCCAACCCATGCCAGAACAGGGCCCCGGTGCACCGTTCGCGCCGATAGAGCCCGGTAAACTGCCGGCAATCGAAGCCGCCCTGGATCAGAGAACCCGTTACCGCAGTGATGATGCCGACCTCGCTGAGAAGACGGGCGGTGTTATGTCCGGCAAAGGGAATGATGACACGTTCCACCGGGCGCAGTGCTTCGAACAGCGCGACATGTTTGGCGTCGGGTCTGAACATGGGATCAAACAGGACCAGCATCCGGCTCTTCGGATCGATCCCTTCGGCCATATTATCCGCAGCGAAATCGAGCTTCGCCGCATAGTTGCGCCAACGAGTCTCGAACGGGACCTTGGCGGCGTCGATCGAGAACTGGGGCGAGAAGACGACCACCTGGTAGGGCTGCAGCAGGCGCGAGAAACGCATGGCGGCATATCCGCCCATGCTGGAACCATAGAGCGTCAGACGTCGCCCCTCGAAGACCCCGGAGGCCCGGAGGCTCTCAAGCGCCTCGACGGTCTCGGGCGTCTGCCACCAATGATTTTTCTTGCTGATGAAATGGATCGCGGAAATGCCCCGCTTCTCCAGGTAGGTCTCGCCAAAGCCCTTCTCGACCGGCGGGTTGGCGGCGCGGCCGGTGAAGGTGATGACCAGATCCCCCCCGGTCGCCTGGAACTGCCGACCGACGACCTTGATATCGTTCCCGTCAAAGAGAATCATCCTAGCACCTTGGTTGTTACATGGCGTCGTTGTCAACGCGTTGCGCCCTCGGCCGCGGCGATGCGGCGGCGCGGTGATGCAGGCACACCCAATTTGTCCCGCCCCCACGGACCAGGCGGCCCTGCCTTCAACTTGCCCGCTGGCCTCGCGGCTGGACGCGGACCGGCACATCCGGCGCGGCACGATCCTGCGAACACTCGGCCATCACGTGTCATGCGCGCGGACCCGAAGACCGTGGGTGGCACCAAGAACTGGTTTATGGGGCGGGCTGGAGTGCTTCCGGGGCATGCGCGCGGCGGCGTCACACGCCGCACGAAGCAGCGCGCACCCTGGTTTAACAGCCTGTATCAATTGACAGTCAGGGTGATAGGCGATATCCCCGCCAAGGTTCCGAGCTACGTCTCAAGGAGAACACGATGAAGATCGATGACATGCTGCCCGCGATCGCCGAAAGCACGCAGGTCTCCCGCCGGGACGTGAAGAAGGTCGTGTCGGCGCTTTTTTCCTCGATCAAGGAAGCGGTTGAGGCCGGCCAGAAGGTCAACGTCCCCGGGCTTGGCGCGTTTCAGCTCAAGGAGCGTGCGGCCGGTGAGAAGGTGAACCCGAAGACTGGTGAGACGAAGGCTGTGACGGCTGCGCGCTTCACCGTGCTGAAGCCGTCGGCCAAGGCAACCGGCCGGCCGAAGAAGTCGAAGGCCGCCGACTGAGGCAGCGTGGACCGGCTTGTGATGGGCATGGAGAAGACCGCTTTGTCACTGCCGGGCAGCATTCTTATCCTCGGTCCCGCCAAGGGCGGTACTACGGCACTTTTCTACGCCATTCGGGCGGCGTTGAGAGGGCGGCCCGGCCTGCAGGTCGAGGGGCTGTTCGAACCGACCGAGCTTCCCGCTATCACGAACTATCTGCGCGACAGCACAGACGAGGTTCGGCTGGTCAAGGGCCTACTCGGCCCGTTGCTGCGACGCCCGGGAGCTTTTTCCGAGTTTGAGCGGTTTGAGCGGCGGATCGTGATTTTCCGCGACCCACGCGACAATATCGTGAGCCGGCTGGTCTTCATGTTGACCAACCTGTTCCACCCCCGGGAACGCGACAAGATCGAGCAGGTCATCGCGCTGTTTCGCGCAAAGGAGCAGCGCCCGGAAGCCATGAGCATCATGGCCATTGTCCGTCGGCTGGGTGAATTGTCAGGGCGCGACGAATTGGCGCTGAAGCTGCGGGAAAACTCCGTCCTCGCGGCGAAGATGAAGCGGGATCATGGCGATAAGTACTTCATGATGCCTTATGAGGACATGGTAGCGGGGCAGTTCGACGCACTGAGCCATTACCTTGGCTTCCCGGTGAGCGGCGATTTCGAGGTTGACAAGAAGCACGGCTACGTCGCGCGCCGAAAGGCCGCGAAGGATTGGGTCAACTGGTTCCTCGAAGAGGATATCGAGTTCTTCGTGAGGCCGGTGGCCGATGATTTCCGCCTGCTCGGCTTTGACCCGGAGGAACGCCCAACGGGTCCGCGGGACATCGCGCCGGCCGTCTGCAGCGAATATGTCACCGCGCAGTTCGAGCGGATCCGCGCAAAGCGGCAGCAGCAGCGCTTGGCGCGCCGCGAACGCGAAAAGAGCGCGGGCACGCCAGACGCAGCCTGACGCCGTTCGGCATCGTCCTGCCCGCATGCTTGGGCGCGGCCTTGTGCTGCCCCCGAACGCGCGCAAACCTCATATTGCCATATGCCAATCGGAGATCGGACGTCTGAGCGCCCAGCCGCCATTGGGTTTGATCCGGCCTCGGTGGTATAGTATTCGCGTTTTTTGATTGCGCCCCTTCGGTCGTCTCAAGCCCGGGATTAGTCTCATGCAAGTCATTCAGGTTGCGGGTCTCGCTCACAGCGGGACCACCGTCACGGACCGGATCCTCTCCTGCTTTCCTGGGGTCGTGGGTCTGGGCGAGGTCGGGCAGCTCTGGATCAAGGCGGAGAACGGGACCTTCGACAATTCGCGCTGCCCCTGCGGCGAGACGGCGCCCGGCTGCCCCTATTGGGGCCGGATCCTGAGTCGTCGCCATCCGACGCAGGAGCAGTTCTTTCGTGCCGTCGTTGAATCGGCCGCGCATGGAGGCCAGAAGACGCTGGTGGATACCTCGAAGGCCATGGCCGGTGTGTCCCATTACGCACGGCTGCGCGACCGCGGCGAGGTAGACCGCGTCGTCATGCTCCGCCTCGTGCGCGATCCGCGCGGCTGGGTGCATTCCATGATGCGCCGGAACGAGATCGCGGCCGATGACACCACGGCGATCCGGGGCCTGTTCTATCGCTGGCTGCTGGGCGCAATCCGGCTCGATCGTCGCGCCCACCGTCCCGATGTGGAGAAGATCTATCTCTGGTACGACAAGCTTGTCCTTGAGCGGCAGGAAGCGCAGCTCGGCAAGCAACTCGGGCTGCCGGAGGTCGAGGGGGAGTTCTCGCTCCTCAACGCCAACCAGCATGCGATCGCGGGCAACAAGTTCGTCTTCTCGGAGCGGCGCGCGACGCTCTCCTATGATGGTCGATGGCTGTCCAACCGCCATATCGAGGACGTCTACGCCACGCTGCCGACCGTGCGACACTATTATCACGAGGTGCAGAAGCTCCATCTCCTGACGACCGGCCAACTGCGGCAATTGCCTGGGACCGAGATGGTGCGGGGCCACCTGAAGAACGTGGAGAACCCGGCGCACCACGCCGAGATCGAGGCTGCGATCGCCAGGATCGCGGTCGTTGCCGATACCGCCGGCGACGCGCCGGTGGCGGCCCAGGCAGCGTAGGGTGGGGCGCGCCCTGTGCATTCATGGAGCACGGCGGCGCCTGGAAACCGTGCTGGAGGTATGCTCGTGACCACCATGTTCTGCGTCGGCAACAGCCATCTCGCCGCCGTGGCCAAGGGTGCTTCCATCGCCGATATCCCGGTGCTGGCCCTTGCGATGAGGCACAAGTTGGCGAAGCACAAAGAGGGCGAATTGGGCGAGGCCTTCTGGGCCAAGATCTCCGAAGAAGTCGCCACCCGAAAGCCAACACGCATCTTCGCCTTCATCGGGGGCGGAACGCCGGCCATGCTCGGCCTGTTGCGCCACTCCGAGCCCTTCGACTTCGTCCTGCCCGATGCGCCAACGCTGCCGCTCTCAGAGGGGAGCACCGTGCTGCCCTATGACGCCGTGCGAGCCATTGCCAGCGCGCATATGCGGCGGCATTTCCGCCGCCTGAACCGTCTCGCGGCGCTCGGCGTCCCCGTCGTGCAATGCGAGACGCCTCCCCCGGTACCGGACAATGGCTTCCTCGCCCGGCACGTCGCGCAGACCCATCCGGAGGTCGACGTAGCGAGCATCTCGCCGCCCGCCATGCGTTACAAGATCTGGCGGCTGCACAGCCAGCTCTTCGAGCAGTTCTGCAAGAGCCGACAGATCGGCTACGCTCGCAATCCACCCGAGGTTGCTGATGCGGATGGCTTCCTGAAGCAGGAGTATTGGGGCGACATCGTCCACGGCAACGCGCGCTACGGCGCGGCAGTGCTGCGGCAACTCAAGGAGCTCGCGTGATGGCCGACCATCCCTACGCCTCCATGCCGCCCTATGCCTCCTGGCGGCGCAGCTTCCAGGACATCCCGATGACGGAGGTGGACCCGGTCGCGAAGTTCCCGATGACCGTGAGCCCAACGGACAAGGTCGCGACGGCCGGCAGCTGCTTCGCCCAGCACATCGCCCGCCGCCTGCGTGCGAGCGGCTTCACCTATTTCGTGACCGAGCCGGGCCACCCGCTGCTGAGCGAGAAATTGCGGGCCGAGTTCGGCTACGGCGTCTTCTCCGCACGCTTCGGCAACATCTATACCACGCGCCAGCTGCGCCAGCTCTTCGACCGCTGCTACGGCCGGTTCAGCCCGGTCGAGGACATGTGGCGCAAGGGTGCTCGCTTCCTCGATCCGTTCCGCCCGACCATCCAGCCCGACGGCTTCGCTTCCGAGGCGGAGTTCCGAGCGGACCGCGCCCAGCACCTCGCCGCCGTGCGCCGCATGTTCGAGGAGCTCGACATCTTCGTCTTCACCCTTGGCCTGACCGAGGGCTTCGTCAGCCGGGAGGACGGCGCCGCCTTTCCGGTCTGCCCTGGCGTCGCCGGCGGCACCTTCGATCCGGAGCGCCACATCTTCGTCAATGAGCGCGCTGCCGAGGTGGTGGAGAACATGTCGGTCTTCATCGCCGGCTTGCGGCGCGTGAATCCCCGCGCGCGCGTCATCCTCACCGTATCGCCGGTGCCGCTGAAGGCGACGGCGGAGGACCGCCACGTGCTGCAATCCACCGTCTATTCGAAGTCCGTGCTGCGCGTCGCAGCGCAGGAAATCGCCGACAGCCACGCCGACGTCGCCTATTTCCCCTCCTACGAGATCATCACCGGCGCCTACAACCGCGGCGCCTATTTCGGCCCCGACCTGCGCGAAGTGGAGGAGGCGGGCGTGGAGCATGTGATGCGGCTCTTCTTCCGCCACGCCACGGCGACGGCGGGCGAGGCACCGCCACCCGCACCCGCGCCGCCCCGCAAGAAGGACCGCAGCATCGCCCGCGCCAGGGCCGCCACCGCCGTGGTCTGCGACGAGGAGCTGCTCGACATAGAACCGGTCGGCGGAGCGGAGGACTGATGGCAGGGGCGATGGAGGGCCAGCGCGTCCTCGTCACGGGCGCGGCCGGCTTCATCGGCTTCCACCTGACGCAGCGCCTCCTCACCGAGGGCGCGACCGTGCTCGGCGTGGACAACCTGAACACGTACTACGACCCTGCGCTGAAACAGGCGCGGCTGCGCGCCCTCACCCATCCGCGCTTCACCTTCGAAGCGCTCGACATCGCGACGCAAGGCTCGCTCGCCGCGGCGTGGCAGAGCTTCGCGCCGGATTCCGTGGCCCACCTCGCCGCGCAGGCCGGCGTGCGCTATTCGCTGAAGGAACCGCGGGCCTACGGCCATTCCAACCTCGACGGCTTCCTCGAGGTGCTGGAGGCTTCCCGCGCCGATCCCGCGACGCCGGTGCTCTATGCCTCCTCCTCCTCGGTCTATGGCGCCAACACCAAGGTGCCTTTCCACGAGACCGATCCGGTGGACCGCCCCGTCTCCCTCTACGCCGCGACCAAGCGCGCCAATGAGGTGATGGCGCAATCCTACGCCGCGCTCTTCGGCCTGCGCCTGACGGGGCTGCGCTTCTTCACCGTCTACGGGCCCTGGGGCCGGCCCGACATGGCCTATTGGGGCTTCACCGAGGCCCTGCTCGACGGGCGGGAGATCAACGTCTTCAACCACGGCCGCGTCTGGCGCGACTTCACCTATGTGGACGAGGTGACGGAGGCGATCTCGCGCCTGCTGCGCACACCCGGCGGCGGGCCGGACGAACCCGGCCGCGTGGTGCCGGAGGTGCCGCATCGCCTGTTCAACATCGGCAACCACACGCCGGTCGCCGTGGGCGATTTCCTCGCCATCCTCGAACGCCTGACCGGCCGAACCGCGCTGCGCCGGGACCTGCCGATGCAGCCTGGCGATGTCGAGCGCACCTGGGCCGATGTCTCCGCCCTGCAGGCCGCCACCGGCTTCAGCCCGACCACGCCGCTGGATGTCGGGCTCGCGCGCTTCGTGGAGTGGTACCGCGGCTGGCGCGCGGGCGGCTGAGGCGCCACCCCGCCCGCTTCAGGGCACCGCGCCCCCCCGCTCCACCGGGCGATGCGTGTCGCGCCGCCGCTCACGCGGTGTGCGTGCCTCCGGCTCCTCCGGCGGGTCACGGCGCCGGTCGGCATCGATCTCAGGCGCGCCGGGCGGACCGCCGCTGGCCGAAGCCTGTGCGAGGCGCGGTAAGGCGCCGCCACTCGCGCGCGGGCGCAGGCGGATGCCGGCCGGCACGTGCCGCCCCTCCGCCCGACCGAAACCGCGCACGGTGATGCCGGTGAGCGAGAGTTGCGAGCCGGCGATGGCGATCACGCCCGAGTGACTGGCATTGCGGATCTCGACGTCGGAGACCTGTCCGGTGACGGCACCGCCCGCCTCCGGCGGCGCCTCGCGCAGCACCAGCGCCGCCCCCGCCTCGCCGTCGTTCAGGCTCTGCGTGCCTGACATCCGCAAGCGGCGGATCGTGAGGCCTTCGCAATCGTTCACGATGACCGACCCACCGCCCTGAAGCTCCCAATCCTCAAGCGTGATGTTGCGCGGGCCGGCGCCTCCCGGCTGCCGGCGGACCCAGGCACGGTTGCGGTAGGTGCCCACGCGCACCGCCTCGCCCTTCAGACCATCCCAGCCGGCATTGCGTCCACGCACGCCGCGGATTGTGATGTCCGAGGGCGGGACGTGGTCAGGCGTGAAGCGCTCGCCGCTGCGCAGCCAGCTGTCGTAGCTCGGCCAGCCATTGCCCTTGATGTAGAGATAGGCGATCGGCCCGGTGTTCTCGGCCGTGACGTTGGTCACCTGCCAGCGCGCTCCGCCGCCGAAATCGATGCATTGCGCCTCACGGAAGCCTTCGCGGAACTGCAGGTCGTCAAGCACGACGTCCCAACACGGGCCGTCGAAGTCCAGCGCCTCGTTGAAACGCTCGAAACGGATGCCGCGCATCGAGACGCCCTGCTCGTAGCGCGTGTAGCTGCCCTGGACGATATTGGTGTGCGTGATCCCACGGTCGGTGCGCTCGCGCGCATTCTCGGAGAGCAGGCCGCGCCCCGCCTGCGCGCCCGTGGAGCGGATGCGCATGTCGCGTCGCGTGAAGCGGTCCACCCCGATGACGCCGCAGGCATATGTGAACGGATACGGGCGGCCGAACTCCTCCCGGAAATCGAAGGTCACGCCGTCCAGCGTGATGTTGCGCAGCGTACCCGGGCGCTCGTTCAGGGCGGTGCCGAAAAGGAAGTGGCGCTCCAGCCGATGCGCGGCAGGGCGTTCGGGCGGGGCGACGACGAATTCAGCGGCACCCTGGACCGTCACGTTGCTGCGCAATTGGACGGCCACGCGGATCGGCGCATCCGGCTTGCCGCCCCATTGCCCATGTGTCTCGGCGCCCACGCGCAGCAGGTAGGTACCCCGCCCGACCACGGGCCGGCCGGTGCGGCTCGCCTCCTCGATGGCGCGGTTCCAGCCGAGCGTGTCGGCGGCCGCGTCGCCCCCGCGGGCGCCGAAGCGCTGCGGCGTCAGTTCGGCCTGCGTCAGCGCCGGGCTGGGCAGCAGCGACGCGGCCAATGCGCTGGAACCCAGGGCCATGAAGCGGCGCCGGCTCGGCGGGGCATGCTCAGACAACTCGATCCTCCCTCGCACCGCCTACGGGCGATCGAACGTTAGCCGAGCAGGTGCCGGGGGCCAAGCGCAGCCGACCTCCCGCGCGGCGCGCGTTCTTTGACGCGCGAAGGCTGTTCGGCTATCCCTCGGCGTGCAATTGACGCGCCTTCTGTAGCTGAGGCGACACGATGCCTGAGAAGGTACCGGCGACCAAACTGCGGGCGTCAGTTGCGGCCAGCACAGCGCTGAGCGGCATCGGGCCGCCGGCGCAGGCGAGGCCTCTGGGGTCAGTACAGCCAAGGATATCTTCGTGCAGCCGGACCAGCCTCGCTCCCTGAGCCCCCATCTCCGGCGTCTAGAAGCTGAGGGGATCGCCATCCTGCGGGAGACGGCAGCGAGCTTCCGGAATCCGGTCCTGCTCTATTCGATCGGCAAGGACAGCAGCGTGGTGCTGCACCTGGCCATGAAGGCCTTCGCACCCGGCCGCATCCCCTTCCCGCTGCTGCACATCGCGACCGGCTGGGATTTCCGCGCAATGCTCGAGTTCCGGGACCGTCGCGCCGCCGAGCTGAATGCGAAGCTGATCGTACACACCAATCCCGACGGCCTTGCGCGCGGCATCGGGCCCATCACGCATGGCAGCCAGGTGCATATGGATGTGATGGGCACCCAGGCGCTGCGCCAGGCGCTCGACATGGGCGGCTATGACGCGGCCATCGGTGGCGCCCGGCGGGACGAGGAAAAAGCCCGCGCGAAAGAGCGCGTCTTTTCCCACCGCGCGCCTGGCTATGTTTGGGAGCCGCGCGGCCAGCGCCCGGAATTGTGGGGCCTGTACAACACACGCATCGCCGCGGGCGAGTCCATGCGCGTCTTCCCGATCTCCAACTGGACCGAGTTCGACGTGTGGGACTACATCGCCGCCGAGCAGATCCCCGTGGTCCCGCTCTATTTCGCAGCCAAGCGCCCGATGCTGCGTCGCTCCGGCGCGCTCATCATGCGCGATGACGAGCGCATGCCGCTGGAGCCGGGCGAGCAAGTCGAGGAGATGTGGGTCCGGTTCCGCACCATGGGCGACTGGCCACTGACCGGCGCGCATGAGAGCCGCGCCGAGACGATGGAGCAGGTGCTTGACGAGTTGCGCCTCTCCCGCGTCTCGGAACGGCATGGGCGCCTGATCGACAACGATCAGGAGGCCTCGATGGAACGCAAGAAGCGCGAGGGCTATTTCTGATGGACGGCACGACGCTCTCGCGAGGCCTGCTGCGCCTGCTGACCTGCGGTTCGGTCGATGACGGCAAGTCCACGCTGATCGGACGGCTGCTCTATGACAGCCAGATGATCATGGAGGACACGCTCGCCGCGATCACGCGCGACAGCCGCAAGCACGGCACGGTCGGCGAGGATGTCGATCTCGCGCTGCTGGTGGATGGGCTCGAGGCGGAGCGCCAGCAGGGCATCACGATCGATGTCGCCTACCGCTTCTTCACGACACCCAAGCGCAGCTTCATCGTCGCCGACTGCCCGGGGCACGAGCAGTACACTCGCAACATGGCGACCGGCGCCTCGAACTGCGAGCTCGCGATCATCCTGGTGGATGCGCGCAAGGGCCTGCTGACCCAGACGCGGCGCCACTCCTACATCTGCTCCCTGCTCGGCATCCGCCATGTCGTGCTGGCGGTGAACAAGATCGACCTGGTGAATTTCGACCAACAGGTCTTCGATCGCATCGTGGGTGAATACGCGACCTTCGCGGCCGGCCTCGGCTTCCACACCATGGTGCCGATCCCCGTCTCCGGCCGCTTCGGCGACAATGTGAGCGCGCGCTCGGGCAACACGCCCTGGTACCGCGGCGAGACACTGCTCGAGCACCTGGAGAGTGTGAGCGTCGAGGAGGAACTCACGCAGATCCCCTTCCGTTTCCCGGTGCAGTGGGTCAATCGCCCGAACCAGGATTTCCGGGGCTTCTCCGGCACGGTGGCGAGCGGCGCTGTCGCGCTCGGCGAAAAGCTCGTCGTCGCGGCCTCGGGCGTGACGAGCCAGGTGACCCGCATCCTCGGTCCGGCCGGCGAGCAGGAACGCGCTACCGCGGGTGACGCCATCACCATCTGCCTCGCCGATGAGGTGGACGTGGCCCGTGGCGACGTGCTGGCACCCATGGCCGACCGGCCAGCGGTGGCCGACCAGTTTGCCGCCCATGTGCTCTGGATGGATGAGGAGCCGCTGCTCCCCGGCCGCCAGTACATGATGCGCATCGGAAACCTGTGGACCACAGCGTCGGTCACCACGCTGAAGCACCGCGTGGACGTCACGACGCTCGATCACCAGTCGGCCACGCGCCTCTCGCTGAACGAGATCGGCTTGTGCAATCTCAGCACGGCGCAGCGCGTGCCCATGGATCCCTATGCGCAGAACCGGTTGACCGGCGCCTTCATCCTGGTGGACCGCTTCACCAACCGCACCGCCGGCTGCGGCATGATCAACTTCGCGCTGCACCGCGCGACCAACGTCCATCACGAGCATTTCCTGGTGGACAAGGCGGCGCGCGCGGCGGCCCTCGGCCAGAAGCCGATGGTGCTGTGGTTCACCGGCCTCTCGGGCTCGGGCAAGTCCACGGTGGCGAAGCTGGTGGAGCAGGCGCTGCATCGCGCCGGCCGCCACACCTATTCGCTCGACGGAGACAACCTGCGCCACGGCCTGAACAGGGACCTGGGCTTCACCGACCAGGACCGCGTCGAGAACATCCGCCGCGTCGGCGAGGTGGCGAAGCTGATGGTGGATGCGGGGCTTATCGTCCTCGCCTCCTTCATCTCGCCCTTCCGGGCCGAGCGGCAGATGGTGCGGGAGATGCTGGGCGAAGGTGAGTTCCTGGAGGTCTTCGTGGACACGCCGATCGAGGTCTGCATGGAGCGCGACGTGAAGGGGCTCTACGCCAAGGCCAAGCGTGGCGAGATCGCGAATTTTACCGGCGTCACCAGCCCTTATGAGCCGCCCGAGGCGGCGGATGTCGTGCTGGATGGCAGCGGCCCGTCGGCCGAAGCTCTGGCGCAGCAGGTGCTGGAATTGATCGAACGACGGATGTCGTCCACCTGACCCCGCGAGGAACGCCGTGACAGGCATGGGGATCGACCTGATCCTGGTGGGCGTGCTGCTGGTGGCGCTCATCAGCGGCCGGGTACCCATGGCCGGCGCTTTCCTGGCCTTCATCCTGGCCGTACTGCTGCTGGAGCGTGTGCCCAGCCGCACGGTGCTGGAGTCCCTCGGCGAACCCACCCTGGTCGCGGTGCTGTGCCTCGTCGTGTTCTCAAGCGTGCTGGGCCGGCTCACCTGGCTGCGCCGGCTGCTGTTCAGCCGGAAGCCGGCGTCAGAGGGCGCCATCCGCCGACGCTTCCTCGGGATGGCCACGCTCGTCTCCGCCGTCATGCCGAATACAGCGGTGGTGGGCGCGCTGATGGGACCTGCCGCGCGCAACCCGCGCATCGCACCGCGACAATTGCTCCTGCCGCTCTCCTACGTCGCCCTCGCTGGGGGCATGATCACGCATTTCGGCACCTCGGCCAATCTGATGACCGTGGGCCAGGCGGCCCGCGCTGGGGTCGAGATCGGCTTCATGGATTTCGTGCTGGCAGGCTCGGTCACGGCCTTCGCCGTCTATCTGGCGGTGCTGGTGGCGGCACCGCGCCTGATGCGCGCCCCCAAGGGGAACGAGGCCGCCCGCCTGCCCGAGCTGTTCCATGTCGAAGCGCGCGTGATCGATGCCTCGCCGCTGGTGGGCCGATCGCTTGCCGAAAACCACCTGCGCAGCCTCGGCCATTTCTATGTCGCGGAACTGATCCGCGGCGACGCGCTGCTCTCGCCGGTCAGGCCGGACGAAATCCTGCAGTCGGGCGACGTGCTGATCTTTGTGGGTGATGTGCGCTTCCTCGACGAGCTCATGGCGATCCCGGGCCTGGGCGTGATGGAGGAGGTGCGGCAACGATCCGGCCTGCAGGTGCACCACGCGGTGGTGGCACAGGATTCCGCACTGGTCGGGCTGACACTGAAAAGCAGCAATTTCCGCGCGGCGTTCAGCGCCTCGGTCTTCGCCATCCGCCGCGGCGATGAGCGCCTCTCGGGCAAGCTCGGCGAGGTCGAGCTGAAGGCGGGTGATCTGCTGGCCATCGCCGGTGGCAGTGATTTCTTCGCGCACCCGGAGGTGCAGTCCAACTTCCACCTGATCGCGCGCGACGGCACGCCCACGACGGCGCTGTCACCGCGAGAGGCGATCATCGCCACCGTCATGTTCGGCCTCTTCGTGGTGCTCGCCATCTTCGAGCTCACGGAGTTCGCGCTGCTCACCCTGCTGCTGGTCGGCGGCGCCATGGCCTTCGGGTTGCTGAACGGGCGCGACTTCCGCGCGCTCTTTCCGTTCGACCTCATGATGGCGCTATGGGGCTCGCTGGTCCTGGCCAGATTGGTGACGCAGGCAGGGCTGGACGGGGTCGTGGCAGGGATGGTGGTCGATGTCTTCGGCGTGGCTGGCAATCTGGCCACTCTGGCGGTGATCTTCGTTCTCGCCTGGCTCCTGACCGAACTTCTCTCCAACGTGGCGGCGGCGGTGACAGCGCTGCCCATCGCGCTGCAATTCGCGTCGCTGACCGGCCTGCCGCCCGAGGCCGCAGCGGTGATGGCCGCATTCGGTGCCTCCGCCTCCTTCCTGGTGCCTTATGGCTACCAGACGCACCTGATGGTGATGTCGCCCGGGAATTACCGCTTCAGCGATTTCCTGAAGCTCGGCTCCGTTGTCCTGGTCGTCTATGGGTTGGCCAGCGTCGTCTCGCTCTGGGTCCTGAGCGGTCCCCTGCACTGGTGGGGTTGATCGCCGGCGTATCGGCAAGGCCGCGCAGGGGTCGGCAACCAGCCCGGCCAGGATCGGCTGGCCGGACCAACGCCGCCGCGTACCGCGCTTTACTCCGCGCGGATATTCGCGGCCCGGATCACCGCCTCCAGCGCGGCCGTCTGCGCAGCGATGAAGCTGGCAAAGGCCTCGGGCGTGCCGCCGCCCAGCACGGCGCCCTGCTCGCTGAGGCGCCCCCCGATCTCGGCCTCGCGTAGGGCGGCATCCACCGCGCCTGCCATGCGGGCCACGATCTCAGGCGGCGTGCGCGCCGGCGCGGCCAGGCCGAACCAGGTGCCGAAGACGAAGTTGGGCAACCCAGCCTCCGCCGTGGTCGGCACGTCGGGCAATTGCGGCAGGCGCTGGGGCGTCGCCACCGCCAGCGCGCGCACCGTGCCCTCGCGGATCTGCGGCAGGATGTTGGGCAGGTTGTCCACCATGAGATCGATCTGACCGGAGACGAGGTCCGTCACCGCTGGCGCCGCACCGCGATAGGGGATATGGAGGATGGGCGCCGCGCCCTGCTGCTTCAGCAATTCCAGCGCGATGTGGAGCGAGGACCCATTGCCGGCGGAGCCCGCGCGGACGGAATCCGGCCGCGCACGCGCCGCCTCCAGCATCTGCTGCACGCTCTGCCATGGCCGGTTGCGCGCGACGACGATGACCTTCGGCGTGTTCACCAGAAGCGCGGCGGGCGCGAAGGCGGTGCGCGTGTCATAGGGCATGGACGCGAACAGGAACTGGTTGGCCGCGAGCGGGCCGATCGAACCCAGCAGCCAAGTATAGCCATCGGCCGCTGCCTTCGCGACGAGATCCGCCCCGATATTCCCGCCCGCGCCCGGCCGGTTCTCCACCACCACCGGCTGGCCCAGCGTTGTCTGCAACCTGGCGGCCAGCGGTCGGGCCAGCAGGTCAGCCAGGCCGCCCGGCGGGAAGGGCACGATGATCCGCATCGGCCGGCTGGGCCAGGCGGCCTGCGCGGAGGCGGCGGCCGGAAGGAGCGTGGCGGCGGCCGGCAGGAGCGTGGCGGCGGCGAGCAGCGTACGGCGATCCATCATCTACTTGGCCTTGTGGTAGAGGTGGGGGATGGCGTGATCCACGACGACGTCGAGCAGCATGGGCCCCTCGGCGGCGAAAGCGTCGGACAGGCCGGCATGCAGCGCCTCGGCGGTCTCCACGCGGCGCCCAGGGCAGCCCTGGCCGGCCGCCAGGCTTACGAAATCCAGGCCCGGCAGCTCGATCCCCGGCGCGCCCTCCACGCCCAGCACACGGGAAAAGCTGCGCATCGCGCCATAGCCGGCATTGTTCACGACGATGATGGTGAGCGGCAGCCGCGCCTGGACGGCGTTCCAGATGGCCTGGATGGAATACATCATCGAGCCGTCGCCGATGACCGCCACCACGCGCGTGCCGGGGTTGGCCATGGCGACGCCGACTGCGGCGGGCAGCGAATAGCCCAGGCCGCCCGAGGCCATGGTGTAGAAGCCGCCCCAGCGCGTGACGGGCAGGTGACGTTGCAGCGCCGGGCGGTGCGACGGCGCCTCCTCCACCAGGATCGCGTCGCGCGGCATGGCGGCGCGCAGCGCGGCGAAGAGATATTCGGCCGGCAGCGGGATCGCCGCCGCGGGCTCGGGCGCGGGCGGGCGCGGCGCCGGCCTGGCGCGCTGGGGCATCGGCAGCCGCGCCTGCAGCGCCGGCAAGGCGAGGCGCATGCTGCCCAGGATCGCTGTGCCGGAGGCCGCCGCCGCCGCCGCCTCGCCATCCGAGGTGAGCTGGAAGATCGGCGTGCCGTCATGGAACACGGCGCATTCGCCCGCCACATGGAAGGTGAAGGCCGGCGCGCCGATCACGACGATCAGGTCATATCCCGCAAGTCCCGCCGCCACCGCATTGGGCGCGGCCGCGAGAAAGCCCTGAAAAAGCGGATGATCCTCCAGACAGGCGACGCGGCTGGCGAAGGGACTGGCCAGAATGGGCGCGCGCGCGTGCTCGGCCAGGGCCAGCAGCGCTGGGCCTGCGCCCTCCTGATCCACTTCGGGCCCGACGACGAAGACCGGGCGTTCCGCGCGCGTCAGTGCCACGGCAAGTTGCTCCAGCAGGGCCGGATCGGGCGCCACGTCCACACTCACCCTGCGCGCCGGAAGCGGGCGGGTGGGCGCGCCCCAGTCGTCCATCGGGATGCTGACGAGGGTCGGCCCCCAGGGGCGCTGCATGGCGATCCGATGGGCATGGGCGATGGCGGCGGGCACATCCTCGGCCCGCGCCGGCTCGATGCTCCATTTCACATAGGGGCGCGGGAAGTTCGCGGCCTCGGTGGCGCCGAGGAAGGGATTGCCCGGCAGCAGCGAGCGCGCCTGCTGGCCCACGGTGATCACCAGCGGTGCCTGGTTTCTGAAGGCGGTGAAGATGTTGCCCGCGGCGTGGCCGACGCCCACCGCCGAATGCAGGTTGCAGAAGGCGGCGCGGCCGGTGGCGCGCGCATAGCCGTCCGCCATGCCCACCACGACGGATTCCTGCAGCCCGAGCACATAGTTGAAATCATCCGGCCAGCGGTCGAGGAAGGGCAGTTCCGTCGAGCCGGGATTGCCGAAGACCGTCGTCATGCCGAGTTCGCGCATCAGCGCGTAGGTCGCCTCGCGCACGGTGACGAGGCCGGTCTCCATCGGGCCATGCGGCATGTTCGCGTTTCCCCTGCGTGTCTTGTCCGCAAGGGTTACGGCCTGGGGCCCCCTGCCCGCAAGCGGGACCTGATTCAGTCCCCGCTGGTGGCGACGAGGCGCATCAGCCGCTCCAGCCGGCGGTCAGCAAGACCCAGAGAGGCGAGTTGCCGGGCGGTGTTTTCCAGATACTCGCGGTTGGTGCCGGTCTTGCCCGCGCCGCGTGCGATGGTGGCGGCCGTGCTTTGCTCGCAAGGGCGGCAATAGGCGGGGTGGCTGCGATCGGCCACGTAGCTGATGCCGCGGACCTCCCGCCCCGCTGCAAGGCGCAGCTTCAGCAGGCGGCGGTGATAGACATTCTCGCCATTCGGGTTCTCGCGCGATTCCAGATAGTCGAGCACGGCCGGCGCCTCGGCGGCCGCCACGCGGAAGGCGACGCCGCGGCAGGCGCCGCCGCGATCCAGGCCGAGCACCAGGCCCGGCCGCTCCGGCGTGCCGCGATAATGCCGGGACCAGAGGCAGAAGCGCCGATGATAGCCGCGCAGCAGCGCCGGCTCATGGCCCAGATGCGGAAAGCCCGGACGCCAGATAAGCGAGCCATAGGCGAAGACGTAGAGATGCCCGTCGGCATCGAGAGGAAGTTCCTGCACGCGGCCTGAACCTTTGCGAAATCGGCGCGGATGTTTAACCCTGCCCGGATGGCAAGAAAATGGTGGGCGTTCCTCCTCCTCGCCCTGATCCTGGCCGGCGGCGGCCTTTACTGGACCTGGCAGGAGGCGACGAGCCGTCTGGAGGTGGAACTGGCGCGCTGGAGCGAGGCGCGCCGGGCCGAGGGCTGGCAGGTGAGCCACGCATCGCCTGAGCGTGCCGGCTTCCCGTTCGGCGCCGTGCTGAACCTCTCCGGCCTGTCGGTCCGCGCCCCCAATGGCGTGGGCTGGCAATCGGAGGGCGCCAAGCTGGGGCTCTTCCCGCAGGATCACCGGCAATTGCGGCTGGAATTGACCGGTGCGCAGCGCCTCCTGCAGCCGAGCGGGGCGATGCCGGTTCAAAGCCGCTCGCTCATCGCGCGGCTGCGCCTCGACGGCCAGGGCCTCACGCTGGAAGGGGACGGGCTGCGCTTCGGCGAGGAAGTCGCCGTGCAGGGCCTGGCTGTGAACCTCTTCGGCCTGGATTTCGACATCCGCGCCGCCGGGCTCGCGGCGTCCCGGCTGCCGCGCCTGGACAGCTTCCAGATCGCCGGCAAGCTGAACACTCCACCGGGCACGAGTGCCAGCGCCTGGCGCGCGGCCGGCGGGGCGCTCAGCATCGGCCTGGCCGAGGCCCGTGCGGGCGAGGCGGTGATTCAGCTTCGCGCCACCCTCACGCTCGACGCACAGCTCCAGCCTGAGGGGCGGGGCACGCTTACCCTCGTGGGCGTGCAGGAAGGGCTGAACGCCGTGGTGGCGGCCGGTCTGGTTGCGCCCAACATGGTGGGAGCGCTGCGCGCGGGCCTGATGCTCAGCGCCCGCGTGCCGCCTGAGGGCGGGCCGCCGCGCGTGGAATTGCCGCTGGAACTGCGCGGCCGTCGCCTGACCATGGCGCGCATTCCGCTGGGCGTCATGCCGCCCATCGAATGGCCAGGTGCGCCCCGCCGCTGACCGGGTTGTCCTGAGCTGAACCCGGCCGCATGCTGCCCGCCAAGAAATCACCTTGGAGGAACAGCATGGCGTCCGTCCCCATCGCCGGCTCGCGTTTTGTCATCATCGGCGGCGGCAGCCTCGTCGGCTCGGCCACGGCGGGCGAATTGCTCGATGCGGGCGCGGCCGAAGTCCGGCTCTTCGACAATTTCTCCATGGGGGCTGAAAGCGCGGTCGCGCATCTGAAGGACCATCCCCGTCTCACGATCATCCGCGGCGACGTGATGCGGATGAGCGACCTGCTGGCAGCGCTGGAGGGTGCCGATGGCGCCTTGCTTCTGGCCGCCTACATGACGCTGAACATGGACCGTGACGCCTGGGGCGGCCTGGATGTGAACATCCGCGGCGTGCAGAACGCGCTGGAAGCCAGCGCGGCGCGCGGCGTGAAGAAGGTCGTCTTCGCCTCTTCCAACGCGGTCTATGGCTATGGGCCCGGCATCAAGGGCGACCTAGTGGAGGGCACGCCCTTCTACAGCGAGGGCGCGCCGCCGGCCGCCATCATCTATGGCGCCACCAAGATCATCGGCGAGCAGCTCTGCCGCACCTACACCGCCAAGCGCGGCCTGCCCCATGTCGTGCTGCGCTATTCGACCGTCTATGGCGAGCGGCAGCACCACCGCGCGGCCAATGCGCTCTACATCATCGAGACGCTGGAGAAGCTGGCGCGTGGCGAGCCGCCGGAGATCTTCGGTGATGGCAGCGAGACGAAGCACTTCGTCTATGTGGGCGACCTCGCGCGCGCCAACCGCATGGCCTTCGAGAGTGCGGCCAGCAATGTTGCGGTCAACACCTCCGGCCCCGCGCCGATCACGACGCTGGAGCTGGTGCAGCTGGTGACGGAGCTCGCCGGCGGCGGCCCGGCGCCGACCTTCGTGGGCGAGACCGCGGGCAAGGTGCGCCTCACCTCGGGCGGCGCCTTCCGCATCGCGCATGAGAAGGCCTTCTCTGCCATCGGCTGGAAGCCGCAGGTGGAGATGCGCGAGGGGCTCTCGCGCCTCATCAAGTGGCTCAAGGAAGGAAACGGCTGATGCTTCGTCGCACGCTTCTCGGCGCCACCCCGGCGCTTCTCGCCTCGCCTGCCCTCGCCCAAGGGGGGGCTGGTTCCTGGCGGCCGGACAGGCCCATCGAGATCATCGTGGGCTTCGTCGCGGGGGGCGCCACCGACGTTGATGCGCGGCTCTATGCCCGCTTCCTGGAGCCGCGGATCGGCGGGAACGTCGTCGTGGTGAACCGGCCCGGCGCAGGCGGCGAGGTGGCACTGGCCGCCATCGCCCGCGGGCGGGCGGATGGCACGGTCATCGGCACCACCAACATGCCCGGCCTGCTCACCATCCCGATCGAGCGGACGGCGCAGTTCAAGCTCGACGACTTCGCGCCCATCGGGAACCTCGTGGGCGATCCCTCGGCCATCTCGGTGGCGGCCGACAGCCCCTATCGCACGCTGGAGGACCTCTTCGCCGCGGCACGGCGCGATCCGGGGGGCATCACCTTCGGCTCGCCGGGCATCGGCACGGATGACCACCTGCTGATGGTGCTGATGCAGCAGGCCACGGGGCTGCGTTTCAACCATGTGGCCTTCCAGGGCGACCCGCAGATCCGCACCGCCATCCTTGGCAAGCAGATCGTCTCGACCGGCCTGAACCTGGGTTATGTTCTGAGCAACAACGAGGGCATGCGCCTGCTGGCCTTGGCCGCCAACGAGCGCAGCCGCTTCGCGCCCGAGCTGCCGACGCTGAAGGAGAAGGGCGTGGATGTGACCATGGCCTCCGAGCGCGGCCTGGTCATGCCCGTCGGCACGCCGGCGCATATCGTCTCGCGCTTCCGGGAAGCAACGGACGACATTGCGAAGGACCCGGAGTTCATTCGCGCGATCGAGGCGCGCTCGCTGCTCGTGCGGCACGAATCCGGCGAGGCCTGGTTCGCGCGCCTGCGCGAGGATGAGCGCCGCTACCGCGCGCTGTGGCAAACCACGCCCTGGGCGCAGCGATGAGCGTCGCCTCGCTCGAAGCGCTGCCTCCGCGCGGCACGCCGCGCCTCGCCGGCAAGCGCGTGCTGCTGCTGGGCGCCGGTTCGGTTGGCGAAGGGATCGGCAATGGCCGCGCCATGGCGATCCTTTTCGCCCGCGAGGGCGCGCAGGTGGCCTGCGTGGACCTCCACCAGGCCGCCGCCGAGGAAACCACCGCGATGATCGCGGCCGAGGGCGGCCAGGCCCTCGCCCTCAGCGCGGACGTCACGCAGGAGAGCGAGATCGCGCGCATCGTGGCCAGCACCATGGCCGCCTTCGGGCGCATCGACATCCTGGTGAACAATGTGGGCGGCAGCGTGCCAGGCGGGCCGGAGGAAATGTCGCCGGAGATCTGGCACAGGCAGTTCCACCATAATCTGCACTACGTTCACCTCAGCACGCGTGCCGTGCTGCCCATCATGGTGAAGCAGGGCGGGGGCGCCATCGTGAACCTCTCCTCCGTCGCGGCGCTGCGCAACATCGGTCCGGACCTCATGGCCTATGCGGCGTCGAAGTCAGGCGTCATGGCCCTCTCGCGGATGATCGCGGTGCGCTACGCGCCACAGGGCATCCGCTGCAACGTGGTGATCCCGGGGCTCATGCACACGCCACTGGTGGAGGCGCGCCTGGCTGGCCAGCGCAGCGGCGGCGATGTCGCGGCCATCGTGGCAAAGCGCAACGCCCAGCCGCCCATGGGCAGGATGGGCGATGCCTGGGATGTGGCCTACGCCGCGCTGTACCTCGCCTCGGATGAGGCGAAATACGTCACCGGCGCCGAGATCGTTGTGGATGGCGGGCTCACTCTGAAGACGCCGTGACGCCGGCGGCGACGGTTCCCAGGCAGGACGCGGCCGCCCCGCGCTCAGGGGCCGCCAACGACGAATCCGGCCGCACCTGCGGCCGGCGCAATGCTTCGGCATTCCGAAGCCAAGCGCGCGGCTGCGCGCGCCCGGCGCCTGAGGGCATCAGATATGCAAAGCCCTGCCGTCCACGGCCAGCGCAGCTTCCTTCACCGCCTCGCTCAGGGTCGGATGCGCATGGCAGGTGCGGGCCACGTCCTCCGCACTCGCACCGAACTCGATGGCCATGGCGATCTCGGCGATCAGAGTGCCTGCATCGGGCCCCATGATGTGCGCGCCCAGCACCGCATCCGTCTTGGCATCGGCCAGGATCTTCACGAAGCCGTCCATGTCGCCCATGGCGCGCGCGCGGCCATTCGCCGTGAAGGGGAATTTTCCGACCTTGTAGGCCTGCCCGCGGGCCTTCAGCTGCTCCTCGGTCTCGCCCACGGAAGCGAGTTCGGGCCAAGTGTACACCACGCTCGGGATGGCGTTGTAGTTGATGTGCGGCTTCTGGCCGGCCAACTGCTCGGCCAGGGCGACGCCCTCATCCTCGGCCTTGTGCGCCAGCATCGCACCGGCAATGGCATCGCCGATGGCGTAGATGCCGGGCACGTTGGTGGCGTAATGCGCGTCGGTCTTCACCCGGCCGCGCTCGTCCAGGGCAACGCCCAGTTCGGCGAGGCCCAGCCCCTCCACATGGGGGCGCCGGCCGATGGCCAGCAGCACGACATCGGCGCGAATCTTCTCGGCATCGCCGCCGGCGGCCGGCTCGATCGTCACATCCACGCCCGTCGCATCGGCGACGGCAGCGGTCACCTTGCTCTTCAGCTTGAAGGTGAAGCCCTGCTTGGTCAGCACCCGCTCGAATGCCTTGGAGAGTTCGTTGTCCATGCCAGGCGTGATGCGGTCGAGATACTCGATCACCGTCACCTTGGCGCCGAGGCGGCCCCAGACGCTGCCCAGCTCGAGCCCGATCACGCCGCCGCCGATCACGACCAGGTGCTCCGGCACCTTCGCCAGTTCCAGCGCACCGGTGGAGGTGACGATGCGCGCCTCGTCCACCTCGATGCCCTTGAGCGGGATGCTCTCGCTGCCCGTCGCGATCACGATGTTCTTCGTGGTGTAGCTCTGGCCCGCGACCTCGACGGTGGTGGGGTTCACGATGCGCCCCGCGCCCTTCAGCCAGGTCACCTTGTTCTTCTTGAAGAGGAACTCGACGCCCTTGGTGTTCGCGCCCACCACCTCGGCCTTGCGGGCCTGCATGCGCGCGAGGTCGAAGGAGACGCCGGTCACGTTCACGCCGTGATCGGCCAGCTTGTGCTTGGCTTCCTCGAAATGCTCGGAGGATTGCAGCAGCGCCTTGGAGGGGATGCAGCCGACATTGAGGCAGGTGCCGCCCAGGGTCGCGCGCTTCTCCACGCAGGCGACCTTCATGCCGAGCTGGGCCGCGCGGATCGCGCAGACATAGCCGCCGGGGCCGGCGCCGATGACGATGACGTCGAAGCTGTCAGACATGGGTGATCCTCAACCGTATTTGGCCGCAAACTGGCGCGGGCGGGGGCGCGGCGCAAGGTGCGGCCGATCGGCGCCATGCGCAGCCCCGATTGGCGCAGGGCGCGGGGCCGGGGCAAGCTCACCTCATCAGGAGGGAAGACGACCATGCGCAAGATGATCCTGGCGGCCGCCTTGCTGGCGCTGCCGCTGGCCGGAGCCCAGGCCCAGGCGATCCCGACCAATTGCAGCGGTGTCGTGGAGGCGGTGGGCTGGCAGAGCCAGTCCGAGCGTGGCTACTGGGCCAGTTCGGTGGATCTGCGCAACGTCTCGGGCCGGGCGGTCCAGGTGACGGTGCAGTACAACGGCGCCGGCGCCTTCAACCAGCCCGCCTTCCGCATGGAGCCCGGCGCCTGGATCCGGCGCTGGCTGGCCCGGACGAGCAGCGGCGTGCCCGAGGCGACCTTGCGCGCCTCCACCACCCTGATCTGCGCCGAGCCTCGCTGAGCCTCGCCATTGGGCCGCCCGCGTGGCAGTTCTCACGGCGCGACGGAAAGGATGCGGCATGCGCGGGGCGGGATGGATGGGGGTGGCGGCGCTGTTGCTCGGGACGCTGCCGGCGGCTGCCCAGGATTGCGCGGGCCAGGTGATCGTCCTGGGCGCCGGCAGCCAGGCGGAGGGCGCGGGCTTCGCCTATTGGGCCACGCTCTCCAATCCGGGCATGCGCGGCGTGCAGGTGGAGCCCCGTTGGGCCGAGGCCACCCTGCCGGCCCTGCGCATCGAAGCCGGCCGCATGCAGCGGGTGCGGCTCGGCTTGGGCGCCACCCGGCTCACGGCCGAAGAGATCGAGGCGGCGACGCGGCTGCGCTGCCAGCCGATCCCCCGCCAACCCTGATGGACCGGGCTTGGCGCGGCGTTGCATGCTGCGCCGCCCGCAACGAGGTTCCCATGCGCCGTCTTCTCCTCCTGGCCCTCCCCATGCTGCTGCCCGCCGGCGCGCTGGCGCAGCTTCCGGGCGTCGAGCGCGACTGCGCGGCCCTCGGCCTGGCGCCCCCGCGCTTCGCGAGCGTCGCGCTTGGGGATGGCAGCTACATCTACCGGATGGACCTGGCCGACCACGGCCGGACGGGCATCCGCTACAGCTACAGCTTCACCCTGCCCGGCAGCAGTCGCCCGGCCGAGGCGCTGAACGGCTACCTGCCGCCCGGCGGGCGCATCGAGCATGCGCTGGGGACGAGCGATCGCAACCTCGACGCCCGGGCGCTGCAGGCCGCGACCACGCTGCGGTGCTTCGCGCCCTGAGCGCAGGCGAAAGGGGCTTGGCAAGCGGCCCCCTTCCATGCCCCAATCCGAGGATGACGGCGCCGTAAGATGCGCCGATGTCTTGGGAGATACGCCATGGGCCACTCGCTTTCACGCCGCCACGCGCTCCTGGCCGGCGGCACCGTGCTCGCGGCACCGCATGTCGCCAGCGGCCAGGGCCGGTACCCGGAGCGTCCCATCCGCCTCATCATCCCCTGGGCGCCGGGCGGCAGCGCAGATGCGCAGCTCCGCAGCCTGGGCGAGCAGGCCGGCCGCCTGCTGGGCCAGCCGGTCGTGGCCGAGAACCGGGGCGGCGCCGGCGGCACGCTGCACGCCGTGCACATCGCGCGCGAGGCGCGGCCGGATGGCTACACCATCGGCCAGATGCACCTCTCGGTGATCCGCCGCCCCTTCCTGGTGCGCAATCCGCAATGGGACGCAACGACCGACTTCACCAATTTCATCGGGCTGAGCGGCTGGCTCTTCGGCGTGGCGGTCGCCACCAACAGCCGCTTCCAGACCTGGCAGGACATGATCGCCTATGCCCGCGCCAACCCCGGCAAGCTGAGCTTCGCGACCTCGGGCATCGCCACGACGAACCATCTGACGATGGAAGACATCATGGCGCGCGAGCGGATCGAGATGACGCATGTCACCTTCCGCGGCGCCTCCGAGGCGGTACCCCAGGTGCTGGGCGGGCAGATCGACATGATCGCCGACAGCAGCGTCTGGGCCGGGCCGGTGGAGGCGGGGCAGATGCGCCTGCTCAGCGTCTGGACGGCCGAGCGCGTGTCACGCTTTCCGAATGCGCCGACGCTGCGCGAGCTGGGCTATGACCTGGTGGTGACGTCCAACTACGGCCTTTGCGCGCCCCCGCGCATGGACCCGGGCATCGTCCGCCTGCTGCATGACGCCTTCCACACGGCGCTGATGAGCCCGGAGAACACGCGCGTGCGCAATCAGTTCGACATGCCGCTCGTCTACTACAACTCGGCCGACTACCAGGAATTCGTCGTGCAACGCGCCGCCTATGAGCGCGAAATGGTCACGAGGCTCGGCATCCGCATGGAATAGCGTGGCTTCGCGTTCAGGGAGGAAACGATAAGAATGACGATCCAACGCCGCGCGCTGCTCGGCGCGCTCGCCGCATCCCCGCTCGCCGCCCCGGCGCTGGCCCAGGGGCGCTACCCGAACCGCAGCATCCGCTTCCTCATCCCCTGGCCGCCCGGCGGCAGCCTGGACGCGCTGCACCGGCAGATGTTCGAGATCTTCCAGCGCGACACCGGGCAGAGCATCGTCATCGAGAACATGCCCGGCGCGCGCGGCACCCGCGCCGCCTTCTTCCTGACGCAGCAGGCGCGGCCCGATGGCTACACGCTGGCGCATCACCACCTCTCCATCCTGCGCCATCCCTTCCTGACGCGGCAGCCGACCTGGGATCCGGTGACGGATTTCAGCTACATCATGCAGGTCACCGGCTTCGTCTTCGGCACCGCCGTGCGCGCCGATCGCGGCTGGAACACGTTTGACGACATGATCGCCGAGGCCCGCCGCCGCCCGGGCGAGCTGACCTATTCCACCTCCGGGATCGCCACCACCAACCACCTGGCGATGGAGGACATCCTGGCCCGGCGCGGCGTGCGGATGGAGCACATCCCGACGCGCGGCGCGCAGGAGGGGGTGACCATGCTGCTCGGCCGGCAGATCGACATCGTGGCCGATGCGCAATCCTGGCGGCCGCAGGTGGAGAGCGGCGAGTTCAAGCTGCTGAGCGCCTGGACGCCGACGCGCCTCGCCTCTGCGCCCAATGCGCCGACGCTGGTCGAACTGGGCCTCGGGCCGAGCGTGACCTCGCCCTACGGCATCGTCGGGCCCAAGGGTCTCGACCCGGAGATCGTGGACATCGTCCATCGCAGCCTCAAGAAGGCCTTCGAGGATGAGGCCAGCCAGGCGATCATGCGGCGCTGGGAAAACCCGAACGAGTATCTAGGCCCGCAGGCCTATCTCGAATTCGCGCGCGAGCGCGTGGCCTATGAGCGGGATACGGTCCGCCGCCTGAACCTCAGCATCGACTGAAGCCCGCATCGGCGCGAGACTGCGCCCCATGACGGACCGCCTCGACTCCTTGCTTGCAACGCTGCCCCGGGCCTATCCGGGCCCGGGCGGCGCCATCGCCGTGCTGCGCGCGGGCGAGGTGCTGACGCGCCACGCCTGGGGCTATGCCAATGCCGAACGTCGCATCCCCTTCACCCCCGCCAGCCTGTTCCGCATGTGCTCCATCACCAAGCAGTTCACCTGCGGGGCGATGCTGGCGAGCGGAGCCGCGCTGGACGGGGCGGTGCGCGCGCGGCTGCGGTTGCTGGAGGGGGCTGCACCCGGCGCGCTCCACCTCGCGCACAACCAGTCCGGCCTGCGCGACTATTGGGCCGTCGCCATGCTGCTCGGCTCGCCGGCCGAGGCGCCCTTCGGCGATGCGGAGGCGACGCGCCTGATCGGTGCCACGCGGAGCCTGCAATTCACGCCGGGCACGCGCTTCTCCTACTGCAACCAGAATTTCCGCCTCCTCTCCGATGCGCTGGAGTCGGAGACCGGCCGCTCCTTTGCGGAACTGCTGACGCAGCACCTGTTCCAACCGGCCGGCATGGCGACGGCCTTCCTCGCCGCCGACACGCGCGCCATGCCCGACGGCACGGAAGGCTATGAGGGCAGCGTCGCCACCGGCTTCCGCGCGGCGGAGAACCGCATCCTCTGGACCGGCGATGCTGGGCTTGGCGCCAGCCTGGACGACATGATCGCCTGGGAACGCCATGTGGATGCCACGCGCGATGATCCGGCGGCGCTCTACACGCGGCTTTCAGCGCCCGTGACCTTCGCCGATGGCGCGCCGGCGCCCTACGGCTTTGGTCTCGCGCGCGGCCAGGAATTCGGCCGGGCCATCACCGGCCATGGCGGCGCGCTGCGCGGCTGGCGCAGCCACCGCCTGCATGTGGCATCCGAGCGGATTTCCGTGGTGGTGCTGTTCAACCACATGGGCGATGCGGCCGGCGCCGCGCTGGACGCGCTCGCCGCCGTGCTGGGCGAGGAACGCCCGCAGCCCGACCCGGATCTGCCCGCGCCCGCTTGGCTCGGCAGCTATCGCGAGCCGGAGACGGGGCTGTCAGCCCGCATTGACCTCGCTGCCCCCGGCCAGATCCGGTTGCGCTTCGGCCAAGGGCCGGAGCGGCTGGACCTCCAGCCCAATGGCTCGGCCGGCAGTGCCCGCACCCGGCTGCATATGGCGCCGGACGGGCTCTGGATGGAGCGCCCGCAGGAGAATTTCCGCTCGCGCCTCATCCCCTGCGAAGGAACGCCCGGCCTGGACATCGCCGGGCGCTATCACTGCGCGGAACTGGAGGCGGAGCTGCTCGTCACCACCGCGGGCGGCGTCGCCTATGGGGGATTCTCGGGCGCGCTCGGCCAGGGACGGATGGAAATGCTGGAGCCGATCGGTCCCGACCTCTGGGCCCTGCCCTGCCCGCGCGCGCTGGACCATGCGCCGCCGGGTGACTGGACGCTGGCCTTTCGGCGCGAGGGTGGCGCGATCACCGGCTTGCGGGTCGGCTGCTGGCTGGCGCGCGGGCTGGACTATGCCCGTGCCTGAGCGGGTTCAGGCCAGTCCCATGGCCCAGAGCAGCACGCCCTTCTGCGCGTGCAGCCGGTTCTCCGCCTCGTCGAACACAACACTTTGCGGGCCGTCCATCACCTCGTCGGTGATCTCCTCGCCGCGATGCGCCGGCAGGCAATGCATGACGATGGCGTCCGGCGCGGCATTCTTCAGCAGGGCGCTGTTGAGCTGATAGGGCGCCAGCAAATTGTGGCGGTTCAGCGTCTCGCCATCCTTCTCGTCGCTCATCGAGACCCAGCAATCAGTGACGACGCAGCGGGCCCCCTGCACGGCGGCCACAGGATCATTCGTCAGTTCGATCTGCGCGCCTTCGCGCCGCGCCCAGGCGATCAGCTCGGCCGGCGGCGCCAACTCGGGCGGCGTCGCGATGCGCAGCGTGAAGCCGAAGCGCGCGGCGGCCTGGATGAAGCTCTGGGCCACATTGTTGCCATCGCCCGTCCAGGCAACGACCTGGCCGGCGATCGGGCCACGATGCTCCTCGAAGGTCATCACATCGGCCATGAGCTGGCAGGGGTGGCTGATATTGGTCAGCCCGTTGATGACCGGAATCGTCGCATGCGCGGCAAGCTCGCGGATGTTGGACACATCCGCGGTGCGCAGCATGATCGCGTCCACATAGCGCGAGAGCACGCGGGCCGTGTCCTTCACGCTCTCGCCGCGGTTGAGCTGGATCTCGCGCGCCGTCAGCACCAGCGGCGTGCCGCCGAGCTGGCGGATGCCCACCTCGAAGCTGACGCGGGTACGCGTGGACGGCAGTTCGAAGATCAGCGCGACCGTCTTGCCGGCCAGGGGCTGGCCCTGCACCTCGCCGCGCTTCGCCTTCTTGCCCAGCTCCAGCATGTGCCGGAGGGTCGGGCCGTCGAGGTCCATCAATTCCAGGAAATGCCGGGGGCTTTCGCCGCCCCCGGCCGTCGTCTTCAACATCGCGCTCACTTTGCGGCTGCCAGGGCTTCCGCGGGCGTGAGCGCCGTGCAGGCGCGGTCCAGCATGGCCAGGGCCTCATCGGCCTCGGCCTCGGTGATGATGAGCGGCGGCGCCACGCGCAGCACATTCATCCCCGCCGCCACCGTCAGCAGGCCTTCCTCGACGCATTGGGCCTGCATGGCGCCGTTGCTCACCTCGGGCACGAGGCGCAGGCCCAGCAGCAGGCCGGCGCCCTGCACGCCCTGGATGACGCGCGGATGGCGTTCGGCCAGCGCCAGCATGCCGCGCCAGAGATGGCGCGCCACGCGGTCCACCTGCTCCAGGAAGCCGGGCGCCAGCACCACGTCGAGCACCGCATTGCCGGCGGCGCAGGCCAGCGGCCCGCCGCCATAGGTGGTGCCATGCGTGCCGGGCTTGAGGTGCTTGGCCACCGCTTCCTTGGCCATCACGGCACCGAGCGGGAAGCCGCCGCCAATGCCCTTGGCCGAGGACATGACGTCAGGCTCGATGCCGGCCCATTGATGCGCCCAGAGCTTGCCCGAGCGGCCCATGCCGGTCTGCACCTCGTCCAGCGCCAGCAGCAGGCCGAACTCGTCGCAGACCGCGCGCAGATCGCGCAGGAAACGCAGATCAGCCGGGCGGACGCCGCCCTCGCCCTGCACCGGCTCGATCATGATGCCGGCGGTTTCGGGGGTGATGGCATCGCGCACGGCGTTCATGTTGCCGAAGGGCACGTGATCGAAGCCCTCGACGGCCGGGCCGAAACCCGCCAGGTACTTCTCATTGCCCGTGGCGCTCAGCATCGCCAGCGTGCGGCCGTGGAAGGCACCCTCGAAGCAGATCATCCGGAACTTCTCCGGATGGCCGTTCTCGGCGTGGTACTTCCGCACCGCCTTGACCATGCCCTCATTCGCCTCGGCGCCCGAGTTGCAGAAGAACACGCTGTCGGCGAAGGAGGCCGCGACGTGGCGCGCAGCCAGCTTCTCGGCCTGTGGCACGCGATAGAGGTTGCTGACGTGCATCACCCGCGCCGCCTGCTCGGCGATGGCCTTGACCAGATGCGGGTGGCCGTGGCCGAGCGAGGAGGTGGCGATGCCGGAGCCGAAATCGAGGAATCGTCGCCCCGCATCCGTCCACACATAGGCGCCTTCGCCCCGCTCGAAAGCGAGGTCGGCACGGTTGTAGGTCGGCATCAGGGCGGGGATCACGCGGCAGCGCTCCTCTGGAGTGTTCCGCCTGCGACATGCGGGCGGAAACGGCCAGTGTGACGGAAAACCGCCAGGAATCAACCCTTGGCTGGCGAAAGCGACCTCAGCGGCCGCCGCCGGCCACGGGTCCGCCCGCGGGCAGGATGCCCGCATTGCCGGCCGGGTTGGGGCCGATCCGGCCGACATTGCCGAACAGCGCCTGCATCAGCGTGCGCTCATTGCCCGGGCTCGGCGTCTCGCGCTCGACGAAGTTCACGCGGGGCATGTCGCCCTGCGTAAAGTCGAGCTGGCGGATCTCGGCGACGGTGCCGGCGGGATTGAAGTCGATGGCGACGACCCGCTGCGAGCGCAGCGCCATGCTGCGGGCGGGGCGCAGCTGCGTCACACCACTGATGTAGTACCAGCTGTTGTCCGAGAAGGTGCTGGTCTGGCTCGGGCTGCCCAGCAGGGCCTGCACATCGGCGCGCGTGGAAACGCCGGTGGTGATCTGCGCGATCTGGTCCTCCGTCACCGGGTGGCCACGGTTGACGATGGGCGTGGTGAACACGTCGCGCGGCCGCTCGGGCATCGGCGGCAGATAGGAGCAGCCGGCCAGCGCCGGCAGCGCCAGGAGGGCCAGGATTCGGATGTTGACCAAGGCTGGGTGACGGGCCATGTCCCGGGCTTAACGCCACCCTGCCCCCGTGGTCAATGCGCCTCGACGGCGCGCCGCGCCCGGAGGCTCTTGTCAGGATTTTCTGCATCATGGGCCTTTTCGGCCTGTTCCGGCGCCGCCCGCATGAGCGGACCGGCTTCGAGCTCTACACGGCCGCGGTCGGCGCCGCCCGGACGCCCCGATTCTACGCCGAACTCGGCGTCCCCGACACGACAGCGGGGCGCTTCGAGCTGGTCTGCCTGCATGTGGGCCTGCTGATCCGCCGCCTGCGTGCCGCCACCGACAAGACCGCCGATGCCCTGGGCCAGGCCGTGTTCGACGCGATGTTCGCCGACATGGACGTGAACCTGCGCGAGATGGGAATCGGTGACCTCAGCGTGGGCAAGCGCGTGAAGATGCTGTGGGAGGGCTTTCATGGCCGCGCCACGGCTTATGGCGAGGCGCTCGACGAGGCGGACATCGCCGCGCTGGCCGCCGCGCTGGAGCGCAATATCTGGGTGAAGGAGCCGGCACCCGAGGGCGCCGCGCTGGAGTTGGCCCGCCATGCCGAGCGGCTCTCCACCCTGCTGGCCGGGCAGGATCTGGAGGCGATGCTGCGTGGCCAGGTGCGTTTCGCATGAGCACAGAGTTCAGCCACCGCCTGCCGCTCGCCCATGTGCCCGCCGCCGGCCAGCACCTCCGTCTCGAGGCCGGCCCGGCCGAGCGCGCGGCCCTGGCCCGCCGCTTCGACCTGATCAGCCTCGACAGCCTCATGGCCGATCTGCACCTCACCCCGGCGGATGAGGGCGCGGTCCAGGTCCGGGGCGAGCTGACGGCCGAGCTCGAGCAGGCTTGCGGCATCACCCTGGTACCCATCCGGCAATCCGTGCGCGAGGCGATCGCCTGGCGCCTGCTGCCCGAGGGCATGGAGCCCGCCGATGGCGAGGACGACCCGGACGATATCGAGACGGAGCAAGGCGTGGCCGACCTCGGCGAGGCGCTGGCGCAGCAGCTCTCGCTGGCGCTCGACCCCTATCCGCGGGCGCCCGGCGCCACCATGCCCGACACGGCGGAGGACGACGCTGCGCATAGCCCCTTTGCAAAGCTGTTGCGTCTGAAGCCGCAAGGGTAGGTTGCGCGAGGGGAAGAATGGGTGCTAATCGCGCTCCCTCCCTGCTGCCGCTTGCCCGCAGCGGCCGTACCTCCTTGGGCGCACCCCGCCCCCTCTCCTGCCAGGGCTGACCGGCACTCGTCCGGACGGCCCCCTATCTGTTGAAAGGCTGGCTCCATGGCCGTCCCGAAGAAGAAAGTCTCCCCCTCCCGGCGCGGCATGCGCCGCAGCCACCTGGCGCTGGCGAAGGAAGGGCATGTCGAGTGCTCCAACTGCGGCGAGCTGAAGCGCCCGCACCATGTCTGCCCCTCCTGCGGCCATTACGACGGCCGTGAGGTTGCGGCGGCCGATGCGCTGAAGGGCGTGGTTCGCGGCTAAGCCGATGACGGGTGGGGCGATCCGCGCGTGAACATGGCGGCACCCTCCGAGGGGGCTTTGCGGCGATTTTCCCTCGCCGTTGACGCCATGGGCGGCGACCACGCCCCCGACAGCGTCCTCGACGGCCTGGAACTCGCGGCCGAACGGCACCCCAAGGCCCAGTTTCTGTTGGTGGGTGATGAAGCACGCCTGCGCGAGGCGCTGAAAAGCCGACCGCGCGCGGCCAAGCTCTGCGTCATCCGTCACGCACCAGACGCCATCCCGGGCGACATGAAGCCGACCATGGCGCTGCGCCAGGGTCGCAACTCCTCCATGCGCCTGGCCATTGACGCCGTGTCCAAGGGCGAGGCTGCGGGCGTCGTCTCCGCCGGCAACACCGGCGCGCTGATGGCGCTCGCCAAGATCGTCATCAAGACGATGCCCGAGATCGGCCGGCCCGCGCTCGCCGCCATCACGCCCTCGGCGCGGGGTGACGTGGTCATGTTGGACCTCGGCGCGAACATCCAGTGCGATGCCCGCAACCTGGTCGAATTCGCCATCATGGGCGATGCCTTCGCCCGCGCCGTGCTCGGCCTCCCCAACCCCACCATCGGCCTTCTCAATGTCGGCTCCGAGGAGCTTAAGGGCGATGACCGCGTGCGCCAGGCGGCCGAGGTGCTCCGCGAGGGGCATGCCGGGATCAACTTCCACGGCTTCGTCGAAGGCCATGACATCGCCGCCGGCACGGTGGATGTCGTGGTGACGGACGGCTTCACCGGCAACGTGGCTCTCAAGACCGGCGAGGGCGCGCTGAAGCTGATGCGCGACCTGCTGCGCCAGGTCTTCACCTCCTCCATCCCGGCCCGCGCCGGCTACCTGCTCGCGCGCCCCGCGCTGGAGCGCCTGCGCGAATGGATGGACCCGCGCCGCTACAACGGCGCCATCCTGCTCGGCCTCAACGGCGTCGTCGTGAAGTCGCATGGCGGAACGGACGCCACCGGCTTCGCCCATGCCATGGATGTGGCGATGGACATGGTGACGCACGGCTTCACGCAGAATATCCGCGAGGGCCTCTCCCGCCTCGCCACCCATGCGCCGCCCATGACCAGCTCCGAGGCCGATGCGCCGGCCGTGACCGCCCAGCAGGACTGATCCGCCTTGACGCTTCGTTCCGTGATCGCCGGTTGCGGCGGCTACCTGCCCCCGACCGTGCTCGACAACGCGGCGCTGGCCGCGCGCTACGGCCTCGACACCAGCGACGAATGGATCCGCGAACGCAGCGGCATCACCCAGCGGCACCTCGCCGGCCCTGACGAGACCTGCGCCTCCCTCGGCGCGGCCGCTGCCCGCCAGGCGCTGGCCCATGCCGGGGCCGATGTGGCGGAGGTGGACGGCATCATCGTCGCCACCGCCACGCCCGACCACGCCTTCCCCTCCACCGCCGTCCGCATCCAGGCGCTGCTCGGCATGACGCGCGGCTTCGGCTTCGACGTCTCGGCCGCCTGCACCGGCTTCGTCTACGCGCTCTCCATCGCCGATGCGATGATCCGCGCGGGCCAGGCGAAGTCCCTGCTCGTCATCGGCAGCGAGGTCTATTCGCGCATCCTCGACTGGACGGATCGCGGCACCTGCGTGCTCTTCGGCGATGGCGCGGGCGCCGTCCTGCTGCGCGCGGAGGAGGGCGAGCGCGGCGTGCTCTCCACCCACCTGCACGCCGATGGGCGGCATGGCGACATCCTGCTGGTCGAGGGCACGGCCGGCCCGCTGCGCATGGCGGGGCGCGAGGTGTTCAAGCACGCGGTGAACAAGCTCTCCAGCGTGGTGGACGAAGCTCTGGCGGCCAATGGGATCAGCCGCGAGGATGTGCAGTGGCTGGTGCCGCACCAGGCCAACATCCGCATCATCGAGGCGATGGGCAAGAAGCTCGGCCTGCCGCGCGAGCGCGTGGTGGTGACGGTGGATCGCCACGCCAATACCTCCGCCGCTTCCGTGCCGCTGGCCCTGGCCGAGGCGGTGCATGACGGCCGCATCCAGCGCGGCGACCTCGTGCTGCTGGAAGCCATCGGTGGCGGCCTCACCTGGGGCGGGGCCTTGATCAGGTTTTGACGCCCTCAGGCGCCGGGCGCGCGCATCCGCGCGCGCTTGGCTTCGGAACGCTGAAGCGTTCCGGCTCGGCTATTCGCCTCGCATTCGTCGTTGTTGTCCCCTCAAGCGCCGGGCGGCCGCGTCCGCGGCCTCGGCTTCGGAACGCTGAAGCGTCCCGCCGGGCCTATTCGGTCCGGATTCTCGGATGGCGGCCGCAATCCGCTTGGGTCACTCTCCGGCGGGGCCCACGCCCCTACTCCGCGCGCAGATTCGCCCGCTGGACGATCGCGCCCCAGCGCTCGCGCTCGGTGGTCAGGAAGCGGCCGAAATCGGCGGGCGTTGGGCTCGTCTCCAACTCCACGCCGTTCTCCGTCAGGCGTGAGCGCACCACAGGGTCGGCCAGCGTCGCATTCATCGCCGCGTGCAGGCGTGCCGTCGCTTCGGCAGGCGTGCCGGCGGGTGCGACCAGCCCATACCAGGTGGCGCTGTCGATCTGCGGAAAGCCCTGCTCGAAGGAGGTGCTGAGCTCCGGCAGGATGGAGGCGCGCTGGCGCCCGGCGATGGCGATGGCGCGCAGCGTCCCGGCCGAAAGGAAGGGCAGGAAGGGCGCGGCCGCATTGGTGATCATCTGCACGCGGCCGGCAACCACGTCCGTCAGGGCCGGCGCCGTTCCGCGGTAGTGGATGTGATCGATCTCGAAGCCGAGCGTGAGCGCGATCATCGCTCCCAGCGCATGCGCCGTGGTGCCGGCGCCCGGCGTACCGAAGGTCAGAGGTGGATTCCTGCCGCGCGCGAAAGCACCCAGTTCCGAGAGGTTGCGCGCCGGCACCGAAGGGTGCACCGCAATGACGTTGGGCGCCGCCCCCAGCAGCCCGATGGGCGCGAAGCCATTGGCGACGTCATTGGGCACGCGCGGATGCACCAGGCTCGAAATCACGAAGGAGCCGCTGCCGGCGAGCAGGATGGTCAGCCCATCCGGCGCCGCCTTGGCCACCACGTCATTGCCCAGGATCCCGCCAGCGCCCCCGCGATTCTCGATCACGATGGGCTGGCCGAGCCGCGCCGACATGCCCTCGACCAGGATGCGGCCCACGATGTCGTTGCTGCCGCCTGCGGTGAACGGAATGATAAGCCGGATCGGCCGCGCCTGTCCCTGGGCGCGCGCGACGGCCGGCAGGGCCAGCAGGCCGAGCGTGGCGCGGCGCGCGATCATTTGCGCTTCTCCTGCGCGTTCCGCAGAAGCGCCAGGCCGCGATACACGCCATGCACCATCTTCGAGTAGGGCATGACCAGGAAGAAGGCGAGCACCAGGCCCAGATGGATGGCCAGCATCACGCCCATCGCCCCGGTGTGGCGGATCGCCAGAAGCAGCAGGCCGGTGACCGAAATCAGGAACAGCAGCGCCAGCATGGCGTATTCGCCGCCCAGGAGGCGCTTCGCGACCGGTCCAGGGTCCGTCACGGTCTTCACCCAGAGCAGCCCGGCCGTTCCGATGCAGAGCAGCACGCCGCCCCAGGTGCCGAGCTGCACGGGCAGGCTGAAGAAGGCGTGCGGCGACTTCCAGCCCATGACGTGATGGTAGAAGGCGCCCACGCTGGTGGCGGCGAAGCACATCATGAAGCCGTAGAACATGGCGTGGTGCAGGTGCCGCCGCGCCTGGGCGAAGCTGTCATCCAGGTCGTTGCAGCCATGCCCGCCGCCGCCCAGGTTGCGCAGCGTCAGGATGTCCACCGCCGCTTCGGCCACCGGAGCCACGGTGATGGGCTTCTGCCCCGCGCCCGGCGCCGTGCCGCGCCAATAGCGCACCGCCCCCATACCCATGGCGAAGAGCGCGTAGCCGAAGCTGAGCGAGGCCATGCCCACCATCAGCCAATAAGGGATCACCCGGAAGAAGGCGCCCGTGCCGGTCTGCGCCGTGTAGAGGATGGCGGGGTCCTGCAGCGCCATGGTCAGCAGCAGCACCAGCGTCACCGAGAGGAAGGCGGCCAGCGAGACCAGCGTGCCGTTGCGCTCGAAGGCGCGGCCCATGCCCTGTGGCCAGGCGTATTCCGCGTAGGATTCCGCGCGGATCGTCGCGAAGGTCTGCGGGATGTTGATGCCGAAGGGATGCGGCGGCGCGTATTGGCAGGCGTGGTAGCACCCCTTGCAGGAATGGCAGAGGTTGGCGAGGTGCGTGAGATCGCCGGTGGAGAATTCCCGCCGCAGCGTCATCGCGGGGAAGACGGCGCAATAGCCCTCGCAATAGCGGCAGGCGTTGCAGATCTCCATCTGCCGGCGCGCTTCGATGGTGGCTTCGCTCTCCGGGCCCGTCGCGCTGGCCGGTGCGGGCGGGCGGTTAATTCCTTCCAATTTTCGCGGCCTCCTCGCCTGCGATGCGGCCAAACACGGTGCCGATGGTCATGCCGAAGCCGGCGAGATAGCCCTGGCCCAGGATATTGCCGGCCATGATCTCGCCGCTGGCGAAGATGTTTCCGGAGGGCTTGCCGTCGGCCATCATCACCCGCGCGCGGTCATTCACCTTCACGCCCAGGAAGGTGAAGGTGATGCCCGGCGCCAGCGGGTGGCCGTAGAAGGGCGGCTGATCAATGCGCCGCGCCCAGTGGCTTTTCGGGATCGCCAGCCCCTCGGTGCGGCAATCATCCAGCTTGTTGCCGTGGAAGGTGCCGGGCTGTACGGCCGCGTTGTACTCCGCCACCACGCGTTCGAGCTTCACGGGATCGAGATCCAGCATCACGGCGAGCTCGGCGATGCTGTCCGCCTTCATGGGCGGGAAGACGCTCGGCAGGTAGTTGTGCAGCGCCTGGCTGTCGGTGATGGCAAAGGCGCGCTGGTCGCGCTGCTGGGCGATCAGCCGGCCCCAGATGGCGTAGCGCTTGGGCCAGACATCCTCGCCCTCATCATAGAAGCGCTCCACATCCTTGTTCACGACGATGGAGAAGGGCACGCAATCGAGCCGCATGGCGAGGCCGCCATCGGCCATGGGCGCGCGGGCATCATTCGCGACCGCGTGGAACTGCGTGGGGTCGCCCACCTCCTGCACGCCGCTCGCCAGCATGTCGCGCAGCACGCGGCCCTGGGCATAGGGCGTGCCGCGGATCTGGAAATTGTCCGCCGCATCGCCCCAGTATTCGCGCAGCCATTCCCGGTTCGCCTGGAAACCGCCGGCCGAGGCGATGACGGCCTTGGCACGGATGCGCTGCGGGAAGCCCCGCCAGGAGACGATCGCCTCCCGCGCGAAGCCCTCCTCGATCGCGATGTGCTGCACCTCGGTGTCATAGAGGATGGTGATGCCGAGCTTCTCGGCGGTGCGGTACAGCGCGTTCACCAGCGCCTTGCCGCCGCCCAGGAAGAAGGCGTTGGTGCGGCTGAGGCTCAGCGTGCCCGAGAGGCTCGGCTGGAACACCACGCCGCAATCGCGCAGGAAGCCTGGCGCATGCTCGCTCGCGCGGATGCACATGCGGGCCAGCGCCTCATCGGTGCGGCCGCCGGTCACGCGCAGGAGGTCGTCCCAGTATTCCTCCTCGAGGTAGCTCTCGGTGAGCACGTCGGTCGGCTTGGGATGCAGGGCGCGCAGGTTGCGGGTGTGGCGGGAATTGCCGCCGCGCATGGCTTTTGGCGCGTGCTCGGCCACGATGACGCTGGCGCCCGCCCGCGCCGCGGTGATCGCCGCCGACAGCGCCGCGTTGCCGCCGCCCACCACCAGAACATCCCAGAGGCGTGTGAAATCAACCATATGTCTGCATATGCGCGGCGGGGCGCGCCTGTCCAGCGGGGGGAGGACGGGCCTTAAGCGCGGATTCACCCCGCGCGCGCATATACCCGCGGGGCCGATGAGGACACCACGTCGTGCCGGATCACCGGGAGACCAGCGCATGAACATCGCCGCCCGCCGCCCCCTGGGCGACCGCGAACGCTTCGTCGCCTTCGCCTTCGCCGGCGCGGACATGCTGGTAGAGACCAATCTGGAGGGGCAGATCGCCTTCACGGCCGGGGCGTTCCGGCACCGCTTCGGCGCGGCGCCCGAGAGCTTCATGGGCCAGGACCTCGCCACGCTCATCGCGCCCTCCGATCGCGGCAGCTTCGCGGCGGCGCTGGCGATGATGCCCGAGCGGGGACGCCTTTCCCCCACGGTCATCCGCCTCGCGAATGCGGAGCAGACGCCCTTCGTGGTGGCTGGCCTGCACCTGGCCCTTCCCGGGGAGCCCGCGCGCCTTTGCCTCTCCATGGGTCCGGTGCCGATCCCGCTTGATCCGGCGGCGGATGCCCCGCCCACCGCCGTGGCGCTGCTCCGCGAAGCGGAGACGCGGCTGCGCCGGCCGGGTGCCGGCGCGGGCGGACTGAGCCTGATCGAAGTGTCCGGTCCGATGACGGAGGAGATGCGAGCCGCCCTCACCAGCCAGTCCGGGAACATGGCGGCGGAGCTGGCACCAGGCCGCTACGGCCTGCTCTCCGCCTGCGGCGCCAGCGCCCGCGACCTCGCCGCCGTGACCGAGCGCCTCGAGGCGGTGCTTCGGCAGCAGGGCCAGGGCGGCAGCGTGAGCGGAGGCCTGCTGCCCCTTGATGGAGGAGCCCTCTCGCCCGTCCAGGCGGTGCGGGCGCTGCGCCATGGCCTCGCCACCTTCACCCGCGCCGGCGCCGCCGGGCTGCGCGAGGAAGGGTTCAACAATGGCCTCTCAGGCTTCGTCGAGCAGATCACGGCACGCGCCGGCACCATCCGCCGCGCCATCGCCCAGCGACGCTTCCATCTGGACTACCAGCCGATCATGGGGCTCGGCGACCGGGCCCTGCATCATTACGAGGCGCTGCTGCGGCCCGAAAAAGGACTGCTGGGCACCGAGGCCGGCCCTCAGGACTTCGTCACCCTGGCCGAGACGGTGGGCCTCACGGAGGAGCTCGATCTCGCCGTGACCGAGGTCGCGCTGCAGGCGGCGCATGCGCTGAGCGGCGCGCAGCGGATCGCGGTGAACATCTCCGGCCTCTCCCTGCAGAGCACGGCCTTCCGCAAGAGCCTGGACGCGCTGCTCGACGCACATCCGGCCGCCGGGCAGCGCCTGATGGTGGAGCTGACCGAGAGCGCCGAGATCGAGGAGGAAGCGGCCGCCGCCGCTACGCTCGAAAGCCTCCGCGGCCGGGGCATTCCGGTCTGCCTCGATGATTTCGGCGCGGGTTCGGCTGCCTTCCGCTACCTGAAGGCCTTCCCGGTGGATTACGTGAAGGTGGATGGCAGCTTCGTCGAGGCGGCGATGCGCAGCGAGCGGGACCGCAGCTTCGTCGCTTCCATGGTGGATCTCTCGGTCGCGGTCGGCGCCCGGGTGGTGGCCGAGCGGATCGAGACGGAGGAGATGGCGCTCATGATGCGCGGCCTCGGCGTCCATCTCGGCCAGGGCTGGCATTTCGGCCGGCCTGGCCCGCTGCCCAAGCTGCAGCCGGTGGCGGTGGCGCGGCGCAGCGGCGCGCAGGAAAGCTGGGGCTGACGGGCTTCCCAGCCGCGGGCGCCTGGCCCTAGATCGTGATCCGCTATCGCTGGATCACGCTCCAGCCATGTTGCGAGGATGATTCACCGCTTCGGTGATTCCACCTCAGCGGATCATGCTCTAGGCTCTGCCCATGATTCGTGATCGTGTCCTTATCGTGGGGGCCGGGCCGGTGGGGCTGGTCGCCGCTGCCGCGCTGGCCGCCGAAGCCATTCCCGTCGCCGTCATCGAAGCCGAGCGTGACCTGCCCGATGGCATGCGTGCCAGCACCTTCCATCCGCCCACGCTCGACATGCTGGACCGTTTCGGCGTGGTGGAGAGCCTGATCGCCGATGGGCTGATCTGCCCCACCTGGCAGTTCCGCGACCGCGCCGAGGGGCCGATCGCCACTTTTGACCATGCGATGATCGCGGACGACACGCGCCACCCCTATCGCCTGCAATGCGAGCAATGGCGCCTGACGCGCCTGCTGCGCGAGCGCCTGGCCGCCAACCCGGATGTGGAATTCATCTACGACGCGCGTGCGCTGGGCGTGGCGCAGGATGAGCGGGGCGTCCGCCTCTCGATCGAGCGGCCCGACGGGCATCGCGAGGAGCTGGCCGGGCGCTATCTGATCGGCGCCGACGGCGCGCGCAGCGCCATCCGCAAGAGCCTCGGCATCGGCTTCGAGGGGCAGACCATCCCCGAGATCTACCTGACGCTCTCCACACCCTTCGCTTATCACGATGCGATCGAGGACCTGACCAATATCGCCTATATCAGCGACCCGGATGAGTGGTTCGTGCTGCTGCGCAACCGCAATCTCTGGCGCCTTCTGCTGCCGACCGACCCGGCGGAGCCCGAGGAGGTGATGCTGTCCGATGCGCGGATCGAGAGCCGCATGCAGCAGGTGCTGCCCAAGGCCGGCGCCTATGAGATCACCCATCGCACGGCGTATCGCGTGCATGAGCGGGTGGCCGAGCGCTATGTGGCGGGGCGCGTCTTCCTGGCCGGCGATGCGGCGCATGTGAACAATCCGCTGGGCGGCATGGGCATGAATGGCGGCATCCATGACGCGCTGAACCTCGCGGAGAAACTCGCCGCCGTCTGGCGCGGCGCGCCGCTCGAAGCGATGGGGCGCTACGAACGCCAGCGCCGCAAGGTGGCGCTGGAGGTGGTGCAGCAGCAGGCGCTGCGCAACCGCAGCATCCTCAATCAGAAGGACCCCGCGGTGCGGCAGGCCTTCCTGGATGATCTGCGCGCGACGGTGGCCGACCCGGCGCGGCATCGGGCGCATCTGCTGCGCACCAGCATGATCCAAAGCCTGCGGGACCTGGAGGCGGTTCAATGACAGCGTCTGATCGACCGAGCGTCAGCGAGGGCGTGAATCAGCCGCCTAACGGCGAAACGGATGAAGAGATCTACGCCCGCCAGGGCCTGGGCCGCCGCGCCGGCTTCGGCGTGGCGCCGGCGCTGGTCATCGTGGACTACGTCGTGGGCTTCGCCGACCCCTCGCAATTCGGCGGCGGCAATATCGGCCCCGCGATCGAGCAGACCGTGCATCTGCTGGCCCATGCGCGGCGGAAGGGCTGGCCGGTCGCGCATACCCGGGTGGTCTATGCGGAGGATGGCTCGGATGCCGGGGTCTTCACGCTGAAGGCGCCATCGCTGCTGAAGCTGACGGAGCATTCGCCGCTCTCGCAGATCATCCCGGAACTCACGCCCGCGCCGGGCGAGCTGGTGGTGCGCAAGCGCGGCGCCTCAGCCTTCTTCGACACCAACCTCGCCGGCTTCCTGACCATGCGCCGCGTGGACACGCTCATCGTGACGGGCTGCACCACCTCGGGCTGCGTACGCGCCACCGTGGTGGATTCGCTGCAGCATGATTTCCGCACCATCGTCGCGACCGATTGCGTGGGCGACCGCGCCATCGCGCCGCATGAGGCGAACCTCTTCGACATGGGCCAGAAATACGCGGATCTGATGACGCGCGCGGAGATCGAGGCGCTGGGGTGAGCGAAGCGCGCGTCACGCTCGAGGTCGCGGGCGGCATCGCGCGCCTCACCTTCGACCATCCGCGCCGGATGAACGCCATCACCGCCACGATGTGGCAGGCGCTGCCCGGACTGCTGGACCAGGTGCAGGACGACCCCGCCATCCGCGTGCTGCTGCTGCAAGGCGCCGGTGAGCGCGCCTTCTGCACCGGCAATGACATCTCCGAGTTCGAGGCGATCCGCGCCGACGCGGCACAATCCGCCGCCTATAACGCGCTGCAGCGCGCGGTGGCGGAGCGTATGGCGATGCTGGAGAAGCCCGCCATCGCCGCCATCCACGGCCATTGCCTGGGCGCCGGGCTGGAACTCGCTTTGCAATGCGATCTGCGCTTCGCGAGCCCGGAGGCGCGGATGGGCGTGCCCGCCGTCCGCCTCGGCCTGCCCTACCGGCTGGAGGATATCGTGAAACTGGCGGATGTGGCCGGCCTCGCCACCGCGCGCCTGATGGTGCTGACCGGGCGCAGCTTCGCGGGCGCAGAGCTGGAGCGGATGGGCCTCGTCACGCAGCTGCTGCCGGACCGGGCGGCGATGCTGGCCGCGGCCGAGGTGGCGGCGACGGAGATGGCGGCGGCCGCACCACTCGCACTGCGCGCCGCCAAGGCCGCCTTCCGCGAACTGACCCGCCGCGATGGCGGGCCGGACCTGGCGCGCGCCCAGGCATTGGCCGATGCCTGCTACGACAGCGCCGACTATGCCGAGGGCCGCGCCGCGCGGCGCGAGGGCCGCCCGCCGCGCTTCACCGGAAGCTAGTCGCGGCGTTCCAATTTGCGCTTGGTCATCACCATGCTGAGCACGAAGACGCCCATGCCGCCCAGCAGCGCCATCAGGATGAAGCCCCATTTCAGGCCCGCGGTACGGGCCTTGGGGTCGTCCATCACCTGCATCAGCAGCAGGCCGAAGATGATGACGCCAACGCTCCCGATGGCCGTGCCCCAGATGCCGAACAGGCGCATCCTGCGATCCATGTCCTTCCTCCACTCCTTATGGTTCAGTGGAGTTTGACACCGGGCTCCGCCCTTTGCGAGACGAGACTGGCGAGGCTGCGCCAGGCGGTGGGTGCGCTGCCATGCAGCGCCGTCTGGTGCATCTTGTAGAGCGAACGGTACATCAGCCGGGCGAAATACCCTTCGATGAACATGGATTTGCCGACCAGGAAGCCCATCAGGCTGCCCACCGTGCTGTATTTGCCGAGCGAGACGAGCGAGCCGAAGTCGCGATAGACGAAGGGCTCCAGCGGCTTGCCGTCCAGGATCCGCTCGATCTGGTTGTACATGTGGCTCGCCTGCTGGTGCGCGGCCTGGGCGCGCGGCGGGATGGGCTGCTCCGAGCCCTCGCGCGGGCAGGAGGCACAATCGCCGAGCGCGAAGACGCTTGGGTCGCGCGTCGTCTGCAACGTGGGCAGCACCTTGAGCTGGTTGATCCGGTTGGTCTCCAGCCCGCCGATCTCCTTCAGGAAATCCGCGCCCTTCACGCCCGCCGCCCAGACCGTCAGCTCGGCCGGCAGGAAGCCGCCATCGGCCAGCACCACGCCATCGGCGCGAACCTCGGCCACGCGCGTGCCGACATGTACCTCGACGCCCATCTTGGCCAGCAAGTCGCTCGTCGCCGCGGAAATCCGCTCGGGCAGCGCGGGCAGGATGCGGGGGGCCGCCTCCACCAGCATGATGCGGATGTCGCGCTCCGGCTCGATGCGGTCCAGGCCATAGGCCACCACGGCGCGCACCGTGCGGTGCAGCTCGGCCGCGAGCTCGGTGCCCGTCGCACCCGCGCCGATGATCGCGACATGCAATTGCCCGGGCCGCACCGGCTCGGGCTGGGCATTGGCGCGCAGGCAGGCATTGACCAGGCGGCGGTTGAAGCGGCTCGCCTGGTCCAGCGTCTCCAGCGGGATGGCGTGCTGCGCCGCACCCGGCGTGCCGAAATCATTGGTAACGGAGCCCACCGAGATGACCAGCGTGTCGTAGCCCACGCGGCTCGCCGGCGTGATCTCGCGCCCCTCCTCATCCAGCATGGCGCCGAGCAGGACCTCTTTCGCCTCCCGGTCCAGGCCCACCATCTCGCCATAGCGATAGGTGAAGTGGTGCCAATGCGCCTGGGCCAGGTAGTTCAGCTCATGCTGCGCGCGATCCAGGCTGCCCGCCGCCACCGCATGCAGCAGCGGCTTCCAGAGATGGGTGCGGCTGCGCTCCACCAGCGTCACCCGCGCGCGCTGGCCCTTGCCGTAGCGGTTGCCGAGGCGGGTGGCGAGCTCGAGCCCACCGGCGCCCCCTCCGACGATGACGATGCGGTGCGGATCAGCCATGCCAAGCCCCCTTCTGCGCCCAAGAGCCTAACGCCCGGCATCGTTGCTCGCAAAAAACATACCGCAGGTGAAGGCGCATGTGTCCGCCCGCACATGCTCGCCCCATCGGACGGCTATGGTCGTGGCAGGGAGCATGGCAATATCCACCCAGCAAGTGTGTCCCGGATCAGCGTCATCGCTCCGATGGCAATGGGGCACCGGCAACGAGGAGCGGATTGCCAGAGCCGTACCAGATCACACCCGAGGGGGTGCGCCTCGTCGTGCGCCTGACACCGCGGGCGGAGCGGGATGGGATCGACGGCATCGCCACCACGCCGGATGCCGGTACGCATCTGCGCCTGCGCCTGGCCGCACCTCCGGTGGACGGCGCGGCCAATGCCGCGCTCATCGCCTTCCTCGCCAAGGCTCTCGATCTGCGGAAATCCGACATCCACCTGCTGGCCGGTGACCGCTCCCGCGTGAAGCGCCTGCTGCTGGCGGGTGACGGCCCGGCCCTGGCCCGCCGGGTCGCGGCCTGGATCACCCCCTCGACCTGAGGCGCGCATCGTGCTTTTTCCGCCGGCAACACCAGCAAAGGGCAGGATCGTGAGCGACATCTCCATCAATATCGGCGGCGACATCTTCCAGGCGCGCTTCGAGACCGAGGCCGCGCCGCAGACCGTGGCCCGCTTCCGCCACCTGCTGCCCTACAAGGACCGCATCATCCATGTCCGCTGGAGCGGCGAGGCCTGCTGGATCCCGATGGGCGAGCGCGACCTCTCCCTCAGCTATGAGAATGCGACGAGTTACCCGGCGCCGGGGCAGATCATCGTCTATCCGGGCGGCATGCCAACCTCGATGAGCGAGACCGAGATCCTGGTGGCCTATGGCCCCTGTTGCTTCGCCAGCAAGGCCGGGCAGCTCGCCGGCAACCACTTCCTGACCATCACGGCCGACCTCGACCGGCTGGCGAAGGTCTGCCGCTCCGTGCTGTGGGACGGCGCGAAGGACATCACCTTCAGCGCGGGCTGAAGGCCGGGCGCGTCACCGGCAGGAGCAGTTGCCGCCCGGGCGCATATTGTTGTTCCGGGCGAAATTCTCGGCATCGGTCCGGTAGCTGAAGCGGCGGAGCACGCAGGCGCTGCTGCCGAAGGCGATGCGCAGCTGCTCGTCCGAGCGGCCGTCGATGTCGTATTTGCCGTGCTTGCAAATCACGGCGTAGGCAGCGGCGGGGCTGGGCCAGGCGGCGCCAACCAGAAGCAGCGCCAGGGTGGCGGTGAGGACGCGCAGCGAGGCCATGGAACGTCTCCGTTTCGGGCGATGCTGCACGCTGCCCAAACCCGTGGTCAATGACGCCGCGGCCGCGCCAGCAGGGTGAGGCCCACCGCGGCCGGCAGGAGCCAGATCATCCGCGCCTCATAGCGGTTCAGCGGCTTGGAGAGCGCGCCCGTCGCCGCGGCATTGGCCCCGATGGCGACGAGCGCGAAGAGGATGAGGGCGGCGCGCGGAACGTCCCGCGCCCGCGCCGCGCGCCAGAGCAGCCAAGGAGCCAGCAGCAACGCCAGCAGAACCACCGGCACATGCAGGATCAGGAAGGGCGCGGCCGCGTCCGGCAGAAGGCCACGCGCCTGCAGCCCGGCGTCGAAGCGCGCCAGTTCTTCCGGCGGGAAGCCGTGCTCGATCACCTCGCGCGTGCTGAAGAGCGAGGTGGGAACCAGCGTGTCCCCGACACGGAACAGGGTCAGCTGGCGCAACGCATTGCCGATCATGGCCAGCGCCACCTCGCGCGGGTAGGCGGCGAGCGTGGCGCCCACGATCTCCCGCGCTTCTGGCACGGCGCGCAGCCCGCCCAGCTTGCGCAGGCTGCCATCCGCCTCGCTGTTGATCGGACTGATGCCCCAGAGGAAATCCTCCGCATCCATCGGCAGTCGGTCGAGGAAGGCGCAGAGGCGCCAGCCGGGGTCTTCCGGGCAGCGTTCGCGCATCAGGCGCAGCGCCGGACCGTCATCCTGCAGCCGCGCGAGGAGGAAGATCGCGCCATGCGGCGAGGGCGCGAAGCGGCCGAAGGCGGCGGCATTCGCGCTGGCCAGGACGAGCACTGCCAGCAGCGGGGGTGCCGCCACGCGGAGCACGGGGGCCAGGCGGCGCGTCAGCAGCGCGGTCAGTGCCACCAGCGCCAGCGCGGCCGGAAGATGCGCCATATGGCCTGAAATCGCGAGCGCGCCGAACAGGCCAACGGCCCAGACTTCGGCGCGTGAGAGCCTGCCGAAACCCAGCAGGAAGAGGCAAAGCGGGCCGAGCGCCGTCAGCGCATCGGGCATCACCGTCCCCAGGAACCAGGGCGCCGAGGTGAGCGCCGCAAGACCCAAGCAGACCAGCAGATGCGCGGCGGGCGAGGGCGCCTCGCGCAGGCTGCGTTGCGTCAGCCAGACCAGCCAGGAGGCGAGCAGCCCCTGCCCCAGCGCCACGGGCCAGAGTGACCAGGCCCCATGCAGCGCATGGATGGCCGCACCATAGGTGAGCGACTTGTCCCAGGGCGGCACGCCCATCGTCGTCTGGCGGATGTAGGTGAAGCTGTCGACGAAGACGAGCGGATAGAGGTTCAGCGCGGCGGGCCAGATCAGAAGCAGCGCGCCGCCCAGAATGGCGAGAAGAACCCTAGCCAAGAGCCACTTCCGCCTCCCGGACCACCTCCGCCAGCGCGCCCGCCGCGAAGGGCGAGACCAGCCCCGCCCCCTGCGCCAATTGCTGGAAAGGCGCCGAGCCGCCGCGGGCGCAAAGCGCCACATAATCATCCAGCGCGGCCTTCGCATCGTGGCGGGACTTCACCCAGAACTGCATCGCGCAGCAGAGCGCCAGCGTGTAGTCGATGTAGTAGAAGGGGCTGTTGTAGATGTGCTGCTTCGCCTGCCAGCGCCCGCCCTTGGCGGGGTAGGCGAGATCCCCATAATCGGTCCAGGGCATGTAGAGCCGCTCCAGCCGCTGCCAGATGGCGTGGCGCTCGGCCGGCGTGGCATGCGGGTTCGCATGCACCTCATGCTGGAAGTGATCCACGCAGACGCCATAGGGCAGGAAAGCGAGCGAGGAGATCAGGTGCATCCGGCGGAAGCGGTCCGCCGCATCCTCGCCCACCAGCAGTCCCATCTGCGGGTGCGTCAGGAACTCGAGGCCCATCGAGTGGATCTCGGCTGCCTCCATGGTGGGCCAGAGCTGATCGATGCCCGGCAGTTTGCGGCTTTCCCAGCACTGGAAGGCGTGGCCCATCTCATGCGTGAAGACGCCGATATCGTGATGCGTGCCGTTGAAATTGGCGAAGATGAAGGGCACGCCGACGGTCGGGAACGAGGTGCAGAAGCCGCCCCCCGCCTTGCCCGGGCGGTTCTTGAGGTCCAGGAACCCGCCCGCCTGCATGAGCCGGTAGAACTCCGCGAGGCGGGGGTCCATCCGGTCGAACATGGTCTGCGCGGCGGTCACCAACGTGTCGTGGTCGCCGATCGGCGCCGGGTTGCCGGCAGGGTCGATCAGCGCCTCGTCCCAGTAGCGCAGCCGGTCCCAGCCGAAATGCGCGCGGCGGGCTTCCAGCAGCTTGCCCACCAGCGGGACCACATGGCGCAGCACCTCCTCGCGATAACGCGCGACATCGGCGGCGTCGTAATCCACGCGCCGCATGCGGCGATAGGCGAGCGGGATGAAGTTGGGGTCGCCCAGCTTCACCGCCATGCCATGGCGAAGCTTCACCAGGGCATCATAGATCTCATCCAGCTCCGCACCGTTCTTCTCGAAGAAGGCCCAGCGCGCGGCTTCGGCCGCATGGCGCATGGCGCGGTCCGCATGCTCGGCATAGGGAGCGAGCCCGGAGAGGTTCAGCACCTTCCCGTCCAGCTCGATCTTCGCCGAGGCCAGCAGCGCTGTGTAGCGCGCGGAGAGCTTCGCCTCCTCCTCCAGATCCGCCGCGATGGCAGGGTCGAAGGTGGTGATGTCCGTCTCCCACAGGCGCAGCACATGGCCGCCCACCAGCGCCTCGATTCCGGCGCGATCGGGGTCGGCCAGCAGGCGGCGCTTGATCGCCACCTCATGCCCGGTCGCGACGGGCGAGAGCTTGTCGGCGTATTCCCGCGCGGCCTTGGCTTCCTCATTCGTCGTGTCCTGCGCGAAGCGCAGATGCACCAGCGCGGACCAGGTGTCATAGGTGCGGCGCGCCGCATCCCATTGCGCAACGGCCGCCGCGCGATCCCCCGCATCCAGCAGCGCGCTGATGGCGGCGGCCTCGGCCGCGAGGCTCTCCTCGGTCGGCGTGGGGGCCGTGATCCCGTCGAAGCGCATGCTCAGAACTCCGCCATGAGACGGCCGAAGCCGTCCAGCCTGTCCGTGATGCCATTGGCGCGCAGGGCGTGCCACCAGGTGGCCGTGTTGATGGCGATGACGGGCTTGCCCAGCCACATCTCGGCGGCGGCGGCAAGACGCACCATGGAGAGGTTGGTCCCCACCTGCACGATGGCATCCACATCATCGCCATCCAGCTCGCGCAGAACCGGCACCAGCTCGGCCGGCGTCACCTCGGCGATGGCGGTCCAGCGCGGGCATTGCAGGGCGCGGTCGCGCACCGTGGTGTAGCCCATGTCGCCGAAATAGCGGATCACCTCGGCATTCATGCTGGGCCAGTAGGGCGAGAGCACGGAAATGCGCTTCACCCCGCCATAGGCCTGCAAGGCCGCGTGGCAGGAATGCGAGCCGACGCTGACCTTGAGGCCGCTGACCTCCTCCACGCTTTTCACGAAGGCGTCCGCCCCCTTCACGCCGTCGAAGAAGGTGACGGCACTCATGCCCATCACCAGGTAATCCGGCTCGCAGGTCATCACGCTGCGCACGGCGTCCAGCGTGTTCGCGCCGATCAGCTCGGCGCCGGCGCGGAAGGTCTCATTGCTCACCGCGTGCGCGTTGGGCGTGAAGATGCGGCTGTAATGCGAGGTGACGCCCGGCGGGCGCATCATGTCGAAATCGGGCTGCACCACGGTGTTGGTGGAGGGGCCCATCACCCCGAATTTCTTCCGCCAGCCCAGCACATCGCGCATCGGATCATCCTCTTGGTTCCGGGGCGAGTCTTGCCCCGCAGGCCCGCCTGTACAAGACACGCTTGCGGGCGGCGAGGGCGCCGCCTATTGCCGGGGCGAATCCGGAGTTGCCCGCCATGCCCCTCTCGCGCCGCCTTGTCCTGGCCAGCCCGCTGCTGCCCCTCACCGCCCAGGCGCAGGAGGCCTGGCCCATGCGCGGGCCGATCCGCTTCATCGTGCCCGGCCCGGCGGGCGGCGCGGGCGACGTGACCGCGCGGCTCGTGATGGAACGCGTCGCGGCGCGCATCGGCCAGCAGATCGTCATCGAGAACCGGCCCGGCGCGGGCACGAATATCGGCATGACGGTGGTCGCCCGTGCCGCGCCGGATGGCTATGTGCTGGGCCTGGCCAGCATCGCGAGCAATGCGGTGAACCGCACCCTCTATCGCAGCCTGCCCTTCGATCCGGTGGCGGATTTCGCGCCCATCAGCCTGATGGCGGTGGTGCCCAACCTCATGGTCATCCCCCCCGCTCTGCCGGTGACCAATCTGCGGGAGTTCATCGCTTATGCCCGGGCACGGCCGGGGCAGATCAACTTCGGCTCGGTCGGCGCGGGTTCCTCGCAGCATCTGGCGGGCGCCCAATTCGCGCAGGCCACCGGCATCGAGCTGACGCATATCCCCTATAATGCGGGCGGGCAGATGAACACGGACCTCATCGAGAACCGCATCCAGGTGCTGTTCCAATCGGTCAGCGCGGTGGCGGAACTGGCGCGCTCCGGCCGCGTGCGCGCCATCGCCGCGACGGGCACCGAGCGCATTCCCGCCTTCCCCGATGTGCCCACCCTGCGCGAGGGCGGCGTGGACATCGTCTCCACCGGCTGGTTCGGCGTGGTGGCACCCGCCCAGACGCCGGAGCCGATCCTGGAACGGCTGCACCGCGAGACGGTCGCCGCCCTGGCCGAGCCCGATCTGCAGGCGCGCCTCTCGGCCGGGGGCAGCCTGCCCCGCCCCTCGCCCAGCCGTGCCGATTTCGCGCGCTTCATGGCGGAGGAGACGGCGCGCTGGGCGCCGGTGGTCCGCGCCTCGGGCGCCAGCGTGGATTGAATACGGCGCGGACGCGGTCCAGGCTCACCCTTCCCCGACAGGAGCAATGCCATGGCCCGCGTGCGTTCCATCCCTTCCGAAGAATTGCCGCCGGACCTCGCCGCGATCTACGAGGATTTCGCCGGGCAATACGGCCCCTTCCGTAACCAGGTCGCGGTCATCGCGCATGTGCCGGCCGCGCTTCGGCACCTCATGCCGATGCTGATGGAACTCCGCGCGGCGGCGACGCTGCCCAAGCGCTACCTCGAGATCGCCATCGTCGTCGTCTCGCGGCTCAACGAGTGCCATTACTGCGTGGCGCACCACAAACCCTTCCTGGTGGTCGCCGGCGTCTCGCCCGAGGCGGTGGACCGCATCATGGAGGCCGACCTGCCCGCGGAATTCGACGCGGTGGACCGGCTGGTGATCCGCTACGCCAAGGTGGCCTGGGAAACGCCGAACCGCGTGACGCCCGGGCTGCATGCCGAACTGCTGGAGCATTTCACCGAGGCGCAGATCGTGGAGTTGACGCTGCGCATCACCCTCTGCGGCTTCTTCAACCGCTTCAACGACGCCCTCCAGATCGAGGAGGAAGAGGAGGTCCACGCCTGACGATCACGGGCCGATTCAAGGGGTCTGGGGCCCGAGGCCCCAGCCGCCGGAGGCCTTTTTTTGATCTGAACAAGCCTCACAGATTGAACGCCACCCGCCCCGTCTCCGTCACGTCATAGCCCCCCATCCGCCCCGCGCGCTCGGCAAAGAGCGGCGTGCGGGCGAAGGCGAGCAGCGTCTGCATCGCGGGTTCGAAGGCGTCCCGCCGGTGCAGCACCAGGTCGAAGCGCTCGCGCAGGAGGGGGACGAAGCCCAGGCCCGCGCGCATCGCCTCGGCGCGGATGCCGAAGCCCGCATCGGCCGCGCCGCGCAGCACCGCGGCGGCCACCTCATCCTCCGCCAGCGCCGGTTCGGGCAGGAAGGCGACGTCGCGCAGCGCCACGCCGGCATCGCTCAGCAGGCCCACCAGCGCCACATGGCTGCCGGCGCGCGGCTGGCGGCCCATGACGCGGAATCCGGGCCGGGCGAGATCGGCCACGGCGGCAAGGCCCGCCGGGTTGCCGGGCGGCGTGATCAGCCCCTGCTCGCGCCAGGCCCAGATCAGCCCCACCAGCGGCGCGCCCGGCAGGGCGGCGCGCACCGCGGCCTCGTTGAAGCCGCCCTCCTCGTCCCGCAGATGCAGCGCCGCCGCCACCGCGCTGCCGGCGACCAGCGCATCCAGCCCCTCCAGGCTGCCGCCGGCCCGCAGCGCCAGGCCGCAGCCCGATTGGCGGACCGCCCAATCCAGCAGAGGGTCATGGCTGCCGGCCAGGATGGGGGGCGGGGCGGGGCGGCCGCCGGTCTCGGCCTGCGCCACCAGCCAGCGGCGCAGCGCCTCGGCCGGAAACACCCATTTGCCGCCGACCAGCGCCGCCGGCAGGCGCCGGGCACGGGCCAGGTCATAAAGGGCGCGCTCGGAGAGGCGGAGGAAGCCCGCCGCCTCCTTCAGGGTCCAGACATCCATCCGGCAGATATCGGCAAATGACGGCAGATGTTCAATAGCCTTCGCCGTGGACGCCACCGGACGCCGGGCTTACAGCCGCGTCATGCAAGACCTCGGAGCCGCATTCCAGCAGGCGCTGGGCCTGGTCGCCGCGGGCGATGCGGGGCTGTGGGCCATCATTGCCCTCAGCCTGCGCGTCTCGCTGACGGCCACCCTCATCGCCGCCTGCATCGGGCTGCCGCTGGGCGCGTTGCTGGCCGTCGCGCGCTTCCCCGGGCGGCAGGGGCTGCTCGTGGTGCTGAACGCGCTGATGGGCCTGCCGCCCGTCGTCGCCGGCCTCATCATCTACATCCTTCTCTCGCGCTCCGGCCCCTTCGGCGCCCTCGGCCTGCTCTTTACGCCGGCGGCCATGGTCATCGCCCAGGCGGTGCTCATCACGCCCATCCTGGCCGCCCTCACCCGCCAGGTGCTGGAAGCCATGTGGGAGGAATATGCCGAGCAGTTGCGCTCGCTGGGCTCCGGCCCCGGCCGCGCCGTCCGCACCCTGCTCTGGGATGGCCGCTTCGCCCTGCTGACCGTGCTGCTGGCGGGCTTCGGCCGCGCCTCGGCCGAGGTCGGCGCCGTCATGGTCGTGGGCGGCAATATCGAGGGCTTCACCCGCGTGATGACCACCGCCATCGCGCTGGAAACGAGCAAGGGCGACCTCCCGCTGGCACTCGGCCTCGGCATCGTGCTGATGGCGATCGTGCTCGGCGTGAATGCGGCGGCGCAGCTGCTGCGCGAGGCCTCGGCGCGGTGGTCCGGATGAGCGGGCCCGTGCTGCGCGCCGAGGGGCTGGGCTACAGCGTGGGCGAGCGCGCCCTGCTGCAGGGACTCGATTTCGGCATCGCGCCCGGCGCGCCGAGCTTCGTGATCGGCCCCAATGGCTCGGGCAAATCCACGCTGCTCCGACTGCTGCACGGCCTGCTGGCGCCAAGCCAGGGCCGGGTGGTGCAGGCCGGCATCGGGCGGCAGGCCATGGTGTTCCAGAAGCCCGTCCTGCTTCGCCGCAGCGTCACGCAGAACATCGCGCATGCGCTCTCCCTCGCCGGCATCCGGGATGCCGCGCGCATCCCCGCCGCGCTGGAGGAGGTGGGCCTGCCGCATCTCGCCCATCGCCCCGCCCGCCTGCTGTCAGGCGGCGAGCAGCAGCGCGTGGCCCTTGCCCGCGCTCTGGCGCTGCACCCCGACATCCTCTTCCTCGACGAGCCGACCGCGAGCCTCGACCCCGCGGCCACGCGCGCGGTGGAAGCGATCCTCGCCCGCGCCGCCGCGCGCGGGATGAAGATCGTGATGACCACGCATGACCTGCACCAGGCGCGCCGCCTCGCCGGCGAGATCCTGCTGCTGCATCGGGGCCGCCTGATCGAGCAGGCGCCCGCCGAGACCTTCTTCCAATCCCCCGCCAGCGCCGAGGCCCAGGCCTTCCTGCGCGGCGACATCCTGGAGTGAACCGCATGTTCCGCCGTCTTCTCTTCGCCCTCGCGCTGCTCGCCACGCCCGCCCCTCTCCCCGCTGGGGCCCAGGAGCGCGTCATCACCATCAGCAGCACCACCAGCACGGAGCAGTCGGGCCTGTTCGGCCATATCCTGCCCCTGTTCCGCGAGCAGACCGGCATCACCGCGCGCGTCGTGGCGCTGGGCACCGGCCAGGCGCTGGATGTGGGCCGGCGCGGCGATGCCGATGTCGTCTTCGTGCATGACCGCGCGGCGGAGGAGCGCTTCGTGGCCGAGGGCTTCGCCACGCGCCGCCAGCACGTGATGTTCAATGACTTCGTGATCATCGGCCCGGCCAGCGACCCCGCGCGCATCGCGGGCTCGCGCGATGCGGTGGCCGCCATGCGCCGCATCGCCGAGGCGCGCGCGCCCTTCGTCAGCCGCGGCGACCGCAGCGGCACGCATGCGGCGGAGCTGCGCCTCTGGCAGCAGGCGGGCGTCGAGCCCTCCGGCAGCTGGTATCGCGCGGTCGGCCAGGGCATGGGCCCGGCGCTGAACACGGCCGCCGCACAGAACGCCTATATCCTGGCCGATCGCGGCACCTGGCTCTCCTTCCGCAACCGCCAGGATCTGCGCATCCTGACCGAGGGCGATCCGCGCCTGTTCAACCAGTATGGCGTGATGCTGGTGAACCCGGCCCGCCACAGCCATGTGAAGGCCGCCGATGGCCAGGCCTTCGTGGACTGGATCGTCTCGCCCGCCGGCCAGGCCGCCATCGCCAGCTACAAGATCAATGGCGAGCAGCTCTTCTTCCCCAACGCCGCGCAGCCTGAGCCGACCTCGTGAAGCGGCTGATCCTCGCGGCCCTGCTGATGGCGGCCCCCGCCCAGGCCGAGCCGCTGCGCCTCGCCGCCGCCGGCAGCCTGCGCGCGGCCCTCTCCGAGGTCGCCACCGCCTTCGCCGCCCGGCCGGGCGGCGCGCCGGTGACGGAGACCTATGCCCCCTCGGGCCTGCTGCGGCAGCGCATCGCGGGCGGCGAGGGCTTCGACCTCTTCGCCAGCGCGAACATGGCGCACCCGCAGGCGCTGGCCGAGACGCGCGGCATGCCGGTCGTGCTCTTCGCCCGCAACCGGCTTTGCGCCCTGGCGCGGCCGGGCCTGGAGGTGACGCCCGAGACGCTGCTGGCGCGCATGCTGGACCCGGCCATTCGCCTCGGCACCTCCACGCCGCGCGCCGATCCCGCGGGCGACTACGCCTTTGCGCTCTTCGCCCGGGCCGAGGCGCTGCGGCCCGGTGCGCGCGCCGCGCTGGAGGCCAAGGCGCTGACGGTCACGGGCGGGCCGGATTCCGCGCGCCCGCCGGCCGGGCGTGACCTCTACGCCTGGCAGTTCGAGCGCGATGCGGTGGACCTCTTCCTCACCTATTGCACCAATGCCGTGCTGGCGCTGCGCGCCGATCCGCGCCTGCAGCGCATCGAGGTGCCGGAGGCGCTGGCGGTCTTCGCCGATTACGGGATGCTGCTGCTCAGCCCCCGGCCGGAAGCGGCGCGGCTGGCCCTGTTCATTCTCTCCCCCCAGGGCCAGATGATCCTGGACCGGCACGGCTTCGACGCGCCGGGCCTGCCCAAGGAGAGATGATGTTCCGCCGCGCGCTGCTCGCCACCCCCCTCGCCTCGCCAGCATTTGCGAGAGAGGTCCGGGATTCGGTGGGGCGCAGCGCGCGCATGCCCGAGAAGGTGAGCCGCGTGCTGGCGGCCGGCCCGCCCGCCGCCATCCTGCTCTACACGCTGGCGCCGGAGCTGCTCGCCGGCTGGCCCGCCCGCCCGCCGAGCCGGCTGGAGGCCAGCTTCCTGACCGAGGGGGCCGCAGCCCTGCCCGAGACGGGGCGCCTGACGGGCCGCGACAACACCGCCAATATCGAGGCGGTGCTGCGCCATCGCCCGGACCTCGTGCTGGATTACGGCAGCGTGGCGCCGAGCTTCGTCAGCCTCGCCCATCGCGTGCAGGAGCAGACGGGCATCCCGACGCTGCTGCTGGACGGCGCGCTGGCGCGCATCCCCGAGACCTATCGCGTCCTGGGCGAGATCCTGGGCCGCCGCAAGGATGCCGATCTGCGCGCCGAGGCGGCGGGGCGCATCCTGGCCGAGGCGGAGGCGCATGCCGCGCGCCTCGGCCAGCGCGGGCGGCCGCGCGTGCTCTATGTGCGCGGGCCGCGCGGGCTGGAGACGGGGCTCGCGGGCTCCATCAACACCGAGATCATCGAATTCGCCGGCGCGCTGAATGTGGCCGGCCGCGCGCTGGGGCCGGGTGGCCTCACGCAGATCAGCCTGGAGCAGGTGCTGGCCTGGAACCCGGACTGGGTCATCGCCATCCATCCCGATTTCCCGGCCCATGCGCGGCAGGACCCGCTCTGGCGCGCGCTGCCGGCGGTGCGGGCCAATCGGCTGGTCCTCGCGCCCGGCCTGCCCTTCGGCTGGGTGGATTTCCCGCCTGCGGTGAACCGGCTGCTGGGGCTGATCTGGCTGCCCGTGCTGTTCGGCTTGGTACCGGCTGAAACGCTGCCCGAGCGCGTGAGTGACTTCCACGCGCTGTTCTACCATCGCCGGCCCGAGCCGCAGCAGATCGCGGCGCTGCTGCGCCCGGCCCTGCCGGGTTGATGCGCGGCACGCTCGCCTGGGGGCTGGCGCTGGCGGCGCTGGCGGGTGCCGTGCTGCTGGCGCTCGCCTTCGGGCGCTTTCCCATCCCGCCCTCGCAGCTTGTGCCCATCCTGCTGGGGCAGGAGGAAGGGCCGGCCGCCATCGTCTTCTGGAACATCCGCGCGCCGCGCGTGGCGGCCGCGATCCTGGTGGGTGCCGCGTTGGCCGGCGCGGGGGCGGCCTTCCAGGGCATGTTCCGCAACCCGCTGGCCTCGCCCGATCTGCTGGGCGTCTCGGCCGGGGCCTCGCTGGGGGCGGTGCTCGGCATCTTCCTCGGCCTGCCGGTGGCGGCGATCCAGGGCCTCGCCTTCGCGGGCGGTGTGGCCGCCGTGGCGGGCGTCGCGGGCCTGGCCGCGCTGGTGCGCGGGCGGGGCGATCCGGCGCTGCTGCTCATCCTCGCCGGCATCGCGCTGGGGGCGCTGATGGGGGCGGCGATCAGCCTGCTGAAGATCCTGGCCGACCCCTACAACCAATTGCCCGCCATCACCTTCTGGCTGCTCGGCTCGCTGAACGCGGTGACGCGCGGCGATGTGCTGGCGGCGGCGATCCCGGCGGCCCTCGGCCTCGCCATCCTCTTCCTGCTGCGCTGGCGGCTGAACCTGCTGACGCTGGGCGAGGATGAGGCCCGGGCGCTGGGCGCCAATACCGCGCTGCTGCGCGGCGCGGCGGTGGCCGGCGCCACGCTGGCGACGGCGGCCGTTACGGCACTGGCGGGGGCCGTGGGCTGGATCGGCCTTGTTGTCCCCCACATGGCGCGGCTGCTCGGCGGGCCTGATTTGCGGCGCCTGATCCCGCTTTCCATGCTGCTGGGCGCGGCCTTCCTGCTGGCGGTGGACACGGCCGCGCGCAATCTGGGCCGCACCGAATTGCCGCTGGGCGTGCTGACCGCGCTGCTCGGCACGCCGCTGTTTCTCTGGCTGCTGGCGCGGGGCCGGCATGCTTGAGGCGCGCGACCTGGCCGTGGGACATGGGCGCCGCAAGGTGCTCTCCGGGCTCAACCTGCATCTGCGCGCGGGCGAGCTGCTCTGCCTGCTCGGCCCCAATGGCGGCGGCAAGACGACGCTGTTGCGCACGCTGCTGGGCCTGATCCCGCCGCTCGGCGGCACGGTGCTGCTGGAGGGTCAGCCCCTGACGCGGCTCTCCCGCCGCGCGGTGGCGCAGCGCCTCGCCTATGTGCCGCAGGCGGCGCAGGGCGGCTTCGCCTATCCGGCGCGGGCGGTGGTGGCGATGGGCCGCGCCGCGCATCTCGGCCTTTTCGCCGCCCCCGGCGCGGCCGACCACGCGGCGGCTGAGGCCGCGCTCGATCGCCTCTCCATCGCGCATCTGGCCGACCGGCCGGTCACGGAGCTTTCCGGCGGCGAGCGGCAATTGGTGCTGGTCGCGCGCGCCCTGGCGCAGGGCGGCCGCGCGATCATCCTGGACGAGCCCACGGCGAGCCTCGATTTCGGCAACCAGGCGCTGGTGCTGCGCGAGGTGCGGGCGCTGGCCCGGCGCGATGGCCTGGCCGTGCTGATGACGACGCATCAGCCCGACCACGCGCTGCTGCTGGCCGATGCGGTGATGCTGGTGGCGCAGGGCGGCGCACAGGGCCCGGCACCGCCCGAGGCGCTGATCACGCCCGAGACGCTGCGCGCCGCCTATGGCGTGGAGGCGGCGATCGGCACGCTCGGCGCGCGGCGGGTTGTGGCGCCGCTGATCTGAGCATGATCCGCTTCGGTGTCTCCACCGAAGCGTTGAATCATCCTCACAGATCAGCTCTTGCGCACGTTCCAGAAGAGCGGCGCGCCCTGCACGATCCCCGACACGTTCCGGCGATGCGCGGTGGCCAGGAAATACTGGCCGAGCGGGATCATCGGCACATCCTGCATGGCCTGCGCCTGGATGCGCCGCGCGATGGCCTGCTGGGCGGCCAGGTCCGGCGCGTCGAACCACGCGTTGCGCAGGTTTTCCAGTTCGGGCGAATCAGGCCAGCCGATCCAGCCATTCGTGCCATTGCCGCGCAGCCCGAGATGCCCGGCCGGCGAGGCGAAATCCTGCCCGCCGCCGAAGGTGAAGAAGGCGGACCAGCCGCCACGCTCCACCGGCTCGCGCGAGGTGCGGCGGGAGAGCACCGTGCCCCAGTCGAGCGCCTGGTAATCGAGGTTCATGCCGATGCGGCGGAAGAGATCACCGCCGACCTCCGACATTGCTCTCAGGAACGGCAAGTCCGTGGGCACGATCAGCACCATCCGCTGCCCGTTATAGCCCGCCGCCGCCAGCTCGCGCCGCACCCGGTCGAGATCGCGCGGGGAGGTGAGTGCGCCCATCGCCTCGTCATTGGCGAGCGGCGTACCCGGCGTGAAGACGCCCACATTGCCGCGCCAGAGATCGGGGTTGTTGCCGACGATGGCCTGCATGAAGTCCGGCTGGTTGATGGCGCCCAGGATCGCGCGGCGGATGGCCGGATTGTTGAAAGGCGGCTGCAGATGGTTGAAGCGCAGGAAGCCCACCCAGCCCGAGGTCTCAAGCGTGCCGATCTCGATATTGCGGTTGCGGCGGAGCGTCGGCAGCAGGTCCGTCACCGCCTGTTCCCACCAATCCACCTCGCCCGCCTGGAGCGCGGCCGAGGCCGTCGCCGCATCGGGCATCACCACCCATTCGACGCGGTCCAGGTTCGCCACCTTGCCGCCGGCGGTGAAGCTGGGCGCGCCCTCGCGCGGCACATAGTTCTCGAAGCGGGCATAGACGGTGCGGGCGCCGGCCACGCGCTCACCCGGCACGAAGCGATAGGGGCCGGAGCCCACGATCTCGCTCACCTGCGTGCCGGGATCGGTGCGGGCCAGGCGCTCGGGCATGATGAAGGGGACGGTGACGGTGGTCTTGCCGAGGGCCGCGGGCAGCAGCGGAAAGGGCTTCTTCAGGCGGAAGCGCAGGCGGCGGTCATCGAGGGCGGTGAGTTCATCCGTCGCCGCGAAGAGCGCCTGGCCGAAGGCATCCCTGGCACCCCAGCGGCGCAGGCTCGCCACCGCATCCGCCGCGCGCACCGGCTCGCCATCATGGAAGCGCAGGCCGGGGCGCAGCGTGATGGTCCAGGTGAGGCCGCCATCCTCGACCACATGGCCCTCGGCCATCTGCGGTTGCGGCGCGAAATTGGCGTCGGTGCCGTAGAGCGTGTCATAGACCAGATAGGCGTGGTTGCGGCTGACGAAGGCGGTGGACCAGAGCGGATCTAGAACCGTCACATCCGATTGCGGCACGAAGCGCAGCGTGCGCGCGCCCTGGGCCGCGACCATGGCGGGGGCGGCGAGCGCCAGAGGGGCGGCCAAAGGGGCGGCTAGCAGGCTGCGGCGGGGCAATGTCGTCATGCGGCGGGCTCCGGTGGGGACACCCCCATCCTGGGTAAGCGGCGTGGCTGGAGCAAGACATCCTTGAAGGGCGGATGATCACGCGCGCGGCTGGCTGATCCGCGAGAGGGAGTTTTGCTTGACATGGCATATATGTTCCCCTTATGTTCCCGCCATCCAGGGAGACATGCGTCGTTTGATCCCGCGTCGGGCCTCTCGTCTGCTCCTCGGTGCTTGTCTGCTCTGCGTGGGGCTGCTCGGCCTTCGCGAAGCGCTCCGCCCGCCGACGCGATGGAGCGGGCAAGACGTCGAGCTTCGCATCCGGTTTGAGACGTTCAGCAACAGACCTCTCATGATCGAGGGCGTTTACTTGAACGCTCAGCCCATCGCCCTCGATCGCTCCAGTGCCTCAGTCTCACACCACGGTGCCGTGCGCTTCCGCTCGATGGGGCAGGCGACGGTGGCGCTTGGCCTCCGGTTGCGGTTCGACGGTGATGATACGACCCATGAGCTGGAGAGGACCCTCATGCCGTCGCTTGGCAGCGCCTGTGTCGTCAACGTCATGACATCGGTCACCGGGTTCGAGATGTCGGATTGCGACGCGCCAGGCGATTCCACGTCCGATTGAAGCGACTGCGGTCGCGCTCTCCCTGTGTTTCCCGTTCCGTTATTCTGAACGCTGAGGAGCAACCCTCATGTCTTCGATTCCCGATATCGTCCAAGCGGGTCAATTGATCCGTGAGGTTCATCAATTCGCAAAAGCAGCCGCCATTGCGTCTCGCTTGCCTGGTTACGAATCTGGCCCCGGCGATGCGTTCCGTCACATGGTCGGTGCAGCGGAACTGACGCGCCGGATTGGCGCGCTGACCTCACCCCGGCAGGATCAGCGCCCGCGCCCGCACCAGCGCCGTGATAGCCGCCTCCTCCAGCCCCGCCTCGCGCAGCACCTCCCGCCCATGCTCGCCCAGGCGTGGCGTCGGGCGGCGCGGAATTTCGCCATGCGCGGAGAAGCGCACGGGGGCGGCCATGCGGGTGAGCCTCCCCTCGCTTGGATGCGCCTCCGGCTGGAAGAAGCCGCGCGCGTTGAGGTGCGGGTCGGCGCGGAGCGCGGGCAGGTCATGCACCGGGGCGCAGGGCAGGTCCGCCGCTTCCAGAAGTGCCAACCATTCCGCCGTGCCGCGCGTGGCGAAGATGCTGGCAAGCTCGGCATAGAGTTCGTCGATATGCCGCAGCCGCGTGGTGTGATCCTTGAGACGCGGGTCCTGCGTCATGCGCTCGGGCGTGCCGATGGCGGCGAAGAAGCGCTCCCATTGCGCCTGGTTGTAGATCATCACGCCGATGAAGCCGTCCTGCGTCGCATAGGGCTTGCGGTCGGGGCTGATGAGGCGGGCATAGCCGCCCTGGTCGGTCGGCGGTTCGAAGCCAAGGCCACCCATATGGTCGCCCAGCACCATGCTCGCCATCACCTCGAACATCGGCACCTCCACCTCCTGGCCGAGGCCGGTGCGGCTGCGCTCCAAGAGCGCGGCCAGGATGCCGGAGAGCGCGTGCATGCCGCCCACGCGGTCGGCCAGCGCGAAGGGCGCGTAGCGGGGCGCGGCGCCGCCTTGCGCCAAGGCCAGATGCGCCAGGCCGCCAATGCCCTGGATCAGGTCGTCATAGGCGGGCTTCTCGGCATAGGGCCCGTCCTGCCCGAAGCCCACCAAGGCGCAGAAGACGAGGCGCGGATCGGCGGCGCGCAGCGTCGCGGAATCGAGGCCCAGGCGCTGCAGCGCGCGCGGGCGGATGTTGCTCACCACCACGTCGCAGGTGCGGGCCACGGCCAGCGCCGCCTCCCGCGCGGCGGGCTGCTTCAGGTCCAGGCAGAGGCCGCGCTTGCCGCGGTTGAGCGTGAGGAAGATGGCGCCCATGCCGGGATTGCGCGCGGGCTCGGTGTGGCGCGTCACATCGCCCTCGGGGGCTTCGAGCTTGATGACCTCGGCGCCCATCTCGGCCAGGAGCTGCGTGGCATAGGGGCCGAAGAGCACCGTCGTCATGTCGAGCACGCGGATGCCCGCGAGTGGTCCGGCGCCCATTTCATCCTCCCTGGATTGCGGGGGTGAGGCTAGCCAAGCGGCGCGGCTTGGGCGAGCCTGCCGGCCAAACGGGAGACCCAAGTTGCAAAGATTCCGCATCGGCTATGTCGGCTTCGTGCCCCACCCCAATTTCCTCGCGACCGCGGCGCAGGACCCGGCGCTGGAGATCGTCCATATCCCGCTCGAGGCCAGCACCGGCGAGCAGATCCAGGCGCTTTCCTCCTGCCATGGCTATTACGTCATGGCGGCGCGCGATGAGCTGCCCCTGCCGCTGCATGTCCATGCCGAGCTGCTGGGCAAGCTGCCCAACCTGCTGATGGCGGCGAGCTATGGCGCGGGCTACGACCCCTGCAACCCGGAGGCCTGCACCGATGCCGGCGTGCTGCTGGTGAATCAGGCCGGCGGCAATGCGGAGGGTGTGGCGGAACACGCCGTCGGCATGATGCTGGCCTGCCTCAAGCGCATGCCGGAGGCCCAGGCCTCGATGATCGCGGGCACGGCGCGCAACCGCGCCACGCTGTTGGGGCGCGAGCTGCGCGGCAAGGTGGTCGGCCTCGTCGGCTTCGGTCATGTCGGCCGGCGCGTGGCGGAGATCGTGAAGGCCGCCTTCGGCAATCGCGTCCTGGTCAGCGACCCCTATCTGGATGCGGCGACCATCGCGGCCCATGGCGGTGAGAAGGTGGATTTCGCGACCCTGCTGGCGCAGTCCGACGTGGTCAGCATCCATTGCCCGCTGACGCCAGAGACGCGCGGCATGATCAACGCCGCCGCCTATGCCGCAATGAAGAAGGGCGTGATCTTCGTCACCACCGCGCGCGGCTCCATCCATGACGAGGCCGCGCTGTTCGAGGCGCTGGAATCCGGCCAGGTGGCGAGTGCGGGCCTCGACGTGTGGGAGGTGGAACCGCCGCCGGTGGACCACCCGCTGCTGCATCACCGCGCCGTCATCGCCAGCCAGCACACGGCGGGTGTCACGGAGGAGAGCCGCGCGAACATCACGAAGATCGCGGCCCTCGCCTTCTCGGAACTGGCGGCGGGGCGCATGCCGCCGCGCATCGTGAACCCGGAGGTGAAGCCGCGCTTCATCGCGCGCTACACCGCCGCCTTCGGCAAGCCGCCCGTCGGGTGATCAGAAGGCGGGCGCGAGGCCGAGGCCGGGCCCTTCAGGCACAGTCATGAAGCCCTCGCGCACCGCCAGAGCCTGGCCATAGGGGGGCGTTGCGAGGTCAGCATAGTAGACCTCGATCGGTGCCTCCTGCGCCTGCGCGGCCAGCACATGCAGCGTGGCCAGCAGGCCCGGGCCGAAATAGGGCGAGTGCGGCACCAGCGTGACCCCCGCCGCGCATGCGAGCCGCGCCACCTCCATCAGCCCGGTGACGCCACCGATCTTGGTGACGCTGGGCTGCGCCACATCCAGCGCGCCGGCCGCAAACAGCGCGGCGAAATCCGCGGGGCTGCCGGCATTCTCGCCGCCCGCGACGGCCACACCCGCCGCGGCGCGCACGCGGGCGATGGCGGGCGCGTCCTCGGGCGGCCAGATGGGCTCCTCCACCCAACGCACATTCATCCCTGCGACAGCGTGGCAGAAGGCGATGGCCTCGGCTTCGGTGGTCCAGGCGCAGTTGATGTCGAGCATGAGGGGGATTTCGGACGGCGCCGCGTCGCGCGCCGCGCGGATGCAGGCGAGGTCCACCTCATGCAGCTTGATCTCGCGATAACCCTCCGCCACCGCGGCCGCCGTGTTGCGGGCGACGTCTTCGGGAACGCCGTAACGCAGCAGGCTGGCATAGGCCGGCACGCGCCTGCGGCCCGCGCCGCCCAGCAGCGCATGCAAGGGCTGGCCCGCCCGCTGCGCCGCCAGGTCCCAGAGCGCGATGTCCAGCCCCGAGATCGCGAAGGTGACCGGGCCATTGCGGCCGAAATTGTGGAAGCGTCGCGCCAGCATGCGCGTCAGCCCGGCGATGTCCGTCGCGTCCTGGCCCAGGCAGGCGGGGGCAAGCAGGCGGTCCAGCGCATCCTTCGTGGTTTCGACCAGGTTGAAGCCGAAGCCCTCGCCCCAGCCCACGCGGCCATCCTCGGTCTCCACGCGGAGGATGAGCGTGTCCATGTCCTTGAGATGGAGATTGCCACCCACGCCCGCGCTGCCGGCGCCATAGGTGAAGCTGCTGCGCTGGATGCGGCTTTCGATGCCGGTGATCTTCATGGCGTGTCCCTTCCCGGCGCCGATGCTGGCACCGGGAGGGGCGCGGGGCTACCCCGCCATCAGGCCGGCTTCGGGCTGCGGAAGCCGGCCATCAGCTTGCTGATGGCGGGGTAGAACATCAGCGTCAGGCCGGCGACCATGATGCTGCCCACCAGCCAGTTGGAGAAGAAGACGGAGAGCGAGCCTTCGCTGATCAGCAGCGCCTGGCGGAAGCTCTCCTCCGTGCGGTCGCCCAGCACCAAGGCGAGGACCAGCGGCGCCAGCGGATAGTCGAGCTTCTTCATCACATAGCCGATGACGCCGAAGATCAGCATCAGCACCACGTCGAACTCGGCGCTGTTCACGGTGTAGGCGCCGATCGCGCAGACCATCAGGATGATGGCGGCGATGATGGAGAAGGGAACCCTCAGGATCATCGCGAACCAGGGCACGGCGGCCAGCACGATGATCAGGCCCACGATGTTGCCCAGATACATCGAGGCGATCAGGCCCCAGACGAAATCCTTCTGCTCGACGAAGAGCATGGGCCCCGGCTGCAGCCCCCACATGATCAGACCGCCCAGCAGCACCGCCGCCGTGGGCGAGCCGGGGACGCCCAGCGAGAGCATGGGCAGCAGTGCCGAGGTGCCGGCCGCATGCGCCGCGGTCTCGGGCGCGATCACGCCCTCGACGCGGCCCTTGCCGAAGCTCTCCTTGTCGGCCGCCATGCGGCGGGCCACGCCGTAGCTCATGAAGCTGGCGGGCGTCGCACCTGCCGGGGTCACGCCCATCCAGCAGCCGATGACGGAGGAGCGGATGAAGAGCCACCAATGGCGCGGCAGTTCGGCCCAGGTCTTGAGCATGGTCCGCATGGTGATCTTCGCCGACTGGCCCTTGAAGCGCAGCCCTTCCTCGATGGACTGGAAGATCTCCGAGAGGCCGAAAAGGCCGATGACGACGACGAGGAAGTCGATGCCGCGCATCAGCTCCATCGAGCCGAAGGTCATGCGGAGCTGGCCCGTCACGCCATCCAAGCCCACACCCGCCAGCAGGAAGCCGAACATCATCGCGGCCAACGCCTTGAAGGGCGAGCCTTTCGAGAGGCCGATGAAGCAGGCGAAGGAGAGGAACATCACCGCGAAGAATTCAGGCGGGCCGAATTGCAGCGCGAATTGCGCGACGAGCGGTGCCACGAAGGTGATCATCAGCACGGCGATGAAGGCGCCGACGAAGCTGGAGGTGAAGGCCGCCACCAGCGCCTCGCCCGCACGGCCCTGCTGCGCCATGGGGTAGCCGTCGAAGGTGGTGGCGACGGACCAGGGCTCGCCCGGGATGTTGAAGAGGATGGAGGTGATGGCGCCGCCAAACAGCGCGCCCCAATAGATGCAGGAGAGCAGGATGATGGCGCTGACCGGCGGCAGCGCGAAGGTGAGCGGCAGCAGGATGGCGATGCCATTCGCACCACCCAGCCCCGGCAGCACGCCGATGAGCACGCCGAGCACGATGCCCGCGACCATGAGAATGATGTTCTCCGGCTGCAGGGCCACCGCGAAGCCCTGCATCAGGAGGCCGATTTCTTCCATGGCAGCGAACCCTTCAGCGCCACCAGGCGCACGCGTGAAGCCTCAAGCGCCACCGCGACGGCGCGCCCGGAGGAGCCCCGGTGCGGCTTTGCCGCATCGGGATGAGATGAGTTTCGAAGAATGAGGAGATCGGGGCCCCCGCGAAGGTTTCGCTGGCGGACATGCCGCAACGCGGCATTCCGGCAGCGAAAACTTCGTGGGGAACGTCAGTATCCCAGGTAGGTCTCGAGCGGACCCTTGGGCAGGGCGACGAGGAACCACAGCTCGAAGATCGCGAAGGCGACACCCGCCGCCAGCGCGCCCGAGGGGAAGGAGACGACGGAGCGGAATTCGCCGAAGCGGATCATGAAGAAGGCGATCAGCAGGGCGGAGCTCACATAGATCCCGGCGAAGGGGATGACCGCGACATAGATCGCGGTGGGCACCAGCACGGAGGCCACCATGCGCAGCTGCGGCCAGGTGGCGAAGAGCGCGCCCTCGGATTTCGCGGAGGGCTTCAGCGCCATGGCGAGGTTCACCAGGCTGGCGCCGACCAGGATGAGGCCGAGCCAGAACGGGAAATATCCCGATTGCGGGCCATCGCTGCCCCAGCCCGCGCCGATGCGCAGGCTGTCCATGATGGCGATGCCGCCCATCGCCATCAGGATGACGGCGGTGCCGATCTCCATCCCCTTCATGCTGGGGCCGCGCTCGGCGCCCGCTTCGACCAGGGTGTCGTTTCCGGTGGTGACGCTCATGATCTCAGCCTCCCGCGGCCAGGAACCCGGCCTCCTGCATCAGGGAACGGTGACGCGCTTCCTCGCGCGTCAGCCACTCGACGAAGGGCGCGCCCGTCATCGTCGTGGTGTTGAAGGCGCCATTGGCCATCAGCTCTCGCCATTCGGGCGTCTGCGTCACGCGGTTCAGCAGATCGGTGTAGAAGGCGATCTGCGGCGCGGTGATGCCGGGGGCGGCGAAGACACCGCGCAGCATCAGGTATTCGACGTCGAGGCCCGCTTCCTTGCAGGTCGGGATGTCCTGCCAGCCCATCGTGTCGGTGATGCGGCCCTCGCCCGGCAGGCGGCGCGTGTCGAAGACGCAGAGCGGGCGCAGCGTACCGGCGCGCCAATGCGTCACGGCCTCGATCGGGTTGTTCACCGTCGCCTGGATGTGGCCGCCCACGAGCTGCGTCGCGACCTCGCCGCCGCCGCGGAAGGGCACGTAGATGAACTCCGTGCCCATGGCGCGCTGCATGGCGACCGTGATGATCTGGTCTTCCTGCTTGGAGCCGGTGCCGCCGATGCGGATGCGCCCGGCGCGCGCCGCTTCGACGAATTGCGGCAGCGTCTGCCAGGGCGAGGAAGCGTTCACCCAGAGCACGAACTCATCCAGCGCCATCATCTTCACCGGCGTGAGATCCCGCCAGGAGAAGGGGATGCCGGTGGACATCGGCGTGGTGAAGAGGTTGGAGAGGCTGATGATCAGCACATGCGGATTGCCGCGCGCGTTGCGGGCTTCGAGGAAGCCTTCCGCGCCGGCGCCGCCCGCCTTGTTCACCACCATCATCGGCTGCCGCATCAGGCTGTGCTTGGTGATGATGCCCTGGATGATGCGGGCCATCTGATCCGCGCCGCCGCCCGTGCCGGCGGGGACGATGAACTGCACGGGACGCTGCGGCTCCCACGCGCGTTGGGCCTGGGCTTGCGTGCCGCCGGCGACGGCAAGACCCGCCCCGATCATCGGCAATTGGCGACGACTGAGCATCATGGACGGCGGCCTCCTGTGGCGTGAACCGAGCTTGTAAATGCCCTTTACAAACGCGCTTGGAACCCCTCTCGTTCCGTAAAGGAGTCAATTGATTGTGAAGCGATGAAAAGCTTGCAAAGCCGCTTGGCAGCCTTTCGCATCCGCGCGATGCCGCGCTTTATTGAGTCCGTGTTCCAGGAGAACTGCGTTTCATGAGTGCGATCAGCAACCTCGGTGAATTGTTGCAACGCGGCAAAGCGGATGCGCCAGCGCTGCGCGCGCCCGGACGCCCGGCGCTGACGCATGAGGGGCTGCGGCAGCTCGCCGCCAGCACGGTCGCGACGCTGAACAGCAAGGGCATCGGCCGCGGCGATCGCGTGGCCATCGTGCTGCCGAACGGGCCCGAGATGGCGGCCGCCTTCCTTTGCGTTGCGGCCGGCGCGTCCACCGCGCCGCTCAACCCCTCCTACAAGGGCGATGAGTTCACTTTCTACCTGGATGACCTGAAGCCCAAGGCGATCATCGTGCAGCAGGGCGATGCGACGCCGGCGCGCGCCTCGGCCGAGGCGCTGGGCATCGCGGTGCTGGAGCTGATCCCCGGCGAGGCGGCGGGCAGCTTCACGCTGCAGGGCGGCGCGCCCGGCGCGGCGAAGATGCCCGGCATGGCGCAGGCGGATGACGAGGCGCTGGTGCTGCACACCTCCGGCACCACGGCGCGGCCGAAGATCGTGCCGCTCAGCCAGCGCAACATCACCGCCTCGGCACGGCATATCGGCGCGGCGCTGGAGCTCTCGGAGAACGATTGCTGCCTGAACATCATGCCGCTGTTTCACATCCACGGGCTGATCGCCGCCGTGCTGTCGAGCGTCGCGGCGGGTGGTGCGGTGTGCTGCACGGGCGGCTTCGATGCGCTGAAGTTCTTCCGCCTGCTCGATGAGGAACGCCCCAGCTGGTACACGGCGGTGCCGACGATGCACCAGACGATCCTCAGCCGCGCGGACCGCAATGCCGAGATCATCCAGCGCGCGAAGCTGCGGCTGATCCGTTCCTCCTCCGCCTCGCTGCCCGGGCCGGTCATGGAGGCGATGGAAGCCACTTTCGGCTGCCCGCTGGTGGAGAGCTACGGCATGACGGAGGCGGCGCACCAGATGGCCTCCAACCCGCTGCGCGGCAAGCGCAAGCCGGGTGCGGTTGGCCTGCCCGCCGGCCCCGAGGTGCGCATCATGTCCGATGAGGGCGAGTTCCTTCCCCAAGGCGAGGTGGGCGAGGTGGTGATCCGCGGCCCCAACGTGACCGCGGGCTACGAGGCGAATCCGGAAGCCAATGCCAAGGCCTTCACGAAGGGCTGGTTCCGCACGGGCGACCAGGGGATGCTGGATGCGGATGGCTATCTCCAGCTCACCGGCCGCCTGAAGGAGCTCATCAACCGTGGCGGCGAGAAGGTGAGCCCGCTGGAGGTGGATGGCGTGCTCTCGGCGCACTCGGCCGTCGCGCAGGCGCTGACCTTCGCCATCCCGCACAGCAAGCTGGGCGAGGAAGTGGGTGCCGCCGTGGTGCTGCGCGAAGGCGCCGAGCTGACAGAGCGCGAGCTGCGTGACTTCGCGGCGAAGTACCTGGCGGACTTCAAGGTGCCTCGGAAGGTCGTCTTCCTGCCCGAGATCCCGAAGGGCGCCACGGGCAAGCTGATGCGCATCGGCCTCGCCGAGAAGCTGGGGATTTCGCTCTGATGAAGATCTGCGTTTTCGGGGCGGGCGCCATTGGCGGGCTGATGGCGGCGAAGATGGCGGCGGCGCAGTCGGCCGAGGTCACGATCATCGCGCGCGGGCCGCACCTGGCGGCGATGCAGAAGAACGGCCTGAAGCTCATCAGCGACGGGCAGGAGACCATCGTGCATCCGCGCTGCGTCGCCACCGCCGAGGAGGCGGGCGTGCAGGATGCGGTGATCGTCACGCTGAAGGCGCATTCTCTGGCCGGTGCGGCGAAGCAGATGCAACCGCTGCTGGGGCCCGAGACTTCCATCGTCTCGGCCGTGAACGGCATTCCGTGGTGGTACTTCCACAAGATCGGCGGCCAATATGAGGGCCGGCGTGTGGAGAGCGTGGATGCGGGTGGCGAGGTTTCCGCGCTTCTTGCGCCGGAACGCGCGATTGGCTGCATCGTCTATCCGGCCGCGGATGTGCCTGAGCCTGGCGTGATCGAGCACACCTATGGCGACCGCTTCACCCTGGGCGAGCCATCCGGTGAGCGTACGCCGCGCGTGGAGGCGGTGGCCAAGGCGCTGGTGGCGGCGGGGTTCAAGGCGCCGGTGCGGCCCAAGATCCGCGATGAGATCTGGGTGAAGCTCTGGGGCAACCTGGCCTTCAACCCGATCTCGGCGTTGACGGTGAACACGCTGGACCAACTGACCGGTGATCCCGGCCAGCGCGAGGTGGCGCGGAACATGATGCTGGAGGCGCAGGCGATCGGCGAGGCGCTGGGCGTGCGTTTCGCCATTGATGTGGACAAGCGGATCGCCGGCGCGGCCGAAGTGGGCGCGCACCGGACCTCCATGCTGCAGGATCTGGAGCGTGGCCGCCCGATGGAGATCGAGGCACTGCTCGGCGTGATCGTGGAGTTCGCCGAGCTGACCGGCCTGCCCGCCCCCACCTGCCGCACGGTGCTTGCCCTGGTCCGCGCCCGCGCCCGCGCCGCGGGACTCTAAGTCGAGGGGTCCGGGGCCTCTCGGCCCCGGCGGGTCCAGGGCAGCGCCCTGGACTTCCCCTTACCTGCCCAGCCCGTCCCAGAACTCCTTCACCTTCGCGAAGAAGCCCTCGCTCTCCGGGCTGCTCTTGCCGCCCTGCACCGCCTCGGCCTCGAAGGCCTCCAGCAGCTCGCGCTGCTTCGGCGTCAGGTTCTGCGGAGTCTCGACCACGACCTGGACGTACATGTCGCCGCGCGCGGGGTTGCGCAGGACGGAGAAGCCCTTGCCGCGCAGGCGGAAATTATCGCCCGTCTGGGTGCCGGCCGGGATCTTCACGGCGGAGCGCCCGCCATCGATGGAGGGCACCTCCACACTGGCGCCGAGTGCGGCCTGCGTCATGCGCAGCGGCACGCGGACCATGATGTTGGGTCCCTCGCGCTGGAAGATCGGGTGCGGCTTCACGCCGATATCCACATAGAGGTCGCCCGCCGGCGCGCCGCGCAGCCCGGCCTCGCCTTCGCCGGAGAGGCGGATGCGCGTGCCGTCCTCGACGCCGGCCGGGATGGTCACGTTCAGCGTGCGGTCACGCTGCACCCGGCCGGAGCCCGAGCAGACCTTGCAGGGGTTCTTGATGATCTTGCCCGAGCCCGAGCAGGTGGGGCAGGTGCGCTCGATCAGGAAGAAGCCCTGCTGCGCGCGGATCTTGCCCGTGCCACGGCAGGTGCCGCAGGTGGTGGCGGACGCGCTGCCGCCCTCGGCGCCCGAGCCGTTGCACGCCTCGCAGGAGACGCTGCTGGGCACGCGGATGGTCTTCTTGGTGCCGGCGAAGGCTTCCTCGAGCGTGATCTGGACCTCCTGGCGGAGATCGGCGCCGCGGCCGGTGGCCTGGCGCCCGCCGCGGCCGCCGAAGCGGCCGAACATCTCCTCGAAGATGTCCTCGAAGCCGCCGCCGCCGAAGGGATTGCCGCCGCCCCCGCCACCGCCGCCGCCCTCGAAGGCGGCATGGCCGAAGCGGTCATAGGCGGCGCGCTTGTCGCCGTCCTTCAGCACCTCATAGGCCTCGTTCACTTCCTTGAAGCGCGCCTCCGCCTTCGCATCCCCCTGGTTGCGGTCAGGGTGGAACTGCATCGCGAGCTTGCGATAGGCCTTCTTGAGCTCGTCCTCGGAGGCGTCCCGGCTGACGCCGAGCACTTCGTAATAATCGCGCTTGGCCATGGTCACTCCTAGAGCATGATCCGCGGAGGTGGGATCACCGAAGCGGTGAATCATCCTCTCAACAGGGCGAAACCGTCATCCAGCGACAGCGGATCACGGTCGAGGCGGAATTACAGAGACGCCCGGGCCATTGCTGGCCCGGGCGCTGGAAGCCGTCAGACTGAGCGGGCGCTCAGCCCTTCTTCTTCTTCGGGTCCACTTCCTCGAACTCGGCGTCGACCACCTTGTCGTTCGGCTTGGCGGCCTCGGGGCCGGCCTCGGGCTGCGGGGCAGCCTGCTCGGCCTTGTACATCGCCTCGCCGATCTTCATCGCGGCCTGACTGAGCTTCTCGGCCGCGGCGTTGATCGCATCGGCGTCGCCGCTCTCCATGGCCGCGCGGGCCTCGGTGATCAGCGCCTCGGCGGCGGCGCGCTCATCGGCCGGCACCTTGTCGCCATTCTCGCGGATGGTCTTCTCGGTGGAGTGCACCAGCGTGTCGAGCTGGTTGCGCGCTTCCACCGCCTCGCGGCGCTTCTTGTCGGCCTCGGCATTGGCCTCGGCGTCGCGCACCATCTTCTCGATGTCGGCGTCGGAGAGGCCCGACTTCGCCTGGATCTTGATCTGGGTTTCCTTGCCGGTGGCCTTGTCCTTCGCCGAGACGCTGACGATGCCGTTCGCGTCGATGTCGAAGGTCACCTCCACCTGCGGCACGCCGCGCGGTGCCGGGGGGATGCCCTGCAGGTCGAAATTGCCGAGCAGCTTGTTGTCCGCCGCCATCTCGCGCTCGCCCTGGAAGACCTTGATGGTGACAGCCGTCTGGTTGTCATCCGCGGTCGAGAAGGTCTGCGACTTCTTGGTGGGGATGGTCGTGTTGCGGTCGATCAGGCGCGTGAACACGCCACCCAGCGTCTCGATGCCGAGCGAGAGGGGCGTCACGTCGAGCAGCAGGACGTCCTTCACATCGCCCTTGAGCACGCCGCCCTGGATGGCGGCGCCGATGGCGACGACCTCATCCGGGTTCACGTTGCGCGCCGGCTCCTTGCCGAACTTCTGCTTCACCGCCTCGATGACCTTGGGCATGCGGGTCATGCCGCCGACCAGGATCACCTCGTCGATCTCGCCGGCGGAGAGGCCGGCATCCTTCAGCGCCTGGTCCACCGGCGCCATGGTGCGGGCGACCAGGTCCTCCACCAGCGATTCCAGCTTGGCGCGGGTGAGCTGCATGACGAGGTGCTTCGGGCCGCTCGCATCGGCGGTGATGAAGGGCAGGTTGATCTCGGTCTGCTTCGAGCTGGAGAGCTCGATCTTGGCCTTCTCGCCCGCTTCCTTCAGGCGCTGCAGCGCGAGCTTGTCGCCGCGCAGGTCGATGCCGTTCTCCTTCTTGAACTCATCGGCCAGGTAGTCGATCACGCGCTGGTCGAAATCCTCGCCGCCCAGGAAGGTGTCGCCATTGGTGGACTTCACCTCGAAGACGCCGTCGCCGATCTCAAGGATGGAGACGTCGAAGGTGCCGCCGCCGAGGTCATAGACCGCGATGGTGCCCGACGTCTTCTTGTCCATGCCGTAGGCGAGCGCCGCCGCCGTCGGCTCGTTGATGATGCGCAGGACTTCCAGGCCCGCGATGGCGCCGGCCTCCTTCGTCGCCTGGCGCTGGGCGTCGTTGAAATAGGCGGGGACGGTGATGACGGCCTGCGTCACCTTCTCACCGAGATAGGCCTCGGCCGTGTCCTTCATCTTGGTCAGGACGTTCGCGCTGATCTGCTGCGGGGCGTATTTCTTGCCCTCGACCTCGACCCAGGCGTCGCCATTATCGGCCTTCACGATGCTGAAGGGGGCGAGGCCCTTCTCCTTCTGCACCATGGCGTCGTCGAACTTGCGGCCGATGAGGCGCTTGACGGCGTAGAGGGTGTTGTTCGGGTTGGTCACGGCCTGGCGCTTGGCGCTCTGGCCCACCAGACGCTCGCCATTCTTCGCGAAGGCGACCATGGAGGGGGTGGTGCGCGCGCCCTCCGCGTTCTCCAGCACCTTCACCTCGCCGCCTTCCATGATGGCGACGCAGGAGTTGGTGGTCCCGAGGTCAATACCGATGACTTTGCTCATGCGAGCATGCTCCTGTGCGGCGGCTCTCGTCCGGCCCCTGTCAGGCACCGGTCTGAGCCCCTGTTATGGCCGCGCGGTCACGCGGCTTCCGCGCCCCATGCGCGGCTTCTGCTGCCCATGTATTGAGCAGCGGGCGCGCGGACAAGAGGCGGGGCCCAAGTCTTTGCCGGGCAATTTTGCAGGGCGCAAAGCCTTGCTTTTCCGACAGGAACGCCCGATTTTCGTTTACACCCCAAGTTTATCCGAATAGCCTCCCGCCATGGACGAAATTGACCGGAAAATTGTCATCGCGGTGCAGCAGGATGGCGCCGCGGGCCTGGCCGATCTGGCCAAGGTCTCCGGCCTGTCGGTCTCGGCCACGGCGGAGCGGCTGAAGCGCCTGGAGGAGCGCGGCGTGGTCCGCGGCTGGCACGCCGAGCTGGACCCGGCCGAGGTGGGCTGCCCGCTGCTGGCCTTCCTGCGCGTCGCCATCCGCCCGGGCAAGGAGGATATCGCCTTCCGCAAGCTGGTCCGCAAGCTGGAGACGGTGCTGGAATGCCACCAGCTCACCGGCGAGTGGTCCTACCTCGTGAAGCTGCGCCTGCCCGACATCGCGGCGCTGGAGACCCTGATGGCGGAGGAGATCCGGCCCCTGGCCGGCATGGAGCGCGTCTCGATCGAGATCGCCATGGCCACAGTGAAAGAGACGGCGCTGCTGCCCGTGATCCGCGCACCGGAGGAGGAGGAGGCGTGATTTCCCGGCGCCCCCTGCTGGCCGCGCCCATGCTGGGTTTCACCGGCCAGGCCCATGCCCAGGCGCCCATCACCCTCTCGCTGGCCACCGCCACCCCGGGCGGCGGCTTCCCGGCCTATGGCGCCGCCTTCGCCGCCGCCGTACATGCCGCCGACCCGACGCTCACGATCGAGCCGCGCAACACCGCCGGCAGCCTGGAAAACGTGAACCTGCTGGCCGAGGGGCGGGTGGATCTCGGCCTCGTCGCGGGCGAGACCGCGACGGCGGCGATGGCGGCCGGGCGCGGGGTGACGCTGCTCTTCGCCATGTACGCCCAGCCCGGCCTTTTCGGCCTTCGCGGCGACAACCCCATCCGTTCCATCACCGAGTTGCGTGGCCAACGCGTCGCCTGGGGGGCGCGGGGCTCAGGCTTCGTGGTGCTGGCCCGCCAGGTGATGACGGGCCTCGGCCTCGACATGGAGCGCGACTTCCATGGCGTGCTGCTCGACCGCGCGGGCGACGGGCCGGCGATGGTGATGGATGGGCGCGTGGCCGCCCTGTGGGGCGGGGGGGCGGGCTGGCCGGGCTTCGTGACCCTCGCGCGCGGGCCGCAGGGGCTGCGCTTCGTGGCGCCCGACGCGATCGAACGTGCGCGCATCCTGGCCGCCGACCCGGCGCTCAGGCCCATGGCGCTGCCTGCCGGAAGCTATCCGGGGCAGGCCGAAGCGGTGGACTCGGTGGGGACCTGGAGCCTTGTCCTCGCCCGCCCGGGCTTGGAGGAAGAGGTCGGGTATCGGCTGGCCGCCGCCCTGCACAAGGCGCGGGGCGACCTCGGCCAGCGCCTGGCCCAGGCGAGCGAGACCACGGCGGAAAACACGGCAAGTGCCGTCACCGACCCGGCGCTGATCCAACCCGGGGTGCGACGCTTCCTGCGCGGGCTCGGCCTGCTGGGCTGAGCAGGCCCACGGCCCTAAGGTCGGACCATGACCGAGATTCGCGACTGCCCCGGCCCGGACCCCGTGCCCCGCCCGCCCGCCATGGGCATGCCACCCTTGGCCTGCGACACGCATTTCCACGTCTTCGATGCCGCGCGCTACCCCTACCAGGCCGTGCGCGGCTACACGCCGCCCGACAATGACGTGAGCCGGCTGCTGGCGCTGCATGACGCGCTCGGCATTGCCCGCGGCGTGGTGGTGCAGGCCAGCGTGCATGGCACCGATAACCGCGCCGTGCTGGATGCCGCGAGCAGCCATCCCGACCGCCTGAGGGCGATCGTCTCCGTCGGTGAGGGCGTGACCGAGGCCGAGATCGCGGCCATGCATGCGAAGGGCGCGCGCGGCATCCGGGTGAACCTGGTGGACAAGGGCGGAATGCCCTTCCGTTCACTCGATGCCCTGGCGGATGTGGCGGAGGTGATCCGCCCCTTCGGCTGGCATGTGGAATTGCTGGTGCATGTCGAAGAGAAGCCCGCCCAGCTGCGCACCCTTGCGGAGGCGATGCGGCTGCCCGTCTCGGTCGGCCATATCGGCTACACCAAGGTGGCACGCGGCGGCATCGCGCACCCGGGCTACCAGGAGTTTCTCGCCATGCTGCGCGACGGGCTCTTCTGGGTGAAGCTGACCGGCCTCTACCGGATCTCGGCCGAGCCGGCCTTCCCCTATTCCGACACGGCGAGTTTCGCGCGTGCCGTCATCGCCGCCGCGCCCGAACGCGTCATCTGGGGCAGCGACTGGCCGCATGTGGCGCATTTCGACAAGCCCATGCCCAATGACGGCGACCTGCTGGGGCTGCTGGCGCAATGGGAACCAGATGCCGCGAAGCGGGCGATGATCCTCAGCGAGAATCCGGCAAGCCTTTACGGGTTCTGAGGCCGGGATCGCTCAGTCGCAAGTCAGCCGCACATTGCTGCGGATCGTATCGTCAGTGACGCTGCTGCCGCCGACCTGGAAGGTCACCACCCAGGTGGTGGCCTGCTGGCGTCCGCGCAGCGTGACGCGCTCATTGGTCGCCTTGTAGCGACCGAACCCCACGTAGTTCACCGTGAAATTCTGCGTGGTGGCCTGGTTGTTCTGCAAGAGGACGTTGATCGCGAGCCCCGCCCCCTCGCCGCCCGGCATCTGGATCCGCTGCACGGAGAGCATGCTGATGCGGCCGCTGCTCAGGCAATCCACGCCCTGGGCAGAGGCGGACGCGATGCCGCCATGAACCGCTCCGGTGAGCAGGGCGGCGGCAAGTGCGGCACGAAGCATGGGGCGATCCTCCTTGGCTGCGGGAAGCCTAGCCAAGGGAATGTTCCGCGGCCAATCCATCCGGACGATGCTCGGCATGGGCGGCGCCGATCATGCCCCTCGGGTGGTCAAGGCCGAGTGAGTGAACCAAGATGCGGCACCGCCGGAAGCGGCCTGGAGGAAACATCACATGAACCATCACGCTCGCGGGCGCCGCGCCCTGCTGGCCGCGCCCCTGGCGCTCGCCACCCCTGCCCTCGCCCAGGCGCCCTGGCCCAACCGGCCGGTGCGGATGATCGTGCCCTGGCCGGCGGGCGGCGCGGCGGACCTTGTCGGGCGCCTCTACGCGCAGGCCCTGGCCACCCGCACCGGCCAGACCTTCGTGGTGGAAAATCGCGGCGGCGCCACCGGGACCATCGGCGAGCAGGCGATGATCCAGGCGGCGAATGACGGCTACACCATCATGAACCAGGCGACGCCGATCTCGGTGACCCCTGCCCTCTTCGCCGGGCAGCGACACAGTCCGGAGCGCGAGTTCATCCCGGTCTTCCAGACCATGGCGGTCCCACAGCTGGTGCTGGTCGAGCGTAATTCGCCGATCCATTCCGTGCCGGAGCTGATCGAGGCGATGCGACGCGCCAATGGGAACTTCGCCGCTGGTTCTTCGGGCATCGGCTCGCAGCAGCATCTGGTGCTGGAGCTGTTCCTGCGCGATGCGGGAGTGAAGGCCAACCACATCCCCTATCGCGGCGGCGCGCCGGCATTGATGGATCTCGTCGCAGGGCAGATCAGGCTCTTCTTCGGCAATGTGAACAGCGCCATCGCCCAGGTGCGCGAGGGGCAGGTGAAGGCATTGGCGCACACCTCAGCGCGGCCACGCATCAACGCCCTGCCCAACCTGCCGGCGCTCTCCGAGACGCTGCCGGGCTTCGCCACCGTCGAGTGGAACGGCATCTTTCTCCGCACCGGCACGCCGCAGCCGGTGGTGGAGCGGCTCTCGACGCTGCTGAACGAGATCGTGGCGGACCCCGCCTTCCAGCAGACGCTGCAGGCCAGCGACCTGACGGCCGAGCCCAATACGCCCGCGCAATTCGCCGCCTTCTTCCGAGCCGAGAGCGCCAAGTGGCAGGGCTTCGTGCGCGAGGCCGGCATCCGCCTGGAGTAGCCGCATGATCCCGCCCGCCTCCATGACCGCCTCGCGCCACATCGCCATCCGGGAGGCCTGGCTCGACCAGGTCCGGGAACCCATCCTGGATCCGGGCCTGCCGATCATCGATCCGCATCATCACATCTGGGACCAGGCGGACCAGCGCTATCTGCTGCCGGAATTGCTGGCGGATACGGGCACGGGGCACGACATCCGCGCCACCGTCTTCATCCAATGCGCCTCGCAATACGACATGGCGGAGACGCCGGAGCGCCGGCCGCTGGGCGAGACGCGCTTCATGACACGCATCGCCGAGGCGGCGGAGGGCGGCAAGACCCGCGCCTGCGCGGGCATCGTCGGCATCGTGGACCTGACGCTGGGCGACCGCGTGACGCCGCTGCTGGAGGAGCATGTGGCGATCGCCGGCGGGCGCTTCCGCGGGGTGCGCAACCGCACCGCCTGGGATGCCTCGCCGCTCGTGCGAAGCAACCTGGAATCGCCACCGCCGGGGCCGCTGCCGCTGCCGGCCTTCCGTGAGGGCGCCAGGCGGCTCGCGGCGATGGGGCTGACGCTCGATGTCTGGGCCTATCACCCGCAATTGCCGCAGGTGCTGGAAGTGGCGCGCGCGGTGCCGGAGCTGACCATCATCGTGGATCATTGCGGCGGGCCCATCGGCGTCGGGCCTTACAAGCACGCGGAGGTCTGGGCGCCGTGGCACGCCACGATCCAGGCGCTCGCCACCTGCCCGAATGTGGTGATGAAGCTGGGCGGCATCGCCATGGAGGTGGGCGGCTACGGCTTCCACGAGCAGCCCTTGCCGCCGACATCCGAGACGCTGGCCGCGGCCTGGCGCCCCACCATCGAGGCCTGCATCGAGGCCTTCGGCGCGGAGCGCTGCATGTTCGAGAGCAACTTCCCGGTGGATAAGGGGATGTGCAGCTATCCGGTGCTGTGGAACGCCTTCAAACGGCTCGCGGCCGGCGCCAGTGAGAGCGAGCGGACGGCGCTGTTCTCGGGCACCGCCGCGCGCGTCTATCGCCTCACGATTTGAGTTTTGCCGCAGCGGTCTCCACCGCCGCCGCACGGATCGCGCGGCGCTGGGCGCCCGCGGTGCGCGCGCGCTCCACGATCGCCGGCGGCGCCACGAAGGGCGTACCGGCGCGGAAAGGCGGCTCGGGGTCGTATTCGATCTGCAGCTGGATCGCCATCGCGACATCCTCGCCCGCGAGATCCGCCACGACGCGCAGCGCCATGTCGATGCCGGAGGTGACGCCGCCCGCCGTGTAGATCTTGCCGTCCTGCGTCATGCGCGCATCGCTCACCTCGGCGCCGAAATGGGTGAGCAGGTCGCGCGCCGCCCAATGGCCGCCCGCGCGCTTGCCCTTCAGCAGGCCGGCCGCGCCCAGCAGCAGGCTGCCAGTGCAGATGCCGAAGACATGCTGCGCGGCGGCGCCCTGGCGGCGGACGAACTCCACCGTCTCGGCATCCAGGATCGCGTCATCGGTCCCTGGGCCGCCGGGCACCACCAGCAGGTCGAATTGCGGCGCTTCGGCAAAGCCGATGGAGGGCGTGATGACCAGGCCGCGATCGGTCTTCACCGGTGCCGTCGTCTTGGCGACGATCTCAGTGCGCCAGCCGGGCAGGCGCGCCAGCACCTCATAGGGACCGGTGAGGTCGAGCTGCGTCAGGCCGGGAAAAAGCAGCAGGCCGGCGACGGGCTGGGGGTTGGACATGTTCTTCTCCCTGCGGGTGTAGGCCGCAGCATGCCCCGCATCGCGCGCATCCCAAAGGGGCGCCGCCCAAGGCTTGGGCAGCGCGCGCGTGATGCCCGAAGGCGGCATGAAACTTCTGGCTTCCCCCGCCCGCCGCGAAGCGCGAGGCTCGGTTGTCCCAGCGGAGACCTGACCCATGCTCGCCACGCGCCGCGCCTTGCTCCTCTCGCCGCTCGCAACCCCTGCCCTCGCGCAGACCGCCTTCCCCGACCGGCCGATCCGCCTCGTCATCGGCTATCCGGCCGGTGGCGGCGTGGACACGGTGGGGCGGCCCATCATGCAGAAGCTCGCCGAACGCCTGGGCCAGCCGGTGGTGGTGGAGAATCGCGGGGGCGCCAATGGCAACATCGCCATGGAGTTCATGGCGCGCGTGGAGCCCGACGGCTACACCCTTTTCATGGGCGATGCGGGCAATCTCGGCATCACGCATGCGCTCTATCCGAACCTGCCCTTCGACACGCAGCGCGACTTCGTGGGGGTGGCGCAGCTCACGGCCGGGCCCTCGGTGCTGGTCATCTCCTCGACCGTACCGGCGCGGACCATGCAGGAATTCGTGGCCCTGCTGAAGGCGCGGCCGGATGCACTGCATTTCGGCTCGGCCGGCATCGGCTCGGGGCCGCACCTGTTCTACGAATCCTGGCGGCGCGCGGCGGGCGTTTCCATGACGCATGTGCCCTATCGCGGCACCGGCCCCGCGCTGCAGGGGCTGCTGGCGGGCGATGTGCAGCTCATGGTCAGCAATTACGGCGTGTTCCGCGGCGCGCATGAGGGGGGGCGCGTGCGCGTGCTCGCCATCTCCTCGCCGGAGCGGCATCCGGCCCTGCCCGATGTGCCGACAGTGCGCGAGACGGGAACGGACTGGTCGCTGATGGGCTTCAACGGCGTCATCGCGCCGGCCCGCATCCCGCCCGCGCGCCGGCAATTGCTGGAGGAGGGCTTCCGCGCCGTGATGCAGCAGCCGGAGATGGTGGCGCAGATGATCAGCCTCGGCTCCGTCGCGGCCTTCACGCCGGGTGCCGCCTTGGATCAGCACATGCGCGAGCAGCGCGCCTTCTGGACGCGGCTGGTGCGCGAGGCCAACATCCAGGCGGAATAGGGAAGGCGACGCTCATGCAGATCATCACCCACGCCACCATCGTGACCGGCGACGAGGCCGGCACCATCCATCACGACGGCGCCATCGCCATCGAGGGCAACCGCATCGCCGCCCTCGGCCCCACCGCCGAGATCGCCGCGAAGTATCCGGGCGCCGAGGTGGTGGACGCCACGGGCCGCGCCATCTTCCCGGGCTTCGCCAATATCCACACGCATCTGGTGATGACGCTCGCGCGTGGTGTCTTCGAGGATCTCTCGCCGCCGCATGAGCCGCCCTTCACCGGTGGCCTCTCGCCCATCCCGCTGCCGCCGCTGACGCCCGACGAACAGCGCGTGATGTGCGAGTTGGGCGCCTTGGAAGCGCTGCGCTCCGGCACCACCGCCGTGCTCGAGGATGCGACGCAGATCGAGAATTATGCGGCGGCGATGGAGGCGACGGGCCTGCGCATGCTCCTGGCCGAGCGCAGCTGGGACCGTGTGGGCACCTCCATCGGTGACCCGGCGGAATTCAAGCGCGATGCCAAGGTGGGCGAGGCCGGCATCGCCCGCATCCGCGCGCTGCATGCGAAGTGGAACGGCGCGGGCCAGGGGCGCATCCGCGTGGGTGTTTCCGCCTGGGCGCCGGACATGTGCTCGCCCGAACTGCTCAAGAACCTGCGCGCGCTGCAGCAGGAGCTGGACACGGTCTGCACCATCCACCTCAACCAGATCTGGGGCGAGGTGGCGGCGGTGCAGGCGCATCACAACATGCTGCCGACCGAGTTCCTGGATTCCATCGGCTTCATCCATGACCGGATGATCGGCGCGCATTGCCGCTGCATGGCGCCGCTGGAGGAGAAGATCCTGGGCCAGCGCGGCGCGCATGTGGCGTTCAACTCCGCCATCGCCGCCCGCCGCGGCCTCAGCCCGCGCGTCTGCGAAATGGCCGAGGCCGGCTGCAACATCGCCATGGGCAGCGACAACATGGCCGAGGACATGGTGGAGGTGATGCGCACCGGCCTCTTCATGGAGCGTGTGCGCCGCAAGGATGGCCGCAACCCGACGCCGGAAGAGGCGCTGCGCTGGGCCACCCGCAACGGCTACAAGGCGATGGGCGTGCCCGATGGCGGCTGGCTCGCGCCGGGCAACCTGGCGGACCTCATCATGCTGCGCACCGACCGCGCGCATCTCGTGCCCTTCCTGCGCCCCGTCTCGGTCTTCGTGCATCAGGGCCAGGCGCGCGACGTGGACGACGTGATGGTGGATGGGCGCTGGCTGATGCGCGACGGCGCGATCCTGACCATGGATGAGGCGCGCATCCTGCGCGAGGCGGATGAGGTCTCGAACCGCGCCTGGGCGCGGCTCTTCGCCGGGCGGCCCGACATCGAGGTGCCCGAGGGCTTCCGGCCGCTGCCGGCGGCGGGCGCCACGGGCGGTGCGGCGGTGGCCATGCATCCGGTGGGGCCGGCCCGCCGCGTGGAGGGGTGAGCTTCCGCCAGCGGCTGCTCGCGGGCCGGCCCGGGCGGTTTCTGCTGGGCGTTCTCGCGGCCTCGGTGGTGGCCTGCTTCACGCCCCTGCCGGTGCTGCTGCTGATCTCCTACCTCCCGAAGGCCGGGCTGGATGAGATCACGCCGACGCTGCTTGGCGACTTCGCCCTGGGCACGGCGGCCATGGTCTTCGCCTGGCCCCTTGCCGTCCTGATGACGCTGGCCGGCGGGCTGCCGGTGCATCTGGAGCTCGCGGCGCTCGGGCGGCAGGGGCGGCTGGCCTATGCGGCGGGGGGTGCGCTGGCGGGCGCGCTGCTGCTGCACCTGCTGCTCTTCGCCAAACCTCTCCTGCCGCTGGCGGGCGCCTTGGCCGGGGGCCTCGCCGCCCTCGCTTTCCGGCGTGTCTGGCAGCCCTTCCCCCCGGATTGCGGCAGTCCGCCGCAATCGCCCTGAATCCGCCGCGCCTGCCCTCAACATACCTCGCGGATGCCCAAGGCCCGGCACAGGCGACCCGCATATTCCTCCTCACACGAAGCCCACCCCGGGCAACGTGGTTCCCCAAGGAGGAACATTCAGATGGTCAAGACTTTCCGCCCCGCCTTCCTGACCCTCGCGCTGCTGATCGGCGCGGCCCCGGCCTTCGCCCAGGGGACGAGCCAGAGCGGCAGCACGCCGGCCCCCGCCGCGAGCGGCACGCAGCGCCCCGTCGCCGCAGCCCCCGCGACGCCGACCAACCCCGGCGGCCAGACCGCGGCCCGCCCGGCGACGCCTGCCCAGGGCTCGGTGCAGGGCCAGGGGGGCAGCACGGCCCAGGCGCCCGCCCGCCCGGCGCAGCCCTCCGGCACCGCGGCCACCACCCCGGCGCCGAGCGCCCCGCGCACCAACTGAGGCGCTCGGCCTGACCACCCCGGCCGGTCCGCGAGGGCCGGCCGGGCCCATCCCTCCCAGACCCCGACTCGCCCTCCCTGGCTTACCCCAGGGAGGGTCTTTTCTTTCCCGACGGATCGCGCGATTGACGCGGCGCAAGGCGGCATGCGGTTATCTTCCGCAAACACGCCTGGTCCAAGGTCCGGTTCGAGGAAGGAAACGCCCATGTCGGATGACGCGCTCATCGCCATCAAGCCCAGCATCGCCAGCACGGCGAAGGTCAATGCCGAGACGCGCGCCGCCATGGTCGCCCGCGCCAAGTCCGACCCCGACGGCTTCTGGCGGGACGAAGCCAAGCGCATCGCCTGGATGAAGGCGCCGACCAGGATCAAGAACACCAGCTTCACGGGCGATGTCTCGATCAAGTGGTTCGAGGATGGCGAGCTGAACGCCTCCGTCTCCTGCCTGGACCGCCATCTCGAGGCCGGGCGCGGCAATCAGGTCGCCATCATCTGGGAGGGCGATGACCCGAACAGCGACAGCAAGGTCACCTACGCCGAGCTGCACGAGCAGGTCTGCCGCATCGCGAACGCCATGCGCGCGCTGGGCGTGAAGAAGGGCGACCGCGTCTGCATCTACCTGCCGATGATCGTGGAAGCGGCCGTCGCCATGCTGGCCTGCGCGCGCATCGGCGCGGTGCACTCCATCGTCTTCGGCGGGTTCAGCCCGGACAGCCTCTCCTCCCGCATCCAGGATTCCGAGTGCAAGATCCTGCTGACGGCCGATGAAGGCCGCCGCGGCGGGCGCAAGGTGCCGCTGAAGGTGAATGCCGACGAGGCGCTGAAGGTCTGCCCCTCGATCGAGCATGTGCTGGTGGTGCGCAACACGGGCGCCGACGTCGCCATGCAGGCGGGGCGCGACATCTGGTGGCATGAGGCGGCGGCGGCTCAGCCCGCCACCTGCGAACCCGAGCGGATGAACGCGGAAGACCCGCTCTTCATCCTCTACACCTCGGGCTCCACCGGGAAGCCCAAGGGCGTGCTGCACACGACCGGCGGCTACATGGTCTGGGCCAGCTTCACCCATGAGCTGGTCTTCGACTACCGCCCGGGCGAGATCTACTGGTGCACGGCGGATGTGGGCTGGGTGACCGGCCACACCTACATCGTCTATGGCCCGCTCGCGAACGGGGCCACCACGCTGATGTTCGAGGGCGTGCCGAACTACCCGGATTTCGGCCGCATGTGGCAGGTGGTGGACAAGCACCAGGTCAACATCTTCTACACCGCGCCCACCGCCATCCGCGCCCTGATGCGCGAAGGCGAGGGCCCGGTGAAGAAGCATTCCCGCAAGTCGCTGCGCGTGATGGGCAGCGTGGGCGAGCCGATCAATCCGGAAGCCTGGCTCTGGTACTACCGCGTGGTGGGCGAGGAGCGCTGCCCCATCGTGGACACCTGGTGGCAGACCGAGACGGGCGGGATTCTCATTTCGCCGCTGCCGGGCGCGGTCGCGCAGAAGCCCGGCTCCGCCACGCTGCCGCTGCCCGGCGTGCAGCCGGCGCTGGTGGATGGCGAGGGCAAGTTCCTGGAGGGCGCGACGGAGGGCAACCTCGTCATCACCGACAGCTGGCCCGGCCAGATGCGCACCGTCTATGGCGACCATGCGCGCTTCATCCAGACCTACTTCTCGACCTTCCCCGGCCTCTATTTCACCGGCGATGGCGCGCGGCGGGACGAGGATGGCTATTACTGGATCACCGGCCGCGTGGATGACGTGATCAACGTCGCCGGCCATCGCATGGGCACGGCCGAGGTCGAGAGCGCGCTGGTGGCGCACCCCAAGGTGGCCGAGGCCGCCGTGGTGGGCATGCCGCATGACCTGAAGGGCCAGGGCATCTACTGCTACGTCACGCTGAATGCGGGCGAGGAGCCGTCGGACGCGCTCAAGAAGGAGCTGGTGGCCTGGGTCCGCAAGGAGATCGGCCCCATCGCGACGCCGGATGCGATCCAATGGGCGCCGGGCCTGCCCAAGACGCGCTCGGGCAAGATCATGCGCCGGATTCTCCGCAAGATCGCCGCCAATGAGACCGACCAGCTGGGCGACACCTCGACTCTGGCCGACCCCGCGGTGGTGACGGATCTCGTCGAGAACCGGGTGGTTTGAAGGTCTTCATCGGTTACGACGCGCGGGAGGACATCGCGTGGCGGGTGTGCCGCCACGCGATCCTGCGCCACGGCCCCGGGCTTGCGGTCCACCCTCTGCGCCAGGAGGCGCTGAGGGAACTCGGCCTCTACACGCGCCCGCCGGACCAGGCGGCGAGCACCGCCTTCTCACTGACCCGCTTTCTCACACCCTGGCTGGCGGCGACGGAGGGATGGAGCCTCTTCGCCGATTGCGACATCCTCTTCACGACCGACCTGCGCCAGATCCTCGAGCGCCTCGATCCCGCCAAGGCGGTGCATGTCGTCCAGCATGACTATGTGCCGCGCCAGGCGATGAAGATGGATGGCCAGATGCAGCAGGCCTATCCGCGCAAGAACTGGTCCTCGCTGATGGTCTTCAACGGCGCGCATCCGGCCGTCAGGGCTTTGACGCCGGAGGTGGTGAACCGGCTGACGCCGGCCGAGCTGCATCGGTTCGCCTGGGTCGCCGATGATGCCGCGATCGGCGCCCTCGCCCCCGACTGGAACTTCCTGGTCGGCGAGTACGACCCACCCGCCGCGATACCCCGCGGAATCCACTATACCAATGGTGGACCATGGTTCGCCGAGACCCGTGAAGTGGACTATGGCGAGCTGTGGGAGACGGAGCTTGCCCTCTGCGAGGCGTCTCAGTCGTAGGTCTCGGCCACCCGCGGGTCATCCATCCGGCGCAGGAAATCCAGGAAGCGCGCGTAGCGCTGGCTCAGGATACTGATGGTCCCGGGCTGGAGTTCGTGGCGATGGCGCCCGGGCGCCGTGTCCGTGCCGGACCAGATCCGCCCGATCCAGTTGGAATTCGCCGGCAGGTTCTCCACGCGCTCCTTGTTCAGACCCCGGCGCTGGGCGGGCGGCAGCGCGGCCAGCGACGTGCCGAGGAAGGCCGCCAGCCGCTCCATCGCCACGTCGAAATGCAGGCAATACATGGCGTAGCCGATGAAGATCCGGTCGGGCGGGGCAATCCGGCGCGCCACGCCGAGAAAACCGTCCAGATAGGGGCTGATGTCCAGATTCAGGACGAAATGGTCGATGCCGGCCGCGCGCACGCTCTCCTTTCGAGCCTCCGCGGCTTCGGGCGTCTCGCCGGGGAAGGGGTGGACGAATTGCCAGTGATACTGGTTGCAGAGCAGGTCCCGCGGGTCTCGCGCGTTCAGCACGAAGCGGTAATCCGAAAGCCGCGTGGCCGGGTTGAAGCGCTCCGGCGCGTTGTGCTTGATCAGGCAGTCCTCGGCCGGCGGCACCAGCACGCGCAGATCCTCCGGCCGGCCGGCATCAAAGATTTCGTTCACCCACGGCACCGGCCGGTAACGACCGGCCGCGATATGGGCCGCGCTGCGGAACAGGGAGCCATTCGCGCTCGTCGGCGTGGAGAACAGGATCACACTTCTCGCCATGCTCGGTCCGTCACGGTTGAACCGGCGTCATCCGCTGTCGGCGGCGAAACCGCAAGCGCGCCTCGCGTGATGCGGCGCGGGGTGGAGGTCGGGGCCGGACCGCCTCGATGACGTAAACGTAACCGTGGCCGCCTTGCCGCACGCCACAACCATGCCAGTTCTGGACCTCATGCCCCGCTCCCCGCACAGCGCCCTGATCCTCACCTTCGCGCTGGCAGGCTTCGCCTCCGCCTTCGCGACCCGCCTGACCGACCCTCTGGTGGCCGTGATCTCGTTGGATTTCGAGGCTGATCCGGCACGCGTGGCGCTGCTCGCCACCTGCTTCGCCCTGCCCTATGCGCTGGTTCAACCGGTGCTGGGCCCCGTGGCGGATGCACTCGGCAAGCGGCGCGTCATCACCTTCGCCCTCGCCTTCCAGGCGCTCTTCCTGATGGCCTCCGCCCTGGTGCCGACGCTTCTTCTGCTGATGGTGCTGCGCGTGCTGACGGGCGCGGCCGGCGGCGGCATCTTCCCCACCACCCTCGCCCTCTTCGGCGACCGCGTGCCGCTGGCCGAGCGCCAGGTGGCGATCAGCCGCTTCCTGGCCTGCGCCATCATCGGCCAGATGGTGGGCGGCGCGGTGGCGGGGCTGCTGGAGCCGCTGCTGGGCTGGCGCGGGCTGATGCTGCTCTGTGGCGCGCTGACGCTGACCGCCATGCTCACCATCCTGCGGGACCGCACGCCCGAACCCACGGGGCGGTTCGACCTCGGCCAGGCCATCGCGCGGTATCGCTTCCTGCTGACCCACCGGCCTGCGCTGGTGCTGTTCTGGGCGGTTGGCATCGAGGGGCTGCTGGTCTTTGGCGGTTTTCCCTATTTCGCCAACCACTTGGCCGAGTCGGGGCTGGGCGGCACGCGAGAGGCGGGGCTCACCGTCGCCGCCTTCGGCGCGGGCGGACTCGCCTATGCCGCGCTGGCGCCCCTGCTGGTGGCGCGCCTGGGCTCGCGCCGGATGATGCTGCTGGGTGGGAGCCTGGCGGGGGCGGGCGTGGCGGGGTTGGGGCTCGCACCGGCAGCCGTGGTTTTCATGGTGGCCGGCGGTGTGCTCGGGCTGGGCTTCTTCATGCTCCACAACTCCCTGCAGACCCGGGTGACGGAGGTGGCGCCACAATCCCGCGCCTCGGCGGTGGCGATGCACGCGTTCCACTTTTTCCTGGGACAGGCCGCCGGGCCGGTGGTGATAGGCTTGGCACGGGAATGGGTCGGGTTCACCCCGGCCATGGTGGTGGCGGCGCTCGGATTGGTGGGTCTCGGCATCGTCATGGGCCGTCAAAAGAACAAGACCTGAACATTTCCCGATTCTCAAAGATCAAATCCTTTAAAATCAAAGCTCCACTCCGATTCGCGCGAACGAATCGGGATCGTCCGATTCGCGGACCTGACCTACAATCCCTGGTGTCTATCCTCGCCGATGGGCCACCAGCGTGTTCCATATTTGTACAGGATACCGCCCCGTGTTTCGTCCCCGGGGCGCTTTCTGGCATGATGACAGACATCAATCATCAGGGATGCCGGGGAATGAAACAGGCCGTCAGCAAGCTGCCGCTCTGGAGCTGGACGCTGCCTGTCTTCGGCCTCGCGCTGTCCCTGCTCTGGGGTGACGGCGCACCCGCCCTTCTGGTCACGGCGGGCCTGCTGGGCGCCGTATTCGCTGCCGTGCATCACGCCGAGACGGTGGCCCAGCGCCTGGGCGAGCCCTTCGGCACGCTGGTCCTCGCCCTCTCCGTCACGGTGCTGGAGGCGGGGATGATCGTTTCCATCATGCTGGGCGGCGACAGCCCAACCGTGGCGCGGGACAGCATCTTCGCCGCGCTGATGATCGCGCTCAACGGCATATTGGGCCTCTGCCTCGTCCTGGGCGGCGTGCGCCATTTCGCGCAGAGCTTCCGCCCCGTCGCCGCCAATGCGCTGCTGGTCGTGCTGATGCCGCTGGCCGTCCTGACCCTGGTGCTGCCGAGCTACACCACCAGCACGCCGGGACCGGTCTTCAGCCCACCGCAGCTGGTCTTCGTCTCGATCATCGCGCTCGCCCTCTACGCGCTCTTCCTCTACGTCCAGTTGGTCCGCCACAAGAGCGACTTCATGGTGGATCACGGGCTGCACGGCGAGCCGCCGACCCGCGCCGCCGCCTGGCTCGCCTTCCTGCTGCTGTGTGTCGCGCTGCTGGTCGTGATCCTGCTGGCGAAGAAGCTTTCCCCCACGCTCGAGTCCGGCGTCGCGGCCATCGGGGCACCCTTGGCCGTGGTCGGTATCGTCATCGCCGCCATCGTCCTGCTGCCCGAGGGGATCACGGCGGTGAAGGCGGCAGCCGGCAACAACCTGCAGACCGCGCTCAACCTGGCGCTCGGCTCCATCGTCGCCTGCGTGGGGCTGACCATCCCAGCCGTCGCCGGCGTGGCGCTCTGGCTGGGCGAACCGCTGCACCTGGGCCTCAGCCAATCCATGACCGTTCTGCTTGGCCTCACCTTCCTGCTGCTGGCGGTGACACTCGGCAGCGGGCGCACGACGGTGCTGGAGGGGACTGTGCACCTCGCCGTCTTCGCGGTCTTCCTGATCTTCTCCTTCCTGCCCTGAGGCGGGCTTCCGCGCCGCCCGGCGCATCGCGTAGCCTCGGGCCAACAAGACCCGAGGAAAACGCCATGATCCACCGCCGCCCGCTGCTGCTGGGTGCGCTCGCAATGCCCGGCCTTGCGCCCCTTGGGGCCCGCGCCCAGGCCTATCCCACGCGCAGCATCTCCTTCCTGATTCCCTTCGCGCCGGGCGGCGGCACAGACATCATCGCCCGCGCGCTCCAGCCCACACTCCAGGAAGAGCTCGGCCAGGCGCTCGCCATGGAGAACCGGCCCGGCGCCTCGGGCACGCTGGCGGTGGGGCAGCTGGCCCGCGCCCGGCCAGATGGCTACACGATGCTGATGACGACGGTGAGCGCCTCGGCCGTCGTGCCGCCCTTGCTCAACCCGCCGCCCTTCGACATCCACCGCGACCAGACGCCGGTGGTGCTGGCCGGCACGGTGCCGCTGGTGGGCGTGGTGCCGGCCTCCTCCCCCGTGCGGGATTTCGACGGGTTCCTGGCCCATGCGCGGGCCAATCCGGGCGTGCTGAACTACTCCTCCTCCGGCGTCGCTACGCAGCAGCACCTCGCGGCCGAGCTGCTCTCCGCCCAGGCGGGGCTGCGCATGACGCATGTGCCCTTCCGCGGCACCGGCCAGGCGGTGACGGAGATCCTGGCCGGGCGGATCGACATCGCCTTCGACACCCTGCCCACCTACCTGCCGCATATCCGAGCGGGGCGCGTGCGCGCCATCGCGGTCACCATGCCCGAGCGCGTCGAATGGCTGCCCGACATCCCGACCGTGGCCGAGAAGGGCTTCCCCGGCTTCGACGCCAATGTCTGGTACATGGTCATGGGCCCGCCCGGTCTGCCGGAGGCCATCGCCGCGCGCTGGGTGACGGGTGTGAATCGCGGCCTGCGCGACCCCGCCGTGCGCGCCCGCATCAGCGAGTCGGGCTTCATCCCCGGTGGCGGCACCCAGGCGGATGCGGCCGCGCTCCTGCAACGCGACGCCGCGCGCTACGCGCAGGTGATCCGGCAGGCGGCGATCAAGCTCGACTGATCAGGCGAAGCGCCAGTCGCAGCTCTCCGTCGCCAGCGCGATGAAGGCGCGCAGCTTGGCCGGCACCAGCCGCGCCGCGGGCCAGGCGAGCTGGATCGGCAGGGGCAGCGGCTCGAAGGTGCCAAGAACCCGCGTGAGGCGACCGGCCGCGATCGCTTCACGCGCCTGGTAGGCCAGCACCATGGTGAGCCCGCCCCCGCGCTCGGCGGCGCAGAGGGCGGCATCGGCGCTGTTGGTGACGAGGCGGGGCGCGATGGGCACGCGCTCCTCCACGCCATCACGGTACAGGCGCCATTCCTCGGCACCTTCGAAGGCGGAGAAGCGGATGATGCGATGCGGCGCAAGGTCGCGCGGCTCACGCGGCGTGCCATGACGCGCGAGATAGCCGGGTGCCGCCACGATGATCCGCCGCGTCTCGCCCAGGCGGCGCGCGACAAGGCCGGAATCGGGCAGGTGGCCAATGCGGATGGCGCAATCCACGCCCTCCTCCACCATGTTCACCCAGCGGTCCGACAAGCGCAGATCCGCCTGCACCGCGTCATGCCGGGCCAGAAACTCCGCCAGCAGAGGCGCCACATGCAGGCGTCCGAAGACGGCAGGCGCGGAGACGACGAGGCGGCCCACCGGCGTCAGCCGCTCGGACGCCGCGAATTCCTCGGCCTCCGCCAGTTCGGCCATGATGCGGCGCGCGCGCTCCAGGTAATGCGCGCCGGCCTCGGTCAACGTGACCGAGCGCGTGGTCCGGGCCAGCAATTGCACGCCCAGATGCGCCTCCAGCGCCGCCACATGCCGCGTGACGGCCGATGGGACGAGGCCCAGATGGCGCGCGGCCGGCGCGAAGCCGTGCCGGTCCACCACGGCGATGAAGGCGGAGATGGCGGCGAAGCGGTCCATGCATCATTGCAGCATGAGCAATGATGAAGTGCCAATAACGGAAATTATCGCGCGGTCAGCAACGGTGCATACCCCTTCCTGTCGCGGCGGGATCCTCCAGCCGCCCCAGAAGGACCACTTCCATGACCCGCCTTGTCACCCATGCCTCGATCGACGCCGCGCCCGAGGCCTCCCGCCCCTTCCTCAGCGCCGTGCAAAAGCAGCTGGGCTCCGTGCCCAACCTCTTCCGCACCGTGGCCAGCAGCCCGGCTGCGCTGGAGGGTTATCTCGGCCTCAGCGGCGCGCTGGCCAAGGGCAGCCTGCCCGCGCAGACGCGCGAGCGCATCGCGTTGGCCATCGCCGAGATCAATGGCTGCGGTTACTGCCTCGCCGCGCACAGCTACCTCGGCAGCAACCTCGCCAAGCTCGACGCGGCTGAGATCGCCGCCAACCGCGCCGGCTCCTCGAACGACCCCAAGGCCGATGCCGCCGTGCGCTTCGCCGCCAAGGTGGCGCGGGAGCGCGGCCATGTGGAGGATGACGCGGTTCGCCTGGTGAAGCTCGCCGGCTACAGCGATGCTGAGATCGTCGAGATCGTTCTCCACGTCGCGCTGAACACCTGGACCAACTACCTCAACGAGGTGGCCCGGACCGAGGTGGATTTTCCGGCCGTGACGCCCGCCCGCGCCGCGTGAATGATGCCGGCGGGGGCGCCTTCCCCCCGCCGCCCGCAGGAGAGCCCGCCATGTCCCGCCCCCCCTTCCCGCCCTTCACCGCCGAGACCGCCGCCCAGAAGGCCCGCATGGCCGAGGATGCCTGGAATGGCCGCGACCCCGCCCGCGTGGCGCTCGCCTATACCGAGGACAGCCGCTGGCGGAACCGGGCCGAATTCCTCCAGGGCCGCGCCGCCATCGAGGCCTTCCTCACCCGCAAATGGGCGCGCGAGCTGGAGTATCGCCTGATCAAGGAAGTCTGGGCCTGGCAGGGCGAGCGCATCGCCGTGCGCTTCGCCTATGAATGGCATGATGACAGCGGCCATTGGTTCCGCAGCTACGGCAATGAGAACTGGGAGTTCGACGCGCATGGCCTGATGCGCACCCGCATCGCCTCGATCAACGACCTGCCGATCCGCGCCGAGCAGCGCCTGTTTCACTGGCCGCAGGGCCGACGCCCCGACGACCATCCCGGCCTGAGTGAGCTGGGGCTATGAACCAGCTCCCCTTCACCCCCAGCATCCGCGCGGTGCAGGACCGCAAGACGGCCCGCCCGCGCCATGCCGAGATGGCGTTCCGCGGCTGCATCACGCCCGATCTCGCCGCCTTCATCGCGGCGCAGACGAGCGTCTTCCTGGCGACGGCCAGCGCCGAGGGGCAGCCCTATATCCAGCATCGCGGCGGACCGGCGGGGTTCCTGCATGTGCTCTCGCCCACGCAGCTCGGCTTCGCCGATTTCAAGGGCAACAAGCAATACATCACGCTGGGCAACCTGGCCGAGAACCCCAGGGCCTATCTCTTCCTGATGGACTACGCGAACCGCCGGCGCATCAAGCTCTGGGGCACGGCGCGCGTGGTCGAGGATGATCCGGCCCTGCTCCAGGCGCTGCGGCCCGAGGGGTATTCCGGCATTCCCGAACAGGCGATCCTCTTCGACGTGACGGCCTGGGACGCCAATTGCCCGCAGCATATCCCCCAGCGCTTCGAGGCGGCGGATGTGGCGGCGGCGCTGGCGAAGCGCGATGCGCGCATCGCGGAGCTGGAGGCGGAATTGGCGCGGCGCTGAGGCTGGCCTATCCCTGGGACAGCCTCTGGAGAGAGATGATGAAAGCCTGGACCCTCGCCGCTGCCCTGATCCTCACCGCCACGCCGGCCCTGGCGGATCGCGCGGGGGCCGAGCGCTGCGCGGCGGGGCTGCAACCGCTCGGCCAGCAGCTTTTCACCCGCGCCCTGCCGGGCGTGCTGGGCGGCGCCTCCATCCCGGATGCGCTGCGCAACGCGGCGGTCTCGATGGTGATGTCCGGTGCGATCAGCCGCGATGCGGCCCGCCAGGCCGCGGAATCCGCCGGGCCCTGCCTCGCCATGGCGCGCCCCGGCGGGGGCTGACCCGCCCGCCCGCGGAGGGTTGTCCGCACGCCTCCAGGCAAGGCCGCCTGCCGCATGGCTGGGCAGGCCCTGCGGCGTTTCCGCGCTGTCCGGATGATTTCCGAACATTCCGGTCGGGAAATCACGGTGCCCCGCTTGCACTTCCCGGCCCGGCGTGACTATGGAGCGCGGATTATCCTTCTGGAGCACGGTATGCGCCTCGCGGTTCTCAAGGAAAGGCGGGCCGGCGAAAGCCGCGTCGCCGCCACGCCGGAAACGGTGAAGAAGCTGAAGGCCATGGGCCTCAGCGTTGCGGTGGAGGCGGGCGCGGGCCTGGCCTCCGGCATTCCGGACGCGGAATACGCGGCCGCCGGCGCCGAAATGGCCGCCGACGCCGCCGCCGCGCTCGCGGGGGCGAACATCGTCTTCGCCGTGCGCGCGCCGGAAGCGGCCCTGCCGAAGGGCGCGCTGCTGATCGGCACGCTCGCCGCCGATGCCGCCGCCGCGCAGGCCTATGCCGCCGCCGGGATCGAGGCCTGCTCCATGGAGCTGCTGCCCCGCATCACCCGGGCGCAGAGCATGGACGTGCTCTCCTCCCAGGCGAACCTGGCGGGCTACCGCGCCGTGATCGAGGCCGCCGAGGCCTTTGACCGCGGCTTCCCCATGCTGATGACGGCCGCCGGCACCATCCCCGCCGCCAACGCCTTCATCATGGGCGCGGGCGTGGCCGGCCTGCAGGCCATCGCCACCGCCCGCCGCCTGGGCGGCCGCGTCTCGGCGACCGACGTGCGCCCGGCCGCGAAGGAAGAGATCAAGTCCCTCGGCGCCAGCTTCGTCGGCTACGAGGATGAGGAGAGCAAGGCGGCCCAGACGGCCGGCGGCTACGCCAAGCAGCTCTCCGCCGAGTTCTACGCGAAGCAGGCCGAGGTGGTCGCGGCCCACATCGCCAAGCAGGACATCGTGATCTGCACGGCGCTGGTGCAGGGCCGCAAGGCACCCACGCTGGTGACGGCCGAGATGGTCGCCAGCATGAAGCCCGGCTCGGTCATCGTGGACATCGCGGCCGATGCCGGCGGCAATTGCGCCGCGACGGTGCCGGGCGAGATGATCGTGACGCCGAACGGCGTGAAGGTGCTGGGCTTCACCAACTGGCCCGGCCGCATCCCGGCCGCCGCCAGCGCGCTCTATGCCCGCAACCTGCTGACCTTCCTGACCACCTTCTGGGACAAGGAAGCGAAGGCCCCCAAGCTGCCGCCCGAGGACGACATCGTCGCCGGCGTGACGCTGACCCGCGGCGGCGCCGTCGTTCACAAGAATTTCTCGGCCTGAGGAGAGAGCCCCGATGAGCACCCAGTCCGAACTGGCCAACAAGGCCGCCGAGCTTGCGGCCCGCGCGGCGGAGCTGGCGGAATACGCCCGCCGCGCCGCCGAGGCCGCCGCCCCCGCCGCCCAGGTGGTGGAGCCCTTCCTGCTGATGCTGACCATCTTCCTGATGGCCTGCTTCGTGGGTTACTATGTCGTCTGGAACGTGACCCCGGCGCTGCATTCGCCGCTGATGGGCGTCACCAACGCCATCTCCTCCGTCATCATCGTGGGCGCCATCCTGGCGGCCGCGGCGGCGCAGAGCGATGCGGCGCGCCTCTTCGGCTTCCTGGCCGTGACGCTGGCCGCCGTGAACATCTTCGGCGGCTTCATGGTGACGCGCCGGATGCTCGCCATGTTCCAGAAGAAGAAGGGCTGAACCCATGGCGACGATCTCGACCCTCGCCTATCTGGCGGCCTCGGTCCTCTTCATCCTCGCGCTGCGCGGCCTGTCTCACCCCGAGACCTCGCGTCAGGGCAACCAGTACGGCATGATCGGCATGGCGGTGGCGATCATCGCCACCATCCTGAATTCCGGCATGGATTTCGGCGGCTTCGTGCTGATCGTCTCGGGCCTCGCCATCGGCGGCTCGATCGGCGCGGTGCTGGCCAACCGCATCCAGATGACCTCGCTGCCGCAGCTGGTCGCGGCCTTCCACTCGCTGGTCGGCCTCGCCGCCGTCTTCGTGGCGGGCGCGGCCTTCTACAGCCCCGAGAGCTTCGGCATCGGTGTCGTCGGCAACATCAAGACGGCCTCGCTGCTCGAGATGTCGCTCGGCCTCGCCATCGGCGCCATCACCTTCTCGGGCTCGGTCATCGCCTTCCTGAAGCTCGACGGCCGCATGTCCGGCGCGCCCATCACCTTCGCGGGCCAGCACAAGCTGAACGCGATCCTGGGCGGCGTGCTGGTCTTCCTGATCTTCCTCTTCATGCTGACCGGTTCGCCCTTCCTCTTCTGGGTGATCGCGATCCTCTCCTTCGCGCTGGGCTTCCTGCTGATCATCCCGATCGGCGGCGCCGACATGCCGGTGGTCGTCTCGATGCTGAACAGCTATTCGGGCTGGGCGGCGGCGGGCATCGGCTTCACCATCGGCAATCTGCTGCTGATCGTGACCGGCGCGCTGGTGGGTGCTTCGGGCGCCATCCTCTCCTACATCATGTGCAAGGGGATGAACCGCTCCATCATCAACGTGCTGCTGGGTGGCTTCGGCTCCGAGAGCGGCGCGGCCGCGGCCGGTGGCGGCGGTGAGCGCGCGCCGGTGAAGGCCGGTTCGCCGGAAGACGCCGCCTTCATCATGAAGAACGCGCAGAAGATCATCGTCGTGCCCGGCTACGGCATGGCGGTGGCCCAGGCGCAGCAGGTGGTGCGCGAGATGGCGGACCTGCTGAAGAAGGAAGGCGTGGAGATCTCCTACGCCATCCACCCCGTCGCGGGCCGCATGCCCGGCCACATGAACGTGCTGCTGGCCGAGGCGAACGTGCCCTACGAGGAAGTCCACGAGCTCGAGGAGATCAACCCCGAATTCGCGGAGGCCGACGTCGCCTACGTCATCGGCGCGAATGACGTGACGAACCCGGCCGCCAAGACGGACAAGAGCTCGGCGATCTACGGCATGCCGATCCTCGACGTGGAGAAGGCCAAGACGGTGTTCTTCGTGAAGCGCGGCATGGCCAGCGGCTATGCCGGCGTGGAGAACGAGCTGTTCTTCCGCCCGAACACCATGATGCTCTTCGGCGACGCCAAGAAGGTGACGCAGGAGATCGTGCAGGCCCTGCAGCGCTAAGCCGCAGGTCCTTCACACACGAAGAAGGCGCCGCAGCGATGCGGCGCCTTTTTTGTTGGGCTCTGCGTGGCGCCGCGTGAGCGCCGGCCACAACGCAAAAAGCCGCGGCAGGAAGCCTGCCACGGCGACGCCATCTCGATCCGGAAGAACCGGCGCCGAAGCGCCGGGGCCAGGCTCAGAAGCCTTCGCGCTCGATGCGCTTGCGCTCGACCTTGCGGGCGCGGCGAACGGCCTCAGCGGCCTCGCGCGCACGGCGCTCGGAGGGCTTCTCATAGTGCCGGCGAAGCTTCATCTCGCGGAACACGCCTTCGCGCTGCAGCTTCTTCTTGAGCGCCTTCAGCGCCTGGTCAACATTGTTATCCCGAACGACGACTTGCACGCGGGCGAATCTCCTGATGGCCGACAACGACGTATCGCCCCGGGGCGATACGCTCCGTGGCCGTGCGGAGCGCATAACACATCCGCCCCTCTGGCGGGAAGCCCTCGCATGCGGGAAAAATAGCCCCACATCAGCCGGGACAGCGAGAAAGTGGCATGGCCATCCTGAAGATCGCCCGCATGGGTCACCCGGTACTGCTCGGCCGCGCCGCGGAGGTGGAGGACCCCACCGGCCCGGAGGTCCGCCAGCTCATCCTCGACATGGCCGAGACGCTGGCCGATGCGGGTGGAATCGGGCTCGCCGCGCCGCAGGTGCACCGGGCGCTGCGCCTCTTCCTCTGGCGCGACGGGCAAGAACTGCGTGTGCTCATGAATCCCGAGATCACGCCGCTGGGGGAGGAGCGTGCGCGCGCCTGGGAGGGGTGCCTCTCCATCCCTGGCCTGCGCGGCGAGGTGGAGCGCCCGGCGCGGGTTGCCTGGCGTGGCCTGGACCATGAGGGGCGCCCGGTGCAGGGCGAGGCCGAAGGGATCGCCGCGCGGGTTCTCCAGCACGAGAATGACCACCTGGATGGCCTCTTCTATCTCAGCCGCATGACCGATCTGGCCCGACTCGGCTTCATCGAGGAATTGGCCCGTTTTCCGGAGGAATCCGCATGACCGAAACCGCCTGGATCGAAGCCGCCGTGCGGCGCGCCCGCACCGAGGGTTGGAGCCGCGAGACGCTGCGCCGCGCGCTTGCCGACTGCGGCGAGCCGGCTGAACTCCTCTCCAGCGCCTTCCCGCGGGGTGTGACGGGGGCGGTTGATGCGTGGCTCGCGCTGGTGGATGGGCGCATGGATGCGGCAGCCGCCGCCGAGGATCTCGCGGTGCTGCGGACACCGCAGCGCATCCGTCGCGTGGTGGAGTTGCGCCTGCGCCTGCTCCAGCCGGATCGTGACGCCCTGCGCGGGGCCCTGGCGCTGTTGGCGCTGCCCTGGAACGCGCCGCTTGCCCTGCGCCTCCTGGCGCGCACGGCTTCGGCGATCTGGCATGCCGCGGGGGATCGGTCGGCCGATTTCTCGTGGTATACGCGCCGCGCCACCCTGGCCGCCGTCTACTCCGCAACACTGGCCTATTGGATGCGCCCCGTGGAGCCGGAACTGGACGATGTTTTGTCGTTCCTGGACAGGCGCTTGCAAGATTTGCCTCAACCGGCGCGGAAAGCCGCGTAAACAGGCTTCGCGGCCAGCCTTGGAGCGTGTAAAGGGCGATGCTGTTCTGGTCAGCATGGCCGTTTCGCCTGGATTCGCCGGGTGCGGAGTGCTGGCCCACCGAATCGGGAGATTGGGCGGAATGACGCCTTCAAAGAGCCCTCTGGCACGGCGCCTTCTCACGGGCGTCGCGGCCCTTTCGGCGCTGGCTGCCTGCACCCAGGATCCGGCCCCCACGACGACGGCCGCGCGGCCAGCGCCGGCCCCTGCGGTGGCCGCCGCTGCGCCGGCCGCGCCTGCCGCAACCACGAGCGCCCAGCGCGCGCCGGCGCCCGGCGCATCGGCCACGAGCCGGCAGGCCTGCCTGCAGCCGGCGGAGAAGACCGCCTTCGACATCCGCGCCCTGCAAAGCCAACTGCTGGTGGCCGCCCTCGCTTGCGGCCAGCACGACAACTACAACGCGTTCGTCCGCAAGAACCAGGCGGAGCTTGGGACGGCCTTCCGCACTCTGGGGACCTATTTCCGCCGGACGGAAGGCGCACAGGGTCAGCGTCAGCTCGACCAGTACATCACCGAGCTGGCGAACAGCCAGTCGCGCATCAGCATTGATCGCGGCAGCTTCTTCTGTAACGAGCAGGGTCCGCTTTTCCAGGCGGCGATGGCTGCAAATAGCCCCAATGAACTTGCTCAGGTGTCGGTGACGCGCCAGGTGCACCAGGCCCTGTCGGCGCCTGTCTGCCCGGCGCCGGCACCCCGCCAGACCCCGCAGCGGTCCACGCCCGCGCGCTGACCCACCGGCTTCATCAGAGCGGAGAAGGCGGCCCTTTTGGGCCGCCTTTTTTGTGTCTGCTGCCCAGCGGACCGGGCGGACGATCAACAAAAAAGGGGTGGCCGAGGCCACCCCTTTCGAAGTCTCGCTGAGGAGACGTCCGGCTTAGCGCAGGACGATCTCGACGCGGCGGTTCTGCGGCTCGCGCACGCCCATCGCCGTCGGAACCAGCGGACGATCGAAGCCGAAGCCCTGGATCGTCATCTCGTTGCGCGGAATGCCACGGCGGACCAGCTCGGCAGCCACCGCTTCGGCGCGGCGGACGGACAGGCGCTGGTTGTAGGCCGCGGAACCGGTGCGGTCAGCGTGGCCGGACACCTCGATGCGGGTCGAACGGACCGTACGGGCGTTCGTCGCCGCCTCGGCGATGATCTGGCGGGCGCGGTCGGTCAGGTCAGCGCGATCCCAGTCAAAGAAGACCAGGAAGGTGCGGGCCGGAGCCGGCGCCGGGGCCGGAGCCGCAACCGGAGCGGGACGCGGCGTATTGAAGGCGTAGCGGAAGCCGACCAGGACCGACTGGTTCTGGTTCGACGCAGAGCCCGACACGCGGCTGGAAGCCGAGGCGGCGTTGCTCCGGTTGCTGCCGCTGTAATCGACGTCGAGGGTCGCGTAGTAGCGATACTCGGCCGTCAGCGACAGACCGGGAACGAATTGGCCAAGACCAAAGGCAAAGCCACCGATGGCCTGATAGGCGAAGTTCCAGCCCGAGCCATTGTCGATGGTAAAGGAGCCACCGCCCGGGAAGCCGGCACGAATGCCGCTGCCCTGCACCCAGCCGGCACCGATACCACCACCGATGTAGGGGTTGATGGTCACGCCCGACACGCTCCACCCCGTCGGGATGTCATAGAGGGCATTGGCCATCAGGCCGACCTGGCGGTTCACACCGCCGACGCTGTTGGAAAGCTGGTTGTTGCGCGTGAAGGTATCGAACTCGTTCTCACGGTAGCTCACCTCACCCTCGAGGCGGATACCGTTGCCGAAGCCCCAGCCCACACTGGCAACGCCGGTCCAACCCACATTCCAGTCCGTGTTGTTGTTGCCGGAGGAAACGGATTCCTTCCAGCTGGCGCCAAGGCCTCCGGCGATATACAGGCCGGACACCTGCTGCGCGGCGGCGATCCCAGGAGCCATCATGCACGAGGCGAGCAAACCCAGTGCGAAGGTCGATCTGCGGAGCGTCATGGTCATCCTTCCGATATATAAATGCAAAGAATCAATTAATTCATACTTGTTGTTAGCAGGCGTTCGGACTGGATGCACGCGCAACGTGAGGGTTCAGGCACCCAAGCAACAACATTCAAAGCACATGATGCAAATTAGTCACATTTAATTGCGCCACACAAAAGCCCCGCCAAAAAAAAGGGGTGGCCGAGGCCACCCCTTTCGAAGTCTCGCTGAGGAGACGTCCGGCTTAGCGCAGGACGATCTCGACGCGGCGGTTCTGCGGCTCGCGCACGCCCATCGCCGTCGGAACCAGCGGACGATCGAAGCCGAAGCCCTGGATCGTCATCTCGTTGCGCGGAATGCCACGGCGGACCAGCTCGGCAGCCACCGCTTCGGCGCGGCGGACGGACAGGCGCTGGTTGTAGGCCGCGGAACCGGTGCGGTCAGCGTGGCCGGACACCTCGATGCGGGTCGAACGGACCGTACGGGCGTTCGTCGCCGCCTCGGCGATGATCTGGCGGGCGCGGTCGGTCAGGTCAGCGCGATCCCAGTCAAAGAAGACCAGGAAGGTGCGGGCCGGAGCCGGCGCCGGGGCCGGAGCCGCAACCGGGGCCGGGGTCGGAACGTTGAAGGCATAACGGATACCGGCCAGAACCGACTGGTTCAGGTTGTCGCCGTCATAGTTGCCCTGCAGGCGGACGCCGTTGTTCGGGCCGCCCACGATCTGGCCACGGATGCCGATGTCCGGCTGCGTGGAGCCGAAGAAGCGGTATTCGAGGGTCAGCGCCAGGGCCGGCGTGATGCCGAACGCCACGCCACCGATCGCCTGATAGGCGAAGTTGTTGGCGGTGTCGTCCATCGTGATGTTCACGCCCGGCGCGCTCGCGCGGACGTTGCGCCAGTTGTTCTGCACGACGCCGATACCACCGCCCACATACGGGGTGATGGAGACGCCGCCCGGACGCCAGCCAGTCTGGATGTCGTACAGCACGTTACCCATCAGGCCGTACTGATAGATCTGGCCGCCCGTGTTGGTCGCGGCGCGCGTGCCGGCCGCCGAGGCGATCGAGGCGGAGCCGACGGAACCCTGGCGAACATTCGCCTCGAGTTCGGCGCGGAGGCCGTTGCCGAAGCCCCAGCCGACGCTGATCACGCCAGCCCAGCCCCAGTCGGTGTCAACGCCGACCTGACCGGTCAGGATGCCCGACGGGGAAAGGCGCGGGTTGACGGTGTTGTTCTCACGGTAGTTCGCACCCACGCCCGCGCCCAGATACAGGCCCGAGATCGGCTGCGCCTGGGCGGCCACGGGCAGCGACAGAACCGTCGCGGCCATAAGGGCCTTCTTGAGGCTCATCCTCGTTCTCCTTAGATCAAAACGTTTGTTCGGTCGCTGCGTGGCACACCCTGTGGAAATCACTCGGATGAGAATCCTCGCTGCGTGGGGGCACCTTAACACCAGTGTTCCGGCAAATGCACCACCCTGCCCCGCATTTCCCTGCATCTGTGGCTCAAAGGCAACATCGCGCTTTGGCTTTTCGGCCACAGGTCACAATCCGTCACAAGCGGACGCGTCATCCAGACCTGCCAGAGCGCCCAGTGGCAGCAAGCGGTTGGCATGGCCGAGCTTGCGCCCCGGCTTGGCCTCCAGCTTGCCATACCAGTGGGCCACCACATCGGCCCGCCCCACCAGCCGCGGCCAAGCCGCCAGCCCTTCCGGCCCGACCAGATTGCGCATCACGGCATCGGAATGCCGCGTGACGGGCCCGAGAGGGAGACCGGCGACCGCCCGGATATGCTGCTCGAACTGGCTGCACGGGCACGCATCCATCGTCCAATGCCCGGAGTTATGCGGCCTCGGCGCGATTTCGTTCCCCAGCAAGGATCCATCCGGCAGCAGGAACATCTCCAGCGCCACGAGTCCGACCAATTCCAGCGCGACAGCCACCTTGGCGACATTCTCCCGCGCGGCCCGTGCCGCCCCGGCAGGCAGCCGCGCCGGTGCGAAGGAGAGATCGAGGATGTGATGGCGGTGCCGATTCTCAACGGCGTCATAGCTGGCCACCGCCCCATCCAGCCCTCGGGCCGCGATGCCCGAGATCTCCGCGGCGAATGGAACGAACGCCTCCAGGACCAGCGGCTTGGGTGACAGCCGCTCGAAGGCCGGCGCCGCGTCCTCGGGCCGCCGCAGCACGGCCTGGCCGCGTCCGTCATAGCCGAGCCGGGTTGTCTTCAGCACCGCGGGCAGGCCGATCGCGGCGATGGCGCCCTCCAGCTCGGCGAGGCTGGCCACCGGACGCCAGGGGGCCACGGGCACACCGGCCTCGGCCAGGAAGCGCTTCTCGGCCACCCGGTCCTGACAGATCGCCAGCGCACGCGGGCCAGGCCGGCAAGGCACGCGGCCCTCCAACGCGGCCAAGGTGGTGGCCGGCACGTTCTCGAACTCATAGGTGACGACATCCACCGCGGCCGCGAAGCGGTGCAGCGCCTCCACATCCTCATAGGCCGCCACGGTGGCGGCGGCAGAGACCTGCATGGCCGGGGAATCGGCCTCGGGGGCGAAGATGTGGCAGCGATAGCCGAGGCGGGCGGCCGCCATCGCGCTCATACGCCCCAATTGCCCGCCGCCCAGGATGCCGATGGTGGCGCCCAGCGGCAGCGCCGCGTCAGGCCGGGTCATGCGGTACGCCCTCCGTCTGGCGTGCGCGCCATGCATCCAGCCGCCCGGCCAGCGCCGGATCGGCCAGCGCCAGGATGGAGGCCGCCAGCAGCGCAGCGTTGATGGCGCCCGCCTTGCCGATCGCGAGCGTGCCGACCGGCACGCCGCCTGGCATCTGCACGATGGAGAGCAGGGAATCCATGCCCTTGAGGGCATGCGACTCGACCGGGACGCCCAGTACCGGCAGCGCCGTCATGCTCGCGGCCATGCCCGGCAGGTGGGCAGCCCCGCCTGCGCCGGCGATGATGACCTGGATTCCCCGATCCCGCGCCGTGCTGGCGTATTCGAACAGACGCTCCGGGGTGCGATGCGCCGAGACGACCCGGCACTCATGCGCGATGCCGAGCGCCGTCAGGGTCTCATCGGCATGGCGCATCGTCTCCCAATCGGAACGGCTGCCCATGATGACGCCCACGCGGGGCGCGCTCTCTGCCATGATGCTGGTCCTGTGTCAGGCAATGATGTCGGGGACGAGCTGGCTCTCGAGCCAGGCGATCTCGTCCTTGAGCTTCAGCTTGCGCTTCTTCAGCCGCTGCATCTGCAACTGGTCGCCCAGGCCGGTCTCAAGCCGGGCGATCACGGTGTCGAGGTCGCGGTGCTCGCTGCGCAGTTCGTGCAGTCGGCGGAGCAGGGCTTCGCGGTCTTCAAGCATCCGTATGTGCCGCCATCCTGATCGCGAGGGCTGGAAATTCGGCCGGCTCGGGAAACGAAATCTTTTCCCTCAGCCAGCGAAAAGGGGATAGCATGGCTTGGCGCGCTGGCAACAGAGCGCGCGCGCTGGTGATGCCCCGGGTGGGCGTTCCCGCCCGGGCGAAATCGAAAGAGGATGCCCACGCATGATGCATGCCCCCAGGATTCGCGCCTTGGAAACCCGTCACGCCGAAATCGAGACCCGCATCGCCCATGAGGGTGCGCGTCCCCGCCCGGATGATGCGGCCATCGCCAAGATGAAACTGGAAAAGCTGCACCTGAAGGAAGAGATGGAGCGGCTGCGACGCTCCCACTGAGGCCGACGGCGCCGCGCCCGGCCTGACCGGGCGCGCGTTGCCCTCGCCTATTCCGGTTCCGCCGGGACGGGCAGCGGGATGGCGATGCCTTCGGCGCGCAGGCGTTCCTGCGCGACGGTGACGGCGCTGTTGAGCGCACCCTGCGTGCAGAGGCCCAGGATGACCGGGTCGCGCGGCTTGATGTTTGCGCTGTTCCAGTGGGTACGGTCGCGCACCTTCTGGATCGTCTCCTTGGTGGTACCGAGCAGCTTGCCGATCTGCACATCCGGGAGTTCCGGATGGTTGCGCAGCAGCCAGGCGATGCCGTCCGGACGGTCATTGCGCTTGGCGACGGGCGTGTAGCGCCCGCCCTTGCCGCGGCCCTTGGCCACCGGCACCGCGGGCGCGGCCAGCACCAGTCGCGCCGTGGGGTCGGCCTCGCAGCGCGCGATGTCCTCGCGCGTCACCTGCATGTTGGCCACCGGATCATACCCGATGATGCCCTGCGCCACCTCGCCATCGGCGATAGCCTGGACCTCGAGCGGGTGCATCTGAACGAAGTCAGCGATCTGCTCGAAGGAGAGCGAGGTCTTCTCGATCAGCCACACGGCGGTTGCCTTGGGCATCAGGGGCTGGGCCATGTCAGTGTTTCCGAGAGAGAAAGGTCTGGTTCCGTGAGTGGGCGGGGGGACCTTGGGGCCCACACCCGGTCTGTGCATGCCCTATACTGTTCCCCCCCGGGGACTGTCACCCCCCGCGCAGGAGCAGCCCCGCCAGGAGAGGAGAAATCGCGTGATCTTCGAGGATGATCCCCGGCCCAGGCCCCGGGAGGGGCTGCAGCCGCCCCGGCTGGAAGGCTGGTCGGAGGCGGACCTGCGCGCCTATATCGCCGAGTTGAAGGCGGAAATCGCCCGGGCCGAGGCGGCTATCCTGACCGCGGGCAGCCATCGCGCCGCGGCCGAGGCGTTCTTCCGCAAGCCGCCGGAGTGAGAAAAGGGGGGCTCGCGCCCCCCTTTCCCGGTCCATGCGCCTGGTAAGCTCGGGAAGGAGCTTACGCGGCCTGGGGCGCCTGCTCGATCGCCACGGGCCGGCTCGGTGCCGGCTGGGCAGCGCCGGCCGAGATCGGGATGCGGCGGGGCTTCAGCGCCTCGGGCACCACGCGCTGCAGGGCGACATGCAGCAGGCCGTTCTCGATGCGCGCGCCCTGCACGACCAGGTGGTCGGCCAGGACGAAGCGGCGCTCGAAGGCACGGCCGGCGATGCCGCGATGGACGTAGCGGCGCGCCTCGCCCTCGCCCTGCGGGGCCTTGCCCGAGATGAAGAGCGTGTCCTCGCGCACGACGAGTTCCAGGTCATCCGGGCCGAAGCCGGCGACGGCCATGGTCAGCACGTAGCTGTCTTCGCCGGTCACCTCGATGTTGTAGGGCGGATAGGCGGGCGATTCCGCCTGGACGCGCGCGCCGTCCAACAGGCGGGCGAAGCGGTCGAAACCGATGGCGGTGCGGAGAAGCGGGGAGAAATCAACGGCGTTCATCAAGAACCTCCTGCGGTAGCAAGGTCCGGGTTGAGTGTTCCGCCTTGCGCATCCCCAGAGCGGGCGATGCCTTGGCCGGATCCACGCCGAGGCCCTGACGGCGCCTCGACGACAACGATCTGGAATGCGGCGGCCAAGCTTTCAAGAGGGGGGAGGTCAACAACGAAAACCGCCCTGGCCGATGGCCAGGGCGGCTCCCGAAACCGCAAATGGCGCGGGCCTCAGCCCTTGCGCATGCCGATCCCGGCGAACTTCTTGTTGAACTTGGCGACCTGGCCGCCCGTATCCAGGATGCGCTGCACGCCCGTCCAGGCCGGATGGCTCTTCGGGTCGATGTCGAGACGCAGCGTGTCGCCCGGCTTGCCGCCCGCGGTGCGGGTCTTGAAGGTGGTGCCGTCGGTCATGATGACGGTCATCTCGTGATAGGCGGGGTGCGTGTCGGGCTTCATGTCGGGCTTTCCGGGATGCGGCAGGCGGCGATGGCTGCCCAGCCGTTGAAGGCCGGGGATTAGGGCATCCCGGCCGCGGACGCAAGCGCGGCGCCCCCCTCCCCCATCGCGGCCAAAGCGCTTTAGCATCGCAAGGAGAAGCGGAAGGAGGGCGGGCTGCGATGGAGTGGGTGATCCCGGCGGTGCTGGTGGTCCTCCTGGGATGGGGCACACTGATCCGTGCGCGGCTGAAGCGCCTGCATACGGCGGCGGTCGAGGCATGGCCCCCCCTTGCCGCCGCGTTGCAGCGCCGGCACGCGCTGGTCACGCCCCTCGTCAAGACGCTGGAACCGCTGCCGCGCAAGTCGCAGCGACCGCTGCAGAACCTGGTCAAGGCCCGCAAGGCTGCGCTGGTGGCGGACCTCTCGCCCCAGGCGGCCGGCGCCGCGGAACACGCGCTCGAGACTGCGATCATCGAAGCCCTGATCCATGGCGAGGCCTTTCCGGACCAGGTGGACACCGCGCGCCTCGCACAGTTCGCCGATGCCTTCGAGCAGGCGGCCGAACGGATCAGCGCCGCCGCCGAGGCGTTCAACGAAGCCGCCTTCGCCTACAATTCGGCCTGTGTGGGCTCCCCGGTCACCCTCGTCGCCAAGCTATCGAACTACTGGCCGCTCGAGTATTTCGGCCTGGACCTGACCGAGCGCGGGCCAACGACGCAGAACGAGCGCGGGCAAGCGGCCGAGCCCGGCGCACCGATGGCTTAACGAAGCCCTCATCCGGTTGTGCGAAGCCCCGTGCGGGACCACTCATCCCGCCGGAGCACGCCTTGTCCAGCATGCCGACCCGCCACTCGGTGCAGGAATTGCACCAATTGATCACCATGCTCGAACGCAGTGGGATCGCCGAGCAGCGACCCGAGGCCCGGGCCCTGCTGCTGCGCTCGCGCGTCCTGCTGCGCGAGCGCCAGAGGGGGCCGCGCCGCATCGCGGGCAAGCTCGCCACGCTGGCAACCCTCGCCATGGACGCCGCCATGCTGGGCTTGGCCACTATGGCGGTGCTCCTCGCCAGCTCCGGCGAGGCCTCTCTCGCGCTGGGCGGGCTTGCCCTGCCGCCCGCGGCCTGGCTCGCATTGCGCCTGCGGCACCAGGGAGAAGCGCTGGCCGAGGGGGCGCGCTGGGTCGCCTACCATCTGGCCTGGCTCTACGACTGGTTCGCGGAGACCCTGAGCCTGACCGCGATGGAGCGCCTGGAGGCCCGGATCGTGGCGCGCGAGGTGATGTCCGGCTGGCGTCGGCACCGGCGTAGCCTGCCACACCGGCCAGGGCTCGAGGATGTTGCCGCCTTCCTGGCGACGGCTCATGGCGCCCGGGCCGCCCAAGCCTTCCGGCAGGAGGCCGAGTCGCTGGGCCGCGCACCTTTGGGGCTGGCCCCGGACGGTGCCGCGCGGCGGCGGGCCGCCCGCCGTCTGGCCGAGCTGCGCTGGTCCGCCCTGATCGCGATCTTCGCCCGGCTCGCGCGCGACGGTGCCCTATGGCCCGACACCATGCCGGCGGAGCTGGCGCGCTTGGGCAAGGACTGGCCCGGCAGCGCGGGCCAGACGGCGGCGCCCCCCGCCAGCATCCCCACCCCCGCCCCGCCGGGTGAACCCGCCGATACGGCGGAGCGCGCGGCGCGGCGAGACGACCTGCGCGCCCTGATCCGCCGCAAGCGGCAGGACATCACCACGGCCTTCGGGTGGCACCTGAAGACCGAGGCGGAGATCAGTCAGCGCGATAATTTCCTCGCCCAGACGCGGGCCGAGATCGCCGAGCTGGAGCGCGAGCTGGCCCAACTGGGCGGTTGAGCGCCTCAGAAGGGAATGGGCCGGCCATGATGATCGAAGAAGCCGCCATTGTCGGCCGGCGTCAGCGCGGCCACCACGTCCAGGAGCCGTCCCGCGGCCAGCACGGCCGGCTGCACCTCCAGCCCAGCCTTGGCGAAAGGGGCTGAGAGCGACGTGTCCACCGTGCCGGGGTGCAGCGCGACGCAGATGGCCTGCGGGCGGGTGCGCGCCAGTTCGATCGCGCAAGTGCGCGTGATCTGGTTCAGCGCCGCCTTCGCCGCGCGATAGCTGGTCCAGCCGCCCAGGCGGTTGTCCGCGATGCTGCCCACCCGCGCCGAGAGCGTGGCGAAGACGGCGCGACCATCACGCGCCAGCAGGGGCAGGAAATGTTTCATCAGCAGAGCGGGACCCGTGGCGTTGAGGGCGAAGCTCCGCGCCATGTGAGCCGGGTCGAGCTGGCGAAAGCTTTTTTCCGGCTGGAAGTGCCCGTCGTGCAGGAAGCCCGTCGCGTCCAGGACGAGGCGCAGGCCCGGCCCGGTCTCGGCCGCCGCGCGGGCGATGCTGGCCTCGTCCAGCAGGTCGAGGGCGGGCGTGGTCCGCCGCCCGAGGCGCCGCACCGGCTGGCCGCGCCGCTCCAGTTCGTCGGCCAGCGCTGCGCCGATGCCGCCACTGGCGCCGATGACGATCGCGGAGGTGGAAGGTTCCTTTTGCATGTCGCTGGAATGGGGGCGCCGCCGCCAGCCCGCAAGCGGCCCTCCCCATCGCGGAGCGGTGCCCCATATCGCAGCCATGGCCCGTGCGACGCCCCATCCCGCCCAACCGATCAAGGACGCCATCGCCGCCCGGGTGGTGGCGCTGTTCAATGATCGCGCGCGGGGGGAGGCGCCGGTGCCGCGCCGGCCCGATGGTCTGTTCGGCCCGCGCTCGGTCGCATGGCGTGTGCACGGCGACGTCACCTCGATGATGGTGGGCGGGATCTCCTCCCTGCTGCTGCAGATGCTGCATCCGGCGGTGCTGGCCGGCGTCTGGGACCATTCCAGCTTCCGCACCGATCTCCATGGCCGGCTACGCCGCACCGCGCGCTTCATCGCACTGACCACCTATGGCGGGCAGGAGGAGGCGCTCTCCGCGATCAGGCGCGTGCGGGCCATCCATGAACGGGTGGGCGGCACGCTGCCCGATGGCACGCCCTACCGCGCGAATGACCCCATGCTGCTGGCCTGGGTGCATGTGACGGAGGCGACGAGCTTCCTCGCGGCCTGGCGGCGCTATGGCGAGCCAGGCATGGGCCGTGCGGACCGGGACCGCTACTTCGCCGAGATGGCGGAAATCGGCGAACGTCTTGGCGCCGATCCGGTTCCGCGCGACGCCGCCGCGGCGGCACGGCTGATCACCGAGGGTCGTGGCGCCCTGCGCAGTGACGCCCGCACGCGGGAGGTGCGTCGCTTCCTGCTGCAGCCGGCCAGCCGCGCGCCGCTGACCGCGCCCCTGCAGGCCTTGGGCAACCAGGCGGCAATCGACCTGTTGCCCGACTGGGCCAGGCACATGCATGGGCTGGCCAATCCAGCGCTCGGCCGCCCGCTCCTGCGCGCCGGCACGCGCGGCCTGGCCGAGACCCTGCGCTGGGCCTTTCGCTAGAGTCTGATCGCCTTTGGTGGCATCGCCAAAGGCGTGAACCAGCCTCTCAGCGAGGTCTGAAGCGTGATCAAATCCTGGCGGAGAGGATGGGTCAGCGCTTCGCCCTTCCCGCCCTGACGCAACATGCTGCGGGCTCCGCCCGGCTCATCCGCAGGTGGGTGGGGCGCGCTTTTCCGGTCAGCGTCTCGCGCGGGCCAGTCGGCCTCACATCGCCACATGAGGAGAAGGTCGGATGGTGGGCGCGACAGGGATTGAACCTGTGGCCCCTGCCGTGTGAAGGCAAGGCCCCTGCTTTGCGCGGCTTCGATACGACTATTCGTCTTCGGAAATTATGATCCGAATCAATCGCCTTTGCCATGACGCGATTATCTGTCTATCGCTTTCTGTTGCGTCGGCATGCCGATAGCTGTTACCCCGCTGTTACCCCGGCGGTGTTACCCCGCACGGGGGAGCATCTGCGGGGGCGATCATGGCGGCAGCGGTGGGGAAGATTGGACTGCGGGAGGTGCGGGCGCTGGCGCCTCACTCGGAATTGTTCGACGGGCCGGGCGGACTGCCGGGGTTTGGTGTCCGGCGGCGCTCGGGGCCGGGCGTGAGCTACTTCGTCATGTTCAGAACGGCCGAAGCCCGGCAGCGGCGTTTCACCATCGGAACCCACGGCGCCCCCTGGACGCCTGAGACGGCCCGGGCGAAGGCGCGGACGATCTTGGCCGAGGCTGCCGGCGGTGCTGACCCTGCCGCCGCCAAGCGCGAGGCGCGCGAGGCCCCGACCATCAAGGAACTGTGCGAGTCCTACATGCGTGCCGCAAAGGCAGGGCGGCTGCCCACGCGGCGAGGCGGCACCAAGAAGGCCAGCACGCTTGCGACAGACCAGAGCCGGATTGATGCCCACATCCTGCCCCTGCTGGGTCACAGGAAGGCGCGGAGCGTCACCACGTCCGATCTTGAATCGTTCATGTATGCGGTGGCGGACGGCAAGACGCATCGGCGCGAAAAGTTGGAGAAGGCGCACGCCTTCCGGAATGTGCGCGGCGGCATGGGCACAGCGAGCCGCACCATCGGCCTGTTGGGCGCCGTTTTCGCCTATGGCGTGAAGGTGGGCATCTGCCCCGACAATCCCGCCCGTGGCGTGCTGCGCCCGGCCGATGGCAAGCGGAAGCGGCGCCTTTCAGATGATGAGTATCGCCGGCTGCATGATGGGCTGGTGGCTGCTTCGGAGGCGGGCATGTGGCCGCATGCCGTCGCTGCCGCGCGCTTCCTGGCCCTGACCGGCTGGCGCAGCGGCGAGGCAATCAACCTACGCTGGCGCGACCTCCACCTTGAGTGGCGCACTGCGCTCCTCCCTGACACCAAGACGGGGTTCAGCATGCGCCCGCTCTCGCGGCGGGCATGTGAGGTGCTTGCTGCCCAGAAGGCTGCCACAGGCGGCGAGCCGGAGGCGCTGGTGTTCCCGCCGTCGCGCGGTGAAACGACGATGACCGGCTTCAAGAAATTCATGGCACGCATTGTCAAGCTTGGAGGGCTACCGCCCGACGTGACGGCGCATGTGCTGCGTCACAGCTTCGCCAGTGTGGCGGGGAGCGACCTCAAGATGGGCGAACTGACAGTGGGCGCCATGATCGGTCACCAGACCCGAGGCGGCGGCGTGACGCCGGACTACATCCATCACGCGGACGATGTGCTGCTGGCGGCTGCGGATAAGGTCGCGGACGAAACCGCGCGCCGAATGGACCCGGCCGCGAATTCGGGGGCCGAGATCATCCAGCTTCACGCGGCGGGCGCCTGAGGGCGCATCGCAAGAATACGTGGGCAATATCGCAATGGATTGCGATTCTTTGTTCGGACTAATCGGGCAAAATCGCAATCGAACGGTGCAAGGCAAAGTAATCAGAAAAAATCGGTAGATTGGCCGCGCAAATATCGCCACACCGGAGGGGCAATAGCGCGGAGATCGCACCATGACCTTGCACCCCGACACCCTGTTGATCCGGAAGGCGGCGGCGGAGGCCCTGACTGCCGCCGGCTTCCTGATCAAGCCCGCGACGCTGGCGACGAAGGCCACGCGCGGGGGTGGCCCGCCGTTCCGCACCTTCAATGGGCGGGCGCTTTATCGCTGGTCCGATCTGCTGGAATGGGCCGAGCGGACCGCATCGGCGCGCTGCGCCAGCACGGCCGAGCGCGACGCGCGCCGGGCCGCGTAATGGCGATCCTGTCCGGTTACGGCGTCGCGGCCGAGATCGGTGAGGCGGACACGCGCGAGGCGATCCGCCGCGCGCGTGAGACTGGCGAGCCGGCGCATATCGTCGCCCTGCTGCTGGAAGCGCGGACGAAGGGCGCCGATTACGAAGATGGCGTGCATCGCGCCCTCGCCATCGCGGCGATGGGCCTGCCGGCCGAGAGTGATGCTCCGGCCTGACTTCAAGCGTGCCAGTGGGGGCCGGCTCGGGGGAGGGAACCCCGAGCCGGTGAAGTCACATGCCCATTTCCGGAGAAGGTTGCAGTCTATCGCGCCCGATTCGTCTAGACAAGCAGTATCGCGGGGATGCCCCGTGATGGCGGCCCGCCTGCGGGTGACTACCCTGGCGGAGCAAACTTCGGTGAAGGAACCGGCGCGCGGTCCGTCAGTTACCGCGAAGTTTCGACGCGCAGCGCATCGCGCGGAAAGCCCCGGAAATCTGCGGGAAATGGCGCCCTCCGGGATGCTTCTGCGAGTGTCGCCTATAAGGTGGGTCATCTCATCGCCGCTGGTGAGCGTGTCATCGCGGAAGCGATGGCACGCGGTGAGGGCGTCGTTCGGCTGGGCATCTCGCCGCGCGCTGCGGGCGGGAGCATCGGGCGTGACCATCCGGGGGACTGGTCCGGGCGGCGGATTGAGGCTGAGGCGCGGGCGGTTGGTGCGCTTCGGCGTCGGCTTCTTCGAGCGGTGGCGGACTGGCAGCGGCGGCGCGGGCGTAGCCTGCGCGGGTGGTGCTGCGCTGAATATGAGCCGCGCCGGGGCGTGCATCTGCATCTGGCGCTGGTCGTGCCGCGCTCGGAGGGCTGGGACCTCTGGCGCTTCGTCCGAGCCTTTCTCGCCAAGGAGTATCGGGGCGATGCGGCGGCGAAGCTGCCGGGCGGCTTGCTCTGGATGGCTGATAGACCGGAGCCGGGGCGCTGGCGCGAGATCGTGTCAACGAACGTGGTGCAGTTGCGCGGATGGCTCGCCTACTGCGCGAAAACATCAGTCCCGGCCGGCCGCGTCGCGGCTGGCGTCGAAGGGCGAGGCCGTCACCTGGTGGTGGATGGCGACGGGCGACGCCGGCCGCTTTCCGTTGGTCGGCTGCGGATTTTCTCAGGCAATGGAGGCGATATAGATGGCGACTCAGGCTCAGAAATTGGCGGACTATCGGGAGGCATCGCGGCTGTTCAAGGAGGCGCAGCGCCTCCTGCACGCAACCGGCGCGGCGGCCGGGATGCTGCCGGGCAAGCGCCCGGGGGCGCCGGAGGCGCAGCCCGAGGACGTGAAGAAGGGGGGCGGCGATCATCCGTTGGTCGAGATCGCCAAGGCGCGAGCGGCGGCGGCGAAGCATCGCCTCCGGCCGGTGATTACCGAAGTGTCGCTGGTGGATCAGCCGGCCTCGCCCGGGTGCCACGTCGTGCTGATGAAGGGCGCGGGGCATCCGCTGGTGAAGCTGGCGATGGCGCGGCGGGAGGCTGCCCGATGATGCGCGAAGCGATGGAGTTGGAGGCGGCCCCCCTGCCTGAACTGCCGGTCGAGTGCTCGGGGTTCATGAAGCTCATGGTCGAGCATAACCAGGCGCAGCGGATCGAATCTGAGTGCTCATCCGCCCTGCCTGCGCTGCGCGTGGAGGCGGCCCGGGCCACCGAAGCGGCTGAGGCTGGCGAGGGTGACGCGCTGCTGGCCCGCATCCCGCAGGAGCAGGCGGACAAGCTTGCCCGTGATGCTCAGGCGGCCCGTGAGGCGGTGCGCCAGGCCGAGCGACGCGGCGAAGCCGCGCGGCGCGAGCGCGTGCGCCTTGAGGCCGCGATCATCGCGGCGCGGGAGGCTGCCGGCGAAGCCCTCCGGCGATGGGGAAGCGCGGCGGCTTCGCCGCACGCGGAAGGCTACGCGGCGGCGCTGGCGGCGCTCTATGGGCACCTTGGGGCGCTGCGTGCGATCCAGGCGGCGACGAACGCCAGCGTGCTTGCCGACACGCGACACTTCCGCCTGCCGCGTCGTCCAACCGCGAGCGATGAACCGTTCGCGGAGGTGGTGTTGATCGCGGTCCCGGGCGTTGACCAGGCTGTTGAGATGCGGATTGCGCTGGAAGCGGCCGAGCGAATGGCCTGGCGACCCAATGCCGCCTGAGGGGGCGGAGCCTGAGAATGCAGGCGGCCCGCGTCGCCAGCGCGGGCGCTTCGCTCCCGGCGTGAGTGGGTGTCCGGGCGGCAGCAAGCGCGGGAGCCGCCCGGCGGCGCTGTTGAAGTTGGACAAGCTGGCGGAGCGCGACGCGGGCGAGGTGCTGCGCCAGGTGCTTGATCGGGCGCTTGCTGGCGATGCGCGCGCGGCTGAACTGGTCCTAGCGCGGACGTGGCCAGCCCCCCGCACACGGCGCGTCACCGTTCCCCTGCCCGATCTGCGAGCACCTGGCGCCCATGGCGAGGCGCTGGCGCGGCTGGCGGAGGAAGTGGCCCGTGGTCACCTGGCGCCCGACGAAGCGGGCGCGATTGCCGGCCTTGTGGAGCGCCATGCCGGCGCGGTGCAGTTGGCAGACTTGGCCGAGCGGATCGCGGCGCTTGAGGCGGAGCGGCAGGGGGTGGGCAGTGCGGCGCTCTGAGCTGGCGGGGCGCGTCGCGCGCTTGGAACGTGCTGCCGGTCGAGGGCAGGCCGGGGCCGTGCGATGGCTGCACATGGAGGGCTACCGGCTCTCGGATGCCGAGATCGCCGCGCGGGTCGCGGCCTGGCGGGCTGCAACGGGATGGACGGGCCGGGTCGCGGTCACGGTCGCTCCGGAGCAGGCGGCGGACCTCAACGACTGGCGGCTGCGCTACGGGCCGGCTGCCGGCGAGGGCTGACCCTCAGGCCGGCGGCGGGGATTCCCCAAGCAGATGAGCGGCCGTTAGGCCGATGAAGTGGATGAGGACCGCGCTGCCCGTCTCGGCATCCTTGCTCCCCTTGCCCGTATCGGTCCTGACCTGGCGCGAGACGTGAAGCAGCTTCGCCAGCGCTGTCTTGACCGCATCCTCTGGCGGCCCGTCCGGCAGGTTCAGAACCCGCCTCAGGTGCGCGTCTATGGCGCCGGGAGCGTTCCAGGCCGGCAGATGCCCCACGTCCGGGTCCAGACCAAGCAGAGCGCGCGTGAGCGCGTCCATAGCCCCTTCGATCATCGCCCACGCCTGGTCCTTCGAGACGGTGCCGGCCTCCAAGGCGTCAAGCGCCGCATCGTCCGCGTCTATGAGGGCAAGGAGCCGTGCCCGAAGGGCCGAAAGGTTGCCGACGTGCGGTTGGTGCGGGTCGCCAGGGTGGATGGCCCGGACGGCGCGTAGGCTCTTGGGGAGGGGCTTCTTCCGAGGCGTGGGCATGTCGCCAGGGTAGCACGGTGGCGGGGTCCGCGCTTGCCGTGACGGCTGTTACCCCGGTGTTACCCCGGCTTGTGCCGAGCGATCTGAGGTAGGGGCTAAGTAATTGATTTGGATGGTGGGCGCGACAGGGATTGAACCTGTGGCCCCTGCCGTGTGAAGGCAGTGCTCTACCGCTGAGCTACGCGCCCATCCGATGGCGCTCCCTTTGCGGCGGGACGCCGTTCCTGTCAAGCCGGTTGCGCCGCAAGGCGCACGGCCTACATGTTAACACATGCTTGCGCGCATCGCCCTTGCCCTGCTGCTTCTCGCGGCCCCGGCCTCCGCCGAGCGATGGCGCGCGACCTACACCATCACCGCGGCGGGAATCACTGTGGCCGATGCGGAGGTGCGCTTCACCCTCGGGCCCGCCGGCACGCCCTACAGCATCGAGACACGCTCCCGCACGCGGGGCGTCGCCGCCTGGCTCATCCGATCCGAGACCCAGGCGCGCAGCGATGGGCTGCTCCACCCTGGCGCCACCCAGCCCCGCCGCTACCAGACGGAGGGCAGTTGGCGCGGCGCGGCACGCCGCACGGTCCTGGACTACGCACCGGATGGCACGGCGCGCGTCGCAACGCTCGAACCCGCGCAGGACATGGAGCGCACCCCTGTGCCCGATGACGCGCGGCGCGGCCATATCGACCCGCTCTCGGCCATCGTCCTGCTGACGGCCCATGTGCGGGAGACGGCGCGGTGCGACGTCCGCGCCCGCACTTTCGACGGCCGGCGCGTGACCGAGTTCGAGGTCAGGACACATCCCGTCGTGCTGGCCTCGGATCGCGGCCTGCTGCGCTGTGACGTCGAGAGCCGTCCCATCGCCGGCATCCCGCTCGACCGCCCCATCGAGGAGACGAGCCGGCCGACGCGCAGCACGCTGGTCTTCGGCGTGACGCAGCCGGGCGCGCCCGCGATCCCCGTTCAGGTCGAGATCGCCAGCCGCTGGTGGGGCACCATCCAGGCAAGCCTGGTGGAACTATCCGAGGAGCGCGGGCAGCGCTGACGGCGTGGCAGCGATGAGATCCGCGCCCGCGCCATCGCCATAGCCCCAGGCGGCGAAGACACTGCGCACGCCGGCGCCACGCGCGGCCCGGATATCATTCTGATGGTCGCCGATCATCACCGCGTCTGCGGCGGCGACGCCCAGACCCTCCAGCACGCCACGGACATGGCCAGGATCGGGTTTCTTCATGGGCAGGCTGTCGCCGCCCAGGACGAGCGCGAAATGCGGCGCAAGGCCGAGTTCGGCCAGCAGGGCGCGCGTGGCCGCAATGGGCTTGTTGGTGCAGACGGCAAGCCGCCAGCCGCGCGCGGCCAAGGCCTCCAGCGCCGCCACCATGCCCGGATAGGGGCGCGTCAGAACCGCGGAATTGGCCTCGAGATCCTCCAGGAAGCCGGGAAGCAGCGCCTCGTCGAAGCTCCGGCCCCGGGCGTTGAAGGCCTTGACCAGTAGCGCGCGGGCGCCGTCACCGATCATCGCCGCCACATCGGGCAGGGCGAAGGGAGCCTCGGCCTGCGCCGCCATCAGGCGGTTCAGCGCGGCGCGGAGGTCAGGCGCGCTGTCCACCAGCGTTCCGTCGAGATCAAAGATGGCGAGCGGCATGGAAGCGTGGTAGCCGCCAGGCCGGCGCCGGGCAAGAAAGCCCCGGGCGTTACGCGCTGCAAGAAAGCGTCATCCGCCGCCGGGGTTGCGGCGCAGGGGCCGGGGCGGCTACGCCTGGATGATGCGCGCAGCCATCATCCTCGCGGCGGGCCAGGGCACCCGCATGAAGTCCGCCATGCCCAAGGTGATGCATCGCATCGCCGGCAGGCCGATGATCAACCACCTGATCGCCGCCTGCGAGACGGTGTTCGAGCGGATCATCGTGGTGGCAGGGCCGGGCATGCCGGAGCTGCAGAAGGCCGTGCTGCCGCATGCGAGCGTGGTCCAGGCCGAACGGCTGGGCACCGGCCACGCCGCCCGCATGGCGGCACCCCTGCTGGAGGGGTTCACCGGCGATGTCGCGGTGCTCTATGGCGACAACCCGCTGATCTCGCCCGCCACGCTGCAGCGCCTCGTGGCGGCGCGGACGGAGGCGGACCTCACGCTGCTCGCCATGCGCCCCACGGACCCTGCCAGATATGGCCGCGTGGTGCAGGACGCGGCGGGCGAAGTCGAGCGCATCGTCGAATGGGCGGATGCGAACGAAGCAGAGCGCGGCATCGGCCTGTGCAATGCGGGCGTGGTCTGCGCCGCCTGGCCCGATCTCGCGCGCTGGCTCGCGGGCCTCAAGAATGACAACCGGCAGGGCGAATTCTACCTGACCGACGTGGTGGGCGCCGCCCGCACCGAGGGCCGCCGCAACCGCGCCGTGGAGGCGCCGGAGGCCGAGCTGCGCGGCATCAACAGCCGCACCGAGCTCGCCGCCGCCGAGGCGGAGGTGCAGGCCAAGCTGCGCGAGGCCGCCATGCTGGGCGGTGCGACGCTGACCCTGCCCGAGACCGTCTGCCTCGCCTGGGACACGCAGCTGGGGCGGGACGTGGTGGTGGAGCCGCATGTCGTCTTCGCGCCCGGCGTCACGGTCGAAGAGGGGGTGACGATCCGCGCCTTTTCGCATCTCGAGCAATGCGTGGTGCGCAGCGGGGCGATCATCGGGCCCTATGCGCGGCTGCGCCCTGGCACCGAGGTGGGCGAAGGGGCACATGTCGGCAATTTCGTGGAGCTGAAGGCGGCGAGCCTCGGCAAGGGTGCCAAGGCCAATCACCTGACCTATCTGGGGGATGTGACGGTGGGCGCCGGCTCCAACATCGGCGCCGGCACCATCACCTGCAACTATGATGGCGTGAACAAGCACCGCACCGTGATCGGCGCCGGCGCCTTCATCGGCAGCGACACGGCGCTGGTGGCGCCCGTCCGCGTGGGCGACCGCGCGCTTGTGGCGGCCGGCAGCGTCGTGACGGAGGACGTGCCGGATGACGCGCTGGCCGTGGCGCGCGGGCGGCAGGTGAACAAGCCGGGCCGTGGCTTCAAGGGCAAATAGGCTCCAACCGGGAGATTTCGATCGCATGTGTGGAATCGTCGGCGTCGTCGGCCGTGAAGCGGCCGCCCCCCGCCTGTTGGAGGCGCTGCGCCGCCTGGAATATCGCGGCTATGACAGCGCGGGCATCGCGACCCTGGTGGAGGGCGAGGTGCAGCGCCGCCGCGCCGAGGGCAAGCTCAACAACCTGGCCCAGGTGCTCGCGGAATCGCCGCTGAGCGGCACCACCGGCATCGGCCATACGCGCTGGGCCACGCATGGCGCGCCGGTTGAGCGCAACGCGCATCCCCATGCCACGGCGCGCGTGGCGGTGGTGCATAACGGCATCTTCGAGAACTACGCCGAGCTGCGGCACGAGCTGGAAGCGAAGGGCGCCGTCTTCCAGACGGAAACCGACACCGAAACCTTCTGCCTGCTGCTCGATGACCTGCTGGCCCAGGGGATGACGCCGGAGCAGGCCGCCGCCGCGGCGCTGAAGCGCGTGCAGGGCGCCTTCGCCGTGGCCATGATGTTCGCGGGCGAGGCCAAGACGCTGATCGTGGCCCGCCAGGGTGCGCCGCTTGCGGTCGGCTTCGGCGAGGGCGAGATGTTCGTGGGCTCCGACGCGCTGGCGCTCGCCCCGCTCACCCGCCGCATCGCCTATCTGGAGGAGGGCGACTGGGCGATCCTCTCCGAGAACGACGCGCGCTTCTTCGACATCCACGACAATCCGGTGACGCGTGAGGTGCGGGTCACCGCCGTCTCGGGGGCCGCGACCGGCAAGGGCAACTACCGCCACTTCATGGAGAAGGAACTGCACGAGCACCCCGCCGTGCTGGGCGACACGCTGCGGCAATATCTCGACCCGCGCACGCTGGAAGTGAACCTCCCCCGCCTGCCCTTCGACGCGGCGCGCGTGCCGCGCATCACCATGACCGCCTGCGGCTCGGCCTTCTTCGCCGCGCAGGTGGGCCGCTACTGGATTGAGCAGCTGGCGCGCATCCCGGTGGATGCCGATGTCGCGAGCGAGCTGCGCTACCGCAACCCGCCGCTGCTGGAAGGCGGTGCCGCCATCCTCGTCAGCCAGTCCGGCGAGACGGCGGATACCATGGCGGCGATGAAGCTGCTGCGCGAGAACGGGCAGAGCATCCTCTCCGTGGTCAACGTGCCCGAGAGCAGCATGGCGCGCGAAAGCGACGCGACGGTGCTGACCGTGGCCGGGCCCGAGATCGGCGTCGCCTCCACAAAGGCCTTCACGGCGCAGCTGGCCGTGCTGGCCTGCCTCGCCATCGGCCTGGGCCGCGCCCGGCGCGAACTGACGACGCTGGATGAGGGCGCGCTGACCAAGGCGCTGCTGGAAGTGCCGCACAAGGCGGCCGAGGTGCTGGAGCAGGACGCGCAGATCAAGGCGCTGGCCGCCGAGGTGGCGGGCGCGCGCGATGTGCTGTTCCTGGGCCGCGGCGCGCTGTTCCCCATCGCCATGGAAGGCGCGCTGAAGCTCAAGGAGATCAGCTACATCCACGCCGAGGGCTATGCCGCCGGCGAGATGAAGCACGGGCCCATCGCGCTGATCGACAACAGCGTGCCGGTCATCGCGCTCTGCCCGAGCGGGCCGCTCTATGAGAAGACGCTGTCCAACCTGCAGGAGGCCTCGGCGCGTGGCGGGCGGATCATGGCCTTCACCGACGCGGCGGGCGCGCCAGGGCTGGAGCGCTTCGCCGAGCGGGTCATCGTGCTGCCGGAGGTGGGCGTCTTCGCGCAGCCCATCCTCTACGCCATCCCGGTGCAGCTGCTGGCCTATCACGTCGCCGTGCTGAAGGGCACGGATGTGGACCAGCCGCGCAACCTGGCGAAATCCGTGACGGTGGAGTGAGGCAGACGCGTTTCCGGGCTTAACCCGGAAACGCCTTCACTTCCGTCTCCACGAAGGAGAGCGGGCCCGGGCCGTTGTTGATGACGTTGTGCTCGACGCCGGCGACGCGGTGATAGGCCTCGCCCTTCTTCAGGATGGAGGTGCTGGTCGTGCCGTCCGGGTATTCGACCAGCAGCTCGCCATCCATCATCGGGACCACGACATAGAGCCAGCCATGCCGGTGCCAGCCGGTCTCGGCGCCGGGGCCGAAATCCCAGCGGATGACGCGCACCTTGTCGTCATCGATCTGCGGCACGGCGACCGCCGGCTCCCGGCAGCGCATCGGCTCCTTCACCGCGCCTACTCCGCCGCCTGCTTCACCGCCGGCATGCCCGGCAGGGGCAGAGCACCCGTCGCCTGCCAGGTCGCCCAGGCCTTGTCGCCATCCTCCTTCGAGAGCGGCAGGTGCGGCGGGCGGATCACGCGCCAGCCATCATCGCCCGTGCTGCGCGCGATGATCTCGCGCAGGCCCGGGATGAGTGGCACGGCGGTGGCGGCGCGGCGCGTCGCGGTCAGCATCGCCTGGGCCGCATCGGCCTCGGGGCCGGTGCGCTTGGCATAGACGATGCCGCCCCAATGGCTGTTGCAGTTCGACGCCGCCGTGATGCAGCCCGCCCCGCCCTCGGCCAGGATTTTTTGGACGAACTCGTCCGAGCCCGAATAGACCTCAAAGCCGCGCGCGGCGAAGGCGTCGATCATCGCCTTCATATTGGCGTAGTCGCCCGAGCTGTCCTTCACGCCCTTGAAGACGCCGGGATGCGCGTCGAGCAGGCGGCCGATCAGGCTCAGGCTGAAGGGCACCGCCGATTGCTGCGGGAAGTGATAGAGGTAGAGGGCGATGCCGCCGCCCACGCGCTTCGCCACTTCGTCGAAATAGGCGAAGAGGCCGTCATCCGACGGGCCCTTGTAGTAGAAGGGCGGCAGCAGCAGCACGCCGCGGCAGCCCTGCTCGCGCGCATGGATGGTGAGTTCCACCGTATCGGCGAGCGAGGCGCAACCGGTGCCGGGCATCATTGTCTTGGCCGGCACGCCGCGGGCGATCAGGCCTTCCAGGATCTGCTTGCGCTCATGCAGGCCGAAGCTGTTCGCCTCGCCCGTCGTCCCCATGATGCCGAGGCCGTTGCAGCCATTGGCCAGCAGCCACTTGGCATGCTTCGCCATGCGGTCGAGATCGGGCGTGAAGTCCGGCTTCATCGCGGTGAGCACGGCAGCGTTGATGCCGCCGAACAGGGCGTCCTTCATGGGGTCTTTCCTTCCAGTGAACCTATGGCGGGCCTGACGCCCGCGCGTTTCGGCCAGTTGCCGGGCCAGGTGGCGATGTGGTCTTCCGAGGCGCCGGCCTCACGCTCCGGCACGACGCGGCCGCGCACGGAGACGCCGGCGCGCACCACGCTCTCCGGGTCGCCCGAGCGCAGCGGGTGCCATTCGGGCAGGTCCCGCCGCTCATGGACCAGGCGATAGGCGCAGGTCGGTGGCAGCCAGTCGATCTTCTGCAGGCGGGCGGGGGTGAGGCGGATGCAGTCGGGCACGCGGCGCTTGCGGTTGGCGTAGTCGGTGCAGCGGGCGGTCGCGGTGTCGAGCAACCGGCAGGCGATCTCGGTGTGGTGCAGCCGGCCGGTGTCGTCCTCGCGCAGCTTGTGGAGGCAGCAGCGGCCGCAGCCGTCGCAGAGGCTTTCCCACTCGGCGCGCGTCATGGCGTCGAGCGTCTTGGTCTTCCAGAAGGGCGCGTTGGCGAGCACGCGAGAGGTTTAGACCAATCCCGCCGGGTGCGAAACGGCGGGGCGGGCAACCCTGCTCAGCGCGGAGGCGGGGGCGGCAGCGGCGTGCGCGCCACGCCACCCCGCGAGGCCGTGCCGCTGCGCGTGCTGGTGGCGGGGCTCGCCACCGGCTGCACGGCAGGCGCGGGAGCTGCGGCCGGCGTGGCCTGGCCGCCGAAGCGCATCAGCGCGGCGCGCAGAGGGTCGGCACCCGGATTATGCGCCGACATGCTGATCACGATCTCCCGCGCGCCCACATCCCGCCCGTAATAGGCGGCGTTCCAGTCGGGCATGGGGTTCAGCACCGAACCCTCCAGCGCGAGGCCGGCGAAGAGCCCGCGCGAGCGGGAGAAGGAGAGGATGTCCGCGCCCAGCGCCGTGGTGGTCGCCCCCTCGACCGAGCCACCGAGATGCGCGATGGCGAGCGAGGCATCGGCGCCGAACTTGAACTGGCGGTCGATCACCGCGTTCAGCGCGCGGTCATTCATCAGCAGAAGCAGCGTCTGGCTGTCCTGGATGCCGGCCTGGAAGCCGAGGCTGCCCGAGCCCACCGCGTAGAAGGCGGGCGAGGACCAGGAGCCGGCGGCGTCGCGCCCGACCAGCACGCAATTCCCGCCCGAGCCGCCGGCGAAGAAGGCGGCTCGGAAGCTTTGCGGGCAGACCACGGCGCCGCGCGCCCGGCGCAGCACGCTGGCCGCATCGAGCCGGTCATTCTCGCCGGAGAGGATGTCCTGGACGGTGAGCGCCGAACGATCCACCAGCGATTGCGGCGCGTTCCCCTGGGGGGAGCCGGCACAGGCCGCAAGCAGCGCCGCCGCGGCGGCCAGAATGACAAGGCGCATGAGCTTCCCCCGATAACCCTTCGCAGCGCCACGATTCTAACGAGCCGGGGGCCGCGCCGGAAGGGCTTTCAACAGGGGTTCTGTGGCAAGGTCAGGGCGGCGTCGGGTTCTCGATCAGCCAGGGTTCCTCGTTGACCGAGACCACCCGCCAATCAGGCCCATGCTTCTCAATGCGGGTGAGCGAGAGGTTCTTCACCGAGAAGGTCAGCGCCTGGTGCCCGTTGAGGTCCAGCGCGTGGGAGAGCGCGGCGCGGATGGTCCCGCCATGCGCCACCATGACCACATCCTGGCCGGGCAGGCTGGCCGCCAGCCCCTCCAGCACCGGGCCCACGCGGTCACGCACGTCATCCACGCTTTCGCCGCCGGGCGGGCGCTCGGCCGCGGCATGGGGCCAGAAGGGGTGGGGCGGCTGGCGCAGCCGCTCGGTCAGCGCCTCATGGGTGATGCCCTGCCATTCGCCGAGCGACTGCTCGGCCATGTCGGGCTCCACCACCAGGGGCTGCTCGGGGTAGCCGGCGGCGAAGATGGCGGCCGCCGTGGCGCGGGTGCGGCTGAGCGGCGTGACCACCCAGCGGGCCGGGCGCGGCAGCCGCATCGCCAGCCAGCGATAGAGCGCCGCCTCCTCCCGCAGGGCCGCATCGCAGAGCGCCACATCCATGTTGCCGTAGAGCATGGCGCGGGCCGAAGGCTCGACGAGCGCGTGGCGGATCAGGAAGAAGCGGGTGATGTGCATGGCACGCGGTGTAGCGGCGCGCCCGGCGGACCGGTAGCCTCGCCGCATGCTGATCCTGTTCCGCGACCGCCGCTTCCTGATCATGCTGGCGCTGGGCTTCGCCGCCGGCGTGCCGCTGCCGTTGACCGGCTTCGTGCTGCGGCAATGGTTTTCCGAATCCAACATCTCGCTCGCCGCCATCGGCTTCACGGCGCTGATCGGCACGGCCTATTCGCTGAAATTCCTGTGGTCGCCCGTCATGGACCATGCGGCGCCGCCCTTCTTCCGCGCGCTGGGGCGCCGGCGGGGCTGGCTCGCCTCCATCCAGCCGCCGCTGATGGTGGCCATCCTCGCCCTGGGCTTCACGGACCCGGCAAGTGCGGCCTGGCTGACAGCGGCCGTTGCCGTGCTGGTGGCCTTCCTCTCGGCCAGCCAGGACATCGTGATCGATGCCTACCGCATCGAGATCCTGGAGGAGGAGGAGCAGGGCTATGGCTTCGCCTGCTATGTCTGGGGCTATCGCTTCGCGCTGCTGGCGGCCAATGCCGGCGCGCTCGGCATGGTGGGGCTGATCGGCTGGTCGGGCGCCTTCGCCTATTGCGCGGGGCTGGTGGCGATCGGCTTCCTGGCCGTCCTCTTCGCCCCCGAACCGGCCGCACCGCCGCGCGAAGCGATGTCCTGGGCGCGGCGCATCAAGCTCGCGGTGGTGGACCCCTTCGTGGATTTCACGCGGCGGCGGTACTGGCTGGCGATCCTGCTCTTCGTGGTGCTGTTCAAGCTGGGCGAGGCGCTGGCCGGCATCATGACGCCGCCCTTCTACCGCGCCATCGGCTTCTCCCGCGCCGATGTGGCGCAGGTGGCGGTGGTCTTCGGCCTGGTCATGTCGCTCGCCGGCGTGCTGGCGGGCGGCTTCTTCGTGGCGCGGGTGGGCGTGGGTCGGGCCCTGGTGATCACCGGCCTGCTGCAGATGCTCTCCAACCTCATGTATGTCGCGCTCTATTGGGCGGGGCGGGACATGGGGATGCTCTACGCCCAGGTGGGGGTGGAGAACTTCACCGATGGCCTGGCCGATGCCGCCTTCGTCGCCTACCTCACGGGCCTGACGAACCGCGCCTTCAGCGCCACGCAATATGCGCTGCTCTCCTCGCTCGCCGCCGTTCCGCTGCGCTTCCTGGGGGCGTGGTCGGGCCAATGGGCCGAGGCGCTGGGCTGGACGAACTTCTTCCTGATGACGACGGCGGCGGCGCTGCCAGCGCTCTGCATCATGCTCTGGCTGCTGAAGCGCCTGCCGCCGGCGCCGAAGACGGCGCAACCCCTGGGAGCGATGCCCGATCCATGAGCGCCTATTGGCTGACCCCCCTGCTGCTCATCGGCAGCAACATCCTGATGACCTTCGCCTGGTACGGGCACCTCAAGGCCCCCGCCTGGCCGCTTTACGTGGCGGTGCTGGTCTCATGGGGCATCGCGTTTTTCGAATACTGCCTGGCGGTCCCGGCCAATCGCATCGGCTATGCCTCGGGCGCCTTCACCGGCCAGCAATTGAAGGTGATGCAGGAGGTGATCACGCTCGGCGTCTTCGCCGTCTTCAGCGTGACCTTCCTGGGCGAGCAGCTGCGCTGGACCTATTTCGCCGCCATGGCCTGTCTGGTCGCGGCCGTGATCTTCATCTTCCTGCCGGTGGATTGAGACGAGTTATTCACAGCTTCTTCTTCTCGGAAGGACTTGCGGCGCGGATTCAGGGTGCCATACCCTAGCGGTGGTGGTCAGTCGGGCGCGGCACCCCAATCCCTAGGCCAAGGGGGGCCTGCGGGGGGCGTCACGGTCCCGCCACCCACGCGCCATGGCCCGCCCGGGGCCCGGCGGGTGCTCGCAACGGGGTGCCTGGGGAGTGCCACATGTCCGGAATGCTGGCCGAGGTTGGAGAAGAACGCGCCACCAACCCGCTCGACGTGCTCGAACAGATCGTCATCGCCAATGACTGGACCTTCGACCGCCGGTCCGATGGGGAAATGGCGGCGGAAGCCCCGGGCAAATGGTGCAACTATACGCTGTTCTTCTCCTGGTCGCCCGAGATCAGCGCCATGCATTTCTCCTGCGCCTTCGACGTGAAGGTGCCCGACGCCAAGCGCGGCCCGCTCTTCGAATTGCTGGCCCTGGCCAATGAGCGCCTCTGGATCGGCCATTTCGGCCTGGAGAGCGAGGAGGGCGTGCCCGTCTTCCGCCACGCCGTCCTGCTCCGCGGCGCCCCTGGCGCCTCGGCGGAATCGCTGGAGGACATGGTGGACATCGCGCTCACCGAGTGCGAGCGCTTCTTCCCCGCCTTCCAGTTCGTCCTCTGGGGCGGCAAGCCCCCGGCCGAGGCGCTGGACGCCGCCATGCTGGATTGCGTGGGCGAGGCCTGAGCGGGGGATCCCGGCCGCCATGATCACGCCCGCATGGGTCCGCGCCATGGCGGCCTACAACACCGAGATGAACCGCCGCCTCTATGGCGCGGCGGAGACCCTGGACGACGCCGCCCGCCATGCGGAGCGCGGCGCCTTCTTCGGCAGCATCCACGGCACGCTGTGCCACCTCGTCTGGGGCGACACGGTGTGGATGCACCGCTTCGACGCCTGGGAACGGCCGCCCACCGGCATTCCGGGCAGCCCCGGCTGGATCAACGGCTGGGACGACCTGAAGGCCCGCCGCACCGCGGCCGATGCCGGCATCGAGGCCTGGGCCGCGCGCCTCACGCCGGCTGACCTCGAAGGCGAGCTGACCTGGTTCAGCGGCGCCACCAACCGGGAGATGCAGCGGCCGCGCTGGCTGCTCGTCACCCATATGTTCAACCACCAGACGCATCATCGCGGCCAGGCGCATGCCATGCTCACGGCCGCCGGCGCCACGGTGGACGATACCGACCTGCCCTGGGTGATCGGGCCGGAGGCCTGGGCCGGATAGCCCCGGCGCTGCTCAGCTCCGCCGGCCAGGGCTGATCGCATTCGCCGCCATGCCGGCCGCCGCCGAGACGATGGGCAGGCGCGGCATATCTCCCAGGCGGCGCAGCACCTCGGCAGGCGGGGCGGTGAAATTGGGGCCGGTGAGCGCCGCCAGCGCCTGGGCCTGGCTGCCCTCGCGCAGCGCCACGCTGGCCCGGCGCAGCAGGATCTCGACATCCGCATTCCGGGCCCCCGGCGCGATGCCGAGGTACGAGCGCATCTCGGCCACGGCGGATTGGAGCGTCTGGCTCGTCGCGACGTTGTTCACATTGTAGATCGGGTTGTCGCGGAAGCTGCGGGCCAGGAATTCCAGCTGCGCCGCCGCCATGGCCGCCCCGGCGGGGTCGCCCTGCCAGCGGGAGGTATCGCCGAGGTTCCTGGGCGCGAAGAGGGCGGCGCCGCGCACCGGGTCTCCGAAGCCGCCCATGTAATCCGTCACGGGGTCGATGTCGCAGGCGGCGATGGTCAGGATCAGGGGCAGTGCCAGCAGGGGACGACGGTTCATGGGCTCTCCTTCGAGGGTCACCCATGCCATGCCGGCATCTTGCCGGTCAGCATCCCCCCTGTCACAGATGGTAACCGCATGAACGACGGAACCTCCCTGACCACCCCGCCCGGGCTGCTGCCGGCCGGGCTGATGGACCTGTTGCCGCCCCAGGCGGAGCGGGAGGCCGCGCTCATCGAGGCGCTGATGGAGGGCTTCGCCCGCTACGGCTATGAGCGCGTGAAGCCGCCGCTGCTGGAATTCGAGGAAGGGCTTCTGGGCGGCTCCGGCGCCGCCGTGGCCGAGCAGACCTTCCGCCTGATGGACCCGGTCAGCCAGCGCATGATGGGCCTCAGGGCCGACACCACGCCGCAGGTGGCCCGCATCGCCGCCACGCGGCTCGGCCTCCAGGCCCGGCCGCTGCGGCTGTGCTATGCCGGCCAGGTGCTGCGGGTGCGCGGCAGTGAGCTCGCCCCCTCCCGCCAATTGGCCCAGGCGGGCGTGGAACTGATCGGCGGCGCGGCACCCGAGGCCGATGCCGAGGTGGCGCTCGTCGCCGCCGAGGCGCTGGCTCGCGTGGGTGTCACGGGCATCACGCTCGACGTGACGCTGCCCCGCATGGCCCAGGCCCTGCTGGATGCCGCGGGCATCGAGGATGCGCTGGCCCAGCGCCTGATCCGTGCGCTGGACCGCAAGGACGCCGCCGCCGTCACGGCGTTGGCCGAGGGTGCGGGGCCCGTGGCGCTGCTGCTGCCCCGCCTGCTCGCCGCCGCCGGCCCGGCCGGACCCGCGCTCGCCGTGCTGCGGGAGGCCGATCTGCCGGAAGCCGCCCGCGCCATCGCCGAGAACGCGGCCCGCATCATCGAGGCCATCGCGGCCCGCGCGCCGCAGCTGCGGATCACGCTCGACCCCGTGGAGTTCCGGGGCTTCCGCTATCATGTGGGCGTCGCCTTCACGATCTTCGGCCCCGGGCAATCGGGCGAGCTCGCCAAGGGCGGGCGCTATCTCTCGGCCAATGACGAGCCGGCGACGGGCATGACGCTCTACCCCGATGCGGTGCTGCGCGCGGCCCCCGCCACGCCGCCCCGCCCGCGCTGCTTCCTGCCGCTCGGCACGTCGGCCGCGGTGGGTGCGGCCCTGCGGGATCAGGGCTATGCGACCGTCGCGGCGCTGGCCGCCGAGGATGGGGCGGTCGCCCTCCGTTGCACCCATGTCTGGGATGGCGCAAACCCCGTCCCGCTGGTTCAGAAAGGTTAAGCGTTATGGCCAATGTCGCCGTGATCGGCGCCCAGTGGGGCGACGAGGGCAAGGGCAAGGTGGTGGATTGGCTCGCGAGCCGCGCCGAGATCGTGGTGCGCTTCCAGGGCGGCCATAATGCCGGCCACACGCTGGTGGTGGATGGCACCACCTACAAGCTCAGCCTGCTGCCCTCGGGCGTGGTGCGCGGCAAGCTCGGCATCATCGGCAATGGCGTGGTGCTGGACCCCGACGCGCTGCTGGGCGAGATCGCCAAGGTGCGCGCCCAGGGCCTGGATGTCGGCCCGCACAATCTGCGCATCGCGGACAATGTGCCGCTGATCCTGCCGCTGCACCCCGCACTCGACCGCGCGCGCGAGGCGGCGCGCGGCGAGGACAAGATCGGCACCACCGGACGCGGCATCGGCCCGGCTTATGAGGACAAGGTGGGCCGCCGCGCCATCCGCCTCTGCGACCTGGCCGAGCCCGAGACGCTCTCGGCCAAGCTCGATGAGCTGCTGCTGCACCACAATTCCCTGCTGCGCGGCCTGGGCGCCACGCCCTTCGAGAAGCAGCCGCTGCTGGATGCGCTGCTGGCCCTGGCCCCCCAGCTGCTGCCCTATGGCGAGCCGGTCTGGGAGCGGCTGGCCGAGGCCCGCGCCGCCGGCAAGCGCGTGCTCTTCGAGGGCGCGCAGGCCGTGATGCTGGATGTGGACCATGGCACCTACCCCTATGTGACCAGCAGCAACACCGTCGCCGGCAATGCGGCGGCCGGCGCGGGCGTGGGCCCGGATTCCATCGGCCTCGTGCTCGGCATCGCCAAGGCCTATGCGACGCGCGTCGGCTCCGGCCCCTTCCCCTCCGAGCTGCATGATGAGATCGGCAAGCGCCTGGGTGAGCGCGGGCGCGAATTCGGCACGGTCACCGGCCGGCCGCGCCGCTGCGGCTGGTTCGATGCGGCCATGGTGCGCCAGGCGGTGAAGATCGGCGGCGTGAACGGCCTGGTGCTGACCAAGCTCGACGTGCTGGACGGCCTGCCGGAGCTGAAGATCTGCACGGGCTACCGCGTGGATGGCGTGGAGATGCGCCACCTGCCCGCCGCCATGCGCGCCCAGGCCAAGGCGGAGCCCGTCTTCGAGACGATGGAAGGCTGGGCCGGCTCGACCATGGGCGCCCGCAGCTACGCGCAGCTGCCCGCCCAGGCGGTGAAGTATATCCGCCGCATCGAGGAGCTGGTGGAGGCGCCGGTGATGATGCTCAGCACCTCGCCCGACCGCGACGACACCATTGCGCTCAGGGACCCTTTCGCGGGATGACAGCCGCCTCCTCGAAATGGGAGGCGCCTATTGAGTTGCTGAAGAGGGCAGCGCCGAAAGCACCGTGTCAGCTTTACACCGCCATTCAAGCTGAACATGACCGCGCAACGTTAGTCAGGAGCCACTTGGAACGGCTCTGGACGATTTACCGCCCGTACGCGACGAAGCATTTCTACGACCAGTTCCCGCTGCACACGCAAGATCGTTTTTGGGAAATGTATCTTGCGGCCGCCCTGCTCCAGCGCGATTTCAAATTATCGCGCTTGACGGACAACGCCCCTGACGTGGGACTGACTCTTGATTGCGGACAGAAGGTCTGGTTCGAGGCCGTCGCACCAGGCCCAGGGGTTCCAGGCGCTCCCGATAGCGTACCGCCCTTGGAACCCATGACCGGTCGGGTCTCCATTGCGCGGCAGTTTCCTGAAGAGCAGATTTTGCTCCGTTTGACGCAGGCACTACGCGAGAAGCGAAGGCAGCGCGCACGTCAAATGCGAGGCCGACTCGTTGGGCTCCGCGATGCCTACGTTATCGCCATCAATGTCGGCGGCATCCCCGAGGCGTGGTGGGGAGCTCAAATACCCACCATCCTGAAGGCCCTGTTTCCTATTGGACACATGACGGTTTCCTTCGATCTGGAGAGTCGTGTCTCAAGCAGAATTGGTTGGTCAAGTCGCCCTCAAATTGAGAAGAGCGGTGGCGGAGCGGTCGCGACAACACTCTTCGCCAATCCACGCGGTCGTGGAGTAAGCGCCGTCTTATACTCGACGACCCATCTCGGACGCCTCGCTCACGATGCTCCTGTGGAGCCTGGCAGCGATTTTGTCCTCGTGCACAATCCCTTTGCTACGGTTCCATTGCGACGAGGTTTCGTAGGAGGCGTCGAGGAATGGGAGGCCGAAGAAAGCGGTGATGGGTTCATGGTGGTTCGGCCACACGCCTCACGCGACAACAAGCCAAGCCAAAAGGGTGCATAGCGATAGCCCATTCAATGTTTGGAGGTCGTGCGAGGTCTAAGCAACCGTGTCACCGATTGCAGGGGGCGCGCCCCACCGCCTAACCTCCCCGCACAAGAACAGGGCGGGGAGGCCCCCATGAGCGGCGAGGCGTTCAAGCAGGCGCGTGATCTTCTCTTTGCCCATCGGGGCAATTACGCGGCGGCGCATCGCGACTTCCGCTGGCCCGCGATGGAGCGCTTCAACTACGCGCTGGACTGGTTCGACGCCGAATTGGCGCGCGGGCCGCTCGGCAACAGCGAGGCGCTGCGGATTCTCGGCGAAGGCGCCACCACCCGCAGCTTCGCCCAGCTCTCCGCCGATTCCAGCCGCCTGGCGAACGGGCTGCGCGGCATGGGCGTGAAGCGGGGCGACCGCATCCTGATGATGCTCGGCAATATCGCGCCGCTCTGGGAGACGATGCTGGCCGCGCAGAAGCTTGGCGCGGTCGTCATCCCCGCCACCACGCTGCTCACACCCGCCGACCTGAAGGACCGCTTCGAGCGCGGCCGTGTGCAGCATGTGGTGGCGAACGGCACGGATGCGGCGAAGTTCGACGGGCTCGATCCCAAGGTCTCGCGCATCGCGGTCGGCGGCGCGTCAGGCTGGGTGGATTACGACGCGCTCCTCGACAACAGCGCCGATTTCACGCCGGAGGGCGTGACCCAGGCGCGCGATCCGCTGCTGCTCTATTTCACCTCCGGCACCACGGCCAAGCCGAAGCTCGTCCTGCATGACCAGTGCTCCTACCCGGTGGGGCACCTGATCACGATGTATTGGCTCGGCCTGCAGCCCGGCGATGTGCATTTCAACATCTCCTCGCCCGGCTGGGCCAAGCACGCCTGGAGCAACGTCTTCGCGCCCTGGAATGCGGGGGCGACCATCCTCATCAACAACCAGCCGCGCTTCGACGCACGCACCACGCTGGAGACGATGGCCGCGCAGGGCGTCACCACCTTCTGCGCGCCGCCGACCGTCTGGCGCATGATGGTGCAGCAGGACATGGCGCCGCATCGCGGCGCGCTGCGCGAGCTGTGTTCCGCCGGTGAGCCGCTGAACCCCGAGGTGATCGAGCATGTCCAGAAGATCTGGGGCATGACGATCCGCGAGGGCTATGGCCAGACCGAGACGACGCTGCAGATCGCGAGCTTCCCCGGCCAGAAAGTGAAGCCCGGCAGCATGGGCCAGGAATCGCCCGGCTATCGCGTCCGCCTGCTCGACCCCGATGACAATGAGGTGGAGGAGGGCGAGGTCTCCCTGCTGCTCGACCCACCGCCCATGGGGCTGATGCAGGGCTATCAGAATGATGATGGCAGCTTCCAGCCGCTGGGCTCCATCGCCTATCGCACCGGCGATGTCGCGACGCGCGATGCCGATGGCTACTTCACTTACGTCGGCCGCGCGGATGACGTGTTCAAGGCGTCCGACTACCGCATCTCGCCCTTCGAGCTGGAGAGCGCGCTGATCGAGCATGAGGCGGTGGTGGAAGCCGCCGTGGTGCCGGCGCCGGACGCGGTGCGCCTGGCCGTGCCCAAGGCCTATCTGGTGCTGGCCCAGGGGGTGGAGGCGGATCGCGCCACCATGCTCAGCATCTTCCAGCACCTGCGCGAACGGCTTTCGCCCTACAAGCGCCTCCGCCGGCTGGAGGTGTACGACCTGCCCAAGACAATCTCGGGAAAAATCCGCCGCGTGGAGCTGCGCCAGCTGGAGGAGAAGCGCTTCGCCAGCGGCACGCGCGGGGAGGCCGAGTTCCGTGAGGAAGACTTCCCGGAGCTGCGCTGATGCTGACCGATTCCTACGGCCTTCCGCTTTCCACCAGCTCCGCTGCCGCGCGGGATGCGCATGCGCTGGGGCTGGACCGGATCCTCACGCAATATGACGGTATCGTCGAGGCCTTCGAGGACGCCATCGCCGCCGATCAGGGCTTCGCGCTCGCGCATGTCGGCCGCGCGCAGGGCCTGCTGCTGCGCGGCGAGACGGCGGCGGCGGCCGAGGCGCTGACCACGGCGGAATCGCTGACCGGCGGCATCACGCCGCGCGAGGCGAGCCAGATCGCCTTCTATCGCACGCTGATGACGCGCCCGATCGAGGCCGCGATCGCCGCGCTGGAGCAGCATATCGATTCCTGGCCGCGCGATGCGATGGTGCTCAACACCAACGCCAATCCGAACGGGCTGCTGGGTTCCTCCGGACAGGTCGGACAAAAGGCGCGGCTGGCGGCGATGATGGACCGGCTCGCGCCGCACTACGCGGGCGATTGGTGGTTCGCCTCCGCGCACGCCATGGCGCTGAACGAAACCGGCCAGCACGCGGCGGCACGCGATCGCGTCGAGGCCTCCTTCGCGCAGCGGCCGGACAGCGCCTGGGTCGCGCATTCGCGCGCGCATCTCTGCTACGAGCAGGCCGAGACCGACGCCGCGCGCGCCTTCCTGCGGGAGTGGCTGAAAGCCTATCCGCGCGGCGGCGTGCTGCACGGGCATCTGCACTGGCATCTCGCGCTGGGTGAGCTGGAGGCGGGCGAGACGGATGCGGCGCTGGCCCTCTACCGCGCCGCCTTCTCGCTGGAGGGCGGCAGCGGCACGGCGCGGCAGAAGCTGCAGGATGCAACCTCCTTCCTCTGGCGCTGGGAATTGGCCGGGCATGCGCGCGATGAAGCGGCCTGGACCGCGATGCGCGACTTCGCCCGCGCGCATTTCCCCAAGCCCGGCATCGCCTTCGCCGACATGCATGTGATGCTGGCCGAGGCGGTGGCCGGTGACGCCGAAGCCCTGGAAGCCCGCATCGCGCAGATCGCGGCCCTGGCCGAGGCCGGGCGCTACCCTTCGGGGCCGGTCATCCCCACCATCTCCCGCGCCTTCCTGGCCTACCGGCAAGGCGACCACGCGCGGGTCATCCAGATGCTGGAGCCGCTGCTGGCGGAGAGCGAACGCATCGGCGGCAGCCGGGCGCAGACGGATCTTGTGGAGTTCACCCTGCTGCGGGCCTGCGCGGAGGCCGGGCGGCGCGATGATCTGCAACGCATCCTGGCGCGGCGGCGGATCGGCCCCGCGCGCGTGCCCGTCGCGCACTGATAGGCGCGCGCTTCGATCAGGATCGTCACCGCCGATTGGCGCGGTCGTCCGCCCTGCGGCAATCTCCGGCGAGCGATCACCTGAAGACGAGCCTTCCATGTTCAAGCTTCCCGCCCTGACCCTCCTCGCCGGCCTCTCCCTCGCCCTGCCGGCCCAGGCGCAATTCGCCATCCCCGCCTCGGCCGTCACGCTGAACTACAGCATGAACAATGGCTGCTCGCTCTCGCCCGGGCAGATCTACTCGATCGGCACGGACCAGCTGGTGGTCGGCCTGACGAACACCGGTACGAACTGGATCTCCTTCAGCGTCCAGGTGGCGCTGAGCGGCACGGGCTTCAGCCGCACCATCCAGAGCGCGGCCACGGGCGCGCTGGGCCCGGGCTCGCTCGTGGTCCCGATCCGCGGGCTGACCCCAGCGCTGCCGGCCAGCATCACCAATGGCAGCGCCACCGTGACCATCCAGACTTGCTCCACCGCGCCCACCCCAGGCGGCCCGCCCCGCAACTGGCGCTGAAGCGCGCCCCACCCCAGAGAGACGCTGATGCCAATCCGCCGCCTTCTGCCTGGATTCCTGGTCGCCGGGTTTGCCCTGGGCCAGGCCGCGCCCGTCCAGGCGCAGTTCGTCATCCCCGCCTCGGCGGTTACGCTGAATATGGTCGGGAGTGAGGGCTGCTCGTTCATCCCCGCGGAGATTGCTTCGCCCAGTTCCGATTCCCTGGACGTCGGCCTGATCAACACATCGAACGGCTTCGTGTCCTTCTGGATGGTGATCACCATCCAGGGCACGAACTTCCGGACCGATGTCCACGCCGGCCCGGGGGGCTGGCAAAGGCCGGGCCGCCTGATCATCCCGATCCGGACCGGCTTGCCGCCCCTGCCGGCCAGCCTCGCCAATGGCCGCGCAACCGTGCGGATTGAGCAGTGCAACGTCGAGCGCAGCCCCAGGTGACGCGCCTTCCGAGCGGGGGCATTCTCCCCGCATGACCCAGACCGACCCCGCCCTGATGGAAGCCGAAGAGCTTCTGGCCCTCTATGCGCGCCGCGCGCTTTCGCCCGTGGAGGCGCTGAAGGCGGTGACCGAGCGAATCGCGCGGATGAACCCCTGGGTGAATGCCTTTGCCGCCCTCAACCCGCGCGCCCTGCAGCAGGCGGGCGAGAGCGAGGCGCGCTGGGCGGCCGGGCGCCCCCTGGGCCCGCTGGATGGCGTGCCGGTGACGGTGAAGGACCTGCTGCATGTGGCGGGCTTCCCGACGCGGCGCGGCAGCCGCACGACCGAGGCCACGCCCATGGCGGAAGACTCGCCCTCGGTGCTCGGCCTGAAGCTCGCTGGCGCCGTCATCATCGGCAAGACGACGACCACGGAATTCGGCTGGAAATCGCCGGGCGACTGCCCGCTGCATGGCATCACCCGCAACCCCTGGAATCGCGAGCGCACGCCGGGCGGTTCCTCCTCCGGCGCCGGGGCGGCCGCCGCGGCCTGCTTCGGGCCGCTGCATATCGGCACGGATGCCGGCGGCTCCATCCGCATCCCGGCCGCCTTCTGCGGCGTGGTGGGCGTGAAGCCGAGCTTCGGGCGCATCCCGCAATGGCCGCTCGGCGCATTCGCCAATGTCGCGGTGGCCGGCCCCATGGCGCGCAGCGTGCGCGACGCGGCGCTGATGATGAACGCGATGGCCCGGAACGACGTGCGCGACCCCTTCTGCCTGCCGGATGAGAAGCGCGACTGGCGGGACGGCATCGAGGAGGGTGTCGCCGGGATGCGCGTGGCCCTCGTCCGCCGCCTGGGCTTCGACGCGCCGCTGGATGCGGAGGGCGAGGAAGCGCTGATGCAGGCCGCCCGCGCGCTGGAAGCGGCCGGCGCCATCGTCGAGGAAGCGGACCCCCACCTGCCCGACACGCGCGCCATTTTCGGCCGCGTCTGGGGCGTGGCCCTCTCCCGCCTCGTCGCCTCCGTGCCGGAGGAGAAGCGCGCGCTGCTCGATACCGGCATCCTGGAGGTGGCCGAGGCCGAGGGGCGGATGAGCGCGGTGGATTTCCTCGGCGCCGACGCGATGCGGATCGAGGCGGCGCATGCCATGGCGCGCTTCCACCAGCGTTATGACCTGATGCTCACCCCCTGCACGCCCACCGCCGCCTTCGCCGCCGACCAGCCGACGATCGACCCGCGCATGGCGCTCTGGCGCGACTGGGCGCCCTGGACCTTCAGCCACAACCTGACGCGCCAGCCCGCCATCTCGGTCCCGGTCGGCCTGGATGCCGAAGGCATGCCGCGCGCCGTCCAGGTGGCCGCCGCCCTCTACCGGGACGACCTGTGTTTCCGGGCGGCCAGGGCCCTGGAAACCGCGCTCCAGTCCCCCGCCGCACCCATCTTGTAACGTCCACGAAAAGATGCTTCACCCCCGCCACTCATTGTGACGGGGGCATGACACGTGCGGCTTGTGACGTTCACCGATGGCATGGGTGCCCGCGTCGGCGCCCTGGACTCCTCGGGCGCCGTGCGTGACATCACCGCCATCGATTCCACCCTCCCGCGCGACATGCTGGGGCTGATCGCCTCGGGCCGCGTTCCTGCCATCGGCGATGCGCCTGTGGTGCCCGAGGCGCGCCTTCTGGCACCGATTCCGCGCACGCCGAAGAACGTGTTCTGCGTCGGCAAGAACTATCACGAACACGCCAAGGAATTCGCCGGCTCCGGGTTCGACGGCGGCGCCAAGGATGTGGTTCCCCCCTTCCCCGTCGTGTTCAGCAAGCCGCACACCAGCATCATCGCGACCGGCGAGCCGATCCTCGGCCATCTCGATCCCACCGGCGGCCTCGACTACGAGGGCGAGCTCGGCGTCGTCATCGGCAAGGGCGGGCGCGGCATCGCCAAGGCGGATTCGCTGAAGCACGTCTTCGGCTACACCATCATCAACGACGTCACCGCGCGGCATCTCCAGAAGCGCCACAGCCAATGGGTGCTGGGCAAGGGGCTGGACAGCTTCTGCCCCATGGGCCCCGCGATCCTCACCGCCGACGAAGTGCCAGACCCCGCCAAGCTCACGCTCACCACCTGGGTGAATGGCGAGCAGCGGCAGCACGCCTCGGTCAGCGACCTCATCTTCGACATTCCAACGCTGATCGAAGCGATCAGCGCCGGCATCACGCTGGAGCCGGGCGACGTCATCGCCACCGGCACGCCGGTCGGTGTCGGCATCGGCTTCTCGCCGCCGCGCTTCCTCGCCTCCGGCGATGTGGTGCGGATCGAGGTTCCCGGAATTGGAATGCTTGAGAATCGAGTCGCCTGAAGCGCGTTTTTTGACTAAGGCGTGACAACCTTCGGTGGGAGGAACAACTTTGCGCGGACCCAGCACCTTGCCCATGCTGCGGCGTCGTCCTCTGACGGCAACGCAAATCTGTACGCTGCCCGAGCAGGCGCAGCGCGCTGCCGCCTTCTATGAGCCGCCGCGGGACGAAGCCCCTCAGCAGCCCGCCCGCCTCCTCGACGATCGCGACACCGCCGCCGCCGCATGAGGCTGGACCGCCGCGGCCTCCTGGCCCTGCTGCCCGGCGCCGCCCCAAGCGGTGTCGCGATGGCACAAGGCGTTGATTTCCCGACCCGCCCCGTCACCATGGTGGTCGGCTTCCCGCCGGGTGGCCAGGCCGATCTCGCCGCGCGGCCCGTTGCCGCCGCCATGGAGCGAAACCTCCGCCAGCCCGTGGTGGTGCAGAATCGCCCGGGCGGCGCGGGGGCGATCGGCTCGGGCTTCGTCTCGCGTGCCGCTCCGGACGGGCAGACATTGCTCATGGCCCTCTCCTCGCTGGCCGTGATCCCCGAAGCCGAGCGCCTTTTCGGCCGCGCGCCGCCCTACACGGTGGATCAGTTCGCGCCGATCGGCCTGGTCAATGCGGACCCGACGGTGCTGGCCGTGCCGGCCTCGGCCCCCTGGGCCAATCTCGCGGAATTCGTCGCCGCCGCGCGCGCACGGCCCGGCGACATCCCCTATGGCTCCTCCGGCGCCTACGGCACGCTGCATGTGGCGATGGAGATGTTCGCCGCCGCCGCGCAGATCCGCCTGCTGCACGTGCCTTTCCAGGGCGCGGGCCCGGCCATCACGGCGCTGCTCTCGGGCAATATCCAGGCGCTGGCGACGGCGCCGGGCACGGTGACGCAGCACGTGCAATCCGGCCGGCTGCGCGTCCTGGCCTGCTGGGGCCGTGAGCGTGCCCCCGCCTTCCCCGATGTGCCGACCTTCATGGAATCCGGCTTCCCGGAGGTGGAGTTCTACATCTGGGCCGGCCTTTTCGCGCCCGTGGCCACGCCCGCCGCGATCCAGCTCCGTCTGCGCGAGAGCCTGCGTGTCGCCATGCAGGACCCCGAGCTGCAGCGCGCCTTCGAGACCGCGGGCTCGCCGCCGCGCTACCTGGACGCCCCGGATTTCGCGCGCTTCTTCGCGGAGGATTCGGCACGCCTCGTGCGCGCCGTGCAGCGCATCGGGCGCGTCGAATAGAAGGCGCGCTTAACCGCGCCTTCATCCGGCTGGCCTAGTCGCGGCGGGCAGCCTGCCGATCGGGGCAGGCTCTCCTTGCCAAAAGGCGGCCAACCATGATGAAGCGGCTCATTCATCTGTTCTCCGCGCGTCCCGCGACGCAGCTCGCCGCCATCATGGCGCGGCACATGGCGCTGACCCTCTCGCCAGACGGGCGCATCCTCGACGCCAATGCGGGCTTCCTCGCCCTGACCGGCCTGGCCCCCGAGGCGTTGCGCGGCCGGCCCCATCGCGAAATCCTGCAGCCCACCGATCCCGCCACCCCCGCGCCGGAGATGGCGGGGGAAGCGACGTTCCGATGCAGCGGCCCGGATGGCCAGGACGTTCTGCTGGACGGCGTCTATTGCCCGGTGCCCGGGGCCGCGGGGCAGGTCATCCTGCTCGCCACCGATGCCACTGCGCGCAGCCTCCGCGCGCGGGAGGACACGCTCCTCATGGCGGCGATCCAGCGCAGCCAGGCGGTGATCAGCTTCACGCTGGATGGGCACATCCTCGACGCCAACGCGAATTTCCTGGCCGCGACCGGCTACGCGATCGAAGAGGTGCGGGGCCGGCACCACCGGATCTTCATGGACCCGGCCGAGGCGGCCCTGCCCGCCTATGCCGAGCTCTGGGCCGGCATCGCGCAGGGCGAAGCGCGCCAGGGCCAGTTCCGCCGCCTGGCCAAGGGCGGACGGGAGATCTGGATCGAGGCCACCTACACCCCCATCCTCGACATGGCCGGAAAGCCCTTGAAGGCGGTGAAATTCGCCACCGACATCACCGCCCAGATGCAGGAGCGGCAGCGCCGCAACGCCCGGGGCCGGGAGGTGGATGCCGCGTTGCAGGGCGTCGGCGGCAGTATCTCCCTCGCGCGGGGCCAGGCCGAGGCCGCCGCCGGCCGCTCGCGCGAGACGGCGGCGAGCGTGCGGGCCGTGGCCAGCGGGGCCGAGCATCTGGCGGCCTCCATCGCGGAGATCAGCGGCCGTATCGGCGAGGCCTCGCGTTCCGCCGCCGCCGCGACCGGCGAGGCCGAGCGCGCGACGCAGATGGTGCAGGACCTCGTCACCGCCGCCGGGCGCATCAGCCAGGTGGTGGAGCTGATCACGGAGATCGCGGGCCAGACCAACCTGCTGGCCCTGAATGCCACGATCGAGGCGGCGCGCGCAGGCGATGCCGGCAAGGGCTTCGCGGTGGTCGCCTCCGAGGTGAAGGGCCTCGCCGCCCAGACCGCCCGCGCAACCGGGGAGATCGCCGCCCAGGTGGGCCAGGTGCAAGGCGCGGTGGATGGCGCGGTCGGCGCCATCGCCTCGATCACGCAGGCCATCGCGCGGATCGACGCCATCACCGCCGGCATCGTCGCGGCGGTGGAGGAGAAGAGCGGGGTGACGCGCGACATGTCGGCGAACATGCAGGCGGCGGCCGGGGCCGTGGCGTCGGTCAACCAGAGCCTGGAGGAGATCGCCTCGGCCGCGGCCGGCGTCGCGGACAAGACCGCCCGGGTGCAGGAGAGCGCGCGCGAGCTGGCCGTCTGAGGCGCGCTCAGGCGGGGAAGAAGCGGTTGGCCGGGCGTGGCAGGCCCAGATGCTCGCGCAGCGTGGTGCCCGAATATTCCTTGCGGAACAGGCCCCGCCGCTGCAGTTCCGGCACCACCTGTTCGGTGAAATCCATGAGGCCGCCGGGCACGAAGGGGAACATGACGTTGAAGCCGTCGCAGGCTTGCGTCTCCAGCCATTCCTGCATCTCATCCGCGATGCTTTGCGGCGTGCCGACGATGGCCGCACCTCCATAGCCGCCGAGCCGCTGCGCCAATTGGCGCACGGTGAGGTTGTCGCGCCGGGCCATGGCGATGGCGCGCTCGCGGCCCGACTTGCCGCCCTCCGTCTCCGGGATCTCGGGCAGCGGCCCGTCGGGATCAAATCCGCGCGCATCCACGCCGAGCGCGATGGACAGCGCACCCAGCGCACTCTCGTAATGCACCAGGCTGTCGAGCCGCGCGCGCTTCTCCCGCGCTTCCTCCAGCGTCGCACCCACAACGACCAGCGCGCCGGGCAGGATCTTCAGGTGATCGGGATTGCGGCCGAGGGCCACGGCGCGGCGCTTCACATCGGCGTAGAAGGCGCGCGCCTCGGCGATGGGGCCGCCGGCGGCGAAGACCATCTCCGCCGTCTCGGCCGCGATCTGCCGCCCGGCCTCGGAGGCGCCGGCCTGGACGATGACCGGCCAGCCCTGCACGGGCCGCGCCACGTTGAGCGGCCCGCGGACGGCAAGCTCCGGCCCCTTGTGGTTCAGCACATGCATCCGCGCCGGGTCCCAGAAGATCCCGCTCTCGGCATCGCGGATGAAGGCATCGTCCGCGAAGCTGTCCCAGAGGCCGGTCACGACGTCGTAGAATTCGCGCGCGCGCTTGTAGCGCTCGCCATGCGCCATGTGCTCGTCATGGCCGAAATTCTGCGCCGCATCGGGGTTGGCGGTGGTGACGAGGTTCCAGCCCGCGCGCCCGTTCGAGATGTGATCGAGCGAGGCGAATTTCCGCGCGACATGATAGGGGTCGTTGTAGGTGGTGCTGGCGGTGGCGATGAGGCCGATGCGCTCGGTGACGGCGGCCAGCGCCGGCAGCAGGGTCAGCGGATCGAAGCTCGTCACCGTGTGGCTGCGGCGCAGCGCCTCGATGGGCATGTTCAGCAGGGCCAGGTGGTCGGCCATGAAGAAGGCGTCGAACTTCGCGGCCTCCAGCTTCTGGATGAGCGCCTTCAGCTTGGGGAAGCTGAAATTCGCGTCGGGCCAGGCGCCGGGATAGCGCCAGCCGCCGGTATGGATGACGACGGGCCGCATGAAGGCCCCGAGGTGCAATTGCTTCCGCGCCATGCGCCAAACCCTCCGTACACGTCAGTGACTTGGCGCGGCACCTTGCCAGGTTGCAGGGCGGCAGGCGCAGCCCTGCCATGCGGTCATACCGGCAGCCGCATCCGCGCGCGCAAGCCGCCCATGGGGCTCTCCTCCAGCAGGATCTCCCCGCCATGCGCGCGCACGATGTCCCGCGCAATGGCCAGCCCCAGGCCCGTTCCGGTGGCGGAGCCGGAACTGAAGGGGCGAAAGGCCTCGGCGCGGTCGGCCGCGGGAATGCCGGGGCCGTCGTCATCCACGGTCAGCTCTGCCCAGTGGCGGCCGGCCTCCTGGACCTCGGCCACGCCGATCGCGATGCGCCGCGCGTGGCGCCGGGCGTTGTCGAGCAGGTTGCCCAGCGCGCGCTTCAGCGCATCGGCGCGCAGCGGCAGCACCAGCACCTCCGGCAGCGTCGTGCTGACATCGGCGCCGCTGCGGCGGGACTTCGTCGCCATCTCCTCGACCAGTTCGACAAGATCGGAAGGACGCGGCGCCTCGATGCTCTCGCCGCGGGCGAAGGCGAGATAGGTCTCGACCATGCGCTCCATTTCCTCGAGGTCCTGGTTCAGTGCCTCCAGATCCTCCGCCGTCTCGGGCGAGCGGGGCAGCATGACGATGGCGAGCCGCATGCGCGTCAGCGGCGTGCGCAGGTCATGGCTGATGCCGGCCAGCATCTCCGTCCGCTGGCTCACGAAACGCAGGATTCGGCCCTGCATGGCGTTGAAGGCGAGTGCCGCCTGCCGCACCTCGCGGGCGCCCTCCGGCTTGATGGGCGCGGTGTCGCGGCCCAGGCCGAAGGATTCCGCCGCCTCCGCCAGGCGGCGGATGGCGCGCACCTGGTTCTTCATGAAGAGGATGGCGATGCCCGCCAGCAGCAGGGCGGAGCCCACGAGCCACAGCACGAAGACGTAGAGCGTGGTACTGAACAGGCGCTTCCGCGGCGCCTCCACCGAGAGCAGACCGGTGCCGGTCTGCACGCGGATGACGATGGCCTGGGGGTCGCTGTGCCAGTCGGCGTCGAAGGCGAAGCTCATGCGTTCGCGCAGCGCGTGGTCCAGATCCTCCTCCAGCGGCAGGAAAGGCATCCAGGCGGCGCGCGCGGGCGGCGTGCCGAGCTGCTGGCCCGGCTCGAAGCCGAGCGATAGCCCAAGGCGCCAATTGGCCTCGCGCAGGATCTGGCCGCGCATCGCCTCGGGCGCCTGGTCCACCAGGTTCGCCACGAAGGCGACATCGCCGGCCAGGCCGGCGGAGAGCCGGCGCGAGATGACGTCGAGATGCCCGCCATAGAAGAGCTGGAGCGCCACGCCCTGCAGCACGACCAACGGCAGCAGCATGATCAGCAGGGTGCGCGCCAGCAGGCCACGCGGCAGCAGCCCGCCGAGGCCGCGCAGCAGCGACTTGTGGGGCCGCTTGGCCGCCGGCCTGTGGTTCAAGGCCCCTTGGTTCAAGGCCCCTTGGTTCGAGGCCCCCTCATTGACGGCCCCTTCATTCACGGCCCGGGTCTCAGCACATAACCCTTGTGCCGGATGGTGTGCAGGAAGCGCGGCTCGCGCGGGTCCACCTCGATCTTGCGGCGCAGGCGCGTGACCTGCACGTCCACGCTGCGCTCGCCGGCATCGGGCGTGCCGAGCGCCACTGCGATCTCCTCACGCGAAAGCACCTCGCCCGCGCGGCGAGCGAGCGCCGTCAGCAGCGCGGCCTCGCCGCCCGTCAGGCGCTGGGTGCCCTCGGGGCCGCGCAGCTCGCAACGCTCGGCGTCGAACCAGCGTTGGCCGAGCTGCATGGGCCCGTCCGGCAGGGCCGTGGGTGCGGCGCGGGGTGCCACGCGGCGCAGGATGGTGCGGATGCGCAGCGCCAGCTCGCGCGGGTCGAAGGGCTTGGCCAGGTAGTCGTCGGCGCCGTGCTCGAAGCCCGCCACGCGGTCATCCGGCGCGCCGCGCGCGGTCAGCATGAGGATGGGCGTCTCATGCCCCTCGCGGCGCAGATGCTCGGCCAGCTGCAGCCCGGTCTCGCCGGGCATCATCACATCCAGCACCAGCAGGTCGAAGGCCATGGCCTCGATGGCGGCGCGCGCCTCCGTCGCATCGCCCGCCACGGCGACGCGGTGGCCCTGCTCGGTCAGGAAGCGCTGCAGCAGCGCGCGCAGCCGGGCATCGTCGTCCACCACCAGGATGTCGGCGCTCGTCTCGGCCATGGCTCAGCCTCCTCGGGACTCGGGGCGGGGGATCGGGTTGGGGGAGAAGGTGGGCGTGGTGCGGCCCGGGGCGGCGCTGCGCTCCAGCGCCTCGAACTGGGCGCGCGCCTCGGGGCCCATCAGGCCGCGCATCACCTGGCGGAAGCCCTCGACAGCCTGCGGTCCCGCCTCGCGATAGGCGCGCAGAACCCATTCGCGCTGCGCGTCGAAGAGGCGCCGCTCCAGTTCGGCGCCCTGCTCGGTCAAGCTGAGCAGGCGCTGGCGCTTGTCGGTGAGGCCGGGCGCCTGGCGCACATAGCCGTCCTCGATCATCGGCTGCAGCACGCGGCCGAGCGACTGCTTGGTGATGTCCAGGATGGCGAGCAGCTCTCCCACCTTGATGCCTGGCGCGCGGCCGACGAAGTGCAGCACGCGGTGATGCGCGCGGCCCATGCCGAGCGTGGCGAGGATGCGGTCCGCCCCCGCGGTGAAGTCGCGGTAGCCGAAATAGAGCAGGTCCTGCGCGAGGCGCAGTTCCTCCTCGCGGAGGAAGAGCAGGCTGCGCGTGCCACCGGGCGGGCGCGATGGCTCCGCTCGGAGGGCGTCAGGGCGGGTAAGTTCGGACTTCAGTGATTCCGGCATGGCAGCCATGATTCCATTTTCGGTCAGCTTCATTGACACATTTTTTGCGGTCATTCTACATAGGAACGGTAAAACGACAGGATGATGCGCCTATCCGCCCCCCGGCATTCCGTTCGGGTCTCTCACGGCGCCAAGGAGGACATACATGGCCCTGGTTCCCTTCGATGATCGCGACGGCGTGATCTGGTGGAATGGCGAATTCCGCCCCTGGCGCGATTCGAAGCTGCACGTCCTGTCCCATGGCCTCCATTATGCCTCGGCCGTCTTCGAGGGCGAGCGGTGCTATGCCGGCGAGATCTTCAAGCTGCGCGAGCACACCGAGCGCCTGCTCCAGTCGGGCCGGATCCTCGGCTTCGAGATCCCCTATACCGCGCAGCAGATCGATGATGCCTGCAACGAGACGATTCGTCGCAACGGCCTGACCAATGCCTATGTCCGCCCCATCGCCTGGCGCGGTGCGGAGGAGATGGGCGTGGCCGCGAAGGCGACGACCGTGCAGGTGGCGATCGCCGTCTGGGAATGGGGCGCCTATTTCGGCGTGGAGCAGCGCATGAAGGGCGTGAACCTCGCCATGGCCAAGTGGCGCCGCCCGCACCCCGAGACCGCGCCCACGGCCAGCAAGGCGGCCGGCCTCTACATGATCGGCACCATGAGCAAGGAGGCCGCCATGGATGAGGGCGCCGACGACGCCATGATGCTCGACTGGAAGGGCGACCTCGCCGAGGCCACAGGCGCCAACGCCTTCTTCGTGATGGATGGCGAGGTGCATACGCCGAAGCCCACCTGCTTCCTGGACGGCATCACCCGTCGCACCGTCATGGACCTGGCCCGCAAGCGCCAGATGAAGGTGGTGGAGCGCGTGATCCATCCGGATGAACTGCCGAAGGCGAGCGAGGTGTTCCTGGCCGGCACCGCGGCCGAGGTGACGCCGGTGCGGCGCATCGGCGCGCATGACTTCACGCCGGGCGCCATCACCGAGACGCTGATGAAGGACTATGACGCGCTGGTGAACCGTCGCGGCTGAGCCGCGCCAAGACGAGACGGCTGAGCCGCGCCAAGACGAGACGGCTGAGCCGCACCAGGACAGGACCGCTAAGCCGCGCCGGCAGTGGCCGGCGCAAGCGCTTGACGCGGCGCACCGCTCCGGGGGATTGAGGGTCATCCCCCGGAGCATCGGCTTGAACCCATTCGCCTTTCTCTCCCGCCTTCTGGCCGCGCGCGCCGCCGAGCGGGAGCGGACGAAGCGGCGCATGGCCGCGCTGGCGGCGCGGCGCGCGGGCGATGCCGCGCGGGACCGGCGGGATTGGGCCGAAGCCGCCAGCCAGTACGACCGCTACCTCGCCCTTCAACCGGATGACGCGGCGCTCTGGGTACAGCTCGGCCATGCCCGCAAGGAATCAGGCGACCTGCCGGCCGCCGAGCTGGCCTACCGCGCCGCGCAGGAGCGCCAACCGCGCGACCATGACATCGCGCTCCAACTCGGCCACGCCCTGAAACTCCAGGGTCGGCTGGAAGAGGCGGCAGCCGCCTATGCCCTTTCCGATCAGCTCGCGCCCATCAACCATGCGGCGGAGGAGCTGGCGGCGTTGGCCGGCGTCGAGATCCGGCCGCGCCCGGCGGGCGTCACCGCCCGCCAGATCTCCGAGCGCGAGCGCCTGGCCCTGGAACGCCTGCGCGAGGCCGAGCTGGACGTCGCGCGCGCACCGGACAACCCCGCGGCGCACCGCGCCCTGGCCGAGGCGCTGCTGCAGTCCGGCCGGCGCAATGCCGCCATCGCCGCCGCACGCGAGGCCTGGCGACTCATGCCCGAGCGGCGGAACTGGCAGACCATCCGCCGCGTCGGTGGCACCCCGCCCGAGGAAGGCACGCCCGGCGGGCCACAGCTGCACGACGTGACGGACCTGCTGACCATGGTGCGCGACACCGGGCGCGCCACCGGCATCCAGCGCGTGCAGCTCGGTCTCGCCGAGGGCATCCTGGCCGACCCGGCGGCGGCCGAGGAGGCGCGCTTCGTCTTCCTGGCCGAGCGCTTCGGCCCACTCTGGACGCTGGCGCGAGAGGACATCGCCGCCATCATCGCCTATTGCCTGCACGAGCCGCATGATCCGCTGCGCGCCGAGGCGCTGGTGAACGGCGCGATGGACCGCGCTCGGCCGACGCATCTGCCCTCAGCCCGCGTCTTCTTCATCATGGGCGCCTTCTGGTTCTGGGCGGGCGTTCCCTCGGCGCTGGCGCGGCTGCGCGCGGCAGGGCTTCGCATCGGTCTCCTCGTCTATGACCTGATCCCCCTCACCCATCCCGAGCACACGAGCGAGGGCACGGTCGCCGCCTTCCGCCAGGGGCTGGAGGAGGGCGCCGCGCTCTGGGACTTCGCGCTCACCATCTCGGAATTCACCGCGCGCGAACTTGGCCGCCAGCTGAGGGCGATCGAGGCGCCGCCCATCCCGATCCGCCCGGTCCCGCTCGCGCATCGCATCAGCCCGCCGGACAAGCCGGATGCGGCAGCCTTCCCCGAGGCGGTGCGGGACCTGCGGGGCCAGGACTACGTGCTCTGCGTGGGCACCATCGAATCGCGGAAGAACCACCTGGCCCTGTTCCAGGCCTGGCAGATCCTGCTGCGCGAGGGGATGGACCCGCCGCCGCTCGTGCTGGTGGGCCGCCCGGGCTGGCGCGTGACGGACCTGATGGAGCAGCTGGAGGCGACAGGCTTCCTGGGTGGCCGGGTGCGCCTCGTCCATGGCGTCTCAGATCCTGAGCTGGAGGGGCTCTACCGCGGCTGCCTCTTCACCATCTTCCCTTCCTTCACCGAGGGCTGGGGCCTGCCGGTCGGTGAATCCCTGGCGTTGGGCAAGCTCTGTCTCGCCGCGCTGGAAGGCGCGACACCCGAGGCCGCCGGCGGCTTCGCCGAACCGATCGACGCCTACAGCCCGCGCGACATCGCGGCGCGCGTGCGCCATTTCGTGACCGACCGCGCGGCCCTGGCAGCCGCCGAGGCGCGCCTGCGCGAGGGCTTCACGCCGCGCGGCTGGCCCGAGGTCACCCGCCACTTCCTGACGGAGCTTACCGCCTGCCTGGCCGTGCCGCCCCCGCAGCGAGCAACACCGGAGGCACCCCGCCTCGCGCCCGGCCAGCGGCTGCTTTTCACGCCGGGAGCCGCGCTGGGCGACCTGCTGGTGCTGGGCGCCGGGTTCGAACCACCGGAGCCGCCGGGCGCCTGGCTCATCGGCAGCTCCGGGACGCTGACGGTGGAGTGTGCTGCGCCCATGCGGCTCTGGCTCCGCCTGCGTGCTGCGCCTTGGGCGACGGATAACCGCGCCGGCATCGCGCTGGGCGACGGGCCACTGCAATGGGCCGAGATCGAGCCGGGCCAGGAAGCGATGCTGGCGCTCGATGTGCCGGCCGGCCACGCGACGCTGCGCCTCGTCGTGGATGGGCCGACCCATCCGCCGCCAGAGGGCGAGCGCCGCCCGATCCGCGTGGCGCTCAGCGAGATCACCGCCGTCGCGCATGAGACACCCCGCCTTGCGCCGGGGCGGGCCGTGATCTTCGGCCCGGCGGCCGCGGCGCAGGATTGGCTCGCCCTGCTGGCCGAGGGCTGGAGCCAGACGGCCAATGGCCAGGGCGTGGGCGTGCTGGCGCCCATGGCGGTGTTGCGGCTGGCCGTGCCGGCCGAGGCGGTGGGCGAGATTCGCGTGCTGCTGCACCTGCATGTCCGCGCCGGCGCGCATGCCCGGCTGCGCCACCCGGGCGGCCTGACCGCACTGCCCGAGGGCGGCGGCGCGCTGCTCCTGCCGCTGGCCGTCACCACCGACGCCGAGGGCCAGGCGCGCATCGCGCTGGAGATGGAGGATCGCAGCGTGCCGCCGATCCGCCTCGCCGCGCTGCAGTGGGCCGCCGAGGCGGACATGGCCGCGCGGCTGGCGATGATCGAATCCGTGATGCTGCCCGAAGGCGGTGCCGCGCATGCCCTTTCCGCCACGCGCCTGACGGCGCTCGAGGCGCGGCTGCGCGCCGAGACGGCCGAACCCGCCACGCCACTGCCGGGCGGCGAGGCCGGCCGGGCGGCGCTGCGCCTCGCCGCCTCGCGCAAGGGCTGAGGCCCCCATGCGCCTGATGCTCGACCTCCAGGGCGTGCAGGGCGCGGCGCGCCATGCCGGGCTCGGCCGGTTCAGCCTGGAGCTGGCGCGCGCGCTGGTGCGCGGGCGCGGCGCGCATGAGGTGCAGATCCTGCTCAACATGCGGCTCGCCGAATCCGCGGCGCGGCTGGCTGCGGAGTTCACCCCGCTGCTGGGCCCCACCGGCATTGTGCGCTGGACGGCACCCGAAGGCTCAGCCGCTGGCCAGCACCCGCAGGCGCCGCTGCGCCGGCTTGCCGAGAATCTGCGCGCCGAGGTGATCGGCGCGGCCGCACCCGACCTGCTGCATCTCGGCTCCGTCTTCGAAGGCTTCCGGCATGATGTCGTCACCACCTGGCCGGCCGAACGGGAGCGCCCACGCATCGCGGCCACGGTGCATGACCTGATCCCGCTGACGCTGCGCGAGACCTATCTCGACGGGCATTGGCGAGAGGCGGGGCTCGTCCCCTGGTATGCCCGCTGCCTGGATGAGCTGGCGGCCTGCGCGCCGCTGCTCGCCAATTCCGAGGCGACGCGCGCCGAAGTGCTGCGGCATCTGGCCCTGCCGCCCGATCGCGTCGTGGTGATCGGCGGCGGCGCCTCGCCCGGCTTCGCGCCCCCGCCACCCGACCCTGCGGCGCGCACGGCGCTGCTGCAGCGCCATGGCCTGACCGAGGGCTACCTGCTCTATCTCGGCGCCGGCGATTTCCGGAAGAACGAGGGGCTGCTGCTGCGCGCCTACGCGGCGCTGCCCGAGGGCCTGCGCGCGCGCCACCGCCTGGCCATCGGCCATGTGAACCCGCCCCATCTGCGCGAGATGGCGCGTGGCGCGGGCGTCGCCGAACATGAGCTGATCTGCCTGCCCTTCATCCCCGACGCCGACCTGCCGGGGCTCTATGCCGCGGCGTCGCTCTTCGTCATGCCCTCGCTGGCGGAGGGCTTCGGCCTGCCGCTGCTGGAGGCCATGGCCTGTGGCGCGGCCTGCATCGCCAGCAACCGCTCCGCCCTGCCCGAGGTGCTCTCGCGCAGCGATGCGCTGTTCGACCCGGAGGATGCGGGGGCGCTCACGCGGCTCATGCAGCGCCTGCTGGAGGCGCCCGAACTGCGCGCCGACCTCGCCGCCTATGGCCCGCGCCGCGCCCGCGACTTCAGCTGGGAGCGCGCCGCGGCGGAGGCCTGGGCCGCCTTCGAGCGCGCGCAGCCCAAGGCCGCGAAGGGCCGGCTGGCGCGGCGGAAGAGCCTCGCCATCGTCTCCCCCCTGCCGCCGACGCCCAGCGGCATCGCCGACTACACGGCGGAGCTGGCCCCGGCTCTGGCGGCGCATTACGCCGTGACCCTGGTCAGTGCCGCGCCGCCTGAGGGGCCGCTGGCGGGGCGTCTGCCCTGGATCAGCGAGGAGGATTTCGCCGAGCAGGGCGGGCGTTTCGACCGTGTCCTCTACCACATCGGCAACAACCCGATGCACACGCGCATCCTGCAGGAGTTGCTGCCGCGCATCCCCGGCGTGGTCACGCTGCATGAGGCCGCGATCACGGATCTGCGCAACTGGCTCGACCGCCGGGCCGACGCGCCGGAGCCTCGGACCACGCGCGTGGCGCGCGAGGAGGGCTACCCGGCCCTCTTCGCCCCGATCGAACTGGCCGGCAGCGCGGGCCCGATGGCCGAGGCGTTGGGCCTGGTGCTGCATTCCGGCCATGCGCGCTGGCTGCTGGAGACGCAGTACGGCAACGCCGCGCTGACCCACGCGCATGTCCTGCCGCTGATGCGCCAGCCGGTAGCGCTGCCGGCACGCGAGGCGGCACGCGCCGCGCTCGGCCTCGCGCCGGAGGATCTGCTGGTCGCCTCCTTCGGCATCGTGACGCCGCAGAAGCTGCCCGAGCGCGTGCTGGCCGGCTTCGCGGGCCTGGCCCGGGCGGTGCCCGCCGCACGCCTCGTCTTCGTCGGCGAAGCGCAGGATGGCAGCGCCGCGGTGCTGGCCGCGGCCGAGCGCCAGGGCCTGACCGGACGCGTCAGCGTGACGGGCCGCGTGCCGCCCGGCACCTACCAGGCCTGGCTCGCCGCCTGTGACCTCGCGGTGCAGCTTCGGCGCGGCAGCCGGGGTGAGACCTCGGCCGCCGCCAAGGACGTGCTGATGGCGGGCCGTCCGCTCGTCTCCAACCGACATGGCGCGATGGCGGAGATGGAGGCCTCAGGCTGCCGGCTGGTCGCCGAAGCGGCTGAGACCGCCGAGCTTGCCGCCGCGCTGCTGGAGATCGGCCGTGATGCGTCGCTGCGCGCCGAGATGGGCGCGGCCGCGCGGCGCTGGGCGCTGTGGGAGCTGAACCCGGATCGCATCGCCGCCGCCTATGCCGCCGTGCTGGAGCACTCCTACACGCATGGGCCCCAGGCAGGGCTGGCGCAGATGCTTGCGGCGAGCCGGGACCTGCCGCTCTCAGCGCGGGACGCGGCGGCGGCGGGGCTGGCCCTGGCCCGGACCTTCCCCGGAGCGCGACAGAGCCGCCTCTGGCTCGATGTCGGCCTCGGCGGGCTGGAGCCCGGCATCCTCACGCTGCTGCGCGAGGGGCTCGGCGCGCTGCGGCCCGAACCCTGCCTCCAGGCGGGCGACGGCTGGGTGACCGCGCATGGCTGGGCCTGGGAGAAGCTTGAGCTGCCAGGCCAGCCTCCGCCGGAAGGGCCGGCCGTGATGGCCGCAGGCGACGTGCTGGTGGCGCCGCCTGGCCTGGCACGGGACCTCGCGGCCGCGCAGGGGGTGCGGGTGCTGGACGGGCTGCATCCCGGCTTCCAGCGCGGCGAGGGCCCGGCGCAGCGCATGCTGGTGGACCGGCTGATGCACGCCTGAGCCGGGCGGCTCAGGGCAGGATCGTGATCCGCCCCGCCGCCTGCCGCGCGAAGAAGGCCGGGCGGTACATGTCCGACACCTCGGCCCCCGGCAGCTCGAAGCGCCCCGGCGTCACCGCCCGCAGCCGCACCGCGAGGCGGAATTCGCGCAGATCGGCGGTGAAGGCGAAGGCCGCCGCCACACGGTCGTCCAGCGCCGGTTGCGCATCCGCCTCGGGCAATTCGCCGAGGCCGGGCAGGCCCGGCACCGCGCCCGGGCCGAGCCGCGCCTCGACCTCCCATCCCGCCGGCAGGCCCTGGCTGATCATGGCCAGGTGGTTCTGGCTGGATTCCGCCCGCCCCTCGATCACCATGATGAAGGAGGTGCCGGAGCGCAGCTGGTCCAGGTTGAGCGCCATGCCCTCCAGGTTCAGGAAGCGGCGGCGGATCTGCATGGCGTTGCGCCCGGCGGGCAGCGCCTCGGTGGGAATGCCGGTGACGGTCAGGCTGACCGGCAGGGGCGCATCGCCGAGGTTGCGCAGCGTGCCACCCGTGGTCGCGTTGACCACGCGGCCGGTCACCGCGGCACCTTCCAGGCTGGCGCGCACCGGGCGGCCGTCACGGCCGAGCGTCGCCGCCGCCAGCACCGCCCAGGCCTGCTCCTGCGTCGAGGCCAGCGCGGGCGTCAGCTCCGGCCCGGGCAGGCGACCCTGCGCCGTGGTGAGCATGGCGGCCGGCATGCGGCTCTCCTGCGCGAGGACAAGGATCGCCATCGCATCCCGCGCGCCGCTGCCATAATCATAGATCCAGTCGCGCCGGGCGGGCGCGGCGAGTGCCGCGGTGAAGGCGCGCGTCGCGCGCTCCGCATCGCCCGCGCGGGCGAAGGCGGCGCCGAGCTGCGCGCGGGCCAGCGGCGTGGGCAGGCGGTCCAGGCTTTCCATCAGCCGGCGCGCGGCGCCCAGCCGGTGCCGGCCGGCCATGGAGAGCGCGCTCAGCCGCGCCGCCTGCGCCGCGTATTCGGCGGGCTCGGTCGGGCTGGTTTCCTCCAGCCGTTCCGAGAGGTTGACCAGCGCCGCCTCCAGCGCGGCATCCGGCACGGCGGCGCCGGCCGCCTTGGCGCGCAGCAGCGCCTCCACCGCATAGCCCGAGGTCCAGAATTCGGGTTCGCCCTGGGCGGACCAGAGGCCGAAGCTGCCATCGAAGCGCTGCCGCGCCAGCACGCCATCCACCACGCGCTGCAACCGCGCCGCCTGGGCCGGGCTGCTGGCCTCGGTGGTGGCGGCGGCAAGGCCGATCGCCTGGGAGGAGAGCTGCTCCAGGCAGGCGAGCGGGAAGGCGTCCAGTGCGCGCAGCATGCCCTCGGCGTCGTAGCGCACGGGCGTGCCGAGACGCGCGGTGGCGCGCCAGCCCGGCAGGAAGCGCGCGGCATCCGGCGCGAGGCGGACCTCCTGGCCGGGTGCCACCTCGATCACGCTCGCCACCGAGAGCGGCGCGCGGGAGGAGCGCACCTCGATCCGCGCCTCGCGCGTCGCCGTGAAGCCGTCCGGCCCGGCGACGGCGAGGCGCAGCACGCCCTCACCCGGGCCGGTCGCGCGCAGCGTGGCCGTGGGCTGGGCGCGGGCGCCCGTCGCGAGCCGCGCGGCAAGGCGGTTGGGGCCAGCCAGCGCGATGGCACCCTCGGTGCTGAGCGTGGCGCTCACCTCGCCCGCGGGGAGTTCGAGATTGTGCAGCAGCACGGCGATGCTCGCCTCGTCGCCGGGGGCGAGGAAGCGCGGCAGGATCGCCTCGGCCAGCACGGCATCCCGGACAAGCAGCGTGCGGGCGGCGGAACCGACCCGCGCGCCATCCCAGGCGACGGCCATCAGGCGCAGTTCGCCGGCGAAATCCGGGATTTCGAGCGGGATCTCCGCGCGGCCCTGGGCATCGGTCGTCACCACGCCGCTGAACAGCACGACATTGCGCTGCGGGATGCGCATGGCGCTGAGATCGCCGAGCTCGTCGCCGCCCTGGCGCAGCACGGCGAGCGTGCCGTCGCTGGCGCGGATCAGCCGGCCGTAATCGTCGCGGATATCGGTGCCGAGCGTGCGGCGGCCCGCGTAATGCGCCAGCGGATCCGGGGTGGCGAAGCGCGTCAGGCGCAGGATGCCCTCATCCACGGCGGCGAGCGTGAGGTGCACCGCACCCTGCCCGCCCGTGACGCTGACCGGGATGGTCACGCGGCGCTGCGGGCGCACGCGCTCCTCGCCGCCGATCGCGACCTCCAGCCGCCGCGCGGCGGGGTCGATCTGCAGCCAGGTGAGGCCGAGGGCGCGGCCCGGCGCTTCGGTCGCCTGGCCTTGGCGGAAGACGGTGATGGCGGCGTAGGCGCCAGCGCCCCAGGCGGGGTCGGCCTCCAGCGTCACCTCGGCGCCGGCGGCCGGCACCTCGATCTCGCGCAGCGCCACCAGCCGGTCGGTCAGGATGGCGAGGCTGGCGCGGCCGGCGAAGGGCGCGGTGATGCGCAGCGTCACGTTCTGGCCGGGGGCATAGCTTCGGCGATCCGCCGCCACATCCACCTTGTCCGGCACCTCGGCGGATTCCGAGCCGGCCCAGCCGGAGCGGAAGCGCACGGAGGCCAGCGCCATGCCGCCCGCCTCCTGCGCCTCCAGCCGATAACGGCCGAAGGGGAGGCTGCGGGCGAAGCGCGCGGGTGCTGCGGCGGTGACGGCGAGGCTCGCCGTATCCACCGGCTCGTCGGTCCAGACCGTCTCGTAGCGCGCCTGGCCGGAGCGCATGACGATGCGCCAATCGGGCCGCTCGCGGACGAGGCGCAGGCTGAGCTGGCCGGCCTGGGGCTGGCCCGCCGGGTTCACGATGACGAAGTCGAAGCCGGCCTCGGCATTCGCATCCACCGATTGCGGTCCGCGGATGCCGATGAGGCGCGGCGCGCCCGCCACGGCCAGCGGCAGGTCCACGCGGCTTGCGCGCCCGCCCGGTTCCTCCACTTGCAGCGTGAGTTCCGCGCGCAGCGGGCGCGTCGTGTCCGGCGCGCGCTCCAGGTTGAGCGTCAGCGTGGCGCGGCCCTGGGCATCGGTCTCGGGCAGTTCGGCCGAGAGCATGTCGGGCGCGAAGACCTCATCCTCCAGCCCGAAGAGGAATCCCTGGAAGGCGGGGAAGGGGCTGCGCTCGGTGATCAGGCGGTATTGCGCATTGCCGGTGAGGCCCGAGCCCGGCGCGCCGTAGAGGAAGCGCGCGGTGACGGGGATTTCCAGTGGGCGGCCGGGGGTGAGCGGGCCGGGCGCGGGGCCGACCTCGACGGCGAGGCGCTCCGGCACGAAGGCCTCCACGCGCAGCGTCACCTCGCCCACCGGGGGCGCATTGGGGTCGGTCAGCGCCTCGATCTTCCAGGCACCGGCCGGGGCCGCGCTGGGCAGCGTCACGGGCCAATGGCCGCCATCGCGCAGCACCGTCTCGGCCGCCACCTGCCCATTCGGGCGGCGCAGCCGCAGGCGCACCGGCAGGCTCGCGGGCTGCCCGGCCACGTCGCGCAGCAGCACCATGGCCTGGACCGTCTCGCCCGGGCGGTAGATGCCGCGGTCGAGCCAGAGGAAGGCGTCCAGCGGGCCGGGATGCGGGCGGCCGGCGACGCCGCGATCCGAGAGATCGAAGGCGGCCGCCTCGAGGTCGAGCGCGACCAGGTCATCCGCCGTGCTCGCATGCAGGGCGACCGGCGCCATGGGCCCCTCGCCGCGCAGCAGGGCGGCGGCGAAGCGGGCCAGGCCATCCGTGCCGGTCTCGGCCTCGGCCAGGATCTCGTTGTTGCGGGCCATCAGCGCCACGCGCGCGCCGGCCGCCGGCCGCGCATCGCCCAGGTGCCGGGCCTGGACGGCGAGCCCACCCGCGCCGCGCCAGGCGGTGAGGCCGAGATCGGTCACGATGAGCGGCTGCGCGGTGGCGAGGCTTTGGGCGTTGCGCGTGCCGTCATTCGGCTGCGCCACCATCACGTAGAGGCCGGGCCCCGCGGTCCGCACCGCATCGGGCACCGGGATGGCGATGCGCTGCAGGCTGTTCGTCGGGTGGCGCGGCACCTCCACCGCTCCCTCCCAGACGACGCGGCCCCAGCTCTCCTGCAGGTCCTGCGCGGTCCAGGAATCCATCTGGTCGCCCAGGCGCCAGTCGCGCGTCAGCGGCACGAGGTTGCGCTCGGCCACGCGGATGATGCGCAGCTGCACGCCGGAGATGTTCATGAGCGCCAGCGGCACCCGCGCCTGCTGGCCGCGCGCCAGCAGGAAGGCCCGGCTGTCGAAGGCCATGCGGGGCGCGCGGTCGGGCATGGCGATGTTGAGCGCCGTATCGCGATTCAGGCGCAGCCCGTCCTCGCCGGGCAGGCCCGCGCGCAGGATGAGGCGGGTGGTGCGGCCATGCGGCAGGCCGACGGCGCAGAGCGAATCGCCGTCGCGCGTGATGGCGAGGCCAGGGATGGCGGGCTCGGCGCGGATCCAGTCCTGCGGCTGCCAGTCCTGCCGCCGGGCGGGCGGCAGGGTGAAGCTGAGGCAGGCGCGCGGCGGCTCGGCCTCGCTCTCAGTGTTCACGCGGGTGATGAGAAGGCCGGCCGCGCGGCGCGCCTGGGCCAGCGCCTCGACATGGCGCGCATCATTGGGCGCGCGCTGCAGCACGGCCTCAAGGGCTGCGATCTGCTGGGCCGGGCGGTCCATCCGGCCCAGCGCCTCGGCGATCAGCAGCAGCGAGGGGATCTCGGGCGGGCCGGCGGGCACCATCATGAAGTTCTGCCAGGCGGCCTGGATGGCGCGGACGGGCTCGGGCGGGTTGCGGCGCAGCTGGGCGCGGGCCAGGGCCATCCACTGGGTGGGCGTCATCTCGCCCATGCCGGCGCGTTCCTCCCAGGCCTGTGCGGCATTGGCCCAATTGTTGGCACGTTCCGCCGTGGTGGCGCGCTGCTCGGCGGCCTGGCGCTGCTGCGGTGTGCCGCCGGCGGGGAAGCGGCGCTCCAACTGCTCGCGATACTGGCCGGAATCGCGGGAGAGGCCCGGAAGGTCGAAGGCCTGCGCCGGAAGTGTGAAGAACAGGGCAAGCACAACCAGCCAGCGAAACATGCGACGCGGTCCTTTCCTCAACCCCGACATCATGCACGTTTTGCCCTGCAGTCCCAGAAGAACCCGGGGTGACGAAGGGTAACCTTGCTGCGTTGTCACGCGGCATTCGCGACGGATGCGCTTCAATCGCAGGAGGTTCGCGGCCCGCCGCGTGGCCTGCTGTGTCTCGCCTGCCCGGAGCCGGTCAAAAATGCTCGCGCGCGTCATTCCCCTCGCCCTCGCCCTGCTGCTTCCCTTGGCCGCCGCGGCCCAGCCCGGCATCCCGGTCACGACCGAGCCGGCGCGTGTGGGCGCCATGCCCATCGAGATCCTGGCCAATGGCACGGTGGTCTCGGAGAGCGTCGTGACCATCCGCACGCGGGTGGATGGGCAGATCACCCAGGTGCACGTCACCGAGGGGCAGCTGGTGCGGCGCGGGCAGGTGCTGTTCACGCTGGATTCGCGGCTGAACCAGGCGCTGCTGGCGCAGCAGGAAGCGCAGCTCGCCGCCAACCGCGCTCAGATCGTCCGCTTCCAGGCGGATGCGGTGCGCTACCAGGCGCTGCGCGGCGAGGGTTTCGCGGCGCAGCAGCGCTTCGAGCAGGCGACGGCCGAAGCCGCCGCCGCCGTTGCCAATGCGCGCGCCACCGAGGCGCTGATCCAGCAGACGCGGCTCAACATCGAATTCGCCACCATCACGGCCGAGGCGGACGGCAAGCTCGGCGTGCTGCCGCTGCGCGTCGGCAATTTCGTCCGCCAGGCGGAGAATGTGGCGATGGGGACCATCACGCAGATGAACCCCATCCTCGTGCAGTTCAACGTGCCCGAGCGCTGGCTGCCGCAGATCCGCGCCGCGCTGAACGCGGGCGAGGTGCCGGTGCAGGCGCTGGGCGATGGCGAGACGGGCCCGCCCGCCCAAGGCACGCTCGTCTTCGTGGACAGCGCGGTGGATGTGGCGACCGGCACCATCCAGCTCCGCGCCCGCTTCGACAATCCGGATGGCGCGCTCTGGCCGGGGCAATATGTGCGCGTGACGGTGGTGCCGACCATCGAGCAGGACGCCATCTCCATTCCCTCCGCCGCGGTGCAGACGGGCCAGCAGGGGCGCTACATCTTCGTCCTCGCCCCCGACGGCACGGCCCGCCGGCGGCCGGTGCAACTCGTCCGCACGCTGCGCGACCGCGCCGTGGTGCGCGGCGAGATCGCGGCGGGGGACAAGATCATCGTGGACGGCGCCCAGCGCGTGACCGAAGGCGCGCGCGCCGTCGAGCGCAACGCGCCGCCCGCCGCGCCCGCGCCGCAGCGCCTCTCCGCGGCGAATTGAGGGGCGGCCGCCATGCATATCTCGGAGCTCTGCATCCGCCGCCCGGTGATGACGCTGCTGCTGACCATCGCGGCCGTGGTGGCCGGCGCCATCGCCTATACGCGCCTGCCGGTGGCCGCCGTGCCGCGCGTGGACTTCCCCGTGATCTCGGTCTTCGCCAATTTCCCGGGCGCCAGCCCCGAGACGATGGCCACATCCGTCGCGCTGCCGCTGGAGCGTGAGTTCAGCACCATCGCGGGCCTCGAGAGCATGAGCTCCACCTCGGGGCAGGACACGCTGAATCTGACGCTGCAATTCCAGCTCGGCCGCAACATCGACAGCGCGGCGCAGGATGTGCAGGCGGCACTCACCCGCGCGCAGCGGCGCCTGCCGATCGAGATGACGGTGCCGCCCAGCTACCGCAAGGTGAACCCGGCCGATGCGCCGGTGCTGCTGCTGACGCTCTCGGGCGGCGACGTGCCACTCTACCGGCTGAACGACGTCGCCAGCACCATCATCGCGCCCGCGCTCTCCCGCGTGCAGGGCGTGGCCCAGGTCGTGACCTATGGCGAGCAGCTCTTCTCCGTGCGCGTGCGCCTGGACCCCGACCGCATCGCCGCCATGGGGCTCGCCTTCGACACGGTGCAGCAATCCATCCAGCAGGCCAATTCCAACGCGCCGGTCGGCCTGCTCAGCGGCCAGCGGCAGCAATTGACGCTGCGCGCGACCGAGCAGCCGCAGAATGCCGAGGAGTTCAGCAACCTCGTCGTCGCCGGCCGCGCCAATGCGCCGATCCGCCTCTCCGAGATCGCGGAAGTGGCGGATGGCGTGCAGAATGAGCGCGTGGCGAGCTGGCGGGATGGGCAGCGCGCCCTCGTTCTCGCCGTGCAGCGCCAGCCGGATGCGAATACGGTGGAGGTGGTGGATGGCGTGCTGCGCAGCGTCGAGGCGCTGCAATCCGCCCTGCCCCCCGGCGCGCGCCTCGGCGTCATGCTGGACCGCAGCCGTTCGATCCGCGATGCGGTGCATGACGTGCAGGAATCGCTGCTGATCGCGATCGGCCTCGTCGTGCTCGTCTGCTTCCTGTTTCTGCGGCGGCTGACGGCGACGCTGATCCCCAGCATCGCCGTGCCGATCAGCCTCTGCATCACCTTCGGCTTCATGTATGCGCTGGGCTACGGCATCGACAACGTGACGCTGCTGGGCCTCACCATCGCGGTCGGCCTCGTCGTGGATGACGCGATCGTGGTGCTGGAGGCCATCGTCCGCCACATCGAGGAGGGGATGCATCCCGTCGCCGCCGCGATCCGCGGCTCGAAGGAGGTGGGCTTCACCGTGCTCTCCATCACGCTCTCGCTCATCGCCGTCTTCCTGCCGATCCTGCTGATGGGCGGCGTGGTGGGGCGCGTCTTCAACGCCTTCGCGGCGACGGTGAGTCTCGCCGTCATCGCCTCGCTCATCGTCTCGCTCACGCTGACGCCGCTGATGGCGAGCCGGATCAAGGGCCATCACGGCGCGCCAGGCCTGCTGGACCGCACGCTGGAGCGCGGCTTCGTCCTGATCGAGAAGAGCTACGCCTTCCTGCTCGACCTCGCCTTGCGCTTCCGCCTGATCATCTGGGTGCTCTTCCTCGCCTCGGTCGTCGGCGCGGGCTGGATGGCGGTGAAGCTGCCCAAGGGCTTCTTCCCCATCGAGGATACCGGCCTCGTCATCGTCAACACCGAGGGGCCGCGCGGCGCCTCCATCGAGGCGATGGCGGAAAAGCAGCAGCGCATCGCGCAGATCTTCGCCGCCTCGCCCCATGTGAACAGCGTGGTTGCGACGGTGGGCGCGGTGGGCGGCTCGGCCTCGATCAACCAGGGCCGGCTCTTCGTCGAACTCAAGCCGCGCGGCCAGCGGCCCGACATCACGACCATCCTGCAGGAGCTGCGGCGCCAGGCCTCGGGCGTGCCGGGCATGCGCGTCTTCCTCCAGCCGATCCAGAACATCAATTTCGGCGCGCGGCAGACCCGCACCCTCTACATCTACACCATGCAGGGGCTCAGGCTGGACGAGCTTTATGACTGGGCGCCGCGGCTGGAAGCCCGCCTCGCGCAATTGCCGCAACTGCAGGACGTGAACACCGACCTGCAGCTCGACAGCCCCGTGGTGATGGTCAATGTGGATCGGGACCGCGCGACGGCGCTCGGCGTCTCCGTCGAGCAGGTGCGGCAGGCGCTGTATTCCGCCTTCGGCTCGCGCCAGATCAGCACGATCTATGGCCAGGCCAATGCCTATCCGGTGATCCTCGAGGCGCTGCCCGAGGACCAGCGGGATGAGACGGGCCTCGCCAAGCTGTATCTGCGCTCGGCCACCGGGCGGCTCGTGCCGCTCTCGGCGGTGGCGACGATCGAGCGCCGCTCGGGGCCGCTGACGGTGGGCCACCAGGGGCAGCTGCCGGCGGTCACCATCGGCTTCAACACGCCGCCAGGCGTGGCGCTGGGCGATGCGGTGAACGCAATCCGCGCCGTCGAGCGTGAGATGGGGTTGCCGCCCACCATCGTCTCGGGCTTCTCCGGCTCAGCCCAGGTGTTCCAGCAGGCGCTGGCGGGCCAGGGGGCCTTGGTGCTGGCTGCCGTGCTGATCATGTATGTGGTGCTGGGCGTGCTCTATGAGAGCTTCATCCATCCGCTGACCATCCTCTCGGGCCTGCCGGCCGCCGCACTCGGCGCCTTCGCCACGCTCTGGCTCTTCGGCCTCGATCTCTCGGTGATCGCGGTGATCGGCGTGCTGCTGCTGATCGGCCTCGTGAAGAAGAACGCCATCATGGTGGTGGATGTGGCCCTGCAACGACAGCGCGCGGGCGAGGCGCCGGCCGAGGCGGTGCGCCAGGCCTGCATCCTGCGCTTCCGGCCCATCCTGATGACGACGCTGGCTGCCGCCGCCGGCGCGGTGCCCATCGCGGCCGGCTGGGGCGCGGCGGCGGAGCTGCGCCAGCCGCTGGGCCTGGCCGTGATCGGCGGGCTCGCGGTCAGCCAGGCGCTGACGCTCTTCGTCACGCCCGTGCTCTATCTGGGCTTCGACGGTCTCGCGCGGCGCTTCAGCCGCGGGCGCGGCAAGGTCGAAGGACCAAGCCCGGCACCGGCCGAGTGAGACCCCTGGCGAGACCCCTGTGATTGTCATGGGATGTTGCTAGGCTCAGGGCAGCATCTTCGTCGGAGACCCGCATGATCACCGTCACGCGCCCGCGGGCGTCGCACCTTCTGCTCCTCGGGATCACGCTGCTGGCCGGCGCCGCCCAGGCGCAGCAGAACCAGGGGCAGGCGGTGGACCAGATCTATCGGGAGCTGATGGGCCAGAGCCCGAACGCGCCCGGCACGCTGCCGCCGCCCTCGCTCAACGCCACGCCGGGTCAGGATGCACGGCGCGAGGCGGAGCTCTTCCGCGAGGAGACCGGCCGCAGCCAGAGCGCGCCCAGCCGTGCGACGCCCCCGCCCGCCTCGGGCACCGTCTCCCAGGATGCGCGGCGCGAGGAGCAGATCCTGCGCGAATTGACCAACCCCGCGCTGGTGCCGCGCTGACCAGGATCAGCGCTTCCCGCTGACCTCCGCCCCCGCATCGCGCGGCAGCATGGCGAAGAGCGGGCTGGCCGAGGCCACCACCAGCCCCGCGATGAGGAAGGCGGCGGTGAAGTCGCTGGGCAGCAGCGCCTCATGGCCCGCCATGTGGCGGCTGACTTCCAGCGAGGTGGTGGCCAGCACCACACCCAGCGCCGGGGGCAATTGCTGGGCGGTGCCGTAGAAGCTGGTGCCCGCGCTGAGCTTCTCGCGCGGGAGATCGGCGAAGGCCAGCGTGTTCAGCGCGGTGAATTGCAGCGAGCGGAAGAGGCCGCCGAAGGCCAACACCACGAACATCGCGGCGATCGGCCAGGCGGGGGTGAAGGCGGCGCCGATGGCCACACCGGCGGCGGCCAGCAGGCCATTGCCCACCAGCACGGTGCGAAAGCCGAAGCGGCGCAGGATGGGGCGCGTCAGTGGCTTCATGGCGAAGGCGCCGATGGCGGTGGCGAAGGCGACGAAGCCAGCTTCCGTGGCACCCCAGCCGAAGCCCACCTGCAGCAGCATGGGCACGAGGAAGGGCACGCCCCCCGCCCCCATCCGGAAGAGGCTGCCGGAGAGGGTCGCGTGGCGGAAGCTCGCATGCTGCAGCAGCGTGAGGTCGAGCGCGGGCTTCTCCACGCGCCGGCAATGCCGCAGCGCGAGCCAGCCCAGCACGCCGCCCAGCGCCAGCAACGCGCTGGGCCAATAATCCGGCAAGACGCCGCGCCCCACCGTCTCGATGCCGGCCATGGCGGCGGCCAGCGCGCCGCCCACCAGCGCGAGGCCGCGCAGATCGGGCGGGCCGGGGTTGGCCGGCGGCAGCGGCGTGATCTTCCAGGCCACCATGACCAGGCCGAAGGCCGCCACCGGCAGGTTGATCCAGAAGACGCTACGCCAGCCGAAGAGGTCCGTCAGGATGCCGCCCAGCGGCGGGCCCATGATCGGCCCCAGCATGGCCGGCATGGTGAGCCAGGTCATCGCCGTCAGCATCTCGTCCTTGCGGATTCCGCTCAGCAGCAGGAGCCGGCCGACGGGCACCATCATGGCGCCGGCCATGCCCTGCATCACCCGCGCCGCCACCAGCTCGACCAGGCTGTTGGACAGGCCGCAGGCGGCGGAGGAGAGGCCGAACAGCGCGATCGCGATGAGAAAGACGCGCTTCGCCCCGAAGCGATCCGCCACATAGCCCGAGACGGGGATGAAGACCGTCAGCGCCACGAGGTAGGAGGTGATGGCGACACCCAGCCGCGCCGGGTCCTCATTCAGCTCCCGCGCCATGGAAGGGAGGGCGGTCACCACCGCCGCGCTGTCCAGGTTCTGCATGAACAGCGCGGAGGCGACGATCACGGCGGTCACGCGCGCATCGGCCATTCCCGCAGGGTAGAGGTTTATGCGCCCAAGTCATCCGCTTCGGGGTTCCCCCGGGCGTGAATTCGCGGCAAGAGCCGCACCTCAGACCCTGGAAGACCCGCGATGCTGCTCCTCACCCCCGGCCCCGTGCAGACCCACCCCTCGGTGCGCGCCGCCATGGCCGAGGACATCGCCCCCTGGGACGCCGCCTTCCGCCCCTTCTACACGCGCCTGCGCGAGCGCATCCGCGTCATCGCGGGCGGCGTGGAGGGCGAGCATGTCACGCTGCCACTGCAGGGCGCCGGCCACATGATCCTGGAAGCCGCGATCCGAACCTATGTGGCGCCGGGCGGCGCCATCCTGATCCCGATGAACGGCGAATACGCCGTGCGCATGGCGCGGCTGGCCCGCGAGGCGGGGCGCGAGGTGGTGGAGCTGCACGCGCCCGACACGCGCGGCATCACGCCGGCCGAGGTGGAAGCGGCGCTGGCCGCGCATCCGGAATGCGGCCATCTCGGCATGGTGCAGAGCGAGACGGGCAGCGGGATCGTGAATGACCCGGCCGCCATCGGCGCCGTGGTGCGCGCGGCGGGGCGACGGATGATCCTGGACGCGGTCTCGGCCTTCGGGGCGCTGCCGCTCGACCTCTCGGCCCAGCCCGAGATGGATGCGGTGGTCTTCACCTCCAACAAATGCCTGGAGGGGCTGCCGGGCTTCGGCTTCGCGGTGGCGCGCGTGGACCGCACGGAGCAATGCGCGGGGAATGCGCGGTCCTGGAGCCTCGACCTTTCCGATGTGCTGGCGAACAGCCGGCAGAACGGCATGGGCAGCCTGCGCTTCACCGGCCCCGTGCAGACGCTGCGTGCGCTGGATGTGGCGCTCGATCGCTTCGACGCCGAGGGCGGGCGCGCCGTGCGCCATGCGCGCTACCACGCCAATGCGCTGGCGCTGCATCGCGGCCTGAAGGCGCTGGGCCTCAAGCCCTATCTGGAGGAGGCGCATCAGGGGCCGATCGTCGTGACCGTGCATCAGCCGGCCGGGCTGATGCTGTCGGATTTCGTGGCGGCGCTGAAGCGCCACGGCGTGACCATCAGCAGCTATTTCACCACCGAGGCGCCGAGCTTCCGCATCGGCGCCATCGGCGATATCGGCCTGCCGGATGTGGAGCTGGCGCTGCGTGCGGTCGCGGCCGCGCTGGATGAGCTGGGCCTGCGACAGGCCGCCTGATTCCCCGATTCCACCGCCCCGGCGGATGCTCTAAACACGGGCGCGTCATGAAACGCTTCTGGAACCAGGCCACCTGCGTCGCCGAGGGCGACGGCTTCGCCATCCACCTCGACGGCCGCCCGGTGAAGCTGCCGACGGGCGCCTCGCTGCGGGTCGCCACGCGTGAGCTGGGCGAGGCGATCGCCGCCGAATGGCAGGCGGCGGGCGGCGAGCGCGGCGGCGAGATGTCCTGGGAGGATGTCCCCCTCACCCGCCTCACCGGCACGGCGGCGGAGCGCATCGCGCCCGATCCTGCGGCGACCATCGCCGCCATCGCGAAATATGCGGAGACGGACCTGCTCTGCTACCGCGCCGAGGATGAGGACCTGGCCGCCCGGCAGAACGCGGCGTGGCAGCCCTGGCTCGACTGGGCGCGGGCGAACCTCGGCGCGGAGCTGCGCGTGACGCGCGGGATCATGCCGGTGGCGCAGACACCGGCGGCGCTGGCCGCGCTGCATGGGGCGGTGGCCGCACTCTCGCCCGTGGCCCTTTCCGCGCTGGGCGTGCTGGTGCCCGCCTTGGGCAGTTGCGTGTTGGGCCTCGCCGTCGTGCAGGGCGCGCTGGAGCCGGCCGCCGCGCATCGCCTCGCCGTGCTGGACGAACTCTTCCAGGAGGAACGCTGGGGCCTCGATTGGGAGGCCGAGGAGCGCCGCGAGAAGGTGGCGGCCGACCTCGCGCTCGCCGCGCGGCTCGCAGCGCTGAGCCAGGGATGAAGGCCCGCCTGCTGCGCATCGCCGGGCGCGTGCAGGGAGTGGGCTACCGCGACTGGCTGCTGCGCGAGGCGCGGCGCCATGGCATCTCGGGTTGGGTGCGCAACCGCGCGGATGGCACGGTGGAGGCGCTGCTGGCCGGTGAGGAGGATGGGCTGAACGCCGTGCTCACCGCCTGCCGCCGCGGCCCGCCGCTGGCGCAGGTGACGGCGATCGAAGAGAGCTTCGCCGAGCCGCCGGAAGAGCCGGGCTTCCATCGGCGGCCGAGCCTCTAGGGCTCCGGTCTGCCCGCCTTGCGGGCAGGAGGCGGCGCGAGATGAGGCGGCTGCGGCCTGGGCCGCCAAGAGGTGGCTGGCGCCACCCTGGACATCCGCGCCGAAAGCTTGCGACGCTTGCTTCCAACGAAGGAGAGCAAAGCATGCAACGACGTGATCTCATGGGTGCCGGCCTCGCGCTGGGAGCCCTCGCCGCCCCTCTCGTGGCCCGCGCCCAGCAGGTCTTCACGCTGCGGCTGCACAGCTTCTCCTCGCCGACGGCGCTCGATCACACCATCCACCTCGACCGCTGGGCCGAGCGGGTGAACCAGCAGTCGCAGGGCCGCATCGTCATCCAGTCCTTCCCGGCCATGCAGCTGGGCGGCCAGCCGCGCGATTTGCCGCAGCAGCTGGAAGACGGCGTGGTGGACATCATCTGGACGGTGCCGGGCTTCACCCCGGGCCGCTTCATGGGGACGGAAGGGCTGGAGATGCCCTTCATGAACACCGGCCGCAGCGCCACCATGTCCCAGGCGGCTTACGAGTATGTCTCGCAGAACCTGGCGGACACCGAATATCGCGGCATCAAGATCATCTCGATCCACTCGACCGACCGGGCGCTGATCCACACCTCGCGCCGGCCCGTCCGCACGCTGGAGGATTTCCGCGGGCTGCGCCTGCGCGTGGCCGGCCGCTTCATCGGCGAGGCGGTGACGGCGATGGGCGCGACCCCGGTCGGCATTCCGCTGGGGGGCGTGTACGAGGCGGCGTCGCGCAACCAGGTGGATGGCTTCCTGATCAACTGGGCCATCACCCAGCCCTTCCGCCTCTTCGAGGTGTCGAAATACCACAGCGAGCCGCCGGGGGTGGGCCTGTTCCAGGGCATGCTGCTGACGCTGATGAACCAGCGCAGCTACATGCGCCTGCCGCCCGAGCTGCGCGCGGTGATCGACGCCAATTCGGGCGCCGCGCTGTCGAAGCAGCTGGGCGAGGCCTGGGACACGCAGACCCAGCCCGCCATCGATGCCGCGCGCAATGCGGGCAATGAGATCATCGAGATCAGCCCGGCCGAGATGGCGCGCTGGCGCACCGCCGTGGCCCCCGCCTATGAGGCCTGGATGGGCGAGATGACGCGGCGCAACCGCAATGGCCGCCAGCTCTTCGAGACGATCCAGACCATCACCGCGCGCTACGGCCGCCCCACTTGAGCACACCGGAGGTCACGGAACACGGCGTCCTCGCGGCGCCGGACTTCATCCCGTTCCCGAAGCTGCGCACGGCTCTGGAAGGCATCGCCACCTGGGCAGCGCTCTTCGCCGGCCTGCTGCTCATCGCCGCCGTCGCGGTCACCACCGGCTCGGTGCTGCAGGGGGCGGTGATCAACAAGCCCATCCTGGGCGATTCCGAGATCGTCGAGATGCTGCTGGGCGTGGCCGTCGCCTTCTGCCTGCCGCTGGCGGAGATGCGCGGCGCGCATGTGATGGTGGATTTCTTCACGCAGAAGCTGCCGGCGCGCGGCCTGGCGGGACTGGATGCGCTGATGCGCGCCGTCGCGGCCGCTGTCGTCTTCGTGCTCGCCTGGCGGCTCGCCATCGGTGGCTACAACAATTGGGACCGTGAGCGCGAGACCATGTTCCTCGAGATCCCCTTCTGGTGGGGCTATGCGGGGGCGGCCATCGGCATGGCGCTCTGGATGGTCTGCTCCGCCTTCGTGGCCCTGGAAAGCGCGGCCCGCGTGCGGAAGACGGCATGAGCGATTTCGATATCGGGCTGGCGATGTTCGCCGCCGCCCTGGTGCTCATCGCGCTGCGCATGCCGGTGGGGGTGGCGATGCTGCTGGTGGGCGGCGTCGGCTTCGCCACGATCGGCGGCTGGGACCGGCTGTTTGCCACGCTGAACTCGATGACCTTCAGCCGGTTTTCCTCCTATACGCTTTCCGTCATTCCGCTGTTCCTGCTGATGGGGGATTTCGCCACCAAGGGCGGCATGAACCGCGCGCTGTTCCGCTGCGCGCGCGCCTGGATGGGGCATTGGCGCGGCGGCCTCGCGGTGGCCACCATCGGCGGCTGCGCGGCTTTCGGCGCCATCTGCGGCTCCTCGCTCGCCACCGCCGCCACCATGAGCCAGGTGGCGGGGCCGGAGATGCGGCGGAACGGCTATTCGCCGGCGCTCGCCACCGGGACGCTGGCCGCCGGCGGCACGCTTGGCATCCTGATCCCGCCCAGCGTCATCCTCGTGATCTATGCGATCTATACGGAGATGAGCATCGGCACGCTCTTCGTCGCCGCCGTCATCCCCGGGCTGATCGCGACCGCCGGCTACATGCTGGTGGTGAACATCTATGCCCGCCTGAACCCCAACGCCGCGCCCCCCGCCGAGCGGTTGGACCTGCGCGAGAAGCTGCGCGCGACCGCCGAGGTCTGGCCCGTGGCGATGGTCTTCATCCTCGTCGTCACCGGCATCTATGGCGGCTGGTTTTCCGCGACCGAGGGGGCGGCCATAGGCGCCGCCGCCACCTTCCTGCTGGCCGTCACGCTGGGCGGCATGCGCTGGGAGGGGCTGCGTGAAAGCCTGCTCTCCACCACCGTCACCACCGGCCTGATCTTCGTCGTGCTGCTGGGCGCCGAATTGTTCAGCGCGGCCCTCGCCCTCTCCCGCCTGCCGGCGGAGCTATCCGCCGTGGTGGCCACCTTCGACGTGGCGCCCATCGTCATCCTGCTGATGATCCTGCTGATCTATTTCATCCTGGGCTGCTTCATGGAGAGCCTGGCGATGGTGCTGCTGACGCTGCCCATCTTCATCCCGCTGATGCTCAGCCTCGATTTCGGCCTGGGCAGGGAACAGGTGCTGGTGTGGTTCGGCATCCTGGTGCTGATGTCGGTGGAAGTGGGGATGATCTCGCCGCCCTTCGGGCTCAACCTCTTCGTCATCAACGCCATGGCGAAGGATGTGCCGATGGGCGAGACCTATCGCGGCGTCATGGGCTTCGTGGCCTCGGACTTCGTGCGGATCATCCTGCTGGCGTTGCTGCCGGCGATCACACTCTGGCTGCCTGGACTTTGGTGAGGCCGCGCATGCCCGACATGCGCGGTGCGGATTTGCCTTGCGCTTTGTTTTGCGATGCACCATATCCAGGACATCACGCGGGCAAGCATGCCCGCCAGGGCCCGGCCGCGTGAGCGGCGCCGCGCTTCAGCACCCCTGAGGCGCCATACGGCAGCCGAACTGCCGGGCCCTTCGATGCTTCTCCCGGATCAGCCCAGCCACGCGGGGTGTCCAACCCTGAACTTCCGCGGCCGCGATGCGCGCGCCGCGCAGCTGGATTTGTCATGACCACCTTTCAAGACCTCGGCCTCAACCCGCTCCTCCTGAGCGCGCTGGAACAGGCCGGCTACACCAACCCCACGCCCATCCAGGCGCAGGCCATTCCGGCCGCGCTGCAGGGGCGGGACATCCTCGGCATCGCGCAGACCGGCACGGGCAAGACCGCCGCCTTCGCGCTGCCCATCCTGCACCAGCTGGCCCAGATGGGCGGCCACCCGCCGCGCGGCGGCTGCCGCGTCCTGGTGCTGAGCCCGACGCGCGAACTGGCCAGCCAGATCGCCGAGAGCTTCAAGACCTATGGCCGCCACATGGGCTATTCCGTCGCCACCGTCTTCGGCGGCGTCGGCCATGTGCCGCAGCAGCGGGCGCTGGCCCGCGGCGTGGACGTGCTGGTCGCGACCCCTGGCCGCCTGATGGACCATATGGGCACGCGCCATGCGCGCCTCGATCACACGCAGATCCTCGTCCTCGACGAGGCCGACCAGATGCTCGACCAGGGCTTCTTCCCGGCCATCCGCAAGATCGTGGCGCAGGTGCCGACCCAGCGCCGCACGCTGTTCTTCAGCGCGACCATGCCGCCCGACATCGCGCGCCTCGCCGCCGACATGCTGACCGACCCGGTCCGCGTGGAGGTCACCCCCGTCTCGACCACGGCCGAGCGCGTGAACCAGAAGGTCATCTTCCTGGATGGCGCGGGCAAGCGCGCCGCACTCACCGGCATCCTGCGCGGCGAGGGCGTGGGCCGCGTGCTGATCTTCTCCCGCACCAAGCATGGCGCGGACAAGATCGTGAAGTCGCTGGAGCAGGACGGCATCGCCGCCAATGCGATCCATGGCAACAAGGGCCAGTCCCAGCGCGAGCGGGCGCTGGCCGAGTTCAAGTCCGGCCGCGCGCCGGTGCTGGTGGCGACCGACATCGCCGCCCGCGGCATTGACGTGCCGGAGGTGACGCACGTCATCCAGCATGAGCTGCCGGAAGTGCCCGAGACCTACGTCCATCGCATCGGCCGCACCGCGCGCGCCGGCGCCTCGGGCGTCGCCATCGCGCTGGTGGCGCCGGATGAGGTCGGCCTGCTGCGCGCCATCGAGAAGGTGACGCGCCAGAAGATCGAGAGCGAGGATCGCCGGGCCAACCCGACCGTGCCGCTGAACGACCGGGCGACGCCCGTGCGCCCGCAGCGCGGCCGCGGCGGCGCGCCGCAGCAGAATGCGCGCGCGCCGAAGCGGGAGCATGGCGGTGGCCGTGACCATGACCGGCGCGACCATGACCGCCGCGATCATCACCGCGACGAGCCGCGCGCGCCGAACCGGCCGATGGAGCCGGCGCGGGCCTATGTGAAGCCGCTGGGCGATGCGGGGCGGAAGCGGCCCTCGGGCCAGCCGCAGCAGCGCGGATTTCTGGCGCGCGGGCGGTAAGGCGGTATCCGGGGGCGCTGCCCCCGGGCCCCCGCCGGGGTGACAGTGTCACCCCGGACCCCGCCTTCAGACCACCTGCGCCGTTGCGCCCCTGCGCCGCAGTAAAGGCATCATCACCAGCAGCGCCGCCAGCAGCAGCGCGATCTCGATCACATAGACGCTGGCATAGCCCAGCAGCGCGCCCGTGCCCTTGGGGCCGGCCCAGCCGGTCACCACATCGCGGATCACGCCGCCGAGTGCCATCGCGACACCCGCCGCCGTCGCCTGCACGGCGCCCCAGGCGCCCAGCGCGAGGCCCACCTGATCACGGGGCGCCAGGTTCATCGTCGCCGTCAGCGTGCCATGGCTGAACAAGCCGCCGCCGAAGCCGATCAGCAGCACGCCCAGGCCGAAGAGCAGCGGCATGTGCAGGGGGGCCGCCAGGATGACCAGCGCAAAGCCCGGCACGCCGAAACCCACGCCGAAGCTCGCCATGCGGAAGGGGTCCACGCCCCGGCTCAGCACGCGGGAGGCATAGCTGAAGCCGATCAACCCGCCCAAGGCGAGGCTCGCCGTCAGCGTGGTGGTGGCGGAGACGGTGAGGCCCAGGATCTGCCCGCCATAGGGCTCCAGCAGCACATCCTGCATGGAGAAGGCCGCGGTGCCGAGGCCGAGCGCCATGAGGCGCCGCAGCGCCTGGTCGCCCTCGATGAAACTGCCCCAGGATTCGCGGAAGCTCGGCTGCGGCAGATGGAAGGCGGTGCGGGCGGGGTTTCGCGCCTCCTGCTTCCAGAGTGCGATGACGTTCAGCACCAACGTGACCACGGCCGAGGCCTGGATCACCTGGATCAGCTTGCCCGGCGTGAAATCGGAGAGCAGCGCGCCGAACACCACGGCGCTGACGATCATGCCGACCAGCAGCATCACATACATCAGGCCCACGATCTTCGGCTGCGCCTCGGGGGGGGCGAGGTCGGTCGCCAGCGCCAGTCCCACGGTCTGCACCGTGTGCAGCCCGGCGCCGACCATGAGGAAGGCGAGGCCCGCGCCGGCCAGACCGATCCAGCGCGGCGCGTCCAGCGCCTCGCCCTCGCCGGCCAGCACCAGCAGCGCGAAAGGCATGATGGCGAGGCCGCCGAACTGGATCAGCGTGCCCTGCCACATGAAGGGCACCCGCCGCCAGCCGAGAAAGGAGCGGTGCGTGTCGGAGCGGAAGCCGATCAGCGCGCGGAAGGGCGCGAAGACCAGCGGCAGCGAGAGCATGATGGCGACGAGCGAGGCCGGCACCGCCAGCTCCACGATCATCACCCGGTTCAGCGTGCCGATCAGCAGCACCATCGCCATGCCGACCGAGACCTGGAAGAGCGAGAGGCGCAGCAGGCGCGAGAGCGGCATCTCCGGCGTCGCCGCATCGGCGAAGGGCAGGAATTTCGGGCCGAGGCTCGCCCAGCCATGGATGATCTTGCTGGTCAGCGGATTCATGCGCGGCGTCTCCCGTCCCGGCGAGAGGCTCGAAAGGGCGAATGAGGGGTCGGCCCAACCAAGGGTCGGCCCCCCGTCAAACCCATGAGAGGCAGCCCTGGCTATTTCACCAGCAGGGCCGCGTACTCATTGGGTGTTCCCGGCTTCATCAGCGCGACGGCCGGGGCGGTGCTGTCCGACAGGCTGGCCGCCGCGCGGGGCTTGCCCTGCAGGAAGGCCGGGAACCAGGTCGTGTTCAGCAGGATCGCCGTGTGGACGGACAGCGCGGAGACCACGACGCCGCCCAGCATCAGCGGGATGCCGACGGTGGGCTTCACCACCAGCCACATCTTGCCATTGATCATGGGGGCTTCCTCCTACTTCAGCCAGGGCGTGAGGGTGTAGGCGAGGAAATGCGCGCAGGCGGCGATGAAGCCGAAGGTGCGCGTGCCGCTGATCAGGTAGCGGTGCAGCTCCTCCGCTTCCCCGACGGTCAGGCCGGTCGGCCAGACCTTGCTATTTTCAGACATGGTTCAGTCCCTCCTTTGGAGACCTGTGGACGTTGCGTGATGAACCCAGGAGCGGGTTCCTCGGGGCTTCGGCGTCGGGGCGGCGCGGTCCGGCCGCGCCCCCAGAGGGGAAGCGTTGGGGGAAGCGTTGGGGGAAGCATGGGCGGCGGGGCGGCGCGCATGGACATGCGGCAGGGCGACGGCGCTGGGCCGCGCGATCTCCGCCTGTGGGTCATGTCCCATTGCGATCTTGACCTTGCCCTGAATGTCAATCTAACTTGACAAACCAACTGTCAATTCGATCTGACATTCCTTAGGGTCAAATTGTCAAGTGTTCTGGCAGCCGAACGGTCGTTTCCATGCGCGGATGTGGCATGGATCAGACAGCGCCGCCCCCGCCGAAGACCTCGTCCCAGGCCGACATCAGTGCCGAATCAGCCTCTTCCATCGTGGCCAGCACGCCCAGCTCGTGCAGGCTCGTTACGCCATGCTCGGCGATGCCGCAGGGCACGATCCCGCCGAAATGCGTGAGATCCGGGTCCACATTCAGCGCGATTCCATGCCAGGAGACCCAGCGCGTGACCCGCACGCCGATCGCGCCGATCTTGAACTCCCCGCCCCCGGGCTTCACCACCCAGATGCCGACGCGCCCCTCGCGCCGCTCGCCGCGAATATTGAAGCGATCCAGCGCGCGGATCATCCATTCCTCCAGCGCGTGGACATAGGCGCGCACGTCGCGCGGCGGCACGGTGCCGTGGCGGCGCGTGAGGTCCAGCATGACGTAGGCGGTGCGCTGGCCAGGCCCGTGATAGGTCCATTGCCCGCCGCGCCCGGCGGCGTAATGCGGGAAGCGCTGCTCGATCAGCTCCTCCGGCCGGGCGCTGGTGCCGGCGGTGTAGCTCGGCGGATGTTCGACGAGCCACACGGCCTCTGGCTCCGTGCCCGCGCGGATCGCGGCGACGCGCGCCTCCATCGCGGCCAGCGCCTCGGGATAGGGGGTGAGGCCCTCGCTGATCCGCCAATGCGGTTTTTCGGCGGGGTCGGTTGAACAGCTCGGGATCATGCGCTAGGACGCTCTCGTCTGCGGTCGTGGTGGAATGGTAGACACGCCAGCTTGAGGTGCTGGTGGGGGAAACCCCTTGGAAGTTCGAATCTTCTCGACCGCACCATATTTCTTGCCCTCAGACGCCGGGCGCCCACTCCGTGGGCTTGGCTTCGCCGCGCCACGCGCATCCTCGGCATCACAGGCAGTTGGGCGGCGCCGGCCGCCTTGCGGCCGGATGGGATTGCGCGGGCCCTCAGACGCCGGGCGCCCACTCCGTGGGCTTGGCTTCGCCGCGCCATGCGCATCCTCGACATCACAGGCGATTGGGCGGCGCCGGCCGCTTTGCGGCCGGATGATCCTGCGCTCGCCCTCAGACGCCGGGCGCCCACTTCGTGGGCTTGGCTTCGCCGCGCCACGCGCATCCTCGGCATCACAGGCGGTTGGGCGGCG
>NZ_JAHRCU010000003.1 GCF_019083995.1 Roseococcus sp. SDR
ACAAACTCTCGACGATGGTCCAGCACTGATAACGCCTTCCAGGGCATCGCCTCTCTCCCGAGAAACCACGCCCAAAAGCGTCAACCATCTCTCCGAACATCCGTCAGGGATGTGTCCGGTCTGAACAAGGCCCCAGACCCCTTCAATAAGATGGGGTCCGGGGTCCGTGACCCCGGCCGCCGGAGGCCCTTTTTTCTTACCCCAATGCCGCCGGCATCGCGGCCAATTCGTCTTCCGGCAAATGACACGCGATCCGATGCGCCTCGCCGAAGACGCGCACCGGCGGCGCCTCCGTGTCGCAGAGGCTGCCGATATGGCGCGGGCAGCGGTGGGCGAAGCGGCAGCCCATGCTCCCCTGCCCGCTCTGCACATCGCCCTTGAGGCGGATGCGGGCCTCCGCGCGGCCTTCGGCGCCGACCACGGGGACGGCGGAGAGCAGCGCCTCGGTGTAGGGGTGATAGGGCGGCGCCAGGACTTCGGCCGCGCGGCCTTCCTCGACAATGGCGCCGCGATACATGACGGCGATGCGGTCGGCGATGTGGGCCACCACGCCGATATCGTGCGAGATGAAGAGATAGGCGACGCCGAGCTCGTCGCGCAGGTCGGTGAGAAGGTTCAGCACCGCGGCCTGGACGGAGACATCGAGGGCCGAGACCGCCTCGTCGCAGACCAGGAAATCCGGGCGGCTGGCGAGCGCGCGGGCGATGCCGATGCGCTGCTTCTCGCCGCCCGACATCTGGTGCGGGTAGCGGCTGCGATAGCTGGGCGGCAGACGCACCAGGTCGAGCAGGCGTTCGACCTCGCGCGTGGCGGCGGCGCCGTCCGCGATGCCGAAGCGGATGAGCGGGCGGCGCAGCGCCTCATCCACCGTCTGGCGCGGGTTGAGCGAGCTGTCGGGGTTCTGGAAGACGATCTGCGCCCGCCTGCGGAATTCGGTGGAGGCGTCTGGCGGGATGGATTGCCCATCGAAGCGGATGGCGCCGCTATCGGCGGCGATGAGGCGCAGCACGAGGCGGCCGAGCGTGGATTTGCCGCAGCCGGATTCACCGACCAGGCCCAGCACCTCGCCACGGCCGATGGTGAGCGAAACGCCGTCCACGGCGCGGGTGCCGGCGCGCTTCTTGAAGAGGCCGCCGCCGCCGAAGCTGCGGGCCAGGCCTTCGGCTTGGAGAAGGGGCGTCGGCGTGGGGCGTGTTGCGGCCTCGGGTGCCTCCGGGATGGGCCAGGGCTGGCCGGCGATGTCGAGGATGCGGTGGCAGCGGGCGCGTCGCGTTTCGCCGAGCAGGAGTTGCGGCTGGTCGCAGCCCGCGGCGGCGAAGGGGCAGCGGGGCTGGAAATTGCAGCCTGGCATGGGCTGCGTGAGGTCCGGCAGGCCGCCCGGGATGGGGGCCAGGCGCGCCATGCGGCCGCGATCCACGCGCGGAAGCGCAGCCAGCAGGCCGCGCGTGTAGGGGTGGCTGGGGGTGGCCAGAACCTCGGCGCAGGGCCCCTGCTCCACCACGCGGCCGGCGTAGAGGACGGTGAGTTCGTCGCAGAGACGGTCCACGATGCCGAGATTGTGGCTGACCAGCAGCATGGAGACGCCGCGCTCGCGCCGCAGCTTTTCCAGGAGGTCGAGGATCTGGGCCTCGACCGTCACGTCCAGCGCGGTGGTGGGCTCGTCGAGCAGGAGCAGTTCGGGCTCGCAGGCGAGCGCGGTTGCGATGATGGCGCGCTGCTTCATGCCGCCGGAGAGCTGGTGCGGATAGGCATGCGCGATCTCGGCCGGGCGGGGGATGCCCATCTCGCCCAGCAGCGTGATGGCGCGGGCGAGTGCGGCCTCGCGCGAGAGGCCCTGGTGCTGGACCAGCGGCTCCGCCACCTGGAAGCCGATGGTGAGGGAGGGGTTCAGCGCGGCCGCCGGGTCCTGGAAGACGACGCCGATGCGCCGGCCGCGCAATGCCTCGGCGGCGGCGCGCAGATCGGCGCCGTCGAAGGTGAGCGCCGCCGTCTCCAGCGTGGCGCCCTGGCCGAGCAGGCCGAGGATGGCGAGCACCACGGAGGATTTGCCCGAGCCGCTTTCGCCGACGAGGCCCATGGCCCCGCCGCGCCGAATGGCGAAGGAGACATCCTGCAGCGCATGCACCGGGCCGCGCTGCGTGGCGTAGCGGAGCGAGAGGCGCTGGATGTCGAGAAGGGGCGCGCTCAATGTCCGCGTCCTCTCAGGCGCGGATCGAGCAGGTCCCGCAGCCCCTCGCCCACGATGTTCACCGCGATGAGCAGCACGCAGAGGCAGAGGCCCGGCGCGAGGCCGATCCAGGGCGCCTCGCTGATGAAGGGGCGGCTTTCGGCGATCATCAGGCCCCATTCGCTGTCGGGCGGTTGCGGGCCGAGACCCAGGAAGCTGAGCGCCGAGCCCAGCAGGATGGCGAAGGTGATGCGCAGCGCGGTCTCCACGATCAGCGGCGGCCAGGCATTGGGCAGGATCTCGCGCACCAGGATGTGATATCCGCCCTCGCCGCGCGCGCGGGCGGCTTCCACGAAGTCCTCGGCCAGCAGGTCGAGCGCGACCGCGCGCGCCACGCGCGTCATGATCGGCACATAGACGAGGCCGACGGCGATGATGGTCTTGGCGAGGCCCGGCTCGGTGACGGCGAGGATGAGCAGGCCCAGCAGCACGGGCGGGATGGAGATCATCAGGTCCACCCCGCGCATGATGACCTCCTCCGTCCAGCCGCGGCGGAAGGCGGCGATGAGGCCGAGCGGCACGCCGATGGCGAGCGAGATGGCGGTGGCGCCGAAGCCCATCAGCAGCGAGTGATGCGCGCCGGCCAGCACGCGGGAGAAGACATCGCGGCCGAATTCATCCGTGCCGAACCAATGGGTGGTGGAAGGCGGTTGCAGGCGGGCACGGACGTTGAAGGCATCGGGCTCGAAGGGCGCGATCCAGGGGCCCGCGATGGCGAGGAGGATGATGGCGGTGACGATGACGCCACCGATCCACAAGGTGCGGGGAATGCGGTTCATCCGGCGCTGCCGCTCACCCGGATGCGGGGGTTCAGCACGGCGTAGAGGATGTCGGCCACCAGGTTGGCCAGCGCATAGATCGCGGTGATGACGATCATGCCGCCCATCATCAGCGGGATGTCCTGGTTGTCGATCGCGTAGATCAGCATGCGGCCAAGGCCGGGGAAGGCGAAGACGCTTTCAACGACGACGATGCCGCCGATCAGGATGCCGACATCCACGGCCAGCACGGTGATGGTGGGCAGCAGCGCATTGGGCAAAGCGTGGCGGCGCAGCACGATGCGCTCGGGCAGGCCCTTGGCGCGGGCAGCGAGCACGTACTTGCTCTCGATCGCCTCCAGCATGGAGGAGCGGGTGAGGCGCGAGACATGCGCGATGAGGCCCAGCACCAGCGTGGAGACCGGCAGGATCAGGTGCTTGGCCCAGCCGAGGAAGCCGCCATCGGCGAGCGGCGTGTAGCCGGTGGCGGGCAGCCAGCCGAGCCAGACGGCGAAGAAGATGATCACCAGGATGCACCAGAAGAATTCCGGCACCGCGATGAAGAAATACTGCGCGAGGGTCAGGCCGCGATCGGACCAGGAGCCGACATGGGTGGCGGAATGGATGCCCAGCGCGATGCCGATGATCGCCACCAGCACGATGCTGATGGAGGCGAGGATGGCCGAACGCCCCAGCGCCTCCAGGATCACCGGGCCGGCGGGGCGGTCCATGGTGAGCGACATGCCGAAATCGCCGCGCATCAGGCCGGTGAACCAGCGCCAGTATTGCTCATAGAGCGGCAGGTTGAGGCCCAGCCGCTCCTCCAGCTCAGCGATCGCCTGGTTGGTGGCGAATTCGCCGAGGATCATATGCGCGACGCTGCCCGGCAGGATATGGACGATGGCGAAGACCATCACCGTCATCGCCCAGAGGACGAAGAGGACCGAGACGAAGCGGCGCGCGAGAAACCCCAGCATCAGGAGGCGATGAAGCCCGCGCGGAGGTCGAACCAGCGCATCGGGTGCGTCTTCACGTCGCGCACCGAGGACCGGTAGGCGCAGGCGAATTTCTGCGCATAGGCGATGTAGCCCGGCGGGTTCTCCACCATGGCGCGCTGCATGGCGACGTAATGCGTCTTCTGCTGGTTGAGGTCGCCCGTCAGGCGGGCGGCTTCGAGGGCCGCATCCACGCGTGGCTCATTGTACATCCAGAGGCGCTCATTCTGGCTGCCGCGGGAATGCAGGAAGGGGAAGGTGGAGGTGTCGATGGTGGGGCGCGCGAAATAGCCGTCGATATAGGCCGGCGCCTTGCCCGCGACCTCGGCCGAGTAGCGGGCGAAGGGCACGCGCTGGATGTCGAAGTCGAAGCCGGCAGGGCGCGCCATCTGCTGGAGCGTGACGCCCAGGCGCTCGCGCACCGGGCGGCCCACCGGGATCACCAGCGGCACGCGCAGGCCGTTGGGGTGCCCGGCCTCGCGCAGCAGGCGCCGGGCCGTCGCCACATCGGGGCGCGTGGGGAAGCCGATGTCGCTCGCGAAGAAAGGGTGGCTGGGGGCGATGGGGCTATGCGTGGGCGAGCCCTCGCCGAAGAGCACGGCCTCCGCCACATCGGCCTTGGCGACCGCGATGTTCAGCGCGCGGCGCACGCGCGGGTCGTTGAAGGGGGCGATGCTGTTGTTCAGGATCGCACCATCCCAGGAGGCGGTGGCCACACTCTCCACGCGCACATTGCGCGCATCGCGCAGCGCGCGGATGTTCTCGGGGCCGAGATCCCAGACCACGTCGAGATCGCCCGCCTGCAAGGCCGCGATGCGCACCGACATCTCGGGCAGGATGCGCATCTCCACGCCGTCCAAGCGCGGGCCGTTCTCCCAATAGTTGGGGTTGCGCGCATAGACCACGCGGTCACCGGGCGCATAGCTGCGGAAGACGAAGGGGCCGGTGCCGATGGGGTTGGTCGCGAGCTCGTCGAGCTTGTCGGCCGGGACGATCTTCACCTGGCGGTCGGAGAGGATGTCGGCGAAGCCGCCGTACGGATAGGAGAGGCGGAAGATGACCGTATAGGGATCAGGCGCTTCCATCGCCGCGATCATGTCGTAATTGCTGCGGCTCGCCGCCCCCGTCGCGGGGTCGAGGATGCGGCGATAGGTGACGATCACGTCATTGGCCGTCATCTCGCGGCCGTGGTGGAACTTCACGCCGCGGCGCAGCTTGAATTCCCAGGTCTTGAGGTCCTGCGAATAGGTCCAGGATTCCGCGAGCTCCGGCACCACTTCCTGCTCTTCCGTCATGCGCGTGAGGCCGTTGAAGACGAAGACGGAGTGCATGAACTCCTCGCCGATCGTTGTCTTGGCGGGGTCGAGCGCGCGGAGGTTGGCGCTCATCGCGATGCGCAGCGTGCCGCCGCCGGCCTGGGCGCCGCCCGGGCGCGGCAGGCTGACGGCGCTGACCAGCGCAGGAAGGGCCAGGGCAGAGCGGCGGGGGAACTGCATATCGGTCTCTCCTGAGGTTCAGATGACGCCGGGCGCGGCGTCGGGGTCCACGGCACGGGTGACGAATTCGCGCAGCGAAGGAATGTAGGCGTTCCACAGCGCGCGCAGCGCGGAGATGGCCTCAGGCGCGAGGTCCACACGGAGGTCCACCAGCGGGAAGATTTCCTTCTCGACAACGATCAGCGCGGCGGAGATGACGGGCTTGCCCTCGCCGCCCGCCGCCTCGCCCGCTTCCATGGCGCGCATCAGGCGCTCGGCCAGCTGTTCGTCGGCACTCTCGGTGAAGGCCTTGGCCATGGCGGCGGGCACGCGGTCGTTCGCCAGGATATTGCCCATGGCGATGCAGTCGGTGACGTGGACGGCGGCGCGGGCGGGCTTCACGGCGGCGCCGTCGAATTGCGCGGTGCGGCCCTGGGCATCCATGACGGCGAGCTGGCGCCATTTGTGGTGCGGCGTGCCGGCGACCAGGGCGGCCAGCGTCTCCTCCGCCGAGCAGCCGCTGCGCAGGAGTTCCAGGCCGCGCGGGCCGAGGCGCGGGTCGGTGCGGTGCTGCGTCAGCACGCCGCCAATGCCGGGTGCGACATGCGGCACGCGCGAACCCACCGCGATGCTGGAGGTGGTGACGGCGGCGCCGAACTGCCCGGTGCGGGCGCAGCGGCCGAGGAGCGAATAGGTCATGTGGGAAGGCTACTCCGCTTCAGGGGCATGTCAGGGGGGGGCGACCCCGATTGTCCAGGAAAAACGACAGGCGCTGCCCAAGGTGGCGGCAGATGCGCGCGGATCATGCGGTGAGCCGCTGCACGGTCGCCTGATCCATGCGCGGGACCGGAACGGTCTCGCTCGCGCAGCCGGCCAGGACCAGCATGGCGGCGATGCTGGCGGCGAGCTTGAGCTGATGCGGATGCACCTTGTCCGGCGTATCGGCGGGCGTCAGCAGGAAGCGCATGTTGGAGAGCGGGCGGTCGAAGCCTGCGCACAACCGCAGCGCGGGGATGCCGTGGCGGATGTAGTTGGCGTGATCCGAATTGCCCATGAAGGGCGCGCTGATGCCGATGGAAAGCCCCGCCGGCTTCAGCGCCGCGTGCAGGAATTCCGCCATGCCGGGCACGCCGCTGGTCAGTGCCGTGATGCCCTCGGCGCCGGCCAGCGAGTCGAGGTTCACGTTCAGCACGCGCCTGGCGCGCTCGGCGGGCGGCATCTGCGCGAGGTGCGCGGCGGAACCCAGCAGCGCCCATTCCTCGATGTTGAAGAGGCCCACCTGCACGCCGCGCTGCAAACCAGGCACCACGTCACGGATGGCCTCGGCCACCGTCAGCGCGCAGGCGAGGCCGCTGGCATTGTCGATGGCGGAGCAGGCCAGGTCATGCCCGTCGATATGAGCAGACAGCACCACCAACTCGTCGCTCTGGCCGGGGATGGTGGCGAGCAGGTTCTCCGCGCTGCGATCCTCGAAGATACCTTCCACGAACATGCGGATGCGCTGGCCGGATTGCGCCGCCAGCGCCGCGCCCGCCTCGAAGCTCAGCCCCGCGCAGGGAATGTTGCCGGGCGCGCCATTGCCCGCTGAGCCGGTCACCGGCAGCAGGCCGGGCTCGTGGCAGGCGATGAGGAAGCCCGCCGCCCCCGCATCCCGCGCGCATTCGTATTTCTTGCGGCGATGCACATGGCCGGTGCCCACCATGAATTCATGCCGCACCAGGATGATGGCACCGCGCACCGCCTCGCCGACGGCCAGGATCTGCTCGGGCGTGCCGCGGCCGAGATCGAGCAGCGGCGCCTCCAGCCCCTCGGGCGGCGTCGCGGGCGAGCGGCCCAGCGCCTCGGCCTTGTGGGTGATGCCCTGCGCGTCCGTGATGCGGGCGCCGATGCGGGTCCAGCCGCGATAGGGGATGGGCTCGCGCGTGACGGCGGCGCCGGTCACTTCGGCGAGGCGCGGGGCGAGCCATTCGACCGCCGCCTTCTCGCTCGCCGTGCCGGAAAAGCGGCCGCCCGTGGCGCAGATGGCGGCGAAGTCCGCGTTGATTCGGGGCGAGGCCCAGATGCGGCCCAGAACCTTCTCGATCACGCATGGCTGCAGCATCGGCCACCCTCTTCGTCTCAACCGGGGACAGGCTGACGCGCCACGCGGCATCGGTCTAGGGTTGACCGGACAAAAAGGAAGGCACCCCATGACCGATATCCATCGCCACGCCGCCGGCATGCAGGCGGCACTCCCCGAGATCCTCGCCATGGCCGAGCGCTGCGTGAACATCGACAGCGGCAGCTACATGGCGGGCGGGGTGAATGCGGTGATCGACATCTGGGCCGGCATGCTCTCGGGCATGGGGTTCAGCGTGGAGCGCACCCCCCTGCCCGGCTTCGGCGACCAGATGACGGCGCGGCTGGCCCTCGGCGGCAATGGGCCGCGCGTGCTGGTGCTGGGCCATGCGGATACGGTCTGGCCTGAAGGCATCGCCGCCATCTGGCCCTTCAAGCGGGAGGGCGACACGCTGACCGGCCCCGGCGTGGGCGACATGAAGACCAATGTGGTGATGGCGCTGCACGCCATCCGGATGCTGCTGGCGGAGAAGGCGCTGGGGCACCTGGCTTCCATCACCGTCTGCATCGTGCCGGATGAGGAGATCGGCAGCCCGGGCAGCCGCGCCTGGCTGGAGGCGGAATCGCGCAATGCCGATCTCTGCCTGACGCTGGAGCCCTGCCGGCCCAATGGCGGCATGGTGGTGGGGCGCGGCGCGGTGGGCGCCTTCTACCTGAACGCGACGGGCATCACGGCGCATGTGGGCTCGGCGCGGGAGAAGGGCGCCTCGGCGCTGGCCGCACTCGCCGCGCTGGTCGAGCCGCTGGAGGCGCTGGGCGACCCGGCCAATGGCCTCTGCGCCACCGTCGGCATCCTGCGCGGCGGCGATGCGCGGCAGGTGGTGCCGGGCTCGGCCGAGATGCATGTGGACCTGCGCGCGCCGGATGATGCGGCGGGCGAGAAGCTGCTGGCCGAGGTGCGCGCCATCGCCGCCCGCCCGCCGCGGGATTCGCGCGTCACCATCACCGCGCGCGGCGGCTTCACGCGGCCCGCCTTCCCGACGCATGAGGGCACGCGCGTGCTCTATGCCAAGGCGGAGGAATTCTGCCGCGCGCTGGAGATCCCGGTGCACCAGGTGGTTTCGCGCGGGGGCTCGGATGGCAGTTTCTCGGCGCGCCTCGGCGTGCCGACGATCGATGGCCTCGGCCCCATCACGCATGAGACCTGCAGCCGGCGCGAATGGGTGGAGGTGCCCTCCATCATCACGCGGGGCGCAGTGCTGGCGGGGCTGATGGCCTCGGCGGGGCGCTGACGCATGCCGGGCGGATGAGGCAGCGCCTCGGCGAAGCCGCCTCGCCGCCTCCTGCGCCGGCTGATCCGCTCGGCCGGCTCGTCGCCGAGATCGGGGCCTGCCGGGCCTGTGCCGCGCATCTGCCGGCGGGCTGCCGGCCGGTGGTGCGGCTGGGCTCGGATGCCTCGATCCTGGTGATCGGCCAGGCGCCGGGCACACGGGTGCATGCGAGCGGCACGCCATGGGATGATGCGAGCGGCCTGCGCCTGCGCGACTGGATGGGGCTGCCGCCGGAGGTGTTCTACGACACGGCGCGCATCGCCATCATGCCCATGGGCTTCTGCTATCCGGGCACGGGGGCGAGCGGGGACCTGCCACCGCGCCCCGAATGCGCGCCGCTCTGGCACGAGCGGGCGCTGGCGCTGCTGCCGCGGCGGCGGCTCACGCTGCTTGTCGGCAGCTATGCGCAGAAGCGCTATCTGCCGGGGGCGCGGCGGCGGAGTGTGACGGAGATGGTCAGGGACCACGCGGCGCATGGGCCGGGCCTCTTCCCCCTGCCCCACCCCTCCTGGCGCTGCAATGGCTGGATGCGGCGCAACCCTTGGTTCGGGGCCGAGGTCCTGCCAGCGCTCAAGGCGCGGGTGGCGGCGGCGCTTCGGGCGGGCTGATGCGGATGAGTTCGGGCGGCTGCATGCCGTCCGGGAAGGGCGCACCCAACGTCGCGCAAAGGCCGCGCGCCGCGGCGGCAAGCTGCGCCGACAGCGCGTCGAGATTCGCCGTCGAGAGGCGCATGATGGGGCCGCTGATGTTCATCGCGCCGCAGAGCTGGGCGGGCGGGCCCCAGATGGCGGTGGAGAGCGAGGCGGTCTGCGGATCGGCGAGGCCTGCCGAGAAGAAGACCGTCTGGCGCCGCCGCGCTGCATCGGCCGCCGCGTCGCCATGCAGCAGCGTATGGCTGATCGAGGTGCGGTCGAGCGGCTTCAGATTCGGCATGACATGCGCGATGCGCACGATCTGCGGGCTTTCGACGCGGAACAGGGTGAGGCGGTTCTCCCCCTCGCGCACCTGGAAGGTCACCGTCTCGCCGGTCAGGGCGGCCAGGTCGCGCAGGACGGGCATCACATGATCTTCCAGGCGGAACTGGGCGCGATAGGCCTCGCCCAGCTGCAGCAGGCGGGCGCCAAGCTGGTAGCGCCCATCGGCGAGGCGGACGATGTAGCCGCGGCGTTCCAGCGAGACGAGGTTGCGCAGCACGGTGGGCTTGGCGAGGCCGGTGGCGCGAGCGAGCTCGGAGAGGCCGCGGGTGGTGGTGGCCCCCAGAAACGCATCCAGGATGGAGAGACTGCGCTCGACGGCGACGATGCCGCCGGAGCGGGGCTCAGGCCTTCCGGAGGATTCGTTGCGTGGTTTCATTACCTCCCATGTCATGTTTTTTTCCCGGCAGGTCAATGCCGCCGCGCTGGTCATCCGCACCACTTTGCCCATCATGGGAGGCCTGGGATGACCGAATTGACAGGCGATGGGCTGCGTTTCACCATGCGTACCGGCGGTTCATTTTTTGCAGGAACACTATATGCCGTTCGGAATAGTCAAGGATTCACGCCCATATGGAGCAGGCGGCCTGCTCGCGATCCGGCACAGTGATTCGAGGCCGTGGCAGCAATTTCCGCTGACTGATCCGGACAAATCTGCCATTCTCGCCGCCGCAATGCCCGGCAGATGACAGCGCGGTTGGATACCGCCGAGCCGAGACGATCAGGGGCCATACTTTCCCAAGGTCCGGAATGATGGTCCGCTGGAAAGACCGAGCCCTTCCCTCTCTGTGAGCCTGACGGAACCCGTTCCACGTGACTGTCCCTGGCATCTCCCTTGGCATCGATATCGGTGGAACCTTCACCGACCTCGTCCTGCATGACCCCGCGCTCAGCCGGTCGGGCAGCCTGAAGATCCTCACCACCCATTCCGACCCGGTCCAGGGCATCCTGGAGGGCACGCGCCGGCTGCTGGGCGAGGCGAGCGTGGACGCGGGCGAGATCACCCGCGTGGTGCATGCGACGACGCTTTTCACCAATGCGCTGATCGAACGGAAGGGCGCGCTCACCGCGCTGATCACGACGGCGGGCTTCCGCGACATCCTCAAGATCGGGCGCGAGCGCCGCTACGAGCTGTTCGACCTTTCGCTGCGTCCGCCCGCGCCGCTGATGCCCGATGCGCTGCGCCTCGAAGTTCCCGAGCGCGTGAAGGCGGATGGCACGGTGGCGACGCCGCTGGACCTCGCCGCACTCGACGCGGCGGCGGATGCGGCCGTGGCGGCGGGTGCCGAGGCGATCGCGATCCTCTTCCTCCACAGCGACCTGCACCCGGCCCATGAGGAGGCCGCCGCACGGCGCATCCAGGCGCGCCACCCGGGCATCGCCGTCACCGCCTCCCACGCCATCGTGCGCGAGGTTCGCGAATATGAGCGCGGCTGCACCGCGAGCGCCAACGCCTATGTGGCGCCGATGGCAGGGCGCTACCTCGCGCGGCTGGGCGGGGAACTGGCCGCGCTCGGCATCGCCGCGCCGCTGCTGCTGACGCTGTCCAATGGCGGGATGACGCATCTCGAGGAGGCGGTGCGCGCCCCCGTCCAACTGCTGGAATCCGGCCCCGCGGCGGGCGCGCTCGCCGCCGCCTATCTGGCCGGCGGGCAGGAGCCGCGCATCCTCGCCTTCGACATGGGCGGCACCACGGCCAAGCTCAGTGTCGTCGAGCACGGCGAGCCGGAGGTGGTCTTCGGCTTCGAGGCGGCCCGCCAGGCGCGCTTCATCGAGGGCAGCGGATTGCCCATCCGCATCTCGACCGTGGATCTGATGGAGATCGGCGCGGGTGGCGGCAGCATCGCGCGGCGCGATGCGATCGGCCTGCTGAAGGTAGGGCCGGACAGCGCGGGCTCGGAGCCCGGGCCCGCCTGCTACGGGCGCGGCGGGACTGAGGCGACCGTCACCGACGCCAATCTTCTGCTGGGCTATCTCGACCCGACCCGCTTCGCCGGCGGGCGTCTGCCGCTGGATCGCGACGCGGCCGAGGCGGCCATGGCGCGGCTCGCGGCCACGCTCGGCATCACGCCCGAGGCGGCGGCATGGGGCATCCATGACGTGGTGACGGAGGCGATGGCGAGTGCCGCGCGCACCCATCTGGCCGAGCGCGGGCGCGATGCGTCCGGCTTCACGCTGGTCTGCACCGGCGGCGGCGGGCCGGTGCATGGCTATCACCTGGCGCGCAAGCTCGGCATCCGGCGCGTCATCGTGCCGCCTGAGGCGGGTGTGGCCTCGGCCCTCGGGCTGCTGACGGCGCCGCCACGGGTGGACCGGGTGGCAACGCTGGGGCGGCGCCTGCTGGCCTGGCGCGCCGCCGAGCTGGAGGCCGCCTTCGCCGCGCTCGAAGCCGATGCGCGGGGCGTGCTGGCGCGCGGCGCCATGGACCATAAGAGCTGGGCCGAGGATGCGCCGGCACCGGAGCGCGTGGTGGATGCGCGCTGCGTGGGCCAGGGGGCGCATATGCCCGTGACCCTGCCGCCCGCGCCCTGGCCGAGCGACGACGCGGCGCTGCATGCGATGGTCACCGCGGCTTTCACCGCCGCCTATCAGGAGCGCTTCCGCCGCCCGCCCCCCGCCGTGCCGATCGACCTCGTCCACGCGCGGATCGTGCTGCGAGGTGCGGCGCGGCCGCTGCCCCTGCCGCCGGCGCGGCGCGGCTGGGAGGGACCGGCCAAGACGCATCAGCGGCGGATCATCTCCGGCGGTGCTGGCGCCATGGCCGACATCTATTCCCGCCCCGGCCTCGCGCCCGGCTTTTCGGCCTGCGGACCCGCGCTGGTGGAGGAGAGCGGCTCCACCCTCGTCGTCGGCGACAAGGGGCGGCTCAGCGTGCTGGAAACCGGCAACATCCTGGTGGAGATCCGCGCATGAGCAAGCTCGATCCCGTCAAGCTCGAGCTGGTCTGGACGCGGCTGATCTCGGCGGTGGATGAGGCGGCCAAGGCGATCGTCCGCACCTCCTTCTCGACGCTGTCGAACGAGGCGAATGACTTCGCCTGCGTGTTGACCGATGGGCAGGCGCGCTCGCTCGCGCAGAACACCGGCTCGATCCCGAGCTTCATCGGCACGCTGCCCAATACGGTGCGCGCCATTCGTGAAGCGATCCCCGAAAGCGAGATGCGGCCGGGCGACATCTACGTCACGAACAATCCCTGGATCGGCACGGGCCATCTGAACGATGTCTGCCTGGTGCGGCCGATCTTCCATGGCGGACGCATCGTGGCCTATGGCGCGACGACGAGCCATGTGCCCGATATCGGCGGGCGGCTGCGCAGCACCGAGGCGCGCGAGCTGTTCGAGGAAGGCTTCCACATCCCGCCCATGCTGCTGCTGCGCGACGGCGTGGCCGATGCCACGCTGATCAAGCTGCTGCGCACCAATATCCGCACGCCTGACCAGACGGAGGGCGACATCTGGGCGCAGGCCTCCGCCGTCACGCTGATCGGCGACCGTGTGGTGCAGACGCTCTCGGATCATGGGCTGGCGGATCTGACGGCGGTCGCCACCGAGATCTTCGACCGCTCGGAGGCCGCGATGACCGAGCGTCTGCGCGCCCTGCCGGAGGGAAGCTGGAGCGCGGCGTTCGAGACGGACGGGATGGACCAGCCCTTCCATCTGGAAGTGCGGGTGACGCTGAAGGATGGCGCGCTGCTGGCGGATTTCAGCGGCAGCAGCCCGCAGCAGCCGCGCTCGGTGAATTGCCCCTTCACCTATACGCGCGCCATGACCTGGTTCGTGCTGAAGGCGATGCTGCTGCCCGAACTGCCAAGCAATGAGGGCATCTTCCGCCCGATCCGGATCAGCGTGCCGGAGGGCTGCATCCTGAACCCGCGCGAGCCCGCGCCGGTGGGCGGGCGCGCGGCGACGGGCCATTACGTGCCGGTGCTGATGTTCCAGGCGCTCGCCGAGGCGATCCCGGACAAGGTGCGCGCCGCCCCCGGCAGCCCGCTCTGGATGATGAGCCTCGCGGGCCGCGACCAGGCGGGGCAGCCCTATGCGGGCACGCTCTTCTTCAATGGCGGGACCGGCGCGGGGGCGGCGCAGGATGGCTGCGATTCCATCTCCTGGCCGTCGAACATCTCGGCGACCCCCGTGGAAGTCGCCGAACGCACGGCGCCGGTGATGATCCATCGCAAGGTGCAGCGTGCGGGCTCGGGCGGCGCTGGCCGCCACATGGGCGGGCTGGGGCACGAGACCGAGATCGAGTGCGAGACGGATGGCATGGCCGCCGTCTTCGTCACCGAGCGCATCAAATACCCCGCCCCCGGGCTGTTCGGCGGCGGCCCGGGCGCGCGGGGCGAGGTGCTGATGGACGGCAAGCCCGTGAACACGCGGGTGCAGCAGGTGCTGAACCGGGGCACGCGCGTGACGGTGCGGACGCCGGGCGGCGGGGGCTACGGCACGGGCTGAACGCCTGAAGATTGTGAACCTGAACGCGGCTGCGCGCTACCGCACAATACCCAGGTCAGCGCGCATGGCTTCTTGCAGAGTGGCATGCGCCCTCACCCGTCCGGAGCGATCGTCATTCGTATCAATGATCAGACGTATTGCGTCTCGAACTTCCTTTGACGCGACCAGGTCACACCGCATCTGCCAATAGGCAAAATGCTTGGCAGCCTCGTCCGTGCCCTCAACTGCAGCCCGATGATAAGCTTCAAGAAGCCCGACGTAAGCCGCCTTCTTCTCCTGGAAGCGCAACTCGTCCTTCTTTGACCTCTGAGATAACCAAGCTTGCACGAGCGTAGTGACAATCGAGCCGAGTCCGAAGGCGGTCAATAACGGGATAAGTTGCAGCATCATGAGCCAATCAGTGCCCCCTGTCGCAGAGTAAACTTCCCTCCGCAGCGGCTGTCATTAATCGGTGCGGATCAGCCGCACACGCCGCCCCGCCACGCCGAGCGCGAGGCGCCCGGTCTTCAGCGCCAACGCATCCTCGCCGAAGACCTCGCGCCGCCAGCCCTGCAGGGCGCGGATCTCGGGCTCGGCTTCGCTGGCAAGGCGCTCCAGGTCCTCGCTGTCGGCCAGCAGCTTGGGGGCGACGTGATGCGCCTCCGCACTCGCGGCCAGGAGCACCTTGAGCAGCGCCACCAGCGCGGGCGAGGCCCCTGCCCCGCGGCGCGCTTCCAGCGGCTGGGGCAGTTCCTCCTCCGGGAGCGTCTTGGCCTCGGCGATGGCGGCGAGCAGCGAGGCGCCGGACTTGCCGCGGGCGAAGCCCTCGGAGATGCCGCGGGCGCGGGCGAGCTGGTCGGCCGTGGTGGGTGCGGTCGCGGCCACTTCCAGCAGCGTCTCGTCCTTCACCAGGCGCCCGCGCGGGATGTTGATGCGCTGCGCCTCGGCCTCGCGCCAGGCGGCGGCCGCGCGCAGCACGCCGAGGAAGCGACGGTTGGTCGTCTTGGGCTTCAGCCGCTCCCAGGCCTCGGAGGGCTCGGTGATGTAGGTGGAGGGCTGGAGCAGCGCGTCCATCTCCTGCGCCACCCAATCGAGCCGCCCTTCGGCCATGAGCTTCTCGCGCAGACGGAGATAGACCTGCCGCAGGTGAGTGACGTCGCCCGCCGCATATTCGATCTGCGCCTTGGAGAGCGGGCGGGCCGACCAGTCGGAGAAGCGATGCGCCTTGTCGATGGAGGCGCCGGCCAGCGCGCGGACCAGGCTGTCATAGCTCGCCTGGTCGCCGAAGCCGGCCACCATGGCGGCGATCTGGGTGTCGAAGAGCGGCGTGGGGACGGCGCCGAATTTCAGGAGGAAGATCTCCACATCCTGCCGGGCGGCGTGGAAGACCTTCACCACGGCCGGGTCGGCCAGCAGGTCACCCAGCGGGGCGAGGTCCATCCCCGGCGCCTCGGCATCCACCACGGCCACCTCGTCGCGGCCGGCGAGCTGGACGACGCAGAGCTCGGGCCAATAGGTGCGCTCGCGCATGAACTCGGTGTCCACCGTCACGAAGGGCTCCTGGCGGAGTCGTTCGCAGAGCTCGGCCAGCTCGGCGGCTTGGGTGATCAGGCGGGGCGATGGTTCCGGCATGGGTCCGGTTTGCAGCCGGAAGGGCCGCCATGCAAGGGCATGGCTTGACAGCACGGCCCCGCGAAGGCCCTTACCGGGGCCGCACATTGCTCATTGCAGGATCACATGCACGCCTACCGCACCCATACCTGCGGCGCGCTCCGCGCCGAACATGCCGGGCAGACGGCCCGCCTCTCCGGCTGGGTGCACCGCAAGCGCGACCATGGCGGGCTGCTCTTCATTGACCTGCGCGACCATTATGGCCTGACGCAATGCGTGATCCCGAGCGGCTCGGCCGTCTTCGCCGCCGCCGAGGGTCTGCGCGCGGAGAGCGTCATCACCGTCACCGGCGAGGTGGTGGCGCGCGAGGCGGGCACGGTGAATGACAAGCTGCCGACGGGCGCGATCGAGCTGCGCGTGAAGGAGCTGGTGGTGCAGTCCACGGCCGATGTGCTGCCCTTCCAGGTGGCCGATGACAGCCCGGCCCCGGAAGAGCAGCGCCTGCGCTACCGCTTCCTCGACCTCAGGCGCGAGCGGCTGCAGCGCAACATGATCCTGCGCGCCCAGATCATCCAGGACATCCGCGAGCGCATGATCGCCACGGGTTTCAACGAGTTCCAGACGCCGATCCTGACCGTGTCCTCGCCCGAGGGCGCGCGCGACTTCCTGGTGCCGGCCCGCCTGCATCCGGGCAAGTTCTACGCGCTGCCGCAGGCACCGCAGCAGTACAAGCAGCTGACGATGGTGGCGGGCTTCGACCGCTACTTCCAGATCGCCCCCTGCTTCCGCGACGAGGCGGGCCGCGCCGACCGCACGCTGATGTTCTACCAGCTCGATGTCGAGATGAGCTTCGTCACGCAGGAAGATGTCTTCACGACGATGGAGCCGGTGATCCGCGGCACCTTCGAGCGCTTCGCGGATGGCCGCCATGTGGATGCCGGGCCCTGGATCCGCATCCCCTATGCCAAGGCGATGCTGGACTATGGCTCGGACAAGCCGGATCTGCGCAACCCGCTGGTGATCCGGGACGTGACCGAGCAGTTCAAGGGCTCGGGCTTTGGGCTGTTTGCGAAGATCGCGGCCTCGGGCGGCGTGGTGCGTGCCATCCCCGCCCCCGGTGCGGGCGGCAATCCGCGCAGCTTCTTCGACAAGCTGAACGAATGGGCGCGGGCCGAGGGCGCGGGCGGCCTCGGCTACATCACCTTCGACGCGGAAGGCCCCAAGGGCCCGATCGCGAAGAACCTGGAAGCGGACCGCGCCGAGGCGATCCGCGTGGCTTGCGGGCTGAACCCGGGCGATGCCGTCTTCTTCGCCGCCGGCAAGGAGGCCGATGCCGCCAAATTCGCCGGCCAGACGCGCCTGCGCCTGGGCAATGAGCTGGGGATCACGGAGAAGTCCGGCTTCCGCTTCTGCTGGATCACCGACTTCCCCTTCTATGAGCTGAACGAAGACACCAACCAGGTGGATTTCAGCCATAACCCCTTCTCGATGCCGCAGGGCGAGATGGAGGCGCTGGAAACCCAGGACCCGCTGACCATCCCGGCCTACCAGTATGACGTGGTCTGCAACGGCTATGAGATGGCCTCGGGCGCCATCCGCAACCACAAGGCGGAGATCATGGTGAAGGCCTTCGGCATCGCGGGCTATCCGCCCGAAGCCGTGGAAGAGCGCTTCGGCGGCATGCTCAACGCCTTCCGCTACGGCGCGCCCCCGCACGGCGGCATGGCGGCGGGCATCGACCGCATCGTCATGCTGCTGGCGGAGGAACCCAACCTGCGCGAGGTGAACCTCTTCCCGATGAACCAGCAGGGCGAGGAGCTGATGATGGGCTCGCCCTCGACGGTGGACGAGCCGCGGCTGAAGGAACTGCATATTCGCGTGCAGATGCCGCAGCCGAAGAAGTAACACGAGGGGCGCTGCCCCTCGACCCCGCCGGGGTCCGTGGCGGACCCCGGACCCCGGCCGCGAGTCAGGCCGCTTCGCGGGCGCCGTAGCCCTGGGGATGCGCGGCATGCCAGTTCCACGCCGTCCTGACGATCTCGTCCAGCGCGGCATATTTGGGCGTCCAGCCGGTCTCGGCCCGGATCAGCGCGGAGGAGGCCACCAGCGCCGGCGGGTCGCCCGCGCGGCGGGGGCCGTTCTCATGCGGGACCTTGCGGCCGGAGACGCGCTCGACGGCCGCCATCACCTCGCGCACCGAATGCCCGGCGCCATTGCCGAGGTTGTAGCGCACCGAGCCCTGGTCGAGCCGCGGCAGCACGGCGATATGCGCGGCGGCCAGGTCCATCACATGGACGTAGTCGCGCACCGCCGTGCCGTCCGGCGTGTCGTAATCCGTGCCGAAGACATGCAGCGGCGGCAGGCGGCCCAGCGTGGCCAGGATCGCGCGGGGGATGAGATGCGTCTCGGGCTCATGGTCCTCGCCGGCGCGGCCGAGAGGGTCGGCGCCGGCCGCGTTGAAGTAGCGCAGCGAGGCGGAGCGCAGGCCATGCGCGCCCTCGGCCCAGGCCAGCGCCTGCTCCATCATCAGCTTCGACAGGCCATAGGGGTTCACCGGGCTGGTCTCCGCCTCCTCCGTGATGGGCACGGATTTCGGCACGCCGAAGACGGCGGCGGTGGAGGAGAGGACGTATTTCAGGCAGCCGCCCTTCACCGCGGCCTCCGCGAGGTTGACGCTGTTGGCCAGGTTCTCGCGGCAATAGCGCAAGGGCTGCTGCATGCTCTCGCCCACGAGCGAGAGGGCGGCGAGGTGGAAGACGGCGTCGAACTTCCAGGCGGCGAAGATCTCGTCCAGCCGCTTCCGCTCGCTCAGATTGGCGTGGATGAAGGTGGCGCCGGGCGGGATGGCGTTGCGATGGCCGGTGGAGAGGTCATCCACCACCACCACCTCATGCCCGGCATCGAGCAGGGTGAGGACGAGGTGGCTGCCGACATAGCCGGCGCCGCCGGAGACGAGATAGCGTGCCATGGGTGTTCCGATCTGACCGGGCCGGTGTGCTCCCGGAATATGGCATCAATTCGTTGCGAGCGGCGCGCCGATCGCCGCAATTGGCCGAGGGCTCAGCGGGGCCCGCGTTGCGCGGCCAGCATCACGGCGAGCCGGTCCATCAGGCCGCGCATGACGGGGCGGCCGGCGGCGAGGTGCTTCAGGTCCCGCCGGGCCAGCACCAGGGGCAGCGCGGCGGCGCGGGCCTCGCGCGGCAGGCCCTGGAGCGGCAGGGCGGCGGGTGCCTCGCGCGCCAGGGCCGCGATGACGGGCGCGGCGCGCGCCGGGTCCTCCACCACCGCCTCGGGCGCGATGAGGTCGGTCGGCAGAAGGCAGCGGCCCTGGGCGGCGAGCGCGGGCACGGCGCGCAGAAGGCCCGCCAGGCCATAGAGCAGGCCAGCTTGCTGCAGCGCGGGAAGCAGCGCGGGGGGTGCCTCCAGCAGCCGCCCGGCCGCCACCGCGAAGCCGCCCGCCGTGCCGCGAAGATAGGCGTGGAATGCGGCGGTGCTGGCGATGCCCTCCTCCTCCGCCTCCATCTCGCGCGCCTCGGCCATGGCGATGAGGCTTTCGGCGTCGAGCGCGCCGGAGCGGATCGCGGCAGAGAGCGGTGCCGCCACCTCGTGCTGGCGCGGGGCTTGGCCGGCAGCGGCCTCCTCCACCGCCTCGCGCCACCAGGTGAGGCGGATCAGGGCGAGGATGGGGTTGCTGGCCACCTCGCGCGCGCGGGCCAGCTCATGATTGAAGGCGATGAGGGTGAACAGCGCCTCGCGCTTCGCGGGCGGGGCGAAGAGGGCGCAGAGAAAGCGGTCCGGGTCGTGGCGGCGGGCGATGGCGCCGCAGGGGCTGAGTTCGGGCACGGGGAAGCCATGGCCGCAACGCCGCCGGCGCGCAAGCATCCGCCGCTTCACGCTTCGGCAAGGAAGAGGCGCGATGCTGCCGGGAAAGGAGTTTTCCCCGCATGAAGATGTTCCATTCGATCCAGGCGCGCCTGATCCTGGCCTTCTCGGCGATCGCGTCCCTCGTCGCCGCGGGCATTACGGGCCTCGCCATGATGCAGATGTCCGAGCAAGCGGCACAGGCGCAGCAGGTCACCGTGGCGCGGGTCACGGCGGCCACCACGGCCAGCCTGAACACCGAGCTTCTGCGGCTGCAGAGCCTGGGCCTCAGCCTGGCGGCGGATGCGCGGCTCATCGAGGCGGTGCGCCGCACCGATCGCGCCGGCATGGGGGCCGTGCTGGACCCTGTCTATCGCAACCTGCTGGCCGAGCGGCAGATCTCCACCTTCGGCGTGGCGACGCCGCCCGGGCTGCTGCACTACCGCGCCCATAGCGAGATGACGGCGCCCGAGGACATCGCGCAGCGGCGCGGCGACGTGATGGCGGCGCTGGCCGGCCGCATGGCGCAGGGCGTGATCGTGGCGGCGCAGGGGCTCGCCTTCGCCTCCACGGTGCCCGTGATGTCCGAGGGACGACCCATCGGCGCCATCTTCGGGCAATCCTTGGCGAGCGACGAGTTTCTCCAGCGCATCAAGGCCTCGGTGAATGCGGATCTCCTCGTCCATGTCGAGCGCGAGGGGCGGATGGCGCGGATCGGCGGCACGGTGCGCGAGGGGCAGCTCGCCCCCGACGTGCTGCGCCAGGGCCTGGCCGGGCCGACCCCGCCGGTGAGCCTGGCCGTGGGCGACCGGCAGCTCGCCGTCTTCGCCCTGCCCCTGCTGGACCATGCGGGCCGCCCCGTCGCGGTGGCCGAGCTGATGCTGGATACGACGGCGGCCGCCGCGGCGGCGCGGGCCGCCATGTGGAAGCTGCTGGGCTTTTCCTTCGCCGCGCTGCTGGTCACGCTGCTGCTGGCGCTGTGGATCGCGCGCGGCATGGCACGGCCCATCGGCGCCATGACGGGCGCCATGGGCGAACTGGCCCAGGGGCGGCTTGAGACCGAGGTCCCGGCCCAGGGGCGGCGCGACGAGATCGGCGCCATGTCGGCCGCAGTGCAGGTCTTCAAGGAGAATGCGCAGGCGGTGCGCCGGCTGGAACAGGAGCAGGCGGCCCAGGCTGCGGCGGCCGAGGCGGAGAAGCGCGCCGCCATGCACCGCATGGCCGAGACCTTCGAGGCGAGCATCGGCGGCGTGGTGGACAATGTGGCCTCGGCCTCGGTGGAGATGGAGGCCTCGGCGCAGTCGCTCACCCGCATCGCCGAGCGCACCACGGGCCAGGCGGCGGCGGTGCGGGGTGCCACGGAGGAGGCGGCGGCCAATGTGCAGACCGTCGCCGCCGCCAGCGAGGAACTGGCGGCGACGGTGGGCGAGATCGCCCGCCAGGTCTCGGCCAGCAACGACATCGCGCGCCGCGCGGTGGAGCAGGCGGAGGATACGAATGGCCGCGTGCAGGGGCTGAACTCCGCCGCGCAGGAGATCGGCGAGGTGGTGCGGCTGATCAACGACATCGCGGCGCGGACCAACCTGCTGGCGCTGAACGCCACGATCGAGGCGGCGCGGGCGGGCGATGCGGGCAAGGGCTTCGCCGTGGTGGCGAGCGAGGTGAAGGCGCTCGCCGCGCAGACCGCGAAGGCCACGGAGGAGATCGGGGCCAAGGTGCAGGAGATGCAGGCCGCGACCGCGGCCTCGGTCACCGCGATCCATGCGATCGGCCAGACCATCGGCGAGATGAACCACATCGCGAGCGGCATCGCCTCGGCCGTGGATCAGCAGGGGGCGGCGACGCGCGAGATCGCGCGCAGCGTGCAGAGCGTGGCCGCCGGCACACAGGAGGTGGTGGGCAACATCGCCGGCGTGAACGAGGCGGCGGACGAGACGGGGGCGGCGGCCGGCCAGATGCTGGCGGCGGCGGGCGGCCTCTCGCGCGAGGCGGATCAGTTGAAGCGGGAGGTCACGGGCTTCGTCGCGCGCATCCGGGCGGCCTGAGGGGTGGGAAAGCGCGGGCGCCGTGGTTGACGCTTCGCCCTGTGCTGCTTAGCTGCGCAGCACTGATCCTCACCTCCGGAGAAACGCCATGGCCTTCAGCCTTCCCCCGCTCCCCTATTCGACCTCCGCGCTCGCCGCCCAGGGCATGTGCCAGGAGACGCTGGAGCTGCACCACGGCAAGCACCACAACGCCTATGTGACGGCGCTGAACGGCCTGATCGAGAGCAAGGGCCTGGCCGGCAAGTCGCTGGAGACCATCGTGGCCGAGGCCGGCAAGGCCGGCGCCGATGGCCTGCCCGTGCTGAACCAGGCCGGCCAGCACTGGAACCACATCCTGTTCTGGCAGGTGATGTCCCCCAATGGCGGTGGCGACAAGCTGCCGGCCAAGCTCGCCGCCAAGATCGATTCCGACCTGGGTGGCCTGGCCGCCTTCAAGGAGGCCTTCAAGCAGGCCGGCGTCACGCAGTTCGGCTCGGGCTGGTGCTGGCTGATCATCGGCACGGATGGCAAGCTGAAGGTGACGAAGACGCCGAACGGCTCCAACCCCGTCGCCACCGGCGAGGGCACGCCGATCCTGGGCTGCGACGTGTGGGAGCACGCCTATTACCTCGACTTCCGCAATGTGCGCCCGAACTACCTCGACAACTTCCTGAACAAGCTGGTCGATTGGTCCGTGGTGGAGAGCCTGATGGACAAGGGCGGCCTGGCCTCGGGCCAGAGCGCCTGATCCAGTCTTCCGGCTGAAGCGAAGGGGGCGCGGTCCGCGAGGGCCGCGCCCTTTTCCGTTGGTGCGATGGATGCGTAAAGTTTCACACGGGCGCGCCGTGTTCACGCCGCACGCCCTCGTCTCTCGCTGTGAGGATGACACGGCGTTTCGGCGGTTCCACCGCAACGCGTCATGCTCGAGAATACCGAATGGAGCCCGCCATGCAGCGCCGATCCCTTCCCCTGGCTCTCGGCGCGGGGCTTGGCCTGCTGGCCGCCCGGCCCGCGCGCGCGGCGGAGATCACGCTGCTGTGCTCGAACGGGCTTCGCTCGGTGGCGGAGGTGGCCCTGCCGGAATTCGAGCGCGCCACCGGCCATCGCGTGGTGGCGAGCTATGGCGCCTCCAGCATCCTGGCGGGCCGAATCATGACGGGCCTGGACTTCGAGGTGACGGTGCTGACCCCCAGCTTGATCAGCGAACTGGCGGCGGCGGGCCGCGTCGCCCCGGACTCGGCCGTCACGCTGGCGCGTGCCGGGCTGGGGCTTGCGGTGCGCGAGGGCGCGCCGCGGCCGGATATCTCGACGCCCGAAGGGCTGCGGGGCGCGCTGCTCGGCGCCAGCTCCATCGTGGTCAGCTCGGCCGGGCAGAGCGGCATGGGCTTCCGCCGCGTGATCGAGACGCTGGGAATTTCGGGCGAGCTGACGCCCCGGCTGCGGCCCAATGCAGCGGGGATGAATGCCGCGCTGGTGGCCCGGGGCGAGGCGGAGATGGCGGTGCAACTGGTGCCGGAGCTGATGGGTGTGCCGGGGGCGGTGGTGGTGGGCCCCTTCCCGCCCGCGCTGCAGAGCTTCGTCGTGCTGACGGCGGGGCTCAGGGCCGGGGCCCGCGAGCCGGCGCAGGCGTTGCTGCGCTTCCTGGCGGACCCGGCGCGGCATGCGCTGATCCGGGAAAAGGGGCTGCAGCCGGGCTAGAGCACGTTCCGATCAGCTTGAATCAAGCTGATCGGAAGGTCGTGCTCTAGAAACGTAACTGCTAGAGCAGCTTATGTCCGATCGAGTTGAACCGATTAGCGGTTCAACTCGATCGGACGCTGCTCTAGCAGGCTGCTGAAAAACTCCGCTGTGGGACCGAGGGGCCAGCCCCTCGGACACCCCGGCAAGAACCTCAGCTTCTTGCATCTCCGATAAGTATTTGATTTAATTTAACAATTGAAGATCCAAGAAACTGAGTTTCTTGGCGGGAGAGTACGAGAGGGCGGAGCCCTTTCGTCTTTTGGCCTTTTTCAGCAGCCTGCTAGAGCCGCTTCACCGCAAGCGAGGACGGTGAAGCCGCTCCAGCCCGGGGCGTGAACGCGGCGCGCCCTGGGCCTTGATCCGCGCGGGCGGAAGCGAGGGCCGAGGGCCCGCCTTCGCGGAGCGGATGCTCCTCCGGGCGCGGATGCTCCTCCGGGCGCGGTCCCGCCGGGGGCTCAGTCGAACGCCACCACGAGGCGCTCGGCCACGATGCCGCGCTTCGCGAGCCGCCCCGCCGCGCCAGGCGCGCGCCGCAGCCCGGGCCGCCGCAGCAGCGGCTTCAGCGTCATGTGCAGGGTCGCCTCGCTGATCGCGCGGCCGATGCAGGCGTGCAATCCGTGGCCGAAATGGATGTATTCCACGTCGCGCCGCCCCGCATTGAAGCGCGCCGGGTCCGGCACGCGCCGCTCATCCATCATGGCGGAGGCAAAGCAGACCAGCACCTTGGCGCCGGCCGGGATGGTGCGGGCGCGTGGGGTGCCGGCCGCGATGACCGTGGGCGCCAGGGCCACCCGCGGCAAGGCGGGGGCCAGCGGGTCGAAGCGCATCGCCTCGCGGATGATGGCATGAAGGCGCGTGTCGTCATCGGCGCGCGCCGCCGCCTGCGCCTCGGCCAGCGGACCCGGGCGGCGGAGCAGCTGCTCCAGCGCCTGCGAGAGCACCATGGGCACCTGCGGCGGGCCGCCCACCATGAGGCAGAGCAGCAGCGTGCGGATCTCGATGTCACTGAAGCCTGCCCGCCCCTCGGCCTGCGCCGCGAGGCAGCGGCCCAGCACGTCATCCCCCGCCGCGCCAGCGGATTTGCGGTTGGCGATGGCGGCATCGAGATGGGCGCGGAAGGCGGCGGCGGTCGCCAGCACGGCGGCGCGCCCGGCGGGGTCGGTCGGCGTCTCGCCGAAGAGGCGCGTGGACCAGACATCGAGCCGGCCGGCGGCGGGTGCGGGAATGCCGAGCAGGCCGGCGAGCACATCGAACCCCACCCGGCGCGTCATGGCCACCACGTCGAGCCGCCCGCCCGCTGCCGCGACCAGCGCCTCGGCCTGCTGTTCCGACTGGCGTGCCAGGGCGGGCAGGTCGCTCATGCGCATCACCGAGCGCGCGGCGGCGAGGCCCTCACGGTATTCGGGCCCGTCGTTCATGCCGAGGAAGAAGGGCTCGCCATCGGTCAGCACATCGAGCGTGACCTTGTAGGGCACGCCGAAGCCCGCATGGTTGCGGAACACCTCCAGCACGTCGTCATGGCGCGTCACGGCATAGGTGCCGCCGATGCGCGGGATGGGCCAGAAGCGGCGGAAGGCGGCGAAGACCAAGGGCGTGGAGGCCAGGGCGCGGTCCAGAAGCCAGCCCTTCAGGCCGGTGGGACCAGGCAGGGAAATCCGGTCCGAAGTGACCTCGGCGGAGGGAGGATGGCGCACGCGCCACGGTAACGCGGCCCCGCCAGACCCGGCAACCACCGTCAGGCGAACAGCCCGGGGAGCAGCGCGCCGAGCGAGAGCCAGGCCAGGACCACCAGAGCCACCCCCAGGCGACTGACCGGCCGCGCGGCCGCCGCGGTGGCGGCGGCCCGGAATTCGGCGAGCAGCGCCGGCGGCAGGGCACGCAGCAGCAGCAGCAGCATGGCGAGCGGCAGCAGGAACGCTTCATCCAGCAGGCCCGGCACGGGGATGGCGTCGGGAATCAGGTCGATCGGCGAGAGCGCATAGGCGGCGACCAGCAGCGCGAAGAGGCGGATGGCCCAGGCGTGCGGCTGTCCCGGGCGGCGAGGAAGAGGGCATGGGCATCCCGCCGGATGGCGCGGGCCCAGCCCTTCAGGCGTTCCAGCATCCGACATCCAGCAGGGCGCGGGCGAATGCCTCGGGTGCTTCCTGGGGCGGGTTGTGGCCGATGCCGGGGAGCAGGCGGCGCTCGAAGCGGCCGGTGAAGCGGGGCGAGGCGTTCGGGCCAGGCGGGTTCACGCCATCGGCGAGACCGTGCAGGTCGATCGCCGGGGTGGTGATGGGAGGCAGCTTCGCCAGCGCCGCCTCGATCGCGTCATGCGCCGGGTCGCCGGCCACCAGGGCGAAGCGGTGGCGGTAGGAGTGGATCACCACCTCGACGAAATCCGGGTTGTCGAAATGCGCGGCGCTGGCGGCGTAGTCCGCCTCGGTGAAGCGCCATTCGGGGGACCAGAGCTGCCAGAGCAGGCGGCAAAGCTCGGCGCGGTTCTCTGCGAGGCCGCGGGCGCCGCGCTCGCTGTGGAAATAATATTGGTACCAGTGGCGCATCTCGCGCTCGGGCGGCTGGGGCTCGGCGCTGCGGGCGATGTCCTGGATGTTGTAGCCGGTGCCGGTGACGAGGCCCCTGCAACGCTCGGGATGGAGTGCCGCCACCACGCAGGCGGCGCGGCCGCCCCAGTCATAGCCGGCGAGGATGGCGGACGGGATCGCCAGCGCGTCCATCAGCGCCAGAAGATCCGCGCCCAGCGCCCCCTGCGCGCCGGAGCGGAGCACGCCGGGCTTGAGGCGGGTCTCTCCATAGCCGCGCAGATGCGGGACCAGGACGCGGTGGCCGGTGAGATGCGGCACGACCGCGTCATAGCAGCGTGCGGCATAGGGGAAGCCGTGGAGGAGGATGACCACCGGCGCTTCGGCCGGCCCGTGTTCCTCCACGGCGATGGTCAGCTGCGGGGTCTCGACGTGCCGCAGCTTCATCGGATCAGCTCTTCGCGTCGTTCGCCGCTTCGGGCCGGATCACGCTGCCGATGGTGCCGCGCACGACCGTCACGCGCACATTCGGCGCGATCTCGACCTCGACCTCGTCGGACGTGTCCTTGACCGACTTGATCTCGCCCACGATGCCGCCCGCGGTGATCACGCGGTCGCCGCGCTTCAGGCTGCCGAGCATGGCGCGGTGCTCCTTCATCTTCTTCTGCTGGGGGCGGATCAGCAGGAAGTAGAAGACGACGAAGATCAGCAGCAGCGGCAGGAGCTGCATGACGATCGCGCCCGCGCCGGCGGCGTCCTGGGCATAGGCGGGGGAGATGAGCATCGGGCCTCGCAGAGTTAAAAGGATGCGGGGCAGATGAACTGCCGGAAGGCTTGCGTCAACCGCGATCCGGCGCTTGAAGCCCTTCCATGGATCATGACCTCCTCGCCCGTATCGCCGCCGCCCTGGAACGCCTGGCCCCGCCGCCGGCGCCGCCGCCCTCGCTCGAGGGCGCCGATGCCTTCGTCTGGCACCCGGGCCGCAACCAGCTCTCGCCCGTGCCGAAGGTGAGCCGGGTGGACATCATCCTGCTGCAGGGTGTCGCCCGGCAGAAGGAGATCATCCTGGAGAACACGCTGCGCTTCGCCCGGGGGCTGCCGGCCAACAACGCCATGCTCTGGGGGGCGCGGGGCATGGGGAAATCCTCCCTCGTGAAGGCCGCCCATGCCGAGGCGAACCGGCTGCATCCGGGCAGCCTGGCGCTGATCGAGATCCATCGCGAGGATATCCGCACCCTGCCCGACCTGCTCGGCCATCTGCGGAACCAGGAGCGGCGCGCCTTGGTGTTTTGCGATGACCTCTCCTTCGAGAAGGAGGATGCCGACTACAAGGCGCTGAAGAGCGTGCTGGATGGCGGCATCGAGGGGCGGCCCGCCAATGTGCTGTTCTACGCCACCTCCAACCGCCGCCACCTGATGCCGCGCGACATGATCGAGAATGAGCGCAGCACCGCCATCAATCCGGGCGAGGCGGTGGAGGAGAAGGTCTCGCTCTCCGACCGCTTCGGCCTCTGGATCGGCTTCCACAATTGCGACCAGGACACCTTCTTCGCGATGATTGACGGCTATGCGGGGGCGATGGGCCTGCCCATCAGCCAGGAAGACCTGCATGCGGCGGCCGTCGAATGGTCGGTCACACGGGGCGGGCGCTCGGGGCGCGTGGCCTGGCAGTTCATCCAGGAGATGGCCGGGCGGCTGGGCGTGAAGGCGTGAAGTTCCTCGCCACGCTGGAGGAGCTGCACGCGCTCTATGGCGTGCCGGGCCCGGCCTCGACGCGGAAGGAAGCGCCGCGCGTGACGCCGGAATATCGGCGCATCATCGAAGCCGCGCCCTTCCTGGCGCTGGCGACGGTGGGGCCGGAGGGGGCCGATTGCTCGCCGCGCGGCGATGCGCCGGGGCAGTTGGTGCGCATCCTGGATGAGCGGACGCTCGCCTTGCCCGACCGGCGCGGCAATGACCGGATCGACAGCCTGCGGAACATCATCCGCGACCCGCGCGTGGCGCTGATGTTCCTGATCCCCGGCTCGGGCAATGCGCTGCGCATCAACGGCACGGCGCGGATCACGGCGGATGCGGCGCTCTGCGAGAGCTTCGTGATGGAGGGGAAGCGGCCGCGCAGCGTGGCGGTGATTTCCATCGAGACGATCTATTTCCAATGCGCCCGCGCGCTGATCCGCAGCCGGCTGTGGGAGCCGCATGCGAAGCCCGACCTGCCCACGCCCGGCCAGATCCTGGCCGCGATGACCGAAGGCGAGGTGGGCGGTGCGACCTATGACGCCGAATGGCCGGAGCGCGCGGCGAAGAGCATGTGGTGAGCATCGCGCCTGCCATCCGCGACGCGAAGGGCCGTTTCCTGAACCCGGACGGCTCGCCCGCCGCGCAGCCGCTCTCTCGCGTGGCGCGGATGATGTGGGAGGGCAAGGGGCCGCGCTGGCCGCAGGGGCTTCGCAACCCGCCCCAGCCGCCGCCGCCCGCGCGCGTGCCGGAGGGCCACGCCGCCTTCACCTTCATCGGCCATGCGAGTTTCCTGATCCGCCTGGCGGATGGGACGACCCTCCTGACGGACCCGATCTTCTCCGAGCGGTGCAGCCCCTTCACCTGGCTCGGGCCCAAGCGGGTGCGGCCCCCGGCCCTCGCCCTGGACGACCTGCCGCGCATTGACGCGGTGCTGGTCAGCCATGGCCATTACGACCACATGGATTTGCCGAGCCTGCGCGCGCTGCATGCGCGGTTCCAGCCGCGCCTGCTGACCGGCCTCGGCCACGCCGAGTTCCTGGCGAAGAACGGCGTGCCCGGCGCCATCGAGCTGAACTGGGGCGAGGCCGCCGAACTCCCCGGCGGGCACCGCGCCACCTATGTGCCGATGCGGCATTTTTCCGCGCGCGGCATTCGCGACCGGGCGCTCGCGCTCTGGGGCGGCTTCGCCGTGGAGGCCCTGGCCGGCGGGCGGTTCCTGTTTGTCGGCGATACGGCGGCGGGCGGGCATCTGGACGTGATCGGCCGCGCCTTTGGCGGCTTCGGCGTGGCGCTCATCCCGATCGGCGCCTATGCGCCGCTGTGGTTCATGCAGGCCGTGCACGTCACGCCGGAACAGGCGGTGGAGGCGCAGGCGCAACTGCGCGCCCGCACCGCGCTCGCCATGCATTTCGGGACGTTCCAGCTGACGCAGGAGCCCATGGAAGAACCGGCGCGACGGCTGCTGGCGGCGCGGGGGGCGCAGGATTTTCGTGTGCCGGGGTTTGGGGAGAGTTTGGTGCTGGAGATTTGAAAAAGAGAAGCGGGGGAACTCGTTCCCCCGCACCCCCTCCTCCGTTTACGGGCAATCCGACAATGGCCTGGCGATCGAGGCGCGGGCGCCGGCGGGGCCGAGATGGCAGCCGCTGAACCAGGCGCCGCGATACCAGCGCTGCTCGGCCGCGATGAAATAGGCGCCCTGGCCATCGGCACGGTCGTCGCGGTACTCGCCCTCGTAGCGATTGCCATTGGCCCAGACGTAGACGCCTTCGCCATGGAAGCGACCATCGCGCCAGCGCCCCTCATATCGGTCGCCATTGGGGTAGAGCATCACGCCGTGGCCCTGTCGACGGCCGTCGCGCCATTCGCCATCATAGCGGGCGCCATTGGCCCAGAGGTAGACGCCGTGGCCGTTCTGCCGGCCATCCATCCAGGCCCCCTCATAGCGGTTGCCGCTGGGCCAGGTGACGGTCGCCTGGCCATCCAGCCGGCCCTCGCGCATCTGGCCGCTGAACTGGCTCACCATGGCGGGCGCGCCGCCATCCTGGCTGCGCCACTCGCCCCTCCCCTGCCCCTGGGCGGGGCCGCGCGGGCAGGCGCCGCTCCAGGTGACCGTCTCGTTCGGCTGGGGGTTGCTGTTCCAGAGCCAGCAGCCATTGCGCGGATCCACCACCCAGCCGGGACGGAAGGGCTCGGCCAGGTTTTCGCGCAGCGGGGGCGCAGGGCGGTTCTGCGCCGAGGCGAGGCCAGCCGCGCAACACATCGCCAGCAAGGCAAGGCTCCAGCGCATGCGCCGTCTCCCATGTTCCAACCCATGAAACAACACACCGCCCACCCCTGCCAGCGCCAAGTTGCCGCAGGGGTTCGGGGAGCCCGTGGCTCCCCGATTTCCTTGACTTTTCACCCTGATTAGGTATAGTTTCCTGGGATGCAACAGCGCGTCCCCTTCTCCGCCCTCTCAGACCGACAATGGGACGCCTTGCGCCCCTATGTCCTGGCGCAAAAGGCCAGCAATGCCGGGCGCAAGATGGTGGACCTGCGCGAGCGCATGAACGCCATCCTCTTCCTGCTCTCCACCGACGCGCCCTGGCGCGAACTCCCCGAACGCTACGGCCCCCCCGGCACCGTCTCGCGCCATTTCCGCCGGCTCAGCCATGGCGGGTTCTGGGAACACCTGCTGGAGGCGCTGCATGACCTCGGCCCGCGCCATCCGCTCCAGCAGCTCCGCCGCGTGATCTTCCGGGGCGCGCGCAGGGCCGCGAAGCTGGTCGGATTGCGCATCATTGTCCTGGCGAGACGGTTGCAGCTTCTCGAAGCCCTGCCTGGGCCGCCCTGGCTGCTACCCGATCCCGATTTGTCCAAAACCTTGGTTGAGCTGTTCAAACGCCGCTTCGAAGATCCGGAGCCCCGCCGGTTCCGCCGCTGGTGGCGCAAGATGGGCCGCACCTATATCCGGCTCTTCAGCGCCGCGACCGGAAGGCGCCACATCCCGCGCTGCGTCAGGCTCGCCATGCCGTGAGGCGGCCCTCAGGGCAGCAGCGCCTCCGCCTCCGCCCAGAGCCGGCGGGTGAGCTCGGCCGCCGGTTCGGCGCGGGCCATGGCCGCCCCCTGCCCGGCCCAGGCCTGCATCCGGGAGAGGTCGCTCGCCTTGGTCGCCGCGTTGCGCATCGGCGTGGTCAGCACGCGCTGCAGCGGATAGGGCGCGGGGGGTGTCGCCTCGAAGGCGCGGGTCGCGTCATTGGCCAGGCCGCGCGCGAGGCGGCCGGAGAAGGCGCGGGTCAGGACCGTGTCCTCGGGGGCGGCGTTCGCCAGGCCATCGGCCCAGGCCGGCGCCAGGCCGGTCTCGGGGCAGCGGAGATAGGCGGTGCCGAGCTGCACGGCGCTGGCGCCGAGCGTGAGTGCGGCCGCGATGCCCCGCCCATCCATGATGCCGCCCGCCGCGATCACGGGGACCGACAAAGCATCGGCGAAGCGGGGGATGAGCGCGAAGAGGCCGATGAGCTGCGCTTCGGCCGCCTCGGGCGTGAAGGAGCCGCGATGGCCGCCGGCCTCCGCCCCCTGGGCGATCACGGCATCCGCGCCCGCGGCCTCGGCCGCGCGGGCCTCAGCGAGGGTCGTGGCGTTGCAGATCCAGAGGATGCCGCGCGCCTTGAGTTCCGCCACGAAGCCGGGCTCCCAAAGGCCCATGATGGTGGAGACGACGGGCGGGCGGGCGGCCAGTACCGCCTCGCATTGGGCGGCGAAATCGGGGAGGAAGGGGCCGTCGCCCAGCGGCGGCGGCTCGGGGCCGAGCGTGGCGAGCGCCGCGCGGGCGGCCTACTCCCGCGCCGCATCGCGGATGGGCGGCGGGTCGGGCGCCCAGAGGTTCACCTGGAAGGCGCCATTGCTGCCGGCGCGGAAGCCCTCGGCCCAGGCGGCGATCTCGGCCGGGCTCATCTGCAGGGCGCCGAGGCCCGCCATGCCGCCGCCATTGGCGACGGCGACGCCGAGTGCCACCGGCGAGGCGCTGGCCATGGGGGCCTGGAGGATGGGGAGGCGCAGGCCGAAGCGGGCGCAGAATTCCATGGCGCGAGCGCGGGCGGCGCGGGTGCTGGCGGGGCTCATGGGGGAAGGGTCGCGCGGCGCCGCGATTGTGTCCATCCGGGCGCGGCGGTAGCAATCGGCGCATGACCACCCGCAAGGCACCCCGCATGAGCCCGGACACCACCCCGCCCCGCAAGAAGCTCTTCGGCACGGATGGCATCCGGGGCACGGCCAACAAGGCGCCGATGGACGCGATGACGGCGCTGCGCCTGGGCCAGGCGGCGGGCAAGTATTTCAACCGCGGCACGCATCGCCACCGCGTCGTCATCGGCAAGGACACCCGGCTTTCGGGCTATATGCTGGAGCCGGCGCTGACGGCGGGCTTCGTCTCGGCCGGGATGGATGTGGTGCTGGTGGGGCCGCTGCCCACGCCCGCCATCGCGATGATGACGCGCTCGCTGCGGGCGGATCTGGGCGTGATGATCTCGGCCTCGCACAACCCGCATGAGGACAATGGCATCAAGCTCTTCGGCCCCGATGGCCTCAAGCTCTCGGACGAGCAGGAGGGCGACATCGAGGCGCTGATGGCGGGCGATCTGTCCTCGGCCCTCGTCTCGGCCTCCAAGCTTGGCCGGGCGTCCCGTCTCGAGGATGCGCCGGGCCGCTATATCGAGGCGGCGAAGCAGAGCTTCCCGCGCGGCCTCACGCTCGAGGGGCTGCGCCTCGTCGTGGATTGCGCGCATGGCGCGGCCTACAAGGTGGCCCCCACCGTGCTGTGGGAGCTGGGGGCCGAGGTGGTGAGCGTCGGTGTCGCGCCCGATGGCTTCAACATCAACCGCGGCGTGGGCTCGACGGCGCCGCAGCAGCTGGCCGAACTGGTGCGCGAGCGGCGGGCCGATCTCGGCATCGCGCTGGATGGCGATGCCGATCGCGTGGTGCTGGTGGATGAGCAGGGCACGGTGGTGGATGGCGACCAGATCCTCGCCGTCATCGCCGATTCCTGGGCGCGGGAGGGCAAGCTCAAGGGCGGCGGACTGGTCGCGACCGTGATGAGCAATATGGGCCTCGAGCGCTTCCTCACCTCGCGCGACATCGCGCTGCACCGCACGGCGGTGGGCGACCGCTATGTGGGCGAGCGCATGCGCGAACTCGGCTGCAATCTGGGCGGCGAGCAATCGGGCCACATGATCATCAGCGATTTCGGCACGACGGGCGATGGGCTTGTCGCCGCGCTGCAGGTGCTGGCCGTGCTGGTGGAGGAGAAGCGGCCGGCGAGCGAGGTGTGCCGCCGCTTCGTGACCCTGCCGCAGAAGCTGGTCAATATCCGCTTCTCCGGCACGACGCCGCTGAAGGACCCGGCGGTGCAGGAGGCGATCGCGGCGGAGGAGAAGCGGCTGGGTTCGCGCGGCCGCGTGCTGATCCGCGCGAGCGGGACCGAGCCCGTGATCCGCGTCATGGTCGAGGCGGAGGAGGAGGAATTGCTGAACCAGTCGCTTGATGCGCTCTGCGGCGTGATCCGCGCGAAGCTCGCCGCATGAAGGGGCGCGTGCTGATCTGCGCCGGCTCGGATTCGGGCGGCGGCGCGGGCATCCAGGCCGACATCAAGGCGGTGACGGCACTCGGCGGCTTCGCCATGACGGCGATCACGGCGCTGACCGCGCAGAACACGCTGGGCGTGCAGGGCGTGGTGGGCGTCGAGCCCGGCTTCATCCGGCAGCAGATGCGCTCCGTGCTGGACGACCTCGGCGCGGATGCGATCAAGACCGGCATGCTGCATGACAGCCCGACCATCGAGGCGGTGTGCGACGAGATCGCGGCGCTGGCGCCCGATCTGCCGGTGGTGGCGGACCCGGTGATGGTGGCCACCGCGGGCAGCCGGCTCCTGGCCGATGACGCGGTGGAGACGCTGAAGCGGCGGCTGCTGCCCATCGCCGTGGTGCTGACGCCCAACATCCCGGAAGCCGAGGCGCTGACGGGGCTCGAGATCCTGGATGAGGGCGGCATGCGCGCCGCGGCCCAGGCGCTGCTGGAGATGGGCGCCCAGGCCGTGCTGCTGAAGGGCGGCCATATGGAGGGCGAGGCGCTGGTGGACCTGCTGGTGACGCGCGACGGCGTGCATCGCTACGAGGACCGGCGGATCAGCACGCGCCACACCCATGGCACGGGCTGCACCCTGGCTTCGGCCGTCGCCGCCGGGCTGGCCAAGGGGCTGGCGCTGGAACCCGCGGTGCGCCGGGCGCGCGCCTATGTGCGCGCCGCCATCCTGCGGGCACCCGGCTTCGGCACGGGCCATGGGCCGCTGGATCATGGCGTGACGGTGGATACCAGCCGCTTTGACTGACGCGGCCGTCTCGGACCTGCCGGCGGAGAGCCGCAGCCTCGCGCATTTCCCGCTGCCGCTGCTGGCGGTGCCGCTGGGCCTGGGCGGCCTCGGCCTCGCCTGGCGCGAGGTCTGGTCCCTGCCGGTGAGCGAGGTGGTGCTGGCGCTGATGGTGCTGGCCTGGGTCACGATCCTGGGCACGCATCTGCTGCGCGCGGCGCGCCACCCGGCGGCGGCGCTGGCCGATTGGCGCAACCCGATGCGCTGCGGCTTCGTGGGGGCGGCCTCCATCGGCATGATGCTGAGCGCGGCGGCGCTGACGCCCTATCTGCCGGGCTTCGCGCGCGGCCTGCTGCTGCTGGCGATCACGCTGCACCTGGGCATCGGGCTTGCGCTGTTGGCCCGCGTGCTGCGGGGCGAAGGCAGTGCGGCGATGCTGGTGCCGCCCCTGATGATCCCGCTCGTCGGCAATGTGCTGGCGCCGATCTTCTGCGTGCCGCTCGGCCTCGCGACGCTGGGCTGGATGCTCTTCGGCGTGGGCATGCTGCTCTGGCTGGCGTTGCAGCCGCTGCTGCTGGGCCGGCTGTTCGAGGCGCCGCTGCCGCCGCCGCTGCGCCCCTCGCTCGCCATCCTGCTCGCGCCGAGCGCGGTGGGCGCGCTCGCCATCCAGGCGCTGGGCGGGCCGCTGCCGGCCTTCCTGGCGCTTTACGGGTTGGCGGCCTTCACCTTCGCGCTGCTGCTGCTGGTGCTGCGGCACATGCTGGGGGCGGGCTTCACCCTCGGCTATTGGGGCTTCACCTTCCCGCTGGCCGCCTTCACGGCCGCGACCATCAAGGTGGCGCCCTGGTGGATCGGGCTTGGGATGCTCGGCCTGTCCACGCTCGTCATCGGCGCCATCGCGCTGGCCACCCTGCGGCTCGCGCTGAATGGCGCGCTGCTGCGCCCCCATTGAGCCCGGCTTGAGAAGGAGAGAGCGATGACCCGCATCCTGCGCGCCATGCCCCGGATGGCGACCCCCGAAAGCATCGCGCCCTTCGGCACGCTGATCGAACCGACGGAGGACGGGCACCCCTTCGGCGCCGAAGATGCCGAGCTGGACCTGACGCAGGGAACGCCGCGCCTCTACATCATGCGGCTGCGGCAGCGCCCGCTGCTGATCCGCGGCATCACGCGGCATGCGCGCGTCACGCAATGCCTCGCCAGCATGAAGGGCGAGGAGTGGTTCATCGGCCTCGCCGAACCGGGCGACGCGCCAATGCCGGAGGAGATCCGCGTCTTCCGCATCGGCGGTGACGTGGCGTTGGCACTTCATGCCGGCACCTGGCACGCGGGCCCCTTCTTCACCGCGCCGAGCGTGGATTTCCTCAACCTCGAACTCACCGACACGAATGAGACGGATCACGAGACGACGCGGCTCGATCAGCTGCACGAGACCGTGATCGAGATCCTCGCGTGAGCTGCGCCCGGGGCTGCGGCCCCGGGGCTTGCAGAACCACGCATTGTCCGAAGTTGCGCAAGTGCGCCACTTCCGCTTCTCTATCGCAAGCTGTTGATTTCACACGTTTTTGTGAAGACATCTACAGCTTTACCGATGAAGAGGTGAAGAGTGGTGCAGATGTTGGTGGTGTTCCTCCTGCTCCTCCTGCCGGGCGCGGCCTGGGCGGTGGAGGCGGAGATCGAGGATGTCGTCGTCAATTCCGCGCGGCACGTGACGGCGCGGGAGAGCATCCCCGCCAGCACCGGCGCCAGCACCACCACCATGGACCGCGAGACGATCGAGCGCATGCCGCAGGGCAATGCGGCCTCGCTCAACCAGATCCTGCTCCAGGCGCCGGGCGTGGTGCAGGAGGCGCAGGGCGACCTGCATGTGCGCGGCGACCACCGCAACCTGCAATACCGCATCAATGGCGTGACCCTGCCGGAAGCCATCAGCGGCTTCGGCCAGATGTTCGATGCGCGCGCGCTGCGCTCCGTCTCGCTGCTCACGGGCGCGCTGCCGGCGCAGTTCGGCTATCGCACGGCGGGCATCGTGGAGTTGACCTTGCGCTCGGGCATCACCGATCCGGGCGGAAGCATCGGCGCCTATGGCGGCAGCTTCGGCACATTCCAGCCGGCGCTGGCCTATGGTTCCTCCATCGGGCCCTTCGAGTATTTCCTGACGGGCAACTATCTGCAGAGCCAGCGCGGCTTCGAGAACCCGACGGCGGCGCGGGACTCCATCAACAACGACACGCAGCAGATCCGCGGCATCGCGAATTTCGGCTATCAGCTGGACGACTTCACGCGGATCAGCGTGATCGGCGCCACCAACCAGTCGCGCTATCAGATCCCGACCGTGCCGGGGCAGGTGCCGCAATTCTCGGCCTTCGGGCAGGACCTCTACGAGAGTGCCGCGCTGCGCGCGCGGCAATGGCAGCGCTCGAGCTTCGGCGTGGTGGCGGTGCAGCATGCGCGCGACACCTGGGACCTGCAGGTCGCGGGCTTCCTCAGGCAGACCTCCATCAACTACCTGCCGGACGTGCTGGGCGAGATGATCTTCAACGGCGCGGCGGCCGAGACGCGCAAGCGCAACACCTCGATGGGCCTGCAGGTGGACGGCGTCTGGCGCGTGGCGGCGAACCACACCATCCGCATGGGGCTCTATGCCTCGCGCGACGTGACGCAGAATGTGAACAACTCGACCGTGCTGCCGCTCGGCGCGGATGGCGTGGCGCTGGATCAGCCCTTCACCATCCAGGAACGCGGCCGCATCAACGGCCAACTCTATGGCATCTACGCGCAGGATGAATGGCGCCTCGCCGAGGGGCTGACCCTCAACTTCGGCGCGCGCTTCGACGTGATGCGCCAGCAGGTGGAAGCGAGCCAGCTGAGCCCGCGCGCCAACCTGGTCTGGCAGGCGAGCCCCGAGACCACGCTCTCCATCGGCTATGCGCGCTACTTCACGCCGCCGCCCTCCGAGCTGCTGACCGCACCCGCGCTCGCGCTCTACGCCAATACGACGCTGGCGCCGGAGGTGCCGATCGCCTCAGCGCCGCGGCCGGAGCGCGCCAACTACTACAACGTCGCGATCCGCCAGCGGCTGGCGCCCAACTGGCAGGTGGGTGCCGATGCCTTCTACCGCGACGTGCAGGACATGCAGGATCTCGGCCAGTTCGGCAGCGCCTATATCTTCTCGCCCTACAACTACCGCCAGGGCCGGGTCTATGGCGTGGAGCTGACGACGAGCTACCGCGAGGGGCCGTGGCTGGCCTATGCGAACCTGACGCTGTCGCGCTCCGTGGGTCGTGGCCTCGTCTCCAACCAGTATTTCTGGAGTGCGGCCGAGCTCGCGCAGGTCGAGAGCAAGTTCGTGCGGACGGATCATGACCAGCTCGTCACCGGCTCGGCCGGTGTGAGCTGGCGCGGCTGGGAGGGAGGCACGCTCTCGGGCACGCTGGTCTATGGCAGCGGCATGCGGCGCGGCTTCGCGAACAGCGAGTCGGTAACGCCCTATGCCACGGTGAACCTGGGCCTCGCGCAGCAGTTCACGACGCCCGAGGGTGGTGTGTGGACCGCGCGGGTGGACCTGGTGAACCTGGCCGACCGCTCCTACCAGCTGCGGGATGGAACGGGCATCGGCGTGGGCGCGCCGCAATACGGCATGCGGCGGGCGATCTTCGCGGGTTTGAGCCGGGCGCTTTAGGGACGAGCCCCCTCCGGCACGCCGCGCGCCGGGGTTGGGCCGGTGGTCGCGGCGGCGGGCGGCGCCACGGCGGTGATGGAGTGCTGCACGCGGGCCGCGGGTGCCGCGGCGGGCGCGGGATCGGCGGGCGCGCCACCTGGGTCATCCAGGGTGGAGAGCCCCTCGCCCTCCACGTTGCTGCGGCCGAGTTCGGCATTGCGGCGCTGGCGCACAACGCTGCGCAGGCGGGCGTAGTAGTCCAGGCTCTCGCTGCGCAGGGCGTCCAGCGTCTCGATATTCTCGGCACGAAGGTCGAGGCCGCCCAGCGCGCCACGCCCCACGCCCAGCATCTGCGAGAGCATGGCCGAGGTGGTGGCGCCGGTGACGAGGCCGACGGGGCTCGCCAGCGCGTCCACGCCATCGCCCACCGCGTCGCGCACCGTGGTCGGGCCAAAGATGGGGAGCATCAGGAAGGGGCCGTCGGGCACGCCCCAGGCATGCAGGGTCTGGCCGAAATCGCCCGTGCGCCGCTCGATGCCCGAGGCGGTGGCCACGTCGAAGAGACCGAGCCCGCCCGCCGTCGAGTTGATGTAGAAGCGCATCAGCGTGTGGCCGGCATCCAGCATGCGGCCCTGCAGCAGGTTATTCGCCAGCACCACCGGCTCGTTCAGGTTGCGCAGGAAGTTGCGCAGCGCGGTGCGCATGGGCGCGGGCACATTGTCACGATAGGCCTCGGCCGCCGGGCGGATGATGTTCTCATCGAGCGAGGTGTTGAATTCCAGCACGGCGCGGTTCGACGCCTCGAAGGGGTCGGCGGGGTCGCTGCCGGGAGGGCCTTGGGTGGCGCAGCCGGCCAGGAGGGCCAGGGAAAGGCCCAAGGGAAGTATCCGCTTCACCACCCTACTCTACCCGCCCTGGGATGGCCGCGCGATAGTGCGCGCGTGACGTTCTATTTCGCCCTCCTGCTTCTTCTGGTCGCGCTGGCGGGCGCGGCGCAGGCCCTGCTGGCGCGCCGTGCGCTGCGGCGGCTGGCGGCCACGCCGGCCCCGACCGCCCCTGCCCTGCCCGCCAGCCTGCTGAAGCCGCTGCACGGCAACGAGCCCGGGCTGGACGCGAACCTCGCAGCCTGCCTGGCGCAGCGCCATGCGGCGCCCTACGAGGTGCTCTTCGGCGCGGCCGACCCGGCCGATGCGGCGCTGCCCGTGGCGGCGGCGGCGATGGCGGTAAGCGACACCCCGGCACGGATCATCAGCGGGGGTGCCGTGCTGGGGACGAACCGCAAGGTCTCGCAGCTCGTCCATCTCGCGGCCGGGGCGCAGCATCCGGCGCTGGTGGTGAGCGATGCCGACATGCGCTGCCCGCCGCATTGGCTGACGGCGGTGACGGCGCCGCTGGCGGAACCTGGCGTCGGTCTCGTCACCTGCCTCTATCGCGGCGAACCGGCCGACGCCTCGGCCTGGTCTCGCCTCGCCGCGCTCGGCATTGACTGGCACTTCCTGCCCAATGCGGCCCTCGGCGAGGCGATGGGCCAGGCGAATGGCTGCTATGGCGCGACCATGGCGCTCTCGCGCCCGACGCTGGGGCGGATCGGCGGCTTTGAGCCGCTGCTGCCGCTCCTGGCCGATGACCATGCGCTGGGGGCGGCGGTGCGGGCGCTGGGGCTGAAGGTGGTGGTTTCCCCGGTGATCCCGGCTCACGTCATGTCCGAGAAAAATCTGACATCTCTCTGGAATCACGAAATTCGTTGGGCGCGCACCGTGCGGCTTCTCAACCCCGCCGGCTATGCCGGGCTGGCGCTGACGCACCCCCTGGCCTGGGCGCTCCTCGCGTTGGCGATCGCGCCCGGCGCGCTCACGCTGGTGGGGCTGGGCGCGGTACTGGCGGCGCGGCTCGCTTTGGCCCAAGGCGTGGATGCGGCGCTTGCCGTGCCGGGCGGCTGGCGCCGCTGGGCCTGGCTGCCAGCGCGAGACCTGCTTTCCGCCGCTGTCTGGGTCGCGGGGCTGCGGCGCGGCGGCGTCGTCTGGGGGGCGGAGCGCTACCGGCTTGGCGCGGATGGCCGGATGGTGGAAACGGGCCGCGAGCCATGAAACGCCTCATCCTCACCGCCGACGATCTGGGCCTGGCCCCCGAGACCAACGCCGCGATCGAGCGCGCCCATCGCGAGGGCGTGCTGACGGCCGCGAGCCTGATGGTGGGCGAGGCCGGCTTCGAGGAGGGTGTGCGCGTCGCCCGCGCCAATCCGGGCCTGGCCGTGGGCCTGCACCTGACACTCACCGATGGCGTGCCGGTGCTGCCCGCCGCGCAGATCCCGGCGCTGACGCAGAAGAATGGCCGCTTCCGGGACGACATGGCGGCGTTGGGCCTGCTGCTGGCGCTCTCGCCCGCCGCCAAGGCGGAACTGGCGGCCGAGGTGGCGGCGCAGGTCGAACGCTTCACGGCCACCGGCCTCACTTGCGACCATGTGAACGCGCACAAGCATTACCACCTGCACCCGCTGATCGCGGCGGCGCTCATGCAGGCGGCCGCCGGCGCCGGGGTGCGCTGCATCCGCCTGCCCTGGGAGCCGGGCGCCCTGGTGCGCGCGGTGGACCCCGCGAGCCCACGCCCGGCCGAATGGGCGCTCAAGCCCTGGTGCGGCACGCTGCGCCGGCGCGCGCTGAATTGGAACCTGGTCGCGCCGGACCGGGTGGTGGGCCTCGCCTGGTCCGGGCATTTCACGGCGGCGCGGCTGACGGCCGTGCTGCCGCGCCTGCCCGGCGGCGTGACCGAGCTCTACTTTCACCCCGCTCTGGCCGGCGGGTTCCCGGGCTGCGCCGCCGGCTACGACTACGCGGGCGAGCTGGCGGCGCTGTGCGATCCTGCAGTGGCAGAGGCCGTGGCAGGGATCGAGCGCGGGGGCTATGCGGCCATGCTCTTGCCGAAACCGGCCGGGGCCCTCAGTTGAGGGGCGCTTCTTCCCCGCACGAGGTCTCCCTTGCTTCCGATCCGCCAGGACATCCCCCGCCGCGCCCTGGTCACGGGCGGCGCGAAGCGGCTCGGCCGCGCCATCTCCCTGGCGCTGGCCGATGCGGGCTTCGATGTGGCGATCCACTACAACAGCTCGGACGCTGAGGCCGAGGCGCTGGCGGCCGAGATCCGCGCGCGCGGCCGGGCCGCGACCACGGTGAGGGCGGACCTGATGCGCGAGGCGGAGGTGGCAACCCTGCTGCCCCGCGCGACCGCGGCGCTCGGCCAGATCGGCGTGCTGGTTAACAATGCCAGCACATTCGAGCGTGACGAATGGAACGACGCGACGCGGGACAGCTGGGACCAGCACATCGAGCCCAATCTGCGCGCCCCCTTCCGGCTCATGCAGGATTTCGCCAAGGCGCTGCCCGCCCCGCAGCATGGCGTGGTGCTCAACATGCTGGACCAGCGCGTGATGTCGCTGACGCCGCATTTCGTGAGCTACACGGTGAGCAAGGCCGGGCTCTGGGCGCTGACGCAGCAGATGGCCCTCGCGCTCGCGCCGCGCATCCGGGTGGTCGGCATCGGCCCCGGGCCGGCCATGCCGAGCCCGCGCCAGAGCCAGGCGCAGTTCGACCGGCAATGCGCCTCGGTGCCGCTGGCACGCGGCACCTCGCCCGAGGAGATCGCCGCCGCCGCCATGGCGCTGCTCAGCCTCTCCTCCGTCACCGGGCAGGTGATCCACCTGGATGGCGGGCAGCACCTGCAATGGTCCCCCGCCGGCCCGGGAAGCGCGCCGGAGGAATAGGCGCGGGGCGCCCTTGGTGCTACGTCGCGCCCTCGACCAACTGGATACTGCCCTGCATGACCGCCGCCCCGCCCCGCATCCGCAAGGTCTTCGTCCGCGGGCTGGAATTGCAGGCCCGCCTCGGGGTCTTCGCGCATGAGAAGGTCGGCCCGCAGCGCATCCGCATGCATATCGAGCTCGATGTGGTGGATGAGAGTGCGGCCATCGGCATCGGGCCCGACAATCTGGAGCGGGTGGTGGATTACGGCCACCTGGTCCATGCCGCCCGGGCCGCCGTGGCGGAGGGTCACGTGCTGCTGGTGGAGACCCTCGCCGAGACCGTGGCCGAGATCGCGCTGCGGGATTGTCGGGTCCTGCACGCCCGTGTCTCGATCGAGAAACCGGATGCTTTCGCCGATGCGGAAAGTGTCGGTGTGACCGTAGAGCGAGAACGCGCGCAAATGGGCGTCAAGTCTTGACGGCGGTTTTGGCGAAGAATCATCCACCGCCGAAACTGACCCCGCGCGCCGCACTGAATTTGCAATACTTTCTTCATAAAGCCAAAACATGCCAGTCGGGCATTCTCCAGGGAATCCTGTGATTTCAATACCTTAGATTGATGCCCAATCTTCGGGCAAAGTGACCTAACCCAAGGAGCAAGGCCGTTCTCGCTGGCCTCTGCCCAACGTCACCCACAGAGTTATCCACAGGATCGGGGGATTGTTCATCATGGCTTGAGCCCCCCGCTCCGGCCCGGTAAGCGCAAACCCATGGAATCCGCCGATTCACCCGAGGGGGTGCAACAGAGCGGCCTCGCCGTGCTCGAGGCGGCGCTGCCCAACCTGCCGCTCTCGCCCGGCGTCTATCGCATGCTCGATGCGAAGGGCGACGTGCTCTACGTCGGCAAGGCGCGGGCGATCCGCAAGCGAGTGACCAGCTATACGCAGGTCTCGCGCCTGCCCGAGCGGCTCAGGCGCATGGTCCATGAGACCCGCCGCGTCGAGGTCATCACCACCGCTTCGGAGGCCGAGGCGCTGCTTCTGGAGGCCAACCTCATCAAGCGGCTCAGGCCGCGCTACAATATCGTCCTCCGCGACGACAAATCCTACCCCTGGCTGATGGTCACGGATGACCACCCCTTCCCGCAGATCGCCAAGCATCGCGGCGAGCGGCGGAAGGGCGCCAGCTACTATGGCCCCTTCGCCAGCGTCTGGGCCGTGAACCAGACCATCACGGCGCTGCAGCGCGTGTTCCTGCTCCGCACCTGCCGCGACACGGTCTTCGACACGCGCGACCGCCCCTGCCTGCTGCACCAGATCAAGCGCTGCGCGGCCCCCTGCGTCGAGCGCATCGATGCCGCCGACTACGGCGCGCTGGTGGCCGAGGCAAAGCAGTTCCTGGAGGGCGAGACGCCCAGCATCCAGAAGCGGCTGGCCGCCGAAATGGAGGCCGCCGCCGAACGCCTGGAATTCGAGCGCGCGGCCTCCCTGCGGGATCGCATCCGCGGCCTGACCCATGTGCAGGGCAGCAGCCGCATCAATCTCGATGGCATGGGCGATGCCGATGTGGTGGCGCTGCATATGGCGGCCGGCCAGTCCTGCGTGCAGGTCTTCTTCTTCCGCGGCGGGCGCAACAACGGCAACCGCCCCTATTTCCTGACGCATTCCAAGAGCGACATCACGCCGGAGGAGGTGCTCGGCAGCTTCCTCGGCCAGCTTTATGACGACCTGCCGCCGCCGCCGCTCGTGCTGCTGAGCCACGAGGTGCCCGACGCGCCGCTGATCGCGGAAGCCCTGGCCATCAAGGCGAACCGGAAGGTCGAGCTGCATCGCCCCCAGCGCGGCGAGAAGCGCGACGTGGTGCTGCACGCCGAGACCAATGCGCGGGAAGCCCTGGAGCGTCGCCTCGCGGAATCCACGGCGCAGGGCCAGTTGCTCGAGGGGGTGCAGCGCCTCTTCGACCTCGCCGAGCGGCCGGAGCGCATCGAGGTCTATGACAACAGCCATATCATGGGCACCAACGCCTATGGCGCGATGATCGTGGGCGGCCCCTCGGGCTTCATGAAATCCGCCTACCGCAAATTCAGCATCAAGGAAGCGAAGCCCGGGGACGACTTCGCCATGATGCGCGAGGTGCTGGAACGCCGCTTCGGCCGCGCCCTCAAGGAGGACCCGGCGCGCACGGAAGACGGCTGGCCCGACCTTGTCGTCATCGATGGCGGCCAGGGGCAGCTCTCGGCCGCGACGGCCGTCATGGCAGAGCTGGGCCTGGAGGACATCCCGCTCGTCGCCATCGCCAAGGGCGTGGACCGGGACGCCGGCCGCGAATGGTTCCACATGGCCGGGCGCGAGCCCTTCCAGCTGCCGCCGCGCGACCCCGTCCTCTACTACCTGCAGCGCCTGCGGGACGAGGCGCACCGCTTCGTCATCGGCACGCATCGCGCGGGCCGCGCCAAGTCGCTGACCAAATCCGAGTTGGATGACGTGCCCGGCGTCGGCCCCAAGGTGAAGCGGGAGCTCCTGAACCATTTCGGCTCGGCCCGCGGGGTGCGCCAGGCGAGCGAGGCCGATCTCGGCAATTGCCCCGGCGTCGGCCCATCCCTGGCACGCCGCATATATCAGCATTTCCACCTTGGCGCTGGCCAAGCTACATAGACGCCGTGCCGACCGACCTGCCCAATCTCCTCACCCTCTCGCGGATCCTGGCGATTCCGCTGCTGGTGGTGTTCGTCGCGATTCGCGCCCCCTGGGCCGACATGGCGGCCTGCGCGCTCTTCTCGGCGGCCGCCATCACCGACTATTTCGATGGCAAGATCGCGCGCGACCGCAAGATCGTCTCCGATTTCGGCCGCATGCTGGACCCGATCGCCGACAAGCTGCTGGTGGGTGCCGCGCTCATGCTGCTGGCCGGCTTCGAGCGGCTGCCCAACTGGGCGCTGCTGCCCGCCATCGTCATCATGCTGCGCGAGATCCTGGTCTCGGGCCTGCGGGAATACCTGGCCGGCATCAATTATGGCCTGCCGGTCACAGCGCTGGCCAAGTGGAAGACCGGCTTCCAGATGGGCGCGCTCGGCACGCTGCTGGCCGGCGACAGCGGGGCCACCGTCATCGGCCTCGGCTTCCTGCCGGTCTCGCTGATCGGTGAACTCATGCTCTGGACCGCAGCCGCGCTCACGCTCGTCACCGGTTGGGATTACCTGGCAGCCGGGCTGCGCCATGCGGCGCGCGAGACACCGCCTCACACTTCGTCACCCGCGAACCCGATGAAGCGGCCTTGAGATCGAATCCCGCACGACGCATCTTGCACCGCAAGATGACCTTCTCCTCCAGGAGTCACGTATGCAGTTGAAGCTCTCGGCGTTCAGGGCGGCGGCCCTGCTGACCGCCACCGTCGCGGTTGCGGGCTGCACCAGCGTCGAGTCGGGCATTGCCAGCGTGCAGAACAGCCTCACCGGCACCTATACCCGGTTCGGGCCGCAATGGGGCGGCATGCGCCCGGCCATGCCGACCGAGAGCCTGACCGTGCAGCGCATCCGCGGCGCCGCCGATCCGCTGGAGCCGCTGCGCCCGGAACCGGGCGATGTCTGGCCGGTGGAGGAAGGGCCGCGCGCCACGCTCGCCAATCCGGAGGAAGCGCTCCGCGGTGTCCGCACCTCGGATGCACCGCCGCCCCGCAGCCGTGGCAGCAGCAGCGCCTTCGAGAACGCCCCCGGCGCGGCCCCGCCGGTGATGTCCCCCATCTTCGAGGCGCCGACACCGCCGCCGCGCGCCAACCGCACGGATGGCGCGACCGCCCCAGGCCAGGTGTTCCAGGCGCCCCGTGGGCCGGTGGTGGGCACCGGCGGCGCGGGCAATGTGCAATCCACCGTCTCGCCCCAGGGCTCGGGCCTCGCCATCCGCGATGGCGCGACCACCACGCTGTTCGGCGCCGATGGCCGCGTGCAGCAGGTGCCGACGCCGCGCTGAGCCATGCAGATCCTCTATTTCGCCTGGGTGCGCGAGAAGATCGGCCGCGCGGGTGAGGAACTGGCCCTGCCCGCCGGCGTCACCGATGTGGGCGGCCTGATGCGCCATCTGGCCGGCCTCGGCCCCGGCCATGCCGCGGCCTTCGCCAACCCCTCGGCCATCCGCGCCGCGGTGAACCAGGATTTCGCGGCGCTGACCGATCCGGTCGCGGATGGCGACGAGGTCGCCTTCTTCCCGCCCGTGACCGGTGGCTGATGAGGGGCGGCTGAGCATGGCGCGCATCGCCGTCCAGGAAGCGGAGTTCGACGTAGCGGCCGAGACGGCGCGGCTGACGCAGGGCCGCACCGATATCGGCGCCGTCGCCAGCTTCACGGGCGTCTGCCGTGCCGATGACGGCCTGGCCGCCATGGTGCTGGAACACTATCCGGGCATGACCGAGCGCGCGCTGACCAAGATCGCGAACGAGGCCCAATCGCGTTGGCCGCTCACCGGCTGCACCGTCATCCATCGCGTGGGCCGCCTGGAACCGGGGGCCCCCATCGTCCTGGTGCTGACGGCCAGCGCCCATCGCCAGGCGGCGTTGGAAGCCTGCGCCTTCCTCATGGACTGGCTGAAGACCAAGGCGCCCTTCTGGAAGCGCGAGGAATTCACCCAAGGCCACGCCCGCTGGGTCGAGGCGCGCAGCGAGGACGACGCCGCCGCCAGCAAGTGGTGAGCGCTTTCGCCGCCGTGCTGGCCGGCGGCCTGCTGCTGATCTGGCCCGCCTTCCTCAACGGCTATCCGCTGCTGTTCAGCGACAGCGGGGCCTTCCTCGCGCAGACCGTCGTGCCGCTGATGATCTGGGACAAGCCCTGGATCTACGGCCCCTTCGCCTGGGCATTCCACCAGCATGTCTCGCTCTGGGGCAGCATCCTCGCACAGGGGATCATCGTCTCCCACCTGCTCTGGCTGCTGGCGCGCGTGCTGGGGCGGCCCGCGCCGGGCGCGCATCTTCTGCTCTGCGGGGGGCTCGCGCTGCTCACCACCCTGCCCTGGTCGGCCGCGCTGGTGATGCCGGACATCCTGGCCCCCGTCGCGGTGCTGGCCGCGATCCTGCTGGGCTGGGGTTGGGCCGCGCTCAACCCCGCCGAGCGGATCTGGCTGATCCTGCTCGGCAGTGTCGCGACCGCATCGCATCTCTCGCATCTGCCGGTCATGCTCGCGCTGCTGCTGCCGGCCCTGCTGATGCGCCTGCGCTGGGCGCGCTGCCTCGCCGTGCTGGCGCCGCTGCTGGGCGCGGTCCTGCTGCTGCTGGCCACCAACATCGCGGGCCATGGGCGGATTGCGCTCTCGCCCTATGGCAGCAGCTTCCTGCTGGCGCGCCTCATCGCCGATGGGCCGGCCGCGCGCACCATCGCCGCGCGCTGCCCGGAGGCGGGCTGGTATCTCTGCGATTTCGCGGGCCGCCTGCCGCAGGATGCAGATGCCTTCCTCTGGGCGCCCGACAGCCCGGTGAATCGCACGCCCGAAGGGACGCCGATCTTCCTGGGCGGGATGCTGCTGGCCCCCGAGGCCGGCGCCATCGTCGCCGAGACGCTGTGGCGCGAGCCGCTGACGGTGCTGCGGGCCGGGCTCGGCAATGGGTGGCGGCAGCTGCTCACGGCCGGCATCGGCGACACGCTGGGCAACCGGCATCTCGACGTCGCGGTCCGGCCCCGTCTCGTCCAGGGCTTCCCCCCGAGCGAGGTGGCTGGTTTCGACGCGGCCTTGCAGCAGGGGCCGGGTCTCGCGGAGGTCGGGCGCGCCTTCGCCTGGCTGCATCCGCTGGTGCTGCTGGCCAGCCTGCCGCTGCTCGCCTGGGGCTGGTGGCGGGGCGATGCGCGGCTGCGCGGGATTGTCCTGGCACTGATGGTGGCCGTGCTGGCGAATGCCTGGGTGACTGGCGGGCTATCCGGCGTGCATCCGCGCTACCAGGCACGCATCGCCTGGCTGATGCCGCTCGGCGCCTGGCTCGCCTGGCCGCGGCGGCGGTGACGGCTCAGAGCCGCGCGGCGATGCCGCTCACGCCGGTGGCGAATTCCAACTGCGCGAGCGCCGCCAGATAGGCGGCACGCGCATTGTTGGCGCCGACGCGCGTGGCATTCAGCGTGCGCAGCGCATCCAGCACATCGAGCAGCGAGCGCCCGCCGGCCAGATAGGCCTGCTCCGCGCTGCGATAGGCGAGTTCCGCCCGGTTCAGCGCGCCGCCCGTGTAAAGGCGGAGCAGCGCGCGGGATTGCTCATAGGCGGCCCAGGCGGTGGCGAAATCCGCGCGGCCTTGCAGGAGCGCCGCACGCGCCTGCGCCTCGAGCTGCCCCTGCTGCCCCTGCGCGGTGCCGATCTGCCCGGTCACGATCTGGTTGGTGAAGAGCGGCACGGAGAGGCTGAACGTGAACTGGTTGGTCGCGTTGAGCGGCTGCGAGGCGCTCGGCAGATCCTGCGAGAGGCGGGAGCGGCTCCAGCCGCCATTCAGCGTCACGTCGCGCCAGCGCTCGGCCTGGGCGAGGTTGGTGTTGGCCGCACCCGCCGTCGCGGCGCGGGCGGCGGCCACGACATCGGCGCGGTTCTGCACCGCCTCGGCCAGTTCGTCCCGCGTCACGCCCGGCGTCGGCATCGCGTCGAACCGCCCCCGGACATCGAGCGCGATGGGCGGCAGCGCGGCCGTGGTCGGGTTGCGCGCCGCCGGCGCGTTGAAGGCCGCCGCATCCATCGCCAGGACGACGGCCACCTGCGCCACGGCGGCCGCGTAGTTCTGCGCGGCGGCGGTCACATCCGCCTCGAAGGGCAGGCGGCTCGCCTGGAAGCGCAGCAGGTCGCCCTCCGGCAGCGCGCCATCCTGCAGCTGGCGGCGCAGCAGTGCCTCGGTGCGATCGAGGCTGCCGCGATTGGCGAGCGCGACCTCGAGGTTCGCGCGCGCGGCGAGTGCGGCGATGAAGGCCTGGCGCAGCTGGAAGAACTGCAGGCGCAGCGCATCCAGCACCTGCGCCTCGGCCACCGCGATGTTGTGTTCCGCGAGGCGTGTGCGCAGCGTGCGCTTGCCGCCCGTCTCGATCAGCACGGTGAGGCCGAGGGCGATGTTGTTCGCCGGGCTGATGAAGCGCGCCCCCTCGATGCGGTTGCCGTTCTGCGTGCTGTTGAACTCGGCGAAGGTGTTGCCGATGCTCACCTGCGGCGGCGGCATCGAGGAGGCGACGAGGCGCTGCGCGCGCACCGCATCCACGCCCCGCTGGGCCGCGATGACGGTGAGGTTGCGCTCCAGCAGCATGCGCTCGGCCTCGTCCAGCGAAAGCACGCGCGTGCCGGTGGGCAGCGGCAGCGGCACCATGCCGGGGCCCAGGGCCCGCGCGGGGCGCGCGGCGCTGGGCGCGGGGGAGGCGACGGGCGGCGGGCTTTGCGCCAGCGCGGGGCCGGCCAGCAGCAACGCCGCGAGGGAGGGAGCAAGCCGCCTCATGCCGGCAGCCCCGCGCGCTCGCGCCGCGCGGCCAGCGCCGCCTCCTGCCGCGCAAGGTCCTTGGGCCGGCCCAGCAGGTCGATCAGCGCCGGAAACACCACGAGGATGAAGACGGGCACGAGGCCGATGCCCCCCACGACGACGATGGCGAGCGGCTTGGTGACATCGGCGCCGATGCCCGTGGCGAGCGCCATGGGCAAGAGCCCGAAGAAGCTCGCGAAGCAGGTCATGAAGACCGGGCGCAGTCGGTCCTGGCCGGACTGGTCGAGGGCCGCGCGCCAGGGCATGCCCTCATGCCGCAGGTGGTTGAAGTGGGCCAGCAGGATGATCCCCTCCATCACGGTGATGCCGAACAGCGCCAGGAAGCCGATGGCGGCCGGAACCGAAAAGTTCAGCCCCGCCGCCCCGAGTGCGAGGATGCCACCAACCAGCGACATCGGCACCATGGCCATCACCAGCAGCATCTCCCGGATGTTGCCGAACTGCACATAGAGCAGGATCATGATGATGATCAGCGCCACGGGCACGATCATGAGCAGGCGCTTCACCGCCTCCTGCAGATTGCGGAACTCGCCCACCCAGTCCAGGCGGTAGCCCACGGGCAGTTGGACCTCGCGCGCCACCAGGGCCTGCGCCTCCAGCACCGCGCTCGCCGGATCACGGCCACGCACCGAGAAGCGGATGGGCACGTAGCGGCTGCCATCCTCGCGATAGACATAGGCCGTGCCGGAGACGAGCTGGATGTTCGCCACATCCGCCAGCACCGCGCCGCGCGGGCCGCCGACCGGGATGCGGCCGATCGTGTCGAGGCTGTTGCGGAAGGGTTCGGCGAGCCGCACCACGATCGGGAAGTTGCGATCGCCGCCCGGCTCGTAGAGGCGCCCCGCCTCCCGCCCGCCGATCGCGGCCTGGATCACGTCGTTGATCTCTTCCACGCGCAGGCCGAAGCGTGCGGCGCGGGCGCGATCAATGGTGACCGAGACGGTGGGCTGCCCCAGCGTGGGAAAGACCGCGATGTCCGTGAGGCCCCGCACCTGCGTCAGCACGCCGCGGATCTGCTCGGCGCGCGCCGTCAGCACGTCGAGCTCGGTGCCGAAGACCTTGATGGCATTGGCGCCCTTCACGCCCGAGGCCGCCTCCTGGACGTTGTCGCTGATCGCCTGGGCGAAGCTGAACTGCACGCCGAGGAAGCGCTCGGAGAGACGGGCATTGATGGCCGCTACAAGCCCGTCGCGGTTGCGCGCCGTCGTCCAGCGCTCGGGCGGCAGCAGCGGCATGAAGAATTCCGCGTTGAAGAAACCGGCCGGGTCGGTGCCGTCATCCGGCCTTCCCTGCTGCGAGGTGACGGTCAGCGCCTCGGGGAATTCCATGAGCGTGGCGCGGATGCCCTGCACCGTGGCGTGGCCTTCCTCCAGCGAGATGGTGCCCGGCATGGTGGCGCGGACCCAAAGATTGCCTTCCTCCAGCGTCGGCAGGAATTCGGCGCCGAGCAGCGAGAGCACGAAGATCGAGACCGCCACCAGCATGGCGGCGATGGTGAGCGCGAAGGCGCGCAGGCCCATCGCGGCATGGTAGAGCTTGGCGTAGGACCAGCGCAGCAGCCGCACCAGCGGCGTGTCGCGCTCCTGGCTGTTCTCGCTCAGCAGCACGGCGGAGAGCGCCGGGACGATGGTGAAGGCCGCGATGAGCGAGCCCGCGATGGCATAGGCGTAGGTCTTGGCCATGGGGCCGAAGATGCGACCTTCGATGCCGCCCATGGTGAAGAGTGGGATGAAGGCGACGATGACGATGAGCAGCGCGAAGAGGATGGGCTTGCCCACCTCGCTGCCCGCGCGAAGGATGATGAGCGAAATGCCCGAGAGCCCGCCCGAGGCCTGGCCCCCGGCATAGAGGTGCGGGTTGCGCCGCGCCATGGCGAGGTGTCGGTAGATGTTCTCCACCATGATGATGGTGGCGTCCACCAGGAGCCCGAAATCCAGCGCGCCGATGCTGAGGAGGTTGGCGCTCTCGCCGCGCGCCAGGATGACGAGGACGGCGAAGAAGAAGGCGAAGGGAATGGTGGCGGCGACGACGATCGCGCCCCTGAGATCGCCCAGGAAGAGCCACTGGATGACGAGGATGAGCACCACGCCCACGATGATGTTGTGCACCACCATGTGGGTGGCGAGCTTCACCAGGTCCTCGCGGTCATAGATGGGCACGATGCGCACGCCGGGCGGCAGGATGCCGCCGGCATTGATGCGGGCCACCTCCGCCTGCACGCCATGGATGGTGGGCAGCGTCTGCTCGCCGCGCCGCATCAGCACGGTGGCCAGCACCACATCCTCATCCTGCTCATGCCCCGCGATGCCAAGCCGCGGCAGCGCGCCGATCTCGATGGTGGCGACATCCGAGAGCAGCACGGGCGAGCCATCCGGCGAGGCGGTGAGGACGATGTTGCGGATATCGTCCAGGCTGCGGATCAGGCCGATGCCCTGCACCACCGCCGCCTGTGGGCCGATCTGGATGGTTCCCGCCCCCACAGTGGCGTTGCCGCTGCGCACCGCCTCGATCACGGCGGGCAATTGCAGCCCGAAGGCGTTGAGGCGCGGCAGGTCAATGGTGACGGAATAGGCCTTGCTGCGGCCGCCGAAGCTCGTCACGTCCACCACGCCGGGCACGCGCTTGAAGCGCCGCTCCAGCACCCATTCCTGCAGCACCTTCAGGTCATCGGGCGAGAAGCCGGGCGGGCCCACCACGCGGTAGCGCATGATCTCGCCGATCGGCGAGAGCGGGCTGATGGTGGGGTTCGCCCCGTCCGGCAGGTCGCGCAGCACGGCCAGGCGGTTCAGCACCTGCTGCAGCGCCTGCTCATAGGTGTAGGCGAAGGTGAACTGCACCCGCACATCGGAGAGGCCGAACAGGCTGGTGGAACGGATGGAATTGAGGTTGGGCAGGCCCGCCATCGCAAGCTCGACCGGGATCGAGACGTAGCGCTCGATCTCCTCCGCCGATTGCCCCGGGTTCTGCGTGATGATGACGACCTGCGGCGGCACCGGGTCCGGATAGGCCTCGATGTTCAGCTTGAGGAAGCCATAGGCGCCCACCGCCACGAAGGCGATGAAGAGCAGGATGACCAGCGCCCTCTGCTGGAGGGAAATGGCGACGATTTGGCGCATTCAATGCCTGCTCAGCTAGGCCGCGTGCGGGCGCGGCGGAAATTCAGGACATCACGGCCGCGGTTGGGCGCCGTGACCATGCGCTCAGTCGATCCGCGCCGCGCGGTCGATGAAGAGGGCGCCGCCGGTGACGAGACGGTCGCCGGCCTCCAGCCCTTCCTTCACCTGGATCATGTCGCCCGAGCGGATGCCGGGCGTGATGCGGCGCATGGTGAAGCGGCCTTCCGGCAGCGCCACCCAGACGAAGGCCTCCGAGCCGCGGAAGATCACAGCGCTGGCCGGCACGGCGGGTGAGCGCTCGGCCTCGCCCACCGTAATGCGGAAATTGGCGAACATCTCGGGGCGCAGGACGCCTTCCGGATCCTGCACCTCGGCCATCACCATCAGGCGGCGCGTGGCGGGATCGAGACCCGCCGCGGTGCGGACGATACGCGCGGGGAATTCGCGGCCCGGCAGCGCGCCGACCGTGACCTCCACCGCCTGGCCCACGCGGATCAGCGGCACGTCCAGCTCGCGCACATGGGCGACGAGCCACATGGTCGAGAGATCGGCGATGGTGAAGACCGGATCGCCCTGCCCGGCCGAGACCCATTGCCCGGGGCCCACGCGGCGCTGGGTGATGGTGCCGGCCAGCGGCGCCGTCACGGTGATCAGGCCGCTCACCTGCCGCGTGCGCTCGATCTCGGCGATCTGCTCGGGCGTGCGGCCGAGCACGCGCAGGCGGTCGCGCTGCGCCTCGGATTGCGCGACGGCGCTGCGCGCATCGGCCTCGGCGGCGCTGAGCGCAGCGCGGGCCTGCTCCACATCGCGCTGCGAGGCGGCGCGGGCGGAAAACAGCGATTGCTGACGCGCTTCCTCCCGCCGCGCCTGCTCCAGCGCCACGCGGGTCTTCTGCACATTGTCGAGGGCGGCGAGCCATTCATTGGCGGCCGCCGTGATTTCGGGCGTCTCCACCTCATAGAGCGGCTGGCCCACCTCCACGCGATCCCCCACCCGGGCGAAGGCGCGGATCACCCGGCCCGTGAAGGGCGAGAGCATGGGCGTGGAGCGATCATCATTATAGGCGATGCGGCCCTCGGCCATGCGCTCGGGCCGGAATTCGCGCATCTGCACCGGTTCGATGCGCAGGGCGCGCATCTCGTTCTCGTTCAGGCGGAACTCGCCGGCGGGCAGCCGCTCGGGTGCGGCGGCTTGCGAGGGCGGGGGCTCGGCCTGGTTCAGGTAGAACCAGGCGCCCGCACCCAGTGCCAGCGCCAGGCCGATCCAGGGCCACGGCCGGGCCCCCGCCTTTTCCTCGACCGGGGCTTCCGCCTGGACCTTGGTCTCGGCGTGGGTCTCGGCCTTGGGCCGTTCCTGGTGGATCACGTTCATGCGAGTTCAGGACTTTCCAACGCGAAAGTGAACGGGACAACGCAAGACATGAGCTGCCGGAACCTCGCGATATCCACGAAGATAAACGGAAGCTGAACGGATGGGGAGCGCTTAGAGATAAAATCTTCGTCACGCAATCGAAAAATTAAGCGGGCAGCAGCGGCTGCGGATCAAGCCAGACGCGATACCAGCTCAGGCTGAAATGCAGATGTGGCCCGGTGACCCGCCCCGTCGCCCCCATCGCGCCGATGCGGCTTCCCTGGCTCACTTCCTCACCCTCGCGCACCTCGATGGCAGAAAGATGGGCGTAGAGCGTGTTCACCCCATGCCCGTGGTCGAGCACGATGAGCTTGCCGAAGAAGTGGAAATCCGCCGCCAGCGTGACCTTGCCCGATTGGGCGGCCAGGATGGGCGTGCCGACCGGCCCGGCCACATCGAGCCCGTAATGCGGCTGGCGCGGCTGGCCGTTCAGCACGCGCTGGCTGCCGAAGACGCCGCTGATCCGCCCCCGCGCCGGCCAGGCCAGGCCGCCGGCGAAATCCGTGCGCGCCGAATCTACACCGCGCACCGCCGCCAACCGCTCGCGCTCCACGCGGATGCGCTCGAGTGCCGCCGCATCGGGCGTCACCTGCGCGGGCGGCAGGCCCGTGATGTGCTGCACATCCCATTCACGCCGCGCCACCGCGATGGAACGCGCCGCGCCGTTCACGGTGAGCGTGGCGCTCGGCCCATGATCCCGCCCGAAGCCCAGCGCGAAGAAACCCTGCGGCGAAACACGCACCGCCTGCCCATCCAGCGCGAGCCGCTGGCCCTGTGCCCCCTGCCCGATCAGCAGCGCGCCCTGCTGGGGCGTGCCGCGCCACTCGACCGCCCGCGCCGGCCCCGCGCCCAGGATCAGGGCCGGAAGGGCAAGGGCGGCGCGGCGCTTCACAGCAGGCTGCCCTGGGTGGGTTTGGGCGGTGCCTTTGGCTTGCCGCCCGCGGCCGTGGCCTTCACCGCGCCGTCCTGGAAGGTGATGGTCAGCGCCGCCCCGGGCGCCACCTGCGCCGCCTGGGTGAGGGCCGCGCCATCCGCCCCCTGCACCAGCGCGAAGCCGCGCGCCAGCACCGCGTTGTAGCTCACCGCCTCCAGCCGCGCGGCGAGGCCCTCGACCCGCGCGCGATTCTCGCGGATCAGCGCCTGGACCGGCACGGGCGAGAGCCGCGTCAGGGCCGGCGCCGCCTGCCGCTTCGCCTGCCCACGCGCCCAGGCCGCCTGCAGACGCTGGTCGAGCGCACAGAGCGCATGCCGCCCCGCCGCGATCGCCTCGCGCGGGTGGCGCAGCCCCGCGCCGAGCCGCGTGACCTCCGCCCGCTTGGCCGCGACGAAGCCCGGCAGGGCAGCGCGCAGCCGCTCGCCCCGGTCATCCAGGCGCTGGCGCAGCTGGTTCACCATCGCCGGCAGGTCGGGCAGGCCGGCCTCGGCGCGCGTCAGGTGAAGCCGTGCCTCGCGCAGCCGGGCGGTGACCTGGTTGTCGAGGCGCGCGCCGCGCTGCGCCAGGTCGGCCGCCAATTCGAGGCGCGCGGGCACCGCCATCTCGGCCGCGGCCGTCGGCGTCGGCGCGCGGCGGTCGCTCGCGAAATCGATGAGGGTCGTATCCGTCTCATGGCCCACGGCGGAGATGAGCGGGATGGTCGAGGCGGCGGCGGCGCGCACCACCACCTCCTCGTTGAAGGCCATGAGGTCCTCGAGCGAGCCGCCCCCGCGCGCCACGATCACGACATCCGGGCGCGGCACGGGCCCGCCCTCGGGCAGTTCGGAAAAGCCGCGGATGGCGGCGGCGATCTTCTCGGCCGCCCCCTCCCCCTGCACAGGCACCGGCCAGAGGAGGACATGGCGCGGAAAGCGGCGGGCGAGCGTGGTCCGGATATCCTGGATCACCGCGCCCTGCGGGCTTGTGACCACGCCGATCACACGCGGGAGCAACGGCAGCTTCCGCTTGCGCTCGGCCTCGAAGAGGCCTTCCTTCAGCAGCGCCGCCCGCAGCGCCTCGATCCGCGCCAGCATGGCGCCCGCGCCGGCATATTCCAGCTTCTCGATGACGAGCTGGTATTTCGAGCGATCCGCATAGGTGGAGAGGCGGCCGGTGGCGATCACCTCCATCCCGTTCTCGGGGCGCAGGCCCACGCGCGCGACGGCGCTCTTCCAGATCACCGCCTCGATCTTGGCGGCCTCTTCCTTGAGCGAGAGATAGATATGGCCCGAGGCATAGGGCTTGACCTCGGTCAGCTCGCCGCGGACCCGCACGCGCGAGAAGGCGCCTTCCAGGGTGCGCTTGATGGCCCCCGCCAACTCGCCCACACCGTATTCGGGAACATTGGCGCCGATTCCGTCCATGTCCGACTTATAGGGGTGGAATTGGGCTTTGCGGAGGCGGTGTTGCAATGAAGGTTCTGGTTGTCGGCGGCGGTGGCCGTGAGCATGCACTCTGCTGGGCCATCGCGGCCTCCCCCCTGCTGACCAGGCTCTGGTGCGCGCCGGGCAATCCGGGCATCGCGGAAGTGGCGGAATGCGTGGGAATCGGCGCGGAAGACGTGGGTGGCCTGGTCGCCTTCGCCCGCGCCGAGACGGTGGATCTGGTGGTGGTGGGGCCCGAGGCGCCGCTGACGCTGGGCCTCGCCGATGCCTGCCGGGATGCCGGCATCGCCTGCTTCGGCCCGAGCGGCGCGGCAGCGCGACTCGAAGGCAGCAAAAGCTTCTTCAAGGAGATCGCGAACGCCGCAGGCAGCCCCACCGCCGCCCATGGCCGCTTCGCCGAGGCCGAGGCCGCCCGTGCCTATATCCGCAAACAAGGTGCCCCCATCGTGGTCAAGGCCGATGGCCTCGCCGCCGGCAAGGGCGTGGTGGTGGCGACCTCGGTCGCCGAGGCCGAGCAGGCCGTGACCGAGATGATGGAGGGCGGCATCCACGGCGAGGCCGGCCGCGTCGTCGTCATCGAGGAATGCCTGATCGGGGAGGAAATCAGCTTCTTCGCCCTTTGCGACGGCACCCACGCCATCCCGCTGGGTGCTGCGCAAGACCACAAGCGGGTCGGCGACGGCGATACCGGCCCCAACACCGGCGGCATGGGCGCCTATTCGCCCCCGCCCGCCTTCACCGAGGCGCTGCAGGCCCAGGTGATGGCCGAATGCATCAACCCCGTCCTGGCCGAGCTGGCGCGGCGCGGCACCCCCTTCCAGGGCGTGCTCTTCGCCGGGCTGATGCTGACGGCCGATGGCCCCAAGCTCCTCGAATTCAACGTCCGCTTCGGCGACCCGGAATGCCAGGCGCTCATGCTGCGCCTGCGCTCCGACCTGCTGCCCGCGCTGCTCGCCGCGACCCAGGGCGAATTGCGCAACTTCGACCTGCGCTGGGAGAAGCTCGCGAGCCTGCTCGTGGTGATGGCGGCCGAGGGCTATCCCGGCACGCCGCGCAAGGGCACCGAGATCCGCGGCCTGGAGGCGGCGGCCCAGGTGCCCGGCGTGCAGATCTTCCATGCCGGCACGGCGCGAGATGAGGCCGGGCGTCTCGTCGCCAATGGCGGCCGCGTGCTGGGCATCGGTGCGACCGGCGCGACCCTGGCCGAAGCCCGCGCCGCCGCCTATGCCGCCGTGGCCAAGGTGGACTGGCCCGAGGGCTTCTGCCGGCGCGACATCGGCTGGCGCGCCCTTCCAAGCTAGGCGCAGTGGTGGCACGCTCCCCTCCAATCAAGGAGGCCAGCCATGACCTACACGAACCCCGAGACCATCGCGCTCCATGGCGGCAGCCATCGCGCGGACCCGAACACCGGCTCCGTCGCGGTGCCGATCCACCAGACCACGTCCTTCCAGTTCCAGGACACCGGCCACGCCGCGCGCCTCTTCGGCCTGGCCGAGCTGGGCAACATCTACACCCGCATCATGAACCCGACCTGCGACGCGCTGGAGACGCGCGTGGCGCAACTCGAAGGCGGTGCGGCGGCACTCGCCGTCGGCTCCGGCCAGGCGGCGACCAGCTTCTGCGTGATGAATCTCTGCGAGGCCGGCGACAACATCGTCAGCAGCACCGACCTCTATGGCGGCACCTACAACCTGTTTGCCAATACGCTGAAGCAGTTCGGCATCGAGGTGCGCTTCGTGGACCCGGCCGACCCCGAGGCCTTCGCCCGCGCCACCGACAGCCGCACCCGCTGCTACTACGCCGAGACGCTCCCCAACCCGAAGCTGCAGGTCTTCCCCATCGCGGAAGTCGCCGCCATCGGCCGGCGCCTCGGCGTGCCGCTCATCATGGACAACACAGCGGCCCCCATCATCTGCAAGCCCTTCCAGCATGGCGCCGCCATCGTGATGCACTCCACCACCAAGTGGATCGGCGGCCATGGCACGAGCATCGGCGGCATCATCGTGGATGGCGGCAATTTCGACTGGGAGGCGGGGGGTGACCGCTTCCCGACGCTGAACAGGCCCGACCCCAGCTATCACGGCGCCGTCTGGTCGCAGGCGGCGAAGCCGCTCGGGCCCATCGCCTATATCCTGCGCATGCGCACCTGCCTGCTGCGCGACATCGGCGCGCCCATGGCGCCCTTCAACGCCTTCATGTTCCTCCAGGGGCTGGAGACGCTGCCGCTGCGCATGGAGCGGCATTGCAGCAATGCGATCCGCGTCGCGGCCTACCTCGCGGCGCATCCGAAGGTGGCGCGCGTGATCCATCCCTCGCTCGCCCAGGGCGAGTCGCTGAAGCGCGCGGAAGCGCATCTCAAGGGCGGCTATGGCAGCCTGCTCGGCTTCGAGCTGAAGGGGGGCAAGGAAGCGGGCCAGGCCTTCATCGAGAAGCTCAAGATGTTCTACCACGTCGCCAATATCGGCGACGCCCGCAGCCTCGCCATCCACCCCGCCACCACCACCCACAGCCAGCTGAACGAGGCCGAGCAGGCGGCGAGTGGCGTCACGCCCGGCTATATCCGCCTCTCCATCGGCATCGAGCATATCGACGACATCATCGCCGATCTCGAACAGGCCCTGGCGTGATGCACTACGCCGGCTCCTTCCCCACCACCCGCATGCGGCGCAACCGGCAGGATGCCTGGACGCGTGCCCTCGTCGCCGAGAACGCGCTGCATGTGAGCGACCTGATCTGGCCGATCTTCCTCACCGAGGGCCAGGGCCAGCGCGTCGAGGTCCCCTCCATGCCCGGCGTCTTCCGCGTCAGCACGGACATGGTGGCCGATCACGTGGCCGAAGCGGCCGCACTCGGCATCCCGGCCGTGGCGCTCTTCCCCTACACGCCCATGGAATCGCGCGACGAGGACGGCAGCGAGGCGCTGGACCCCGACAACCTCACCTGCCGCGCCGCTCGCGCGCTGAAGGCCGCGCATCCCAATGTCGGCATCATCGGCGACATTGCGCTCGACACCTACACGCTGCACGCCCATGACGGCGTGGTCCGCAATGGCGAGGTGCACAACGAGGAAACCGTCGAGGCCCTCGTCACCATGTCCCTCAACTATGCCAAGGCCGGCGTGGACGTGGTCGCCCCGTCCGACATGATGGATGGCCGCATCGGCACCATCCGCCGCGCGCTGGACGCCGAAGGGCTGATCCACACGCGGATCATGTCCTATGCGGCGAAATACGCTTCGGGCTTCTACGCGCCCTTCCGCGACGCCATCGGCTCCCTCACCGGGCCCGACCGCGCCGGCCCAAAGGACAAGAAGACCTACCAGATGGACCCCGCCAACACGGATGAGGCGCTGCGCGAAGTGGCGCTCGACCTCGCCGAGGGGGCGGACATGGTGATGGTGAAGCCCGGCCTGCCCTATCTCGACGTGGTGCACCGCGTCCGCAAGGAGTTCGGCGCACCGACCTTCGTCTACCAGGTGAGCGGCGAGTACTCGATGCTGATGGCCGCCATCGAACGCGGCTGGCTCGACCATGACCGCGCGATGATGGAAAGCCTGATGTGCTTCAAGCGGGCGGGCGCCAATGGGATCCTGACCTATTTCGCGGTGCAGGCGGCCAAGATCATCAAGGCCGGATAACACAAGAGGGCCTCCGGCGGCTGGGGCCATTGGCCCCGGACCCCGAAACAGAGGCTTCCCCCGACGGAGGCGCGCTGCCATCCTCCGGAGACATAAACCGGGGGAAACCATGCCGTCACGTCGCCAGCTCCTCGCCGCGGGCCTCGCCCTGCTGCCCGCGCCCGCCCTCGCCCAGGCCTGGCGCCCCACGCGGCCCATCCGCCTGATCGTCCCCTTCGCCCCCGGCGGCTCCAACGACATCGTGGGCCGCATCGTGGGCGAAGCCGCAGGCAACCTCCTGGGCCAGCCCGTCGTCATCGAGAACCGCGCGGGCGCGGGCAGCGTCATCGGCGCCGAAGCCGCCGCCCGCGCCGCCCCCGATGGGCTGACGCTCCTGATCAACTCCTCGCTGCCCACAGTGCCGGCCATCGTGGCCCGCGTGCCCTACAACACGCTGGAGGACTTCACCGGCATCGCGGTCGCCGGCTTCTCGCCCTACGTCCTCGTCGTGAACCCGCAGGTGCCGGCGCGCACCGCGCAGGAGCTGGTGGCGCTGATGCGCGCCACGCCGCAGAACTATCACATCGCCGCCACCGGCAATGGCAGCGGCGTGCATGTGGCGGCCGAACTCTTCCGCTCCGTCGCCCGCGTGGAATCCGATGTGGTGCACTATCGCGGCGGCGGGCCCTCCGTTGCCGCCCTCGTCTCGGGCGAGGTGAAGGTGGGCCTCCCCACCATGGCCTCCTCGATCGGCCAGGTCCGGGGCGGCGCCCTGCGCGCCCTCGCGGTGCTGGCCGAGCAGCGCACTCCCGTCCTGCCCGACGTACCCACCACCGCCCAGGCCGGCCTTCCCGGCGTGGTGCTGGAGGAATACTTCCCGATCGTCGCGCCAGCGCAGACGCCGCCGCAGATCGTGGCCGCCCTGAGCGAGGCCTTCCGCGCCGCCGTGCAGCAGACGGCCCCGCGCCTCGCGGAGCTCGCCGGCGTCACGCCCCGCGCGGGCTACGATACGCCAGCGCAGGTGATGGGGCTGGTGCGCGCCAGCATCACCCAGCAGACGGCGATCCTGCGCGCGGCGGGCGTGCAGGCGGAATAGGGCCTGATCGCCTTTGGTGGGCTCGCCAAAGGCGCAAGTCAGCCTCTCGGCAAAGCCTGACGCGTGATCAAGCGGTGTTGGTCACGCTTCAGCGCTCAACCCGCGTCAAGCCGCGCCAGCCTCTCACGCAGGCGCGGCACCGCCGCGATCACCGGTCGCGCCTCGGCCAAGGCGACCCGCGCCTCCTCCACGCGCCCCAGCGCACGCAGCGCCAGGACACGACCGAGCTGCGCCTCCCCCCAGAGCGGGGCATGGCCGACCGCCGCGTCGAAGGCGGCGAGTGCGGCGGCCGGCTGGCGCTCCCCCAGCAGGACATCGCCCAGCAGCGTATGCGCCGAGGCGTTCTTCGGATCCTCGGCGATCGCGCGGCGCGCCAGCGGCAAAGCCTCCCGCGTGCGGCCAAGCGCCAGCAGGGCATAGCCCAGCTCCACCTTGCCCTGGGCATCCACCTGGTTGTCGCGCACCACGGGCTGCAGCAGCTCCACCGCCGCCTGGTTCTCGCCCCGGTCGCGCAGCACCTGCGCGCGGCCGACGCGCGGGAAAGCGACACCCGGCATGGCGCGCTGCGCCGCCTCGAAGGCCGCCATCGCCTCGTCCAGCCGGCCCAGTTCGCGCAGCGCCCGGCCGCGCGCGTAGAGCGCCGGCGGGTAATTGGGGAAGTCGCGCAGCTGCGCCTCGCTCACCGCCAGCGCCGCCTCCGCCTCGCCCGTGCGCGCCAGCGACCGGCCGAGGAGGAGCTGCACCGTGCGCATCAGTTCCCGGTCAGCGGCGGAGACCTGCATCATCTCTTCCAGCGTCCCGCGCATCTCCCGCTCGCTCGGCGCCTCGCTCGAGAGCCACCACGCGTAGAGCACCGGCTGCACCACCCGCCAGACCTGGGGCGCGCCCGCGCGGATCAGCGCATCGGGATGTGCCGCCGCGACATCGGCGATCACCCCCTGGCCGGAAAGACGAAGCCGCAGGCGCAGCATATCGCCATCCACCGTCACCTCGCCCGAGACGCGGCGCTCGGCGATGCCCAGCATGTTGCGCAGCGTGCTGGCAAGGGAGCGCAGGGAAAGTCCGGTCAGCGGGACCGTGAAGTCGGGGTGGGTGCCGCCGACATCGGCGCCGGTGCGCCGGCGCGGCTCGCCGCCCACACTGTCCTGCAGCTGCGCCAGCGCATCGGTCAGCCGCAACGCCACCACATCGGGCGTGAGGCCAAGTTCGACCAGGCGCGGCGGCACGGCGATGGGCTGCACCTCCACGCCGTCGCGCTGCAGCTCATCCAACAGGATCACGAGGAGGATGGCGGCGCCCACCAGCGGCACCAGCTTGGGGAGCAGGCCCAGCACGCCGCCCCAGAAGCCGGTCCGGGGCGGCGCGTCGCTCATCCGGCCAGGAAGCCGGCCACCAGCGCCACCTGCGCCGGCTCCATCAGCGCCGGCGCATGGCCGCAGCGGGGAATGGTGGCCACCTGCACACCCGGGCTCTCGCCCATGCGCTGCGCCGTCTCGCGCAGCAGCAAATCCGACCGCTCGCCGCGCAGCACAAGCACGGGGCGGCTCGCCACCGCGGGCCAGAGCGGCCAGAGGTCCACGTCGGTCAGTTCGCCCTGCATGGGCTCCATGATGGCGGGGTCATAGTGCAGCGCCACCTGCCCATCGGGCCGCATGCGCGCGCTGTAATGCGCGAGATGCGCCCATTCGTCGTCGGAGAGCGGGCCGAAGGGCGCGTGCACCTGGCGCAGATAGGCCTCCAGCCCCGCGATATCGGCGAAGACGCGTGGCTCGCTCAGATAGGTGCGGATACGCTCCAGCGCGGCCACCGGCACGAAGGGACCGATGTCGTTGATGACGAAGCGCCGCATGTTCAGCCCCGGCGTCGCGCAGACCCCCATGCCGATCAGCCCCCCCATCGAGGTGCCGACCCAGTCGAACTCACCGAGCGTCGTCAGCAGCGGCATCATCGCCGCGATGTAGTTCGGCACGGCATAGAACCGTCCCTCGGGAAGCCAGCCCGAGAGCCCACGCCCCGGCACATCCAGGCAGATGACGCGCCGCCCCTGCCCTGCCAGATGCCGCGCCAGCACGTCGAAGTCGCGCGCATTGCGCGTCAGCCCATGCACGCAGACCACGGGCCGGCCGGCGGCCGGGCCCCATTCCACCCAGCGCAGCGGCACGGTGCGGCTCGCCGGCGTTCCCTCGAAGGGGCCGCTGACGGCACCGAAGCGGGGCCGCTCCATCCTCAGACGATCCCCTTCTCGCGCAGTGCGGCGATCTCGGCGGCACTCATGCCGAGCAGCCCGCCGAGCACGCTCTCGCTGTGCTCGCCCAGCACCGGCGGCGGCGAACGATAATCGGGGGGCGTGGCGGAGAGCTTCACGGGGTTGGCGATCACCTGGATCTCCTTCCCCGTCGCGTGCTGCATGGTTACAACCATGTCGCGCGCCTGCACATGCGGGTCGGCGAAGACATCCTTCAGCGTGTTGATCGGCCCGCAGCCGATCTTCAGCGCCTCCAGCGCCTCCACCCATTCGCTCGTCGTCTTGGACTTCATGACGGGCGTCAGGGTCTGGGTCACCAGGTCCCGGTTCGCGACGCGCTTCGGGTTGGTGGCGAAGCGCTCATCGGCCAGCAGGTGCTCGCAGCCGAAATTCCTGCAGAAGCGCTCGAAGGTCGGGTCATTGCCGACGGCGAGGATGAGGTAGCCATCCTTGGTCGGGAATTCCTGATAGGGGCTGATGTTCGGGTGCTGGTTGCCCAGGCGCGGCGGGTTCTCGCCCGTGGCCAGATAATTCATGCCCTGGTTGGCGAGCCAGGCCACATGCGTGTCCAGCATGCCGATGTCGATATGCTGCCCCTCGCCCGTGGCGTGGCGATGATTCACGGCCGCCAGGATGCCGATGCAGCCATAGAGGCCGGCAAACAGGTCAGCGACCGGCACGCCCGCCTTCTGCGGCGAGCCGCCGGGCTCGCCCGTCAGCGACATGATGCCGCCCATCGCCTGGATCAGCGCGTCATAGCCCGGGCGCGGCGCATAGGGGCCGGTCTGGCCGAAGCCGGTGATCGAGCAATAGATCAGGCGGGGGTACTTCGCCTTCAGCTGCTCATAACCCAGGCCATACTTGGCCAGCGCGCCGACCTTGAAGTTCTCGGCCAGGATGTCGCAATGCTCCAGCAGCTTGTGCACCAGCGCCTGGCCCTCGGGCTTGGCGATGTCCACCGTGACGGACTGCTTGTTGCGGTTCACGCCGAGGAAATAGGCGCTCTCCTTCGTCTCGGGCCAGAAGGGCGGCGCGAAGCCGCGCGTGTCGTCGCCGCTGTCGGGCTTTTCAATCTTGATGATCTCGGCGCCGAGGTCGCCCAGCATCTGCGTGCAGGTGGGCCCGGCAAGAACGCGGGTGAGGTCGAGAACGCGAAGGCCCTTCAGGGGCCCGGAAGGCTGGGACATGTGTTCGCTCCGTGCTCCGATCGTGATTATGCGCCGCAGCGCGGCCGGGCAAGACGGGGCGCCTTGCGGCATGACGCGCGCGGCGTAGATTCCCCGGGCGATGCTGGGACCGGTCATTCAACTCGATGGCGATTCATGCACCCCGGAGACGAGCATCGGGCATGCGCTGCGGCCGAGACTGGAAGCGCATGCCAGCGGCTGGACCAGCCAGCTGGAGCTTCTGCGCGCCGCGGGCGCCGAGCAGCTGAACCGCAACATCGCGCGCCGTGTCGCCATGCTGGAGCGCGCCGTCTCCACCGCGGAGGGAAGCATCGTCATCGCCCGCTCCTCCGGCGCGCGTGTCGCAACGCTGCTCGCCGCGCGCCGCCCGCTGCGGGCCGTCATCTGCCTGGGCTATCCCTTCCGCAAGCCCGGGCACCCGCCGGAGGCGGAGCGCACCGCCCACCTGGCCCAGCTGCCGACGCCGACGCTCATCCTGCAAGGCGTGCGGGACTCCTATGGCGGGCGGGACATTCTGCAGACCTACCCACTTTCACCCGCCATCAGGGTCGAGTTCGTGGAGGCCTGCCACAGGTTCCGCATCCCCGAAGAGCTCTGGGATGCGATCGCCGCGCGCATCCTGCGCTTCTGCGCCGCCCTGCCGCCTGCCTGAGCCGCGGTCGTCCCCGGCGCGGCCCCTGCCAGGGCGTCGCGCGCTCGCCCCACCCCGCGCGGCGAGCTTCGCCCAGGGCTGTCGATCCTGCCGGATCAGGGCGCATCCCCAGCCGCCGCCTCGCGCGGCGTTTGCAGCTGGCCGGCACCCCTGCGGTTCAGCGCCGGCCCGATGACGCCCACAACCGGCCCGGGCTTGCTCCCTCCCCCCCATCCGGCGCATGGTCCGCCGCCAGTCGCCCAGCCGCCAGTCGCGAGAGGAACGCACCGATGCTCGACACGCCGCACCCCACCCCCGCCGCCCCCTGCCTGGACCAGCAGAAGCTGGCCACCGCCCTCTCCGGCCTGCACTTCATCGGCGGCCGCTATGTACCGGCTGTCAGCGGCAAGACCTTCCCCGTGGTGAACCCGGCCACCGGCATCCAGGTGGCGACCGCCGCCGAGGGCGACGCGGCCGATGTGGACGCGGCCGTCCGTGATGCCGCCCGCGCCCAGAAGGAATGGGCCAAGGTTCCCGCCCGCAAGCGCGGCGCCCTCGTTCACCAGTGCGCCGCCCTGCTGAAGGAGCACCAGGAGGAACTGGCGCGCCTCATCGCGCTCGAGACCGGCAAGGCGCTGCGCACCGAAAGCCGCGTCGAGGCCGGCGTGGTGGCCGATGTCTTCGAATTCTTCGGCGGCCTCGGCTCGGAGCTGAAGGGCGAGAGCGTGCCCTTCGCGCCCAACGTGCTGTCGGTCACGGTGCGCGAGCCGCTGGGCGTCGTCGGCGCGATCATCCCGTGGAACGTGCCGATGCTGCTGATGGCGCTGAAGGTGGCGCCCGCACTGGTGGCCGGCAACACGGTCGTCGTGAAGTCGGCCGAGGAGGCGCCGCTCGCCGTGCTGCGCATCTGCGAGCTGATGAACCGCGTGCTGCCGCCCGGCTGCTTCAACATGGTGAGCGGCATGGGCCCGGAATGCGGCGCGCCGCTGGTCGAGCACCCGCTGGTGCGGAAAGTCACCTTCACCGGCTCGGTCGAGACCGGGAAGATCGTGGCCAAGGCCGCCTCGCAGAAGCTGGTGCCCGTGACGCTGGAGCTGGGCGGCAAGTCGCCCATGATCGTCTTCCAGGATTGCGACTTCGCAAAGACCGTCTCCGGCGCGCTGACCTCCATGCGCTTCACGCGCCAGGGCCAGTCCTGCACCGCCGCCAGCCGCATCTATGTCGAGCGCCCGATCTTCGACGCCTTCGTGGCCGAGATGAAGAAGGCGGTGGACGCCATGGTGATGGGCGATCCGCTGGATGAGAAGACCGATATCGGCACCATCATCAGCCAGGGCCAGTTCGAGAAGGTCCAGGCCTATATCGCCGAAGGCAAGGCGACGGCCGGCGCCACCGCGCATGAATGCAGCGCGATGCCGAGCGATCCCGCGCTGAAGAAGGGCCTCTTCCTGCGCCCGGTGATCTTCACCGGCCTCGATGGCAATTCCCGCCTGGTGAAGGAGGAGATCTTCGGCCCCGTCACCGTGATCCAGGCCTTCGACGACCCCGAGGCCGTGCTGGCCGAGGCGAATGACAGCGAATACGGCCTGGCCGCCTCGCTCTGGACCAACAACCTCAAGGTCGGCCTTGATCTGGCGCATCGCCTGGAGGCGGGCCTCGTGCAGATCAACCAGAACCTCGTGGTGCAGGCGAACCTCAGCTATGGCGGCGTGAAGTCGAGCGGCCTCGGCAAGGAGGCCTCGCTGGAGGCGATGCTCGAGCATTTCACCCACAAGAAGACCATCATGGTCAACATGGCATGAGCCTCGACCTCAGCGCCAAGACCACGGCGGAGCTGAAGGCGCTGCTGTCCAATGCGGAAGCGGTGCTGGCCGGCGCCAATACCAAGCTGCATGCCCGCGCGGAGGAATTCCGCGCGGCGGCGGAGGCGGCGCTGGCTTCGCGGCGCGTGGCGCCCCCGGGCCAGCGTGCCGAGCCCGACCCGGCGCTCGACGCCGCCGTCGCCCGCATCAAGGCCGTGGCGGCCGAGGCGCTGAAGACGTTCGACCTGACGCCCGAGACGGCCAAGGCGCGCGGCATCACCACGCCGCATGCGCTGCTGGCCTCCAACGGCGCGCCCAAGACGGGCGGCGGGGTGCGCACCAAGAAGTTCCGCCGCTGCCCCTATATCTCCTACCGGGGGCCGGGCGGCATCGCGATGCTGCAATACGCCGTGCCGCCGGGCGAAGGGGCCGAGGGCTTCTGGTCGGGCGGCCTCGTCGCCGTCGGCAGCGCAGAGAGCAAGACCGGCTTTGATGCGGCGATGGAGCCGGACGCCGCCGTGGCCGCGTTCCTCAAGGCCCTCTCCGAACTGGCGCCCGCCCGTTCGTGACGGCGGAGGCGGCATGTTCCGTCGTGATCGTCGCCTACAACTCGGCGGCGCTGCTGCCGGGCTGCCTCGCCGCCATTCCGGCGGAATGCCCCGTCATCGTGGTGGACAATGCCTCGCCGGATGACAGCGCGGATGTCGCAGCCGCCGCGCGCCCCGCGGCGCGCGTGATCCGTGCGGGGCGCAACCTGGGCTTCGGGCCCGGCGCCAATCTCGGGTTCGCCGAGGTCACCACCGAATTCGGCCTTCTCCTCAACGCCGATGCGACGCTGGAGCCCGACACCATCGCGGGCCTCGTCGCCGCCGCGCGGCGCTACCCGGAGGCCGGGCTGCTCGCGCCCGAGGTGATCGCCGAGGAAGGCCATATGCAGTTCGGCCATGACCTGCCCTTCCGCCGCCTGCGGGGGCCGGTGGTGGAGCCGGTGGGCGATGCCTGCTGCTGGTATGTCGGCGGCTCCGCCATGTTCCTGCGCATGTCGGCCTTCCGGGCGATCGGCGGCTTCGACCCGGAGATCTTCCTCTATTTCGAAGATGACGACATCTGCCTGCGCATGCGCGCGGCCGGCCATGCGCTGGTGCATGTGGCGGGCGTGCGGGTGCGGCATCTGGGCGGCGCGAGTTCCGCCCCCGCGCCGCGCCTTTCGCATTGGAAGGCCTTCCACCAGGGCTGGTCCCGCCTGCATCTGGAGGCGAAACATCGCGGCCGCGCCGCCGCCTGGCGGCTGGCGCTCGCCGAATGGCCGGGCCTGGCACTCAAGGCCACGCTGCGCCGCGGCGATGCACGGCGGGAGAAATGGCAGGGCCGCGCGGCCGGGATCATGGCCTGGATGCGCGGCCGGGCCGCCAGGGACATCCGGCTCGGCTGAGGCTGCGCCTCACGCGTCCACGATCACCTCGAAGCCGCCGAAGATCATGCGGCTGCCATCAAAGGGCATCTGGTCCATGAAGCCCGAGGCGCGCCCTTCGGCGAAGACCTTCTGCATCCCTGCGTCGCGCGTCGCCTTGTCGGGCCAGGTGATCCAGGAGAACACCACCGTCTCCTCCGGCTTGCGCAGCACGGCCGTGTGCATGGAGTTCACCTTGCCCTCCGGCACGTCATCGCCCCAGGCCTCGACGAGCGAGAGCGCGCCATGCTTGCGGAACACCACCGCCGCCTCCTCGGCATGGCGGCGATAGGCCTCCTTGCCGTCGCTCGGCACCGCCAGCACGAAACCATCCACATACATCGCTCGTCTCCCCACAGATGATGTTGCGGCCGCCGCCTTCAGCGCGCGGCCGGTTGCCCGACATGGGCCGCGAAATTGTCGAGGATCGCCTGCCAGCCCTCGCGCTGCATCTCGATGCTGTGCTGCGTCTCGGCGTCGAAGACCGTCGTGACGCGCGTGCCCTCGCCGCTTGGCGCGAAGGTGGTGCGCGCCCGGCGCCCATCGCCGAGAACGAGGGTCAGCGCGCGGCCGGGCTCCACCTCCTCATAGATGCCCTCGAAGTCGAAGCCGAAGCTGCCATCCTTCGCCTCCATGCGCGCCTTGTGGAGGCCGCCCACGCGCAAATCCACCTCGGCCGCGGGGCAGCACCAATCCGGGCTGGCGAAGTTCCAGCGCATGATGTCGGCGGGCGTGGTGAAGGCGGCCCAGGCGCGCTCGACGGGCGCGGCAACGACGGTCTCGACGGTGATCCGGGGTGCGGACATGGGGCCTCCTGTGATGGGGTTTCGTGCCGGCCTCAGCCGCGCCGCGCGGCCTCGATGGCCGCGATGTCGATCTTGCGCATGGTCATCATCGCCTCGAAGACGCGCTTGGCCGCGGGGCCGCCGGCGGCGATCGCCTCGGTGAGGACGCGCGGGGTGATCTGCCAGTTCACGCCCCAGCGGTCCTTGCACCAGCCGCAGGCGCTCTCCCTCCCGCCGTTTTCGAGGATGGCGTTCCAGTATCGGTCGGTCTCCGCCTGGTCCTCGGTCGCGATCTGGAAGGAGAAGGCCTCGCTCTGCGGGAAGACCGGGCCGCCATTGAGCCCGAGGCAGGGCAGGCCGGCCACGGTGAACTCCACCGTCAGCACGTCACCCGCTTGGCCGGAGGGATAATCGGCGGGGGCACGATGCACGGCGCCCACGCGGCTGTGGGGGAAGGTGGCGGCGTAGAAGCGCGCCGCCGCCTCTGCCTCGCGGTCGAACCACAGGCAGATGGTGTTCTTGGGGGTAGTGCCGCTCATCGGCACGCCGCGCCCGGCAGCGGCGCCGGCTCATTCCTGGCGTGGGCCGATGGGTGGCTCATGCTGTCTCTCCCCAAAAATCTCGCCTGTCTGGCGGTTTGGCTCTGGCCTTGATCCATAAATTTTGATATCAAATTACCTAGAAGATGTCAAGCTTGGAAACTCTCCCCGCCGCCACGGTGCACCACATCCGTGACACCTGCCTGTGCCTTGCGGCGCAGCGGGCCGCGCGGGCACTCGCGCGGCGCTTCGACGAGGCGCTGCGGCCCTTCGGCCTCACCAACGGCCAATTCTCCCTCCTGGTTGCATTGAACCAGGCCGAGCCGCCGCCGATCGGGCGGCTTGCGCCCTTCCTGGCGATGGATCCCTCGACGCTGACCGCCGCGGTCAAGCCGCTGGCGCGTCGGGGCTTGCTGCGCCTCATCCCCGATGCGACGGACCGGCGCTCCCGCCGCGTGCAGATCACGCCGGAGGGCGTGGCCCTGCTGCGCGAGGCGATCCCGGCCTGGCGCGCGGCGCATGCACGGCTGGATGCGGAACTTGGGCCCAGCACGGCGGAGGCGCTGCGGCGCGGCCTCGCCGAGATCCGCCCCCTCGCCGCCGATGGCGCGGCCTGAGCCAGCCGGTGCTCAGCCCCGGGCCAGCACCCAGCCCAGCGCGAAGGCGGCGAGGCCGAGCCCCAGGCTCGCCAGCACATAGAGCGCGCCCTGCCACGCCGCGCGCTCCCAGAGCAACGCCGCCTCCAGGCTGAAGGCCGAGAAGGTGGTGAAGCCGCCCAGCACGCCGGTGATCCAGAAGAGCCGCGCGGAGCCGCCAAGCCCCATCCCCGCCAGCACGCCGATCGCGCCGCTGCCCAGCACGTTCACGGCCAGCGTCCCCCAGGGGAAGGCATTGCCGAGCCAGGCCATGGCCAGCAGCGAGACGCCGTAGCGCCCCATCGAGCCGAGCGCGCCGCCCAGCGCCACCCAGAGGAAGTTCATCGCCGCCGCTTCGCCCAATGCGCGAGGCGCTCTGCGATCTCGGCCTCCGCCCCGCGCCCGGCCGGCTCATAGAAGCGGGGTCGCGCCATGCCGTCCGGGAAGTAGTTCTGGCCGGAGAAGCCTTCCTCCGCATCGTGGTCGTATTGGTAGCCGGCGCCATAGCCCAGCTCGCGCATCATCTTCGTCGGCGCGTTCAGGATATGCGCGGGCGGCGCCAGGCTCCCGGTGTCGCGCGCCGCCGCCTGCGCCGCCTTCCAGCCGGCATAGACGGCGTTGGATTTCGGCGCGGTCGCCAGATGGACGACCAATTGCGCCAGCGCGAGTTCCCCCTCTGGGGAGCCCAGCCGCTCATAGCTCTCCCAGGCGGCGATGGCCGCCGGCAGCGCGGAGGGGTCGGCGAGGCCCACATCCTCGGCCGCGAAGCGCGCGAGGCGTCGCGCGATGTAGCGCGGGTCCTCGCCGCCCAGGATCATCCGCGCGAACCAATAGAGCCCCGCATCCGGGTCGCTCCCGCGCAGCGACTTATGGAGTGCCGAGATGAGGTTGTAGTGCTCCTCGCGGTCCTTGTCGTAGAGCGCCGCGCGCTTCGCCAGCAGTTGCGAGAGCCCCGCGGGGTCCAGCGGCGTGGGGTCCGGCAGCGCCAGCAATTGCTCGGCCAGGTTCAAAAGATAGCGCCCATCGCCATCGGCCATGGCGAGCAGCACCTCGCGCGCCGCGGCATCGAGCGGCAGCGCGCGCCCCGCCTCGGCCTCGGCACGCGCCAGCAGCGCCATGAGCCCGGCTGCCTCCAGCCGCTTCAGCACCATCACCTGGCAGCGCGAGAGCAGCGCGCCGTTCAGCGCGAAGCTCGGGTTCTCGGTGGTGGCGCCGATCAGCACCACCGTGCCGTCCTCCACCACCGGGAGGAATCCATCCTGCTGCGCGCGGTTGAAGCGGTGGATCTCATCCACGAAGAGCAGCGTCCGCCGCCCCATCCGCCGCCGCTGCCGCGCCTCGTCGAAGGCGCGCTTGAGGTCGGCCACCCCCGAAAACACCGCCGAGAGCGAGGCGAAGTGCAGTTCCGCCGCTTCCGCCAGCAGCCGCGCGATGGTGGTCTTCCCCACGCCCGGCGGACCCCAGAGGATCATGGAGGCGAGGCTGCCGCGCGCCAGCATCCGCGTGATGCTGCCCTGCGGCCCCAGCAGCTGGTCCTGCCCCACCACCTCGGCCAGCGTGCGCGGGCGCAGGCGCTCGGCCAGCGGGGCGCCCTCGGCGGGCGCGCTGGGCGCCACGGGCGGGGGCGCCTCAGGCGGGCCAAACAGGTCGTCAGTGGGTTCGCGGCGGGGGGCCATGCGGCGAGACTAGACCGGTTCGCGCGTGGCGACACGGGCCGCCAGCGCGCGCGGCGCGATCAGGCTGTAGCTGCGCCGCACCAGCGCTTCCACCTCCGCCCAGTCGGGCCGCCCGGAGAGGTTCACCCCCACCCAGCCCTTGTGGCCCAGATAGGGTGGGCGGAAGAAGCGCGCGGGCGCGGCCTCGATCAGCAATTCCTGGCTGCCGCGCGGCGCCTTCACCCAGATGGCGAGCGGCCCCGCCAGCCCCACCAGGCAAAAGATCTTTTCCCGCACGCGGAAGGTCGGCGTCTCCCAGGTCTCGCGCTCCTCCGCCTCGGGAAGTGCCAGGCAGATGCGCCGCAGCCGGGCGAGGGCCGCGCTCATTCCATCACGATGCGCGGGCCGGCGGCCGTGGCCGGGGCCGAGACCTTCTCCCAGATCCGCGCGGCGATCTGGCGATAGGTCGCGGCCTCATGCGTGTCGGGGGCGGCCAGCACGATGGGCGTGCCTGCATCCGCCATCTCGCGGATGGCGAGCTTCAGCGGCAATTCGCCCAGGAACTCCGCGCCCAGCCGCTCAGCCTCGGCCCGCGCGCCGCCATGGCCGAAGATCTCGGTCCTGTGGCCGCATTCGGGGCAGCAGAAATAGGACATGTTCTCGATGAGGCCGAGCACCGGGACATTCACCTTCTCGAACATCTTGATGCCGCGCCGCGCGTCAATCAGCGCCACATCCTGCGGCGTGGAGACGATGACCGCGCCCGCCAGCGGCACCCGCTGGGACATGGTGAGCTGCGCATCGCCCGTGCCCGGCGGCATGTCCACCAGCATCACATCCAGCTCGCCCCATTCCACCTGGCCCATCATCTGTTCGAGGGCGCCCATCACCATGGGGCCGCGCCAGACCATCGCCGTCTCCTGCTCGACCAGGAAGCCGATGGACATGGCCTTCAGCCCCCAGCGCTGCAGCGGGATGATGCGCTGGCCGACGGCGCGCGGCTTCTCCTGCGTGCCCAGCATCTGCGGGAGCGAGGGGCCATAGATGTCGGCATCCAGAAGCCCCACGCGCAGCCCCTGCGCGGCCAGCGCCACGGCCAGGTTCACCGAGGTGGTGGATTTGCCCACGCCGCCCTTGCCCGAGGCGACGGCGATGATGCGCTTCACCTCCGGCAGCAGCATCTGGCCCTGGCCGGGCGGCGTCGGCCCGGGGGCAGGCCGGGTGGAGCGCGCCCCCGGCGCCTCCGGCGCCTCGCGATGCGCCGTCAGCACCACGGTGGCCGAGATCACGCCCGGCACGGCGGCGGCCGCCTTCTCGCAGGCCTGGCGCACCGGCTCCATGGCGCGCGCCCGCTCGCGCGGGACGGCGAGCGTGAACTGCACCAGGCCATCGCGCGCCGAAATCCCCTCGACCATGCCGGAACTGACCACATCCACGCCCGTCGCGGGGTCCGTCACCCGGGAGAGAGCGGCCCTGATGGCCGCGATGAGCGTGTCCGACATGATTTCTACCTTTCCTTGACCGGCGGGGCGGCACATATGCACATGCGAGAGCGAGAGCGCACCCCTCCCGGAGGGGCGTTCGAGCCTATATATGGAAGAGAATTCAGAAATGACCGTCCGGGGCGTTCCCCGGCGGCCAGAGTGGAGAGTCCGGTAGAGATGTCTTGGAACAATGGCGGGCCGAGCCCCTGGGGCAATCCGCGTCCTCCCGGTGGTGGGGGAAATGGCGGCGGCCCCTGGGGTGGACCGCCTTCGGGGCCGCCCGGCGGAGGCAATCGCGGCCAAGGGCCGGACATCGAGGAGATGATCCGCAACGCGCAGAACACCGTGCGGCGCCTGCTGCCCCGTGGCGGCGCGGGCGGTGGAAAGGCGATCGGCCTGGCTGCGCTGGTGCTGGTCGGCGTCTGGGGTGCCTCGGGCTTCTACCGCGTCCAGCCGGACGAGCTCGGCGTCGTCATGCGCTTCGGCGCCTTCGAGCGCACGGCGCCGCCCGGTCTGAACTACCGCATCCCCTGGCCGGTCGAGACGGTGACCACGCCGCGCGTCACGCGCATCAACCGCGTGGATATCGGCTTCCGCGGCGCGCCCGATGTGGGCCCCGGCGGGCGCGTGATCTCGGCGCGCGACGTGCTGGCGGAATCGCTCATGCTGACGGGCGATGAGAACATCATCGATATCGACTTCGCCGTCTTCTGGCGCATCCGCGATGCGGCGGACTTCCTGTTCAACACCCGCAACCCGGAGGAGACGGTGAAATCCGCCGCCGAATCCGTGATGCGCGAGGTGATCGGCAAGACACCCATCCAGCCCGCGCTGACCGAGGCGCGCGCCCAGATCGAGCAGGAGGTGCGACGCGGCACCCAGGCCATCATGGACCAGTACCGCGCAGGCATCGAAATCACCCAGGTGCAGATGCAGAAGTCGGACCCGCCGGCGGCCGTGGTGGAATCCTTCCGCGACGTGCAGCGCGCCAATGCGGACCGCGAGCGCGTCCGCAACGAGGCGGAAAGCTTCCGCAACGACATCATCCCCCGCGCCCGCGGCGAGGCAGAGCGCATGGTGCAGGAAGCCCAGGGCTTCCGCGACAGCCAGATCGCCCGCGCCCGAGGCGAGGCCGGCCGCTTCAACGCCGTGCTCAGCGCCTACAACCAGGCGCAGGACGTGACGGTGCGCCGCATGTATCTGGAAACCATGGAAGAGATCTTCCGCCGCAACGGCATGATCCTGGTGGATGACCGCCTGCAGGGCCTCGTGCCCTTCCTGCCGCTCGACCAGCGCGGCAACGCGCCCGCGGCCCAGCCGCCCTCACGGCCCGCGGCACCGCCGCCCACCGCGGTGGCGCCGATGATCCAGCAGCAGCGCGGAGGGGCCGGCCGATGAACAAGCTCGCCATCGCGGCCGGCATCGCCGTGGCCGCCCTCTTCGTCGCGGCCTCCAGCTTCTTTACCGTGCAGCAGACGCAGCAGGTGCTGATCACGCAGTTCGGCCAGCCCATCCGCGTCATCCAGACGCCCGGCCTGAACGTGAAGCTGCCCTTCATCCAGACCGTGATCGTCTTCGACCGCCGCCTGCTCGATTTCGAGGCGCCGGGCGAGGAGGTCATCCTGGGCGACCAGCGCCGCCTGATCGTGGACAGCTTCACCCGCTACTCGATCACCGACCCGCTGCTCTTCTTCCAGACGGTCGGCGCCACCGAGGCCGGTATCCGCGGGCGGCTGAACTCCATCGTCACCTCCTCGCTCCGCCGCGTGCTGGCGGGCGAGACGCTGCTCGCCGTCCTCAGCGCCGATCGCGGCCGGATCATGGGCGAGATCCGCCGCCAGGTGAACGAGGAGGCGCGCCGCTTCGGCATCGACGTGACCGATGTGCGCATCCGCCGCGCCGACTTGCCCGACGAGAACACCCAGGCCATCCTGAGCCGCATGCAGTCCGAGCGTGAGCGCGTCGCCCGCGAGGCTCGCGCCGAGGGCGCCGAGGTCGCAGCCCGCATCCGCGCCCAGGCCGAGCGTGACCGTACGGTCATCCTCGCGACGGCCGAAGCGGATGCCGCGATCCTGCGCGGCACGGGCGAGCAGGAAGCGATCCGCATCTTTGCTGACGCCTTCCAGCGCGACCCCGAGTTCTTCCAGTTCTGGCGCACCATGCAGGCCTATCGCGATGTCTTCTCGACGGGCGAATCCCGCATGGTGCTGACCCCGGAGAGCGACTTCTTCCGTTACTTCCGGGACATGCCGGCGCGCACGGGCGCGCCGCGCTGATGCGTCTTGGGACTGGCGCGCTGGACAGGCGCGCCCTAGCTTCCATTTGATGGGCTGGGGTGGTCCGCGCCGCCCCAGCCCTTTCTCCTTCCAGAGGTGCTTGCCCGATGCGGCTTGTCGCGACCGCCCTTCTCCTGGCCATTTCCGCCCCCGCCTTTGCCCAGCAGGCCGCCCCCCCGCCCGCTGCCCCCACGCCTTTCGTGGCGCCCGAGAGCTTCGCGCCGCTCGTGCGCAACCTGCTGCCGGCGGTGGTGAACATCTCCACCTCGCAGAACGTTGCCCCGCGCCCCGGTCGCCCCGATGCGCCCGAGACGCCGCAGGCGCCGCCCGGCTCACCCTTCGAGGAGTTCTTCCGCGACTTCTTCAACCGCAACCGCCCGCCCGGCCAGCAGAACGAGGCGCAGCCCAATCAGCCGAACCAGCCCAACCGGCCGGCGCCGCGCCGCGCGCAGTCGCTGGGCTCGGGCTTCATCGTGGATGCCTCGGGCATCGTCATCACCAACAACCACGTGATCGACGGGGCGGATGAGATCAACGTCATCCTGCAGGACAACACGACGCTCCGCGCCACCCTGCTCGGCACCGATCCGCGCACCGACCTCGCGGTGCTGCGGGTGAGCCACACCGCGCCGCTCCCCTTCGTCCCCTGGGGCGATTCCGATACGGCGCTGGTGGGTGACTGGGTGGTGGCCATCGGCAACCCCTTCGGCCTGGGCGGCACGGTGACGGCCGGCATCATCTCGGCCCGCGGGCGAGACATCCGCCAGGGGCCCTTCGACGACTTCATCCAGACGGACGCCGCCATCAACCGCGGTAATTCCGGCGGCCCGCTCTTCAACATGCGGGGCGAGGTGGTGGGCATCAACACCGCCATCTATTCGCCGACGGGTGGCTCCATCGGCATCGGCTTCTCCATTCCCTCCAACCTGGCGCGCGGCGTGGCCCGCCAGCTCGCCGAGGGCGGCCGGGTGCGACGCGGCTGGCTCGGCGTGAACATCCAGCAGGTGACGGATGAGATCGCCGAGAGCCTCGGCCTGCGCGGCGGCGCGCGCGGCGCGCTGATCGCGCGCGCGCAGGAAGGCGCCCCCGCCGCCGCCGCCGGCATCCGCAACGGCGACGTGGTGCTGCGCTTCAACAACCAGGAGGTGCGCGAGATGCGCACCCTGCCGCGCATCGTGGCCGAGACGGCGGTCGGCGCGCAGGTGCCCGTGGTCATCTGGCGCGACGGCCGCGAGGAGACGGTGACGGTCACGCTGGGCGAGCTGCCCACCGAGGCGACCCAGGCCTCCACCGCGCCGACGCAGACGCCGCGCCCCGATCGCCCGATCGAGCTCTCGGGCCTCGGCCTGCGCGTCACGGCGCTGACGGCGGAACTGCGTGAGCGCTTCCGCCTGCGCCCCGAGGCGCGCGGCGTGGTGGTGACGGAGGTCCTGCCCAATACGCCCGGCGCCGAGCGGGAGATCCGCCCGGGCGACCTGATCCTGGAGGTCCAGCAGGAGCGCGTGACCACGCCGCAGGAGCTGCAGGAGCGGATCGAGCGGCTGCGCCGCCAGGGCCGCGCCACGGCGCTCTTCCTGATCGAAAGCCAGCAGCAGGGTCAGCGCTTCGTGCCGCTGCGCCTCGCGCCACCCCGCGGCGCACCGGGCTGAGGCCACAAAAAAGGGGGGCTCCGGCCCCCCTTTCTCGTTCGCGCGGGCCGCCTCAGCTCTCGAGGCGGATGTTGTTGTCGCGGATCAGCGCGCCGATGCGCGCCCGCTGCTCGGTCAGGAAGCCCGCGAAATCCGCGGGGCCGAGCGCCTGGATGTCCATCCCCAAGTTGGCGTGCCGCTCGCGCACCACGGGGTCGGCCAGGCCCTGCTGCGCCGCTTCCGCGTGCCGCGCGATGGCCGCGGCCGGCGTGCCCGCCGGCGCGAAGAGCGCGATCCACTCGTTCAGCGAGAAGCCCTCATAGCCGAGTTCCAGCATGGTGGGCGTATCGGGCAGCGCCGGGATGCGCCGCGGCGTGGCAACCGCCAGCGCGCGCAGCCGGTTGTCGCGGATCAGCGGCACCACCAGCGGCGTGGTGTTGAAGGTGAAGACCGTCTCGCCCGCCAGGAGGCCCGGGATGGATTGCTGGCTGGCGCGATAGGGCACATGCGTCACCTCCAGCCGCTCGCGCTGGGTGAACATCACGGCCGCGAGATGCGAGGCGAGGCCGATGCCGGTGCTGGCATAGGGCTGGCCCGGATTGGCGCGCAGATAGGCGACCAGCTCCGGCACCGTGCGCACCGGCGTCTCGGCCCGCACCACCAGCACATTGGGCAGCAGCGCGAAGAGGCAGACGGGCGCGAAGGCGGTGAGGTAGTCGAAGGAGAGGCCGCGCATCAGATAGGGGTTGCTCACCTGCCCGGCCGCGTCGAAGAGCAGCGTATGGCCATCGGGTGCGGCCTGCGCCACCACGCCCGCGCCGATGGAGCCCGAGGCGCCACCGCGATTCTCGATCACCACGCTCTGGCCCAGCGCCGTCTGCATGTGCGGCGCAACCAGCCGCAGCGAGGCATCGGCCGAACCGCCGGCGGGCCATCCGGCCACGATGCGCACCGGGCGCGTGGGGGCCCAGGCTTGCGCATGCGCGATCGCGGGGGCGGCGAGAGGAAGGGCAAGAAGGGTGCGTCTGTTCATCTCTCCTAAATGCCGCGCCCCACGCTATCCGTCGAGACGAATCCCCTCGGCCGCGATCAAGGCCCCCATGGCAGCGCGCTCGGCCGCGAGGAAGCGGGCCAGCGGCTCCGGCCCCTCGGCCGCCGGCTCCAGCCCGAGTTCGGCGAGGCGCGGGCGGAGCGCAGGCTGCATCACCGCCTCCCGCGCGGCATCGGCGAGGCGGGCGATGGTGGCGGGCGGCGTGCCGGCCGGCGCCAGCAGCGCCAGCCAGTCGCCCATGGAAAAGCCGGGGAAGCCTTGTTCCGCGATGCTGGGCGCGCGGCCAGGGAGGGAGTAGCCGAGTGCCACCAGCCGCCCCTCCCGCAGCAAGGGGGCGGCCAGCGCCACCGAGGTGAAGCCCAGCGCCACATCGCCGCGCAGCAGACCCGCGATCTGATCGGCGCCGCCGCGATAGGGAATATGCTCGCCGGCCAATCCCGCGCGCCGCAACAGTGCGGCCATGGCCAGATGCGTCCGCGCACCGATGCCGACGCTGCCATAGGCGACGGGCCGCCCCTCTGCCCGCAGCCGCGCCAGCAGGGCGCCCAGCGAGGCCACGCCCGCATCCGCGCGCACCACCAGCACCAGCGGCAAGGTGGCCAGCAGCGTGACCGGCGCGAAACCGGTCGTGTAGTCGAAGCCGAGGCCACGCATCAGGTGCGGATTCACCGCCTGGCCGCCGGAATCGAGCAGCAGCGTCGTCCCATCCGGTGCGGCCTGCGCCACCAGCCCCGCGCCCACCGCGCCCGAGGCACCGCTGCGATTCTCGGGTGTCACCACCGTGGCCAGGATTTCCCCCATGCGGGGCGCGATGAGCCGGCCGAGAATGTCCGTGCTGCCGCCGGGCGGAAAGGCGATGACGAGGCGGATCGGCCTTTCCTGCGCGAGGGCGGGCCCGGCCAGCGGCAGCGCCAGCAGGGCGCGGCGGCCGGCGCGCACCTAGTCGAGCCCCATCAGCGCATCAATGGCCGCACTGTCCGGCATGGCGGGCGCAGCACCCGGCTTGGTGCAGGCCAGCGCACCCGCCGCATTGGCCCGCCGCACGGCCAGCTCCAGCGGCATGCCGAGATGCAGCGCCGCCGCCAGCACGCCGCACCAGGCATCGCCCGCGCCCGTGCTGTCCACCACCTCGACCGTGAAGGCCGGCACCTCGAAGCTGCCGGCCGCCGTCGCGACCGAGGCCCCCTCGCCGCCCCGCGTCACCGCCACCCCGATGCCCAGCGCGGCGTGCAGCGCCGCCGCCTCGCCGGCCCGGCCGAGCTGCTGGCCGAGCCAGGCCGCCTCGCTCTCGTTCACGATCAGCAGTTCCACGCCCCCCAGCGCCGCGCGATCCATCGCGGCCGCGGGGGCCAGGTTCAGCAGCACGCGCGCGCCGGCCTGCCTGGCGCGGGTGATGGCGCGGGCATTCTCCTCGGGCGGCACCTCCATCTGCATCAACAGGATGGTGTCGTCCCGCAGCTCCGGCAGTTGCGCCGCGCGCGCCAGCAGGTTGGCGCCGGGCGAGACGGCGATCTGGTTCTGCCCCGTTGCATCCACGCAGACGCAGGCGAGGCCGCTTGGCGCATCCTCCCCCCGCAGGCCGGTCACATTCACCCCGGCCCCGATCAGCGCCATGCGCAACAGGTCGCCATGCTCATCCCGGCCGACGCAGCCCACGAAGCGCACATCCGCGCCATCGCGCGCGGCGGCGATGGCCTGGTTCAACCCCTTCCCGCCCGCCAGCGGCGCGCCGGCGGTTCCCAACAGCGTCTCGCCGGGGCGCGGCAGGCGCTCCAGGCGGAATACAAGATCGGCAATGGCCGAGCCGAAGATGGTGACCGTCACGGCAGCAGCAGCCCCTCCCGCATGGCGCGCTCATAAAGTGACTCGATCATGGGGGCGAAGGGTGGGCCGAGGTCAATTGCCGGTTGCATCCGCTTGAGGCTGCGCGCGCGGGTGAGGCCCACCTCGGCCCAGGCCGGCGCGCCGCATTCCACCTGCTGGGCGAAGCCCTGCAGCCGGTCGCAGCCCATGGCGAAGCGCGCCTCCGGCGTCTCCTGCGCCTCGAACTCGCGCCAGAGGGCATGCAGGCGCTGGCCGAGATCCTCCGGCAGCATGCCGAAGATGCGCTGGGCCGCCGCCTCTTCGCGCGCCGCCTGGGTCAGCAACCCGGCCTCGTCGAAGGCGAAGGTGTCGCCCGCCTCGATCTCGATCACGTCATGGATCGCGATCATCGAGAGCACACGCGCCATGTCCGGCCGCGGCTCCACTTCCTCGGCCAGCAGCACCGCGATCAGGGCCACATGCCACGCGTGCTCGCCCGCATTCTCGCGCCGCTCGCCGGTGCGTGAGGCGCGGAGCACATGCTTCAGCCGGTCGGCCAGCGCGATGAAATCAAGCAGCGCCGCCTGACGCGTGCTCACGCCGCGCGCCCCAGGACCTCCATCAGCTCACGCCATTCGCGCTTGGAAAGCCCGCTGGTCGCCTGCGTCACCTCCTCGCCGCCCAGCATGCGCCGCACGATGGCGAGCATCTGGGACGACATCATCACCGCGCCCATGCGGTAATCCGCGAAGGCCTCGTAGCTCAACGGCACCCAGGCCTTCACCGTCTCCAGCATCGCCTCGGCATAGACGCGGATCTCGTATTGCGCGTGCGAATCCGCGCGCAGGCTGAGGAAGTGCAGCAGGTTGTGCAGGTCGGTCTTCCAGTACCACTGGGTATAGGTGTTGAGCGTCAGGTTCATCCGCGCCAATTCGCGCGCGAGGCCGGAGCGCCCCTCATCCACCACCTGGCCGGCGTCATCCTCGTTCAGCATCCAGGCGTAGTGATCATAGTTGCGGCTGGCGTCATCGCGCAGCAGGCGCAGCACCTCGGCCGCCTCCTCGCCCTCCAGCACATCACCGCGGCCCTGGCGGTTGCTGCTGGACTGGGCGGCCAGCTGCGCTGGCTCGGGGATGTAGAACTCCCGGTCCATCACCGAATACCGCGCGGAATATTCGTTCACGTTCGCCGTGCGGTGCCGGATCCATTGCCGCGCCACGAAGATCGGCAGCTTCACATGGTACTTGATCTCGCACATCTCGAAGGGCGTGGAGTGGCGGTGCCGCATGAGGTAGCGGATCAGGCCGCGATCCTCATTGGCGGCCTTGGTCCCGCGCCCGTAGGAGACGCGTGCGGACTGCACGACCGCGCCGTCATCGCCCATATAGTCCACCACGCGGATGAAGCCGTGATCGAGCACGGGCATCACCTGGTAGAGCATGGCCTCGAGCGCGGGCACGGTGGCGCGCCGCGTCTCGGCCCGCGCCGCGCGCGCCTGTTCCAGTTCTGCCCGCTGGGCGTCCGTCAATGCCATTGTCGTGATCCTCTGGTGGGCTGCATGTAGCGCAGGGCCACCGGGCGGGAAACGGGGCCCAGTTACGCTGGCAATCGGCAACGCGGGACCCTATGTTGGCGGGGTCAGAGGCGGCTCGCCGCCCCCGACTATGGCGATAAACGCAGCGTGGCATAAACGTGACGGACCCGGGGGCAGTGCCCGGCGTCTCCACCACTCCAACCTTCCTTGTCGGGAAGCGTGGCACGGGGACGAAACAGGCTCGACGTGCGTGGTAAAGACGCTGCTTTTGCCCGGCATGGTACCGGCGTTATCGGACCAAATCACAAGTGCCAACGACAATGTCCGCGAGGACATGGCGCTCGCTGCCTAATAGGTAAGCGCGGTTCGGGGGGCACCGGGCAACAGAAGCCCCCCACTTTTTTGCTTCGCAAAAAAGTTGATTTTTCCGCCCTCAGACGCCGGGCGCGGCCTCCGGCCGCTTGGCTTCGGATCGCTGAAGCGATCCGGCTCGCCTATTCGGCTCGCATACGTCGTTGCCATGCCCTCAGACGCCGGGCGCGCGCTCCGCGCGCTTGGCTTCGGATCGCTAAAGCGATCCGGCTCGCCTATTCGGCTCGCATACGTCGTTGCCGTGCCCTCAGACGCCGGGCGCGCGCTCCGCGCGCTTGGCTTCGGATCGCTAAAGCGATCCGGCTCGCCTATTCGGCTCGCATACTTCGTTGCCGTGCCCTCAGACGCCGGGCGGCGACTCCGCCGCCTTGGCTTCGCAAAGCTGAAGCCTTGCGCCGGGCCTATTCGGCCCGCATCCTCGAAGCGCGCGCCAGGCTCGGGCTGTCCAGCTAGACCAGCGCCGCGCGGATCTCGCTCTCACTGATCCCGAGCCGCGTGGCGCAGGCCGAGAGGTCCCCCCAGGTCACGTCATCCAGCGGGATTCCCTGGGCCATCCGCTCCGCCTTGGCCCGCCGCTCCGGGTCACCCGGCAGCAGCACCCGGCCCGGCGCGCTCGCCTGCACATGGTCGCAGATCGCCTGCACCTCGTCCCCGAAGCCCGGATTCTCCTTCAGACGCTCCGGGTCCAGCACGAAGCCCAGCATCCCGTTCACGATGCCCCGGTTGTTCGGGTTCTTCGGCTCATTCGTCCCGCCGCCGGTCAAGGCGCCCGCCAGGATCTCGCAGACCAGCGCGAGCCCATAGCCCTTATGCCCGCCGAAGGAGAGCAAGGCACCGCGCGGCCCCTGGCCATACATCACCGCCGCATCCGTGCTGGGCTCGCCCTCATGCGTCACCAGCGCGCCGGCCGGCACCGGCTTGCCCGCATTGAAGGCCACCTTCACCTTGCCGACCGCGATGGCACTGGTCGCGAAGTCCAGGATGATCGGCGCGGGCGTCTTCGGAATGCCGATGCAGATCGGGTTCGTCCCCATCCGCCCATCCGCGCCCCCGAAGGGCGAGACCACCGGCGCCCCGCTCACCGCATTCACGAAGAACAGGCCGATCATGCCCTCGGCCACCGCCATCTCCGCATAGGCGCCGATGCGCCCCAGATGATGCGTGTTGCGCAGCCCGAAGCAGGCCAGCCCATGCTCGCGCGCCACGGCGATGCCCGCGGCCGTCACCTGCCGCCCGGTCCATTGGCCATAGCCCATATGCCCGTCCCAGACGGCGAGCGAGCCGGCGCCGCCCACCTGCTCGGCCACCGCATTGGGCGTGATCAGCCCCTTCTCGGTGTTCTCCACATAGCGTGGCACGAGTTGCATCCCGTGGCTGTCATGCCCCTGGAGATTGGCCTCCACCAGATCCGCCGCCACCTGGCGCGCCACCTCGGGCGCGGCCCCCACGCGGGAGAGCATCCCCGCCACGAGATCGGTCAGCTTGTCATGGGCAAGGCGGGGCATGCGGCGTGGTTCCTCCTGAGATCCGGCGCGGATCGAACCACGCAAGCGCGGGTTCCGCCACCCAGGCTCAACTCACCTCGAAGCGGCACTCCGGCGCGCCCTCGGCGAAGCAGGCGACCTCCCGGCAGGAAGGGTCGCCTGAGCTGCCCAACGCCTCCAGCACATAGGCCATGCCGCCCGCGAAGCTGCCCTCGAAGACGTAGCAGACGCGCCGCCCCGCCCCCGCCCCATAGCCCAGCGCATAGGCCGAGTTCCGCACCACGATCTCGGCGCGCCCGGCGGCCGCGTCGAGCGAGGCGATCTCCACCTGCCCATGTCCACGCTGCGACATGCGCCTCAGATAGTGCCGAAAGGTGTCCTCTGGCCCCAGGCCATGCGTCTTTGCCTCGGCCCGGCACCATTGCAGCGCCGAGAGATGGCAGGATTTGTAGAGGATGGCGCGATAGGCCGGCACACCCATCGCCGCCTCGATGGTCTGCTGCATGTTCACCATGAAATGGCGCGGCAGATACATCATGGGCAGGCCGTTGGTGGTCCAGATCCCCGTCGCGGGGTCCACCTCGATCGGCACTTCGGGGGCGGCCATGCTTCGCTCTCCTCGCTACTGGCGCGCCATCAGCGCCGCGCCGACGCCATCGCCATCCAGCTCCTGGTCATCATCCATCGTGACGACGACCTTGGCGAGCTTGCCGGTGAACAGGAAGGGCGGCTCGTAGTCGGAGACGGGCGAGCCGCGGTCGCAGCCCACATCCAGCCCCGCCCAGGAGACAAAGTTGAAGAAGCCGAGCCGGGTCTCGATCCGCCCCGCCGGCATGCCATCAATCAGCAGCGTGAATTCGCTGAGGCCCGGCCCGGTCGCGATGGTCGGCTTCGCCTCGCGCGTCAGCCGCCGCACGCGCAGCCCGACGATGTGATCGCCCGCCGGCACGGGCCGCTCCGAGGTCACCACCACATGCTCGCCGCCGATATTCATGTCGTGCACCAGCCGCCCGCCGCGCAGATAGAGCGCATAGCCCGTGGTCGCATCGCCATGCGCGATCAGCACGCCCTCATCCCCGCCCTGGAAGCGCGCATGGGCGTCAATGCGGTAGCTGCGGCTGCGGATATCGGGCGCCACCTCCGTCGGCACATGGCCGACGCCCGCGTGGAAGACGTAGCGCTTGCGCGCGCCATGCACGCGCGCCGCGTTCTCGGCGAAGCGCTGGCGGAAGCGGTCATCCAGCGGCAGCACCTGGTGCTTGCGCGCCTCCTCCCACCAGAGCGCCACCAGCTCGCGCAGCTTCTCGGGATGCTGCGCGGCCAAGTCATGGCTCTCGGAGAAGTCGGTCTCGAGGTGGAACAGCTCCCAGCGATCTTCCTCGAAGGGCGTCTCCGGCGTGTGGTAGGCCACGGCCTTCCAGCCCTGATGGACCAGGCCGCGATGGCCGAACATCTCGAAATACTGCGGCACGGGCTTGGAGGGCGCCGCGGCGTCAAACAGGCTGGGCCTGAAGCTCACCCCCTCCAGCGGCATCTGGGCCACGCCATTGACGGTGGCGGGTGGCGTCACACCCACGATCTCCAGCAGCGTCGGCGTCAGGTCGCAGGCATGGACGAATTGGTGCCGCAGCTCGCCGCGCGCTGGAATGCCCTTGGGCCAGGAGATCACCAGCGGGTCGCGGATGCCGCCGCCATGGGTGTTCTGCTTGTAGCGGCGCAGCGGCGTGTTCGACGCCATGGCCCAGCCCAGCGGATAATTCGCGTAAGTGCCCGGCGCACCGATCTGATCGAGCCGCGCCATCTTCTCCGCCATCGTCTCCTCGCGCAGGTTGCGTGGCCCCAGCAGGTTCACGCCGCCGGTGGGCCCGCCCTCCTGGCTCGCGCCATTGTCGGAGAGCACCAGCACCAGCGTGTCCTCGCGCATGCCCGCCGCATCGAGGAAGGCGAGCAGACGGCCGATTTGCTGGTCCGCATGATCCAGCATGCCGGCAAAGGCCGATTGCAGCCTTGTGTAGAAGCGCCGCTGATCCGCATCGCATTCCGCCCAGGCGCCGACATCGGCATTGCGTGGCGGCAGCCGCGTGTCCGGCGGGACGATGCCCATCGCCTTCTGCCGGGCGAAGCGCGCCTCGCGCTCGGCATCCCAGCCCTGCTCGAACATCGGATCATAGCCGCGGATGAGATCGGCCGGCGCCTGGTGCGGCGCATGCACGGCGCCGAGCGCCACCCAAAGCAGCCAGGGCGTCTCCGGCAGTTCCGCCGCGTGGCCGGCGAGGAACTGGATGGCTTGGTCCACCAGATCCTCGGTCAGGTGGTAGCCCTGCTCGGGTGTGCGCGGCGGCGCGATCGTCGAATTGTCGCGCACCAGTTCGGGCGTGTACTGGTCCGTCGCCGCATCCATGAAGCCGTAGTAGCGGTCGAAGCCGCGCGCCAGGGGCCAGCCGTCGAAGGGGCCGGTGCTGCCGCTCTCGGTCAACGGCGTCACATGCCACTTGCCCAGCATGTAGTTGCGATAGCCATGCGGGCGCAGCATCTCGGCGAGTGTCCCCGCCTCCTTCGCGATCTTGCCGCGATAGCCCGGATAGCCGCTGTCGAAATTGGCGAGACTGCCGACACCGGCCGAGTGATGGTTGCGACCGGTCAGCAGCGCGGTGCGCGTCGTCGAGCACATGGCGGTCGTATGGAAGCCCGTGTAGCGCAACCCCTGCGCCGCCAGGCCATCAATGTTCGGCGTGCGGATGGGCGAGCCGTAGCAGCCGAAATCCGAAAAGCCCGCATCATCGAAGAGGATCAGCAGGATGTTCGGCGCCCCCTTGGGCGGCCGCGGGGCCGCGGGCCAGGCGGGCGTGGAATCCTTCACGCTGAGACCGATCTTGGGCGTCCCGCTCATGTGGCCTTGTCCTTCCCTCTCCGTTGCCGTGAGATTGGCGGCGCCGCGCGCGGCATGCAACGCCATGCGGAAATGCTGGCTTTCGCGCGCGATCACGGCACAATCGGAGAAAATACCCGGAGGAATCCCATGACACCCATCATGCGGCGCGCGCTACTCGGCGGCTTGCTGGCCACGCCTGCCCTGGCGCAATCCGGCTGGCCCGAACGACCGGTGCGCGTGGTCGTTCCCTTCGCCCAGGGCGGGCCCATGGATCTCATCGCGCGGCTTTCCGGCGAACATTTGCGCGGCGCGCTGGGCCAGCCCTTCGTGCCGGATTTCCGCACGGGCGCTGGCGGCAATCTCGGCGCGCAGGCCGTGGCCCAGGCCACGCCAGACGGCCAGACGCTGCTCGCCACCATCGACACGGTGATGACGGTGAACGCCACCCTCTATCCCCGTGCCGGCTTCGACCCGGTGCGGGATTTCACGCCGATCGGCCTGCTGGCCCGCATGGCGAGCGTCGTAACGGTGAACGCCGCCTTGCCGGTAACGGATCTCGCGGGGCTGGTGGCCCTCGGCAAGCAACGCCCCCTCACCTATGGTTCGGCAGGCGTCGGCGTGCCCGCGCATCTCTATGGCGAGTATCTCCGCCTCATCACTGGCGCGCAGCTGGAGCACGTGCCCTTCCGCGGCCTCGGCCCCGCCGTGACCGAGCTGGTTGCGGGCCGCATCGACATCGTCGTCGCCCTCATGCCCGGCGTCGCGGCGCATGCGGCCGAAGGGCGTCTGCGCGCGCTGGCGGTGACGGGCGGCCGGCGCTCGCCCTTCATGCCGGAGGTGCCCACCCTGTCCGAGACCATCGCCCCGGGCTTCGACACCGGCACCTGGTTCGGCCTCTATGGCCCGCGCGGGCTGCCGCCCGAGATCACCCTGCGCCTGAACCAGGAACTCGCCCGCTTCGCCGGCAGCGCCCCGGTGCGCGAGCGACTGGCGCAGCTCACCTTCGAGCCCGCGACGGCCACGCCCGAGGAATTGACGCAGCTCCAGGCGCGCGATGCGGCGAGCTGGGCGCGCATCATTCGCGAGGCGGGGGTTCGGGTGGAATAGGCGGGGCGGTCAGTCGCTGCTGCTGCCGCCTTCCCCGCCATTGTCCCCGCTTTCGCTGGCCGGCGTCGCCTCGCCCGTGCCGGGCGGGTCGGACCAATCCACCCGGACCCGCTCGCGCGGCGTGCCATCGCGCAGCGGGTCCCATGGCGTGCCGGGATCGGTGGGCGGGGGTGCGGCAGGGTCATCCGGGCGCAGCCAGGTCACGATGCCATAGGCCATCGCTGCGACAGCCGCGCCGGTTACGCCCATCGGCAGCCATTCCCCCGCGAGGAGGGACAGCACGAAAAGCCCGAGGAAAACGGCGCCGAAGCTCCCGAGGATCAGCACCCCGAGGAGGCGCATGCCTCAGCCCTTGCTGAGCTGGTCGAAGGCCTTGAGGCGCGCGATCAGCGCCGGCATCTCCCGCAGCGGGATCATGTTCGGGCCATCGCTCGGCGCCGCATCCGGGTTCTCGTGGCACTCGATGAAGACGGCGGCGACACCCACGGCGACGGCGGCGCGTGCCAGCACGGGCGCGAATTCGCGCTGCCCGCCGGAGGAACCGCCCTGCCCGCCCGGCTGCTGCACGCTATGCGTCGCATCATAGACCACGGGGTAGCCCGTCTCGGCCATGATCGGCAGGCTGCGCATGTCCGATACCAGCGTGTTGTAGCCGAAGCTCGCCCCCCGCTCGCAGAGCAGGATGCGCTGGTTGCCGGTGGACGCGATCTTGGCGGCCACGTTCTTCATGTCCCAGGGCGCCAGGAACTGGCCCTTCTTCACATTCACCGCGGCCCCCGTCTCGCCGGCGGCGAGCAGCAGGTCGGTCTGGCGGGAGAGGAAGGCCGGGATCTGCAGCACATCCACCGCCTCGGCGGCGGGGGCGCATTGCTCGGCGGTGTGGACATCGGTCAGCACCGGCAGCCCCGTGCGCTCCCGCACCTCGGCCAGGATGGCGAGGCCTTCGGTGAGGCCGATGCCGCGCGCCGCGTTCACGCTGGTGCGGTTCGCCTTGTCGAAGGAGGATTTGTAGATCATCGGCACGCCCGCCTCGCGCGCCATGGCGGCGATGGCGTCGGCCATCTCCAGCGCATGCGCCCGGCTCTCGATCTGGCAGGGGCCGCAGATGAAGGCGAGCGGGCGCGTCTGCCCGATCACCAGGTCCCGGATGGTCACATCCATCAGACGAGCCTCGCCTGGCGCACCGCGGCCCCCACGAAGCCCGCGAAGAGCGGATGCGGCGCGAAGGGCTTGGACTTCAGCTCCGGGTGGAACTGCACGCCGATGAACCAGGGATGGTCCGGATATTCCACGATCTCGGGCAGCAGCCCGTCGGGCGACATGCCGGAGAAGCGCAAGCCGGCCGCCTCCAGCCGCTCGCGATAGGCGACATTCACCTCGAAGCGATGACGGTGGCGTTCCTCGATGCGGTTGGCGCCATAGACGCTGCACACGAGCGACTCATCGGCCAGCACGGCGGGATATGCGCCAAGGCGCATGGTGCCGCCGAGGTCGCCGCTCGCATCGCGCTGCTCGCGTTGGTTCCCGCGCACCCACTCGGTCATCAGCCCCACCACCGGCTCGGCGCAAGGGCCGAATTCGGTGCTGGAGGCCGCCGGGATGTTGAGCAGGTTCCGCGCCGCCTCGATCACCGCCATCTGCATGCCGAAGCAGATGCCGAGGAAGGGGATCTTCTTCTCGCGCGCGAACCGCACCGCCTGGATCTTGCCGCCCGTGCCGCGCTCGCCGAAGCCGCCGGGGACGAGGATGCCATGCACCCCATCCAGCCGGCGCATGACCTCGCCCTCCTCGCGCTCGAAGATCTCGCTATCCACCCAGTCGAGCTTCACGCGCATGTTGTGCGCGATGCCGCCATGGGCCAGCGCCTCATTCAGCGACTTATAGGCGTCGAGCAGGCCGGTGTACTTACCCACCACGGCGATGGTCACCTCGCCCTCGGGGGCCGTGATGCGCTGCACCACCCGCTCCCAGGCGGAGAGATCGGGCTCGCCATAGATCGAGAGGTTGAAGTGACGCAGCACCTCGCGATCAAGGCCCTCGCGGTGATAACTGCCCGGCACGGCATAGATGCTGCTCGCGTCATAGGCCGGGATCACGCTCTCGGGGCGGACGTTGCAGAAGAGCGCGATCTTGCGGCGCTCATTCTCCGGGATCGGCCGGTCGCAGCGGCAGAGCAGGATCTGCGGCTGGATGCCGACGCCGAGCAGTTCCTTCACCGAGTGCTGCGTGGGCTTGGTCTTCAACTCACCGGCCGACGGGATGTAGGGCACCAGCGTCAGGTGGACGAAGAGGCTGCGCGTCGGGCCCAGCTCGTTCGCGAGCTGGCGGATGGCTTCCAGGAAAGGCAGCGACTCGATGTCGCCCACCGTGCCTCCGACCTCGACCAGGATGAAATCGTAATCATCCGTGCCGGCGACGACGGCTTCCTTGATGGCGTCCGTGATGTGCGGAATCACCTGGACGGTGGCGCCCAGATAGTCGCCGCGCCGCTCCTTTGCGATCACCTCGGAATAGAGGCGGCCCGTGGTCCAGTTGTCCGCCTTGTTGGCATGCACGCCGGTGAAGCGCTCGTAATGGCCGAGGTCGAGGTCGGTCTCGGCCCCGTCATCGGTCACGAAGACCTCGCCATGCTGGTAGGGCGACATCGTGCCCGGGTCCACGTTCAGATACGGGTCCAGCTTGCGAAGCCGGACGCGATAGCCGCGGGCCTGAAGGAGTGCGCCAAGGGACGCTGCCGCGATGCCCTTGCCAAGCGAGGAAACCACGCCACCGGTGATGAATACGAACCGTGCCATGGGAGGTCGTCATAGCCACTTCCGTGGCCGTGTCACACCCCCCTAAATCGCAGGGCTGATCAGTTCGTCGGAACCGCGGGCAGCGCAGGCGCGGTCGGCGCGATCACGGGGGCCGGCGCGTCGAGGATGGAGCGGTTCACCGCAGTGCCGCGGTCCAGCAGGGCCAGGATCAGCGCCAGGACGAAGAAGATGGTGCCCAGGATGGCCGTGGTGCGCGTCAGCAGGTTGGCCGTGCCGCGCCCGCCCATGAAGGAGCCCATGCCCTGCGAGGAGCCGATGCCAAGCCCGCCGCCCTCGCTGCGCTGCACGAGGATGACCCCGATCAGCGCCAGGGTGACCAGCAGGAAGATGATGGTGAGGATGGTGGACATGATGGCGCCCCGCATAGCCCGGCGCGCGCCGGATGGCTAGCGCGGAAGCGCGCCACCCTGGCTGGCCATGCGGATTCTTGATAGCTTTCCGCCATGCGCCGCCATCTCGACCGCCGCCTGAAGCTGCAATGGCTGCGCGTCATCGACGCGGTCGAGGCGCAGGGCAGCCTGCTGCGCGCCGCCACGCGCCTCGGCCTCGGCCAGCCGGCGCTGACCCGCAGCCTGCAGGAGGCCGAGCAGGTGATCGGCGCCCGCCTCTTCATCCGCCACGCCCGCGGCGTGCGCCCCACCGAGGCCGGCCTCGTCATCACCCGCCTGGCCCGCCGTGTCCTGGCCGAGCTGCATCGCGCGGAGGAGGCGCTGGACCACCTGGCCGGTGCCCAGTTGGCCGTCGGCGTCCTGCCGGTGGCCGCCGTCGGCGTGCTGCCCGGCGCCCTGATCCGCCTGAAGCAGAGCCGGCCCGACATCCAGCTTCGCCTCCAGCAGGGCCGCATGGAGGAGCTGCTGCCCCTGCTGGCGGCCGGCGAAATCGATCTGATCCTCGGCCGCCTCTACCCGCCCCCCACCCCGGACGGCTTCCTGCGCGAGGCGCTGTGGGAGGAGCCCATTTCCTTCCTCGCCCGCCAGGGCCACCCGCTCTTCGGCCGGCCCGTGACGCGCGAGGCGCTCTCCGGCTGCGAGCTGATCCTGCCCACGGTCAGCCAGCGCGTCGGCCTCGAGATCGACGAACGCCTGGCGGCGCTGGGCCTCACCACCGAGGCGCCCCTGCGCTCCAGCAGCTACGGCTTCATCCGCGAGATGCTGCTGGCGAGCGACATGGTCGCCGTCATGCCGCGGCTGATGATGGTGGGGGATCTGCTGCGGGGCGCGCTCGGCGTGCTGCCGCTGGCCGAGGAAGCCCCGCCCCGCCCCGCCGGCCTGATCCTGCCCGCCGACCGCCCTCTGCCGGAAGCCGGCCAGGCCTTCGTGGCGGCACTGCGCGCCCATCTCGCCGAGATCGCGGCGCAGGGCCTCGCCCCTATTCCCGATGCGAATAGCTCACGCCGCAAAATCCATAGGACAGCGCGCCCGCGCCCCGGCTAGAAGCAAGGCGTCAAGGGAGAGAAACAGTGGAACCGGCCGAACCCATCATGGATGTGGCGCATCTCGGCCATATCGAGCTGCTGACGCCCAAGCCTCAGGAAAGCCTGGCCTTTTTCCGTGACATCCTGGGCATGACGGTCAGCGGGACCCAGGGTGACAGCGTCTTCCTGCGCGGCTGGGATGATTACGAGACCTATTCCCTGCAACTCACCGCGGCGAAGACCTCCGGCCTCGGCCACGCCGGCTGGCGCACCCGCAGCCCCCAGGCGCTCGCCCGCCGCCTCGCGGCACTGCGCGCCGATGGGGTGGAGGTGACGACCTTGGAGGGCAGCAGCTTCGGCCATGGCGCCGCCCACCGCTTCCGCGACCCGGACGGGCATATGGTGGAGCTCTACCACGACACGACCTGGTACGAGGCCCCGCCCGAACGCCGCCCCGCGCTGCGCAACCAGGCCGAGCGCTACCCCGCTCGTGGCGTGAATGTCCGCCGGCTTGACCACTATAATTGCCTCGCCGTGGATGTCGCCGCCTGCCGCGAATTCTTCCAGCGCAACCTGGGTCTGCGCTGCACCGAGCGGATCGTGTTCGACAATGGCGTCGAGATGGGGATGTGGCTTACCGCCACCAACAAATCCTACGACGTGGCCTATGGCCGCGAGGCGAACGGCGTGCATGGCCGCCTCCACCACATCACCTTCGCACTGGACAGCCGCGAGGCCATCCTCCAGGCCGCCGACACGTTCCTGGATGCCGGCATCCCCATCGAGAACGGCCCGCACAAGCACGCCATCCAGCAGACCTTCTTCCTCTATGTGGTCGAGCCCGGCGGCAACCGCATCGAATTCGCCCATTCCGGCGCCCGGCTTGTTCTGGCGCCCGATTGGAAGACCATCACCTGGAGCCAGGCCGAGCGGAACAAGGGCCAGGCCTGGGGACTGCAACTCTCCGACAGCTTCCGCACCTACGCCACGCCACCTTTGCCTGAGAAGAACAAGTCATGAGCAAGCCCACCGCACTCGTCATCTCCGCCCATTCGGCCGATTTCGTCTGGCGCGCCGGCGGCGCCATCGCGCTGCACGCCGCCGCCGGCTTCGAGGTGACCGTGGTCTGCCTGAGCTATGGCGAGCGCGGCGAAAGCGCCAAGCTGTGGCGCCAGCCCGGCATGACGCTGGAGCGCGTGAAGGCCGAACGCCAGAAGGAGGCGGAGGCCGCGGCCAAGGTGCTCGGCGTCCATGACCTGCAATTCTGGGATTTGGGCGACTACCCCATCACGCTGGAGCGCGAGAGCCTGTTCCGCATGGTAGATGTGATGCGCGCCATCCATCCCAAATTCATCCTGACGCACAGCAAGGAGGATCTCTACAATTGGGATCACCCGGCCGTGACGGATTTCGCGCAGCACGCCCGCATCACGGCCCAGGCGCATGGCCATAATCCGGGCCAGAAGGTCCTGGGCGCCCCGCCCGTCTTCCTCTTCGAGCCGCACCAGCCCGAGCAGTGCAACTGGAAGCCCGATGTGCTGCTCGATATCGGCCCCGTCTGGGCCCAGAAGCGCGCCGCCATCGAATGCATGGCGGGCCAGGAACACCTCTGGGAGTACTACACCCGTGTCGCCCAGCAGCGCGGCGCCCAGGCCGCCCGCAACAGTGACAAGAGCATCACCTGGGGCGAGGGCTATGCCAGCGTCTTTCCCCACGTCGTCGAACGGCTGGTGTAATGCGCCTCTCGGCCGCGATCGGCACCTATCCGCACACCGCGGCGCTGCTCGACGGCACCGTGACGGACCCGGAGGTGGCGCTCGACTGCGCCCCCTTCCCCAATATCAGCCGCGCCTTCGCGCCCATGGTACGGGAGGGGCGCTTCGAGGTGAGCGAGATGGCCATCGCCACCTGGCTCCAGGCCTGGGCGCATGGCAAGCCGATCCTCCTCCTGCCACGCGTGCTGGCGGCTCGCCTCCAGGAGGGCTCGCTCTTCTGCCGCGCCGATTCCGGCATCCGTGGCCCCGAAGATCTCGCCGGCAAGCGCGTCGGCGTGCGCGCCTATAGCCAGACCACCGGCCTCTGGCTCCGCGGCATCCTGCAGGATGCGCATGGCGTGGAGCCCGAGAGCGTGCATTGGGTCACCTTCGAGGACCCGCATGTCGCCGAATGCCAGGACCCGCCCTTCGCCACACGCGCCTCCGCCGGCAGCGACATGGTGAAGATGCTGGAAGCTGGCGAGCTCGACGCCATCATCTCCGGCGCCGATGCGCCGACAGGCGATTGGCTGCGCCCCGTCTTCCCCGATGCGGCGGCAGCCGGGGCCGAGTTCATCCGCCGCCACGGCTTCACCCCCATCAATCACCTGCTGGTCATCCGAGCCGACCGCGCGGCCCATGCCGCCGCCGTGCTGCGCCTGATGGATGCAGCCGGCGAGGCCCCGCAGCGCGGGCGCGTCGCCATGATGCCGGCCATCGCCTTCGCCGCCTGCCACGCCGTCCGCCAGGGCCTCATCCCCCGGGCACCGACTCCTGAAGAAATCTGGGCGGGCCTGCCGCCGGACATCGCCTGAAGGAAACGAACCCATGCACCTGCCCCGCCGCGGCCTGATCGCCGCCTCCCTGGGCCTCGCCGCGCCGGCCCTGGCTCAGGAGGCCTATCCCTCACGCCCGGTGACCGTCATCGTCCCCTGGGGTCCGGGCGGGCCGACCGATGCCTTCGCCCGGGTGCTGAGCCAGCGCCTGTCGGCTGACCTCGGCCAGCCCTTCCCGGTGGACAACCGCGTGGGGGCCAATGGAACGATCGGCATGGCCGTCGCCGCCCGCGCCCGGCCCGACGGCTACACCGTGGTGATCGCGCCCAACAGCACCTACGCCGTGGCGCCACACCTCTACCAGCTGCCCTACAACACCGAGCGCGACTTCGTGGGCGTGGGCCTGCTGGTCTCCATGCCCATCTTCATGTTGGTGCATCGCAGTTCGCCGGCCACCACGGTCGCGGAATACGTCGCCCTGGCCCGGCGCCCAAATGCCCGGCTGACCTATGCCAATGCGAGCGTGGGCGCCACGTCTCACCTCGCGACCGAGATGCTGCTGCAATCGGCCGGCATCGAGGTGCTGGAAGTCGGCTACCGGGGCGGCGGCCCGGCCGTGCAGGCGGTCGTGGCGGGCGAGGCCGGGATGGTCTTCATGCCCGCCGCGGCGGTGATGGGCTTCATCAACTCCGGCGAGTTGCGGGCGCTGGGCGTCGCTTCGGCCACGCGCAGCCCTCTCGCGCCCAACGTCCCCACCTTCCGGGAGCAGGGCTTCCCGGATGTCGAGATCGTCGAGCATGTCGCGATGCTGGCGCCAGCGGGCACGCCGCCCGCCATCCTGGAACGGCTGAACGCCGCCAGCCGCGCCGCGCTCCGCGCCCCCGACATCCAGCCCCGCCTGGATGCGCTGGCGGTGACGGCCGAGACCCGGCCGCTGGCCGAATGGGGCGCCTATGCTTCGGCCGAGAGCGCCAAATGGGGCGCGGTGGTCCGCAGCCGGAACATCCGCATCCAGTAAGGGCGGATGGCTACCAGGCGGCCTCCGGCGGCAGGCTCATGAGGATGGCTTCGACATTGCCGCCGGTCTTGAGGCCGAAGATCGTGCCGCGGTCGTGCAGGAGGTTGAACTCCACATAGCGGCCGCGGCGCAGCAGTTGGTGCTGCCGCTCCTCCGGCGTCCAGGCCTCGTGCATGCGGCGCCGGACGATCTCGGGATAGGATTCAAGGAAGGCGCGCCCGACATCCTGGGTGAAGGCGAAGTCCAGCTCCGCCCCCCGCCCCGGCGTCCGGTCGCCCAGCCAGTCATAGAAGATTCCGCCCAGGCCGCGCGTCTCGCCCCGGTGCGGCAGGAAGAAATACTCCTCGCACCATTGCTTGAAGCGCGGGTAGTAGCTCGGGTCGTGCTTGTCGCAGGCGCGCTGATAGGCCGCGTGGAAGAAGGCCGCATCCTCCAGGCTCTCGGGCGAGGTCAGGTTCATCGGCGTGATGTCGCCCCCGCCGCCGAACCAGGCGCGGGTGGTCAGGATGAAGCGGGTGTTCATATGCGCTGTCGCCGCGCGGGGCGAGCGCGGGTGCGCGACCAGGGAGATGCCAGTGGCGAGGAATCGGGGGTCTTCCTCCGCGCCGGGGATCTGTTTGCGAAATTCGGGGCTGAACTCCCCATGGACGGTCGAGATGTTCACGCCGACCTTCTCGAAGACGCGGCCGCGCATCAGGCCCATGGTGCCGCCGCCGCCCTCGGGGCGCTGCCAGGGCGTATAGGTGAACCGCCCGGCCGGGAGCTCAGCATGGGGGCCGCTCTCGAGCGCGTCTTCCAGGGATTCGAAGGCGGCGCAGATCCGATCGCGCAATTCCGCGAACCAAGCCTCGGCGGGCTTCGCCAGCGGATGGGCCAGGGGAGGACGATTCGGGGCGGGGTTGGGGGCGGTTTGGGCTTCGTTCATGAAGGGAGCCTATCACCAAGTCCCGCGGCGGCCAGCGGGGGGAATTTCCCCTGGCGATTGCGCCTTCTTAAGGCCGGGCGTGGTTGCCAGTTTCCGGAAGCATCCCTAATAGGCAGCAAGCTGAAGGTGGAGCGCAGGCAGAGGCTTGCGCGCCGCCTGTCATGGTGGGTTTCAGCCGGATGATCCGGCGGGGCAAAAGGTGGGCTGGATGGCGGACTCGATGGCATCGCAGGCGACGGGCGGGGGTACGGCCCCGGAGGTCACCAAACGCGATTTTCTCTCCCTGACGACGGCGGCCTTCGCCGCAGTGGGTGTCGGCGCAATCGCCTGGCCCTTCATCGGCTCGCTGGCTCCTTCGAAAGACGTTCTGGCTTTGGCCAGCACGGAGGTGGATCTCTCACCCATCGCCGTCGGCCAGAGCGTCACCGTGATGTGGCGCGGCAAGCCGGTCTTCGTGCGCAACCGGACGGCCGAGGAAATCCAGGCGGCCCGCGCCACCCCAATGAGCGAGCTGAAGGACCCCGCGACCGACCAGTCGCGCGTGCGCCGCGACCCCTGGCTGGTCGTGGTCGGCGTCTGCACCCATCTGGGCTGCGTGCCGCTCGGCCAGAAGTCCACGGATGCCAAGGGTGACTACAATGGCTGGTTCTGCCCCTGCCATGGCAGCCACTACGACACCTCGGCCCGCATCCGCAAAGGACCCGCGCCGACCAACCTCGTGGTCCCCGACTACACCTTCACCTCGGACCGGGCGATCCGCATCGGCTGAGCATCATCGGGCGCGGGGTATGGTCCCACGCTGCCTCACTTCCCCACCCGGGGCTTTCAATTAGAGGACGAGCACCATGGCCAGCGGCCTGCACGACTCTCAGGTTACCAACCCGGTCCTGCGCTGGATCGACCAGCGCCTTCCGGTCGTCACCATGATCCAGAAAGAGTACGGGGTGTTTCCGACGCCCCGGAACTTCAATTATTTCTGGAACTTCGGCGCCCTCGCTATGATCAACCTGATGATCATGATCGCGACCGGCATCTTCCTCGCCATGAACTACACGCCGCACACCGCCTACGCCTTCGACAGCGTGGAGCGCATCATGCGCGACGTGAACTTTGGCTGGCTGATCCGCTACGTTCACATGAACGGCGCCTCGATGTTCTTCATCGTGGTCTATGTGCACATCTGGCGCGGCCTATACTACGGCTCCTACAAGGCGCCGCGCGAGCTGCTCTGGATGCTGGGCGTGGTGATCTTCCTGCTGATGATGGCGACCGCCTTCATGGGCTACGTGCTGCCCTGGGGCCAGATGTCCTTCTGGGGCGCCACCGTCATCACCAACCTGTTCAGCGCCATCCCCGTGGTCGGCCCGACCATCGTGACCTATCTCTGGGGCGGCTTCTCGGTGGACAACCCGACGCTGAACCGCTTCTTCTCGCTGCACTACCTCCTGCCCTTCGTGATTGTGGGCGTGGTGTTCCTCCACGTGGCCGCCCTGCACATCACGGGCTCCAACAACCCGCTGGGCATCGAGCCCAAGGGCCCGCAGGACACGCTGCCCTTCCACCCCTACTACACGATCAAGGACAGCGTCGGCATCGTGGTCTACCTGGCGGTTTTCGCGGCGCTGGTCTTCTTCGCGCCGAACTATCTGGGCCATCCGGACAACTACATCCCGGCCAACCCGCTCGTGACGCCCGCCCACATCGTGCCCGAATGGTACTTCCTGCCCTTCTACGCGATCCTGCGCGCGGTGCCGGACAAGCTGGGCGGCGTGCTGCTGATGGGCGGCGCCATCGTGGTGCTGTTCTTCCTGCCCTGGCTCGACACGTCGAAGGTGCGCTCGCTGCGCTTCCGTCCGATCACCCGCATCATCTTCATGCTGTGGACAATCAACTTCTTCGTCCTGATGTGGGTGGGCGCCAAGCCGGCCGAGCAGCCCTACGTGCTGATCAGCCAGATCTGCACCATGTTCTACTTCCTCTACTTCCTGGTGGTGCTCCCTGCGATGGGCCGCTTCGAAGTCGTGATGAAGCTGCCCGAGAGCATCTCCCGTGCCGTGCTTGGCGCCAAGGCTGACCTTGGTGGCGGGCCGCTCCCCGGTGGCGCAGCCGCCAAGCCGATGGAAAAGGCCTGAACCATGCGTATCCTCAAGGCTTTCGCCCTCTCCGCCGCCGTTGCCCTCCCCCTGGTCGCCAGCGCGCCCGCGCTGGCGGCGGGCTCCGGCCCGACGCCGCCGAACGCGCATTTCAGCTTCAACACGCTGTTCGGCACCTTCGACCGGGCGGCCGCCCAGCGCGGCTTCCAGGTCTATAAGGAGGTCTGCTCGGCCTGCCACGCGATGCGGCAGCTGTCCTATCGCAACCTGCTCGACCTCGGCCTCTCCGAGCAGCAGGTGCGTGAGATCGCGGCCAGCTTCACCGTGACGGATGGCCCGAACGACGAGGGCCAGATGTTCGAGCGCCCGGGCCGCCTCTCCGACCGCTTCCGCCGCCCCTTCCCCAATGAGCAGGCCGCGCGCGCCGCCAATAACGGCGCCTATCCGCCCGACCTCTCGGTGATGGTGAAGGCGCGTCCGGATGGCGCCAACTACATCCACGCGCTGCTGACCGGCTACACCGATCCGCCGGCCGGCATGGTGATGATGGATGGCATGAACTACAATACGTGGTTCCCGGGCCATCAGATCGCGATGCCGAACGTCCTGAACGACGACCAGATCGAATACGCCGACGGCACCAAGGCGACCGTGGACCAGATGTCCCGCGACGTGACCACCTTCCTCGCCTGGGCCGCCGAGCCCGAGACGGAGGCCCGCCGCGCCATGGGCGTGAAGGTGCTGATCTTCCTGACGATCCTGGGCGGCCTCGTCTATGCGGTGAAGCGCAAGATCTGGGCCGACGTGAAGCACTGAGCTTCGCGGAGCTGAATTCCGGAAAGGCCGTCCTTCGGGACGGCCTTTTTTTGTTGGGGGCGCCCGGGTTGAAACGCCCCCGTCACGGGAATAGGGTCCGGCCGCAGTTTCAGGACCGGACAACCATGAACCTCACCGCCGATCGGCTCGACAACATCTCCCCCTCCCAGACCATCACCATCACGGCCAAGGCCCGCGCCCTGAAGGCGGCCGGTCGCGACGTGATCAGCCTCTCGGTCGGCGAGCCCGATTTCGACACGCCCCAGAACATCAAGGACGCGGCCATCGCCGCCATCCAGCGCGGCGAGACGAAGTACACCGACGTCTCGGGCACCATGGAGCTGCGCAAGGCGGTCGCCGCCAAGTTCAAGCGCGACAATGGCATCGAGTACAAGCCGGAAGAGATCATCGTCACCACCGGCGGCAAGCAGGTGATCTTCAACGCGCTGCTGGCGACCATCAACCCGGGCGATGAGGCGATCATCCCCACCCCCTGCTGGGTGAGCTACCCGGACATCGTGGCGCTGGCCGAGGGTGTACCCGTCTTCGTGCCCTGCGGAATGAATTCCGGCTTCAAGATGTCGGCTGAGCAGCTGGAAGCCGCGATCACGCCCAAGACCAAGTGGCTGATCCTGAACAACCCCTCCAACCCGACGGGTGCCGCCTACAACGCCGAGGAGCTGAAAAAGCTCACCGATGTGCTGCTGCGCCACCCCAATGTCTGGATCTTCACCGACGACATCTATGAGAAGCTGGCCTTCGACGGCTTCAAGCCCGCCACCATCGTGGAGGTCGAGCCGCGCCTGCGGGACCGCACCATCACGATGAATGGCTGCTCCAAGGGCTATGCCATGACCGGCTGGCGAATCGGCTTTGCCGGCGCCCCCCTCGCCCTCATCAAGGCGATGGACAAGCTGCAGGGCCAGAGCACCAGCAACACCAGCAGCATCAGCCAGGCCGCCGCTGTCGAGGCGCTGAACGGCCCGCAGGACTCCGTCGCCGCCATGGGCAAGGTGTTCGAGCGCCGCCGGAACCTCGTGGTGGAGATGCTGAATCAGGCCCCCGGCCTGCGCTGCCACAAGCCGGAGGGCGCCTTCTACGTCTATCCCTCGCTGAACGCCTGCCTGGGCAAGACCACCAAGGGCGGCCGCAAGCTGGAGACGGACGCGGATTTCGTGGAGGCCCTCCTGGACGAGGAGGGGGTGGCCGCGGTCCACGGCTCGGCCTTCATGTTCCCGGGCCATTTCCGCATCAGCTATGCCACGGATGACGCGACGCTGGTGGAAGCCTGCACCCGCATCCAGCGCTTCTGCGCCGGGCTGAGCTGAGGCAGGCCCCCGGCCCCGCGTCCGGCGCAAGCCGGCCCCGCAGGGCAGCGCTTGCAAATTCCCGCGGGAGAGGGCATCTCCCGCTGCACTGATTTATCCCGATCGCAAGACCTAGGGGCAGGCGGCGCCAAATGGGCGCTGACCTGCCTTGCCGCATGGAGGCCTGACGTGGCTCATTCACCGCTCGAGAAGATTCGCAATATCGGCATCACCGCGCATATCGACGCGGGCAAGACGACGACGACCGAGCGAATCCTCTACTACACCGGCAAGAGCCACAAGATCGGCGAGGTGCATGACGGCAACACCACGACCGACTACATGGAGCAGGAGCGCGAGCGCGGGATCACCATCACCTCCGCCGCCGTGACCGCGATGTGGAATGACAACCGCATCAACATCATCGACACGCCCGGCCACATCGACTTCAACATCGAGGTGAACCGCTCGCTGCGCGTGCTCGACGGCGCGGTCTTCATCATCGAGGGCGTGGCCGGCGTGCAGCCGCAGTCCGAGACCAACTGGCGCCTCGCGGATCGCTACAACGTGCCGCGCATCATCTTCATCAACAAGCTCGACCGCACCGGCGCCGATTTCTACAAGGCCGCGGCGACGCTCACCGAGAAGCTCGGCATCAACTGGGTGGCGCTGCAGCTGCCGATCGGCATCGAGGACCAGCTCAAGGGCGTCGTGGACCTCGTCGAGATGCGCGGCATCACCTGGCAGGGCGATGAGCTGGGCGCCAAGTTCGAATACGGCCCGATCCCGGCCGACCTGGCCGACAAGGCCGCGGAATACCGCCAGAAGCTGCTCGACACCGTCGTTGGCGTCGATGAGGCGGCGATGGAAGAGTATTTCGAGAAGGGCGACGTCTCGGTCGAGACGCTGAAGAAGTGCATCAAGAAGGGCACCATCTCGGGCGAGTTCCGCCCGGTGCTCTGCGGCTCCGCCTTCAAGAACAAGGGCGTGCAGCCGCTGCTCGACGCCGTGATCGACTATCTGCCGAGCCCGGTGGACGTGGAAGGCATCAAGGTCGCCCCGGAGGAAGGCCAGGATGAGAATTCCGAGCGCCGCATCATCCCGGTGAAGACGGACGGCCCCTTCGCCGGCCTCGCCTTCAAGATCATCAACGACAAGTACGGCAACCTCACCTTCGTGCGCGTCTACTCGGGCGTGCTGCGCCAGGGCGACATGGTCATGAACACGACCAAGGGCCACAAGGAGCGCATCGGCCGCATGTTCCAGATGCACGCCGACAAGCGCGAGGAGATCAAGGAAGTCGTCGCCGGCGACATCGCGGCCTTCGTGGGCCTGAAGGACACCGGCACGGGTGACACGCTGGCCTCCGCCGAGGACCCGGTGGTGCTCGAGCGCATGGCCTTCCCCGTGCCCGTGATCGACATCTCGGTCGAGCCCAAGACCAAGGACGCGGTGGAGAAGATGTCCATCGGCCTCGGCAAGCTGGCGGGCGAGGACCCCTCGCTGCGCGTGAAGACCGACCAGGAGACCGGCCAGACCATCCTCTCCGGCATGGGCGAGCTGCACCTCGAGATCATCGTCGATCGCCTGCGCCGCGAATACAACGTGGACTGCAACATCGGCGCCCCGCAGGTGGCCTATCGCGAGACCATCACCAAGGCGCACACCGAGACCTACACCCACAAGAAGCAGTCGGGCGGTTCGGGCCAGTTCGCCGAGGTGAAGGTCACCTTCGAGCCGCTGGAGCGCAACACGGGCATCGAGTTCGTGAACGCGGTCGTCGGCGGTGCGGTGCCGAAGGAATACATCCCGGCGGTGGACAAGGGCATCCGCGTCCAGGCCGACACCGGCGTGCTCGCCGGCTTCCCGACGGTGGACTTCAAGTTCACCCTCTCGGACGGCAAGTACCACGACGTCGATTCGTCGGCCCTGGCCTTCGAAATCGCCGCCAAGGCCTGCTTCCGCGAAGGCATGAAGAAGGCCGGCCCGGTCATCCTCGAGCCAATCATGGACGTGGAGGTGACCACGCCGCAGGACCACGTCGGTGACGTGGTGGGCGACCTCAACCGCCGCCGCGGCGTGATCCAGAACCAGGACATGGCCGGCACCTCGGTCATCGTTCGCGCGCATGTGCCGCTGAAGGAGATGTTCGGCTACATCTCCAACCTGCGTGGCATGACGAAGGGCCGTGCGTCCTTCTCCATGCAGTTCCACCATTACGACCCCGTCCCCCGCAACGTGGCGGACGAGATCATGAAGGCGGCGGGCTAAGCCCTTCCCCTTCTCCGGAACAGGCCGGCCAGGGAAACCTGGCCGGCCTTTTTCATGCCGAGCCTCAGGCTCGATCGGCCGCACCGATCCCGCGCAACGCCTGAACCGAATGGCTGCCCGGGCCGCGTCTCCATAGCGTGTCCGTCATGGCGAGGGGATGCGCCCGGCCAGGAGTTCCCACCGCAACAAAGCGGCGCGCTCTTTGCCGGTCGTCAACCCAAGCCCGCCCAGGATGATCCCACAGGCCCGCCCCTGATCGAGGGGCCATGACGGAGTTCGGTATCATGTCCAGCAGCAGCCACAGCCATGGCGGCGGTCTCGCCCTCACCCTCCTGCGCTTCGGCGTGCTGGCCACGGCCGGCATCTTCGTCGGCGTGGTCGCCCATGTGATGTGGCGGCTGGTCTCGGGCTGAGAGCCTCAATCTCCCCAGCGCGCCAGCCAGAAGCGCATGCGCCCATCGGCCGAAGCGGGCATGTCGAGCTGCCGGCGCATCGCGACCACCATCGGCTCGCGATAGAGCGGCATCGTCCAGAAGGCGCGCCGCTCCATCATGAAGGCCTCGGTCATGAGCGCGGTGCGGCGCACGGGGTCCATCTCGGTCGAGGTGCGCAGGATCAAGGCGTCGAAGGCCGCGTCCGAGACGCGGCCCGCATTCCAGCTTCCACTGCGCTGGTTCTTGGTGTGCAGCACGTTATTCAGGATGGAGAAGCCGTCCAGCTGCGGGGTATTGGCCCAACCCAGCAGGAAGATATCGCTCTGATGGTTCAGGAAGCGCGCCATATAGGCCGGGTAGCGATAGACATTGAGGTTCGCACGCACGCCGATCCGCGCCCACATGGAGGCGATGGCACGGCAGACGCGCTCGCCATTCACGAAGCGGTCATTGGGGCATTCGAAGCCGATGGCGAACCCGTCCGGATATCCCGCCTCGGCCAGCAGGCGCCGCGCCGCGGCCGGGTCGTAGGTGACGCGCGGCGTGGCCAGCGCCGCGTCATAGCCGCCGATCTCGGGCGCGATCAGCGTATGGATGGGCTGGGTCAGGCCGCGCATCACGCTGCCGGTGATGGCTGGCACATCCACCGCCCGCGTCAGCGCCTCGCGCACCCGCACATCAGCCAGCGGGTTGCGCGGCTGCCCATCGACCTGATGGTCGGGTGCGACATTGAAGCCCAGGAACATCACGCGCAGATCCTGCGCCTCCACCACACGGATCGTCCCCGTCGCGCGAAAGCGGTCGAGATCCTGCAGCGGCGTCGGCGTGATCACGTCAAGCTGCCCACCGAGCAGGCCCGCGACGCGCGTCGCATCATTGGCGACAGGCGTGAAGATCACGCGCTGGAGGTTGTGCGTCGGCCGGTCCCACCATTCGGGGAAGCGCTCCAGCACCGTTTCGGCATCGGGCGTGCGCGAGACCAGGCGGAAAGGGCCGGTGCCGTTGGTATTCTGGCTCGTGTAGGCGGTGCGGCCGCGCGCCGGGTCGGCCGGCAGCAGCGCGTCATGGCGCGTCATCCAGGCTTCGGAGAGGATGGAAATGCCGGCCAGGTCGTTGATCAGCACGGGATAAGGCCCGCGCAGCAGCACATCCACCGTCCAGGGACCGGATTGCACCACCTCGCGGATCATGTGCGTGACCGAGGCATAGGGCGAATTGGGCACCGAGGCGCGCTTGAGCGAGGCCACGACATCGGCTGGCGTCATCGCGCTGCCATCGTGGAAGCGCACGCCCTGGCGGATGGTGAAGCGGTAATGGTCGGGCGCGACCACCTGCCAGGCGGTGGCCAGCGCCGGCTCGAATTGCAGGTTGCGGTCATGCCGCACCAGGCTTTCGTAGATGTTACCGAGCAGCGCGGCATTGGCCGTGCTGAAGGCGCCATGCGGGTCCATGGTTGAGATCTCGCCATTATTGCCCCAGCGCACGGTCTGCGCGGACGCAACGATCGGCGCCGCCAGCAAGGCGAGCGCGGTGAGGAAGCGGATCATGCGTTGCTCCTGTCCAGCGGGAAGATCGGGCGGCGCACGCGGCGCCAATCGAACTGCGCGAAATCGAGGCTCGCCACCCCGGGGCCATGGCAGGCGATATCCGCCACGGCGAGCGGCCCGAAGGCCGGGATATGGTTGGTCTTGGCCTTGAGGATGACGTAGCGGAAGCGCGTCGGCTCCAACCCGAAATGCCGGTATTGCAGCGGGTCCAGCCCCTCGACGCGGCCCTCGCTGACCAGCAGCGTCAGCCGCGGCGTCTCCAGCACCGCGCAGCGGCCCAAATCCACGGGCATGCCGGTGAAGACCGGCCCCTCCACGGTGAAGCGCCCGATGGCGAGGCTCTTGACCACGCCGGTCAGGCTGAGCGGTCGCAGCGGTTCCTTGAGCGCCGGCGAAGGCATCTTCCCGCCGATCTCAAGCGTGACCGTCGCACCGATGCCGGCCGCGATCATCGCCGCCACCGCCTCGGGGTCACGGATCGGGCCGGCCAGGATGCGATCGAGCCCCTGGTGCAGCGCCTCCTCGATCACGGCCATGCTGTCCATGGGCCCGCCCGAATGGCAGTTATCCGCCGTGTCGGCGAGGATGACGGTGCCCTCGGTGATGGCCGCGGCGCGCGCGATGGCGCTGGGCAGCGGTTCCAGCACCTGGGTGAATTCCTCCCGCAATGACCAGGCGAGGTCGCCCACGCGCGCCGCCGCGGCCTCGGCCTCCGCGCGGTTCTTGTGGGCGGTGGCGACGACGGTCAGCGCGGTGTCTGCCGTATCGGCCAGCGGAAAGCCGGTGAAGACGGTGCAGCAGGGCAGGCCCGCCGCCTCCTCGGCCCTGGCGGCCGCGATCAGGTGGGACATGGGCGGCTTTCTGGAAAGGCCACGCACCATGTCCGGCAGCATCGGCACGCGGTGCAGCACCGTCACGGGATCAAGCCGCCCTTCCAGCACGTCCCGTAAAAGGCGGCCGGCGAGGCGCCCCGTCTCGGGCATGTCGAGATGCGGATATGTGCGATAGCCCGGCATCACCGTGCAGTTCTCGACGAAGCGGGCGGTGATGTTGCCATGGCTGTCCAGCGCCGCGCCGATCGGCAGGCCAGGGCGCACATGGCGAATGCGGGCCAGCATCTCGCCCTCGCCATCCTCGTGCTCCTCCGCAACCATGGCGCCATGCAGGTCCAGCAGCATGGCGTCGCACTCAAGTGCTGCGGCGCAGAGGATCTCGCTGATCCGCTCGAAGGCATCGCGCGATACAGGGGCACTCGGCAGAGCGCGAGCGGCGATGGGGATGGTGACATGCGCGCCCATCGCCTCCGCCTCCTCGAGCAGGCCGGCCATGGCGTAACCCGAGTGCCGATAGGTGCGGTGCGCCGCCTCGCCCACCATGGGGCTGAAATCCTCCCAGCGCGTCGGCACGGGCGAGAAGGTATTGGTCTCGTGCTTGAACATACCGACAGCGAGGCGAAGACTCATCCGGCGGACTCCCATCTCAATGGACCGGACAAATATCGAAGCCCCTCCCCTCACCGGATGCAAGGGCGAAGCGTGGACAAATGCCCCGCTTTGGTGACATTCGGCAGCCGGAGGAAACGAACCATGAAGCGCCGCGCCGCCCTTGCCCTGCTTGCGACCCCTGCCGTGGCGCAGGCCCAAGGCGCCTGGCCGCTGCGCCCCGTGCGCATCATCGTCCCCTTCCCGCCCGGCGGCTCGAACGATGTGATCGCGCGGCCCCTGGCCGAGAAGCTGCAGCAGCGTCTCGGCCAGCCCGTGGTGATCGAGAACCGCCCCGGCGCGGGCGGCGCCATCGGCGCGGCACAGGTGGCGCAGGCGGCGGCCGACGGGCACACGCTCATGGTCACCAGCAGCAGCTTCGCCGCCTCGGCCGTCGTGCAGCGCACGCCTTATGATGCGATCACAAGCTTCGAGCCGGTTGCGCGCCTCGCCGTTGCCCCCTTCCTGGTGCTGACCAACCTGAACTTCCCCCCGCGCGACATCGCGGGCCTGATCGCCTATGCGCGCGCCAACCCCGGGCGCGTGGATTTCGGCAGTTCCGGCCCCGGCGGCATCAACCATTTCGTGACGGAATACTTCGCGCTCCGCGCCGGGATCAGGCTGAACCACGTGCCTTATCGCGGCATGCCGCCCGCGGTGACGGACCTCGTTGCCGGCCATATCCAGATGCTGATCACGACCATGGCCAGCGCCTCAGCGCCGATCCGGGACCAGCGGGTCCGGCTTCTCGCCTATGCCGGGCCGGGCGCACCGGCCGGCAGCCCTGCCGCGCCGACCGTGCGGCAGGCCACCGGCCTCGACTACGAGGCGACCATCTGGTGGGCCCTCTTCGGCCCCCGCGGCCTACCGCCTGATGTGACGCGCATCCTCAACGCCGCTGCGGCCGCAAGCCTGGCCGAACCTGACGTCGCCCGCGTCTACGAGGCTGAGGGCGCAACCCCCGCCCCCTCCACACCCGCCGAGTTCGCGGAGATCCTGCGCGCCGACATCGCCCGCTTCCGCGAGGTGGCGCAGGCAGCGAACATCCGCGCGGAGTGATCATCATGCGCCGCCGCACCCTACTCGCCGCCAGCCCCCTGCTGGCTAGCCCTGCCCTCGCCCAGCCGCGCACGCTGCGCCTCGTCGTCCCCTATCCGCCAGCCGGCAGCGCGGATGTGCTGGCCCGCGCCATCGCCGAGCAGATCACGGCGCTCGGCGGCCGCAGCGCCATCGTCGAGAACCGCGCCGGCGCATCGGGCACGGTGGGCGCGCTGGCGGTGGCTCGGGCGGCGCCCGATGGCACGACCATCCTGCAGGCCGATGGCTCGCCCATGTCCATCCTGCTGGAGGCGGGCCGCACCCAGTATCGGGCCGAGGATTTCGCGCCGCTGATGCGTCTTGCCACCTCGCCCTTCGTGCTGGCAACGCGGCCTGGCGGGCCGCTGGCAACGCTCCCTGAGATCATCGCCGCCGCCAGCGCCGCCCCTGGCCGCATCACCTACGCGACGCCCGGCGTGATGAGCTTCGCCCATGTCGTAGCCGAACGCTTCGCCGCCGCTGCTGGGATCGAGCTGCTGCACGTCCCCTTCCAAGGCACCGGCCCGGCGACCAGTGCCGTGCTTGGCGGCCAGGTGGACCTCATCCCCGTGCCGCCCGGCCAAGTGCTGGACCAGGGCGGCGGCGCCATCTTCCGCCCCATCGCCATCACCACTGAAGCGCGGCACCCGAGCATGCCCAATACCCCCACCTTCCGCGAGGCAGGAACTGACCTTGTCTTCCTCGGCTGGCGCGGGATTTTCCTGCCGGCTGCGACCCCGCGGGAGGCGCTGGTGGCGCTGGAGCAGATGCTTTGGCAGGCCATGGAAGGCCCGATCGTGACGGCCGCCATGCAGCGCCTGGGCGAAGCGCCGGCCCTGCTCGGCCCGCGCGACTTCGCGCTGTTCTGGGCCGAGGACCGCGCGGCGATCCGCGCCATCCTGCCGCGTCTGCCAAGGGAATAGCCCTCAACGCCGGAAGCGGCCTATCATGCACCGCACTTGGCCTGTTCAGGATCATCGCCGCATGTCGCTCATCAAAACCTCGGCCCGCATCTTTCAGCCGCCACGTTCGGCCATGCAGTCGGGCCGCGCGAATACCCATGAGTGGGTGCTGCTCTTCACGCCCCCCGTCCGCCCGCGCCTCGACCCGCTCACCGGTTGGATCGGCTCAGCCGACACGACGAAGCAGCTCCGCCTCACCTTCCCGACCCGGGAGGCGGCGGTCGCCTACGCGCAAGGCCAGGGCATCACCTATGAGCTGGAGGAGCCGGCGCGCGCGCGGGCCATCAAACCCAAGGTCTATGCCGATAATTTCCGCACCAACCGACCCGACAATTGGACGCATTAGCTCTGCCCGGAGGGTGGTTCAGCGTTTCGGCGATATCGCCTCAACGCAGCACGCTCCAGCCTCCGCGTTTCAGCGCCCTTAGCTCAGTTGGATAGAGCAGGAGCCTTCTAAGCTTCAGGCCGGTGGTTCGAATCCACCAGGGCGCGCCATCCATCTGCTAAATCAACGCCTTGCGAGGCGGTTTGCAGAAGGTTTGCAAGTCATCCAGTGCCGGAGCCCTTACGGGCAAGGCGTTCGGCGGCGATCTTGGCCACCTTCTGCATCCCGCTCTCGGCCATCCGGCGTCGGTCGGCCTCGACGGTGTACTTCTGCGCCTCGGCCAGGGTGCGGTGGCCGAGGATGGCCATGATTTCGTGCGCGGTGCAGCCGGCCTCGGCGAGCATCACGCCGCAGGCCTTGCGCAGGCCGTGCGGGCTGCGAGCCTCGGCGATGCCGGCGTCGTCACACCAGCGGCGAAAGGCGTTGTAGAAGCCGCGCGGGCTGCGCGCGGTGCCGTCCTGCGTCGCCAGCCAGGTCAGGTGGCGGTGGGGCAGTGCGGCCAGCTCGGCCGCGAGCTCGGGCAGGATGGGGATGGCGACGGCCTGGCCGGTCTTCACCTGGCGCAGGTGGATGGCGCCGCCCTTGACGTGCTGGGGGCCCATCCGCACCACATCGCTGCGCCGCTGGCCGGTGCAGAGCAGCAGCTCGAGCGCTAGGCGGGCCGTACTGCCGGTCGGGTGCTTGGCGCGGTAGGCGGCGATCTCGGCGTCGCTCCAGGTGGCGTAGCCGTCGGTGCGGTAGGCCACGGGCTCGATGCCCGCCGTCGGGTCGCTGGCCAGCCAGCCGAGGGCCATGGCGTGGCGGGAGAGCAGGCGCAGCATGCGCAGGCGGTGGTTGCCCGCGGTGGGGCTGCCGGCGCGCTCGGCCACTAGGCGGCGGATGGCGATGGCGTCCAGCATGCGGATGGGCTTGGTGCCGTGCTTGGCGCGCAGCCCCTCGATGATGCGCGTGTAGGCCGCCTGGGTGCTGGTGCGGAGGCCGCGGAAGAGGTCGCTGCCGTAGAAGCTGACGGCCAGGGCATCCAGGCTGCCCTCGGTGGTGCGGGACTGGCCGAGGGGCGCGCGCTGGGCGGCGGCGATGGCGGCCTGGTAGGCCAGCATAAATTCGGGCGAGCCGGCCGGCGTGGGCAGCGCCACCGCCTTGCAGCCAGGCATGCGCAGGTAGATCCGCTCGCGGCCGTGCCGGTCCCGGAAGGTGTGGATGTGGCGCAGCCGGATGCTGGGGCTCATTGGTGCCAGGGGTTTGCCTCGGGCTGGGATTGTGCCGCCCTCCCTGCCCTCGCGTCCAGCCAGCCGTCCAGATCCTCGCGCAGCCAGCCGACGATGCCGCCGATCCGCACTTCCCGCAGCTCGGGCGCGACGGTGGCACGGAAGCAGCTCTCGCTCATGCCGAGGTAGTGCGCAGCCGCGGAGGCGCGCATGAGGCGCGGCGGGAAGGCGAAGCGGCTGCCGTCAGGCATCCTTGCCCTCCTCCGGCGGATCAAGCCGGGCCAGCTCGGCAATGGCTTCGATGCCGAGCGCAAGCCCCTCCAGGCGCCCGCGCGTCAGCGACGTCGGGGTCGGGTGCTCGCCCAGCTCGCGCGCCCATTCGCGCAGCGTCTTGGCAATGCCGCGCATCATGGTTTCCTGGGCGGTCATGGAAGCCTCCCGGCCTTGTGCTCGGCTTCCAGCCACTCGCAATAGAGGCGGGTGTTCTTTGCGTCTTTGCGGGCGCAGGCGGTGCAGTAGTGATCGTACTCATCGCCTGATCCGCGCCAGTAGATGACCGCGCCTCTCGGCATGACGCGGTCGCATGTGGCGCACTGATCCTCTCCGTCAAAAACCGCGATCTCTCCCTTCGACGCGTCGCCAAGGACGAACCCGCCATAGCTCATCTCTTCCGAGGTTAGCGGCTGATCCGGGCTTTCCGTCATCGCGCCTTCCTCCTGGTGATCTTGCGGGCCTTCCTCTGCGCGCGCTGGGCCGCGCGCTTCGGGTTTCCCTTGTTCAGCGGAAGGAAGGATGGCCACATCAGCGGCGGCGGCGGACTGGCCAGAGCGGCGAGGAGCACCTCCCCGGGGGTGTAGACCAGTGCCATCACGCCGCCCTCCTCTCCCGCCGGTCCAGCGCGTGCTGGATGTTCGCCTCGGCCAGGAGTTTCGCCATGCGCTTGGGGACACTGTTGCCGATCAGGCGCATTGCCTGGCTCTTCGTCAGCGGGCGGGTCTGGCCGTTGATGGTGATGGTCTTGGGCAGCGTCAGCTCATGGGCCGCCGCCGCCTCCTCCGGGCTCAGCATGCGCATGCCGATGTCGGTGACGACGTAGGGCTCGCCCTCGATCGTCACGGTCACCAGGCCGAAGCGGGCCAGGGTGGTGAGGGTGTCCATCGGCAGGTCGCAATCCTGCGCGGTGCCGCCCTCGCCGTAGTACTTGGTGAAGAAGGCGGCGACGGCGGCGACGTGGTTGCCCCCGGCGGTGAGCGTGGGCAGCGCGCCCTCGGCCGGCAGTGCCGTGCCGGTGCCGCGCAGATGGGCCAGATAGGCCGCGCCCACCTGCTGCTGGCTTACGCCCGTGGTCATGGTCGAGACCGGCGCCGGCACCGGGTGGCCGATCACGCCGCCGTTGTGCTGCACCATCCAGGCCGCCACCAGGGCGAACTTGTTGGCGCCCACCTGCGTGCCGATCGGCGCCTCGATGTCCAGCACGCGGGGCGCCTGGCCCTCGCGCTCGCCATAGCCGGCCTGCACCAGCGTGGCGCAGGCCACCACCCGGTCCGCCTTCGCGGTGGTGGTGCCGAGCGGTTCTTCCGGGCTGCTGGGCGGCACCTGGCCGGCGCGCCCGCCGCACCCCGTCAGCACGGGCGCGATCACCGCCATCTCGCCCCGGTGGGCGGTGGTGATGGTGCGCAGCGGCTCCTCGGCCGGGTGGATGCGCGCGGGGCCGGTGTGCGTCAGCGGAATCAGGAAGGGGCTCGGATTGTCCAGCACGAAGCGGCGCAGGCCCTCGGCGATGCGGCGCATCGTTGCCTCCGCCAGCGGGCGCGGCCGGTCGAAGATGCTGGGGATGGGCAGCGACCAGTCGAGGATGCTGGCCGCCGCCACCCAGGGCTGGAGGCCAAGCTCGGCCGCCTGCTTGCGGGGCGCGTGGGTGCGCTCGGGCCAGGCGATGGGCCGGCCGTCGCGCCGCGCCACGGCGAAGAAGCGCCGGCGGCTGGTGGGCACGCCGTAATCGGCGCAGCAGAGATCCCGGTCCTGATAGGCGTAGCCGAGGCACTGCAGGTGCCGCACCCAGGCGCGGAAGATGCGGCCCAGGTGGCGCTTGTCCCGCACCAGCTGCTGCTCGCGCACGGGCACGTGCTCGCCCTTCGCGGCCACGGTGCCGTCGAGCTTCAGGACTCGGCCGGTGGTGCGGCAGCGCTTGGCCACCAGCGGGCCCCATCCCCTGATCTCGCGCACGTTCTCGAGGAAGATGACCTCGGGCGCGGTGAGCCCGGCCCAGCGGCACACCTGCCACGCCAGCGAGCGGACGCGGGGTGAGCGCGGGGCGCCGCCCTTGGCCACGGAGTGATCGCGGCAGTCGGGGCTGGCCCAGAGGATCTTCACCGGGCGGCCGCCGGTGGCGGCGATGGGGTCCACGTCGAAGATATCGCCGCGAACGTGCCGGGTGTGCGGGTGGCGCGCGGCATGGGCGGCTAGCGCCACGTCATCGTGGTTGTTGGCGACGGCGACGGGGCAGCCCGCCTCCTCCAGCCCATCGCAGGCCCCGCCGAGGCCGGCGAAGAGGACGACGGTGATGGCCGTGTCGAGCGGCCACTGCCCCTGCGGGATGGTGACGCGCTGGCGGCGCCGGCGGAAGGTGGAGCCGTCAGGCATGCGCGCCGCTCCTCCGGGTCAGGATCTGGCCGCTGCCGGTGCAGGCGGGGCAGGTGATGCCCCTCCCGTCCGGGCCCTTGGTGTGGCCCTTGCCGGTGCAGACATCGCAGCGGGTGCGGATGTGCTGGTCGGTCTCGATCGTCGTCGGCCGGCGCGCCTCGGGCATGGCGTCGAAGAGCGCGGGCGGTGGGGCGGGCTTGCGCTTCATGGCGCGTCACCGAAGAGCGGGAGCGGCGCCGCGGGCTCCTCCGGCAGGGGCGCCAGGCTGGCGGGGTCCTCGGGCTCCAGCGTGCCGGTCTCGGCCCGGTAGCGGAAGCGATGCTCGGTCCAGCGGAGGTAGCGGATGGATGTCTCGCCCGGCTCATGGTCAAGCTCATCCACGAGCTCCGCGACGGATGGCGCCGTCCAATCCTCGCCGACAATCCAGACCTCGGTGGCCAGCGCAGGCATCTCGCGGGAGACGGTAAAGACCGGGTCATCTTCGACCAGGATGGAATCGTGGATGGTCAGGGTGGCGTCGCCGAACCTGTCCAGGCGCTGCATGAGCACCAGCTCGCCATCCGCCAACAAGTCGTGCGGCGCGTCAGCCTCCGGCACTTCGCCATCATAGGTCCGCAGCACATGGCCGCCTGCCACGGCGGCAAGCCAGGCGCTCGGCTGATCCGTCAGGTGGGATACGAACTCGTCGGCGTAATCCAACGGAACCCACTTCGGCGCGCTCACGCCGCATCTCCCATCAGCTGGTCGAAGAGCGTCGGCGCGTTCTGTTCGGCGCTGGTCAGGTGGCGCGTCGCCTGGCGCCAGTATTCCTCCTTCAGTTCGGTCCCGATGAAGCGGCGGCCGGCCTTCAGTGCGCCGTAGCCCTCGCTGCCGATGCCCATGAAGGGGCTCAGCACCACGTCATTCGGGTTGCTGTAGAGCTTGATGGAGCGCTCGATGAGATCGAGCGGCAGGGGGCAGATGTGCTTCTCATCCCCCGGCGCGCGGATGGCGTTCAGCACGTTCGTCTCGCGCGTGTCCATCCAGACGGGCGAGGCGTATTTCTGCCACTGCTCGAGCGGGAAATCCTCGGCCGTGTGGGTCACGGGCTCGATCGCGTCTTCCTCGCGCGCCCACTTGCGGAAGACCATCATGTATTCCGGCAGGCCCTGGCGGGAGAAGGTGCTGTCGGTGCGCAGCTGCTTGTAGAGCAGGCCGTGCGCCTTGGTCTTCGTCATCTCCCGCACCGGGCAGCGCCAGACGGTGATGCGCGAATGGAAGGTCCAGCCGGCCTCCTTGTGCGCCGCCACCAGCATGCCCGGGAAGTCCCGCAGGCCGGCGTCGAAGCCCGTCTGCGTCTTGTAGAGCACCAGGTCCTTGCAATGGACGACGCAGAGGCGCCCGGGCTTCGTCACGCGGTAGAGCTGCCGCGCGAGGAAGCTGTAGTGCTTGAAGAATTCCTCATCATCGGCCGAGTTGCCCATGTCCGCGATGCTGTCGGAATAGACGTAGAGGCCGCTGAAGGGTGGGCTGAACACGCTCAGATGCACGCTGGCATCCGGCAGTTGCGAGATCACTTCGACGCAGTCGCCATGGTAGGCGGCGAAGCGATCGCCATAGCTGGCGTTCAAGCAGTCAACCATGCGGGCAGCCTCCCTTTGTGGCCTGGGGTGTAGTCGCGGAGCTGGACAGAGCGGCCGAGGGCGCGGCGCATCGCCGCCGCCATCGCGGCCTTCATGCGGGCGTGGTCCTGGGCCTTGCGGTCGATGACGCGGCCGATCTGATCCTCGCCCTCGGCGACGATCACATGCGCGTGCACGTCGCGCTGCTGCCCGAAGCGCCAGCAACGGCGCACGGCCTGGTACCAGGCCTCATAGCTGAAGCTGCGGCCGACGAAGCCCATGCGCGCGCAGTGCTGCCAGTTCAGGCCATAGCCGCAGATGCGGGGCTTCGTGATCAGGTGCAGCGCCTGGCCGTGGGCGAAGGCGGCCAGCGCCTCCTCCTTCGCCTCGATGGACATGCTGCCCCGCACCTCGATCGCGCCGGGCACCGCAGCGCGCACGGCGTCCGCCTCGTAATCCGTATCCACCCAGAGCACCCAGGGCTCGGCCGGCTCGGCCGCCACCAGCGCGCCTGCCACATCGGCCCGCGCCGTGATGGTCTGGCGCTTCACGTCATGCATGGTGGTGGCCGAGATGTCGGGCGCGAAGAGGCCGTCCTTCATCGGCTTCACGTCGCCATGCGTCTTGTGGCGATGCGAGACGAGTTGCGGCAGGACGTAGCGGCCGCCATCGAAGCCGAGATCCTCCGGCGTCTGCGCCATGCGCGCCCAGCTCGCCATCCAGTCCCAGAAGTCGCTCTCGCCGTGGTTCTTCAGGCGGTACTTGCCCATGCTGGTCTGGTCGGTGACGAACCAGCGCATGAGCATCTCGTTCGAGGGCATGACGCCCAGGAACTCGGCGTGCTGGCCGAGCTCCATGTGGTCATTCGGGGCCGGCGTGGCGGTGGCGGCCAGGCGGTAGCGGTGGCCCTGGAAGGCGTTGATCAGCGCGCGGCTGGTGGCGCCCGTGAAGTTCTTGAGGATGCTGCTCTCATCCAGCACCACCACGCCGAAGGCGCTCGGGTCCAGGTCCGGCAGGCGGTCATAGTTGCAGATGGAGATGCCGGGGCGCACATCCTCCGGCCCCCGGATCACGCGGGCGTCGTAGCCCAGGCGCTGGGCCTCCTCCTCGATCTGCCGCGCGACGGCGAGCGGCGTGAGGATGAGGGCGCGGCCGTTGGTGCGCTCCAGCGCCACATCGGCGAATTCCAGCTCGCAGCGCGTCTTGCCGAGGCCGGTGTCGAGGAAGAGGCCGGCGCGGCCCTGGGTGAGGCAGAAGGCCGTGCTGGCGGCCTGAAAGTCCGCGAGGCAGGCGGCCAGCCGCTCGGGATCGGTGGGCGCGCCGAGGGCGGCCGCGCGCGGCGCCTTGCTGGCCAGGAACTGGGCGTAGGTGTCCAGCATGGCTCAGTCCGCCAGCTTCATCGGCATGAGGACGGCAAGCGCGGCCGGGCCAGCGGCGCGGCAGGGCGCCTGGCTGTCGATGACGTGCATCGTGAAGCCCTCCGGCACGGCGCGGCAGAGATCGGCGAGGTAGCGGGCCTGGAAGGCCACCTCAATGTCCCAGCCGGCGACCAGCTCCGCCACGTCGGGCGGGACCGTGACGGCCACCTCGCCCGCCTCGGCCTGGCGGGCGGAGATGGTGAAGGGATGGTCCGCGCTGGCGCGGAAGGTGACGGGCTGCGATGGCTCGCGGCCGATGGCGCGCGCCTGCTGAATGAGCGCGGCGAAGGCGGCGGGATCGTGCACCCGCAACAGGCCGCGCGCATCGTCCTTCGGGATCACGCGCGCGTAATCGGGGAAGTCGCCGTCGATCGCCTTGCTGTCATGCGTCCAGCCGGGATGTTCGACGCGCAGGCTGAGCTCGCCCTGCTTGATGATCAGCGTCGCGTCGGCGGGTGTATCCGCCAGCAGCTTCAGCAGCTGCCGGATCGCGGTCCTGGCCACGATCATGGGCAGGGGCGTGTCGCCCTCCGGTAGCGGCGCGCTGGCGTGGATGAGGCGGTGGCCGTCCGTCGCGCAGCTGCGCAGTGCGGGCAACTCCACATCGTCCCGCACATGGAGGAAGGCGCCGTTGAGGTAGTAGCGCGTCTCCTCCTGGCTCATCGCGTGCTCGACGCGGCCGAAGAGGTGGCGGAAGGTGCCGGCGGTGATCTGCCATTGGGCCTGCGCCTTGATGTTGCGCGGCTTGGGGAAATCCTCGGCCGGCAGTGTTTCCAGGCGCGCCGTCATCGTCGCCGTGGTGAGGATGCAGGCGTCACCTTGCGGGGGCATGGGCCACAGCGCGACCTCCACATCGGCCGGCAGTGCATCGAGGATGGCCGTGATGCGGCGCGCGTTCACCGTGATCGGCGCCAGCACGCCCCGGCAGGGGGCATGGGCCGTCACGCGCTCATCGAGATCCGTGCCGATGGCGGTGAGCATCCCGCCCTCGGCGCTGATCAGCAGGTGCGTCAGGATGGGGATGGTGTTGCGATGCTCGGTGGCGCTGGCGGCGATGGCCAGGACCTGGCGCAGCGCGCCGGCCTGGATGTGGAGGGTGTTATCGGACACGGGACTTCTCCATGGCTTCCTGGCAAGGCGCGCAGCGGATGGCGCTGGGCATGGCGGTGTGGCGGGCTTTGGGGATGGGTTCCTCGCAATCCACGCAGATGAGGGCGCCGGGCTGGCTCAAGCGGCTGGTGACGGCGGCGATGCTTTGCGCGTGGTGCGCGTCGCGGCGTTCGACGGCACGGTCCATCTCGTCCGGCATCAGGCGCCGCCCTGGGTGGTGACGGGCGCGGGCAGGGCGAGGAAGGCCTTGATGCGATCGGCCAGGGCGGCATGGGCCTGCGCCACCAGCGGGTGTTGCTGCGCGAAGGGTGTCTGCTCAATCGATCGATGCTCGGCCGCCACTTGGCGCAGCAGCTCGCGCGCCGCGGCCAGTTCCTTCGTGAGGCGCGCGTTGGTGGACTGCTCAAGCCGCAAGCTGCTGAGCGTGGTGCGCTCCAGGATGTCGTGCGGGACGGTCATGCGGCCCTCCGCGTCGCGGCCTCGGCGCGCAACTGGGTGATGACCTCCTGCGCGCGGGCCTCAGAGAGGTTCCAGTCCTCGGTCAGGTGCTTCGTGCCGAATTCCTTGGTGCGGAACTTCTCGCGCAGCTCGGCCCAATCTTGCGGCGAAAGGTCCATCGGCTCCGCCGTGACGATGGGCTTGCTGGCCGGCGCCTCGGCGTTCTGTGGTTTCATGGTGCGGCTGGTGGGGGCGTTCGCGTACTCCGGCGGCACCGGCTCGCCGCGGCGGTGGAGATTGAGCTTGCGGGCCTTCACGCCGATCGCGTTGGCGCTGGGGATAGGCAGGCCGGGCAGTGCGTTCAGCACGGCCAGCATGCGGTCCTGGTGCATGATGGTGGGGAAGAGGCGGCGCAGCAGGGCCAGGCGCTCATCGGTCCAGGGGCTGTCGCTGCGCTGGGCGCGCTGGCGGGAGGGATCGACCGGCGGCGGCTCGGCCTCGGCGGCCTCGGCGGTGGCGGTCTCCTCCTCGGTGGGTCGATGCTGCGCCAGGTCATCGGCCACGGCGTCGGCGAGGCTGGTTTGGGCTTGCTCTTCTTTGGTGGTGCCGAGTTCCTGCTTGCGCGTGACGGCGCCAAAGAGGGTGCCCCACTCCCCCGACGCTAACATGAAGCGCCTGCCCAGCTCGGCCGAGGGCTCCGGCCTGCGCCACGCCGGCAGCATGCTCTCCGGCTCGGCCATATCCTCCGGGGAAATGCGGAATTCTTCGTGCAGGTCGCGCTGCGCTTCGGCCAGCGCCGTCTCGACCGCCTCCAGCCGCGCGGCGAAGCCCTCGACCAGGTCGGCCTCGCGCCGCCAGGCGATGCGCTTGAGGTCAACCGTCAACGACTGTCCATCGCCATCGGCCAGCTGCAAAAGCTCCCAGGCATCGCCAAGGTCAGTTGCCGCGTGCCGCAGCCCGCGGGCGTAGCCGCGCAGCTCGGCGGGCGGGAGGGTGGGGATGGGGTTCTGGGTCACGGCAGGATCTCCAGGGCGGTGATCAGCCACGCGCAGGCGAGGCCGAGGGCGGCGGCGGCGGCGTGCGCGCGCCAGGTGGGGAGCGGGCGCCGGCGCATCAGCGCAGCCCTAGATGCGCGGCGCGGCAGATCCAGTGTGCGTGCGCCTGCGCTTCCGGCCACGGCTCGATCTGCAGGTGCGGGATGGGCATGCCGTGCGCCTCGGGCCAGGGCCAGGCGGGCTTGGCCATGAGGTCCCGGCGCTCGGTGGCCAGCAGGTCCTCATCCGCCACGCGGATTTCCCAGGCCGTCCAGATCATCGGGCCCAGGCGGAAGCGGCGGGCGAGCGCGGCCTGCAGGCGCGCCTCCAGCTCATGCACCACGTGCCGGCCGAGGGCGATCTTCACGGGCGTCGGGATGTCACCCATCAACGCCTCGTGCGCGTCATGCAGAAGGCCGGCCGCGCAGACGTGGGTGTTGTGCCGGCGCTCATTCATCACGTCGAAGACGTGGCAGAGGTGCTGGGCCACGCTGTAGGGCCGCGCGGCCCGCGTGGCGCCGATGAAGCGCGGGATGCGGGAGAGGCTGGTGGCGAGATCCGTCAGGCGCAGGCCCGTCAGGTCCGGCATCATGAGGTCCACGCAGAAGCCGCTGTGGAGCTGGATGACGGCCGCGCTGCGCGGCGGCGCGATGCGGGCGGCAAGCGTGCTGTCGGCGTGGCGGGGGATGGCGTTCATGCTGCGCGCCCCCGGATCGTGGGCGTGGGCTCGGCCAGCATGGGTGCGAGGGTGTTCCGCAGCTCGGCCGCGCGGCGAGTGAGGATAATGATCTCGGCGCCGCTGTTGGTGGCCTCCGCGGCCTCATCCATCCAGTCGGCCAGGATCAGCAGGTGCTCGCTGGTGGTGCCGGGGGTGGTGAGGATGCGCTTGATGAGGCGGTGCAGGCGCGCATCCAGCGTGTGGGTGAGATTCATCGGGCGCCCTCCCAGCCCGGGCACCAATGGGGGCGGCGGTCGTGGGGCTGCCACTCCCAGCCGATGAGGCGCGGGCCGACGCCGGGCGCGCGGCAGCGGGCGCTGGTGCCGTGCGGGCCGGCGGTGCCAGCGGGGTGCGTGCGGGTGGAAAGGTGCTGGCACCCGGTGCAGGCCAGCGGGGCGGGCACCGCGTTCGCCATCATTTCGGGAACTGAGAGCATCAGGGCCTCCAGCGCGGCGGGGTGCCGCGATGCGAGAACCTATGCTTTATGCATATGCTCAGTCAAGGCATATGCTTTGATAACTCGGCTTTCCTTTTTTTAGGGTACCAGTTCGGACCACTCGAGCACGCGAAAGCGGGCCAGAACTTTCCATCTGTTCATGTTGATCGGGGTTCGTGGCGCGTATTGCCGCCAGCCTTGCGCCGTATTCAGGGCAATGAAGGCGAGCGGTTCGTTGTTGGGTGCGAGCACGTCCGCGACCTCGACCAGGGCGTGATCGCCAGTGCGGATGGGGCGCGTCGGGTCCAGATAGATGCGCTCGCCCATGACGCGCCATGGTGCCATGGAATCATCGGGCATGTACATGCAGGCGAGGGCCCGGACCCCCTGCGCGCCTGGTGGGCGCGTGGCGTAGGAGAGGGGCGTCCTGTTCAGGTGGAACAGATGATCCCATGCGCTCATCACCGCTCCCCATAGCGGAACGTCCGCTTCGCCAACCGGAGTGCGGGGCGGCAGGGCGGCAAGGGCCTTCACCGTTCGCTTGATCCCGGAGCGATCGCGCCCGAGCGGGAGACGCCGCAGGATCTGATCGGGTGCGGGGACATGCCAGGCGGTCGCCAGCGCCTGCAGCGTGTTCTGGGTCAATGGCTTGCCATTCTCCCACTTCATCGCCCGCGTCACGGCCGAGGGTGCGAGGCCGGCATGCGCGGCCAACTTGCTGGCGTTCGTCCCCTTTGTCCTTGCCAGGGTCTCGATCCACTCGCGCGCTGCGGCGTGCGCGAGCTGGTCCATGGCCGGGGTCTGGGCGGGCTTCAGCGTCATGCTGAGGGTGTGCGCCGTCAGCATATGCATAAAAAGCCCAAAGCTCTTGCGCTTAAGATTGATCTAGGCATATGCTTATTGCATGAGCCAGGAAGATCAAATCGCCGCGGTTGAGGCCAAGCTGCAATCGGCTGGCGTTTCCGTCTCGGAGGTGTGCCGCCGCGCGGGCATTGACCGCGCCACCTGGCACCGATGGAAGCGGGAGGGCGACAAGCCCCGCGCGGCTACATGGGCGCGCGTCGAGGCCGTGCTGGCCGAAGTTCTGCCCGCCGAGAAGGTGGCCGCGTGATGCGGCCCTTAGAGATCCAGGTCGCGGGGGCGGCGCCTCGATGGTTGAGCGCGCAGCCATGCCTCGACGTCGAGGATCTCGGTTCCGTCCGTCAGGTCGAACGCATGCTGGACGCGCCGAATGAGGAACGACCGGTTGGCCTCGCGCACGTGGCAGCGGCCCCGAAAGGCGACGGGCGGCCCGTCTGGCCCCTCTTCCACCTTGAAGCTGCGCACGTCGACGTCGCGCTCGGTCAACTCGCCGTCGGCTGCGATGTACCTGATGCGGATCGGGGCTTCGCGCCGAAGGTCGAAGAAATCCGACGTCGCGCGCTTCTGCTTGGCGGCCTCGGCTTCGACCTCGGCCCAGTTCGTGTTGGGGTCGAGCAGCAGGCGCTCCAGCTTGGTGAATTCGCTTTCCGGACTGGGCGCGGCCTGCCCCCGCAAGCCGACCTGTGCTGCCTCGATCGCGGTCAGAGGCCGTGGCGCGATCGCTGGCGCTGCCGGCGGGTTCCGGCGCGGCGGCGGCTCTTCGACCGGCGGTCGCTCGGGCTCGCGGGAGATCGTCTGGCGCACGACGAACACCGCGAAGGCGATCATTCCAATCAGCGCGCCAACCAGCGCGACCTCCAGCGGCATATGCGCGGCTCCTCTTATGCCCACGCATGGTGCCAGTGCGGCGGCGTGAAATCCACAACATCGCGCGAGGCTGCCTGACATGGGCGGCCCGGTCTCCCTCGCCGAGCTGGTGGCGCGCGTCGTGGCGCATGTCGCAGCGCAGCGAGCGGGGCGGGGTGGTCTCCATGCGCCCATCGTTCCGCGTCAGCCGCGATCCGTCAGCCGGAAACGTTCCACCCGCAAGCGGAGTGAGGCGCGATGAGCCCGTACCGTGACTTTCCTGATCGTCATCGCAGCCTGAAGGCGCTCACGCGGGCGTTGGTCGAGGGGTGTGGAGGCCTTTACGCCGCGGAGAAGTGCGTGCGGGTCAAGCATTCGCAGCTGGCCAACTACTACGACATGAAATGCGACCAGTTCGTGCCTGTGGATGTGGTGGCGGATCTGGAGGCCGTGTTGGGTGAACCGCTGGTGACGGCGGACCTCGCGCGACGGGCGGGGTGCATCCTGCTGCCCGTGCCCAGCGAGGGGGATGGCCTGCTGGCGCGGCATATCGCGCGCCTGGCGGACGAGGCCAGCCACGTTTTCTCCGCTTATGGCCACGCGATCGCGAATGACGGCAAGGTTGACCCCTCCGAGGCTGAGAAGCTCGAGCGAGAGTTGGCCGATGTGGTGCGCGTGGGCACGGCCGCGCTGGCGCATCTGCGGGCGGCGCGGCGGTGACGCTGGTGGGCGCCCTGCAATCGCTGATCTTCGCCGGCAGCTGCGTGCTGGCCCTGGCGCTGCTGACGCTCGCGCCGCGCTGGATGCAGATCGTCTTCGCTGGGCTTGGATTCTGTTTGGCCGCAGCGGTGATGGCGGAGGCGCTGCATCTCAAGGATGCGGGCCTGCTGCTCGGCGGCCTCATGCTGGTGGCCTTGTTCGCCGGCCTCGACCGCCTGCTGGTCCAGCTGCGGCGTCCTGTGAATTCCCCTTCCGCCCGGGCCCCCGGTGGCGCTGATGCGCCTGGCCCTGGCGGTGAGCGCGCGGAGGGGCGGTCTCCCTCCGGGCTTGGCGTTTCCTCGCTTCAAGCACCTGCGGGCCGTGCCGGGCGGCCCTGCGCATTTTCGGGGCGGCGCGAATGAGCGCGCCGCTGCTCGACGGCATGGATGTGTTCAAGCGCCTGCGCGCGGCCTGTGAGGCGGCGGGTGGGCAGGGCGCCTGGGCGGAGCGGCATGGCATGTCGGCCGCCTATGTCTCCGAGGTGCTGAACGCGAAGCGCGAGCCGGGGCCGGCCGTGCTGAATGCGCTTGGGCTGAAGCGCGTCGTTAAGTTCGCGGAAGTGCGAAGGGTGAATGGATGAGCGCGGCGCTCCCCTCCCCGCCGCCCGCGCTTTCGCCCGCCGCCCAGCGCGAGTTGGCGCAGGACATGCTGCTGGGTCAGCATTCGGTGAGCTACACGGCGGATTACACCCGCCTCTCCGAAGCGCGCGTCGCCGCCCTCGCGGAGGCGCTGCGCAAGGACCGGCGCATTCCGCGGGTGCGGGCATGAATCGCCTGCCGGAGGCCCTGATGGACCGGCTGCGCGCGGCGTTGCCCATCTCGACCGTCGTGGCGCGGCGGGTGCCGCTGAAGCGGGTGGGGAAGCAACTCTCCGGCCTCTGCCCCTTCCACAACGAGCGCTCGGCCTCGTTCACCGTCAGTGACCAGCGCGGCACCTTCAAGTGCTTCGGGTGCGGCGCCGGCGGCGATGTCTTTGGCTGGTTCATGCGGACGGAGGGGGTGAGCTTCCCGGTCGCCGTGGAGCGTGTGGCGGCCGAGGCGGGGATTGATCTGCCGGACCGCCCGCGCCACGCGCCGCGGCCCGTGCCGGTGAACCTTGCCCCACCGCCGCCGCGCGAGCCCACCCAGCGGGAGATCGAGGCCGAGGAGCGGCGCGCCTGGTTCATGGCGGCCGCGGCGCGCATCTGGAAGGCCGCCGGCCCGCTAGATGGCATCGCCCGGGCCTATCTGACGCGCCGGCATCTCTGGCCGCTGCCCGAGGGGGCGGACCAGGTGCTGCGCTCCGCCCATCTGAAGCATCCGGCGACGGAGCTGCTGCACCCCGTCCTGCTGGCGCGTGTGGATGGGCCGGACGGGCAGATGCGCGCCATCCATCGGACCTATCTGACGCCCGAGGGGGAGAAGCTTTCGGGCCAGGACAGGCATGGGCACGCGCTCAACGCAAAGCTGGCGCTGGGGCCGATCGATGGCTGCGCCATCCGCCTCTCGCCGCCGGTTGCGCATCTGGGCTTCGCGGAGGGGATCGAGACGGCGCTGGCCGCCTGGCGGCTCACGGGCGTGCCGTGCTGGGCCTGCATTTCGGCGACCGAGCTGCAGCGGCAGGCGCCGCCCTTCGATGTGCAGCGCGCGACGATCTTCGCCGATCGGGACGATCCCAAGGGCAAGCCGGAGGGGACCGGGCTACGCGCGGCGCGCGTGCTGCATGCCGAGCTGCGCCGCCAGGGCGTGCCGGCAGAGATCTGCCTGCCGAGCGAGCCGTGGGGGGATTACGCGGACGTGCTGGCCGATCTGGTGCAACGAGAAGAAGGGGAACGCGCGTGAGTGAGAAGCAGGATGGTGGTCCGGCATTTCCCGCAGGTGAGCATTTCAATGCGGATCGCAAGCTCATTTACCCCAGCGGTGGCATGACCCTGCGTGATTGGTTTGCTGGTCAGGCCTTGATCGGCATCGTGGGCGGCCTCTGCACCGATTCCGAGAGCCCGGCAGGTGAGCCGTGCCGCGCCCGCGCGATGGGGCGTTTGGTATTTGCCCATGCCGCGCAGGACGCCTACCACTTGGCCGACGCCATGCTGGCCGCCCGCGCCGGGACCAAGGCATGAGCGCCGTGGTGAAGTTCCCCACGGGCTTCGACGGCCCCCCGCCCCCGCCGCCGCCTGATGAGCCGCCGCCGGAGCGGGAGGAGGATGGCTGCACCGTGGGCTTCCTCGGCCAGCTCGGCGATTGCTTCTGGTTCTTCGACTATCTGGGCCAGATCCGCGAGCTGACGGCGCGCAAGATCGGCCAGTCGGGCGAGATCGCGGCGCTCTTCGGCGCCAAGGGCTGCGAATGGCTGGCGCGGGAGTTTCCGGCGCGGGACAAGGAAGGCGAGATCATCCCGGACCAGTTCGCGGTGCGGCGGGTGAATTACTGGATCATCCGGCGCTCCGGCGCGCTTGGCCTGTTCAACAAGGATATGCCGCGGCGGGGCATCGGCGTCTGGCGCGTCGGCCCGCGGGTGGTGCTGCATGTGGGCAACCGCATCCTCTGGGGGCGGCGCAAGCCGGGCGAGGACGACGTCTGGCGTGATCCGGGCTTTCGCGAGGATGACGCGCTCTGGCCCGCGCTGCCGCCCGTGCCATGCCCGGATCGTGCGGCGACGCCGGGGCAGCTTGCCCGACTGCAGGAGATGCTGCGCCGCTGGAACTGGCGGGACCGAATGGGCGCGGAGGTGGTCTTCGGCCTCTGGGCGGCGGCGCAGATGGGTGCCGCCATCCCGTGGCGGCCGCATGGCTTCATCGTCGCTGAGCCCGGCTCGGGCAAGAGCACGCTTTTTTTCGTGCTGCGCGCGGCAAGCCCGCTTTCCACGCTGATAGACGACTACACCGAGGCGGGCATCCGGCAGCTCATCACCGGCTCGGCCTGCGGTGTGATGCTGGATGAGGCGGACCCGGATGATCATCTCGCGGCGGAGAAGCTGCAGCGCGTCATCGGCTTTATCCGCCGCACCTCGGGCGGCAAGGGGGCGACGGCCGTGCGCGGCGGCGCGGGCGGGCAATCGCAGGCCTTCCAGGCGGTGGCGAGCTTCCTGATGTGCGGGACGCTCTCGCCCAATCTGCTGCCGGCCGATGCGTCGCGCATCACATCCATCGGGCTGCTTTCGCTGGATCGCGAGGCGCGGGCGCCCACTGAGGCGGAGGTCGCGGACATCGAGGCGCTGGGGCCGGCGCTGCTGGGGCGGGTGATGCAGGCGCTGCCGCGCTTCCCGGCCGCCTTCCAGGCGGCGCGGGAGCAGATCATGGCGCGCGACGGCGGGAGCCAGCGCGTGGCGGACCAGATCGGCACCATCCTCGCCGCGCGCTGGGTCGTGCTGCATGACGATCCCTTTCCCTCGCATGCCGATGAGCTGGATGACCTGGCCTGGGCGATGCCGGGCGATGAGGAGCGCGAGCTGGATGGCGCGCCGCGGACATGTTGGCATCACCTGCTGCATTCGGGCCTCGAGAGCTACCGCAAGGGGGACCGGCCCACCGTGCGCAGCATGATCATTGAGGCCATGCGGAGCGAGGGAGTGCCGGAACAGGCGCGGCGCGACCTGTTCGACCACGGGCTGCGCGTCGGGCCCTATCCGCTGAGCGGAAGCGGGCCGCCTGGCCTTTACGTGATGAACAAGCACCCGCGCCTCGCGGCCATCTTCAAGGACACGCGCTGGGAGGGTGGGAAGTGGGGCGAGGAGCTTTCCCGATTGCGGCAGGGCGAGGCGGAGGCGGTGAGACCGCCGCTCCCTGTGACCCTCGCAAGGGGCGAGAAGCATCGCTGCGTCTGGGTTCCTGGCGTTTTCCTGCCCGTCGCGACCGATTGGAGGGACGGAAGGGACGATCCGGGTGAGTGAGCGTCCCTTCCGAAGCCCTTGATTTCGCAAGGAAGGGACGAAGGGACGCGAGGGACGGGCGCTTCCTCACATGTGTGTGCGGGCGCGCGTATTGCGCAAATGGTGCGTCCCTCACGTCCCTTCTGTCCCTTTCCTTTGTTTTGAATGGGTTGGGGAGGGACAAGGAAGGGACGCGAGGGACGTTGCGGTGGTCAGGCAATCAGGAGGGGTTTGATGGACATGGTGGTGGCACAATCGGCCCGGGCTTCGGCGTTGCAGCGCCAGCCCATCGACATCGAGGATCTGCTGGTCTGGACCTATCGGGACCAGCGGGCGGATGTGGTGATCGAGCGCGGCATCGGGCTTTTCGACCAGGAAGGCGAGGCGGATGGGTTGGTGCGGCAACGCAGCTCAGCCTGCGGCGTGCTGGCAGTAGCGCGCAATGCGTTGCTCGGCTGGCGTGTGGATGGCGGTGGGCGCTCGGCTGGCGGGCTGCACGAGGATGCCGAGCTGGTGCATCGGGCCGTGATGCAGCTGACGGGTCGCGTTCAGGGGCTGCCGCACTGGCGCCTGGTCATCCAGAACGCGGCGCGGGCGGAGCGGCCAGATGCGATGGTGCGGGAAGTGCCGCGGCCGGTGCCGCGCATGCATCGGGATGGGCGCGTGCTGGTGGAGTGGAGCGACAAGGGCAAGCGCTATGGCACTTGCCCGGTCGAGTACGCGCCCTCGGCTGCGCTGATCCTGGCCGCGCAGGCGGAATATACGGCTTGGCACTCGGCGCTGATGCTGCTGGCCCTGGCGTTGCAGGTGGAGCGGAAGCTGACGCGCTGGTTTCCCCTGCGCCCGGCGGCGCCGGCCACGCCCTGGCTGTGATCTTGCTGGATGATGGGCGCGCGCATCGGGCAGGCTGGAGGCATGTGGCAGGTCATCATCCTGGTGGGCATGCTGCTGGCCCCGGCACCGGCGTGGGCGCAGGCGTGCTCGGGCATCTCCGACCCGGCCGCGCGCCTGAATTGCTACGCCCGGCAGCGCACCGCTCCGGCTGCGCGCTCGGTGCCGGTGGCGCCGCCGGAACTGGGCGGAAACTGCACCGCGGCGAATCCCTGCGTGGGGCCAAGGGGTGGTCGCTACTACTTCACGCCGTCAGGGACGAAGCGTTACCTCGGCCGGTAACTTCGTGCTTGACGTGCGACGGTGATGTTGACAAAACGGGGCAGCGATCGGTGCGCCCGGTGGAGGAAACTCCCCCGGGCGCTTTGCGTTTGAGGGGCCTGGCCCTGCCCCTATCGATGGGTCCTTCCCCATTTCACCTGTATGCGGGCAACAAGCACGCGAGAGCTTGGTAGTGGGGGTTGCGGCAGAGGGTGCAACCCGCAACGCCAGTTGCACAACCCGCAACGGGGGCCGGCATGCCACGCCTGACCATCACGGAGATCGCCTCCCGCGTCGGCGTTCATAAATCCACCGTCTCGCGCCAAGCGCGGGCGCGCGGCCTCGTTGGCGAAGACGGAAAGGTTGACCTCGAGGAGTACCAGGCTCTCCGTCAGACCGATCTCGACCCGGCGCTGCAGACCACTGGAGCCGCCCGGCCGAGCGAGGTGACGAAGGTCCTGAGCGGCCCCCAGCTCTCCGTCGAGCGCACGCGAAAGCTCGCCGCCGATGCGGAGCGCGCCGAGATCGAGCTCAAAGCCCGCAAGGCAGAGCTGGTCTCCGCCGCCGAGACCGCCGCGGCAGAGGAGGACGTCTGGCGCACCGTGCGGGACAAGTTCATGGCCGCCCCGCGCGCCTGGGCGGATAGCCTGCTGGAGGTGACTGAGCCCGCCGTCATGGAGGCCCGCCTCCGCCGCCTGTTCAACACGGCCCTGCGCGAGATCGCTGAGACCCTGGAGCGCGACGAAGACGATGCCGCTGGACGGTCTGACGAGCGCGCGCCGGCTGGTGCGCCTGGCGGCAGCGCGGGGGCTCAAGCCGCCGCCTGAGCGCACCCCGGCGGAATGGGCGGATGCGAAGCGCGTTCTGGGTTCCGAAGAAGGCCCGCATCCTGGGCCGTGGCGCACCAGCCGCACGCCGTATCTGCGCGAGGTCATGGAGGCCTGCGGGGTCACCCACCCATCGCGGCGGGTCACACTGCTGGCCTCGGCCCAGGTAGGAAAGACGAATGTCGAGCTGAATGTGCTCGGCCAGATCATTGACGAGACGCCGTGCAAGGTCCTGTTCGTCGTGCCGTCGCTGGATGAGGCGGGCGCCTTCAACCGGGAGAAGCTGGAGCCGCTGCTGAGCAACACCCCCGCCGTGAAGGCCAGGGTAAAGCCGCTCACCAGCCGGGACGAAACGGGCAGCACCACGCGCGTCAAGAAATTCCCGGGCGGCCAGATCGAGCTGACGGGCGCCAACTCCTCCAAGGGGTTGCAGATGCGCTCGGTGCCCGTGGTCATGCTGGATGAGATCGCGGAATTCCCGTTCGACGTGGACGGCCGCGGGGACCCGGTGGCGATGGCCGAAGCGCGGACCATGGCCTTCACCGGGCGCGAGAAGATCATCGCCGTCAGCACGCCCGGCACCAAAGGCTCCTGTCGGATCACGGCGCGCTACGAGGAGGGCTCGCGCGCGCTGTTCCATGTGGCCTGCCCGCACTGTGACCACCGGCAGCCGCTGATCTTCGACAATCTCCGCTGGCCGACGGGCGAGCCCGCGAAGGCCGAGTACCACTGCGCCGGGTGCGGCGCCGGCATCAACCATCGCGCCAAGGCCGACATGCTGGCCAACGGCGTCTGGGTGCATGAGCGGCCCGAGCTGGCCGAGATCCACCCGAGCTACCGCATCAACGCGCTCTACTCGCCCTTCGTGCCCTGGTCCTGGATCGCGGACCAGCGCGAGAAGTCGGCCGATGATCCGGTGAAGGACAAGGTCTTCACCCAGCAGGTGAAGGGCGAGGCGCATGAGCCCCGCTATGACGTGCCGGCGCACGAAACCCTCTGGCGGCGGCGTGAGGCCTGGTCGGCCAAGCGCATCCCGCCAGGCTGCCTGTTCCTGACGCTGGCGGTGGACGTCCAGGGCGACCGCCTGGAATGGGGCGTCTATGCCTTCGACCGGCACTTCGGCCAGTGGTGGATTGATGGCGGCATCCTCGATGGCGATCCGAACCTCGATCCGGTGTGGCTGGATATGGATGAGGTGATCGGCCGCAAGTGGCGCGACGCCTGGGGGCGCGAATGGGCGCCGGAAGCGGTGGGGGTTGATTCAAGCTACCTGCCCCAGCGCGTCTATGCCTACGCCCGCCGCCACGCGCACCGCGCCTCGCCGCGCGTCATGGCGCTGGATGGCCGGCCGAAATGGGGTGAGCCGCCCGTGGGCAAGTCCTCGCCGCAAGATGTGGACTACCAGGGCCGGAAGATCGGCATGGTGCAGCTCTGGCCCGTCGGCACCTGGGATCTGAAGACGGAAGTCGCCAGCGCGCTGCGCCTGACCGAGATGGGTCCGGATGCCAGCGGCACCTGGCCGAAGGGAGCGATGCGCTTTCCGCAGGCGCTGGCCATCGACTTCTTCGAGCAGCTGACGGCCGAGGCCTGCAAGGTGACGGAAACGCGCGGCGGCTTCGAATCCCGCATGTGGGTCAAGATCAGGGCGCGCAACGAGCAGTGGGACCTTGCGGTCTACTGCCGCGCGCTGGCGCGCCACGCGACTGTTGGATTCAGCGACGCGGAATGGGCCGCGCTGGAGCGCGAGCGCCTGGGCCCGCCCGAGGCCGCGCAGGCGGATCTGGCTGCGCTCTGGGCGCCGGATTTGAAAGCGCAGGCGCAGGCGGCCGTGGAGGCGCAGGCGCTCGAAACCGAGCGCCGCGCCAGCCAGGTGCAGGCCGCTCCGCCCCGTGCGGCCGAGGAGCGCCTGTTCGACGGCGCCGAGGATTTCTGGGGCGACTGAGCCCAAAGGAAGCACAGATGGCCTTCACGACCGATGACCTGAACGCGGTGGATCGCGCCATCGTGGCGCTCGCCTCCGGCCAGCGCACGGCCGAGGTGCGATTCTCCGATGGGCGGCTGGTGAAGTACGCGGAGACCAGCCTGAACGATCTGCGCAGCCTCCGCGCCTCGATGGCGGCCGAGGTGGCGACCGTGGCGCAGGACCCGACGCTGATGCGCGGCGGCGTGACGTATGCCGAGTGGACGCGGGACTGATGGCCCGCTTCCTCCTCGAGCGCGCGCTGATGCCGCTGGCGCCCGGCTGGGCGCTGCGCCGCATCGGCGCCCATGTGCAGGCCGAGGCGTTCCTGCGCGCCTATGACGCGGCGAAGCCCTCGCGCGCGACAAAAAGCTGGCGGGCGCCCTCCACCTCGGCGCGCACCGAGGATGCACCGGCCCTGCGCACCCTGCGTGATCGCTCGCGCGATCTGGGCCGGAACAACCCCTGGGCGAAGACGGCGCTGCTGAAGCTGCCGGCGCACATCGTGGGCACGGGCGTCGTCCCCCGGACGGTGGATGGCGCCGAGCGCACGCGCAACCGCGCCCTCTCCGCCTGGCGCGGCTTCGCGGAGGAGTGCGATGCGGAGAGTGACCTGGGCCATGAGGCCCAGCAAGCGCTCGCCATCCGCACCGTGGTCGAAAGCGGCGAGGCGCTGGTGCTCTGGGATGTGGATCGGCGCCGCGCCGGCGGCTGGGCCACGCGCGTGCTGGAGCCCGACTATCTGGACGAGCGCTTCAACGAGGTCTCCCGCAACGGCTCGGGCCGGATCATCGGCGGCATCGAGCTGAGTGCGCGCGGCGAGCGCGTCGCGTACCACCTGTTCCGCGAGCACCCGGGCGACATGTACCCGATGCTCAACCGCCTGAGCGAGCGCGTGCGGGTGCCGGCCGAATTCGTGGATCACATCTTCCACAAGGTGCGGCCCGGCCAGCTGCGCGGCATCCCCTGGATGGCGGCGAGCATGCTCGGCCTGCGGGACATGTCGGACTACATCGAGGCCGAGCGCTGGCGGAAGAAGATCACCGCGGCCCTCGCCGCCTTCGTCACGACGCAAGGCACGCCGGCCACCAGCGGCCTCGGCGCGGTCCGGACCGAGACCAGCGCCACGGGCGAACAGCGCGGCATCGAGAAGATCGCGCCCGGCACCATCAAACGCCTGCTGCCCGGCGAATCGGTGACGTTCAGCTCGCCGCCGGCGGACCAGGGCCTTGATGCCTATCTGCGGTGGGAGCTCTACGCGATCTGCGCCGGCCTCGGCCTGCCCTATGCCGAGCTGACGGGCGACCTCAGCAACGCGAACTACTCCTCGATGCGGGCGGGCAAGCTCGAGTTCTGGAACCTGCTCGACGCGTGGCAGTGGCTGATGGTCGAGCCGATGCTGCTGAAGCGCGCCTGGCGCCGCGTGCAGGCCACCTCCGGCGTGCCCGGCATGGCGTGCGAGTGGGGCTTCCCGAAGCGCCACTGGGTGGACCCGGTAAAAGACGTGACGGCCGAGATCCGCGCCATCCGCGCCGGCCTCACCAGCTCGCCCGAGGCCATCGGCAGCCGCGGCTACGACTGGCGCCGCACCCTGGCCGAACAGGCCGAGTACAAGGCGGCGGCCGACGCCGCCGGCCTGGTGCTCGACACCGATCCCGCGCGCACCGCCCTCAGCGGTGCGGCGAATGCCGAGCCCACGCCCGGCAACTGACCTGACAAGGAGGGCCGCATGGCCGATCGCATGACGACGCCCCGCGAGGGGCGCGCGGGTGAGCCGCTGCGCCGCGAGGCCAGCTTCCGCCCCGGGACCTATGACGCCGAGGCCCGCACCGTCGAGGTGACGTGGACCACCGGCGCCGATGTCCGCCGCTACGACTGGTGGGAGGGCCGCCACTACATCGAGCGCCTGACCGTGAGCGAAGAGGCGGTGGACCTCTCCCGCCTCAATGCCGGCGCGCCGGTGCTGGACACGCATTCGAGCTGGGAGCTGAGCGACCAGATCGGCGTGGTCGAGCGCGCCTGGATCGAAGGCGGAGAAGGCCGCGCCGTGCTCCGCTTCTCCGAGCGGGAGGATGTGCAGGGCATCGTCCGCGACATCCAGGCGGGCATCATCCGCAACATCTCGGCCGGTTACTGGGTGGACGAATGGGTGGTGACGCCCGGCACCTCCCAGCAGGTCGAGATCCGCACCGCCGCGCGCTGGACGCCCGGCGAGATCAGCTTCGTGCCGGTTCCGGCCGATCCGGGCGCGGGCACCCGCGCGCGCCCGTCCACCCCCGCACCCCGTGCGGTTTCCACCACCACCCCGCCGGAAGCTCCGGCTCAGCAGGAGGCCCGCATGGCCGTACCCAACAGCACGACGGGCCAGCCGCCCGCCGAGACCAACGACGCCGCCGCGCTGGACGCGGCCCGTGCGGCCGCCGCCACCGAGGCGCGCGAGGCCGAGACGGCCCGCATCCGCTCCATCAACACCGCCGCGCGCCACCTGGGCCTGGAGAGCGAGGCCGCCGCGCTGATCGAGAGCGGTGCCACGCTCGAGGCCGCGCAGCAGCGCCTGATCGAGATCATGGCCGAGCGCCGCGCGGCCGGCGGCACGGTCAACTCGGCCGCCATCACGATCACGCGCGATGAGGGCGACACGAAGCGCAGCGCCCTGCAGATCGCGATCGAGCATCGCGCGGGTGTCACGCGCGAGCTGCCGGCCGAGGCGCGCGAGTTCCGCGGCATGTCGCTGATCGACCTGGCGCGGGAATCCATCCACCTGGCGGGCGGCCAGACGCGCGGCCTGACGAAGGTGGAGGTGGCGAAGCTCGCGATGAACCATCGCGGCATGCTGATGCGCTCCGGCGTCGGCCTGCACACCACCAGCGATTTCCCGAACCTGCTGGCCAACACCGCCAGCAAGGCGCTGGGCGATGGCTATGGCTCCGCGCGGCGCAGCTTCACCGCCTGGGCGCGGCAGCGCACCCTGCCGGACTTCAAGTCCTTCCGCGTGATCAACCTCTCGGGCGCGCCGGCGCTCCAGCAGATCGCGGCCGTGGGGCAGGAGGCGGGCGAGATCACCTTCGGCACCGTGGGCGAATCAGCCGAGGCCTACCAGCTCTTCCGCGCTGGCCGGCGCGTCTCGATCTCCTTCGAGGCCATCGTGAATGATGACCTCTCGGGCTTCTCCCGCGTGCCGCAGCTCTTCGGCACGGCCGCCGCCCGGATGGAGAGCGAGACCGTCTATGGCATCCTGAACAGCAACCCGAACATGTCGGACAGCGTGGCCCTCTTCGCGGCGGGCCATGCGAACATCTTCGGCAATGGCGTCGCGGGCTTCGGCGCCGGCGATGGTGTGATCAGCGTCCAGGGCCTGGGCGTCGGCCGCCGCGTCATGCGCACGCAGACGGCGCCGAATGGCGACATCATCGACCTGACCCCGCAGTTCCTGCTGGTTCCGGCCACTCTGGAGATGCTGGCCCTCCAGTTCACTTCCGCGCAGTTCGTGGCCTCTTCGCCGGGCAATACGAACCCGAACCCGAATACGTCGCTGACGCCGATCGTGGAGCCGCGCCTCTCCTCGGCCACGCAGTGGTACCTGGTGGCCAACAACGCCGAGGTGGATACCGTCGAGTATGCCTACCTCGAGGGCATGGAGACGCCGGAAGTTACCACCTACGTGGATGAGGACACGGACGGCACCATCGTGAAGTGCACGCACAACTTCGGCGCGAAGGCGACCGACTGGCGCGGCATGGCCCGAGCCTCCGGCACCTGATGCCGCCCGCCGGGCCGGCATGGGCCGGCCCGGCATCCTTTCCCTCATGAGGCGCGCCAGGCGCGCAGGAGCTTCCATCCATGGCAAAGAACTATGTCGGCCCCGGCGACAAGATCGCCGTTGCGGCCCCCTACGCGCTCACCTCCGGCCAGGGCGCCCTGGTGCAGGCGGTCTTCGGCGTCGCGCAGAATGACGCGGCCAACGGCGCTTCCGTCGTGCTGGACACGACCGGCGTCTATGACATCACCAAGGAGCCGGCGCTGGCCATTTCCCAGGGCGTGCGCGTCTTCTGGGACAACGCCAACCGGCGCATCACCACCACGGCGACGTCGAACTTCCATGTCGGCATGGCCTGGGCGGCGGCGCTGGCGGGTGACGCCACGGTGCGCGTCAAGCTCGACCGCGGCACGCCCTCGGGGAGCTGATCCATGCACATCCGCACCTTGAAGCAGGCGGCGACGCCGGGCGGCGGCATCGTCCCCGCCGGCACCATCCTGGACCTGCCGGAGGCTGAGGCGGCGCCCATGCTCAAGGCTGGTGACGCCGAGCTGCTGAACGAGCCCCAGGCCACCGAGGAGGCAAGTGCCTCCGAGGGGCAGGGCGAGGGTGGTGAGGCCGAAGAGGGCCAGAACGCCGACGGCGCCGAATGAGCGACGCCTTTACCAGGGCCGCCGCCGCCCTGGTGGCGGACCCGAACATGGGGCTGGACGCGGTCTATCTGCCCGCCTCCGGCCCCAGCATCGCCTGCCGCGTGGTCTATTCCGAGCCGGTGGAGCACGCCGGCAGCCTGGCGCTCGCGAAGCGCCGCATGGCCTCGGTGCCGGCCTCCGCCGTCGCCGCCCCCGCGCGCGGGGACCAGCTGCGCATCCCGTCCCTCGCGCGGCCGGACAACCTCTTCAAGGTCGAGCAGGTGGAGACCGATCCGATGCGCGCCATGCATGACCTGACGCTGAGCCAGGCCGCCTCCTGATGCCCACCACCGTCTGGGATGCCGCAATGGATGCCGTGGCGGCGCAGCTGCGCGCCGTGGTCACCGGCACCCCGGTGGAGCTCGACCGCCGCGCCCCGGTGGCGGATGGCGAATGCCCCCGCCTGGTCGTGACGCAGGGCGACACGCCGGCGCCGGACCTCACGCAGGACCCGGGCGCCGAGTACCACGACATCGAAATCACCATCGCCGGCCACTGCGTCGGCAGCACCGACACCGCCACGCGCATCGCCACCAACACGCTCCGCGCCCAGGTGATGGCCGCGCTGAACGGCTACGCGGCCGGCGTGGTGTTCGACGTGATCGCCATCGGCGGCGATGGCGTGCAGCTCTTCGACGCCGAGGAATCCGCCAAGCCGCGCGGTGAATTCGTTCAACCCTTCCGGGTGCGGTGCGTCACCGCCTCGGGCCACCCCTACAGCGACTGACCGGAGGTCCCCATGGCTGGTGCCACCATCCGCAAGCGTTTTTCGGCGTTTGCCTTCAAGCAGGAAGCCACGCCCGGCGTGGACGCAATCGCCGACAGCCCCGTGCTGGCCGATTTCGTCCTGGGTGAGGGCAGCTACACCTACAACCCGCGGATGGTCGAGGACCCGAGCTTCACCGGCTCGCTCGACATGGCGCCCGGCATGCCTGGTGCCTTCGAGGCCAACATCACGATCAACGTCCCGATCCGCGGCAGCGGCGCGGCGGCCACCCCGCCCGCCTGGGGCAAGATGATGCCCTCCTGCGCGGTGGAAGAGGTGGTGGACGCCACCGGCGTGGCCGCCGCGGCGCTTACCGCCGGCACGGTGACGACGGGCACGCTGGGCACCGGCTTCGGCACCACGGCGCAGATGTATCGCGGCATGCCCGCCATCCTCGCCGTGAACCCGGTGGGCGGCGCCATCCTGCCCATCCTGGACTACACCGCCGGCAAGGTGGCCGATTTCGGCGTGACCTTCGGCGCCGCGCTCAGCACCAGCACCACGGTGCAGATCCCGCCGCATGTGCTGTATCGCGCCATCACGGATGAGACGAAGATCAAGTGGGGCACGCTCTACGTCTATGAGGACGGGCTGGTGTCGAAGTTCACCGGCCTCCAGGGCAGCGTGCGCCTCGGTCTCACCGCGGGCCAGAGCGGCATGCTGACCTTCACCTATCGCGGCAAGATGCTGGGGAACCCGGCGCCGGCCGCGCTGCCCACGGCGCTCACCGCCGGCTCCGCGCAGTCCCTGCCCATCTGGGTGAATGGCAATGCGCGCTTTGGGCGCGAGGTTATGCGCGTCAGCCAGATGAGCTTTGATCTGCGGAACAACATCATCCTGCCGCCCAACCCGGAATCGGCCGATGGCTTTGACCCCGGCCAGATTCTTGGCCGCGCGGTGCAGACCACCTTCGACCCGCAGCGGGACACGACGACGCAGGCGGCGAACATCGCGGCCTTCCGGGCCGGCAACAGCCGCTCGCTCTTCGCTCGGCTGGGCAGCGTGGCCGGCAACCGGTTCATCGTGAGCCAGCCTGCCATCCGGCAGACCATGGGTGACCCGGGGGACCGGCAGGGCCTTTCGATCAACCAGATCACCGCCGAGGCCAACCTGGCCGACGCGCCCTTCTTCCTCGCCAGCTTCTGAAGGAGGCCCCGATGGCCACGAAGACCCCCGCCCCCTGGATTGACCGCGCGCGCCTGCGCCTGGCGCTGCCCGGCCACCTGGTGGCGCTGCATGACGACAAGGGCGTGATCCCGCCCGAGCGGTACCTGCGCAGCGAGGAGGGCGGCTACATCGCCCTGCTGGCCGAACCGGAAGGCGAGGTGATGGTGGAGGTGGCCGAGCCCGCCCCGGCCAAGCCGAGCCTGCCGCCGAAGCCGGTGGACGCGCCCTGATGGACAAGCCCATCACTTCGGCGCGCGCGATCGAGCGCTTCACGCCGCATGGCAGCCCGCGCACCTATCTGCTGGCGCCGCTGAGCTACTTCCAGCGGATCGATTATGAGGCCGATGTCACGCGCATCGCGGGCCTCTACCCGAGCGACGCGCAGCTCATGGTGGCCGCCCGCGCCGCGATCCTCGACGCCGCGCCCGCGAACGCGGAGGAGCTGATGCAGATCGTCGCCGCGCGGGAGGAGGCGCCGGCCGATGCGCAGGCCCTCTCCCGCTTCGGGCAGATCGAGCTGCAGCTGATCAAGGCGCCGGTCTATGTCGAGCTGCTGGTGGCGCGCCAGAAGCGCCTGGCGAAGCTGCCCTGGGTGGCGGCGATGCACGCGCTGCGCGGCTGGGAAGGCCCAGGCCTGCCGCCCTTCGAGGCGGTGGATGGCGTGGCCTCGCCCGCCTGCATGGAGGCGCTGGCGGCGCTGGAGGAGTTGCCCGCCGTCGGCTGGCAGGCGCATGCGCTGATGAAGCCGGGCCGGCGTGCGGAGGGAAACTCCGCATCGCCCTCGCCCTCACCCGGGACCCCGGCGCCTGCCAAGGCGGGGACCAGCCGGAAGGCGGCGGGCGCTGGCTCCTCGCGGGGGAAGAGTTCGAGGAAAACCCGCGCAAGCGCATAGGGCCCGCCTGGATGAGCTTCGTGCGGCTCTGGTTCGCCTGCCGGGGGGAGGCGGGCATCGTGAACTGGCCGGCGGCCGGCGGTGTGGGGGATCAGGCGGCGTGGCTGGTGGATGCGTTCAACATCCTGGCCGGGGTGGATGCGCAGATGCGGGAGGAGCGGCCGGGGGGTTAGGGCTGCCGTCCGCACAGTCGCAGCTGGTGCTGGTAATCTTCCAGCGCACGCAGCAGTCGCGCGTGACGCTGCAGCATGTCGAACATCTCGACCATGAGCGCCGTATGCGCTTGACCCAGCGGCGTATCCGGTTGGCTGCGTCCGTGCGGCATGACGATGTTGTTCAAGGCTTCCAGTGGCGCTGCGCGCTCGCTTTCGGCCGCGATCACCAATCGCACGGCACGGTCTATCGCGCGGCAATCGGCCGGTGTGTAGGCCAGGGCCGATCCCGCCCAGGTCAGACCCATCAACGTAATCGCCAGCGGCTTCATTCTGCTCTCCATCAAGGGCGCTGAAGCTTAGCCGAAAGCCCCTTCATGATCACGATGAACATCGAGGGCGACCTGCGCGACGCCATCGCGCGGCAGGTGGATGGCCTCTCCGACCGGTTGGCGGGGGCGGTGCGGCGCACTTCTGAATCCGCCGCTGGCAAGCTCAGGGGGCAGACGCGCGCGGCGGGCCTGGGGGCGGGCCTGGAGAAGGCCTGGCGGATGGAAACCTATCCGCAGGGCCGCCGCCGCACGCTGCGCCCCGCCGCGCTGATCTACTCGCGCTCGCCCGTCCTGCATGAGGCGTTCATGGAAGGCGCGGCCATCGTCCCGCGCCGCTCCCGCTTCCTGGTGATCGCGCTCGACGCCGCGATCAAGATGGGATTCGGCCATACCAGTGTCAGCCGCAAGGGCGGCGCCGTGCCGGGCGAGCGCAAGCGCAAGGCCAGCCGCCTGGATGACGCGGCCGAAGCCCTGCGGGCCGACATTGTGAGCATCTCGCAAGCCCGGAAGGGCGCTGCCATCGGCCCCCGCAAGGGCGGTGCGCCACGCGCGCGGATCGTGCTCTTCCCGTCCAAGGCGCGCCCCGGCGCGCTGCTGGCCGTGCTGTTCCGCCCCGGTGAGGGCGGGAGGGGCACGCCGTTGTTCCTGCTGCTGCGCGCCACCCGCGCGCCGCGGCTGCTCGACTTCGCAGCGGTGCGTGCCCAGGCGATGGGCGAGCTCCGCACCAACGTCACCCAGGCCCTGGAAGGTGGTTCAGCATGAGCGGCAGCAACACCGCCGGCGTCACGCTCCCGATCCGCCTCCAGGCCAATGGCGTGAAGGAGGGGCTGGAGGCCATCGGCCAGGCCGGCAAGACGGCTTTCGACGGGATCGCCGGCGCGGCGGGCAAGACGGAACAGTCCAGCGCCGCGCTCCAGCGCGCCTTTGCCCGCACGCAAGCGGTGCTCGACCCCGCTGCCGCGGCGGCCGAGAAGTATGCGCTGCAGGTGACGAACATCAACCGCGCCGAGGAAGCGGGCCTCGCCACCGCCCAGCGGGCCGCCCAGCTGCGCGAGGCGGCGACCGCGCAGCGGGATCGCTCCATCGCCCGCATCCAGGCCGAGACGGCCGCCATGCTCGCGCAGAACGGCGCGCTCAGCACGCAGGCGGCGGCAGTCCAGCGCTTTAGCGCGGCCAATGACCAGGCGGCATCCTCCGCGCGTGGCTTTGGCGGCGTGGTGGGCCAGGCCGGCTTCCAGGTGCAGGACTTCGTCACTCAGGTGCAGATGGGCCAGAATGCCCTGATGGCCTTCGGCGTGCAGGGCGCGCAGCTGCTCGGCGCCTTTGGCACGGGTGGCGCCATCGCCGGCGCGCTGCTGGTCTTCGGCACGCTGGCCGCGCAGATGGTGGGCCTCGGTTCCGCGGCCGATACCCTGGCCGAAGCCACGGATGCGGTGAAGGAAGGCTATGACCGGCTGAACGACGCGGCCGAGCGCCGGCAGCGCGGCCTGCAATCTGAGGCCGAGGCGGTGGCCCTGCTGGCCGAGGAGTATCGCGGCATGGGCCTCGCCGCCGCGCGCGCCGAGACGCTGCTGGTCGAGCGGCGCGGTGCGGCGCTGGACCTTGAGGCCGGCCGCATGCGGGAGGCCTTGCAGGGCACGCTCTCCAGCGGCGTGCTGCAGCAGCTCCGCCCGCGCGACGCCACCAATGCCCTGGGCGAGGATCTCGGCCTCGCGCGCGTGGATGAGCGGCTGGTGCCGTTGGCTGGTTTGCTCGAGCGCATCGGCGCCGAGGCCGGCCAGACGCAGCAGAACATCCGCGCGCTGGCGGCGGAGGCGGACCGGCTTGCCCAGGCTGGCGGTTCCAGCGCGCAGAGCTTCACGCAGATGCGTGATGCGGCGCTGGACCTTCTGCCGGCCGCCGCGCAGCTGGACCAGGCGCAGCGCCAGCTTGCTGTCCAGGCCGTTGCCGCGGCCGAGGCCATGGGCAATTCGGACGAGGTGGTGGCGCGCTACGCCGCCCGCTTCGGCAGCCTCGCCACCGAGATTATGAATGCCGGGCGCCAGCTCAACGCGCTGCGCCAGGGCGGCATCGGCATCGCTGAGAGCGCCATCGCGGGCGAAATCCGCCGCAACGAGGCGGTGCTGGCCGCGCTGCGCTCCGGCGGCGTGGAAGCGGGGCGGACGGCGCGTGACGCCGGCACGCGCGAAGAGCAGATCCTGAAACGCGCGAGCGACCTCGCCGCCGCCGCCCGGCGCGAGATGGAGGCGGCCCAGGTGCCGCTGGCGGAGATCCAGGAGCGCCTGCGCGAGGCGCAGACCGAGTACCTGGCACTCGCGACCCGCGCCGTGGACAGCGGCCGTCAAGCGGATGAGGGGCTGCGCCCGGCCCGTGATGGCGCGCGGGGCACCGCGGCGGCTGTGCGGGACATCGCCGAGGCCTATGTCGAGCTGCGGCGCGAGGCCTCCTCCGGCCTGCTGCTGGTGAGCGAAGCCGACGCCCGCACCGTGCGCGAGGTATCGGCCCAGCTGCGTGGCACCGCGCTCGATCCTGCCGCGCGCCGCCGTGCGGAGGCGGAGGCGGAGCGCACGGCGGAGCGCGAGGCGGAGCGCCGGCAGTCCGAGGCGGATCGCTTTTCCCAGAACTGGGGTGACCGCCTGGCGCTGGAAACCACCCGCGGGATCTTCGAGGGCACGAAGAACGGCGAGACCGCGGCGCAGCGCTTCGGCAATGCCTTCCGCAACATCCTGTTGAGCAGCGTGTCTTCCGTGCTGTCCCGCCAGGTGTTTCAGCCGATCATCTCCAGCGTCGTCAGTGGTGGCAGCGGCGGCGGCCTGTCCAGCCTCTTTGGCGGCTCCGGCACCATGGGCGGCGCGGGCGCCGTGGCCGATGCCGGCGGCATGCAGGGCGGCCTGAACCAGGCCGGGCAGCTTCTCGGGCTGCGCAGCGCGGGCGGCTTCGGCAACCTGGGCAACGCCTTCACCGGCAATGGGTTGGCGAACACCGGCTTCGCGGGCCTTGATGGCCTGCTGAACACGCAGGTGGTGGCACCCTCGCTCAGCACCAACGGCATGATCGGCGCTGGCGGCATTCCCATCGTCGATGGCTCGGCGGGACTGAGCGCCGCCGGTGCCATCGGCGGCGCCGCCTCCATCGCGGGTGGCGCGTATGGCGTGTATCAGGGCCTCCAGCGCGGCGGCATCGGCGGCTACACCTCCGCCGCCGGCGGCGCGCTCTCGGCGGGCCTGGGCGTCGCCATGCTGGCCGGCGCCACCATCCCCGTGGCGGGCTGGGTCCTGGCCGGCCTGCTGGCCATCGCGGGCGCGGCCCTGCCCGGCCAGCAGCAGAGCGGGCGCGGCCAGCTCTCCCGCATCAACCTCAACACCGATAACCAGACCTATGAGGGCCTGGGCGGGGATCGCTTCAGCCAGGGCAACCGCGACGCCGCGTCGAGCACCGTCGCGTCCATCGCCGACATGGCTCGCCGCATCGGCGATCAGCTCGGCGGCGCGCGCATCGGCGGCGATGTGGCGGTGGGCGTCACCAGCTCGCGCGGCTCGGGCCCCGGCCAGCTCTACCTCCAGGTCGGCGCCAACACCCAGGCCTTCGCCAATGACGAAGCCGGCTCCAAGCAGCTGGCCGAGACCGCCGCGCGCCTCATCCTCGAGGAGTTCAAGCGCCAGGGCACCGCCACGGGCGACTATGCCGGCATCCTCGCCGCCAGCCCCACCGTGGAGGTGCTGAGCCAGAACCTCGAATGGTATGAGAAGACCTACAAGGTCCTGACGCAGGCGACCGAGCCCGTCTCCGCCTTCCAGCAGAGCATTGACCAGCTCACCGCGCAGTTCCAGCCCGCCATCGACAAGGCGCGCGAGCTGGGCCTGAGCGTGGATGCGATGACGGCGGCGCGCGAGCGCGAGTTGCAGAAGCTGCGTGATGAGCGCGCCACCGCCGTCCGCAACTTCGGCAACAACCTCGATATCCGCACGGCCCGCGCCGTGGGGGATAATCGCAACGCCGATCTCTTGGCTTTCGATGTGCAGGCTGAAGTTCAGATGAAGCAGGCCCGCGCCGAGCTTGAGGCTCTGGGCCTGACGGCGGAGGAGGTGGCCGGCTACATCACCCGCGTCGAAAGCACGCTGGCGACCGAGCGCCTGGCCATCGTGACGCAGTATGCCAATGAAGCGGCAGCGAAGGAGCGGCAGGCGGCGGCGGAGCGGCAGCTCGCCCTTGAAGCGACCGTGCAGGCGGGCCGCGAGCGGCTGCGCGTGCAGGAAGAAGCCCTGCGCGCTGCGAATGACAACGAGATGGCGCTGCGCCAGCGCATGCGGGAGGGCATCGCCTCGCTTCGGGAAGAGGTGGACGCGGCCTTCCTCGGCAGCAATTCGCCGCTCACGGGCCAGCAGCGCTTCGCACTCGCGCAACAGAAATACGAACGCGGGCAGCTTGGCCTGAATGAGTATCTGGGCGAGGCGAAGGGCGTCTTCGGTTCCGCGACTTCGGAATATGCCGGCCTGTTCTATGGCGCGCTGGACAATCAGTTGCAGGAAGCGGCGCGGGTGGAGGAGGCGCTGCGCCTGAGTGCCGCGATGCGCGCCTATCAGCTCGACCCCATCAACAACCCCAATCCGCAATTCGACACGAATGTGCGCGCCTGGTGGGATGTGCGCGCGCCCCGCCCGCAGGGCGAAATCGCGGCTACGGATACCAAGGCGCTCACCACGCTCATGCAAGGCGTGCTGGCCGAGCTGCGCAGCGGCAACAGCGTGCGGGTGAACAGCAGCGAGGAGCAGGCCGATCTCCTCGCTCGCATGACGCGCCTTCTCGCCTCGATGGAAGGCAAGGCGCAGCTTGCGGCGGCGGCATGAGCAAGCTCGTCTATCTGGCCGAGATCGAAGCCTATGACCCCGCGATCTCGGCCGTCCGCACGCTGCGCTTCGCCTCCTCCGGCTGGGCTGGCACGGGCGCGCCCGGCTTCTTCGATGGCCGTATCATGGGCGTGCCGGTGCTGTCCCGCACCGCCTTCGCGCCCGGCACCACCTCGGGCCGCATCGCCCAGGGCATCGGCGCGCTGAATCTGGCCAACCCCGATGGCGCGCTGGATGCGCTGGCGGATTATGGCTTCGATGACCGCCGCCTCGTCATGCGCGTAGGGGAGGAGCGCACGCCCTATGCCGACATGGCGATCCTGCTCACCGGCACCGTTGAGCAGGCCAGCTTCACCGATGCGCAGGTGACGCTGCGCCTGCGAGATCGTCTCTGGACGCTCGACAAGCCGATGGTCTCGGCGAAGTACCTGGGCACCAACAGCGGCGCGACGGGCGTCGAGGGTACGGCCGATACCATCAAGGGCCAGACCAAGCCGCGCATCTTCGGCCGCGTCATCAACATGGCGCCCAAGCAGGTGAACGTGCCCGCGCAGATCTGGCAGGTGAGTGATGGTCCGGTGGCCGCGATCACGGCCTATGAAGGCGGCACCGCCATTGCCACGGGCGCGCCCTATGCGGACCTGGCGGCGTTGCAGGCCACGGCGCCCGCTGCTGGGCAGATGCGCGCGTGGCTTGGGGGTGGCCTGTTCCGGCTGGGCTCATCGCCCACCTTTGCCATCACGGCCGATGTGGATGAGGGCGCGCTGGCGGCCGACCGCACGGCGGCGCAGGTGCTCTCCCGCCTTGCCGCCGGCCCCGGCGGCCTGCTGACGGATGACATCGATGCGGCCGATGTGGCGGCGCTGGATGCCGCCAATGCCGCGCAGGTGGGCATCTGGACGCCGGGCGACGGCCCGACGCTGGCCGCGATGGAGGCCATCGCCAACAGCGTCGGCGCCTGGGTGGGCTTCGACCGCCTGGGCAAGCTGCGCATGCGGCGGCTGGAGCGTCCTGACGGCGCGCCGGTGGTCACGTTCCGCATGCTGCGCCGTGGCGAGGTGGCGAACGCCACGACGGCCGATATCATCCGCCTGGAGCGCGTGCCGCTGGCCGACCAGGGGCGGGGCGTGCCGACCTGGCAGACCACGCTGCGCTACGCCCGCAACTGGACGCCGCAGCGCCGCAACGAGTTGACGGGCGCCGTCACGGATGCGCGCGCCGCCTATCTGGCCGAGGAGTGGCGCAGCGCCGTCGCCAAGGATGAGGCGGTGAAGGTCAAGCACCTCGGCGCCTCTGACCTGACCTTTGACAGCCTGCTCATCAGCGAGGCCGACGCCGAGGCCGAAGCGGCGCGCCGCCAGGCCATGACCAGCGTGCGGCGGGACCGTCTGCGTCTCGGCACGGTGTTGACCTCGGCGCAGCTCGCGGCGGTGGATCTGGGCTCCATCGTGAGCGTGCAGGTACCGCGCTACGGCTACGCGGCCGGGCGCCTGATGGTGGTGATCGGCCTGACCATGGGCGTGGATGGGCTGGACCGCCCTGATTTCGTCACGCTCGATCTCTGGGGATAGCCATGCCGGAAAACGTAGTCTTCGGGTGGCCGCGCTGGACGGATGGCGTGGCCTGGAGCGGTGGCGCGTGGCAGGCGGATTATCCCGTCGCCAATCTCGGCACGCTGCCGCTGGCGCGTGTGGCGCGTTCGGCATCGCTCGCGCCGGCTGACACGCAGATTGTCGGCACGCTGGCGAAGGACCGGCAAATCCGCCTCTTTGCCTTGGTGCGGCACAACTTGACCGTCACGGCGCGCTATCGCCTGCGCCTCTATGCCGACGCCGCGCGCACGGTGGTGCTGTACGACACGGGATGGGTGGATGTCTGGCCCATCCTCTACCCCTGGCCGACCGTCGAGTGGGAGGATGACCGGTGGTGGACCGGCACCTACACGGCCGAGGAGCTTGAGGGCTACATCTGGACGCGGCCGATCTGGCTGCCGGAGCAGGTGCTGGCCCGCGCCTTCCTGCTGGAGTTGGACGATCCTAGCAACACGGCTGGCTTCGTCGAGCTTGGGCTGCTGGAGGTGGCGCGCGGCTGGCAGCCCAGCCTGAACGTCTCCTACGGCTACAGCACGGGGCGCCGCACGCGCTCGCTGATGGTAGAGGCGCTGGGCGGCAGCAAATACTTCGACCGCCGCGACGCGCCCCGCATGGTCAAGGCCGACATCCAGAACCTGCCGCGTGCCGAGGCGATGACGGGTCCGGTGGAGATGGTGCGCCAGCTCGGCGTGGATACGCCGGTTCTGTGGTTCCCCTTCCCGGATCGTGTGCAGGACTGGGTGCGCGATTGCTTCCTGGGCCGGCTGGTCGATCCCGCGCCGCTCACGATCCCGCATTACAACCGGATGAGTTTCCCCGTTCAGATTGAGGAAATCTTATGACGCAGGTCTCCTTCCCTACCGTCTGGGGCGGCAGCGGCATTGTCTATTCTGACGATGGCACTGGCCCGCGCGACATGCGCGATGGCGGGTTTCGCAGTTGGCTACTTCTCATGTTGGGTGAGAGCATTACCGTCACGGATGGCGCGGCGCAGGCCGCCATCCTGGCGGCGGGCAACGCGCTGGGCGGCGCCGCGACGCAGGCGACTTCCACCACATCTCTCACCATCGGCACGGGCTCCCAGGCGCTGACGGTTCAGACGGCGAAGAACTTCGTGATTGGCATGCCGGTGCGCATCGCCAGCAGCGCCACCAACTTCATGGACGGCAGCGTCACCGCCTATAACAGCGGCACGGGCGCCCTGACGGTGAGCGTAGCGCAAACCGCAGGCAGTGGCACCTTCGCAAGCTGGAATGTGTTTCTGGTCGGTCAGCCCGCCGCCTTGCCGACGATCCTCCGCGAGGCGCGCAGCAGCAACACCGCCCTCGGCACGGCGCAGCGCGGCGGCTTTTTCCATTGCACCAGCAGCTTCACGCAGACCTTTGCGGCGGCGGCGACGCTCACGAATGGCTGGTATTGCTATATCGCCAACAATGGTTCGGGTGACATCACGTTGGACCCGAACGGGTCCGAGCAGATCGACGGCCTGACCAACTTCATCATGTACCCGGGCGAGGCGCGGTTGGTGATCTGCACCGGGACGGGCTTTGTCTCGATGGTCATGCGCGGTTTCCGTCGCCGCTATGACGCCTCGGGCACTTTCATCAGGCCGCCGGGCTACACGCAGTTTGCGGGGCTGCTGTGGGGCGCCGGGGGCTCGGGGCGCAAATCCAGTGACTTTGCTCCTGGCGGCGGTGGCGGTGCGTGCCTGCAATTTCATATCCCATTTGCTTCCGTGGGCGCCTCTGAGACCGTGACTATCGGTGCGGGCGGCGCTGGCGTCACGGCTTCGGTGGGCGATGGCAACGCGGGCGGCGCATCCTCTTTCGGCTCGATCTGCTCAGCGGCTGGCGGCGGCGGGGGCATTTCGTTAGCTCCGCTCGGCGGGGATGGCGGGCTTGTGCTTGCCAACGTCACATCCTCCTTCTGGAACGGCGGCGGCGGTTCAAGCAGCGGCATCGCAGGCTTCGCCTCGATCTACGGCGGCGGCGGTGGTGGTGGCGTGGGCAACGCCGGAGAAATCCGCGCGGCCGGCGCAAGCACCTTTGGCGGCGCTGGCGGTGCGGGCGGCAACACCACCAGCGGCACGGCCGGCGCACAGCCTGGCGGCGGCGGTGGCGGCACCCGCACGGGAACGACCAGCGGCGCGGGTGGCGATGGCCGCATGGACATCTGGGGCGTGCTCTGATGGCGCGCTTCGCCCTGCTCGATGCCGAAGGCGTCGTGCGCAACATCGTGGTGGCCGAAGGCGCCTGGCAGCCGCCCGAGGGGCTGACCAAGCGCGCGGCCGGGGCCGAGGCGCAGATCGGTGGCCGCTGGACGGGCACGGCGTGGGAGCCCGCCACCCCGGCCCCGCCCGCGTTGCCCACGCGGACCGAGCTGCTGGCGCTGCTCCAGCAGGTGCAAGCGCAGATCGAATCCCTCCCGCCCGAGGAGCCCTGACGCATGACCGACACCGGCTTCGCCCGCTGGGAAATCTGGGTGCAGGACACCGACCCCAGCGACTTCACCTTCACCGATGACGCAGACGCGCCGCTTGACCTCACCGGCATGACCTTCCGCCTCTCCATCGAATGGGCGGGCGGCGCGCTGCTGCTGGTGAGCGGCGTGGATGCGGAGATCGTGGTGCGGAATCAGGCGGTGGCCGAGACGAAAGGGCTGGTCACGGTGAACCTCTCGGCCGCGCAGCGTGCGCTGCTGCCTGTGGATGGCAGCACGATCCGCTTCAACATCCAGCGGGTGGATGGCGCGCTGAAGCTGAGCGCGCCCTATGGCGAAATCACGGCGGTGAAGTGGGTGGCCAATGCCTAACGTAACGATCACCAGTGCGCGCCAGGCGTTCAAGGTGCAGGGCCCCGGCGGGTCGGCTGCCGCGGCCGTCGCGGTGGCCGCAGCAGACCGCGCCGAGGCCGCCGCCACCACCCTGCCGCCCGTGGCACGCAGCGCGGCCTTCACGCTTGCCGCGGCCGACGCCGGCAAGATGCTGGACTGCACCGCTGCCACCACGCTTGCCGTCACGCTGCCGAACAACCTCGCCGCCGGGCTGCAATTCACCTTCCGCCAGGGCGGTGTGGGCGAGATCCTGTTCAGCCCGGCCAGCGGCGCCACGCTCCAGGCGCCGGGCGGGGCCACGCGCAGCAATGGGCAATTCGCCACGGCGCTGCTGATCGTGATGAGCAACACGACCGGGACGAACGCCGTCTATACCCTCGGCGGCCGGATCTACTGATGTACGGCCTGCAAGCCTTGGCATGGGGCGATGCCGGCCCGATGCGCCTGCGCTCCTGCGGGCCGGTGATGACGCCGGGGCAGCCCTACACCCATACGCCGAACATCACAGGCGGCATCGGCCCCTACACGCTCGCCTTCGCGGGGGATGCACCGGCTGGCCTGTCCATCAGCGGCGGCACCATTTCCGGCACGCCCACGGCCTCCGGCCCTTATGTCATCACCGCCACGGATCAGCGCGGCCAGACCGTGCCGCTGGTGATTCACCCGCTGGCCTGGGATGGCCCGGCGCGGCTCTACATCCTGCCCGCCATCGGCCAGTCAAATGGCGTTGGCGCCACGTCGAACAGCGCCGGCACGAATGACCCGGCCGGGCCACTGACCCGCACGCCACAGCGCGGCGGGCAGGTGCTGATGTTCAACGGCGGCACGGTGCCGCTGCCGGCCAATCCCTCGGCCGTCAGCAAGGGCCTCGTCATCCAGCCCGACCGCTACGCCAGCGTGGTGGACGCGCGGGAGGACGCCAACAGCTTCGTCCAGCGCGAGACCTGGGGCAGCGAGGCGGCGCGCGCCTTCGCGGCATCCCTGCGCCCGCAAGACCGCGTGATCACCTTCAACACCGGCCTCGGAGGCTGCTCCTTCAACGACCTGGTGCAGGGCTTCGCTGGCAGCCGCGCGACGTTCAGCGGCTCGATCTCCGGCACCACCATGATCGTCACCAGCGTGTCCGCCTCCACGGGCGGCGGCCTGACGAATGAATTGATCCTGAACCACGCCTCCATCGCGCCGGGCACGATCATCACGGCCGTTCCGGACGAAAACGGCAATGTGGGCGTCTATCAGGTGAGCCCCGCGCAGGACGTGCCGAGCTTCACCAACGCCACCACGACCGACCCGGCGCCCAAGCCCTGGCAGAACCTGCGCACCCTCACCGCCGCCGCCACGGATTACGCGCTGGCCAACGGGCTGGTGCCGGTGGTGATCGGGCTGCTCTACAACCAGGGCGAGGCCGAGCAGGACATGCCGCTGGTGGCGCAGCGCACGACGCAGCTCAACACGCTGCGCACGCTGACCGACGCGCTCAAGCCCATCACCGGCCAGAGCCAGGATATCCTGATCGTCCACCCGCAGGTCGGTGCGCCGATCTACAACATCAACGGCGCGCCGCCATCCAACGTCCGGAACGACAACCCCGACACGTCCCTGATGCAGCAGGTTTCCCCGGCGACGCTGGCGGCCGAGCTGCATGCGCGGCGCTTCGATGCGCGGATGGCGACCTTCGCGCAATATGACCAGGCGAGCGACACCACGCCCCGCGTGCATTACCTCGCCGCCGGGCATCGCCGCATGGGGCAGAAGGCCGGGGCGCTGCTCGCGGCCTATCACGCCGGGCGCCCGGTGCTGCACCCGCACATGCTGCGCTGCACCGGCAACCTGGGCAGCACGACCCGCATGGTCACGCTCAGCGAAGACGCGGTGATCGACACCAGCCTGATCGCCGATCCCGGCCAGCGCGGCGTCCGCTACCGCGACAGCGGGGGCGAGATCGCGGTCACCGACGTCGCCATCAGCGGCAGCACGCTCACACTCACACTGGCCACCGCGCCGAATGGGCAGGGCGAGCGGGTGGACATCGCGTGCAGCAATGGCCTCGTCACCGGCAGCTACACCGGCACCTCTTGGCCCTTCACGCCCCCACCCGTCTATCTCGGCCCGCAGGTGGGGCAGCGCTCGCAGATCCGCGCCGTGCGGCCCTTCGGGTTTGATGAGGACACCGGCCTTCCCCTGCCGCGCTATTTCGCCCACCAGCGCCTGCAGGCGCAGATCGGCAGCGGCGCGGGCACGCTGGATGGGGTGTTTGCCGATCTTGGCGTGACGCCCTCCTTGATCCTCGATGCGGGCGATGCCGCCTGCTACTCGGGCAGCGGGCAGAGCATCACCGACCGCTCGCCCAATGCCACGGCCTGGCAGCTCGGCATCAATGGCAGCGCGGATGAGACAGACTCGGGGTTCGTCGCTGCCGCCTCGGGCCAGCCGGCCTATTTCCTGTTTGACGGCACGGACAGCATCACGCCGGCCGGGACGGTGAGCTTCGCCGATGCCTGGCACCGGAGCGGCGCGGCCTTCTGCTTCTTTGCGGCGTTCTTCCTGCCTTCCTCGCCGCCTGGGGCAAACCAGTATCTGCTCTCGACCTGCGCCGACACCTCCACCGGCATCGGCGTCAACATCCGCGTCACCGGCGCGGGCCGCTGGGGGATGGCTGTGCGGAACGGGTCGGGCGTGGTGTTTAACCAGAACTCGACCGACGTTCTCCAGCCCGGCTGGAATGTCTGCGGCATCGGCATCAACGCTGCCGCGAATCAAGGGTGGTTCATGACCACGCCCTCCATGGTCTCGGGCGCGTTCCAATCGCTCACGGCGCCCTACACCTCGCCCAGCGCGGGGAACAAAAGCAACGCGGCGAGCCCCTTCATCGGCAAGACGGCGGAGGGCGCGGATGTGAATTCGCAGCGCCTCATGCCTGGCGCGCGCATCCATGCCGTCGCCGCCTGCGGCTACCAGACCGCCGCCAAGATGCAGCCGCTGTTCAACGTCCTCGCCGGCCGCGTCGGGCTGGCGGTGGACCTCTCGGGGAATGTGTGATGGCCGGCAAGGAGTGGATGGCATGACGAAGACGGCGCAGACCTTGCTCTCTGGTGTGCTGGAGCATGGGGTGAAGCTCATGCTCGGCTTCCTGGCGGCCGGCATGCTCTGGGTCCACACCAGCATCATCGACCAGCGGCAGAAAATCGAGGTCCTGTCCCGCCGCGTCGATGCCGAGATGCACGCCGAGATCGTGCGGGTGCGGGCGCGCAGTGACGAGGCGGATGCGCGCATCGAGGGGCGCGTTCAGGCCGTCGAGAGCACCGCCCGCGCCGCCGAGCTGGCCGTGGTGGACATCCGCCGCGCGATCCAGGGGATCGAGGCTGGCATCGTCCAGATGAACACCCTGCTGCGCGAGCAGGCCCGCGCGGGCCGATGAAGCGCCCGCCGCCCTGGCGGGTGACCTGGCGCATCTGGCGCCGCTGATTTCACCACAATTGGAGGCTGCCATGAATCCGTCCTGGATGCAGATTGCACTGGCCGAGCAGGGCCAGGCCGAACAGGCGGGGGGAAAGCACAACCCCCGCATCCTCGAATACCACGCGGCCACCACGCTCAAGGCGCGCGATGATGAGACGCCGTGGTGCGCCAGCTTCGTGAGCTGGTGCTTGGCCGAGGCCGGGCTGGTCAGCACCTCGAGCGCGGCGGCCCGGTCCTATAGAACCTGGGGCGTGCCTTTAAGCGAGCCCGCCTATGGCGCGATCATCACGTTCAAAGACCCCGACCACACCGGGTTCTACATGGGCCGGCGCAAAGACGGTCGGTGGCTGATCCTCGGCGGCAATCAGTCGAATCGGGTGAACGTCGCGGCTTATGATCCGGATCGCGTGACCGCGATCCGCTGGCCGGCCGGCGTGCCCCTGCCCAATGCCGTGGCGCCGCTCGGCAAGTCGGGCGTGATCCGGGGCAACCTCTTGGCCGGCGCCAGCACCATCGGCGCTCTCGGCCTGGGGCTGGTGGAAAATGCCGAGACGGTGGACCGCGCGAAGGGTTGGATCGGCGAGGGCAGCACGGTGGCCATCATCCTGGGCGTGCTGGCGCTGGCCGGCATCGCCTGGAGCATCCTGGCCCGGGCCCAGGGCAAGAAGCAGGCCGAGGCCGCGCCGTGATGGCGCTGCTGGCCCTGCCGGCGGCGCGCTGGGCCATCGGCGCGGCCGTGGCGCTGATGGTGGTGCTGGGCGGGCTGGCCTGGATCCGGCACGACGCGGCGGCGGATGCCGAGGCTCACCTCGCGGCCCGCGCCGCTCACTCCCAGGAAAGGACACGCCATGAGGCCGATGCTGCTGCCCGCGATGCTGATCGCGATGGCGCTGACCGCCGGCTGCGCTCCGGCGATTTCTGAGCGCCCCTGCCCGCGGGTGACCGAGTTTCCGAAGCCGGTGCAGCTGCAGGCGGCGGAGGAGATCGAGGGGAAGCCCGCGATCACGCGCATGATGGACGCGATGGCGGCCGACCGGGCGTTCAACCGGGCGGTGTGCCCGTGAACGTCATGCAGGCATTCTGCCACGCGGCGGCGCAGGGGTGGGATAGGGGCCGTCGTGAGGAACGGGAGGAGTTCGAATTGCGGGTCCGCCTCTTCGGCCCGTGGCGCGCGTCCTTACGCCATGATTGGCCGTTCTGGCTGCTGCTGATCAGCCAGAGCTGGAAGCTCGGCGCGGCGCTGGCCCTTGCGCTGGGGTGATCCTTGCACTTTCTGCAAAGAAGCCCGGCCGGGGAAACCCGCGCCGGGCTTTTTGCGTTTCAGGCCCTGCCGCTGGGGTAGCCGCGTGCATAGCCTGGCGCGCTGGTCTGCGGGCTCTCCACCAGCTCGGCGGCGCTCGGGCGGGCGCCGCACTTGGCGCAGCGCAGCCGGGCGACGATCCGCGGCAGGGGCGTCTCGGCGCCATGGTCCCGGGCCAGCAGCTTCAGCGGCAGATGCACCCGCCTGGCGCAGGCGCAGTGCACCGTGAGCCAATGGCCGGACCAGGCGCTGAGGGTGTCGTTCGGCGGCATGCCCGGAGCTTCGAGGTTTGCAAATCGCCCTGCAAGCTACTGATCCGGCGTGGTGCATTGGCTGGGGGTTGCGGCCGTAGAGCGTTGGCCGGACTGAAAATCCCCAGTCCACCAGGGCGCGCCATACCCCCGCGCGGGTTCCTGCGGGCCTCGTTTGCTGGCTCGCAGACCACGATGCACACCCGGCACATCTCTCGATGATCCCCCTCCGCAATGATCAGCGCAGCTGAATCCATGGTGCTTCATCTCAGGACCGACGGTGCCGGATTCATCGGCTCCAACCGTGCCGGCGCTCTCATCGCGCGCGGTGAGCGCATTCGCGTACTGGATGAGCTCTCAGTCGGCAGACTTGAGAAGCTGCCGCCCGGCGCCGAATTCATCAAGGGCTGCATCACCGATGCCGCGCTGGTCCGCGGCACGATGCAAGGTGTGGCAGGCCGCTTCCACCTCGCCGCCATCGCGTCCGTCGCAGGCTCCAACGAGGCTCGGAGGGGTAAGCATCGCGCGAACCAGGCCAGCACCATCGCCGCAACGGACGCGACACGGGCGGAAGGGCCCGCACTCGCCCGATAGCGGCGTCATCTGCTTCTGCGCGCGCCGCCTTGCGCACGGTTTGTCGGACGATCGACAGCGTTGCCGCCTCCGAGGCCATGGTGTTCATCACGGGCGAGACGGGCACTGCAAGGAACTGGCGGCGAAGGCCGTTCACCAGGACTCGGCCCGGCGCAAGGCGCCCCTCATCCCACTGAACTGGGGTGGCATCCTCAATCGCCCGCTAAAGAGCGAGACCTTCGCCCACATGAAGGGCGCCCTCACCGAGACCTGCCGCTGTGCCGCCCGCGGGCCACCCCAGGAGCCTGAGTTCGTCGCGATGTGGGGGTATCGAGCGCCGCGCCATTCTGGCCGGCCTGCGTCATACTGAGCGGGACGTGCCGCGCACGGCAACCTTGCTCCACTTCAACCCATCCACCGTCTACCGCCGCCTCATCACCTGGCGGGACGAGGGCACACCCCCGGGCGGATTCGGCCCAGTGGCCGGGCGCGGCCGCAGGGCGTAAGCAAGGCGCATGACGCGTGATACGGGCTTCGAGATTTTCCTGACCGCCCTGCCTGGGCTGGAAGAGGCGCTACTCGCCGAAGTCCGTGGCAAGGGCTTCAAACGCCCCCGGGCCGTACCCGGTGGCGTGGTGCTGGAGGGCGGCTGGCCCGAGGTCTGGCGCGCGAATCTCTGGATCCGCGGCGCGGGGCGCGTGCTGGCCCGCATCGCACGCTTCAAGGCTGAGCATCTGGCGCAACTCGACGGCCGCGCGCGGCATGTGCCCTGGGCCAGCGTGCTGCGGCCTGACGTTCCGGTCCGGGTCGAGGCGAGTTGCAGCCGTTCGCGCATCTATCACAGCGGGGCTGCGGCGGAGCGCATCGAGCGCGCCATCCGGGAGACGCTAGGCGCGCGCATCGCCGATGAGGCGGAGCTCAGTATCCGCGTGCGGATCGAGAACGACATCTGCACCATCAGCCTCGATACCTCTGGCGAGCTGCTACACCGGCGCGGCCACAAGCAGGCGGTGAACGCGGCGCCCATGCGCGAAACAATGGCGGCACTCTTCCTACGGCAATGCGGCTTCGGGGGTGCTGAGCCGGTCTTCGACCCGATGTGCGGGTCGGGCACCTTCATCATCGAGGCGGCTGAGATCGCAGCCCGCCTCAACCCCGGGCGGGACCGCAACTTCGCGTTCGAGCAACTTGCCACCTTCGACCCCGAAGACTGGGCAAGGATGCGTGCCGTGAGCCCCGCTCGCACACCCGAATTCCGCTACTTTGGCCGGGATCGCGATGCCGGCGCGATCGCGATGAGCACAGCCAATGCCGAGCGCGCGGGGGTTGCCGCCTTCACCGATTTCCAGCGCGCCCCCATTAGCGAGGCCACGCCGCCACAGGGGGCACCCGGCCTCGTCATCGTGAACCCGCCCTATGGCAACCGTCTGGGCGACAAGAAACAGTTGCTGCCGCTCTATCAGGCGCTGGGTCAGGTTCTGCTCAGCCGCTTTTCCGGTTGGCGCGTGGGCCTCATCGCCGCTGATCCACACCTCGCACAGGCTACCCGCCTGCCCTTCCTCCCGCCTGGCCCGCCGGTGCCGCATGGCGGTGTGCGTGTGACCCTCCATCGCACCGCCGCCCTTCCCTAGGCCATCTCGCCTGACCGCCCCTCGCCCTCTAGGTCGCAAATGAAGGGGCGGCACGCCGCATGCCCTGAGTGGGGGAACAACCTTCTCAGCCGTGAACGACATATGCGGCATGGTAGGTATGGTGAACGGAAATCCGGTGGCATTGGATGTCGCCGCGGCCCTCCGGCGCCTCGACTATCGCGGCCATGACGAGGCTGGCGTGCCACTGAAGTAGCCTGCCGGCGCATCGAATCGTGGGCAGCGCCACCGACGTAGTGCCCATGCAGGAAGTCGCGCACCCCGAGGAACGTGCCGCCATCGGTCACATCCGCCATGCCTCCAAGGGGCGTGCAGGTGACCGCAACGCGAGTGGCAGTGCGCTCGGATGGCCGCCACTTCGAACATCATTCCCGCCGGATGATCGCCGAGGGGCCCGAAGCGCTGACCGCCACCGACGCCGCGCTGAGGGGGCTCGCCCTGCAAGCCGAGATCGTCGCCTTTGACTTTCTCACCGTGATCACCTGCGGCGGTTCGCTCTTCATCGGCACGACAGCATGCGAGGCGATCGAGCGCGACCGTCGAAGAAGCGGGCGGCGCAACGTTGCGGCTTGCCTTGAATGAAGTTGGCCATATCGGGTCACAGAGCCATAGCCTCTCCGCGCCAGGCGCGGGCCATCCGGTCTGACAGAACGAGCCCTCCGGAGCGACGGCAAGCGAAACCTAGCCGGCGACATCGAGGGCAAACTGCTAGGTCCAATTGGCCGCTTCAGTTTCGGCGCAACCCTGCCGGCGCGAGGATAGCACGGCATGGGCGACAGCCATGACGAGGATGTCAGCGATGACGACGATGATCCGGCAGCCGAACAAGCGCCCCAGCGGCGGACGGTCAGCATTTCGCGCGGGGAGCCCGTGACCGGCATCACGCCGCCGAACCCTGTGCTCCGAATCAGGAAATGTCAGCAGAATCTACGCCGGTCGGCTCGTGACGGGCGGCTGCGGTCTTGCATGCATGATCCGCTGCCAACGATGGCCGCCATGCGTGGTCGGCATGCCAAGGTGGGGTTGCAAGGCTCGGTGATGCGTGCGAGAAGCTCGGCACGGAGCGGGCGGGCGTAGCTCAGGGGTAGAGCACGACCTTGCCAAGGTCGGGGTCGAGGGTTCGAATCCCTTCGCCCGCTCCAATCGGTTTCCCAACCGCACATTTCCATTTCTCTAATACCGCCCTGAACCGCAGGTTTCCTGGGGTTTCGTCGCGGCGGCTTGAGGGTTGGAGAACAGAACGACCCGGAACGTCGCTCTCCGGAGACGGGAAACTCTCCGAAGCTTGGGGGTAGCCCGATTTAACCCTCAAGCTGTATCCCATTGATATTTAATTGTTTATGCTGCGAGAAGCTTGGGGTTTTTCAGCAAGTCGACCGCCCGGCAAAGGCTACTGGAGACTGAAGAGTCGAGGGCTCGCCTACCGCCACGGCTTCCCCACGGCGCGCCGCCAGCTCGAAGGGAGTGGGGCCGCGAGTCCCCATCTCCCTCATTGGCTACACTAACGGTCCAGGCCCGCCCTCTTCCTTGACGGCCTGTTCAGCTGCCTTCGTCAGCACTTCGTATTCTGCGCTTACGACGTCCGGCGCGCCGCCCACGGCGGGCTCCGGCTCGGGCCGGGGCGTTTTCGTGGCGAGCAGCTTGATGTCTGTGTGCTCGACGATGTGCCGCACCATCGAGACCACCCGCCGCGATGATTACTTCTGCGCTAAGCGACCGGCACTGCGCAGAATGCCCGCCAGCGCCTGCGCCGTTCGCAAGCTCCCGTCCCAGACGTCCGAGACGGCGGTCTGAATGATCTGCTCGCCCTTTGGGTCGACGTCGAAGGATTCTTCAACGCGAATATTAGCATAGTTTAGGACGATCCGCGTCTTGCGGCTCAGCCGGACGAAATCGCCGTTGCAGATGCGGCTGATCCAGGACTGGCTTACCCAATCATTGGGATTTCTCGCCTTAATCAGCGCTGAGAGCTCAGATTCGGTTAGCGATCGTGCCGTGAGCCAGTTCCGTAGCTCAGCGCCGATCGCCTGTGGGGTCCGCGTGCTCATACCTGCCCCTTTACACGCATAAACGCATACTGCAAAGTCTTCTGGACAGGCGGGAGACGGCATTTGGAGGCGTTGAGGGATAGCCTGGGCCTGCGAGTAGACTCGCTCGCCGACGAGCTTGGCGCGGGGCCACGGCTCGTGGCCCAAAGCTGGTTCGCGCGGCACGAGTTTTTCGGGCCAGCGTCCACCAACCAGGACAGCCACGACCTGCCGTTCCAACGCTGGTACCGATTCAAGGAGGCGTTCGCGCCCCGCGCCGTCGTGGAGGCGTTCTCCGCGCTCCCCATGCGCCCGCAGACCTGCATCGACCCGTTCGGAGGCAGCGGAACGACGTCCTTAACCGCTCAGTTCCTAGGCGTCCGGCCTACCACCGTTGAGGTAAATCCATTCCTGGCCGACCTCATCGAGGCCAAGCTGACGACCTACGTACCCAATCGGCTAATCCGTGCGTTCCGCACGGTGGTCGATGCGGCGGCAGACATCGAGCCCGACCCGTCGGCTGTCTTAGCCGGAGCGCCATCAACATTCGTGGAACCGGGCGTCGCGGGCCGGTGGATCTTCAATCGGGACGTGGCCGTGCGGATCCTGGCCTACCGCCTGGCTATTGAGGGTCTCGAAGACGCGACGCATCGCCGACTGCTGCGGGTTCTTTTGGGCTCGACGCTGATCACGCTGAGCAATGTGGTGATCAGCGGGAAGGGTCGCCGCTACCGCTCCGGCTGGACGCGTCGCGCGGTACGGCCCTTCGAGGTCGGCAGGCTGTTCGAAGCCGCAGTCCTGCGCGCGATCGAGGACATCGTGCGCTTCGGACGCCGAGCCTGCCTTGACTTTACCCTCCTACGCGGCGACGCCCGCACGGCGCTCTCACAGAGCGACTCAGTCGACTTCGCGCTCTTTTCGCCGCCCTATCCCAACTCCTTCGACTACACGGACATTTACAACGTCGAGCTCTGGATGCTGGGTTACCTGCGGACCGGGGCGGACAATCGGGCGCTCCGCGAGGCGACCCTGCGCTCGCACGTACAGATCCACCGAAGCTTCGATAGCGCCGCCGTATCGCCGCTCCTGACGGAGACCCTTGACCTGCTCAACGCTCGCCGTGACCAGCTTTGGGACGCCAAGATCCCACAGATGGTCTCCGCCTACTTCGACGACATGACGGCAGTCCTTCGGGGCCTCCATCGCGTCATGCCAGCAGGGGGATCTGTGATGATGGTCGTCGGCGACAGCCAGTACGCGGGGGTGCCGATTGACGTCGCGGCGATATGCGCTGAGATGGCCGACGGCTGTGGCTTCGCGCTGAAGGGACTGTCACAGATGCGCTCTATGCGATCGAGCGCCCAGCAGGGTGGCGCTCATGAGCTCGGCGAGACCCTAGTTCACCTCACCTGCGAGTAGGATCCCTGCCTTGTCGGCGGCGGCTTTCGCATCACGGTGCGCCTCGGCGCTAGCGTACATGAAGTAGCGTCGCACCTCGACATCCTTGGACTTTCCGAGTGCTATCACCTCGGGCTGATCCTGGTCATCGCACCGAGCGTCGAAGCAGCAGAGGTAGGCCAGCTCCGCGCCGGTGTCCTGCCGGTACTCCACCGCCTGCCCGATACCCTCCATCGCATATGCGAGCATGTCCTCCGGCTTGATGTTGACAACCCGGGTGCCCGAGGATCGGCGAGAGCGCAGCACCTTGAGCTCGAGCGCACAACCTCCGACGCCCGGCGCCATGGCCGCTCCTACGATCGAGACGTCGACCCGCCCGTGGGGAGTCTGATCCTCCATACGCACATTGTCGAGGCCGACCAGTCGGCGGAGGTGAACGGTCAGCATGGTGCTTATGCGCACCTCGAGCGCCTCAATGGTGATCCGGTTCGCCGCTGCGCCCTTCCAAGGCAGGAGATGACCGCTGGGCGTCTGTGTGTACTGGCGATGGAACTCCCAGATATGCCTCTCGAGGTCGGACGGGCTGAGCTGCTTGTGCGGATCCAGGACCAGCGGCACACACGAGTTCTTTCCGAGGACACCGCGCTTGCACAAGATCAACTCGCCCCTGTCCGGGCGGAACACCGTATGCGGCGCCTCGTGCAGGTCTGCCGCCTTGAGGGCGGCGACTATATGTTTCAGGTCGCCGCAATCCTGATCCGGCAGTCTCGCGACGATCGAGAAATCCTCATTGGCGATGAACACCCCACCGCACACGTCCGCGTCGGCGCTCGAGTTAAGGTAGTGGATGATGCTCGCGTCCAGCCGGGAGGCGTCTTGATGGATCGCCCGCGACAACACGAACACACAGGGGTTCGCATCCGGCACTGGTCCGTTTTTGTCCAGGAGCCAGCGCCGCGTGTAGTCGTAAGCTCGCGCGAAGAACTCGGCTTCCAGGCCCTCATCTGAGGCCGGTAGATGCGGGACCCCGGCCAAGCCTGCGCCACGAAGTGACGCGAGCGCGGCATCGTCCAGATCCGCAAGGGCAGCCTGCAAATCGGGCACCACCTCAGGCAACCGCCCGATTGTGACGGCGGTCCCATAGCTGTTCGAGGTAGCGGAAATAGAGGTGCACCTCGGCCCGACGCCCCACGGAGCGATCTCCGCCAACACGGAGCCCTATGGCGCCGGCCGCCAGCGCCGTGAGGTTCTCCGATGCGGTCCGGAAGTCGATGGGCCCCTCGAGGTCCGCGCGAGTGAAAGCCACATCCTTGAGCAGTACGTCGTCGGCATCGCCCGGCGGCTCATCGCTGGCCTCGTCACGCAGGATCGCTGCAAACGCGCGGACCACCTCCCTGAGGAATGAGGCCTTGTGTCTAGCCTCCCCGAGGAGGAGTGCACGATCGACTGCGGCCATCCCCGTCCGGGTGAGCGAGTAATTGGCCTCGAACCACCACCCCTGATCATCCTTCATCCGCTTTAGGCCGCTCACTGCCGCCAGGCCCTGGACGGACAGGCGATCGATGTCCCACTGGACCTCCGGAAAGAAGGGCCCACGCTTAAACTTCAGGATGTAGCCGTCCGGGGTCAGCAGGTCGTAAACCGGCGCCATGGCGTTCGCGAGGTAGACTAAGCGATGCAGGCGCTCGACGGACAGTGGCGCGATGCCGGTCCGCTCCGCTGCGTCCAAAAGCGACAACAGCCACATCCGCGCGGCCAGCACACCGCGTCGCTGCATCACGTGACCTCACCGTCGGCCTCGTCATCCGCGGCTGCATCTGGAGGCAGGGCATCGGCGATAAGCGCGGCCCGATCTGCCTCGTCCACGTCCTCGTAGACCGCATCCCAGAGCTTGTTTTCGTAGAACTCGCGGTGCTGCCGCAGCGCGGCGTTCGGCGCTGATATCGACAGCAGGTTGATCAGATGTCCGCGCCGTGCACCTGCCGGCAGAGCTGGAGGGAGGTCCTCGGCCTCTGGTGCCTCGTCTCGAGTCAGGGCGTCGGCGTCGTCGCTCGACACTGGCTCCCGCGCCGGGGGAGCCGTGACTCCAAACAGGGCCGGGATCATCCCCTCGCTGTTGAGGTTCGTGCTCGCGATAAAGACGTTCCCTAGGGCGTCCCCCTTGGCCGCGAACCCCCGGAACAGCGCGCCGGCCTCGCGCACGAAGAGGCTGTCCAAGCTCGCCTCCGGGGTCTCGAGGACTAGCATCGCGTCGCTCTCGGGCGCGCCGGCGGCCTCCATGAGCGCCATGCGGAACGCGAGATCGATGAACTCCCGCTGGGACTCAGAGACCTCGCTCGCGTCCTCCCGGGCGCTGGCGCTGCCGGTGAACACGCCCGAGCTCATCATCACTTCCAGAATGGGGAACTCGAACTGCTCTCCCTCCTGGCCGATCCTGCGGACGTCGCTGGCCTCGTGGAGCAAGCAGGTCTCGGCAAGAAGATGCTTGGCGATCCGGGCGAAGGCCTGCTTTACCTTTCCGAGCCTCTCGGTCAGGTGCCGCTCCTGGCTCATCTTGATCGCTTTGTAGCGCGCCTCAGCTGTCGTGCGATCGGCGGCTATCCGCTTCAGCCGCGCCTCGCCCTCTTCCACATAGCGGCGCTTGTAGGCAATCTGTTCTTCGTCGTCGGCCATTGCCGCGTCGATCACCTCCGCTGAGGCCTGCCTCTGTAGGTCGTTCAGCCGGTTCTGGTGTAGATTCACCTGGGCGAGGGACTCACCCCGAGCTTCGATCAGTTGCCTAAGTTCGGAGTCCTCCCGCACTACGTCGAAATCGAGCGCCGAGAGGGAAGCCCGAAGCTTCTCGACCTGCTGACCGACGCGCTCTAGACGCTTCTCGTTGAACTCGGCGGCACTGACGACATTCTCCTGCTCCGCCACCTCGCTCTCGCAAACGGGACACTGATGCCGTTCGGCGTAGGCCTTAAGGCGCTCAGCTGCAGCGGCCGAACGATTGCCACAGACAAGACAGCCACCACCCGTCGCAAGGCTCAAGAACACATGCGCTGCGGTCGCCTCAAGGCCGGGGAAGACATGCTGATAAAAGAGCTGCTGCTCCTCCTCGTAGGCGAGGCGCGCTTCCTCAAGGTCCAGCCTCGTCTTCTCGCGGCGGAGCCGCACCGACTCGGCCTTCTGCCGGGCCACGACAATCGCCTCGGCGTGCTCCTGATCTTGCTCCTGGGCCGCCGCGAGGGCCGTCCGTTCCGCACGGATTTCTACGGCGATGCCGGATTGCTCAGCGGCGTCGTATTCGTCGAGTTCCTTCCGGGCCTTCCCGATCGGCACTCGTTCGTTGCGATAGTTGCTGTCGAGCGTTTGGGCCTTGTCGTATTCCTCAGCCGCTGTCCACGCGGCGGTCCTGTCGTAGAATAGTAAGCGGAACATATCGAACTGGGACCGACGATCCCAGATCAGCTCTGCCCGGTCTTCCAGGAAGAAGACCAGGAAGCGAAGGATGGCGAAGAAATCGAAGTAGCTGGCGGCCCCCGAGAGTTCGCAGACCAGGCTCTCGTAGCGGTCCTGGGTTGCCTGAGCTTCGGGCACATCGTCTAGGCAGAGCGACTCCACCTCCAGCGTGCGCAGGCTCCGCACGACCTTGATGCGGCGTCGTCCGAAACTGATCACCGCCTCCGCACGCGCGCCACGGGCTTCGTCACGTACGCGTTTGCGGAAATACTTCTTGTTTCGCCAATCGGACAGAATGTGCTGGGTTGATGCGAGCCCACCATCCTCCTTGCTCATGTCCTTGGGACCCAGGAGCATCCGGTAGATGATGTTGAGAAGGGTCGTCTTTCCGAGCCCGTTGATGCCGGCGATGACGTGCACGCCGGAACCAAACTTGTGAGCAAGGCCCGACGAGTTCGCTGTTTCGAAGAGCCCGTACCCCTCGACCTTCAGTTCACGAAGTACAGGAAACGTGATCGCCAAACCGAGTTAACCCCCCATTATGCCCTGTCGTTTGGTTCTACTTGTACGCAACATCGCGTGCCCATTCTGAGGAGCAATTTGTTAAATTAACAGTTTAAACGTTCATTGGATCGCGCAACGCGTCGCAGTCAGATCGTCACGTTCACGACATGGTCTCGCCTTCGCCGCGCCACTGGCTACGCGCCCCTACTGTCCAACAAATTACCCAGGGCGCACAATACCGGGACCGCAACCTTGGGCGTGTTTTTGGGAGATGACTGCCTCGGTGCTCATGTTGAGCGGCTTGGAATAAGGCGGCGTCGCCCGATACGGGCACAGCGCCAAGCGAGCGATTGAAGGCTTCATGATGCCAAGTTCAGCCGGTGGCGCTGGCACGCCCAGGCATCCGGAATCGGCGCAAGCAACGCCGGCAGTGCACAGGTAGCAGAAGTCCGCCCATCCAAGATTGCCTCAACGATATCCGGCGCCAGCAGGGTCAGCCGCAGCAGGCTGCCGAGGTAGCCCCTCTCGATTCGTTCGGCGGCTGCCATCTCGCTGATGGACGCGTAGCGCCCCACGTCGAGCATCCGCTGGTACCGGAACGCCCGTGCCAGCGCCTTCACGAGCGCCGGGTCGGCCCGCGTTGTGACTGGCGCCACGCCATCGGTCATCGGTGTCACGACGGTCTTCCTGCCTGGCCGGTAGCGGATTGCCAGAGGCACCCGGACCGTGATGCTGGTCGCCGTGGTCATGCTGCCGACCTCAGCGTATCGGGCGCGATGGCGCCGAGGTCGCGGACCAGGCCGCCGAGACCATCCAGGCGCAGCCGAATGTCCGCGCCGGCCGGGCCCACGACCACCCGCTCCACCAGCGACCTCACAATTCTCGCCTGCTCTGCAGGAAACAGGTGCTCCCAAAGCGGGTCGAGCCGGTGCAGCGCGTCATGGGTTTCGCTCTCGGTCAGGTCCGGCGCCTCCCGGCGCGCCGCGCGCCAGGTGCCGATTACGATCTCCGGCTGCCGCAGCAGCGCCCGCACCTGATCCACTACCGCCGCCTCGATCTCGGCCGCCGAAATCCGGCGCACTATGCTGGCGTCGCCGGCGGCGTCGCCCTTCAGCACCCGCTGCGCCACGTAGTAGCGGTAAAGCCGGCCATTCTTCCTGGAATGCGTCGGCGACAGCGCCCGGCCGTCCACCCCGAAGATCAACCCCTTCAGCAGCGCCGGCGTCTGTGCTCGGTTCTGGTTGGCACGCACGCGCGGGCTGACCTGAAGGACGGCGTGCGCCCGGTCCCATAGATCACGGGGCACAATGCCCTGGTGCTCACCGGGATAGATGCTTCCCTTGTGCGCGGCCTCCCCGACGTAGGTCCGATTGTTCAGCAGCTTGTAGACATCGCCCTTGTCCAGGGGCCGGCCCACCTTGCTGGTGGCGCCCTCCTCTCGAAGGCGCTTCACCGTCTCCATGCCCGAGGACGTCTCGGCGAAGATCTCGAACACGCGGCGCACCCGCGGTGCCTCCTCCTCATTCACGATCAGCTTCCTGGCCACCACGTCGTAGCCGAGCGGTACCTTGCCCCCCATCCACATGCCGCGGGCGCGGGAGGCGGCGAATTTGTCGCGGATTCGCTCGCCAATGACCTCGCGCTCGAACTGCGCGAAGCTGAGCAGGATGTTCAGCGTCAACCGGCCCATGCTGGTCGTGGTGTTGAAGCTCTGCGTCACGGACACGAACGTCACGCCGTGCGCATCCATCACCTCCACCAGCTTGGCGAAGTCCATTAGCGAGCGGCTCAGGCGATCAATTTTGTAGACCACGATGACGTCGACGAGGTCGGCCTGAATGTCGCGCAGCAGGCGCTGCAGCGCCGGCCGCTCCAGCGTGCCGCCCGAAAAGCCGCCATCGTCATAGCGATCGCGGACCAGAACCCAGCCCTCGGCGCGCTGGCTGGTGATGTAGGCCTCGCAGGCGTCGCGCTGCGCGTCGAGCGTGTTGAACTCCTTCTCCAGCCCCTCGTCAGTGGATTTGCGAGTGTAGACCGCGCAGCGGAGCTTCTTGGTCGTCGCCGGCATGGCCGGCTCGATGCGGGCGCGGCGGGTCATGTCTCACCCCGCGCCCGCAGCCCGAAGAACGTCCAGCCATTCCAGCGCGTGCCGGTGATGTGGCGCGCGATGGCTGAGAGCGACTGGTAGGGCCGCCCCTCGAATTCGAAGTCGTTGACGCGCACCGCGACCACGTGCTGCACGCCCTGCCATTCGCGGAGCAGGCGCGTGCCGGCTAGCGGCCGGCTGTCGGCACGAATGCGGCGCAGGACGACGTTGCCGCCATCCAATTGCTCGCCCAGCGCCACCAGCCGGTCGACGGTCTCGGGCTTCAGCCCGCCATAGGCCAATTCCTGGATGCGATAGGCCAGCCGGCTCTGGATGTAGGCGCGGTTCCAGGGCGGCGGCTCCTTGCCGAACAGTTCGCGCCACTGCTGCTTCAGCGTAGCGGTCGGCGCCGCCTGCAGTGCGGCGAGGCGGCTCAGCACCTGCGTCGGCGGGATCTTCGGGATGGTGGGCGCCGGCGCGGGCGCGGCGGTGGATCGTCTGGTCATGCGAGTCCCTTCCTGTTGGGGTTCGCATGCAGGCGCTGGTGGGCGGTGGAGTGTAGGGGAACGTCTCCCACCCCCCGAGCTATTTCGGCATCGCGCGCTTCATCCTCGGCAACGCGGCTGCGCAGCCGCACCAGGCCCCTGGCCAGGATGCCGCAGACCTCGCGGAGGTGCGGCGGGAGGTGAGCGTTCAGTCCCACGGGCGATGGCTTCATACTTAGCCCTACCCGTCTCGGCAGCGATCCGTCCCAATCAGGCGCGGCGGCGTTCCAACTGAGGCGCGATCCGCCGCCAGGGCTGGCTCAGCTTCTTCTTGATCGTGCTGGAGTCCGGATGTTCGCCACGATCAGCAAACCACGTCTCCATGCGGCGAACGTATTCCGCCAGCGTGGCCGGCGGACCGTCCTGGAACATGCTGACCAGTGCCTCAGCCCAGAAGGCATCCCAGTCATAACGCGGTGCTGCGCCACGCGCGGCGGGTGGCGGCGCCACGACAGCGGCTCCGCTGCTGGCCGTCGCCACACCCACCTCCTGCTCCGCCTCGAAGCGCAAACGCTCGGCATGCCGGACGACCAGCCGCTCGCGCGAGACCACGATCGTGCCCGCGTCATCGCCGCGCGCTTCAATACTGATGTAGCGACCTGGCTCTGCCTTGAAGCTGCTGATCGTCTCGGACCCGTTCATGAGGGTGGCCCAGGCCTGCGACTGGTGGAGATCTGCGGCGCCCGAGAGATAGCTGCGCTCGTCCGGGATGTGGCACCAGTCTCGATCATTCACGTCCTCGATGCTGCCCTTCTCGACAGCGAGGCCCGCGACGACGACGGACAGGGTGAGCTCATTGGCCGCGACGAAATTCGCCACGTCCAGTTCCGTCACGCCCCCGCGCTCACAGATCTCGGCCAGCCCATAGCAGGGCTTCCTCACAATTCGGCCGCCCACGACATTCATCCCTTCCCGACAAAGCGCAACCGCCGATACGCTTGCACAACCTTGGCCATATCCTTCCGCATGTCGGGCGGCAGTCGCTGCGCCTCGACGAACAGATCATCCATCCGCACACCGAGAATGGCGGCGGCGCGCTCTATCAGCTCGTCGCGGGGCGGATTCTCCTGGTCACGCTCGATGCGCGACCAATAGGCCGCCGAGATTTCCAATCGCTCCGCGAAATCGTTCAACCCGATGCCGAGCGCAGTCCGTCGCTCGCGGATGACCGATCCAAAGCTCACCGTTGATCTCCTTGCACCAGGCCGTAGCGGCTCAGCCGCACGGCGATAAAGCGCTCCGACACACCGAAGTCGCCGGCCAGCGCGGCGACCACGCCCTCGATCACCTCGGGCGGGTTGTCGGATGCCAACACGCGGCAGCCCTGCCGACCCCGATGCGCCGCATGCACCGTGCGCAGCCGCTCGGACCGCGCGTGCACCAGCATCCGGAGGTGGAGCTGCACCGGGGGAGCGAGTAGCGCACCCATGAATTCATTCGCCCGACGTTCGGAGGCCGCGGTGGTCCGATCGAGCAGCGCGCTCGGGCCGGCCGTCACTGACCGATACCGCCGCGCTGGCATGCCGAGCGCCACCGGCACGTCGAACACCACATGGCCCAGCTCATGGGCCGCGGTGCTGACCGCGAGATCCGGCCGCCCGGCCACCATGCGCGCATTCACGGAGACCAGCGCCGTGCCCGGCATATCGGGATCCGTCTCACAGACGCCGAGCACTGCCTCCCCGGAGCCATCATGCACGGGATGGTCGAGCTCCCAGGCGACCACGATGGCCCGACCGTTAGCCGACACTGTCCGCGTGGCGGCGACCAGAGCGGCGAGCGGGAGCGCAAATGCACCATGCTCCGTCATGGCCTGGCGGCGCACCTGCGCGGCAACGGCCCAGAGGGTCTGGGCCGACAACGGCCGAGGCGCGCCTGAGGCGGCGTGATGCGGGTACTCAACGGTGATGGACATGCCGGGATCATGACGAACTGCTGTGCGATTGGTCAACAGCAATGTTCCCTTCCTGTTCGACTATCCCCGATATCCACAGGCGACCGGCTCAGGGAGGAGTTCCCGCATGGGTGGGGCGGAAATCGCCAGGCTATCCATCTGATTTCCGACGAAATCAGCCATAAGCCACTGATTTAGCAATGGGGAATAAATCCCAGGCGGCTCCAATTCCCCATTGCGCCCCATTCCGCCTCTCCGCCCCGGCAGGTCGTGTGGTTGCTTCTGGACGTCATAGCCGCCCAGCAGGAGCCACGCCCGATGCCCACCGAGCTTTCCCTTGCCGATCTCGACGTCGTTCACCCGCTCGCCGAGCGCTACGCGCGGCGCCTCTGCCGCACCCTGGGGCGCCCCAGCCATGAGCGGGAGGACATGGAGCAGGACATGCTGCTCGACCTCCTGGCGCGGTTGTCCGGCTTCGATCCGGCGCGAGGGACGTTGGCGGCCTTCGCCACGGTCTGCTTCCAGCACCGCGCATCCCGTCTCGCCACACGCCTTCGCCGCGAGAAGCGCGAACGGCACGAGGCGTCGCTGGACGACGTGGTGCCGGGCCAGGAGGAGGAGCTGACGCTCGCCGACATCATCCCCGAATCGGAGGGGTATGCGGCGTGGTGCGGCCAGCAGACCGACGCGGTGGCCGCGCTGGAGCGCCGCCTTGATCTGGATCGCGCCGGCACCGTGCTGGACCAGCGCGACCACAGCATCTGCGCAGCCCTGACGCAGTGCACGCCGCACGAACTCGGCCAGCAGGGCCCGATGCCGCGCTCGGTTCTGTACCGCCGCATCCGCGAAATGCGCCTGCGGTTGCTCGCCGGCGGCATCGCCGCGGCGGCCTGAGACGCATCGGCGAGGGGCTGGGTAGGGCTAAGTATGGACACCAACATCACCGACATCCGCGCAGTGTCGAAGCCTCTCACCGAGGCGTCGCTCTGCACCTGGCTGGGCGCCGCGGCCCCCGGCGACAGCATCACCTATCACCGCGGCGCGCTCGCCCGGCAGGTCTGCCCGCAGTTGCGGTGCCTGCCCGAGCAGGAGCGCACCGCGCTGCAGCGCCTGGCGGCCCGCGCCTGGAAGCTCGCCGAGCTCGGCCTGGCCGATATCGTGCAGCGCCGCCACGGCTACGAGGACTACGCCTACATCCTCGTCGCCCGGCGCCGGCCGCGTCGCTATGCGTCGTCCATCCTGCCCCTGCTGCTCGCGGAGGCCGCGTGATGGACGCGCCCCGCACCAACCGCCCCACGCTCGATGCGCTGCGCCACATGCCGGTGAGCGACGTTATCGCGCTGCCGGCCGAGCACCTCGCGCTGCTGCAGACCGATGCGCGCGAGGCGCTGGATGGCGCCAAGCGCATGCAGGACTGGATCGAGGCCGCGATCGCGCTCCGCTACGAGCAGCGCGCCGTCGGCGCCCGTGCCGCGGCCGGCAAGGACACTGGCACGGTCCGCTTCCAGGACGGCGCCGTGGAGATCGCGGTCGATCTGCCGAAGAAGGTGGATTGGGATCAGGCGCGTCTCGCCTCCCTGTCCGAGAAGATCCGCGCCGGCGGCGAGGATCCCGGCCAGTACGTCGAGGTCAGCTTCAAGGTCTCGGAGCGGGCCTACACCGCCTGGCCGGAGCGCATCCGCGCCGCCTTCGAGCCGGCCCGCACGGTTCGCACGGGGCGCGCCACCTATCGCCTCGCCCTCATGTCCGACGTCGCACGGCGCGATAGCCCGCATGCTGACGGCGTCATCTCGATGCGGGGAGGTCGCTGATGGCACTCCGCATCGTCACGGCCGACGAGCGCCTGTCGAGCGCCGTCAACAAGACCACCCTGGCGCTGTTCGGGCCGAGCGGCGTGGGCAAGACCACGCAGGTCCAAACGATGCATGCCGAAAAGACCCTCTGCATCGACCTCGAGGCCGGCCTCAAGTCGGTGCAGGACTGGCGCGGCGACAGCATCCCTGTCCGCTGCTTCGAAGATGCCATCGACCTTGCCTGCCTGGTCGGCGGTGTGAACCCGGCGGCCGATCCGACCGGGTTCTTCTCGGAAGGGCACTATCAGCATCTCGCCGCGGCGCATCCCGACCTGGTGCGGCTGCTCGCCAGCAAATCCATCGTGTTCCTCGACTCGATCACCGACCTCACACGGCAGGCGATGGCCTGGGCCAAGACGCGGCCCGAGGCCTTCTCGGAGAAGACCGGCAAGCCGGACACCCGTGGCGCCTATGGCTTACTGGCGCGCGAGGTGATCGGCCTGCTGAAGCACCTGCAGCACGCGCCGGGCAAGACCACCATCATGGTCGGCATCCTGGAGAAGGTGACCGACGAGTTCGGCAAGGTCACCTGGCAGCCGCAGATGGAAGGCGGCAAGGCCGCGCGCGAACTGCCCGGCATCGTCGATCAGGTCGTCACCATGGGGCTGTTCAGCCGCGAAGGCGATGCCTGGCGATACGACCCGGAGCGCGGAACCGAGCGTCGCTTCGTTTGCCGCGCCGGCAACAGCTTCGGGCTGCCTGCGAAGGATCGTTCGGGCCGTCTCGACGAGACCGAGCCTGCGGATCTCGCCGCCCTGCTCCGCAAGATCAACGCCACCAGCACCAACCAGGGGTGATGCCATGACCTATGACATGAACGATGCCGAACTGCCGCGCGGCTCCGACCTCATCCCGGACGGCAGCTTCGTGAAGGTCATCATGCACCTCCGCAAGGGCGGTCTCGATGGCCAGGGCGAGGCAGATCGCGGCCTGCTCAAGGCGACGAAGACGCAGGGCAGCGACGTGAAGATGCTGGACTGCGAGTTCACCGTCACGGCGGGCCCGCACATCCGCCGCAAGTTCTGGCAGACCTTCACCGTCGTCGGCGGGAAGGTGGACGAGCAGGGTGTGTCGATTGGCTGGAAGATCTCGAAGGGGGTCTTCCGGGCGATGATCGACAGCGCGCTCGGACTGGATTCGCAGGACATGAGCGAGGCGGCGAAGGCCAAGCGCATGCTGCGCGGTCTCGCCGATCTGCACGGCATCACCTTCGCTGCGAAGGTGCGCGTCGAGCCCGCCAACGACCCCCGTTATTCCGACAGCAATCGCCTGGACCGTGTCGTGCTGCCGGGCGAGCCGGAATACGCCAAGGTCATGGCCGGCGAAGGCGTGGCGGCGGCGCCCAGCCACCGGCCGGCGCGTCCGCCGGCCGCAGCGGCCACCACGCCGCCCGCCTGGTCGGGCACGGCTGCCGCCGCGCCCGCGGCTCCGGCGCCCCGCATGTGGGAACGCCCGGCCACCGCGAGCCCCGCACCCGCCGCGCCGCAGCCCGCGGCTCCGCCCGCCCCGGCGCCGGCGGCAGGCGGCCCGGCCTGGTTGAACGGGTGATGCGCCGATGGTTCGTCGCCGCTGGACGCGGCCGGCGCAGCCGCGTGCTGCGGCCCAGTCCCTGCCACCGCCGCGCGGCTGCTCGCCTAAGGATCAGGTGCGTCGCCTCACCTGCGCGCTGTGCGGTCGGGAGGCGAAGGGCTTCGGCTACATCCACCAGCTTCGCTGGGGCGAATTCCCGCATCACCGCTTCTGCTCAATGCGGTGTTGCGAGGCCGGGGGCGCGCTGGGCCGGAGGTCCAACGGCGTGATCGACAAAACGCAGATGGAGGAGCGCGCGGTGAAGGACGCGCGCCGGCCGCTCGCCGAGGTGCTGGTGGAGCTGAACCTCATGGCGCCGTTCCACGACCGCAGTGCGGCAGAAATCGACCGCATCATCGAGGCCTGCGTGGACGGCTTCCAGGCATCCATGCAGCGCCAGGCCGCCGAGCGGGATCCGCTCGACGACCCAATTCCATTTTGAGGACGCCCATGATCCTCGACCTCAACCACCAATCCGGCCTGGTCTACGGACGCGCCGCGCACGGCATGGCCGACACCACGGCCCGCATCAATGCGCATGTCGATGCCGCACTGGTCGCGCGCAACCAGCGGCAGCGCCCGCGCGACTATCTCGGTGGCAGCCGGATCGGCGAGGCCTGCGCGCGAAAGCTGGTCTACGAGGTGGCGCATAGCCCGAAGGATGCGGGTCGCGATTTCGACGGCGGCATCCTCCGCGTCTTCGATGCGGGACACCAGTTCGAGACGCTGTCCATCCGATGGCTCCGCCAGGCGGGCTTCGATCTGCGTGACCGCGGCGCCGATGGCGAGCAGTTCGGCTTTGCCGCCGCGGACGGGAAGCTGCGTGGGCATGCCGATGGCGTCATCGTCGCGGGTCCCGATGTCGGCATCCGCTGGCCTTCCCTGTGGGAGCACAAGGCCCTCGGCCAGAAGTCGTGGAACGACCTGGTCAAGCACGGCCTGCGCCAGTCCAAGCCAATCTACTTCGCGCAGGTCCAGCTCTACATGGCCTATCTCGAGATCGAGGTGGCGCTGCTGACCGCGCTGAACCGCGACACCCTCGCCCTGCACCACGAGGCGGTGCCCTTCGATGCAGCCGAGGCGCAGCGCCTGTCCGATCGGGCCGTCGACATCCTCCGCGCTGCCGAGGCCGGCGAGTTGCCCCCGCGCATCGCCGCCCACGCCGATTTCTTCCTCTGCCGCTTCTGTCCCTACGCGGCCCGCTGCTGGGAGGCCAACCCGTGAGGTCACCTTCGCCATTTCCGCCCGTGCCACTGGCCTACGCGCTGAAGCGCCACATTCATCGTTACGCGAACCGCTTCTGGTGTCCCGTCGATGCATCCGGCGTCCTCAGCGCGCCGGTCTACCTCTTTCCCGACCAGACCAGCTTTGACTCGGACGAGGTCCAGCTGCTGTCGCAGACCATCATGGCCGGCCCGCTGCGGCTGCCTCACGAGCGTGTGCTGTTCGAGGTCACCGAACATCTCCATCCCGGCGCATCTCTCGTTGCCTACGCGGTCGGGACCGAGCAGGGCGTCGATGCATTCCTCTTTCGCTTCGACACCCGTCGCAAGCTCTGGACCGACGTCTTGGCTCGGGCCAGCTTCCTGCCCGACGGCGTCGCGGACGTCGAAGCGCATCCGACCCTCGTCGATCCGGCAGAGCACACTCCATACTTTCAGGCGCTCACCGGCATGGTCTGGCGTGCGCTTGGCCTGCTGTCGGTCGGCACCCAGCTCCGGGAACACGTGGTGTCGCCGCTGCGGCGCGCTTCGCTCGCCAAGCACGGTGTCCGCGGATGGACCTACCGCATCGCCGAAATCGACACGACGCAGGTTGCGGCCGCAGTCGCGCTTCGCGGCGGAACGCACGCTTCGCCGCGCTGGCACATTCGCCGTGGGCACTGGCGCACGCTCGCCGACGGGCGGCGCGTGTTCGTCCGCGAATGCGAGGTCGGCGATCACTCGCGCGGGGCTGTCGTGAAGGACTACCGCATGGAACTGGGAAGTGCAGCATGAGCGGCGACATCACGCCCTCCGACACCCAGCACCGCGCCATCAGCGCGATCCGGGCATGGTTCGAGCACGGCACCGAGCAGCAGCAGGTGTTCCGCCTGTTCGGCTTCGCCGGCACGGGCAAATCGACCGTGCTCAAGTTCGCACTGGGTGAGATCGGCCTCGAGCCGCATCGCGCCGGCGGTGATGGCGAGGGCTGCGTGCCCGGTGTCGTCACAGCCACCTTCACCGGCAAGGCTGCGCTGGTCCTGCGCCGCAAGGGCACGCCCGCACGCACCATCCACAGCCTGATCTACAGCGTCATCGAGGCGACCGAGGAGGAAATCGAGGCGGCCGAAAAGAAGATCACCGAGGCGATGGCCAGTGCTCGGCAGATCTCGGGCTTCGATCGCACCACCGCCGAGGCGACGATCGAGGCGATGCGCCAGGCCGTCTCTGAAATGAAGCGGCCGCGCTTCGCGCTGAACCCGAAAAGCGACGCGGCGCATGCGCGGCTCATCGTGCTGGATGAGGTGTCGATGGTCGGCGAGGACATGGCGCGCGACCTCATGAGCTTCGGCAAGCCGATCCTGGTCCTCGGCGATCCAGGTCAGTTGCCCCCCATCCAGGGCGAGGGCGCCTTCACGAAGGATCCGCCCGACATCATGCTCACCGAAATCCACCGCCAGGCTGCGGAGAGCGCCATCATCCGCCTCGCCACCATGGCCCGCGAGGGTATGGCGATCGGCTTTGGCCAGTACGACACGCACGTCTGGAAGATGCGCAAATCCGACGTGACGCCGGAGCAGGCGCTCCGAGGTGGCCAGGTCATTTGCGGCATGAACGCCACCCGCCTGCAGCTGAACAACGCCATGCGCCAGGCCGCCGGCTTTGGGCCAGGCTGGCTGCCGACCGGCCCGGCCGAGAAGATCGTCTGCCTGAAGAACCAGAACGACCTCGGGCTGATCAACGGCATGTTCCTTTCGCTCGACGCCGTCGTCGACGAGGGGACACATTACTTATCGGCGGTGGTGACCGACGAGGACGGCAATCGCATTGGGCCGCCACAGCAGGATGGCAGCCGCGGCCGCCTGCGCATCTACAAGGGCCATTTCGAAGATCACATCGCCTTCGACAAGCAGCGCCATGACCGCGACTGGAAGACCAAGCGTGCACTGACCGAAGCGACCTTCGGCTGGGCCATCACCGGCCATAAGAGCCAGGGGTCGCAGTGGGAGAACGTGGTGGTCTGGGACGATGGTCTCGGCCGCACGGAGCTGGATCGGCGCCGCTGGCTCTACACCACCATCACCCGCGCCGAGCAGGGCCTGGTGATCCTCGCATGAACGCCGAGCCGCATCCCGCCGTCGCCGTATCGTCATGCATCGACCTCAACGATGCCGGCCCCGTGCTACAGGTCCGGCACGACCTGGCCGAGGTGCGCCGCAGGCTGGCGGACACGGCACGCGACTGGATGCCCGCGCTGTTTCCGCAGGCGATTCGCTCGCCCGACCGGAAGACGCTGCGCTGCGCCGACCTCTCGGGTCGCCGCCCGCGTGGCGAGGGGTCCTGCGTCCTGCATCTTGAGGGTCGCTTCGCGGGATGGGGCTTCGACCACGCCACCGGCGAAAGCGCCGGGCCGATCGACATGGTCTATCACGCGACCGGGCTGACCGAGGCACGGCTCTTCGCGGAGGCCGCGCGGCTGGCCCAGATGGAGCAGCCGGCGCCCAGCCTGCGGCCGCAGGAGCCGCGACCGGACCACAGCCGCGAGGTGGCGCGGCTGCTGGAAGGCTGCCAGCCACTCGCCGGCTCGGTGGCCGAGACCTATCTGCGCAGCCGCGGGCTGGAGATGCCGGACAGCCCCGACCTGCTGTTCCATCCGGACCTTCCCGACTTCGAGACGAAGCGTGGCTGGGCTGGAATGGTGGCGGTTGCTCGCGACAGCACCGGCGAGCCCACCGGCGGCATCCACCGGACCTACCTGCTGGATGACGGATCGGCGAAGGCGCCGCCGGGGAAGAAGATGCTGGGGCCCATCGCCGGCGGTGCGGTGCGCCTGGCGCCGTTCCCCGCCGACGGCCGGCTCGGCGTCGCCGAGGGGATCGAGACCGCGCTCTCGGCGCAGGCCATCTTCTGCGTTCCGACCATGGGAGCGCTCTCCGCGGATGGGCTGCGGCGTTGGCGGTGGCCGGACGGCACCACCCACGTCACCATCTTTGCCGATGCTGGCCTGCCAGGCATGCAGGCCGCGGCCACGCTGGCGGACCAGCTGAACCTCGCCAACATCCCCTCCCGGATCCTCGCGCCGCTGCATGGCGACGACTTCAACGACGACCTGCGGCATGGCGTGACGGCCGAAAACTATGCCGCGTCGCCGGCGGCAGATGACCAGGCCCCACCGCCCACCACCGCGGAGGAGTTGCTGGCAGCCGCGGCCACGCTCACCAACCCGCCCGACATGGCGCCGCTGTCCCAGCTGCTGGGGCGCCTCGTCACCCTGCGCCTCGAGCCACTGCCCGAGCGCCAGGTCCTCGGCGCCATCAAGTCCGCGACCGGCATCGCCATCTCCATCCTGGAGAAGCAACTCGGGGAACTGCGGCGCCGCTTCAACACCACCGGCGATGTGAACCAGGCGCCGATCCGGCCACGCTGGGCCGCCCTGCTGCGCCTCGAGCCCAGCGGCACGCCGGAGCGGAACGAGGCCAACGTGATCACCGCGCTGTCGCTCGATGCGGCGTTCGCGGGCGCGCTGGTCTTCGACGAATTCGCGCAGGAGATCCTGGTTACCCGCGCCCTGCCCTGGGAGCCCGCCGCCAGCACCCTGCCGCGGGCCTGGGGCGACGCGGACGACGTGCGCTGCGCCGAATGGCTGCAGCGCCACGAGATCAACGTGCCCCCTGTCGTGGTGGGGCGCAGCGTCGTGGCCGTCGCCCGCAACATCCGCATCCACCCGGTACGGGACTATCTCACGGCGCTCGCCTGGGACGGCACGCCCCGGCTCGACGCATGGGCCGTGACCTATCTCGGCGCCGCAGACACGGCGCTGAACCGAGCCATGGCGTCGCTGTGGATGATCTCCGCCGTCGCGCGGATCATGCGTCCCGGCTGCAAGGCCGACCACATGCTGATCCTGGAAGGACCGCAGGGCATCCGGAAATCGACGGCGCTGAAGGTGCTTGCCTCCGATGCGTGGTTCACCGACGAACTGGCGGAGATCGGCTCGAAGGACGCGGCGCAGCAGATGCGTGGCGTGTGGATCATCGAGATGGCCGAGCTTGACGCGATCGGCAGGGCCGAGGTGTCGCGCATCAAGGCCTTCCTCACCCGCACCTCCGATCGCTACCGGCCGCCGTATGAGCGCTACGTGGTCACCGTGCCGCGGCAGTGCGTCTTCGCGGGCAGCGTGAATCCCGACACGTATCTGCGCGACGAGACCGGCAATCGGCGCTTCTGGCCGTTGCGATGCGGGGAGATCGACCTCGACGGGCTCCGCCGCGACCGCGACCAGCTTTGGGCCGAGGCTGTGGCGCGCTTCAACGCGGGCGCGCCGTGGTGGCTGGAGGATCGCGACCTCATCGTCTCGGCCACAGCCGAACAGGAGGCCCGCTACGAGCCGGACGCCTGGGACGCGCTGATCGAGCGCTGGCTGGTCTCCGAGCGGCGCAGCGTGAATGTCGGCTTCGGCAACTATGACGACTGGCAGGACCGCTACGTGCCGCGCCCGACACCATTGACCGACGTCTCCGTCGGCGAGGTGCTGGAGCAGGCGCTTAGCATCGAGCCGGCGAAATGGACCCGGGCAGACCAGATGCGCGTCTCCAGCTTCCTGAAGGCTAGGAAGTGGGAGCGGTTCAAGGCCACCGTGCCCGGCAAGGATGGCGGCACGCGGGAGTGGCGATATCGGGCCCCGCGTCCGGACGGCAGGGCGTGATGGCTGCCGCGCTCATGTCCCAACGCCCCCGCCATGTCCCAACCCATGCGCTGAGGTTGGGTCAGGCGAAATCGACCGAAACTCAGTCACTTGCTGACCGGTGTCCCAACGTCCCAACCGTCCCAACGGGTCTGAAACCTAGATGCGGAAGGTCTGGGTCGGGGCGGACATACATTCTCCTTATAGGTTTAGGGGAGGTCGCCCCAGGTTGGGACGTTGGGACACACCCGCATAACACGTTGATTTGGCGTGAAAGTGCTTCCTGCCAGGTCGCCGCAGGTTGGGCCCGGTTGGGTCCTGGGTTGGGGCGGCACCGGCCACCGGCGATCGGACCGCCGGATACAGGCCCACCCGAAATGCCGGGCAGCGACGGCGAGCTCCGCCAAGAACCGCGCCGTCGCTGCCCTCACCAGGATCATCCCCTCTCGGAGACCACCATGGCAGTTGCGACTCTCACCATGCCCGCCGCCCATGCAAGCGGCCCGCCCATCGCCCTCCCGCCCACGATCAGCCTGGCGCACCACGCGGTCCTCGCCCTGGATCTCGGCACCACGACCGGATGGGCACTGCGCCGCCATGATGGTGGCATCACCTCGGGCACGATGACCTTCAAGCCCAGCCGCTTCGAGGGTGGGGGCATGCGCTTCCTGCGCTTCCGCGGATGGCTGGCGGAGGTCGCCGCCCTGTCCGGCGGTGTGGCGCGGATCGTGTTCGAGGAGGTCCGCGCCCATGCCGGGACGGACGCGGCCCACATCTATGGCGGCTTCCTCGGCACGCTGACCGCCTGGTGCGAGGAGCACGACGTCCCCTACGAGGGCGTCCCGGTCGGCACGATCAAGCGCTACGCCACCGGCAAGGGCAATGCCGACAAGGCGAAGATGGTCGCCGCCATCGAGGCCCGCGGCTTCCGGCCGGCCGACGACAACGAGGCGGATGCCATCGCCCTTCTGCTCTGGGCGACCGATCCCACGGGAGGCCGCGCATGAGCATGCACGGCGCACCGCAGCCGCCGCGCTCCTGCCTGGACCGCGGCACGCGCAGCCCGACCAACGACACCGAGGTCAACGCCATGCGCGCGGCCGCCTGGCATCGGCACGGCGTCGCTGCCCTGCCGGTGGCCGACATCACGGACCACTGGCTCCGCCAGGCCATCACCAACGAAGCCAATCGGCGCTGGGGGCGTCGCAACGGGGAGAACCACGATGGCCGGTAAGCGCAAGCCCAAAGTGCCGAAGCCGGAGCACGACGATCTGGCGAAGCCCTCGAAGTGGCGGCTGCAGCACGGTGGCTTCTCGGAGCCGATCCGCGAGGCGGATCCCGAGACCGGCAGCCCAGTCCAGCATCGCCGCGCCGTGGACACGCTCGGGCTGATGCTGGCGCACGGCAGCATCACGCCACAGATGCACGAAGCGGGTGAGATCTTCCGCGGGCTGTTCCGCGCCGCCTGCTTCGACAGCATGTCGACGTCGCAGATCATGCGCATCCCAGGCACGCGCGTCGACACGCTCTCGACGATGCAGGTGGAGGCACGGCGCCGCGTCGCTGCGGCGCTCGATGCGCTGGGGGGGCAGGACAGCCCCTGCGGCTCCTGCGCGTGGTTTGTCATCGGTCTCGAGTTCTCGGTCCGCGAGTGGTCGATGCGTCAGGGCTGGGCCGGACGGACCGTACACGGCCCAGTGGGACAGGGCATCCTGGTCGGATCCCTCGGCATTCTCGCCGTGCATTTCGGGCTGATGCCACGAGCGAGGGCGGCGTGACGCGGGATGATCGGGGCGGTCACCATCGCCCCGATCACGCTGTTACAATTCACCCCGTAGCGGCTCCGAAATCAATGAGGCTAGAAGCAAGACACGTAGAGAAGGTGCGAGAGCGCCGCGGCTGAACAGCCACGCTGCGGCTCAATCGAGACAGTGGCTCTCGAGCCGCAGGGTCCTTCCTGGCCCCGCTGTATGCGGGGGGCGGAAGCGCGCAAGGTCGCTAGCGCCAGGCCATAAAACAGGGTTGCGGTTTGCAGCCCTTTCCGCGTGCGATCAAACAGATAACCCGCAAACTATGCCGCGCTGAGTTTGCAGCCGCGGCCGCATGGTTTGCACCCACTCCCAAATCTGGATGGCACGATGACGCTCCCCTGGATGGCGGCGAAGATTCTGCTGCGTCCGGTGGCGGAGCTGCGCCCCCATGCCGGCAACGCGCGCGTGCACAGCGCCGCGCAGCTGGAGCAGATCAAAGCCAGCATGCTGGCCTTCGGCTTCACCAACCCGCTGCTGGTGGATGAGGCGGGCGTGCTGATCGCCGGCCATGGTCGGCTGGAGGCAGCGTCGGCGCTCGGCATAGCCAAGGTGCCGGTGATCGTGCTGCGGCATCTTTCCGCCGCGCAGAAGGAGGCGCTGCGGCTCGCCGATAATCGCATCGCGGAGAATGCGACCTGGGACCAGGCGCTGCTGCGCGATGCGCTCGCTGCGGTGCAGACGGCGCAGGACATCGACCTCGCCGCGCTCGGCTTCTCGGCGGATGAGCTCGCGGACATCCTCGCGGCGGCTGGAGATGCCGTGTCCGACGGCGACGCGCCCGAGGCTCTGTCTGCGGATCTCGCCGAGGGGGGCGGTGCGGCAGGCGCGGCAGGCACCGAGGATGCACCGGCGGACGATCCCGCCGATGCCGATCCGGAGCCGCCGCGCCAGGCCGTCACGCGCCCCGGGGACCTCTGGCTGCTCGGCGAGCATCGCCTGCTCTGCGGCGACAGCACCGACGCAGCCAGCGTGGCGCGCGTGATGGGCGATGACCGTGCGGCGTTGCTCTTCACCTCCCCGCCCTACGGCAACCAGCGGGACTACACCACCGGCGGCGGGACCGATTGGGACGCGCTGATGCAGGGCGCGTTCCAGCATCTGGACGCGGCCATGCGCCCGGACGGGCAAGTGCTGGTGAACCTCGGGCTGATCCATCGCGACAATGAATGGCAGCCCTATTGGTCCGGCTGGCTCGACTGGATGCGCGCCCGCGGATGGCGCCGCTTCGGCCTCTACACCTGGGACCAGGGGCCCGGCCTGCCGGGCGACTGGAACGGTCGGCTCGCACCGGCCTTCGAGTTCGTCTTCCACTTCAACCGCCAGGCCCGCCAGGCCAACAAGATCGTGCCCTGCAAATGGGCCGGCACGCCGAACAAGGGCAGCGGCCTGCGGGCGGCCGACGGCACCATCTCGGAATACCAGCATGCCGGCCTGCCGGTGCAGGACTTCCGGATCCCGGATAACGTGCTGCGCCTGACCCGCCACAAGGGCCGCGGCATCGAGACCGAGCACCCCGCGGTGTTTCCGGTGGTGCTGCCGGAGTTCCTGATGCGGACCTACACCGACGAGGGCGAGATCATCTTCGAGCCCTTCGGCGGGAGCGGCACAACCATCCTGGCCGGCCAGCGCACCGGCCGCCGCGTGCGCGCGATCGAGCTGGCACCGGCCTATGTCGACCTGGCGGTGGCACGCTGGCGGATGCTGCATCCAGATCTGCCCGTGGCGCTGGCGGACGATGGCCGCGATTACGATGCCGTGGCCGCGGCGCGGTTGGAGGTCACCGCCGATGCAGCCTGATCTCGTCGTCTCCGCGCTGCCGGTGGTGGCGCTGGTCCCCTATGCCGAGAACGCGCGCACGCACTCGCCGGCGCAGGTGGCGCAGATCGCCGCCTCCATCGCCGAGTTCGGCTTCGTGAACCCGGTTCTGGTCGATGCCGAGGGCGTGCTGATCGCCGGCCACGGCCGCGTCATGGCGGCGAAGCAGCTCGGGCTCGCCTCGGTGCCGGTGCTGCGGCTCGGCCATCTCTCTCCCGCGCAGGCGCGTGCGCTACGCCTGGCCGACAACCAGATCGCGCTGAACTCGGGCTGGGACGAGGCGCTGCTCGCCGCCGAGATCGCCCGCATCCGCGACGAGGCGGTGGTGGATCTCGACGTGCTCGGCTTCTCCGGCATGGAGCTGGACCGGCTGCTGGCGGCTGCCGACGCTGGTCTCGGCGATGATGCCGACGATGCGCCGCCACCGCCCGTGGTGCCCGTCACTCGCACCGGCGACCTTTGGCGCTGCGGGGAACACCGCCTGCTGTGCGGCGATGCCACCAAGATCGAGGATGTCCAGCGCGCCCTCGGCGCCGGCCACCTGGCCGACATGGGCTTCGTCGATCCGCCCTACAACGTGGCCTACGAGGGCGGCACTGCGGCCAAAATGACCATCGCCAATGACGCGCTCGGCGGCGGCTTCCCGGAGTTCCTCCGTCCCGCCCTGGCCAATCTGCTCTCGGTCACGAAGGGCGCCTGCTACGTCTGCATGTCCTCCTCGGAATGGCCGACGCTGCATCGCGTCTGGCAGGAGGCGGGCGGGAAGTGGTCGAGCACGATCATCTGGGCGAAGAACACCTTCGCGCTCGGCCGTGCCGACTACCACCAGCAGTTCGAGGCGATGCTCTACGGCTGGAAGGCGGGCGCGCAGCACTACTGGTGCGGCGCGCGCGACCAGGGGAATGTCTGGCACTTCGACAAGCCGGCGCGCAACGACCTCCATCCCACTATGAAGCCGGTGGCGCTGGTCGAGCGCGCGATCCGCAACAGCAGCAAGCCGCGAGACACGGTGCTGGATTGCTTCGGCGGCTCGGGCACGACCATGATCGCGGCGGAGCGCACGGGGCGGCGCGCTGTGCTGCTGGAGATCGATCCCGCCTATGTCGACGTCATCGTGCGGCGCTGGCAGGAGACGACGGGCGAAGCAGCCGTGCTGGAGGGCGATGATCGCATCTTCGCCGATGTCGCCGCGGCGCGTGGCGTCGTCGATCATGATGTGATCCAGACCGCCGAATCATAGCAATTCCGCGCCGCTGCATCTTGCTTGGCTCGTGCGCGCCACAGCGCGAATGGTCCGTCACACGCAGGGGATTCCCTGCCGCAACAGACGGAGACCAGCATGACGGATCGCACCGCCCGCGCAGCCCGCAACCAGGAACGCAGCCTCGAAGCCTTCCTCGCCGAGAAGGCGCGCTTCGACGCGATGGTCGCCGAGCTTCAGCAGATGAGCGCGGACCACTTCGGCGCGGATCCCGAGGCGGTGCTCTGGGGTGCGCATGCCAACCTGCAGCACTGGAACAGCCTGCTGGCGCGGGTGACGGACTCCTACCTGAGGCGCGGCGAATGGGCCGAATGAATCGGGCCACTCCCGCACCGCCCCGACCGGCAGCGCCGGCGGGGCTCCCGGCAGTAGGGGCCGATGGTCGGCACCCGGAACCGGAGACCACCAGGATGACCAAGCTTTCCGACAGCCAGCGCGTGATCCTCAGCGCCGCCGCGCAGCACGAGATGGGCCTGGCCCGCGCGCCGAAGACCCTGCCGGCCGCGTCCCGCAACGCGGTGTTCCGCAGCCTGATCAAGAACAACCTGCTCACCGAGATCAACGCCCCGCGGGAGCATGTCGGGCTCGGCTGGCGGCAGGACGAGGACGGCACCTGGATCGTGGCGCGCATCACCGACGAGGGGCTGCGCGCTATCGGCATCGACCCGAACGAGGGCGACGTGGAGGCCGGCGAGCCCGACTGCTCCGGCATCGAGGGCAGCGTGCACGACACGGCGCCCGCGGGCGCGGACGACGCCGCCGAGGGGGATGCCCCCGCGGAGGAAGCCGAACCCGCCCAGGGCGTGCCGACACCCGCCCCGCGCGCGAGCCTGCGTGACGCCGCCGTGGCGGTTCTGGCCGCCTGGGACGCCAGCCCGGCGCAGGACGCGACCGACAACCCGATCAGCCGCGCCATCGAGGCCCTCCGCGCCGCCCTCGCGGGCAAGCCCGCCCGCACGGCCCGCGAGCCGGGTGCGCCTCGCAAGCCGCGCGAGGGCACCAAGCAGGAGCAGGTGCTGGCCATGCTGCGCCGGCCCGAGGGCGCGACCGTCGCGCAGATCGCCGAGGCGACGGGCTGGGCGCAGCACACGGTCCGCGGCTTCTTCGCGGGGCTGAAGAAGAAGGGCCACGCGGTCGAGGTGAAGTCGCGCGAGCGGATGGTCGGCCCGAACAAGACGGGCGCGAAGGGCTCCTTCACCATCTACCACCTGCCGGCCTGACCACGGAGCCGGACACGTCGAGGGCTCGCCGCCGGACGGTAGCGGGCCCTTGCTCATGATGACCATCAAGCGCGGCGGGAGGTCGCCGCCATGCCGGAAATGACCGCCTCCACGCGCGAGGCCGCCCGTCGCCTCGGCGTCAGCGACACCGCCATCCACAAGGCAGAACGCGCGGGCCGCATCGCCCGCGAGCCGGACGGCCAGTGGGACATCGACAAGACCCGCCGTCGCCTCACCGAAACCGCCGATCCCACCCGCTCGCCCCTGGCCAACGGCGCCGGCGCCGAGGGCACGCCCTTCGCCCGGCTGAAGGTCGCGCAGCTTGCCCTGAAGGTGGAGGCGCAGCGCCTCTCGCTGGACGAGACCAAGCGCCGCCTGCTGGACGTTGCCGAGGCCAATGCCGCTCTCGACGAGATCGGCAGCACGATGCGCGACGCTTTGCTGAACTGGCCCGCCCGCGTGTCCGGCCTGATCGCAGCCGAGATCAGCGTCGACCCGCATCTGCTGCAGACCATCCTGCAGAGCCACATCAACGACCTGCTGACGGAGGCGGCCGATCGCTTCGATCCAGCAGGCCTCGGAGGGGACCGGTCCTCGCAGCCGTGAGCATGTGCGTCGGCGTGTCGGCGCCATGCTCCGCCCGCCGCCGCAGCTCACCGTATCGGAATGGGCCGAACGCCACCGCCTGCTCGGCAGCCGCGCCTCCGCGGAACCCGGCCCCTGGCGCACCAGCCGCACGCCTTATCTGAAGGACGTGATGGACGCGCTGTCCGCGGTGCATCCGGCTCGGCGCGTCGTGTTCATGAAGGGTGCGCAGGTCGGAGCGACCGAAAGCGGCAACAACTGGCTTGGCTACATCATGCACCACGTGCCGGCACCGGCGCTGGCGGTGCAGCCGACCGTGGAACTGGCCAAGCGCTTCTCGCGCCAGCGCATCGACCCGCTGCTGGAGGAGACGCCGGCGCTGCGGGAGCGCGTCGCCCCCGCCCGTGCGCGCGACAGTGGCAACACGATGCTGTCGAAGGAATTCCCCGGCGGCATTCTGGTCCTGACCGGCGCAAACAGCGCAGTCGGGCTGCGCTCGATGACGGCACGCTTCCTCTTTCTCGACGAGGTGGACGCCTATCCCGGCGACGTCGCCGGCGAGGGTGATCCGATCGCGCTGGCCGAGGCGCGGGCCCGAACCTTCGGCTGGCGCCGCAAGGCCTTCCTGGTCAGCACGCCGACCATCGCCGGGCGCAGCCGGATCGAGCGGGAATACCTGGCCTCCGACCAGCGGCGGTTCTTCGTGCCGTGCACGGCCTGCGGCGACATGCAGTGGCTGCGATTCGAGCGGTTGATCTGGGAGAAGGGTGCACCGGAGACGGCGCGGTATCACTGCGATGCCTGCGACCATCCGATGCAGGAGCACGACAAGACCGCGATGCTGGGTGGCGGGGAATGGCGCGCGACGTCCGAGGGTCAGGATCCAGACACGATCGGCTTCCACATCTCGGCGCTCTATTCGCCCGTGGGCTGGCTCTCCTGGGAACAGATCGCCCGGGATTGGGAGGCCGCCCAGGGCAAGCCCGAGGACATCAAGACCTTCAAGAACACCGTGCTCGGCGAGACCTGGCAGGAGCAGGGCGAGGCGCCGGATTGGGAGCGCCTGGTCGAGCGGCGCGAGGATTTCGCCATGGGCGTCGTCCCGCTCGGTGCGCTGGTGCTCACCGCCGGCGTGGACGTGCAGGACGACCGCCTGGAATGCGATGTCTGGGGCTGGGCGGAGGGGTTCTCGTCCTGGCTCGTCGATCACGTGGTGATCCCCGGCAGCCCGCGGGACCGCGAGCCCTGGGACGAACTGGCTCAAGTGCTGGCGCGCGACTGGCCGCGCCATGGTGGCGGCGCGATGCGCATCGCCCGGCTCTGCGTCGATACCGGCGGCCGGGACACCGCCGCCGTTTATGGCCACCTCCGCCGCCTGCGGGATCCGCGCATCGCGCCGACGAAGGGCATCGATGGCTGGAACCGGGCGCAGCCTGTCCAGGGCCCGACGCCGGTGGACGCGCTGGTCAATGGCCAGAAGCTGCGGCGCGGCCTCAAGCTCTGGACCGTGTCGGTCTCGACCTGGAAGGCCGATCTCTATCGCCGGCTTTGGCTCGGCCGCGGCGACGCGGAGGAGCTTCCACCCGGTTGGGTGCATCTGCCGCGCGCGATCGACGTCGAATGGGTCAAGCAGCTGGTCGCGGAGCAGCTGCGCAACACGAAGGATCGCCGCGGCTTTGCCCGCCAGGAATGGGCAAAGCTTAGGGAACGCAACGAGGCGCTGGACTGCGCCGTGCTGGCCCGCGCCGCGCTCTGGCTGCTGGGTGCAGACCGCTACGGCGAGCAGTTCTGGGCGCGGCTGCGGGATGAGGCGGCAGATGCGCCGCTGCGGCCGAGCGAGGTTCCCGCCGCCGGGAATGTCGCTCCCCCATCACCGCCGCCCCTGACTGCCCCGGCATCGGGGCCCGATACCCAGCGGCCGCGGGGCTGGCTGGCGCCGCGCAGTGGCTGGCTTCGTTGAAAGGAGGACGTTAATGGATCCGACCGTCCTCGCCTGGGCGCTGGCACAGCCCGCTGGCACCCGCGCCGCCGTGCTGGCCGCCGCCTTCACCGGCGGCACCACACGCGTGACCTTCGACGGCCGCACGGTGGAGTACCGCTCACTGGATGAGCTCGGCCGGGCGCTGTCGGTGCTGCACGCCGCGGAGAACAGCGCCGCCCGCCGGCCCAACGTGACCTTCGCCAGCTTCTCGCGCGAGGGCAGCAGGTGATGGGGCGCCTTCGTGACGCCTGGCACGCCCTGCGCGGCTATGCCGCTGCGCAGGACAGCCGCGCCTCGAGCTGGGCGGCATCGGGAGGCAGCGCCACAGCCGAGGTTGGTGCCGCCGCGCCCACCGTAGCGCGCCGTGCCCGCGATGCCGTGCGCAACGACCCCTACGCCGCCCGCATCGTCGATCTCTGGACCGGCAACGCGGTCGGCGCCGGCATCACCACGCGCTGGCCGGACAAGCCCCATGCCGAGGCCTGGCGCCGCTGGTCCGACAGCACCGCGTGCGACGCCGAGGGGCGGCTCGACCTCTATGGCCTCCAGGCCCTGGTGATGCGCGCCGTGGTGGAGAGCGGCGAATGCTTCATGCGCCTCCTGCCGGCCGACATCACGCCGGCCAATCCGATCGGCCTGCGGCTCCAGGTGCTGGAGAGCGACCACCTCGACGCGGCGCGGCAGGGCGTCATCGAAGGCGTCCCCACGCTGCAGGGGATCGGCCTGGGCGAGGCCGGTGAGCCGGTCGGTTACTGGCTGCACCGCGTCCATCCGGGCGCGTCCTGGGTTCTGCCGGGAGGTGCGACCTGGCTGAGCAGCCAGCGCGTGCCGGCCCGCGATGTGCTGCACATCTATCGCAAGCGCCGGCCTGGCCAGCTGCGCGACGTCTCCTGGCTGGCGCCGGTGCTGACGCGGCTGCGCGATCTCGGCGATTACGAGGCCGCGCTACTGATGAAGGCCAAGATCGAGGCGTGCCTCGCCGCAGTCGTCTCCGAGGATGGCGACGACGCCATGACCGGGCCGGCCTCGGGCCTGCTACGCGATGCGCAGGGCCGCACGGTGGAGAGCTTCGAGCCCGGCATGATCCTCTATCGCCGCGGAATGGGATCCGTGGAGGTGGTGAACCCGTCCGGCGGTGGATCGCACGCCGCCTTCGCGCGCCGCGCGCTGGAGGCCTCCGCGGTCGGCTCAGGCCTGACCTATGACCAGGTCGCCGGCGATTTGACCCAGGCGAACTACTCCTCGCTGCGTGCAGGAAAAATCGAATTCCGCCGGCTCTGCGAGCAGGTGCAGTACGGCATGCTCATCCCGATGCTGGTGCGGCCGATCGCGGATCGCTTCCACGCCCAGGGTGCACTGCTCGGACTGTGGGGCGCGGAACTGCCGGACGGCCTGTCCCACGTCCCGCCCGCGCACGAGATGATCGACCCACTCAAGGACACCACCGCGCTGATCGCGCAGGTGCGTGCCGGCTTCGTGCCGCAGCCCGAGGCGGTCGGCGCCTTCGGCTATGACTTCCGCCAGGTCGTGGAGATGATCCGCGAGGCCAATGCCCTGCTCGATGAGGCAGGGCTGTCGCTCGACAGCGATCCGCGCCGCGTTGCGAAGTCGGGCGCTGCCCAGGACGCTGCTCAGCTCGCCGCCATCGAGATCGCCGCCACCGGCGCTGCTTCGCCGCGTGCGGATGCGGGCGCTGCCGCCAATCCAGGAGCATCCCAATGATCGCAGGCGCCTACGACTGGACCGATGACATGCTCAAGATCAAGAGCATGCAGAAGAAGTTCCGCGACAGCTTCAACGGCACCGAGATCAATCCGGCCCGCTGGGAGATCGCGGCCACCGGCGGCGGCATCACCCACACCGTGGCGGATGGCGCCGTCACCATCTCCACCGGCACGACCCTCGACGATGAGCTGACGCTCACCAGCCGCACCAGCTTCACCATCCCGCTCCGGGTCATGGTGGCGGTGAACATGAGCCAGCGCATCGTCGGCCAGTCGGTGTGGCTCGAGCTCGTCAGCATCGATCCCACCACGGCGCAGCCGGACGGGCGCAGTGCGGCGGCCTGGCGGTTGGATGGCGCCAGCGCGACGCTCGCGAACTACGAGGTGCAGAGCGAGGGCGCCCCGCGCCTCGGCAGCACCTCGGGCAGCACCATCCCGACCACGGCCCCGGCCGGCTGGTCCGTGCTGGAGCTCGAGCCGACCAACGACGAATGCTACTTCCACGGCCGGCTGCTCGACACCACGGCCGCGCGGTCGAACTCCTATGTACGCCACCAGCAGATTCCGGAGCCGAACGCGCTGTATCGTTTTCGGATCCGCGTGCGGAACCGCCAGTTCATCAGTGGCATCTCCGCGGTGGCGAACAACGGCTCCGGCGCGGTGCGCATCACCCGCGCGGCGCATGGCTTTGCCACCAATGACGTGGTGACGGTGGCTGACGTCTCCGGCGTGCCCGGGGCGAATGGCAGCTTCACCATCACGGTGATCGATGCGAACAGCTTCGATCTGGTGGGCTCGACCTTCACCGGCGCCTATCTGAACACCGGCTGGGCCTCGGTCTCGCGCAACCTCGCGCCGGTCTCGAACACGGACATCAAGGTCCAGTTCGTCACCATCGCGGACTACGCCGAGCTGACGACGGAAATCACCGCCGGCCGCGGGCAGTCGGTCGCGGGCCAGGGGCTGGGGGTGAACGTGCTCAGCACCATCCCGCCCAGCGTCACGCCGGTGGGTGGCCAGGCGCGCAACACCTCCGGCGCTGTGCCGGTGCTGGCGGCGACCGGCTACTCGGCCAACCCGGTCGCGGTGACCACGGCGCGGGGCGTCGACCTGCTGGCGACGCTGATCGGCGCGCTGGTCACCAAGCCCTACGCGATCCCGGAGGCGGACTGGCAATACGCCGCTGCCGCGGGCGGGATCATCACCACCACCGACGTGGTGCTCCGGGCAGCGGCGGCCGCCGGCATCCGGAACTACGTCACCTCGATCGATGTGCGCAACGCGCATGCGACGGTCGCGACGGAGGTGGTGATCAAGGACGGCGCGACAGTGATCTGGCGGCAGCTACTGCCGGCGGCGATGGCGGCCCCGGTGGAGATCACCTTCCCGACGCCGCTGCGCGGCACCGCGGCCACGGCCATGAACGTCGCCTGCATCACCACCGGCGCGCAGGTCTACGTGAACGCGCAGGGCTTCGCCGCGCCGTAACGGCGCCCCGCAAGGAGCACTTCCATGACCGAGCCGATCGAACCGGCGGGGCCCACCCCCGCACCGGAACAGGAAACCGTGCCCGATCGAGTTCCCGTCGCTGGGCAGTCGATCACCGCGTGCCGCGCCCTGGCAGCTCCGGTCACCGTCAATCGAGCGGCCCGCACCGTCGAGGTGGTGTGGAGCACCGGCGCACGGGCCCGCAACTTCGTGCCCCCCTATGGGCCGATCCTCGAAGAGCTCGACATGGCGCCCTCCGCGGTGCGCATGGACGCGCTGCGCTCTGGCCGCGCACCCGTGCTGGACACACACCGGCGCGCTGGCACGCGCGACGTGCTGGGCCGCGTCACCGCCGCCCGCCTCGAGGCCGGCCGCGGCTACGCCACGCTCCAGTTCAGTGGCGCCGATGACGTGGAGCCGGTCTGGCAGCGCGTGGCCGACGGCACGCTGCAGTCTGTCAGCGTCGGTTACCGGGTGCATCGCTACGACCCAAGGCCCGACGCCTGCACCGGCCAGACCATCCACCGCGCCGTGGATTGGGAGCCCTACGAGATCTCGATCGTGCCGGTGCCGGTGGACGGCTTGGCCGTGATCCGTGGCGAGGGGGATCAAGGCACCCCCGCCACCGCCATCGAACCCGCCCTGACCATCCCCGAGGACCCACCCATGCCCGAGACGACGCCGGCTTCGCCGGATCCCGCGCCGGCGCCGCCTGCGCCGCCCACCATTCCGCACCAGGAGGTCCCCGTGACCACGACGCCCGCCAGCACCCCGCCCACCGCGCCGCCCGAGCCGACCCGCGCCATGCCGCCCACGCCTGACCTCGAGGCCATCCGCGCCGAGGCCGAACGCGCCGCGGTCGAGCGCATCGCCGGCTATGAACCGGTGCTGGCCGCCGCCCGCGGCCTGGTGACCCCCGACATGCTCGACGCCATGCGCGAGGCCGCCATCCGCGACCGCATCTCGCCCGAGGTGCTGCGCGGCCGGCTGTGGGACGCCTTCACCAGCGGCGCCGCGCGTCCCTCCCTGCCAGCGCGCCCCGACACCGGCCCCTCCAACGAAGACCCGTCGCAGCTCCTCGACGCGATGGCCGAAGCGCTCGCGGCCCGCACCATGCCCGGCTACCAGGCCCCGGCCACCGGCCGCCACACCGAGTTCCTGGGCTGGCGCCCCTCCGACATGATCGGCGAGCTGCTTCGCGCCCGCGGCGAGCGCAACGTCCCGCGCAACCCGACCATCCTCGCCGAGCGCGCCTTCCACACCACCAGCGACTTCCCGGCGCTGCTCTCGGCTGCGGCCAACAAGATGCTGCTGGCGGCCTATGCGCCGGCGGCCCCGACCTACCGGACGCTGTTCCTCCGCCGCGATTTTCGGGACTTCAAGCCGCACCGCCACCTGCGGGTCGGCGACTTCCCGACGCTGCTGCCGCTGTCGGAGAATGGCGAGGTGCAGGCCGGGACCATGTCCGAGAGCCAGGAGCTGGTGTTCCTGCAGACCTTCGCCCGGCGCATCCGCGTCACGCGGCAGATGCTGGTGAACGACGACCTCGGCGCCTTCACTGACTTCGCCAGCATGATCGGCCGGCGCGTCGCGGACTTCGAGAATGCGACGGCCTATGCCCTGGTGAACAGCGCCGCCGGCGACGGCCCCACGCTCATCACTGGTGCCGCGGCGGTGTTCGGCACCGCGGCGGCGCGGGCCAACAAGGCTGGTGCCGGCACCGCGCTGGACCTGCCGAACCTGGCCCTCGGCCGCGCCGCGGTGATGCGCCAGAAGACCTTGGACGGCCTGCCCATCGCGGTCGGCTCGCAGATGCGCCTGCTGGTCGGGCCGAACCAGGAACTCGCGGCGCGGCAGCTGACCGTGTCGGTGCAGGCGACCCAGACCAGCAACGCCAACGTCTATGCCGGCTTCGTCCAGCCGCTGGTCGAGCCGCTAATCCCGAACAACCGCTGGTACTTGTTCTCCGATCCGCTGGCGGCACCGGTCTATGTCTACGGCTACCTGAACGGCGCGGAGGGGCCGCAGGTCACCACGGGCAATGTCCAGGGTGTGGATGGCGTCGAGGTCAGCGTGATCTTCGACTTCGGCGTCGGCGCTATCGACTGGCGCGGCGCCTGGTTCAACCCGGGCACCTGATCCAGCAGCTCTTCGCCACCGTCACAGCTTGGTGGTGGCGAAGGGGTTGTGGACCGTCACGCCACGCCAGGTGAACCCGTGCTGCATGTCCTCAGAGAGCAGCATGCGGCAGTCTGCCTGCGCGGCCGCCGCCAGCATCACCGAGTCCCAAAGCGCCAGACGATGGGTGGTGGCGATCTCCATCGCCTCCACCATCACCGCCGGCGTGGTGCCGATCACCGGATAGCTGTCGGACCAAGCGAGAACCGCGGTGCGGGCATCGGCAGGCTCACGCCGGGCCTTGCGCGTCAACACGACGAACAGCTCGCCCAGCGCCTGTGCAGGGACCAGGACATCCGCGCCGTCAAACCCACGCAGGATATCGAGCGCGATCGCTTTCCGATCCTCGCCGTTCACGCCCTCGGCGTAGGCCAGGACATTCGTATCGAGCGCCAGACGCATCTCAGCGCTCGTACAGATCGTCGCGGTTCCAGCGGCCGACATCGACCACGGGCTGCGCGGCAAGCCGTGCCAGCAACTCGGCTCTCGCCGCTCCGCGCGCGGCATCGGCGGCGTCACAGGGCACGAGCCGCGCCACGGGCTTGCCGTGGGCGGTCACGACGAAGCTGCGGCCTTCCTCCCTGACCTCGCGGAGCAGGCGGGAGAAGGCGCGGTTGGCGTCGGCGGCGGAGATGGCGGTGTCCATCCTTCGCTAATAGTGAAATGCACTACTTCATGCAACCCCGATCGCAGGTCGCAGCCGCTGGCTCCGGCCCTGCGCCACCCCAACCACCACTGGAGACCTCATCCCCATGCGCAACTATGTGCAGCCCGGCGACAGCCTGGCGCTGGCCGTCCCCTATGCGGGCGGTGTCACCTCCGGCCAGGGCGTGCTGGTCGGCGCGATCTTCGGTGTCGCCGCGGTCGATGGCGTGCAGAACGCCGTCATCGAATGCCAGACCAAGGGCGTGTTCGACATCACCAAGGAGCCGGCCCTGGCGATCACCGCCGGCGCGCGCCTCTTCTGGGACAACACGAACCGGCGCCTCACCACCACGGCCACAGGCAATTTCCAGGTGGGGATAGCCACGGTGGCAGCGCTCGCCGCGGACACCACCGTCCGCACCGTGCTGCTGCGTGTTCCGGCGATCGGCACATGAGCATCGATCCGAAGGCCACGCGGGGCTATCGCAACCGCAACCCGGGCAACATCGAGCACGTCCCGGCCAACAAGTGGCAGGGGATGGCCGAGCCGCCCTCGGATGGGCGCTTCTGCCGCTTCACCAGCCACGAGTTCGGCATCCGCGCGCTGGCTGCGCTGCTGGTCACCTACCAGGACCGGCACAAGCTGCGGACGCCGCGCGCGATCATCGAGCGCTGGGCGCCGAAGGTGGAGAACGACACCGCCGCGTACATCGCGGTGGTGGCGCGGCGGATCGGCGTCGGGCCTGACGATGCGATCGACCTGCATCGGCACGATCACCTCCGGCCGCTGGTCGAGGCGATCATCCACCACGAATGCGCCGGACTGAGCTATCCGGCCGGCGTCATCGATCGCGCGCTCACCCTGGCCGGGGTGCCGCCGGCGCCGCCGGTGACCCTGCGCGAGGTGGCGGCCGTCACCGGCACCGGCCGCGGTGCGGTGCTGGTGGGCGCCGCGGGCATCGCCACCGCCGTGGCGCAGGCCGCACCGGCGATCCAGGCGCTGGGCACGCTGGCGCCGGCTGTCGCCATCGCGGTCATCGCCGCCGCGGTGGTGGGCGTGCTCGCCTGGCGACTGCGACGACCAGCATGAACGCCTTCGCCGCGGCCATGGATGCGTTGGCCGCGGATCCGAACATCGGTGCGGATGCACTCTACCGGGCCGGTGGCACGGGCGCGCCAGTCCTGCTCCGCGTGGTCCGCTCGGCGCCGGACCGTCTCGGCGACGCCTTTGGCACCAGCGTGATCCAGGCCAGCGACGTGCTGACCGTCGCCATCGCCGTGCTGCCCAGCGTCGGGGCGGACGACACCTTCACCCTCGGCGCTGACACCCTGACCGTCCAGCACGCCGAGCGGGACGCCGCCGGCATCGCCTGGCGCGTCTTCTGCCGCCGATAGGAGCACCGCCATGATCGACCCGGAGCGCATCGGCGGCATCGTCGGCGAGGCTCTGCTCGCCGGCGCCCTGGGTGCGCTCGGGGCGATGGCGCGCTTCTCGTCCACCGACCGGCCACTGCTCACGCGCGCCTATCTGCTCCACGCGCTGGCGGGCGGCAGCCTCGGCACCGGCGCCTGGCTGATCGCCCATGCCTTCGAGCTCGACGGCTGGTGGCTGTTCGCCGTGGCCTGGCTGGCGGGGACGCTGGGATATGCCGCACTGCACGACCTGCTGCTGCGCATCCTCAGCCGCAAGTTCGGCGGGCGCTGATCCATGCGGCTCGGTGCCGCGATCGTCGGCGATCTGCGCAAGGTGCTGGCCGATGAGGTGAAGGCGGGCGAGCGCGCGGCCATGACCGCCATCCGCGCTGAGACCGAGCAGGTGAAGGCCGAGTTGCGCCGGCAGGTCACCACCGCCTTCTCGGGCAACGCGCGCGGAATCGCTAATGCCTGGCGGTCGATGATCTTCCCGCGGACGGGTCAGTCGCTGCGGCCAGCGGGGTTGGTCTTCACCAAGGTGCCGAACGTCATCGACGCCTTCGAGCGGGGCGCGCTGATCCGCGCCAAGGGTGGCGGGAAGTTCCTGGCCATCCCGACCGGCTTCAATGCGGCGCGGGGGCGCCGGGGGCGCGGTGAGAAGGGCATGCGGGTAACGCCCGCGCAGATGGTCGCCTCCGGCCAGGCCTTCCTGCGGCCCTTCAAGTCGGGCCGGGGCTTCGTGTGGTGCCTGCCGCTGCGGCAAGGCGAGCAGACCGGGCGCCGGCGGCGGACCCGCCTCGTGGCGGGAGGCGTTACGGAGATCGGCACCGCCAACCGCAAGGGGCGCGAGGCCTGGGCGCGCGGGCTGCTGGAGCAGGGAATGGTGCCGATGTTCCTGCTGCTGCCCCAGGTGAAGCTCGCCAAGCGGCTCGACGTGCGCGGCGCGGCCGAGCGTGGGCTGCGTCGGCTTCCCGCCCGGTTCGTGGCGGCTTGGGAGCGTGAGAGCGGGAGGTCCGCGTGAGCATCCGCGAGGCAGCCATCGCGGCGCTGCACGGCCGGCTCGTCACGGCGCTGGCCCTCCGGAACCCCGCGCCGCTGGTGCTGCGCGGCGAGACCATCCCGCAGCGCATCCCCGCCGGCGGGCTGGTTCTCGTCCGCGACGGCGAGACGGCCGAGGAAACGCCAATCCTCTCGCCGCTCGTCTGGCAGATCGAGCATCGCGCCGAGGTCGAGATCACCGTCGCTGGCGCCACGCCCGCCGCGCGCAACACGCTGCTGGATGCGTTGCTGGTGGATGTCGCGGCCGCCATCACCGCCAACCGCACCCTCGGCGGCGCCGTCGAATGGGCACAGCCCGCCGGCGCGTCCTTCGAGGATGTCGAGTTCGAAGGCGCGGCCGCGGCCCGCGCCGCTGCCGTCCCCATCACCCTCTGGTTCACCGTCGCCGGCTCGCCGCTGGCCTGATCCGCCTCCAGGAGAACGCCCATGCCCCGTGCCATCGGCGCGAATTGTCGCCTGCTCATGCTGCCCGAAACCACCTACGGCACCGCGCCTGGCAGCAACTGGCGGCGCATGCCGTTCCTGTCCTGCGACCTGGGGGCGGAGCAGCCGTTGCTCGATGCCGATGTGATCGGCGTGGGCAGCAACCGCGATCCGGCAGCACCCTTCCTCGACACGGTGACGGTTGCTGGCCAGGCGGTGGTGCCGGTCGATCTGATCAACATCGGCCACTGGCTGCGGCTGCTGCTCGGCGCGCCGACCACCACCGGCACCACCAACTTCATCCACACCTTCGCCTCGGGCGCCGCCGCGCTGCCGAGCAACGCGATGGAGATCGGCTATCCCGACGTGCCGTCCTTCGACGTGTGCACCGGCGTGCGCGCTGACACACTGGAGCTGGACTTCACGCCGACCGGCGCGGCCACTGCGACCTTCGGATTGCTGGGTCAGGGCTCCGTGCGCACCGGAGCGACGTCAGGCGGCACGCCGACCAGCGCCGCCTATACGGCCTTCAACAAGGCGCAGGGGTCGATCACGCGCAGCGGTTCGGCGCTGGCACAGGTCACCGGCGCGCGGCTCACCTACGCCAATGGGATGGAAGCGGTGCGCACGATCCGCGCCGATCGCCGCGTCGAGGGCGTGGACCCCGGCATCGCCCGCTGCACCGGCCAGATCACCGTGCGCTTCGAAAACACGACGCTGCTCGCGCAGGCGCAGGCCGGTACCTCAGCGGAGTTTGCGCTCGCCTTCACCATCGACGCCAACCGCAGCCTGACCATCACGCTGCACGAGGTCTATCTGGCGCTGGCCAAGACGCCGATCGAGGGGCCGGCCGGGGTGGAGGCCAGCTTCGATTTCAGGGCCGCCTTCAACGCGACGGCGACGCGGATGATGACCGCGGTGTTGCGGAACCAGCAGGCCGGGACGGAGTATGCGTGACGCCCTAGCAGCCTCTTCCGCTTCCGCATCAAGGCCGCCAAACTACCATCTTCCGTAAGCTCCGTCGGCTGCAAAGAGGCATAAGGGTTGAGGGTCTTCATCGCGAATTTCGGTCAGGCGAACTACCTCTGGCCGAAATGCCGGGAGCGCAGCACCGTCGCGACCATCAACAACGAGCGCGTCCATCCCTTTTGGGAGCGGCGGGACCGCGAAGGCTTCGTCGACTTCGCGGTGGCAAACCTCAAGACGGCCCGGATGGAAATTCCCACACGGGCGGTCGCGTCACGTTGGTTCGGTCTGAACGATGCCATTGCTGAGACAAGCGGTGACCTCTGGATCCACAGAGAGAAGGACAACTTGTGGTGGACGATCTCCCGCCCTGAGCCCGTCGAGATCACCCTGATGCCCTCCGTCAATCCGCAGCGAGATGGCCCCCGCGTCTTCGAGCTGCACAAGGCAGCCGAGCCCTGGCGAAACCGCGACCGAAAGGGGCGCCCCCTGCCTTGGGCCGGCCTCCATCCGAAGGCTCGCGACTTCCTCTTCACCGAAGGCACCCTGCAGCAACTCTCACCCGACAACGCGGAGTATGCGCTCGCTCTGATCGAGGGCGACGGCCTCGAGCCCTGGCACGGCAGGCCCGCATGGCAGGCGAAGGCTATGCGAACGGGCCGAAATCCCGCGACCATCTATGACGCCAAGCGGAAGACTATCTTCCGGATGGTTGAAACCGTGTTCAGCACGGTGGCTGGTGCGAATGGTCAGCAGGTGCTGCGCACCCTCAAGGACAAGCGCACGTCCTTCGACAAGCCGGCGCTGGAGAAGTACGTCGCTTCACTCATCGATGACCAGGACGGGCTTTGTGCCATCACCGGGATAGCGCTGCAGTTTGACGAGGACGGCAGCGATCCGGAGATGCGCTGCTCACTCGATCGAATCGACAGTTCGGGGCACTACGAGCCCGGCAATTTGCAGGTCGTGTGTCGCTTCGTGAATCGCTGGAAGAGTGACAGCCTGGATGCAGAATTCCGCCGTCTTGTTGGCCTGGTGAGGGTAAGCACCTTCTAGCTCTCGCCGGCCAAATGGCGCGTCTACGTGATGCTCGAGGTGACCGCGCCTGGACCGCCGACCGGCGGCTTTGGGTTCGCTCAGGCCAAGCGTGTCGATGCATGCCCATTCCTTCGCGGACGGGCCACAGCCGCGATGCGACGACGCAACAAGCTGACATTGGAAGGATTGCTCCCATGCTCACCCTCGACCTCCCGGTCGAGCCGTACTGGCTCGACCTGCCGCGCGGGGTCCGCGTGGAAATCCGCCCCGTCACCACCGCCGTCATGGCCGCGGCCCAGGCTGGTTCCGCCCGCCGCCTCGGCGCGTTGCGCGCCTCGGACGCCGACCTCGACCCCGACATGGCGCGGGGCCTCGCCTTCGCCTTTCTGGTCAAGGCGCTCGCCCGCCACGCCGTCACCGCCTGGGAGGGCGTGGGCGACGCCGCCGGCAAGCCGCTGCCGCTCTCCCCCGAAGCGGTCGAGCGCCTGATGGACATGGACGAGATGGCGGCCGCCTTCTGGGACCGCGCCACCGGCCCCGTCGCCGCCGTGGCCCTGGAGGGAAACGGCTAAGGGCCCGAGCCGAATGGCATTTCGGCCAGGGCCCTGACTACTGCCGCGGCTGCGCGGCCCTCGACCGCGACTGCGGCCTGGCCTGCCCCTACGCCGCCCACGCGCCGGCCAGCGTCGAGGGCGCTGCGGCCTGGGCCGCCGGCACCACCTGCGCCGCGGCGACCATGGCGGGCCTCGATCTCGACATGCCGGCCGCGCTCGCCACCGCTCGCGAGATGGGCGCCTCCGGCTGGGCCGCAGCCGAGTTGCTCCTGGCCATGCGCATGGGCCTCGCCGCCGGCAGCGCCGCGCGCCGCACTGATCCCCCCGGATCCTGACCACCCCACCGACGCAGGAGGCATGACGCATGGCGGATAGCACGCGCCGCGTCTCGGTCCGCCTGTCGCTGGACGACGCCGCCCGGGTCAAGCAGGAGCTGCGCGAGGTCGGCGAGACCGGCCAGCGCAGCCTGGAGCGCATCCAGGGCGGCGCCGATCGCGCCTCCCGCGCGCTGGACCTGCTCGACGTCGCCGTGCGCGGCGTGCAGATCGCCGGCCTTGCCGCAGGTCTGCGCGCGGTAGTGGTGGCCGGCGACGCGCTCACCCAGTCCATGGGGCGGCTCAACACCGCGCTGGGCTCCGTCGAGCGCGCCGGCGAGATCTACGACCGCCTCTATCGCGACAGCCTGCAGACCGGCGTCGCCGTCCGCGAGAGCGTCGACGCCTTTGCGCGCTTCTCGATCGCCGCCCGCGAGATCGGCGCCACCTCCGACCAGGTCGCCACGCTGGTCGGCGGCCTGCAGCGCATCGCCATTGCCTCGGGTGCCAGCCAGCAGGAAATCGCCTCCTCCACCCAACAGCTCGCCCAGGCGCTGGCGTCGGGCACGCTGCAGGGCGACGAACTGCGGTCCATCCTCGAAGGCCTGCCCACGCTGGCGCAGGCTCTGGCCCGCGAGCTCGGCGTCTCCATCGGCGAGCTGCGCAAGCTCGGCTCCGAGGGCAAGCTCACCGCCGACACGGTCTTCCCCGCGCTGCTGCGCGCCGTCGAGCGGCTGAACGGCGAGTTCGAGCGCGCCCCACTCTCCGTCGGCCGCGCCTTCGGGCAACTGACCGCCGCGGCGGACCAGTTCCTCGCCCGGCTGGACCAGGCGATCGGCCTGTCCAACGCCCTGGCGAGCGCGCTGTCCGGTGCCGCGCGCGTGCTAGACGGCGTCCGCCGCGGCTCCGGCCTGCTGCTCCCCTCTGAGCAGGAGGCCGACCGCCGCGCCCAGGCCGAGGCCCTGCGCGCCCAGATCGCCCGGTTGGAGGCGGAGAGCGAGGGGCAGAGCCTGCGCGCCCCGGTCCGCCGTGGCAGCATCCGTCCTGGCTTGGTGGGGGCGGCCCAGCAGCAGGCCGGCGTAGATCGCGCCGCCCGGCTGGAGGAGCTGCGCCGGCAGTACACGGAACTCCAGGAGGAGATCACTCGCGGCGAGGCGGCCGCTGGTGAGCGCCAGCGCACTGAGCAGGAGAGCGCCGCTGCCCAGGCCGCCGAGGCCCGCCGCCGCCGCACCGCCGCCGATGCCGAGGAACTGCGCAAGGCGCTCGACGTCCGCTTCCGGATCAACAGCGAATACGAGGACCGCGTCCGACGCCTGCGCGAGGCCGAGGCCGCGGGCGGCATCACTGCCGCGGATCGCACGCGCCTCGAGACGCTGGCCCTGCGCGAACGCGACGAGGCCCTGCGCCGCATCGAGGGCACCACCCGCCGCGTGGCTTCCATCCCGCGCCCGGACCGCGAGGCCGAGCGCGAGATCAACGACATCATCCGCGAGCGTGAGCGGCTGATCCAGAACAACGAGAACGCTCAGGAGCGCTACACCCGCCGCCTCGAAACCCTCGGCCGGCTGGTAGAGCGCTCCGAGCGCATCGGGCAGCCCATCCCCGACGAGACCGTCTCGCGCGAGGCCAATGCCGCGCTGGAGGAGCTGGAGCGCAGCCAGCAGCGCGTCCAGCAGGCCACGGAGCGCACCAGCAACACGGCGCGCGAACTCGGCCTGACCTTCTCGTCGGCCTTCGAGGACGCGATCATCAAGGGCGAGAGCTTTTCCAAGGTGCTTCAGGGCATCCTGCAGGACATCGCCCGCATCGTCGTCCGGCGCACCATCACCGAGCCGCTCGGTACGGCGGTGACCTCCAGCCTGGCTGGCTTTGACTTCGGCTCGATCTTCTCCGGGATCGGCTCCGCGCTGGGTGGGCTGTTCCGCGCCGAGGGCGGGCCCGTGGCGGGTGGGCAACCCTACATCGTGGGCGAGCGCGGGCCCGAATGGTTCGTGCCGAACCGCAGCGGCACGGTGCTGCCCAACGGCATGGCGCCAGGCGGGCCGGTGATCAACCAGAGCATCACCATCGATGCGCGCGGCGCCGATGCCGGGGTCGAGGCGCGGCTGCGGGTGCTCTCGGCGCAGATCGTGCGCCAGGCCAGTGCCGCCACGCTCGACGCCATCCGCCGCGGCGGCAGCGCCACCTCTATCGTGCGGGGATAGGTCCAGGAGGGCATCATGACCGAATACACCTGGCCCGCCACGCTGCGCCCGTCGCGGCTCAGCTTCTATCTGCAGCACAACACGCTACGCTTTGTCTCGCCGGTCACCCGCGCAACCCAGGTGCTGCGGCGCGAGGGTGCCCGCTGGGTGGCGGAGGCGAGCTTCGAGCCGCTGGGGCGTGTCCAGGCCGGGATGATGGACGGGCTGCTGGCGGCACTCGCCGGCTCGGCCAACACGGTGCGCATCTGGGACTGGCGGCGCGAGTACCGCACCGGCGATCCGCGCAGCCAGGGCGATGTGCCGACCGGACCGTACTCCTTCTCGGACGCCACCATCTTCACGGACGGGACCGGGCTGGTGGTGGGCTCAGGCAATCCCTCACTGGCGGCCGGCGCACCCCGCGGGGCGCTGTCCATCGTCACGCAGGGCTGGTGGCCGGGCACCGTAGCCGTGGGCGCCGGCGACTACATCGGCCTCGGCGGCCGGCTCCACATCGCCACGGCCGCGGTCGCAGCCTCCGGGGCAGGCACCGCCACCATCGCCATCGCGCCACCGCTGCGCGCCGCGGTGGTGGTCGGCGAGCCGCTGATCCTCTCCCTGCCGAGCGTGCCGATGCGGCTGGTCTCAGACGACGAGGCGGCCAACCCGACGCGGCCGGGCCCCTTCGCCGCGGTCACCATCCGCATGGAGGAGGCGCTGTAGTCATGTCCGGCACCCCACGCCTCAGCAACCAGGCAGCCTCCGCCGCCACCGCGCCGATCGCCACGCCGGTCGTCCTGGTTGAGCTCGACTTCGCCACCGGTCCCTTTCGCGTCTGGACCGGGCTCGGCCCGCTGGACTGGGCGGGGAAGGTGTTCGAGGGCGCCGGCAGCATCGGCGCCATCTCGGATGTGGAGGAGACGGTGGAGCTGCGCGCCGTGCGGCTCACCCTCGCGCTGTCGCCCGTGCCGCAGGAGGTGGTGGATATAGCGCTGGCTGAGCGCAGCTACCGCCTGCGGCCGGTCACGCTGTGGGGCGCCCTGCTGGACGCGCAGGGCGCCTTTGTCGCGGACCCGTTTCCACTCTGGGCCGGGCTGATGGACACCATGGAGGTCACGGACGGCGCGGAGCCCTCCGTGGCACTGGCCTGTGAGAGCCGGTTGGTCGACCTCGAGCGCGCCGAGGTGCGGCGCTACACCGACGCCGATCAGCAGGCGGAATACCCCGGCGATCGGTTCTTCGAGTTCGTCCCCGCCCTGCAGGAGGCGGAGATCCGGCTGCCTATCCAATGACCCGGCTACCCGACTGGCCGGAGCGGCTGGCGGCGCTGATCACCGTCGCTGAGCATCGGCCCTTCGACCTGGCGCGCTGGAACTGCGGGCGCCTCGCCTTGGCCGCGGTGGTGGCCTGCACCGGACACCGGCCGTCGTGGCAGCACCACCCCACGCTGGCGGCGATGGCGGACACTGCCGGCTTCCCCCGCGTCCCGGTGCCTTTCGCGCGCGCTGGCGACGTGGTGCTCGCCGCGGGCCCCGACCGCCTCGGCGTCGTGCTGGACGCCGGCCGCGCTGCCTTCGTCGGAACCGCGGGGCTGCTTCGCCTCCCCATCAACGCCTGCGCCATTGCCTGGAAGGTTGGCTGATGCCCGTCGCCATTCCCTTCATCGCAGCCGCGGCGGGTGCCGCCGCCTCCGCCGTCATCGGTGGCGGCATCCTGGGCGCCGTGGCGGCCGCCGGCGCCGCCCTGGTGGTGTCCGCCGTCGGTGCCGCGGTCTTCCGCCCCAAGTCGCCCTCCGCCGCTCGCAGCGCCAACGTCACGCCAGGCACCGACACCGGCCCGGGCTCCGGCTTCGATCCGCGCACGCCCGGCGCCGGCCGCACCCAATCCTTCCGCCAGCCCATCACCGAGCACCAGATCGTCTTCGGCCGCTGCCGCACCTCGGGCCCCGTCGTGTTCCTGCATTCCGCCACCGATGACGAGGGCCGCGCCGACGGCTTTCTCCACGTCGTCGTGGTGCTGGCGGCGCATCGCGTGCGCGCCATCGGCGAGGTGTTTCTCAACGGCACCGCCTCGACCGACGCGAAGTTCGCCGGACTGCTGCGGATCGATCGCGCGCTGGGCGATCCGGGTCAGGCCGCCAATAGCAATCTGGTGGCGGACACGGGTGGCCAATGGACCGCCGCGCATCGTGGCCAGGGCCGGGCCTACCTCGCCGTGCGGCTCAAGCTGCGGCCCGAGGCCTTTCCCTCCGGCGCGCCCAGCCTCTCGGCTATCGTCGAGGGGGCGGACACCATCCTCGATCCGCGCACCGGTGCCACCGGCTGGTCCGACAATCCCGCGCTCTGCCTAGCCTGGTACCTGACCTCGTCCTTCGGGTGGCGCGCGGCCTGGGCGGATATCGACCTGCCGGCGCTGATGGCGGCGGCGAACATCTGCGACGAGATCATGGGCCGGCGCGATGGCACCGCCGAGCGCCGCTACACCGTCAACGGCGCCGTCACGCTGGGCGAGGGCAAGATCGCCATCACCCGCAAGCTGGTCGCCGCCATGGCCGGCGCGCTCGTGGTGTCGGGTGGGCGCTTCTACATCCATGCGGGTGCACCCGCGCTGCCGGCGGCGACACTCACCTCCGACGACCTGCGCGGCGACGTCACCATCGTCGGCTCGCGGCCGCGGCGGGATCTCTTCAACGGGGTGCGCGCCGTCTATGTCGAGCCGGCCGCCGCCTGGCAGCCCACCGACGCGCCACCGCTGCTGGCCAGCAACTACGTCACCGAGGATGGCAGCGAGGCGATCTACCGCGACATGGAGTTCCCGCTCACCACCTCGGCGGCGACCGTCCAGCGCCTGATGAAAATCGAGCTGGAGCGCAACCGCCGCCAGCGCGAGGTGGCGATGCAGGCCAACCTTTCGGCGCTGCGGCTGCGGCCCTGGGATGGGGTGACGGTGGCTCTCGACCGGCTCACGCCGTTCCCGGCGCGTGTGACCGGCTGGGCGCTGGCGCCGGATGGTGGGGTGAACCTGCAACTCGCGGAGGAGGATCCCGCCGTCTGGGCGTGGAACCCGGCGACGGACGAGCGGGCCACGGGGCAGAACCCCTCGGTGGTGCTGCCGAACCCAGGCGTGATCGCGGCGCCGGCGACCATCCTGGTGGAGACGCCAGTGGTGATCGCCTTCACGGCCATTGCCGTGTCCTGGTCGGCGGTGGGGTCGGCCTATCTCGCCGGCTACGAGATTGAGCTCCGGCCGGCCTCCGTCGCGGTCTGGCAGGGCTATGCCGGTGGCTTCGGCGCCACCGCCGTCGCTATCCCCACCGCGGAGCCGACCGCATTCCGCGTCCGGGCGCAGGCCCGCAGCGGAGCCGTGTCGGGCTGGCGCGAGGCGCTGGTGCCGGCCGCCGCGTCGGGCCTGGCTGCGACCGGCATCGCGAGCGGCGTGCGGCTGTCGGGCGGCTTTCCCGCGGATGCCGTTCGGCTGCAGGTGTTCGAAGCCAGCAGCGCCAGCCTGGCCGCCGCCATCAAGCTGGCCAGCGAGCCGACCGCGCTGCCATGGGACCGCACCAGCCTCACCACCGGCCAGACCCGCTGGTACTGGCTGCGCAGCGTCTCGGCCGAGGGCAACGTCTCCGCCTTCGCCGGCCCGGTCACCGCCACCGCCCTTTGATCGGAGAACGCCATGCCGGCCCGCATCGACGACCTGCTGGTCCTGAACGCCAACCTCAACAAGAGCGACTTCGCGAAGTATCTGCGCGACCGCGAGGCCGTGCTGCCGAATGATTTCGGCGGGCTGGGCGATGGCGTGGCGGATGACCGCACCGCCATCCAGGCCGCCTTCGATCGCGCCAGTGCGGACCAGAAATTCGCGATGATCCCGCCCGGCACCTGGAACGTCTCCGGCACGGTGACCCTGCCGGGCGGCGCGCGCGGGCTGATCATGCAGGGGACCATCCGCTACACAGGCACGGTGCCGACCTCCGTGCTCGTGCTGGGCGATGGCGGCACCATCCGCAACGCCGAGAAGCTCTACACCGGGCTCAACGTGATCCGTCAGACGCTGTCGGACTGGTCCTCCGAAGCGGACATCGGCATCACCGTGCGCAACGTCGATGCGAGCCAGATCGAGCTGCGGCGGGTGGAAGGCTTCACCATCGGCATGCGCACGTTGGGCGATGGCCGCGGCGTGGAGGACAGCACCTTCACGTTGGGCCGCATCGTGAACAACCGCATTGGCCTCGATATCTGGTGCGCGACGGCGACGGCCTGGAACACCTCCATCCGCTACTACGGCGGGCACTTCGCCCAGGCGACGGGGGTGAACGCGAGCCAGGACCGCTTTGGCGTGCGCTTCGGCAATGAGGTGGGCGCCTACTCCAACCACAACCGCCACGTCTTCGACGCGCCGAACTTCGAGCTGCGCCAGGCCGGCAGCAACATCGCCATCCCCTTTCTGAACCAGACCTCGGGCTCTGCCATCATCGCGCGCAACATGCGCATGGAGGCGTGCTCACCGCTGGCGGCGCGGCACACGGCGGGCGCGCAGGATTGCGAGTACGACATCGCCTGGACCAACACCTATCTTGTGGGCATCGACTACACGGCCACGGCGAACCGCTGCGGCAATGCGGTGATCAACCGGCACCGCGCGCCGGCGTCGCGGTTCCAGCGCTTCCTGGCCGGCGTGCCGAACATCCGCGCGGCGGCGTTCCGCCAGTCGGCGACGGAGATCGGCGTGGAGGGGCTGATCACCATCGCGACCTCGACCACCACCGCGACCTTCATGGCGGATTTCTGCTTCAACGGGCTCGACGACGTCACCCCAACGGATCGGGCTTTGACGCTGGCCGCCCAGCGCGGCTTGTGCTGGTTGCTGGACGTATCGGCGACCAAGGAGTTTGCCCTCGTCCACACCCTGGCCGGCAACGCCCCTGGAGGTCGGCTGTTCGCGCGGTGCTTCGATGGCGCAGGCAACATCCGCACCAACCTGGCGGGCGACGTCCTGGCCTCCATCACCACCATGCTGTGGAGCCCGCCGGGTAAGCTTTGGACGGGCGGCTCCCCCATGGAGGATAGCAGCCTCAACCGCCGCCAAAGCCTGCGCTTTGGGCCAGCCGTGGCCTATGCCCAGATCGGCATCGTCGGCTTTGACGGGCCAATCGACATGCAGTCGCTCCGGCTCTACGGGCTGCCGGAGGCCGCACCACCAGTGCTCAACGGCACGCCGCTGGCGCCCAACGGCGGGCGGCGGGAATTGGCGGCGGAGGTGTCGTGGGACCTGCCAAGCCTGGCGCCAGGGGCGACCGCGCTGCTCGACGTGACGGTAAACGGGGCGCGGACTGGCGACCTGGCGCAGGCGTCGCTGGTGTCGTCCACCCGCTTCATCGAGCTCGACGCATCCGTGTGGTCGAACAACACGGTGCGCGTCATGGCGCGAAATATCTCGGCGGCCACGTTCGACTTGACGGCCGTGACGCTGTCAGTGGGGGTGGTGAAGCGGCGGATGCCGTGAGCGAGGTCAGAACACGCGATCGGTGATGATCAGCGGCGTGTCGGGCGGTACCAAGCCGTGCTCTCGCGCGAGCTGCCGCGAAACGAACAAAATCATCTTGCGGCCATCGTCACCGACATGGTCCCAAATGCGAAACACCTCCTCCCGCTCATTAGGGCGTGGCTTACGGCCAAGGACCCGCTTTGGCATCGCAGTGCTGTCCTTGACTCTCATCAGCATCTCTCCTGTCCAGCAACCTGCCCCAACGCCAGCCAGGACCATGATGGCGTGCCAGTCAGCAGATCACACCATGCCCTGACCCGAGGCAGTGGCCATGTGTATGATCGGCCAGGGTTTCGATGATGCGGCACTCCGCCACGCGGCCGCCTTGGCAGGCCTCCGCCACCCGGGACAGTTCAGCGCGCAAGGCCGTCAATTGCCGCATCTTCGCGTCGATCGCCTCGATCTGCGACATGGCAGCCGCGTGCGCCTTGCCACAATCCTGTTCCGGCTCGGCCGCCAGATCCAACAGTGCGCGCACCGCCGGCATCGCGAAGCCCAGCTCCCGCGCGTGCCGGATGAAGCCGAGGCGCTGCAGGTGTGACGCCGCATAGGCTCTATGTCCACCCGCGGTGCGGCCAGGTTCCGGCAGCAGCCCCTCCGCCTCATACCAGCGGATCGTGGTCGGCTTCACGCCGGTCGCGCGGGACAGATCGCCGATGGACAGGCTCTTTTGCATGATCCGAAGATGGGGGCTTGCACCTCCAGTCGCTAGAGGTCCCATAACGTGCCCGCATGATATGGAGCGGGCTCATGAACGACGGCAGCAGGATGGTTTGGCGGGTGGAGGGCATGGATTGCGCCTCCTGCGTCGCCAAGGTCACGACGGCGCTGGGCCATGTGCCCGGGATTGCCAATATCGAGGTGAACCTCATGGCGGAGCGCCTCTCCGCCACCGTGCCACCGGTCTCGGTGGCAGAGGTCGAGCGCCAAGTCCGTGGCCTGGGCTACACCATCACCGCCTTGCCGGCGACCGGCGCCGCACCCTCCCATGCGCATGGCGACCACGACGACGACCCGGCCGATTTGGAAAAGCCCTGGTGGAACACCGGCAAGGCGCGGCTGGTCTGGCTGTTGGGCGCCCTGGTGGGCGGCGCCTATGCCTTGTCGCTGCTGCTCCCGGAACGCTTCACCTATCCGCTGTTCCTGGCCGCGACGTTGGTGGCGGTAATCCCCTTCGGCCGCCGCGCCGTGGCACTCGCCCGCGCCGGCAGCCCCTTCTCCATCGAAACGCTGATGGTCACCGCGGCGCTCGGCGCCACCATCATCGGCGCGGCCGAGGAAGCGGCCATCGTCGTGCTGCTGTTTGCGCTTGGCGAACTGCTGGAGAATGTGGCGGCCGGCCGTGCCCGGGCCGGCATCCGCGCACTGGCGTCCCTCATCCCGCGCGTCGCACTGCGCCTGCGCGGCGATGGCAGCACCGAAGAGGTCGCACCGGAGCGGCTGGCGGTAGACGATCTGGTCCTGGTCCGCCCCGGCGACCGCGTGCCCTGCGACGGTCTGATCGTTGAAGGCAACTCCTCCCTGGACGAAAGCCCGGTCACCGGTGAGAGCATCCCCGTGGCACGCGGCCCTGGCGATGCCGTGGTCGCGGGCTCCATCAACACCGATGGCGCACTGCGCCTGCGCGTCACCCGCGCCGCCGCCGACAACACCATCGCCCGCATCATCCGCATGGTGGAGGATGCGACGGCCTCCCGCGCGCCCACGCAGCGCTTCATCGAGCGCTTCTCGCGCTGGTGGACGCCGGGTGCCATGGTCGTCTCGCTCGCGGTCATCCTGCTCACGCCGTTTTTGTTCGGCTGGGACTGGTCGACCAGCCTCTATCGCGGCCTCGCCGTGCTGCTGATCGCCTGCCCCTGCGCGCTGGTAATCTCGGTGCCGGCCGCCATGGCCTCGGGCCTTTCCGCGGGTGCCCGGCGCGGCCTGCTGGTCAAGGGCGGCGCGGCGCTGGAGGCGATCGGCGCCGCAAGGACGGTCGCCTTCGACAAGACCGGAACACTCACCGAAGGCCGGCCGCGCGTGACGGACGTGATTGCGGTACCGGGGCGGACGGCGGATGAGGTGATCAGCCTGGCTGCCGGCGTCGAGCAGGGCAGCGCCCATCCGCTCGCGAAGGCGATCCTGGTCGAGGCTGGGACCCGTGGCCTGGCCCTCCCGCCGGCCCGGGATGCCTCGGCCATTCCAGGCAAGGCCGTGGTGGCGATGCTGGGCGAGCGTCGCGTCGAGGTCGGCAGCCCGCGCCATGCCGCCGAGCGCGGCGTGGCGCTCGGCGATCTGGCAAGCACGCTGGAACGCCTGGAAGGCGAGGGCAAGACCGTCTCCGTGGCACTCATCGACGGCGCGCTCCTCGGCCTGATCGCGCTGCGCGACGAGCCACGGCCGGATGCCGCCGCCGGGATCGCGGCACTGCGCGCCCAGGGCGTGAATGCGGTGATGCTGACCGGCGACAATGCCCGCACCGGTGCGGCCATTGCCGCCTCGCTGAGCATGAGCGTGAAGGCGGAGCTGCTGCCGGATGACAAGCTGCGCGAGATCGCTGCGCTGAAGGCCGCTGGGCCGGTGGTGATGGTGGGCGATGGCATCAACGATGCGCCGGCCCTGGCCGCCGCCTCGGTCGGCGTGGCTATGGGCGGCGGCACCGATGTGGCGCTGGAGACGGCCGACGCGGCGGTGCTGAAGGACCGCGTCACGGGTGTTTCAGAACTCGTCGGCCTCTCGCGTGCGACGATGACGAACGTCAAGCAGAATGTCGCCGTGGCCGTGGGTCTCAAGGCGGTATTCCTGGTGACGACCCTGTTCGGTATCACCGGGCTGTGGCCGGCCATTCTCGCTGATACCGGCGCCACCGTGCTGGTGACGCTGAACGCGCTACGCCTGCTGGCCTGGAAGCCGCCCTCTGCCTGATGCCGGAGAAACCGATGCCCAACCTCCCTCGCCGCGCCGTTGCGGCCCTCGCCTTCACCCCCTTCGCTGCAGCCATGGCGCAGACGCCGCCTGGCGAACGCGTCATTGGCCGCGCCGACGCGCCGGTCACGGTGATCGAGTTTCACTCCCTCACCTGCGGCAACTGCGCGCGCTTCCACAACGACATCTTCCCGCGCATCAAGGCGGAATTCGTGGACACCGGCCTGGTCCGGTTCGTGCTGCGGGACTTTCCACTGGACCGCGTAGCCCTCGAAGCGGCGGTGATGGTGCATTGCGCCGGGCCGGAACGGTTCGAACCCCTCATCACGCTCGTCTATGCAAAGAAGGAGGCATGGGCGCATTCGCCCGACCCGCGCGCCGCCCTCCGCCGATACGCGGGTCTCGCGGGCCTCAGCGCTTCGGCGCTCGAAGCCTGCTGGTCCGATCCCGCCTTCGCGCGCGCCGTGGTCCAGATGCGCCTCGAGGCCGAGCGCGACCACGGGGTAAACGCCACGCCCTCCTTCCTCATCGCCGGGCGGCTGCATCGCGGCATCCTCACCTTCGACCAGTTCGCGGCCCTGGTCCGTCCACTTCTGCCGGCACGGAGACCGTCGTGACCATTCTCCGCCTGCTCCGCTACGGCGCCTGGGCGGCCGTCGCCGCCTTGGCGTTTGTCACGGTCGCGGTCGGCAGCGGCTGGTTCGTGGTGGACGGGCCTGGTGCGCGACGCGTCATCGCCACCGGCCCTGCCTCGCTGCCGATCGGCGGCCCCTTCACGCTGACCGACCAGCGCGGCCGCGCCGTGACCGAGCGCGACTTCCGCGGCCGGCCGATGGCCGTCTTCTTCGGCTTCACCCATTGCCCCGATATTTGCCCGACCACGCTGGGTGAATTCGCCGCCTACATGGAGGCGCTCGGCCCCGATGCGGATCGGCTGCACTGGCTCTTCATCACGGTCGATTCCGAACGCGACACGCCGGAGCACCTGGCGCGCTACATGGAGCTCTTCGACCCGCGCGTCGTGGCGCTGACCGGCACCGAGGCCCAGGTGGCTCAAGCCGCGCGCAACTTCCGCGTGACCTATCGCCGCGTGCCGCTGGATGGCGGCGGCTACACCATCGACCACAGCGCCAGCACCTTCCTGCTCGATGCGCAGGGCCGCTTCGCCGGCACCATCGACTTCAAGGAGCCCGACCACATCGCCATCGAAAAGCTGCGCCTGCTGCTGCGCCGCCCCGCGACGTGATGCTGGAACTCTCGGCCTTCGGCCTGCTGGTGGCCTTCGCCGGCGGCATGGTGTCCTTCCTCTCGCCCTGCGTGCTGCCGCTGGTGCCAGGCTACGTCGCCTGGGTGGCCGGCACCGATCTCGCGACCGCGCGCGCGGAGCGTTGGCGGGCGCTCAGGCTCTCGCTGTTCTTCGTGGCGGGCTTCGGCATGGTCTTCGTGTTGCTGGGCCTGGGCGCCACCGCGCTGGGCGGGGCGCTGCGCCGCTGGTCCTACGAGCTCACCATCGCCTCGGGCCTGCTCATCATGCTGATGGGCGTGGTGCAGATGGGCCTCCTGCGCGTCGCACCCCTGATGCGCGAGCTGCGCTTCACGCCGCCCTCCGCTGGCGGCGGCCCCGCGTCGGCGACCTTGATCGGCGTGGCATTTGGTTTCGGTTGGACGCCCTGTATCGGCCCGGTCCTGGCCGGCGTCCTGGCGGCGGCGGCGCTGACGCCGGGCGCAGGCGTGGGGCTGCTCGCGGCCTATGCGCTGGGCCTGGGTGTGCCCTTCCTGCTGGCGGCCTTCTATCTGCCGGCGGCCATGACGCGCCTGCGGGCTTTGGGTCGGTTGGGGCGGGCGCTGCAACTCGGCTCGGGCGCGCTGATGGTGCTGTTCGGCCTCGCCATCGCCACGGGGGAACTGACGCGCCTGGCCATCTGGTTCATGAAGACCTTCCCCTGGCTCGCGAGACTTGGATGACCACACGACGCAACCGCCTGCTCCTCGCCGCCGCCGCCGCGCTGTTGGCCTTCCTGACCGACCAGGCCACCAAGCTCTGGGCGCTCGATGCGCTCTGGCCGCCTTACCAGGTGGTGGTGGAGGTGCTGCCGGTGTGGAACCTGCGCCTGGGCTTCAACACCGGCGTCACCTTCGGCATGTTCCGCGACAGCGCGGCCGAGGCGGTGTGGCTGCTGGTGCTGATCAAGCTCGGTGTCGTCGCCTTTCTACTGTGGTGGCTCTGGCGCGGCGAGACGCGCGTGGAGGCGCTCGCGCTCGGCCTTATTGTGGGCGGCGCCATGGGCAATGTGCTGGACCGCGTGCGGATCGGCGCCGTGGTGGACTTCCTGGATTGGCACTACGCCGGATGGCACTGGCCCACCTTCAACATGGCGGATGTGGCGATCGTGTGCGGCGTTGCACTGTTGCTCTTTGCCAGCATGCGTCCGCCACGCGCAGCATAGCCAGTCCTCTAACCACCCCTCAGAAAGAACAGCTTGCCGATATTGCTCCATTGCACTACCGCATTGGATGCAAAGAAAAAATATCCATCACGTCCACGCAAGTCTTCATCTGAAGACCTATGCATACCTCGTCTTCCTGCTCGGCGTTCTCGGTGTCGGCAAGGCCTCGGCTCAATCATCTGACGCCATCTTTCCACGCCTGGCCGAAACCCAGGCGCAGCTGGAGGCGGAAGGCTGGCTGCTGCGCGGCCAATCCACCTTCGTGCAGAACTTCTACCCGACGTTCCGCGCGCCCTATGAAGGCGGCAACAGCCTCAACCAAGGGCCGCGCGGCCGAAACACCTTCTCGGCCGATGTGGTGCTGGGGCGGCGCCTCTGGACCGGGGCCGAGGTGGTGTTCAACCCCATCGTCACCCGCGGCCATGGGCTTTCTGGCACGCGCGGCTTCGCGGCCTTCCCGAATGGCGAGGCCTTCCGCGTCGGCACGGATGGCCCCATGGCCACCGTGGCACGGCTGTTCCTGCGGCAGACCATCGGCCTCTCCTCCGACATGGCGGCGCCGGATGACGACCCGCTGCGTTTCCGGGCACCCCCGCCGCGCGAGCGCATCACGCTCACCGTCGGCAAGTTCTCGATCTTCGACATCTTCGACGACAACCGATACGCGCATGATCCGCGCACGCAATTCCTGAACTGGGCCTTCGTCGGCGCCGGCGCCTTCGATTTCGCGAATGACGCCAAGGGCTACACGCTCGGTGCGGCCGCGGAATGGGAGAACGGCCATTGGGGCCTGCGGGCCGGTGCCTTCCAGGTGGCGCGGCGGGTGAATTCCCTCTCGATGGACCCGCAGCCGCTGCGCGGGCACCAGTTCCTCGTTCAGGGCGACCGTTTCTTCGAGGTGAATGGCCGTCCGGGTGCGGTGCGCCTGGTCGCCGGGCTCTCGCGCAGCCGGGCGCAGACCTACAACGCCCTGCTGAGCGGCGACATCGAGGCGACCGATGAATCCCCCACCGGCCGCTACACCACGAAGCACATGCTGATCCTGAACATGGAGCAGGAGGTGACCGATGATCTCGGCCTCTTCGCGCGGCTGTCCTGGAATGACGGCCGCACCCAGCAATGGATGTTCACGCAGATGGACTGGGCGATCTCGGCCGGGGCCTCGCTGGCCGGCACGAGATGGGCGCGGCCACAGGACAGGGTGGGGCTGGCCGCGAATATCGGCGGACTGGCAAGCGGCCAGCGTCGGTTCCTGGCGGCGGGTGGCCTGGGCTTCATCATCGGCGACGGCCGGCTCAACTACCGGCCGGAGACGACCACGGAACTGTACTACGACATGCGGGCGGCGCCCGGCAGCAACATCACCGCCAACATCCAGCTCATCGCCAATCCCGGCCACAACGCCGATCGTGGGCCCGTTGTGGTGATGGGGCTTCGCCTGCGCACGGCGTTCTGAGGATGGCCGCCTGGAGGCCACACTTATCGCAGCCACAGGGGCGATGCCCGCATAAGCCACCATCTGAAGAGCGAATGCTGTGCCAAGCAGGGCCGAAAGCTGCGCCACGAATAGATTCCGGTACGTCCGATTGACCAGCGGCCCAAGCATGCGCCCCTCTTAATCGGTCAGGGCATGGCACCCTCGTCGTGGGCTCAGGCCGGTGCAGCACCACGCATGCGCAGTAGGGCGAACTGCGTGCCGTCAGGGCGCCAGGCGATGACGTCATAGGGCTCGGCCTCGCGTCCCGGCACTTCCATTCCCGGCGTTCCGACCGGCATAGCGGGGACCGCCACGCCGGCAATCCGGGCGGGGCCTTCGCGAAGTGCTGCCCGGATGGCGAAGGCCGGCACGTGACCCTCCAGCGCTATGCCAGCGATGCGTCCGGCATGGCAGGACAGTAGCTCCGCCGGCGTCCCCAGCATGCGCCGAAAGGGCGCGACGCTGGGCACCACCCGGTCCGTCACCGCAAAGCCTTCGGCCCTGAGATGCTCGACCCAGCCGCCGCAGCAGCCGCATTGCGGGTCACGCCAGACCTCCGCCGTCAGGCGCTGCGCCGAAGCCGGTGCGGCGGCAGCCGCCATTAGCAACGTACGGCGGGCGACCGTCGCGGCGCGTCTCATCGAGCGGGCAGGCGCTGCAGGATGGCCCGCATCTGCGCGATCTCCCGCTCCTGATCGCGGATAATGGACTCCGCCAGGGCGCGCACCTCGGGATCACGCCCATGTTCGAGAACGACGCGCGCCATGTCGATGGCGCCCTGGTGATGCGGAATCATGCCGGCGGCAAAGTCACGGTCGGCATTGCCGCTGTAGGTCATCATCATGCCATCATGCATGCGATTCATGACCGCGATGTAGGCCCGTGTGGCGGGCGTTGCGTCGGCGGGCGCCTGCATCATCGACATGCCCGGCATCCCAGCATGTCCGGCATGCGGAGCCATTTGAGCCATGGCCAAGCCACCAATGGCCAGGGTTGCCGCGGCCACGATCAAGATGCGCTTCATTGTTCTGTCCTCCAAGGGTGCAAGAGGCTTGCCACAGCCCCTGTATCGGCAGGTTTCCGTAGGATGACAAATCATGTCAGGCGGCCGCCGAAGCGCCCGCTCGTACTCAGGCTGCCATGCGGGAGCAGGACTCGGCGCAGGCTTTGCATGCCTCGGCGCAAGTCAGGTCCATGGCATCGCCATCGGCCACGGCGCGACAGCTCGCCTCACAGGCGCGGCAGATCTCGGCGCATTCCTTGCACAGATGATGTGCATGATCTGAACCGCGCAGCATGAAGTCGGCGCAGGTCAGGCAAATCTGCGCGCAATCCATCATGATGCGGATATGCGCAGCATCGGCATGCTTGCCGCCGTGCTCCAGGCAATGCGCGATGGTCGCCACGCAGGTTGCGTGGCAGTCGAGGCAAATCTTCGCTTCAGCCTGCATGTCATGATGCATCGTTCGTCTCCCGTGGGGTGAGTTTGAAGGTGGGCACCCAGTGGGAAGAACGGCGTCACTCCGCGGACGTTGCGGTTTACAATTTGACAAAGTATGTCGGCCCATACTTGCGGACTTGGCCGAGACCGGCGCGGTCATTATTTCATAACAGTTCTGTCATACTTTGTTATGCTGCTGACGCCATGTGTCAGCGGTTTCTGGGCATACCCACTGCACGGCAATTTGCCGGACAGAAGAGGAAAACCAGACCATGTTCCGCAGCTTGATCATCGCGGCCACGCTCGTCTCCGGGGCCGCCCTGGCCCAGCCTCACCCCGATGTCCGCTCGATCCCCGGCGGCGTGCAAGGCAACGCACCCGCCCATGTGGATGGTGTGGACGGAGATGGCAATCCGATCATCCATCGCCCCGAGGTTCCCGCCAACCGGGCCGTGACGGCCGGCCCCGGCCGCCTCGAAGGCGGCGCCGAGGACAACAGCGTGACCCGCACGGGCCCCGGCCGCGGCACGATGGGCGGCGACCGCGCGGCCATCGTCACTGGCAACGAGGAAGGCCGGCCCGTCATCGCACGCTGAGCCGATCGTCTCCCACGGCAGGCATCGGCCTGCCGTGGCGGGAGCGGCGAAGCAGCAGGCCGCGTCCCACCATCACGCTGCACATCCACCATGGGAGAGTTCAATGATCCGAGGAATCCTTCTGGCCGCGACCACCGTCGCGGCAATCGGCGCCACGCCGCAGGCGCAGGCGCAATCCGGCGACGCGACCTGGCGGTTCCGCTGCCCCGCCGCCGGCACCACCGTCGAGCAGTCGAGCGGCACCATGCTGCGCTTCCGCGGCCCGGCATCCACCAACCCGGGCGAGTGCATGACGGCGGGCAACCAGCGCCGCTTCATGGGCTACTGGCAGGTGGGGGAAGGCTTCTACAACGCTGCGGGGCCACGCCTGGCGGCAGCCTTCGCCAACGGCATCAATCTCGCCAATGTCAGCCCGCTCGAATTCACCTATTACGGGTTCAACCGCTCGAACGACAGCATCCAGATCATGGAACGCTGGACGGCCGCGGCGGGCGGCGCGGTGACGACGCCCGCCGGGACCTTCGATACCGTTCGCGTGGATCGGTATTTCAACGTGATCGGTTCCTCGTTCCAGTATACCCAATCCGTGTGGTTCGATCGTGCCACGAACGTTCCCGTGCGTGCGAATATCGACCATCGCAACTTTGCTCAGGCACCCACGCTCGTGAACTGGGTTGCATTTGATGTGACGCATCCGCAGACCGCGTCGCGCTGACTTGGGGGGGCGGCGCGGGATGTATTCCCGCGCCGCCCATCAGCCTGGCAGAAACACGCTCACCAGCAAGCCACCATCCGGTCCAACGCCGAGGGTGAGTTCGCCCCCTTCGGCTGTGGCAAAACGCTTGGCGATGGTCAGTCCCAAGCCGATGCCGCTGCCACCGCGGGCCAGATCCAGTCGGACGAAAGGTGAGAGGACACGTTCATACTCGACGGGTGGAATACCTGGCCCGGCATCCGCTACCTCCACGCGCCACCCTCCTTGCCCGGCCCGGAGCCGAACCCGGACCGGTTCTGCACCGTGCTGCAACGCATTGCCCAGCAGATTGCTGAAGGCACGTTTCGCGGCGAGACGTCGCAGTGACATGACGGCATGCGCCGGTCCCTCATAGCTCACATCACGCCCCGCATCCGCAGCGTCATCGGCCAAGGTTTGCAGAATTGCGGCGAGGTCGGTCGGCACTGCCGGCTCCGCATCGCGACCCTCCCGAAAATACTCCAGCGTGCGGCCCACCATGGCCTCCATCTCAGCCACATCGCCCTCGATGCGCGTGCGCTCCTCACCTTCGGGCAGGAAGCCGGCGCGCAGCCGCAGCCGTGCCAGCGGCGTCCGAAAATCATGGCTCAGCGCCGCCAACGCCTCGGTGCGGTCCTCGATCAGCCGGACGATCCGGGCCTGCATCGCGTTGAAGGCTTGCGCCGCGTGTCGCACCTCGATCGGCCCATTGGTGGGCAGGGTGGCGGGCCTGGGGTCTCGCCCCACCTTGTCCGCGGCTTCCGCCAAGCGGCGCAGCGGCTCGGTCATCCAGCCGACGATTGCGATGGAGGCGAGAAGGATTCCCAGTGCCATGGCCCCCATGGAAATCCAGTCTGCCGGCAGGGAGGGGAAGCGATGGATCGGCGGCCTGGTCGCAACGAAATGCACCCAACCACCGCCGTGGGCCTGAACGGCGCCCTGGCTTTCCATGCCGTTGCGCAAGCTGCGCAGTTGCGGACCCAGCCTGGCCGCAAGCTCGGCCGGGGCGAACACCGCGTCCTCGGCCACGCCCGGCTGCGGGCCGCTGCGCCAATCGAGGGTCAGGCCTGGAAGGGAAAGACCACGCACCATGGCCTCACGCGCAAGCTCCGGCGTTTGGGCTGCGATGTTGCCGGCCGCCAGGATGCGGTCGGCCATCCGGGCTTCCAGCGCGTTCACCTCGGCACCGTGCAGCGAGCGCTCATGGATGAACATGCTGCCCAAATGCAGCAGGCTGAGCCCGCCCACCAGAAGCCAAACCGTGCGCCCGGCGAGGCTGTCGGGCCGCAGGAGCCTGCCCAGCCTCATTCGCGCGTCACCGGCGGCACGAAGACATAACCGCTGCCACGCACCGTCTTGATGATGGCGGGGCTCGCCTCATCCGGCTCGATCTTGCGGCGCAGGCGGCTGACCTGCACATCCACCGCGCGGTCCGAGGCATCCACGCTCATCCGCCGCTTCGCGACCTCCATCAGCTGCTCCCGGCTCAGCACGCGTTGGGGGTGTTCCAGAAACGCAAGCAGCAGATCATGCTCGGCGCCCGAAAGATCCACGATCGCGCCCGCCGGCGAGGTCAATTCGCGGGCTTTGAGGTCCAGGGACCATCCAGCAAAGCGCAGCCGCCGGGGCGCTGCCGCGCTGTCCCCCGGATCCATCATGCTGCGGCGAAGCACCGCGCGCACCCGCGCCACGAATTCGCGCGGCGCGAAAGGCTTGGCCACATAGTCATCCGCGCCGATCTCCAGCCCCACCACCCGGTCCGTCTCATCGGCGCGCGCGGTCAGCATGATGATGGGCACCCGGCTCTGCGCGCGCAGGCGGCGGCACAGATCGAAGCCGGAGGCCCCAGGCAGCATCACGTCCAGCACCACGAGGTCGGGCGGCGAGGTCGCCTCGGCCATCACCTCGAACATCTCCCGCCCGTCGCGGGCGGTGGAGACGCGGAAGCCCGCCTCGCGCAGCAGCCGGGCCACCAGGGCGCGCATCTCGCCGTCATCCTCGACGATCAGAAGATGCGCCTCCGGGTCAAGCAGGCGCTGGTCGCGCTCCTGGATCATGCGGGTGTCATGGGATGGCCGCGAAGCGCACCGAACGCTGTGGCTGGCCGGGCAAGGTCAGCGTCGCCACCACGCGCAGGCCGCGGGCCGGTATGTCGCCCCGCCCGACCAGGAAGGCATCATCCGGGCCCGCTTCCAGCCGCACCGTCTGCTGCCGTCCCCCTGCCTGAACGACCACGCTGCCGCTGGCGCCACGAGCGCTGGTCGGGCGGTCCTGCTCATCCAGCACGTAAATGCGCAGTTCACCGGCCTGCACCACCAGTTCGACATGGCGGTTGCCGACCTCGCCGATGGCTCCGCCATTCGGGCCGGGGGCGTGGCTGTGGGAATGGCCCTGCGCCAGGGCTGCGCCCGGCATGGCCAGCACGGCGGTGATGATGAGGTTGCGTCGGTTCATGTAGGTATACTCCAGTGTTCAGAAGGTTTCGGGAATGGCGGCGGTGGGTGCTGAATTGCGCGCCGCGTCGGCCTCGGCCCGCAGGCGTTCCAGCGCCGGCCGGCCGAAGCGGTGGAACAGGATGGGTGTGACGAAGGTGTCGAGCAGCGTGGCGCTGACCAACCCGCCCAGGATGGTCACGGCGACCGGGTGCAGGATTTCCTTGCCCGGCGCGTCCGCTCCGATGGTCAGCGGGATGAGGGCCAGGCCCGCCGCCAGCGCCGTCATCAGCACCGGCGTCAGTCGCTCGGCCGAACCACGCAGAACCAGCGCGAGGCCCCATTTCTCGCCCTCATGCAGGGCAAGGTTCAGATAGTGGCTGATCTTTAGGATGCCGTTGCGCGCCGCGATACCCGTCAACGTGACGAACCCCACAAGAGTCGCCACCGACAGCGGCTGCCCAGAGATCCAGATGGCCAGCACCGCGCCGATCAACGCCAGAGGCACGTTGCCCATGATGATGAGCGCGAGCGTGGCCGAGCGATAGCGCGAGTAGAGCACGGTGAAGATCATCGCGAGCGACAGGAGGCCCAGCAGCCCGATGGTCTGCATCGCCTCCTCCTGCGCCTGGAATGTGCCCTCCAGGCTGGTGGAGTAGCCCGGTGGCAGCTCGATGCGCGCAAGCTCGGCCCGGATGCCGGCCACGGCCTGCGCCATGTCCACCTTGCCGTCGGTATTGGCCTGCACCACGATCCGGCGCCGCGCGCCTTCGCGCAGCACCTGGTTGGGGCCATCGGCGTCCTCCACGCGGGCGAGCATGCGCAGTGGAACGCGGCCGCCCGGCGTCTCGATCAGCGCATTGGCCAGGCTGTCGGTGGTGCGGTCCGCGTCGGCCAGCCGCATCACGAGGTCGTAGCGGCGCGAGCCTTCCAGGATCTGGCTGACCACTATGCCGCCGGTCAGCGCCTGCATCTTCTCCAGGATCGCCGCGGTGGAGACGCCGTAGAGCGAGGCGCGCTCGTGGTCGATCGCGATCCGCAGCTGCGGCACGCGCACCTGGCGTTCCAGCTGGAGGTCCACGAGGCCCGGAACACTAGTGGCCAGCCGGGCGCGGATGGTCTCGGCCAGGGCGCGCAGAGTGTCCAGATCGTCGCCGAACACCTTGAGCGCGATCTGCGCCTGCACGCCGGAGAGCATGTGCTCCAGCCGGTGGCTGATCGGCTGGCCGATCGAGACGGAACCGGGCAGCACCGCCAACCTGTCGCGCAGGTCGCCCAGCACCTCGGCGCGGGAGCGCGCGCTGGGTGCGAGGTCCACGTCGAGCTCGGAGCGGTGCACGCCCTCGGCATGCTCATCCAGTTCGGCCCGGCCGGTGCGGCGGCCCACGCCGCGCACCTCGGGCACCTGGCGTACGATGTTCTCCGCCGCCCGCCCCAGCTCGCTCGACTGGTTGAGCGAGATGCCGGGCTGGAAGGTGAGCGAGATCAGCACCGTGCCCTCGTTGAAGGCGGGCAGGAACAGGCGCGGCAGAAACGGGACCGAAGCGCCCGCCGCAAGGACCGCGATGCCGGCCACGCCCAGCACCGCGCCCCGCCGCGCGAAGGCCCAGCGCAGCAGCCGGTCGTTCAGCGCCTTCAACTTGCGGACCAGCCAGCCCTCATGCTCACCGAGATTCTTCATCTTCGGCAGCAGGAAGTAACACAGCACCGGCGTGACGGTGATGGACACCACCAGCGATGCCAGGATGGCCACGATGTAGGCGATGCCGAGCGGCGCGAAGAGCCGCCCCTCGATGCCGGTCAGCGCGAACAGGGGCAGGAACACCATGATGATAATCATCGTGGCGTAGACGATTCCGGATCGAACCTCCATGCTGGCCGCCGCGATCACCTGCAGGATGGGCGCGGGTGTGGCGGCATGGCGGTTCTCGCCCAGGCGCCGGAACACATTCTCCACATCCACCACCGCGTCATCCACCAGCTCGCCCACGGCGATGGCGATGCCGCCCAGCGTCATCGTGTTGATGGAAATGCCGATCCAGGAGAACACGATCACCGAGAGCAGGATCGAGAGCGGGATAGCGGTCAGCGAGATGAAGGTGGTGCGGACATTGAGCAGGAAGGCAAACAGCACGATCGCGACGACCACCGCCGCCTCGGCCAGCACGGTCTGGAGATTGCGAATGGAGGTTTCAATGAAGTTCGCCTGGCGGAACTTCACGCGGTCCCCCCTCACGCCGCGGGGCATGGCCGATTGCAGGTCCGCCAGCGCCGCCTCGACAGCCTGGGTCAGGCGGATGGTATCCGCGCCGGGCTGCTTCTGGATCCCCAGGATCACGGCGCTACCGCCATCCACGCCGGCATCGCCGCGCCGGAAGCGGGCGCCGAAATCAACCTCGGCCACCTGGCGCAGCAGGATAGCCTGGCCTTCGCGGAAGCCCACCGGGGCGTTACGCAAATCCTCCAATGAGGTGGTCCGGCCAAGATTGCGGATCAGGAATTCGCGGCCGGCCTGATCGACATAGCCGCCGCCGGCATTGGTGCCGAATTGCCGCAGCGCCGCCTGCAACGCCTCGAAGTCAATGTCGAGGGCATTGAGCCGATGCAGGTCCGGCATCACGCGGAACTGCCGCACCTCCCCGCCGATCGGGATCACCTGCGAGACACCGGGGATGGTCAGCAGCCGCGGCCGCATCACCCAATCGGCCAGCGTGCGCAATTCCATGGCGGAGACCGAGCCGTCGGCGGGCGCCGTCATCGCGACCAGCATGATCTCGCCCATGATGGAGGAAACCGGCGCCATCATCGGCTGAACTCGCGGCGGCAACTGCCCGGCGATCTGTCCCAGACGCTCATTCACCTGCTGGCGTGCGCGCCAGATATCCGCACCCCAGTCAAATTCGACATAGACGATGGACAGCCCGACCGAGGAGACGGAGCGGACCCGAGTGACACCCGGCAGCCCGTTTACCGCCGTCTCGATCGGGAAGGAAACGAGCTGCTCGGCCTCCTCTGGCGCCATGCCCTCCGCCTCGGTCATCAGCACGACGGTGGGCTTGTTCAGATCGGGGAAGACATCCACCGGCATGCGCGTCAACGTCCAGGCGCCATAGACGGTGACGAGCATGGCCGCGACCAGCACGAACAGCCGGTTGCGAAGCGAGAAGGTGACGAGGGTGTTGAACAGCATGGCTCAGCGGACCTGGGCGATGAGATTGGCGCCCTGCGTCACCACCCGCCGACCCGGCTCGATGCCAGCCGTAATGACGACACGCGCGCCGTCAAGCGGCAGGACCCGCACAGGTCGCGGCGCGAAACGCTCCGCCGCCGTATGCTCGAACACCACGGGCGGCCCCTCGGCGGAGCGCACCACCGCCTCGGCGGGCACGACGATGCCCTGCACATTGCGCCGGTTTCGCACCAGCACGACCACGGGCGCGCCCACCGCCACATCGGCCGGCGGGTTCACCACGCGAAAGTTGAGCGGGACGGCCTGCTGCCGCACGGTCAGGCCGCGCCCTGCGAATTCCAACTCGACGCTGCGGCCATCTCCGAGCACCGCGCTGGCACCGGCGATGTTGTCGAGACTGGTGCGGTCGAAGGCCAGCGCCTCCACCCACAGCCGGGCCGGGTCCACGATTTCGAACACGGCCTGGGTGTTGTCCACCAACTGCCCCAGGGCGGCGCGTACCACCGACACCACGCCCGAGACCGGTGCCACTAGCGGCTCCCGGCCCGACAAGGCCGGCTGGATGGCAGCCCGGCGCTGCCGCACGCCGTTGAGTTCGGCCTGTGCCTCAGAGATTTCCCGTTCGGAGACGCTCCCGCGCAGCGCGGTCAGGCGGTTCACCCGGGCGGCCAGGATGGTGATCTGCGAATCCAGCTCGGCGGCATTCTGTACCAGCGTGCCACGCTCGGAGGCGGTGTAGCTGGGCGTCACGAAGGCCAGCACCTGGCCGCGCTCCACCCGTTGGCCCAGGGTGGGCAGACCGCGCTCGCCTGGCTCCAGCCGGCCGGACTGGCTGGGCTGTACCCGGCCTGACGCATTCGGGTCAGGCACAAGCGTGCCGACGATCTGCGTGGTGGCCAGAGCGTCGCCCGTCGCGGTCACCTCGGTGCGGATGGTAAGCAGGCGTTGCGACGGCTTGGGCATGAAGACGGTGCCATCGTCGTTCCGGCGCGGCGGTTCCGCCACGGTGGTCTGCGCCATGGCCGGGAGGGACATCAGTAAGACTACGGCCACGGATGCCGCCACCCGGATGGCCTTGGCTTCAGGCACCGGCTGGGCCGGCGCCAGATCGGCCTCAATCATCGCGGGCAGCGGGCGGGGCGCCGAGAGCCTACCAATCAAAAGCCCCACGACAAGGAGACCCAGCCCAGCCGCCAGCAGCACCGGCGCCTCACGCAGCGCGTCGAGCCACGTATGTTGCTCCGCCGCGGCGCTGGCTGGCTCGGGGATGCCCAGATGCCCGGTCAGCAGGTCCATCTCCTCGCCAGCGGTGATAGAGAAGATAAGATCTAATGAACCCGGCTGTGCCAGCCGCGGGTGGCGAAGCAGGAACAGGCCGATGCCCTGCCGCTCGGCCTGGATCTCCTGCCCATCCAAGGTGACGTTGACCCCGCCATCGACCGGGGCATTGCCGGCCCAACGATCCAGATAGATCAACATGACGCCGCCGGGCTGGAGAATACCGACCAGTTCGAAAGCTTCGCTCTCGGCTGCCACGCGCGGCAGCGCAGCGGCCGAAGTGGGCGCTTCGTCGCCATGTCCTTCATGCGCCCCTGCCTGCCCGGCCAGCGCAAACATCAAAAGCGCGGCGAGGAACATCCGTCGAAGGATCACGGCTCGACTCCCAGGATCTGGTTGATGGTGGAGGCTGCACGATCGCGCTCGACCCGGCTTCGCCGCCGCGCCGCGTCGGATTGCGCGAGCTGCGCGCGCACGCGCGCCACCTCGATGAAGGGGACATTGCCGGCACGGAAGGCGGCCTCGATCAGTCCGGCCTGCTCGGCCAGCGCGCGGTGCCGCTGCTCGGTCAGCGTGGTCAGCGCTTCGGCATCTTCGCGCTGGGCGCGGGCGCGACGTTCGGCGCTCTCGAAGCTTCGGGCGATGGTGGCCAACTGCGCTTCGGCCGCCGTCGCCTCGGCGCGCGCCATCGCCACGCGCTCCTCAACCTGGGGGGCGTACGCAAAGGGAATCCGGATGCCGATGACAGGCCGGTCCCGCCAGGGCTCGCCGAAGGCATCCCGCTCGCGCCGCCAGCCGGCAAAGACGGTCGGGCTTGCACGATCGCGCACCTGGGCCAGCCGCTCCTCGGCACGCGCAAGCTGCAGGCTGGTGGTGGCGAGCGCCGCCTGCGGCAGGTCACGCAGGGCGGCACCGGGTATGCCGGTGCGTGCAATCGGCTCGGCGGCGCCTGGGGTCGGATCGCGCCCGGACAAAGCGCGAAAGGTGAGTGCGGCATCGCGCACCTGCCCCTCGGCAATCCGAACGGCGCCCTCGGCGTCACGCGCTTCGGCTTGGGCGACGAGCAGATCGGTGCGCGGCGCATTGCCCGCCCCCGCCTGCCGGGCCATGTCGCGCTCCAGCGTGCGGGCTGCGCTGAGGCGAGCGCGGGCGGCATCCCGTTCGGCCAGGGCCAGGGCCCATGCCCAATACGCATCCCGAACCTCGCCCGCGAGGGTAATGCGCGCCTGTCGCAGCCGCGCATCCAACTGCTGTTCCTGGGCGGTCACGCTGCCGCGCAGCGCCCGGGATTCTCCCGGCAGCCAGATCGGCGCCTCCAAGCCCACCTCGAACTCCTGATATCCGCTGCGTTGCGGATTGATCTGTGTGCGCCAGGAGGGCGCGAGGGTCGGCGCTCCAGGCAGCAGGGTCTCTGAGCCACGGCGTCGAGCGGAAATGACGTCGCGTTGCGCTGTCAGCGCTCGGATCTCAGCATTGAGCTCGATCGCCGCAGCAAACCCTGCCCGCAGATCAGCGGAAGCGGCAGGGGAGTGGACGCTGTAGATCAGAGGTAGTGCGAGTAACAGCCTGCGCATGCTTGCTTTCCCTAGATGCCAGTTTGGTCGCACGGCGTACGTGTCAGTGGGCTGCAAGCTTGTGACAAAAGATTGCAAGCGCGAGTGGCCCTCCCCCATCCCAGTAGGATCGCGGGCTACCCCCCGCCGCCCGGACAGACCCGAGCGTGCGCTGCTAACGCACTCAGCTCCCACCTCGGGTGTTTGACGATGAAGCGTTGCTGCGGACACGGGTGTTGAAGCCTGGCGGGCGGCAGCCACCGCATGGCGCCGATCGCCTGCTAGTTGTTGGGCACCGGGTGATACGTGAGATAGCCGCGCACAACTTGGCCGAGCCAGCGCCCCTGATTGGACTCTGGAAAATGACGCATCCAGTGAGAATCGTCTCACGAACACCAGAGCAGGTTAGATTCCGGTTCCCACCGCTGCTCCAGTCGGTTTTCCAACCTCACATTTCCCACGCGCAGATCGCGCCCTGAACCGCAGGTTTCCTGGGGTTTCGCCGGGTCGGCTTGAGGGTTGGAGAACGCAACAAACCCGGAATTCTCTCTCCGGAGGCCCCAAAGTCTCCGAAGCTCGGGGGTGCAGCGATTTACCCTACAAGCTTCAAGTTATTGAAGTTCCTCGTGTTCCGTGACGGCAAGGTTGAGGCTTTTCAGCATCCCTACCGGTCGCCGGCGCATACTCGCTCCCAAACTTCGCCGAAAACCTACAAGCTGCCGGGGGCGCCGCCGAAGCACCGCCCCGTTGGCCCGGGTCAGTGCCGGCCGCCGACCTCGTCGTGATGGGCCCGGACTTCGTCCTCGATTCGGGCCACTAGGGCGTCGACGTCATCTTCCTCCAACACCTCAGGATCGAGCGCCGCCTGGCGGAACAGCGCGACGGCCCTTCGATAGGCAGGTGCCAGTGCGGGGTCCTGCGGCGCACCGAGGATGAAGTGCAGCTTCAGCGGGTCCGTCGCACCGTCCCGAACGGCCGTCAGATGCCCCAGCCACCGGTGGGTCTTCGCCATGATGCCGTCGCCATCGGCCAGGTCGAGCGAGACGGGCTCGTACACATGCCAACTGCCATTCTTCCAGGCGTGCTCGAAGGTGATGCTGTCGAGCGAACCAGCGATCACCTTCGGCTCGAAGGGCACCTGTACATTACGTTCCGCCAGCTTCTCCCGGACAGGGCGCCAAACCTCTTCATCGACCCGCCGGCGCACCGTCCGATCGTCGTTGCGACGAACCAAGCGTTCGAACAGCCGCTCCAGCGTCGCCTCAGCGTCGCTGGTCAGCCCTGAGCCCACAGGCGACCACTGGAGAGCGCTGTCATCCGCAGCCATCGCCTTCCGGGCATAGCTGGCGGCATCCCCCTGGCCAGACAGCAGCGTGGTGGCCGCGACATCCTCGGCCACGGCGCGGATGGCCCGCTCGACCGCGCGCATGGCACGTCGGAACGCCTCCCCGTCGAGATCAGGGAACGCATCCTTCAGCCGACCATGCGTATGGCGGGTCTTGACCAGCAAGCGATGCTCGGCAGCGACGTGCAGCACGATGCCGACATTCAGCATCTCGCCCGCTCGCGCGTCGTGCACGTAGCGGAGGACGGTGTAGGTGTATGGTCGCTGCTCGGTCATGCCAGGACCCTTTTTATCTCGTTGAGGCACCCGTCTATATGGTCACGCGCGTCCTTGATGAGGCGGATGGCCGCCGCCGTGTCTGCCGCGGCCGAGGCCCATTCCGCCGGAAGGGCTGACGCATACCCTTCGATCCGCCCGTCCGACAAGGCGGCCCAGGCTGCCCGGATGGGGTCGAAGTTAAGCGCCGCCCGCCGCAGCTTGTCACGGAAGATGTGCGCGCCTGGATTTACAAGGCGTTGCAGCCCGCCGAGTTGCCATGGCGGCTGCCAGCCGATGATGATCAGCCGATGCGCGAAGGCGAGTTCGTGATCGATGATCCGCAGGTGCTCGCCCAGCACCAGGCAGTTGGCGTTGCCCTCCCGCCGGTCGTCGTTCTGGATGATGGCGTCGAACACGAAGATGCCGAGCGCCGCCTCCACCATCTCGGGCCGCAGGGTGATGCCGGCGTTCCAGGTGGCGAACTGCGGCCCGGCAAGGCGCGAGCCGAAGGCGACGGGCAGGCTAGCGGCCATGGCGGCACGGATATCGGGATCCGGCACCGCGGCCACCCAGGCGGGCGGCAGGTCAACCAGGAAGGGCTGTGGCACCGGCAGGCCGAGATCGCCCGCGAGGCAGGCGGCGATGGCCTCCCGGGCAAGATGCACCGCCCCCTGTTCACAGCGGGCGGAGATCTTTGCGAAGAGTTCGACCTCGTCCCCGGTCGGGTAGGCGCAGGCGAGCATGACGGGCTTGGTGCGGCCGTTGCTGGCCGCACGGGTGAACTCGGTGGCGGTGACCCGCGTCAGCATCCGGCCGGGCTGAAGGTCTGATGCAGCATGGCGGGCAGAAGCGCGGCTGCATCTTCGGCCGCCGCGGCGTTCAGAGCGCGAACAGCCTTCGCTTTCATGCGCAGATCCTCGAACCACTGCTGCGCATCGAGAGGCGGCACAGGCACGAGGATGGCTTCAAGGCGGTCCTGCGCCAGGGTGCGATTTCGATCTGCGCTGCCCGGCGATGCCGCCTGGATTTGCGCCAGCCCGTCGCGCGATTGGAGGAAGAACCAAAGCACGCCGGGAAGCAGCCTTCGGTGATCAGCGACGCAGGTCAGGTACCGGTGCGATGCCACCTTCCCGTGATGCGCCGGCTCAGCCACCGCGAATGCGCCCTCCCATGCCTTGATGTTGCTGATGACGAGGTCGTCCGCCTCGATGCGGAATAGCTTCTGCCAGGTCAGGCTATCCCCTCGTAGCGTAGGCTTCAGGAAAAGGCCGCGACCGAATGCGCGAGCACCGATCTCCTCGTAGGTCCCGTCCTGCTCGATTTCGACGGGGCGACGCACCAGCGGCGCGACATCGGCCATGCGGGCGCGCTGGCTGCCTGCGGTGAGCCGCGCGAAGGCTTGCTGAAGCATCGCAGCGAGCTCCGACTCCTGCCGGTCCGCGGCATCCGCGCGTGCCTTGAGCCGCGATGACACCGCATCCAGCCGCGCGGCGATGCGGCGCTGCTCGTCCAGGGGCGGGAGCGGCACCTGAAAGGTCAGAAGGCTTTCTGGATGCACGCGGCGCCGACGGTCGCCCATTCCAACGCCGAGTTTGGCAATCTCGGCCCAAACACCGGGCTGCTTGAAAATCCAAGCAATGAAGGCGGGATCAGCAGAGCCTTCGATCCAATCGAAGGTAGGGAATTCGTTCGATACGAAGCACCCATCCAGGTCTAGCGGGACAACCGCATAGGCGCCTTCGAAAGCGAACAGCCTGCTGTAGATGAACTGTCCCGCACGAACCCGGTAGAGGGTCTTCGCGCTCGTATCCATGCCGGTGATGTCGGGTTTGGCAAAGACTCCACGACCGAAACCGAAGATGCCGAGGTTGGGGTAACTCCGTTCAGGATGAACCGCCTCAGCGTCCTGGACAGGTCGGAGAACATCGCCCAACGGCACCATGCGCCAACGCGACATGATCACGCGCGCTCCGCCACCAGCGCCTCAATCTCCCGCAGCAGGTCCAGCACCTGGGCCTCCCGGGCCACCATCCCGGAGACGATCTCGGCCGGCGTGCGATGGTCCTCCGCCTCCACGGCGTTCGGATTCTTCAGGTCGAGGTTCACCGCCAGCACGCGCCCCTCCGCGTCCGTGCGGATCAACCCCTCGGCCGGCACCGTCCAGGCCCGCGGGTCTTCGCCACGTGCACCCCACCAGGCCAAGCAATCGGCCAGATCCTCGAACTGCAAAGGCGCGGTCTTGCTGTATTTCCGACGCCCCTCCGGCGCGGGCTGCTGCCAGTAGCTGATCGTCTGCGTCGGCCCGCTGGTGTCGAAGAAGATCACATTGGTGGGGATATCGGTGTAGGGCGCGAAGACGCCCTCCGGTAACCGCAGCACAGTGTGCAGGTTGAACTCGCGCAGTAAGTCCGCCTTCACCCGCGCGGCCACGCCGCCCTCGAACAGCGTGCCATTAGGCACGATCACCGCGGCGCGTCCCTGCCCATGCCGCTTCAGCCGCCGCATGATGAGCTGCAGGAACAGCATCGCCGTCTCATTGGTCCGGCGGTCATCGGGAAAATTGGCCTGGATACCGACCTCCTCCTCCCCGCCGAAGGGCGGGTTGGTGAGGATGACATTCACCCGGTCCCGCTCACCGATCTGCGTCAGGCGCTGGCGGGAGAGCGTGTTGCCGAGCGTGATGTCCGGCGCCTCCAGCCCATGCAGCAGCAGGTTCATCTGCGCCAGCAGGAAGGGCAGCCGCTTCGCCTCGCCACCGATCAGGCTGCGATCCTGCAACACCTCCCGGTCCTCGGTGGTGCGCACCTGGGCGGAGAGATGCTCGAAGGCCTCAGCCAGGAAGCCGCCCGTGCCACAGGCAGGATCGAGCACCACCTCGCCCAGCCGCGGATTGGTGACGGCCACCATGAAGCGCACCACGGCGCGCGGCGTGTAGAATTCGCCGCTGTCGCCGGCGGCGTCCCGCATCTCCCGCAGCAGCCCTTCATAGAGGCGGGAGAGGGTGTGGATCTCCTCCGACGCGTCGAAATGGATTGCGTCCACCAGATTGACCACGTCGCGCAGGAGGTAGCCGCTTTCCATGCGGTTGGTCATTTCGGCGAAGACGGTGGCGATCACGTCGCGCCGGTCCCGCACGCCATCCCGGCCGCGCAGCGAGCGGAGATAGGCGAAGAGGCCCGGCCCCTTCGAACCATCGGGCCGGATCGTCTCCTCCGCCGCGAGGAAGCGGATCAAGTCAGGCCCGGTGATACCGTCCCGGCGCGCCGCCCAATCGCGCCAGCGATAAGGCGGGTCGATCGCCGCATGGAAGGGCTTGCCGGCCAGAACCGCCTCGTCCTCATGGATGCGCTCCATGTCGTCGAGGAACTTCAGGAATAAAACCCAGGTCAGCAGGGGCAAGCGGTCCAGGTCGCCGTTCAGCCCCTTGTCCTTTCGCATAATCTGGCGGGCTGATTTGACGATGCTGTCCAGGCGCTGGGCGGTGGTCTGCTGCGCGGCCGCGGGGCGCTTAGCCATCGGCGCGAAGGTCCTGCGCGGCCTGGGCGGCGATCAGCGCGACACGATGCGCGTCCGGGATGGCGCAGACATGCGTCTCGACGCCGAACGCATCCCATGCCTGGTTCGCCCATGCCTTCGGGCCGAAGCTCGCCCGCGCAATCGGGTCCAAGAACACCAGCATCTTTCGTACCCGCTTGCCCTGCCACTCAGCGGCATGGGCCTGTTCAATCAGCAGCATCTTCAACGTGTCCTTCAGGACCTTGTTCTTGGTTGCCGTCTTCATGGCCGAGCCGACGCGCGCGTTCACTTCCAGCAGCACCACCTCGTCCGTCGATTCGGCGAAGGCGTCCACGATGGCCGCCGCTGGGCCGATCGGAAAGCGCTTCTGGGTCTCGACATGCGAGAGGCCGAGTTCCGCCGCGACGATACCGAGGGCGACCTTCTCGGCTTCACGCTGCGCCAGGGAATCGCTGCCCATACGGGGCACGGCGCCAATGTCACGCGGCATAGAGCTGTTCCTGTAACTCGGCCATCGCAGCGCGCAGCTGATCGGCGCCACCGAAGCGGCGGACGATCTCGCTCGGGTTCCCCATGGAGGCTACTGGCTCGATCCGCAGCGCATCCGGCAGGCGCAACTCATCGGCACCATGAGCGGCGTACTTCTCCAGCAGCGCTTCCAGCACCGCGCGCGCATCGGGGCCGTGGCGGTCGAAGAGGTCCTGCCGCTCGGTGCGCAAGCGCTCGGCGCGCTGCCGTCGTGTGCGCAGCGGCGCGTCCCAGGCGAGATGGCACAGAAGGTCGAAGGGGTCGTCATCCGGCCGCGCCATCTCGGTGGCCAGGGTCGTGAGGTCGATACCCCTTTCCGCCAGCTCCTCGACGACTGCCGCGCGCTTATCGGCGATGGTCCAGGCAGCGCGAAAGGCTGATGGAGTGGGATAGAGGGTGCGGATCTTCTCGCCGGTGTAGTCGGTGATGCGGCGGGCGGTCAGACGCTTGCCATCGGCGTCGAGCTCATAGACGTGGTGCTGCACCACTTCGACGGTGCCACCATCCACATAGAATTTTCGTGGCTCACCAGGCTGGCCGCCGCCGGGCGGCAGCGGCGTGGCGGGGCCGGCCGGCTCGTCACCACCCGGCTCCTCGCCACCTGGTGGGGCAACAGGGTCGATCACTACGCCCGTCTCGATGCCATTCGGGTCGATAGTGGTGGTGGTCGCGGCGACGGGATCGCCATCGAAATCGGGATCGGCGAATTTCGCCGTCGCGGTGCCCGTGTAGTCGAGGATGTTGAAAAACAGCTTGCCGTAGTCCTCCCGCAGGCGGGTGCCGCGGCCGATGATCTGTTTGAACTCGCTCATGGAGCCGACCACGCGCGCAAGCACCACGTTGCGGCATGTCGGCGCATCCACGCCGGTCGTCAGCATCTGGGAGGTGGTGAGGATGACGGGCGTTCGCTTCTCAAGGTCCTGAAAGTGCGACAGGTGGCCCCGACCGATCATGCCTTCGTCGGACGTCACGCGGCAGACGTAGTTCGGGTATCGCGCCACGAGATCGGCATTGAGGTTGGAAAGGGCACGGCGCATCTCGCTGGCGTGCTCCTGGTCCACGCAAAAGACGATCGTCTTGGCGAAGCGGTCGGTGGCCTTCAGGAAGCCGGTCAGATGGCGGGCGATCGCCTCAGTGCGGGCACGCAGGGCGACGACGCGCTCAAAATCCTTCGTGTGGTACTCCTCGTCCGGGATCTCGCGACCGAAACGGTCGAGCTCCCCCTTCGTAGGACGCCAGCCGGCCGCATCGGTATCCGTCACGACACGGTGGACCCGATAGGGCGCGAGGAAGCCGTCCGCGATGCCTTGCGCGAGCGAGTAGGTATAGAGCGGGTCACCGAAATAGGCGTAGGTGTCGCGGTTGTCCTCACGCAGCGGCGTGGCGGTCATGCCGATCTGGAACGATGGCGCGAAGTAGTCGAGGATCTCGCGCCAGCTGCTGTCGTCGCGGGCGCTTCCACGGTGGCATTCATCGACGATGATCAGATCGAAGAAGTCGGGCGGGAACTCGCGGTAGAGACCGGGGCGCCGCTCGTCCTGGGCAATCGCCTGGTAGATCGCGAAGTAGATGTCCCGACCGAGGCTTACCCGCCCACCCTCGATCTTGAAGCGGCCCTTGCCGAACGGCGCGAAGTCGCGCGCCATCGGGTCGTCCACCAGCACGTTGCGGTCGGCCAGGAAGAGGATCTTGGGCTTCAGATGGTCGCCACGCCGGTTCCAGCCGGATGACCAAAGGCGCCAGGCGATCTGGAACGCGATCGGCGTCTTGCCGGCCCCGGTGCAGAGGGTGAGGAGGCTGCGCTGCCGTCCGGTCAGAACGGCCTGTACGGCACGGTTGACCGCAATCTCCTGATAGTAGCGGAGCGGCTTGGCCGGATCAGGATAGCCGGGGGTGAGCGCCATCTGCGCAAGCGAGTCGTCGGCGAGGCCGAGGCCGGCGCGTTGCCGCGCCCAGAGATCGGCGGGGGTGGGGAAGTCATCGACCACGCGTTCAATGCCGGCGAAGAAATCGAACTCGATGATCTCCTTGCCATTGGTCGCGTAGGCGAATTTGAGACCGAGTATTTCGGCGTAGTCCTTTGCCTGCTGCAGCCCGTCGGCGGCGCTGAGGTAGGTGGGCTTCGCTTCGACGACGGCGAGCGCCAAGTCGGGACGATACCGCAGCAGGTAGTCCGCGCGCTTGCGGCGGCCGCGGCGGGGTTGCCCGGCCACGAACACGACCCGCCCATCGGTGAAAGTCCGCTGCTCCTGTACGGCGTGCGGCGCGGAGTCCCAGCCGGCAGCCTGGAGCCGAGGCACAACGAAGAGGCGGCAGGTGTCAGCTTCGGTGTTCAACTCGCCTCCCTCGGCCAGAATTCGAAACAAATGACTGCTTCAGGCCGCGCGCCCGTTCCAGGGCCAGGGCACGGGATGCCTGGCGGGTTCGAGATACGCGGCATGGGCTGTCGACTCCGCGGGCATTACGGCGGCGGCCGCAAACGTCCAAGTATTGATCATTGTGCCCAAGGATAAACCCGCTGTCATCTGCCGCCGATGGCGACGCGGGGTTAGCAGCAGCTATTCGGCCGCATTTATGGCTGCGCGCTGGGCATCCCATGCGGCTGGGAGCGGGTCCAGCAGCACCGGCAAGCCGATTCGTTCGGGGTGCCTGCCATCGAGAACGCTCTCGACGATGTCGGGAGCGAGAAGCGTCAGCTTCAGCAGGCTGCCGAGATATCCCCGATCGAGTTTTTCGACTGCCGCCAATTCGGTGATAGAGGCATATCGGCCCTCGTCCAGCATCCGCTGATATCGGAACGCCCGTGCCAGCGCCTTCACTAGCGCCGGGTCGGCGCGCGTCGTGACCGGCGCCACGCCATCGGTCATCGGCGTCACGACGGTCTTCCGGCCCGGTCGGTGCCGAATCGCCAGCGGCACCCGGACCGTGATGCTGGTCGCCGTGGTCATGCTGCCGCCATCAGCGCGTTGGGCGAGATGGCGGTGAGATCGCGGACCAGGCCGGCGAGGCCCTCCACGCGCAGCCTAATGTCGGCACCGGCCGGCCCGACCACCACCCGTTCCACCAGTGACCGCACGATCCTCGCCTGCTCCGCGGGGAACAGATGCTCCCACAGTGGGTCGAGCCGATGCAGCGCGTCCTGGGTCTCGCCCTCAGTCAGGTCCGGCGCCTCCCGGCGCGCCGCCCGCCAGGTGCCAACCACGATCTCCGGCTGCCGCAGCAGCGTCCGCACCTGATCGACCACCGCCGCCTCGATCTCCGCTGCCGATACCCGGCGCACGATGGTGTCGTCACCGGCGGCGTCGCCCTTCAGCACGCGCTGGGCCACGTAGTAGCGATAGAGGCGGCCGTGCTTCCTGGCGTGGGTCGGCGACAGTGCCCGGCCATCCACGCCAAAGATCAGCCCCTTCAGCAGCGCTGGCGTCTGCGCACGGTTCTGATTGGCGCGCACGCGTGGGCTGATCTGCAATACGGCATGCGCCCGATCCCAGAGATCCCGCGGCACGATCCCCTGGTGCTCACCGGGGTAGACCTGTCCCTTGTGGGCGGCGTCGCCGACATAGGTCCGGTTGTTCAGCAGCTTGTAGACGTCGCCCTTGTCCAGCGGCCGGCCCGCCTTGCTGGTGGCGCTCTCCGCCCGGAGGCGGGTCACCGTCTCGATGCCCGATCCCGTCTCGGCGAAAATCTCGAACACGCGGCGAACCCGCGGCGCCTCGTCCTCATTCACGATCAACTTCCGCGCGACGACGTCGTAGCCGAGCGGCACCTTGCCCCCCATCCACATGCCGCGGGCGCGGGAGGCAGCGAATTTGTCGCGGATGCGCTCGCCAATGACCTCGCGTTCGAACTGCGCGAAGCTGAGCAGGATGTTCAACGTCAACCGACCCATGCTGGTGGTGGTGTTGAAGGACTGCGTGACGGAGACGAAGGTCACGCCATGCGCATCCATCACCTCCACCAACTTGGCGAAATCCATCAGCGAGCGGGACAGGCGGTCGATCTTGTAGACCACGATCACGTCGACGAGGTCGGCCTGGATGTCGCGTAGGAGGCGCTGCAGCGCCGGCCGCTCCAGCGTGCCGCCCGAGAACCCGCCGTCGTCATAGCTGTCGCGCACCAGCACCCAGCCCTCGGCGCGCTGGCTGGTGATGTACGCTTCGCAGGCGTCGCGCTGCGCGTCGAGCGTATTGAATTCCTTCTCCAGCCCCTCGTCCGTGGATTTGCGCGTGTAGACCGCGCAGCGCAGCTTCTTCGTGGTGGCCGGCATGGCCGGCTCAATGCGGGCGCGGCGGCTCATGCGTCACCTCGCGCGCGCAGCCCGAAGAACGTCCAGCCGTTCCAGCGCGTGCCGGTGATGTGGCGCGCGATGGCGGACAGGGACTGATACGGCCGTCCCTCAAATTCAAAGTCGTCGGCGCGCACGGTGACCACGTGCTGCACGCCCTGCCATTCCCGGATCAGGCGCGTGCCGGCAAGCGGGCGACTGTCGGCGCGGATTCGGCGCAGGACGACGTTTCCGCCATCCAGTTGCTCGCCGAGCGCCACCAGCCGATCGGCGGTCTCGGGCTTCAGCCCGCCATAGGCCAATTCCTGGATGCGATAGGCCAGCCGGCTCTGGATGTAGGCCCGGTTCCAGGGCGGCGGCTCCTTGCCGAACAGTTCGCGCCACTGCTGCTTCAACGTAGCGGTCGGCGCCGCCTGCAGCGCGGCGAGCCGCGACAGCACCTGCGTCGGCGGGATCTTCGGGATGGTGGGCGCCGGCGCGGGCGCGGCGGTGGATCGTCTGGTCATGCGAGTCCCTTCCTGTTGGGGTTCGCATGCAGGCGCTGGTGGGCGGTGGAGTGTAGGGGAACGTCTCCCACCCCCCGAGCTATCTGTGCATCCCGCGCATGGTCTTCGGCAGCGCGGCTGCGCAGCCGCACCAGGCCGGCGGCCAGGATCGAGCAAACCTCCCGAAGGTGCGGCGGGAGCTGCTGGTTCATCGGGCCGGATGCGGGAAGGCTCATCCCAAGCCATTACTCGGCAAGGCCAGAATCCGTATCACGTGACCGTTGCGCCGTGCTCACAACCTCCGATAGAAAGATTACGAATCATCAATCGGAGCTTCGCTTGGCCAAGAACGTCCGAAACTTCGTAAACCGCCTGTTCATGCAGACGGTCGACCTTGGCCTTCTTCGAGAACTCCTTGCGCCGCATGAGCCAGAAATGGCCTTTAAGTGGCTTGAGCTTCCTGAAGACGAATCTGCCCAGCGGGATGCCCTCTTCCACCTCTTCCGGGAGCGCGGTGACGAGTTCCCCGATATATTGTTGGATGCGCTTCACTCAATACTGACTCTTTCGACGCCGAATGGAGCGCGGGCGCTTCAGGAGATTGCCGATGAGCGCGGCGTGCGACTGGCCGAGGAGGCCGAACCGGCACCCGCCGACGATCGGAAGCGCCTGACCGCGCGCCATCTCGCGCTGATCGCCTACCTGCACCACCGCGATATCTTTCAGCGAGCGGTCCATCGGCACGCGTTTTTCGCATCATCCCCCCTCAGGCTGATCGGAGCCAGGAAAGGAGTGGTGCCGCGGCACGAGGACGAGACGGCACGGGAAGCCTTCAAAGCCGCCTGCCGGGAATACTTCGCGCGGCGCTACCAGGGGCGAATTTGCGACGTCTACTGGTACCCGGAGTCCACGCACATGAATCTGCTGGTTGAGCACGGCATGAACGCCGTGATCCTTCCCGTGGAGGAGGGCGGCCGGCAGACGACGCGTCCTGTGCGCGAGATCACAGCAGACGCCATTTGCTTCGAGCCAGAGACAGGGCTGATTAAGGTGGCGGCGCGCGCCAAGGTCGAGCGCCTGAAGCTGGTGCACCTATTCGCCGAACATCTCCTCGACGATCCCGACTTTTTCTCTGGTCCGAAGAGCGATCAACTTTACCATCTGGCGCCCATCGAAAAGAAGGGCACCACCTGGAAGTTCGAGAACGACTGGGACGACGATCTGAAAAGCGTCAAGGTCGTCGAGATCGAGATCGATGAGGGGCAAGCAGGCAAAGGCGGCCGCGGAGGTTCCCCGTGGAGCCTCCGCATGACCGACACCCTGAATTCCGTGTCCCGGGTCGAGCGCGTGTGTCCAGACATCGATCTCTCGACCTTGCGGGTATCGGGGCTGAAGATGCGGATGCGCTTCGAAATCGACGGGGAGCGACGCGACGTCACGGTCGCGATCAAGGTGCCCAACACAGTCTCCTTTCGCGACCATCTGCTCGAGGCCCGGATTTTCGAGCACCTTCGGCTCAACGGATTTCTGATGGATGACGACCCTGCTCGCCTCGCTGCTGCAGCAGATTGATCTGCATCCCATCCGCGCGCTGCCCGCCGCAGCGTGCATAGGGTGGGAGCCGCTTCGAGATCACCTCCGCCAAGTGGGCATCCTGGCCTGGCGTCCACCGCTGGACGAGGCGGACGCAGCGGATGTCGAGTTTGTCGATGGCGAGCCCTACCTCACCGTCGTCCAAGATGATCTGCATGCGCGTTCGCTCGACATCGACTTTCGCGCGACGGCGGTCGCCATCCGCCGGGACTGCGGGATCACGGGTCCACCTTTGGAACTGCTAGACGCACGGGTTGTGCGCATCGGCGCCGTCCCGGCCAAACCGTACCCGTGCGGCGTCTACCTGGTACGACTCCTGTCCGACCGGAATGCATTGGACACCTTGTCGGCGATCAAGGCACGCCATGGTGCGGGTCGCGTGATCATCATGACACCGACATTGCGCTTCCTCAGTCCCGAGACGCTTCGTTTGATTCAGCCACTCGGCGTCACCATCAGCCCCGTCGCCGAGCGCATAGCTGGCGCCCTGCCCGCGCCTTTCCGAATGCTGCTCGACGATCTTGTCAGCGGACAGGATGCGGCTCCGCGGGAGGATGCTCTGCAGCTCGATGAGATTCGCTCGGTTGCGGCCTTTCGGGGCAGCGAGCTTTCGCTGACCCCCCGTGAATTCCACGCCCTGCGAGAACTCGCCGGTGCGGCTGCCGACCGCGATCCCATCGTTTCGAGGGGTGCGATCCTGGATGTTCTCGCCAGATACTCGACCCATGGCGAGGAGCCGAGAGACGAGCAGGTGACACTGGTCATCTCGGCCATCAAGAAGGCCATTGCGGCAGCAGCGTCACCGGAAGAGAAAGCCTCGGACGCGCTCATCCGGACCGTTCGCGGTGTTGGGTACGAGCTTCGGCTGCCGGCTGACCGCATCTGGTTTCGACGCTCGGACGCACGAGCAGAATAGCTTCCGCATAGGTTCGGATAGCTTCCACACAGGTTGAATCCCCCCCGCGAACGGCACGGTCCGCCCATCAACTCGATGGAAAGGACCACCGATGGCTTCCCACCCCAATCTCCCCGACCTCGCTCCGGCCCACCATCTCGCCGGCGTTGCAGCCTCGGCCCTGTGCCGCAGCCTCGGCCTGCCGCCTGAGGATCGCGAAGACTTCCGCCAGGATCTTCTTGTCGATCTTCTGACCCGTCTTCCTGCCTACGACCCCGCGAAGGGCGAGTTCGGCGCCTTCGCTCGGGTCTGCATCCGGAATGCTGCCGCACTGATCGCCGGCAAAGCCCGTCGCCAGCGCGCGGCCCGCCATCCGCGCTCCCTCGACGATGCCGTTCCCAACACCGAAGGCCTGACGCTGGGCGACACCATCGCGGAGGCGGATGGATACGGCGCGTGGTGCGGCCAGTCCACCGACGCCATCGGCGCGCTGGAACGCCGCCTCGACCTGGAGCGCGCGGCCGGCGCAATCGCCCCCGAGGACTACCCGCTCTGCGCAGCGCTCAGCGAGCACACGCCGCACGAGTTCGGCGAGCAGAAGACGATGCCGCGCATGCGCATCTATCGCCGCATCCGGGAAATCCGCCTGCGGCTGCTCGCCGCCGGCATCCCCTCCGCCGCCTGATACGGATTTGGAGGTGGATGAGTAATGGCTGTCATGGACACCAACATCCCCGACATTCGCGCGGTGGCAGCGCCCCTCACCGAGGCGTCGCTCTGCACCTGGCTGGGCGCCGCGGCGCCTGGCGACAGCATCACCTACCACCGTGGCGCGCTCGCCCGGCAGGTCTGCCCGCAGTTGCAGTGCCTGCCCGAGAACGAGCGCACCGCGCTCCAGCGCCTGGCGGCCCGTGCCTGGAAGCTGGCTGAACTCGGCCTCGCCGACATCGTCCAGCGCCGCCACGGCTATGAGGACTACGCCTACATCCTCGTCGCCCGCCGCCGCCCGCGTCGCGCCGCCTCCGCCATCCTGCCGCTGCTGCTCGCGGAGGCCGCGTGATGGACGCGCTCCGCATCAACCGCCCCACCCTCGACGCGCTGCGCCACATGCCGGTGAGCGATGTCATCGCGCTGCCCGCCGAGCATCTGGCGCTGCTGCAGACCGATGCGCGCGAGGCGCTGGACGCCGCCAAGCGCATGCAGGACTGGATCGAGGCCGCGATCGCGCTCCGCTACGAGCAGCGCGCCATCGGCGCCCGTGCCGCCGCCGGCAAGGATACCGGCACGGTCCGCTTTCAGGACGGCACCGTGGAGATCGCGGTCGACCTGCCGAAGAAGGTGGAATGGGACCAGGCGCGGCTCGCCGCACTGGCGGAGCAGATCCGCGCCGGCGGCGAGGATCCGGGCCAGTACGTCGAGGTCAGCTTCAAGGTCTCCGAGCGGGCCTACACCGCCTGGCCCGATCGCATCCGCCAGGCCTTCGAGCCGGCACGCACGGTCCGCACCGGCCGCGCCACCTATCGCCTCGCCATCATGTCCGAGACGGCGCTGCGCGACAGCCCGCATGGCGCCGGCGTCATCCCGCTGCGGGGAGGCCGCTGATGGCGCTGCGCATCATCACCGCCGACGAGCGGCAGGCTGAGGCGCGCGGCATCAAGGCCGTGATCTTCGGCAAGAGCGGCATCGGCAAGACCTACCTCCTGCTGACACTCGACGAGGGCAGCACGCTCTTCATCGACCTGGAGGCGGGCGATCTCGCTGTGCAGCACTGGCGTGGCGCGTCGATCCGCCCGCGCACCTGGGAGGAATGCCGAGACCTCGCGCTGTTCCTCGCCGGCCCCAACCCCGCACTGCGCGATGACCAGCCCTATTCCGCCGCGCAGTTTGCACGCGTCCTGCAGGCCTATGGCGATCCGGCGCGCATGGACGGCTTCGCCACCATCTTCGTGGACAGCATCACGGTCGCCGGCCGGCTCTGCTTCCAGTGGTGCCGCGGTCAGCCCGAGGCGCATTCGGAGAAGACCGGCAAGCCGGACATCCGCGGCGCCTATGGCTTGCATGGCCGCGAGATGATCGCCTGGCTCACGCATCTGCAGCATGCGCGTGGGCGCAACGTGATCTTCGTCGGAATCCTTGACGAGAAGCTCGACGACTTCAATCGCCGCGTCTTCGTGCCGCAGATCGACGGCAGCAAGACCGGCCTCGAGCTGCCCGGCATCGTCGACCAGGTGATGACGCTGGCGGAGATCAAGCCGGACGCCGCTCCCGGCCAGCCTGCGCTCGCATCCTTCCGCGGTCTGGTCTGCCAGACGCTGAACCCCTGGGGCTACCCCGCGAAGGATCGTAGCGGCCGGCTCGACATGCTGGAGCCGCCGCATCTCGGGCAGCTCTTCCAGAAGATCCGCAGCCCATCGCCGCCGATCGCCGCGCACGGCGCGCCGTCGATCACGCCGCCCGTCCCTACCCCCAACACCTGATCGGAGCAGAAGCACCATGGCTGCCTGGAACGACTACAACGACGCCCAGTCCAACCCGAACCTGATCCCCAAGGGGACGCTGGCGAAGGTCCGCCTCACCATCCGCCCCGGTGGCTTCGACGATCCGAGCCAGGGCTGGACCGGCGGCTACGCGACGCGCGGCAGCACCGGCGCCGTCTATCTCAATGGCGAGTTCACCGTGCTGGAGGGGCCCTACGCCAAGCGGAAGATCTTCACGCTGATCGGCCTCTACAGTCCGAAGGGGCCGGAATGGGCGGGGATGGGCCGCAGCTTCCTGCGCGGGATGCTGAACTCCGCGCGCGGCATCTCCGACAAGGATGTCTCGCCCCAGGCGCAGGCGGCGCGCCGCATCGGTGGCTTCGCGGACCTCGATGGCCTCGAGTTCGTGGCGAAGATCGAGCACGGCACCGACGCCGGCGGCGAGACCAAGAACGAGATCCGCATGGCGGTGACGCCGGACCATCGGGACTACGCCCAGCTGATGGGGCGGCATGTGGCGCCGGCGGGTTATGCGCAGCCAGCCCAGGCCTACGCGCCGCCCGCCACGCCGGCCATCCCCCAGGGCGCCTTCCCGGCCGCCCAGCCCGCCGCCACCGGCGCCGACCCGCGTCCCGCCTGGGCGCGCTGAGGTAGGGCCGCACCAGCATGATGCTCCGCCCCCGCCAGAAACTCTTCGTCGAGCGCAGCCTTCGTGCGCTCGGCGAACACGGCAACACCCTCGGCGTCGCCCCCACCGGCGCCGGCAAGACGATCATGCTGTCGGCGGCGGTGGGCGAGCATGTCGGCGGCAGCGCCGCCAAGGCCGCGGTCCTCGCCCATCGGGACGAACTGACGGCGCAGAACCTGGCGAAGTTCCGCCGCGTGAACCCCGGCCTCTCCACCTCGGTGGTGGATGCCGGCCAGAAGTCCTGGGGCGGCCAGGTCACCTTCGCCATGGTGCCCACGCTGACGCGCGCGGCAAACCTGGAGGCGATGCCGGCGCTAGACCTGCTGGTGATCGACGAGGCGCATCACGCCGTCGCGGACAGCTATCGCCGCATCATCGATCGCGCCTTGGATCGCAACCCCGACTGCCGGATCTACGGCGTCACCGCCACGCCGAACCGCGGCGACAAGGTCGGGCTGCGCCAGGTGTTCTCGAACGTCGCGGACCAGATCCGGCTCGGCGAACTGATCGCCTCCGGCCATCTCGTGCCGCCCCGCACCTTCATCATCGATGTCGGCGTCCAGGATGAGCTCCGGGCTGTGCGTCGCAACGGCGACGATTTCGACATGGGCGAGGTCGCCCGCGTCATGGACACGGTGCCGGTCACTGATGCCGTGGTGAAGCACTGGCAGGAGAAGGCCGGCGGCCGCCAGACGGTGGCCTTCTGCTCCACGGTTGCGCATGCCGAGCACGTCGCCGCGGCCTTCAACACTGCCGGCGTCCCCACCGTCATGGTCACCGGCGACATGCCGGAGAGCGAGCGGCGCTCCGTCCTGGCCGCCTATGCCCGCGGCGAGGCGCGCATCGTCGTGAATGTCGCGGTGCTGACGGAGGGCTGGGACCACCCGCCCACCTCCTGCGTCGTGCTGCTGCGGCCGAGTTCGTTCAAGTGCACGATGATCCAGATGGTCGGCCGCGGGCTGCGCACCGTGGATCCGGTCGAGCATCCCGGCATCGTCAAGCGCGACTGCATCGTGCTCGACTTCGGCACCTCCTCGCAGATCCATGGCTGCCTGGAGCAGGACGTCGATCTCGACAGCCAGCCCGGCGAGGGCGAGCCGCCCACCAAGACCTGCCCCTCCTGCGAGGCCGAAGTGCCGATCGCGGTGATGGAGTGCCCAATCTGCGGCCACGCCTTCGAGCCCCGCGGGCGCGAGACGGCGCCGCTCACCGACTTCATCATGACGGAGATCGATCTCCTCCGGCGTTCTGCCTTCCAGTGGTGCGACCTGTTCGGCGATGACGCCGCACTGCTGGCCAATGGCTTCAACGGCTGGGCGGGCATCTTCTTCCTGAACGGCGCCTGGCACGCGGTCGGCGGCGCCAAGGAGGAGCGGCCGCGCCTGCTGTCCATCGGCGAGCGACTGGTGGCGCTGGCCGCGGCGGACGACTGGCTGAACACCTACGAGACGGACGAGAGCGCCCACAAGAGCCGGCGCTGGCTGCGCGAGCCGCCGACGGAACGCCAGCTGATCCATCTGCCCCCGGCCGCACGGGCCGATCTCGGCATGACCCGGTACCAGGCCTCGGCGCTGCTCACCTTCAAGTTCAACCGCCACGCCATCCAGCATCTCGTGCGCAGCGCCCAGCCCGCGGCGCTGGGGCAGGCCGCATGATCGATGGCACGCTCCCCGGAACCGCCCTGCGCCGTCTGCTCCCGCCCGGCGCGTGGCTTTGGCTGGTTCGACCCGGCGCCGCGGAAGAAGCCACGGCCATCGGTCTCCTTCTGCTGCATCGCCTGCCAGGGCTTCTGGTCGCGCTTGGCTGGGAGGTCGTCCGCCATGGTTGACCTCACCGAGCAGGAGAAGGCCGCGATGCGCGCCGCCATGCGCCGCGTCGCGGAGACGATGGCCGAGATCGGCTGGGGCACCCGCTTCCAGGAGCTAAGCGAGGCGCAGGTGCTGACCCTGATCGAGGTCGCTGTCGGCGGCTTCCAGGAGGCGATGCAGGCGATCGCCCGGCAGGACGCGGCGGCGGAGGTGCCCTTGTGATGCTCGACTTCAACAGCCGCAGCCAGACATCCGCGCACGTCAATGCCGCCATCGACGCGGCGCTGGTCACGGCCAACCAGGCGACACCGCCGCGCAGCTACCTAGGCGGCTCTCGCCTCGGCCATGCCTGCGAGCGGGCGCTGCAATTCGAGTTCGTGAAGGCCCCGAAGGATGAGGGCGCCGACTTCGATGGCCGGCTGCTCCGCATCTTCGGGATCGGCCACGCGCTGGAGGATGCGGCCGTCGCCTGGCTGCGCGCCGCCGGCTTCGATCTCTATACCCGCCGCGGCGGTGGCGAGCATGGCGAGCAGTTCGGCTTCTCCGTCGCGGGCGGTCGCATCCGCGGCCATGTCGATGGCGTCTTCGCCGGCGGCCCGACCATCCCCGGCATGGCGTTCCCGGCGCTGTGGGAATGCAAGACCATGAATGCCAAGGCCTGGCGCGAGACGTCCAGCAAGGGCGTCGCCGTGGCCAAGTCGATCTATGCGGCGCAGATCGCGGTCTACCAGGCCTACATGGATGCCGCGGTGCCGGGGGTAGCGGACAACCCGGCGCTGTTCACCGCCATCAACAAGGACACGGCGGAGCTGCACCACGAGCTGGTGCCGTTCAACGCGGAGCTGGCGCAGCGCATGTCGGATCGGGCGGTGCGCATCCTGGCCGCGACGGATGCCGGCGAATTGCTGCCCCGCGTTGCCGCCCAGGCCGATCACTTCGAGTGCCGCTTCTGCCCCTGGTCCAAGCGCTGCTGGGCGCTGCCTGCATGACGGCTTGGGGCGACTTCAACGATGCCGCGCCACTGCCGGAGGATAGCGCGAGCGAGCTTCCCGGCGCTGAGCAGACCGCCCTTGATCGACCTCCCGGTGCAGGGCAGCCGATGCCGGCGGCCGTTGGATCCATCGCGCCGGACATCGAGCAGATCGCCGCCTTCCTGGACGTGGTGTTCGGCTATTGCGACGGGCTGATTCCGGTCCGCGGCTTCATCGACCAAGGCCAGGGGCTCGACACCAAGCCGCACAACATCTGGGTCCCTGCCGATCGGCACGCCGCCGCATCCCTCAGCGCCTATGCCACCTGGGCCGCGCGCGAAGGCAGCGCCGTCTATGTCATCCCCGGCACCGTCGCCGAGCAGGGCCAAGCCCGCGCCGAGCATGTGCTGCAGATGCAGACGGTGGTGGTCGATCTCGATGCCGGCGACATCACCGCCAAGCTGACGCATCTCGTCCAGCACCTCGGCGCCCCCACCCTGCTGGTCGAAAGCGGCGGCCGCACCGCCGAGGGCGTCGCCAAGCTGCATGTCTGGTGGCGGCTCACCGAACCAGCCGAGGGGGCGGACCTGGTGCGGGTCTGCGCGCTGCGCGGCGAGATTGCAGAGAAGGTCAGTGGTGACCTGCACTTCCGATCGGCCCACCAGCCGATCCGCGTGCCCGGCACTGTCCACCAGAAGCAGGGCGTCCAGCGGCGCGTCACGATTCGGGAGCATCGTCCCAGGGTCGAGGTGGAGCTCCCCGACTTCGCCGCGGCGGTGGCGGCCATGCCCAGCATGCCGGGCCTGGAGGCGCCCGCCCATAGCGCCAACCGTCCCGGTCTCGATGCGGTCCTGACCACGCCAGTGCGGGAAGGCGCTCAGGACGCCTGGACACGCTTCCAGGGCGCCAGCGCGGCCATCGGTCACTTCGTCCGTATGGTCCACGAGGGCCGAATCACCGGCGACGAGGGTTGGGAGGCGATCTGCCAGTACAACGCCGCCTGCCTCCGCCCGGCCTGGCCGCTGGACCGCCTGAAAGCAGAGGCCGACGCGATCTGGGCGCTGCATGTCGATCGCAACGGGCCGCCGCTGCTGCGCGCCGACGCCGCACTACCAGCAGCCGTGCCCGCCCACACGCTCGGCGCGCTGCTCGACGACAGATCGCCAATGCCCGACGACCTCATCGGCCCTCGCCTGCTTACCCCGGGTGGGATGCTGGTGCTGGGCGGCGCGCCGAAGGTCGGTAAATCCGACTTCCTCATCAGCTTGCTGGTGCACGCCGCCGCCGGCGCGCCGTTCCTGCGCTTCACGGCGCCGCGGCCGCTGCGGGTGTTCTATCTCCAGGCCGAGATCCAGTACCACTACCTGCGCGAGCGCCTGCAGCAGCTGCGCCTCGACCGCGCCGTCGCTGCCCGCGCGCGCGACACCCTCGTCGTCACGCCGAAGCTCCGGATGCTGCTCGACGAGCGCGGCGTGCCGCTGGTGGCTGCCGCCATCCGCCAGGCCTTTCCCGACGCGCCGCCGGACGTGATCTGCATCGACCCGATCCGCAACCTCTTCGATGGCGGCCCCGGCGGTGAGGGCGAGAACGACAACGCGGCGATGCTGTTCTTCCTGCAGAGCCGCGTCGAGGCGCTGCGCGACGAGGTGGCACCCGAGGCGGGCATCATCCTCGCGCACCACACGAAGAAGCTCAGCAAGAAGCAGGTGAAGGACGATCCCTTCCTGTCGCTCTCCGGCGCCTCCGCGCTCCGCGGCTTCTACACCTCCGGCATGATCCTCTTCCGCCCTGACGAGGAGGAGACGCCGCGCGAGCTGCATGTCGAGCTGCGCAACGGGCCCGGCCTCAACCCGCTCCTCATCGACAAGCGCGGCGGCGCCTGGGTGGAACTCGACCGCAAAGGCGAGCGCATCGTGCGGCGTGACGTCGGCGCCCGCCTTGATGCCGAGCGCAGCCGTCGCCACGACGTCATCCTCCAGATCATCGCGCAGGAGGCCCGCGAAGGGCGCGTGTTCACGGGCGGCGCCTTCGCGGCGCAGTTCGAGAACACCCACGGTCTGGGTGGCAACGACACCATCTCGCGCCGCATCAACGTCCTCGCCAACAAGGGCTACATCAAGTTCCTGCGCGCGGCCCCGGAGCATGGCATTCCTGCCAGCAAATCCTCAAAGGGCTATCTGCTGGTGCAGGACATGCTCTTCGCGACGGGCGAGGAGACGATGGATCCCGAGACCGGCGAAATCACGCCCAGGCTGGTTCGCCTGCTCCCCACTCACTTCCAGTCCGACACCAACAGCGCCGTTCTGCCGGTCGAAAACCCCGAGGTCTGGGTGCTGAACGACCCGGAGGTCGAGGCATGATCCGCCCGATCGGAACGCCCCCGCACCGTGCGGAACTTGGCAGTTCCGCAAGTTCCGCAGCGCTGCGGAACTTCCCTGCGGAACTCGATTTGCCCAAGCATTCCAATGGGTTCGCCAAGTTCCGCAAGTTCCGCAAACGGGCTTTGCGGAACTGGCTTGCGGAACTTCAAAACATCCAGCCCGATCAATCGGTTAGGCAAGTTCCGCAAGTTCCGCAAAATGCCACCCCCCTACGGGGGGTGTGCGTGCGCGCCGCAGCGGCGCGCGCACACCGCACCCGGAGCGGTCAGGTTCAGCCTCGGGCTCCCCCCGATGGGCACCATCCCCGCAAGCCGGGCAGCGACGGCGAGCTCCGCCAAGAACCGCGCCGTCGCCGCCCTCACCAGGATCGCCCCCTATCGGAGACCATCATGGCAGTTGCGACTCTCACCATGCCCGCCGCCCATGCAAGCGGCCCGCCCATCGCCATCCCACCCGCGATCAGCCTGGCGCACCATGCCGTGCTCGCCCTGGATCTCGGCACCACCACCGGCTGGGCGCTGCGCGGTCAGGACGGCGGCATCACCTCGGGCACGATCATCTTCCGTCCCACCCGGTTCGAGGGCGGCGGGATGCGCTTCCTTCGCTTCCGCGCCTGGCTGGCGGAGATCGCTGCACTGTCCGGCCCTGTGGCACGCATCGTGTTCGAGGAAGTGCGCGCCCATGCCGGGACCGATGCGGCGCACATCTACGGCGGCTTCCTCGGGATGCTGAGCGCCTGGTGCGAGGAGCACGAAATCCCCTACGAGGGCGTCCCGGTCGGCACCATCAAGCGCTACGCCACCGGCAAAGGCAACGCCGATAAGGCGAAGATGGTCGCGGCCATCCAGGCCCGCGGCTTCACGCCGGCCGATGACAACGAGGCGGATGCCATTGCCCTTCTGCTCTGGGCCACCGATCCCACGGGAGGCCGCACATGAGCATGCACGGCGCACCACTGCCGCCCCGGTCCTGCCTCGACCGCGGCACGCGCAGCCCGACCAACGAAAGCGAAGTGAACGCCATGCGCGCCGCCGCCTGGCATCGGCACGGCGTGGCCGCGCTGGCTGTCGCCGACATCAGGGACGACTGGCTGCGTCAGGCCATCACCAACGAAGCCAATCGGCGCTGGGGGTGCCGCGACGGGGAGAACCACCATGGCCGGTAAGCGCAAGACCAAGGCATCGAAGGCGAAGCAGGACGACCTGGCGAAGCCCTCGAAGTGGCGGCTGCAGCATGGCGCGTTCTCGGGTCCGATCCGCGCTGCCGATCCCGAAACCGGCACGCCCGTGCAGCATCGCCGCGCCGTAGACACGCTCGGCATGATGCTGGCCAGTGGCAGCATCACGGCGCAGATGCACGAAGCGGGTGAGATTTTCCGCGGGCTGTTCCGCGCTGCCTGCTTCGACAGCATGTCGACGTCGCAGCTCCTGCGCATCCCTGGCTCGCGCGTCGACACGCTCTCCACCATGCAGGTGGAGGCACGACACCGCGTCGCTGCGGCACTCGATTCGCTCGGGGGGCAGGACAGCCCATGCGGCTCCTGCGCGTGGTTTGTCATCGGTCTCGAGTTCTCGGTCCGCGAGTGGTCGATGCGTCAGGGTTGGGCCGGACGAACGGTGCACGGCCCAGTCGGACAGGGCATCCTGGTCGGGTCCCTCGGTATTCTCGCTGTGCACTTCGGGCTGATGCCACGAGCGAGGGTGGCGTGACGCGGGATGATCGGGGCGGTCACCATCGCCCCGATCACGCTGTTACAATTCACCCCGTAGCGGCTCCGAAATCGATAAGGCTAGAAGCAAGATACGTAGAGAAGGTGCGAGAGCGCCGCGGCTGAACAGCCACGCTGCGGCTCGATCGAGACAGTGGCTCTCGAGCCGATGGTTCCTTCCCGGCCCCGCTGTATGCGGGGGGCGGAAGCGGGCAACATCGCTAGCGCCAGGCCAAAAAACAGGTTCGCAGTTCGCACCCTTCGCCCGTGATTTCAATCGCTTGAGTGCGAACCATGGCTGTCGTGGTTCGCACTCGATTCGCACCCACGGTTTGCATGGTTCGCACCCTTTCCGTGTGACTTCAGCGCCGTAGCTGCGAACCATCGCCACGCCCGACGCGTGGCCCCCACCCCAGACCTCGGATGGCCCCATGACGCTCCCCTGGATGGCAGCGAAGATCCTGCTGCGCCCGGTGGCGGAGCTGCGTGCGCATCCCGGCAACGCGCGCGTGCATGGCGCCGCGCAGATCGAGCAGATCAAGGCCAGCATGCTGGCCTTCGGCTTCACCAACCCGCTGCTGGTCGACGAGGCGGGCGTGCTGATCGCCGGGCATGGCCGGCTCGAAGCCGCGGTGGCGCTCGGCATCGAGAAGGTGCCAACGATCGTCCTGCGGCACCTGTCCGCGGCGCAGAAGGAGGCGCTGCGCCTCGCCGACAATCGCATCGCAGAGAACGCGACCTGGGATCAGGCGCTGCTGCGCGACGCGCTCGCCGCGGTGCAGGCGGCGCCGGACCTCGACCTCGCGACGCTTGGCTTCTCGGCCGCGGAGCTCGACGACATCCTCGCGGCGGCTGGAGATGCCGTGTCCGACGGCGACGCGCCCGAGACCCTGTCGGCGCCCGCGGTCCAGGGGGGCGGGGACGGCGCGGCGGGGACGGACGAGGTATCGGCGGAGGATGATCCGGCCGATGCCGAACCGGATCCGCCGCGCCAGGCCGTCGCGCGCGTGGGCGACATCTGGCGGATGGGCGACCACCGCCTCGCCTGCGGCGACAGCACCAACTCGTCCACCATCGCCCGCGTGATGGGGCCGGAGCGCGCGGCGCTGCTCTTCACCAGCCCGCCCTACGGCAACCAGCGGGACTATACGACCGGCGGCGTCTTGGATTGGGACGCGTTGATGCAGGGCGTGTTCCAGCATCTCGACATTGCGCTCGCGCGCGACGCGCAGGTGCTCGTGAACCTCGGGCTGATCCATCGTGACAACGAATGGCAGCCCTATTGGTCAGGCTGGCTGGACTGGATGCGCGCGCAGGGCTGGCGCCGCTTCGGCCTTTACGCCTGGGACCAGGGGCCTGGCCTGCCCGGCGACTGGAACGGGCGGCTGTCGCCCGCCTTCGAGCTGCTCTTCCACTTCAATCGAGAGGCTCGCCGCCCAAACAAGATCATCCCCTGCCGCTGGGCGGGGCACGTCAATTCCGAGAAGGGCGGGCTGCGCGCCAAGGACGGGACGGTCGGGGAGTGGCAGCATGCCGGCCAGGGCGTGCAGGAAACCCGGATCCCAGACAGCGTGCTGCGCATCACCCGGCACAAGGCGCGCGGGATCGAGACAGAGCACCCGGCGGTGTTCCCGGTCGCGCTGCCCGAATTCCTGATGCGAGCCTACGCCGACGACGGCGACATCGTGTTCGAGCCCTTCGCTGGCGCCGGCACGTCCATCATCGCCGGCCAGCGGACCGGGCGCCGCGTGCGCGCGATCGAGCTCGCGCCGGCCTATGTCGATCTCGCGATCGCCCGCTGGCGCATGCTGCATCCCGAACTGCCGGTGATCCTGGACGATGGCGGGCACGGTATCGGCCCTGACTACGACGCGGTCGCCGCCGCGCGCGCCGGGGAGGCAGTCGCCGATGCAGCCTGACATCGCCGTCGCCACCGTCCCGCTGGCCTCCCTCATTCCCTACGCCGAGAACGCCCGGACGCACTCGCCCGACCAGGTGGCGCAGATCGCCGCCTCCATCGCCGAATTCGGCTTCGTGAACCCGGTGCTGGTGGATGCCGCCGGCGTGTTGGTCGCGGGCCATGGCCGCGTCATGGCCGCGAAGCGCCTCGACATGGCAGCGGTGCCCGCCATCCGCCTGGCGCACCTGACCGAGGCTCAAGCTCGCGCCCTGCGGCTGGCCGACAACCAGATCGCGCTGAACTCCGGCTGGGACGAGGCGCTGCTGGCGGCGGAGATCGCCCGCATCCGTGACGAGGCCATCGTGGACCTCGACGTGCTTGGCTTCTCGGGCGATGCGCTGGAGCAGCTGCTCGCCAGCCTCGACGCATCGCGTGATGAAGTTGCGGCGCAGGGCGACCCGGACGAACCGGCGCCCGAGCCGCCCGCCAACCCTGTCACGCGCCCCGGCGATCTCTGGCGCATCGGTCGCCACCGCCTGCTCTGCGGCGACGCGACCAGCAGCGCCGACGTCACTCGCCTCCTCGCCGGCGCACAGCCGCACCTCATGGTCACGGACCCTCCCTACGGCGTGAACTACGACCCCTCCTGGCGCAACGACGCGGGCGTCTCCACCACCATCCGCACCGGCAAGGTGGCCAACGACGACCGCGCCGACTGGCGCGCGGCCTGGGCGCTGTTCCCTGGTGATGTCGCCTACATCTGGCACGCTGGCGTGCACGCCCGCACGGTCATCGAGAGCCTGGAGGCGGCGGGCTTCATCGTGCGCAGCCAGATCGTCTGGGCCAAGCCGCGGCTGGTGCTCGGACGCGGGGACTATCACTGGCAGCATGAGCCCTGCCTCTATGCCGTCCGCAAGGGCGCGACAGGCCATTGGCAGGGCGCGCGGGATCAGACGACGCTGTGGTCGATCGGCGCAGGCCCCGAGGACCTCGCCACGGTGCATGGCACGCAGAAGCCGGTGGAGTGCATGCGCCGACCGATGCTGAACAACAGCGAGGCGGGGGACGCGATATACGAGCCCTTCTGCGGCAGCGGCACCGCCATCATCGCGGCGGAGACCAGCGGGCGCGTGTGCCTCGCGATGGAGATCGACCCCGCCTACTGCGACGTGACGCTGCAGCGCTGGGAGGCAATGACCGGCGAGACCGCCACGCTGGACGGCGAGGATCGCAGCTTCGCCGATGTGTCCGCGGCTCGATTGATGATCGAGAAAGCCCAATCATAGCAATGAGATAACGCTGCATCTCGCTTGGCTCCCGCGCACCACAGCGCGAATGGTCCGTCACGCGCAGGGGATGGCCCCCGGCACCAGGACGGAGACGACGATGACCAACCCCACCATCCTCCCCACCAAGAACGAGGCCTGGGGCTTTTGGGGCACCATGGGCGAGCGCGCCGCGGCCGCCTGGCCGATCGCCTTCGCGGTCATCCAGGACGCGACGGGCACGGATCCGGACTCGGTGCGCGCCTTCCTCGACAGCCGCCACGGCCGCCACTTCGCAGACGAGGTCAGCAACCACCTCCACGCCGGCGCCACCCTGCCCGACGCCATCGCGCGCGCTACCGCCACCTGGATGGGCTGGCGGATCGGGCTCCGCACCAGCCGCGAGACCGGCATCCCTGCCGGGCTGCCCTACCTGACGGGCTTTGTGATCAGCGAGGGCATCGCCGCCGACGACGCGCGCAACGACTGACGCGCCGCGCCCGCCGCCACGCGGCGCCGCCACCGCCCCGCCGGGACGCCCCGCGGGGCTCGGGCTGGTAGCACCCGACTGATCGGGTGCCGAACCGGAGACCCCGACGATGAAGCTTTCCGACACCCAACGCGTGATCCTCACCGCCGCCGCGCAGCACGAGATGGGCCTGGCCCGCGCGCCAAAGTCGCTCCCTGCCGCCGCCCGCAACGCGGTGTTCCGCAGCATGATCAAGGCCAGCCTGCTCACCGAGATCAACGCGCCCCGGGAGCATGTCGGGCTCGGCTGGCGCCAGGATGAGGACGGCACCTGGATCGTGGCGCGCATCACCGACGAGGGGCTGCGCGCCATCGGCATCGACCCGAACGAGAACGACAGCACGGCGGCGGACGACGCCACGCAGCACCACCGGGAGGAACCCGCGCAGGACGCGCGCACGGCGCCCACGGGCGGGGAGGACGCCGCGCCGGCGGATAACGCCACCACTGCACCCCGGGCGGCGACCACGCGCGCCCCGCGCGCCGGCCTGCGTGACGCCGCCACGGCCTTCCTGGCCGCATGGGATGCCAGCCCCGTGCAGGACGCGACCGACAACCCGATCGGCCAGGCGGTCGAGCAGCTGCGCGCCGCCCTCGCCGGCAAGCCCGCACGCACGCCGCGCGACCCGGCGGCGCCGCGGAAGGCGCGCGAGGGGACCAAGCAGGAGACGGTGCTGGCGCTCCTCCGCCGCGCGGAGGGTGCCACCATCGCGCAGATCAGCGAGGCCACTGGCTGGCAGCAGCACACCGTCCGCGGGTTCTTTGCGGGCCTCAAGAAGCGCCAGGGCATCGAGGTCCAGGTGCTGGAGCGGGTCCGCCAGGTCGGACCGAACAAGGAGGGCGCGCGCGGCTCCTACAGCATCTACCGCATCGCCGACTGACGCGGCGCAGCCACAGCTCCGTACATCATCATGAGCGCCGCGGATCATCAGCATCCGCGGCGCTTTCTCGAGTTGGCTGTGCCGAACCACAGCGCGAAGCGTCCGTCACGCGCAGCCATCCCGCCGCGCAGCACGGAGACGGACGATGCACCAGACGGACACCATCACGCAGCTCAAGGGCCTCGCCGACCATGCCCGCCTGAGCCACGCGCACTGGCTGCGCAGCGCGCGGCAAGGCGGCAGCGGGAGCTACGGCCCTGCCTACTGCATCGAAGGCGCGGGCAACTGGCGCCGCCGGCTTGGCGAGCTGCTGGAGCAGATCCGCCAAGCGGAACGGGCGCGATGAGCGGCCGGGGGGAACGCCGCTGGATCGTGCTGGCTCAGGATGGCCGACACGTGAGCCTGGGGCGGGCGGCGCCCCCTACGGCCGAGGAGATCGCCACGGCGAGCGACGGCTTGGCGCGGCAGGGCCTCGCTGGCTGGATCGCCACGCTGGACGGAGCCTACTGGGGCCGTGCGCGCGTGACGCTCACGCCCGTGCGCACCATTGGCGCCGACACGACGCTGGACTGGCCGGCGGCCGTCGCTGCCTTCGAGCAAGCTCGCCAGCGCGCGCGGCGCGCTGCCTGACCCACACCCCGCGCGCGGCGGGAGAGATGCCGCCGTGCCCGAACTGACCCCTTCCACCCGCGAGGCCGCACGTCGCATCGGCATCACCGAGACCGCACTGCGCAAGGCCGAGCAGACCAGTCGCATCGCCCGCGAGCCCGATGGCCAGTGGGACATCGACAAGACCCGTCGTCGCCTGGTGGAGACCGCCGATCCTGTGCGGTCCCCGCTGGTGCGCGGCGGCAGTGCGGGCAACGCTGGGGACGGCACGCCCTTCGCCCGCCTCAAGGTTGCGCAGCTCGCCTTCAAGGTGGAGGCGCAACGACTCGCGCTCGATGAGACCAAGCGCCGCCTGCTCGACGTCACCGAGGCCAACGGCGCGCTGGACGAGATCGGCAGCACGATGCGCGACGCGCTGCTGAACTGGCCGGCGCGTGTCTCCGGCCTGATCGCCGCCGAGATCAGCGTCGACCCGCATCTGCTGCAGACCATCCTCCAGGGGCACATCAACGACCTGCTGACGGAGGCCGCCGATCGCTTCGATCCCGCAGGCCTCGGAGGGGATCGGCCTCCGCAGCCGTGAGCATGTGCGCCGCCGCGTCGGCGCGATGCTCCGACCGCCGCCGCAGCTCACAGTGTCGGAGTGGGCGGAGCGGCACCGCATGCTGGGCTCGCGGGCCTCGGCCGAGCCGGGCCCGTGGCGGACCAGCCGCACGCCCTACCTGAAGGACGTGATGGACGCGCTGTCGGCGGTGCATCCGGCGCGCCGCGTCGTGTTCATGAAAGGGGCGCAGGTCGGCGCCACCGAGAGCGGGAACAACTGGCTCGGCTACATTATGCACCATGTGCCAGCACCCGCGCTGGCGGTGCAGCCCACCGTGGAACTGGCCAAGCGCTTCTCACGCCAGCGCATCGACCCGCTGCTGGAGGAAACACCGGCGCTGCGAGAGCGCGTCGCACCGGCCCGAGCCCGCGACAGCGGCAACACCATGCTGTCGAAGGAGTTCCCCGGCGGCATCCTGGTGCTGACGGGCGCCAACAGCGCGGTCGGGCTGCGCTCGATGACGGCGCGTTTCCTGTTTTTGGACGAGGTGGATGCCTATCCCGGCGATGTCGCCGGCGAGGGTGATCCCATCGCGCTCGCCGAGGCTCGCGCCCGCACCTTCGGCTGGCGCCGCAAGGCCTTCCTGGTCTCGACGCCCACAATCGCCGGGCGCAGCCGCATCGAGCGGGAGTATTTGGCCTCCGACCAGCGCCGGTTCTTCGTGCCGTGTCCCGAATGCGGCGAGATGCAGTGGCTGCGCTTCGAGCGGTTGCTCTGGGAGAAGGGTGCGCCGGAGACAGCGCGGTATCACTGCACGGCCTGCGACCACCCGATGGCCGAGCACGACAAGACCGCGATGCTGGCCGCGGGCGAATGGCGAGCCACCGCCGAGAGCCAGGATCCGTACACCATCGGCTTCCACATCTCGGCGCTGTACTCCCCGGTGGGCTGGCTCTCCTGGGCGCAGATCGCTCGCGATTGGGAGGCCGCACAGGGCAAGCCCGAGGACATCAAGACCTTCAAGAACACGGTGCTCGGCGAGACCTGGCAGGAGCAGGGCGAGGCGCCGGATTGGGAGCGCCTGGTCGAGCGCCGCGAGGATTTCCGGATGGGCGTGGTGCCCGCCGGCGCGCTGGTGCTGACAGCCGGCGTGGACGTGCAGGACGACCGCCTGGAATGCGACGTCTGGGGTTGGGCGGAGGGGTTCTCGTCCTGGCTGGTCGATCACGTGGTGATCTCCGGCAATCCGCGCGAGCGGGAACCGTGGGACGCACTGGCAGCACTGCTGGCGCGGGACTGGCCTGGTGCAGGTGGCGGCAGCATTCGCATCGCCAAGGCCTGCGTCGACACCGGCGGCCGGGACACCGCAGCGGTCTACGGCCACCTCCGCCGGCTGCGGGACCCGCGCATCGCGCCCACCAAGGGCGTGGACGGCTGGAACCGGGCGCAGCCCGTGCAGGGCCCGACGCCTGTGGATGCGATGGTCGATGGCCGCAAGCTCCGCCGTGGCCTCAAGCTCTGGACCGTCTCGGTCTCCACCTGGAAGGCCGATCTCTATCGCCGGCTCTGGCTCGGCCGTGGCGATGCCGAGGAGTTCCCGCCCGGCTGGGTGCATCTGCCGCGCGGCGTCGAGGCCGAGTGGGTCAAGCAGCTGGTCGCCGAGCAGCTGCGTACCACCAAGGATCGTCGCGGCTTCGCGCGGCAGGAATGGGCCAAGCTGCGCGAACGCAATGAGGCGCTGGACTGCGCCGTGCTGGCCCGCGCGGCGCTCTGGCTCTTGGGCGCGGATCGCTACGGCGAGCGCTTCTGGGCGCAGCTGCGCGAGCAGATCGCCGATGCGCCGCTGGTGTCACCAGCGCCTGAGCCTGCAACCGCGGCGCCGCCACCATCACCAGCATCTCCCGCGCCAACCACCACGCGCCCCACCACTTGGCTCGCCCCTCGCAGCAGCTGGCTGCGCTGATCGCTTCATCGCAGGCAGGCCCGGTGGCCGCGCCCGGCTCATTCCCGGGACCGGCGGGGTTCGACTCCCCGGCCTGCACCCCTTCGCGGAGACCATGCATGCTCATCACCGACCCCGACTGGTCTGCCCCGCCGGTGGCCTTCGCCGACGCCTTCCTCGACCCCGCCGGCCGCCTCAAGATCGCCCGCGCCCAGAATATCTACGACGTCGATTTCGAGTACGGCCAGCAATCCCTGCGCTGGGAGAATTTCACCGCCGGCACCGGCGCCATCACCCACATGCCCATGGAGGGCGGCGTGCGCCTGCGCGTCGCGGCCAACACGGACATCGCCATCCGCCAGTCCAAGCCCTATTTCCGCTATCAGCCCTCCAAGGGCGTCGCCGCCTCCGCCGCCGTGCTGTTCGGCGCCCCCGCCACGGGCGTGATCCGACGCGTCGGCCTGTTCGACGCCGACAATGGCGTGTTCTTCGAGCAGGACGCGACGGGCCTCTGGGCCGTGCGCCGCGCCAACACAGGAGCGGGCGTCGTCGACACCCGCGTCGCCCAGGCCGCCTGGTCCATCGATGCGCTGAATGGCCGCGGCCGGTCGGGGCGCGTGCTCGATCCAGCACGCATACAGATGGCGGTGCTGGACTACGCCTGGTATGGCGCCGGCCGCTGCCGGCTGGGCTTCGTGGTGGGCGGCAAGCTGCTCTGGTGCCATGCCTTCGACCATGCCAATGCCGCGGGGGCGGTGCTGCCCTGGGCGCGCACCGGCAATCTGCCCTGTCGCTACGAGCTGCGCCGCACCGGCTCGGGCACGGCCGACTTCTGGCATTGGGGCGTGTCCGTCGCCGTGGAGGGCGGGCTCGACGAGCAGCGGGGCTTCACCTTCCCGCACGCCAACACGGCGCGCGTCGCCGTGACCACGCGCCGTCCCATCCTCTCGGCGCGGGTGCGCCCGCTCGGCACCATCGCCTTCTCGGGGACGGCGACGGCGGGCGGCGCCAACAGCCTCTCGGTCGCGAGCGGTTGGATCGCAAACCAGTGGCGCGGGATGCATGTGCTGCTGACCGGCGGCACCGGCGCGGGGCAGCTCGCGCGGATCACCGGCAACACCACCACGACGTTGACGGTGGACGATCCGCGCACCCTCTCGGCGTCGCCCTTCGCGCCGGCGCCGGCAGCCGGCACCACCTTTCAGATCGGGCTGGTGAACCGCGGGCAGCTGGTGCCGCGCCAGCTCATCGTCTCGTCCGATGCGGGCGCGACCTTCGAGCTGGTTCTGAACGGCGCGCTGACCGGCGTGGCCTGGTCGGATCTGGCGGCGAGCGGCTCGCCGAACAGCCTGAGCCAGACGGATGTGGCGGCCACGGCGATCACGGGCGGCGATCGCGTCTACGCGGCCTTCACGCCGGCGGGCGGGACGGGGGTGCTGACCTTCGATCTGCGCGATGTGCAGCCGCTGGGGACAAACGTGCTCGGCAACACGCCCGATCTGCTGACGGTGGTGGCGACGTCGCTGTCGGGGACGGCGAATGTGGCGGCGTCGCTCTTGTTCCAGGAGGCGATGGCGTGATGGACCCGGCGGTGCTGGCCTGGGCGCTGGCGCAGCCGGCCGGGAGCCGAGCGCAGGTGCTGGCGGCGGCCTACGCGGGCGGCACGACCCGCGTCTCCTTCGAGGGGCGGACGGTGGAGTATCGCAGCCTCGATGAGCTTGGACGGGCGCTGGCGGTGCTGCGCGGGGCGGAGGTGGCCCAATCCCGCCGCCCCTCCAGCACGCTGGCCAGCTTCTCGCGCGGGGGAACCGGGTGATGCCGAACCTCTCTCAGCGCATCGTCGGCGCCTGGAACGTCATCCGCGGCTATGCCGCCGCGCAGGACACGCGCGCCTCCGCGGGCTGGGCGCCCTCGCGCGGGTCGGCCAATGCGGAGGTCGGTGCGGCCGCGGCCACCGTCGCCCGTCGTGCACGTGACGCCGTGCGCAACGACCCCTACGCCGCGCGCATCGTCGACCTCTGGACCGGCAACGCGGTCGGCGCGGGCATCACCACGCGCTGGCCCGACGATGCGCATGGCCGTGCCTGGCAGCGTTGGGCAGAGAGCACGGCCTGCGACGCCGAGGGACGGCTCGATCTCTACGGCCTGCAGGCGCTGGTGATGCGCGCCGTGGTGGAGAGCGGGGAGTGCTTCGTGCGCTTCCTGCCGACGGCGCCATCGCCGTCCAACCCCATCGGCCTCCGGCTGCAGGTGCTGGAGAGCGACCACCTCGACACCGCGCCACAGGGCATGATGGAGGGCGTGCCGACGATCCAAGGCATCGCGCTCGGAGAGGCCGGTGAGCCGGTCGGCTACTGGCTGCACCGCGTCCACCCCGGCGCCTCCTGGCTGCTGCCGGGCGGCGCCACATGGCTGTCCAGTCAGCGCGTCCCGGCCGCCGACGTCCTGCACATCTACCGCAAGCGCCGCCCAGGCCAGCTGCGCGACGTCTCCTGGCTCGCGCCGGTGCTGCTCCGCCTGCGCGACCTCGGCGACTACGAGGCCGCGCTGCTCATGAAAGCCAAGATCGAGGCCTGCCTCGCCGCCGTCGTCACCGAGGAGGGCGACGAGGCCCTGACCGGCGCCGCCGCCGGTCTGCTGCGCGACGCGCAGGGCCGGACGGTCGAGAGCTTCGAGCCGGGCATGATCCTCTACCGCCGCGGCATGGGCAGCGTGGAGGTGGTGAATCCGAGCGGCGGCGGCTCGCACACGACCTTCGCGCGGCGCGCGCTGGAGGCGGCGTCGGTCGGCGCCGGCCTGACCTACGACCAGGTCTCCGGCGATCTGACCCAGGCGAACTATTCCAGCCTGCGCGCCGGCAAGATCGAGTTCCGGCGGCTCTGCGAGCAGGTGCAGTACGGCATGCTGATCCCGATGCTGGTCCGGCCCATCGCGGACCGCTTCCACCAACAGGGCGCGCTGCTCGGGCTGTGGGGTGTCGACATGCCCGACGGCGTGTCGCACGTCCCGCCGGCGCACGAGATGATCGACCCGCTCAAGGACACGACGGCACTGATCGCGCAGGTGAGAGCAGGCTTTGTGCCGCAGCCCGAGGCCGCCGGTGCCTTCGGCTACGACTTCCGGGCTGCGGTGGAGATGATCCGCGAGGCCAACGCGCTGCTCGACGACGCGGGGCTGTCGCTCGACACCGATCCGCGCCGTGTCGCGAAGTCCGGCGCCGCGCAGGACGCCGCCCAGATGGCCGCCGTGGAGATCGCCGCCACCGGCGCGGCATCGCCTCCCAGAGACACCGCACCCCAGGGCTGACCATGACCGAGACCACCGAACCGGGCGGCAGCGATGCCGCGCCGGTGATCACCGCTGCGCGCCCGCTTCCGGAGGTGCCACCGCTTGGCGTGCATGTGGCGCAGCGCGCGCTCACCGCCCCGGCCACCGTCGACCGCGAGGCCCGCACCGTCGAGGTGGTGTGGTCCACCGGCGCCCGTGCCCGCAACTTTGTCCCGGGCCTTGGCCTCATCACCGAGGAGCTGGAGATGTCGCCGAACGCGGTGCGCATGGACGCGCTGCGCTCTGGGCAAGCTCCGGTGCTGAACACCCACCGCCGTGGCGACGCGCGCGATGTGCTCGGCCGCGTCACCGCTGCCCGCCTCGAGCGCGGTCGCGGCTACGCCACGCTGCTGTTCTCCGCCGCTGCGGACGTCGAGCCGGTCTGGCAGCGCATCGCCGACGGCACGCTGCGCGCCGTCAGCGTCGGCTATCGCGTCCACCGCTACGAGCCGCGGCCCGACGCCGCCACCGGCACCACCGTCCATCGCGCGGTGGATTGGGAGCCCTTCGAGATCTCCGTCGTGCCGGTCCCCGTCGACCGCGATGCGGCCGTCAGGGCGGAGGGCGATCAGGGCGCCCTCACACCCGCCGTCGAACCCGCCCTGCCCAACGAGGACCCCACCATGCCCGAGACGACGCCGGAGACCCCGGCTGCCCCGACTGCGGCGCCGCCCTCCGGCGCGCCGTCCACCACCGCACCCCAGGAGACCACCGTGACCGACACGCCCGCCAATTCCCCGCCCGCGCCCGCGGCGCCCGAGCCCACCCACGCCGCACCGCCCGATCTCGACGCCATCCGCGCCGAGGCCAGCCGCGCCGAGCGCGAGCGCATCAGCGGCATCGACAGCGCCGTCGACGCCGCCCGCGCCCTGGTCCCCGCCGACCGCACCACCACCCTCCGCGCCGAGGCCGTCGAGCGCGGCTGGTCCGCCGACCAGGTCCGGCGCGCGCTCTTTGACGCCATGGTCGCGGTGGCACCCAAGCCCTCCCGCCCGGCCCGACCCGAGACCGGCCCCGGCCATGACGACCCCGCCGCCATCCGCGACGCCATGGCCGAGGCGCTCGCCGTGCGCTCCATGCCCGGCTACCAGCCGCCCGCGGGGGGCTCCGGCCGTCACGCCGAATTCCTGGGCTGGCGCCCCTCCGACATGATCGGCGAGCTGCTGCGCCTCAAGGGCGAGCGCCAGGTGCCGCGCAACCCCACGCTCCTCGCCGAGCGCGCCTTCCACACCACCTCCGACTTCCCGGCGCTGCTCTCGGCGGCGGCGAACAAGATGCTGCTCGCGGCCTACGCACCCGCGCAGCCGACCTACCGCCAGATCTTCCTCCGGCGCGATTTTCGGGACTTCAAGCCGCACCGCCACCTGCGCGTGGGCGACTTCCCGACCCTGCTGCCGCTGATGGAGAACGGCGAGATCCAGGCCGGCACCATGTCCGAGAGCCAGGAGATCGTGCTGCTGCAGACCTTCGCGCGGCGCATCCGCGTGACGCGGCCCATGCTGGTGAACGACGACCTCGGCGCCTTCACCGACTTCGCCGCGGCGATCGGCCGCCGTGTCGCCGACTTCGAAAACGCCACCGCCTATGGCCTGCTGAACTCGGCCAATGGCGATGGCCCCACGCTCACCAGCGGCAACGCGGCCGTGTTTGGGACCGCTGCCGCGCGTGCCAACAAGGCCTCGGCCGGCTCGGCGCTCGACCTCGGCTCGCTCGCCCAGGGGCGGGCCGCGGTGATGCGCCAGCGCACCCTGGACGGCCTGCCCATCGCCGTCGGCGCGCAGATGCGCCTGCTGGTCGGGCCGAGCCTGGAACTCCCCGCCCGCCAGCTCACCGTGCCGGTCGCCGCCAACCAGGTCACGCAGGAGAACGTGTTTGCGAGCTTCGTGCAGCCGGTGGTCGAGCCGCTGGTGCAGGCGAACCGCTGGTACCTGTTCGCGGAGCCGAGCGCCGCACCGGTCTACGTCTACGGCTACCTCAATGGCGCCGAGGGGCCGCAGGTCACCACCGGGCCCGTCCAGGGCGTGGATGGCATCGAGGTCAGCGTGATCTTTGATTTCGGTGTCGGCGCCATCGACTGGCGCGGCGGCTACTTCAATCCGGGGACGTGATCCCCTTCCACCGTTCCTGATCATCTCGCGAGAGGCGCCACCGGAGTCCCGGGCGGCGCCTTTCGCGCATCTGGAGACCCATCCCCATGCGCAACTACATCCAGCCCGGCGACAGCCTGACCATCGCCGTCCCCTACGCCGGCGGCGTCACCTCCGGCCAGGGCGTGCTCGTCGGCGCGCTCTTCGGCGTCGCCGCCATCGACGGCGCGCAGAACGCCATGATTGAGGCCGCCACCCAGGGCGTCTTCGATCTCACCAAAGAGCCCGCGCTCGCCATCACCGCTGGCGCGCGCGTGTTCTGGGACAACACCAACCGCCGCATCACCACCACCGCCACCGGCAATTTCGCGGTGGGCATCGCCACCCAGGCCGCGCTGGCAGCCGACATCACCGCGCGCGTCTGGCTGAACCGCGTGCCGGCCTCGGGGGCGTGATGGCGAGGCCCGATCGCTTCATCCCCTGCGTGGCGGAGGTGCTGCGGCACGAGGGCGGCTACGTCGATCATCCCCGCGATCCCGGCGGCTGCACCAATTTCGGCATCACGCGCCGCACCCTGGAGGGCTAGCGGCGCGAGCTAACCGCCTGCGACGCGGTGCGCGCGCTCGGGGTGGACGAGGCGCGCGCCATCTACCGCGCGCACTACTGGAACGCCGTGCATGGCGACGAACTGCCGGCTGGCATCGATCTCGCGGTGTTCGACGCTGCCGTGAACAGCGGGCGACGTCGTGCGGCGCTGTGGCTGCAGGAGGCGCTGGGGGTCGCGGCCGACGGCGCCATCGGCCCCAAGACGCTGCGCGCGGCGCGCGCCACCAATGATCGCGCGGCGCTCATCGGGCGCGTCTGCGACATCCGCTTGACCTTCCTGCGCGGCCTCGACACCTGGCCGGACTTCGGGCGCGGCTGGAGCCGGCGCGTGCGCAGCGTCCGCGCTGCATCGCTGGTGATGGCGGGGGCGCCTTGAGCGCCTTCGCCGCGGCCATGGCCGCGCTGGTGGCCGACCCGAACCTCGGCGTGGAGGCCGTCTATCGCCAAAGCGGAACCGGCAACCCATTCGCCCTGCGCGTGCTGCGCTCCTCGCCCGACCGCGTGGCCGATGCCTTCGCCACCGAGATCATCGCCGCGACCGACATCCTCTCGGTGCCCATCGCGACGCTGCCCAACCTCGCGGCCGGCGACACCCTCACGATCGGTCCCGACCTCGTCACCGTCACCTCCGCCACCCGCGACGCCACTGGCACCGCCTGGCGCGTCCTCTGCCAGCGATAGGAGCCGCACGATGGACCTTCCGCAAATCCTCCAGCTCGCCGAGAACGGTGCAGGCCTCATCGCCATCCTGCTGCTCGTCTGGCGCGTTGACGGACGCCTCGAGCAGGTGCGCGTGCTGCTGGAGCGGCTCTCCACCCTGATGGAGACCGAGATCGGCCACCGCCGCTGCGACGATCGCGACACCTAATGCGCCTCGCCGCTACCATCATCGGCGACCTGCGCCAGGTCCTCGCCGCGGAGGTGCGCGCCGGCGAGCGCGCCGCCATGCAGGCGATCCGTGCCGAGACCGAGCAGGTCAAGGCGGAACTGCGCCGACAGGTCACGGACGCGCTGGGCGGCAACGCGCGCGGCATCGCCAATGCCTGGCGCTCGCAGGTGTTCCCCCGCTCGGGGCAGTCGCTGCGACCGGCAGGGCTGGTCTGGACCAAGGTGCCCAACGTCATCGACGCCTTCGAGCGTGGGGCCGTCATTCGCGCCAAGCGTGGGCGGAAGTTCCTCGCGATCCCGACCAGTCTCAACCGGCAGGGTGGGCGCCGCGGTGCCAAGCCGCGCGTCACGCCCGCGCAGATGGTGGCGTCGGGTCAGGCCTTCCTGCGGCCCTTCAAGTCCGGGCGTGGCTTCGTGTGGTGCCTGCCGCTGCACCAGGGCGAGCAGACCGGGCGCCGCCGCCGCACGCGCCTCGTCGCCGGCGGCCTGACCGAGATCGGCACCGGCAACCGCAAGGGTCGCGAGGCCTGGGCGCGCGGCATGCTGGAGCGTGGCCTGGTGCCGATGTTCCTGCTGCTGCCGCAGGTCGCACTGCGCAAGCGGCTCGACGTGAAGGGGGCGGCCGAGCGCGGGCTGCGCCGACTGCCGGGGCGCTTTGTGCAGGCCTGGGAGCGTGAGGCTGGGAGGCGCGCAGCGTGAGCATGCGCGAGAACGCGCTGGCCGCGCTGCACGCCCGGATCGGCGCGGCGCTGGCGGCCAGGAACCCGGCGCCAGTGGTGCTACGCGGTGAGACCGCGCCGCAGCGCATCCCGCCAGGTGGTCTCGTCGTCCTGCGCGACGGCGAGACGGTGGAGGAGACCGCCATCCTCTCCCCGCTGGCCTATGCCATCGAGCATCGCGCGGAGATCGAGGTGGCCGTTGCCGGCGCGACACCCGCCGCACGCAACGCCCTCCTCGACGCGCTGCTCGTGGACATCGCCGCTGGCATCACCAGCAACCGGACCCTCGGCGGCGCGGTGGAATGGGCCGCGCCCGGTGCACCGACCTTCGACGACGTCGAGTTCGAGGGCGCCGCGCCCGCCCGCGCCGCCTCCATTCCCGTCACGCTCTTCTACACGGTCGCCGGCTCGCCGCTGGCCTGATCCCGGAGACATCCCATGCCCCGTGCCATTGGCGCCAACTGCCGCCTGCTGACGCTGCCCGAAACCACCTACGGCACCGCGCCCGGCAGCAACTGGCGGCGCATGCCCTTCCTGTCCTGCGACCTCGGCGCGGAGCAACCGCTGCTGGATGCCGACGTCATCGGCGTGGGCAGCAACCGGGATCCGGCCGCGCCCTTCCTCGACACCGTGACTGTCCAGGGCCAGGCCGTGGTGCCGGTCGATCTCGTCAACATCGGCCATTGGCTGCGCCTGCTGCTCGGCGCGCCCACCACCACCGGCACCAACCCAAACTTCATCCACACCTTCGGATCCGGCGCGGCAGCGCTGCCGTCCAACAGCGTCGAGATCGGCTATCCCGATGTGCCGAACTTCGACGTCTGCACCGGCGTGCGCGCCGACACGCTGGAGATCGACATCTCGCCGTCAGGCCCCGCCACCGCCACCTTCGGGTTGATGGGACAGGGCTCGCTGCGCGGTGGCGCATCCTCCGGCGGCACGCCCACCAGCGCGGCCTACACCGCCTTCAACAAGGCACAGGGTTCCATCACCCGCGCCGGCTCGGCCCTCGCCCAGGTCACCGGCGCGCGCATGACCTACAGCAATGGCATGGAGATGGTCCGCACCATCCGCGCCGACCGCCGTATCGAGGGCGTGGATCCGGGTGTGGCCCGCTGCACCGGCCAGGTCACGGTGCGCTTCGAGAACACAACCCTGCTCGCCCAGGCACAGAACGGCAGCGCCGCCGAGTTCGCATTCGCTTACACGATCGATGCGAACCGAAGCCTCACAGTGACGCTGCACGAGGTGTATCTGGCGCTGGCCAAGACCCCGATCGAGGGACCTGCTGGGGTGGAGGCGAGCTTCAATTTCAGGGCAGCGTTCAACGCGACTGCCACGCGCATGATGACGGTGGCGCTGCGGAACCAGCAGGCGGCGGTGGATTACGCCTGACGCGTGGTGCTGCGCAGAGCCGTCAGCGCATCGGGAAGGTCCATCGCGCCGTGGAGCACGCGCAGGATCACCGGGACCCCAGCCGCCCGCGTTTCGTACACCAGGACATAGCGGTAGCGCGGCAGCGGCACGAACCGGATCGTGGGTGGCGCAAGGTCTCGGCGGACAACCCCGTGTTCCGGATGCCGCGCGATGCGCTGCGCTGCCAGCACGACCGCATCGCGCAACCCTCGTGCCGCCGCTGGCTCCTCGCGGGCGATCCAGCGGACGGCTTCGGCCAGTTCACGCCGCGCCTGTGCGGTGAGCCTCGCCGAGGGTTCCGGCGTCGTTCCGCTCAGCGGGCGCCGGCGCCCTGTCGCGCCTCTGCCTCGGCGATGATGGCGTCGAGCTCGGCTGCCACCTGGTCCATCTCGAAATAGCCGGTCTCGTCGGACTCACGCCGTGCATCATCGAGGGACTGGAGAAAGGCTGCGCGCTGCGCGTTGCGCGCCTGCAGGAGCTTCAGCGCGGCGTCGATCACGTCTTGCGGGCCAGCGAATTCGCCCGTCGCCATCGCCGCCCGGGCGATCGCCTCCTGCTCCTTCGTCAGCTGCACCACCGTCATCTGAACCTCCTCACCCGCAACGCCTGGCGCCGCCGCCGGGTGCACAACCGCGTCATCACGGAGCGCACCATAGCATGCTCACCCTCGACCTTCCCACCGAAGCCGTCTGGCTGGACCTCCCGCGCGGCGTGCGCGTGGAGGTGCTGCCCGTCACCACCGCTCTGATGGCCGCAGCCCAGGCCGCCGCCGCGCGCCGTCTCGGGGCGGTGCGCGCGGCCAACCCGGACCTGGACCCCGACCTCGCGCGCGGCCTGGCCTTCGCCTTCCTCGTCAAGGCGCTGGCCCGCCATGCCGTCACGGCCTGGGAGGGCGTCGGCGATGCGACAGGCAAGCCTCTCCCGCTGTCCGGTGAGGCGGTCGAGCGCCTGATGGACCTCGACGACATCGCCGCCGCCTTCTGGGACCGTGCCACCACCCCCGTCACCGCCGTGGCCCTGGAGGGAAACGGCTAAGGGCCCGCGCCGCGTGGCACTTCGGCCAGGGCCCCGACTACTGCCGCGGCTGTGCCGCGCTCGACCGCGACTGCGGCCTGACCTGCCCCTACGCCCTGCACGCGCCAACGAGCGCCCAGGGCGCCGCCCTGTGGGCTGCGGGCACGGCCTGCGTCTCGGCCGGTATGGCGGGCCTGGAACTCGACACCGCCGGCACCCTGGCCCTGGCGCGCGAGATGGGCGTGCAGGGCTGGGCCGCCGCCGAACTGCTGACGGCGCTGCGCATGGGCCTCGCCGCCGGTGCAGCAGCGTGCCGTTCTGCCACCCATGACGCCGGAGGGTCGCCCCATGGCGGATAGCACCCGCCGCGTCTCCGTCCGCCTGTCACTGGACGACGCCGCGCGCGTGAAGTCGGAACTGCGCGAGGTCGGCGAGACCGGGCAGCGCAGCCTGGACCGCATCCAGGATGGTGCGGACCGTGCCTCGCGGGCCCTGTCCCTCATGGACGTCGCCGTCCGCGGCATCCAGCTCGCCGGTGTCGCCGCCGGACTGCGCGCCCTCGTCATGGCGGGCGACGCTCTCAGCCAATCCATGGGCCGCCTCACCACCGCCGTGGGCGGCGTGGAGCGCGCCGCCGAGGTCTACGAGGCGCTGTATCGCGACGCGCTGCAGACCGGTGTCGCGGTGCGCGAGAGCGTCGACGCCTTCCAGCGCTTCTCGATCGCCGCCCGCGAGATCGGCGCCACGTCGGACGAAGTGCTGCGCCTGGTCGCCGGCCTGCAACGCGTCGCCATCTCGTCCGGCGCCAGCACCGCAGAGATCCAGGGCAGCACCCAGCAGCTCGCCCAGGCCCTGGCCTCGGGCGTGCTGCAGGGCGACGAGCTGCGGAGCATCCTGGAGGGGCTGCCGACGCTCGCGCAGGCGCTGGCCGGCGAGCTCGGCGTCTCCATCGGCGAGCTCCGCAAGCTGGGCTCCGAGGGCAAGCTCACCGCCGACACGGTGTTCCCGGCGCTGCTGCGGGCCGTGGAGCGGGTGAATGGCGAATTCGAGCGCGCGCCGCTCTCGGTCGGCCGCGCGTTCGGGCAGCTGACGGCGGCCGCCGACCAATTCCTCGCCCGGCTCGACCAGGCCATCGGCCTGTCCAACACCCTGGCGCGAGCCCTGTCGGGTGCGGCCCGGGTGCTGGACGGCGTGCGCCGCGGCGCCGGTCTCCTCACCGAGGGCGAGCGTCTGGCCGACCAGCGCGCCACCCGCGACGCGCTGGCCGCCGAGATCGCCAGGCTGGAGCAGGAGATCACTGGTGGTGGTGAGGGTCGGACGCCACGCCGCGGCAGCATCCGCTCAGGCCTCGTCGGCACCGCCGAGGGTCAGGCCGGCGTGGATCGCGCCCGCCGCCTCGAGGAGCTCCGCACCCAGCATCGCGAAATGGTCGAGGAGGTCGCCCGCGGCGAGCGCGAGGCCGCCGAGCGCGGTGAGGCCGAACGCCGCGACGCCGACGCCCGTGCCGCCGAGGCCCGCCGTCGCCGCGGCGCCGAACAGGCCGAGGAACTCCGCCGCCAACTCGACGACCGCTTTCGCATCAACAGCGAGCACGAGGACCGCGTCCGTCGCCTCCGCGAGGCCGAGGCGTCGGGCGCCATCGACGCCGCCGAGCGCCAGCGCCTCGAGACGCTGGCCACCCGCGAGCGCGACGAGGCCCTGCGCCGCCTCGAAGGTTCCGTCCGCCGCGTCACCGCTGCCCAGCGCGACAACCGCGACGCCGAGCGCGAGGCCAACGAGGTGCTGCGCGAGCGCGAGGCGCTCATCCGCCAGAACGAGAACGCCTATGAGCGCTACGCCCGCCGCCTCTCCAACCTCGGCACGCTGGTCGAGCGCGCCGAGCGCATCGGCCAACCCATCCCCGACGAGACCATCTCGCGGGAGGCCCAGGCGGCGCTGGAGGAGCTGGAGCGCGGCAGCGAGCGCGTGCAGCGCGCCACCGAACGCGCCTCCGAGACCGCGCGCGAACTGGGCCTGACCTTCTCCTCCGCCTTCGAGGACGCGGTGATCCGCGGCGAGAGCCTGTCCAAGGTGCTGCAGGGCATCGGGCAGGACATCGCCCGCATCATCGCGCGACGCACCATCACCGAGCCGCTCGGCAATGCGCTCACCGGCGCGCTGTCGGGTTTCTCCTTCGGTGGCATCTTCGACGGGGTCGGGTCCTGGCTCAGCGGGCTGTTCCGCGCCGAGGGCGGACCGGTCACGGCCGGCCAGCCTTACATCGTGGGCGAGCGCGGGCCGGAATGGTTCGTGCCCCAGCAGTCGGGGACGGTGCTGCCCAACGGCACAGCGCCAGCCGGCGGTCCCACCATCCACACGACGCTGAACATCGACGCGCGCGGGGCGGACGCCGGCGTGGAGGCGCGGCTGCGGCTGATGGGCCAGCAGATTGCGCGCCAGGCCACCGCGATGACGCTGGATGCCATCCGCCGCGGTGGCACCGCCTACGACACAGTGCGCCGCTGAATTGGGAGAGGAGGTAAGGCCATGACGGAATACGCCTGGCCGCCAGAGCTGCGCCCCTCCCGGCAGGTCTTCTACCTCCAGCCCAACACGCTGCGCTTTGTCTCGCCGCTCACCCGCCAGACGCAGGTGCTGCGCCGAGAGGGCGCGCGCTGGATGGCGGAGATGACCTTCGACCCGCTGAACCCGCGCCTGGCCGGTGTGCTGGAAGGCCTGGTGGCCGCACTCGCCGGCTCGGTGAACACGGTCCGCCTGCGTGATTTTCGGCGCGAGTTCCGCTCGGGGGATCCACGCTCCCAGGGCGACGTGCCGACCGGGCCCTACAGCTTCAACGACGCCACCATCTTCACGGACGGGACCGGCATGGTGGTGGGCTCGGGCAATCCGGCGCTCGCGGCCGGGGCGCCACGCGGGGCGCTGTCGCTGGCCACCCAGGGCTGGTGGCCGAACGCGCTGGCCGTCGGCGCCGGCGACCACATCGGCCTGGGCGGGCGGCTCTACATGGCCACCGCGCGCGTCATGGCGTCGGGCACCGGCACGGCCTCCATCCCCATCGCACCCCCGCTGCGCGCCGCCGCGCCGGTCGGCGAGGCGCTGTTCTTCTCGAACGTGTCCACGCCCATGCGCCTGGTCTCCGACGACGAGGGCATCAACCCAACCCGGCCGGGACGCTTCACCAGCATCACCTGCCGCTTTGAGGAGGCGCTCTGATGGACGCCGCCATCCGCGCGACGCCGCGCCTCTCCGTTCAGGCCGCGGCCGCCGCCACCGCGCCGGTCGTCGCGCCCGTCATCCTCTGCGAGCTCGACTTCGCGACCGGCGCCTTTCGGGTGTGGTCGGGCCTCGGCACGCTGAACTGGGCTGGCCGCAGCTTCGAGGGCATCGGCGACATCGGTGCCATGGGCGAGGTGGAGGAGACGGTCGAGCTGCGCGCCGTGCGCCTCACGCTGGCCCTCTCGCCCGTGCCGCAGGAGGTCATCGACATCGCGCTGTCGGAGCGCTCCTATCGCCTGCGTCCGGCGCGGCTGTGGCTCGCGCTGCTGGATGAGGACGGGGCATTTGTCGCGGACCCCTTCCCGCTCTGGGCGGGCATCATGGACACCATGGAGGTGGTGGACGGCGCCGAGCCACGGGTGACGCTGGCCTGCGAAAGCCGGCTCGTGGACCTCGAGCGCGCCGAGGTGCGGCGCTACACCGACGCCGACCAGCAGGCCGAGTTCCCGGGCGACCGGTTCTTCGAGTTCGTGCCGGCGCTGCAGGACGCCGAGATTCGGCTGCCCGCGCGATAATGCGCCATCCCGGTTGGGTCGCGCGGCTCGCAGCTCTGCTCCGGGAGGCGGAGACGCGCGCCTTTCATCCGCGGCATTGGAACTGCGCGATGTTCGCGCTGGCCGCCGTGGAGGCCGTCACCGGCCGCTGCCCCCGCGTGCACGTGCAGCCCGATCTTGCCGCCTCGGCCGACAGCGCGGGCTTTCCGCGCGTGGCGCCGCTGCTCGCGCGGACGGGCGATGTTGCGCTGGCCTCGGCACCCGATCGTCTCGGCGTGGTGCTGGACGCCGGCCGCGTTGCCTTCGTCGGGCCGCGCGGCCTGATCCGCGCTCCCATCACCGACTGCACCATCGCATGGAGGATTGGCTGACAGATGCCGGCTGCGATCCCCATCATCGCTGTGGTCGCCGGCGCGGTCGGCTCCGCCGCTGTGGGCGGCGGCGTCATCGGCGCCCTGGTCGGCGCGGGTGCCGCCATCGCCGTCTCCTTCATCGGCAGCCAGGTCTTCCCCCAGAACACCGCCACCGCCCGCGGCAGCAGCGCCAGTTTCAACGACAGCGGCGCGGGCGGCACCACCACCACCGCCGTCGAGGCCCAGGCCCGCACCCAATCCTTCCGCCAGGCCATTACCGAGCACGCCCTGGTCTTCGGGCGGTGCAAGGTCTCGGGGCCCATCGTGTTCGTGCACAGCAGCACTGACGACGAGGGCCGTGCCGATGGCTACTTCCACGCCGTCGTGGTGCTCGCCGCCCATCGCGTCCGCACCATCGGCGAGGTCTGGCTTGGCGATGCGCTCGCCACCGACCCGAAGTTCTCCGGCCTGGTCCGCATCGACCGCCACCTCGGCGACCCCGGCCAGGCGGCCAATGCCAACCTCATCGCCGAGACCGGCGGCAAATGGACCGCGGCCCATCGCGGCGCCGGGCGCGCCTACATGGCGCTGCGCCTCAAGATCACGCCCGAGGCCTTCCCCTCCGGGCCGCCCAACATGGCCGCCCTGGTCGAGGGCGCGGACACCATCCGCGATCCCCGCTCCGGCGCCATCGGCTGGTCCGACAATCCGGCCCTCTGCCTCGCCTGGTACCTCACCGCGCCTTTCGGCTGGCGGGCATCCTGGGACGAGATCGACATGCCCGCCCTCATCGCCGCGGCCAACATCTGCGACGAGATCATGGGCCGGCGCGACGGCACCGCCGAGCGCCGCTACACCGTCAACGGCCGCGTCTCCCTCGGCGAGGGCAAGATCGCCATCACCCGCAAGCTGCTCGCCGCCATGGCGGGCACCATGGTGGTCTCGGGCGGGCGCTTCGTGATCCATGCCGGCGCGCCCGCGCTGCCGGCCGCCACCCTCACCGCCGCCGATCTGCGTGGCGACGTCTCGGTCATGGGCTCGCGTCTGCGGCGGGATCTCTTCAACGGGGTGCGGGCCGTCTACGTGGATCCCGGCAAGAACTGGCAGCCGACCGACGCGCCGCCGCTGCTCGCCAGCAACTACGTCACCGAGGATGGCGGCGAGGCGATCTATCGCGACCTCGACTTCCCGCTCACCACCTCCGCCGCCACCGTCCAGCGCCTCATGAAGGTCGAGCTGGAGCGCAACCGCCGCCAGCGCGCGGTGGTGGTGCAGGCGAACCTCTCGGCGCTGCGGCTGCGCCCCTGGGACGGAGTGATGGTCGCCATCGACCGCATCGAGCCCTTCCCGGCCCGCATCACCGGCTGGCGCTTTGCACCGGAGGGCGGGATCGACCTGACGCTCGCCGAGGAGGACGCAGCCGTTTGGGACTGGAACCCCGCCGTGGACGAGCGCGCCACTGGCGACAGCCCTTCCGTCATCCTGCCCCGGCCGGGCAGCATCGCCACGCCGGCCTCCATCCGCGTGGGCACGCCCTCCACGGCGACCTTTGCGGCGCTGGGTGTGGACTGGGCCGCGGTGCCCTCGGCCTACCTCGCCGGCTACGAGGTCGAGGCCAGGCCCGCCTCCGTGGCGAACTGGCTGGCCGTGGCGGCCGGCACGGGGGCGCTCTTCGCGGTGTTCCCCACCACGGAGCCCACCGCCTTTCGCGTCCGCGCACGGGCGAGGAGCGGGGCGGTGTCGGGCTGGCAGGAGGCCGCGATCCCGGCCGCCCCCTCGGGCCTTGCCGCTGTGGGTGTGGTGGGCGGGATCCAGATCACCGGCGCCTATCCCGCCGGCGCCACGGCGCTGCAGGTCTTCGAGGCCACCAGCAACAGCCTCGCTGCCGCGGTCTTGCAAGCGACGATCACGACGCTGCCCTGGACGCGCACCGGCCTCGCCACCGGACAGGCGCGCTGGCTCTGGCTGCGCAGCGTCTCCCCCGAGGGCAACGTCTCCGCCCTCGTCGGCCCCGTCACCGCCACCGCCCTCTGACCGACGGGAGGACCCCACATGCCCGCCCGCATCGACGACCTGCTGGTGCTGAACACCCCGGTCAGCAAGACCGACCTGGCCAAGTACCTGCGCGACCGCGAGGCCGTGCTGCCCTCCGACTTCGGCGGGCTGGGCGAAGGCGTGGCCGATGACCGCGTGGCCATCCAGGCCGCCTTCGACCGCGCCGGCACCGACCAGAAAATGGCGATCATCCCGCCCGGCACCTGGAACGTCTCCGGCACCGTCACCCTGCCGGGCGCCGCCCGCGGTCTCATCATGCAGGGGACCATCCGCTACACCGGCACCGCGCCCACCTCCGTACTGGTGCTTGGCGATGGCGGCACCGTCCGCAACGGCGAGAAGCTCTACTCCGGCCTGAACGTCATCCGGCAGACCATCTCCGACTGGTCCTCCGAGGCCGATATCGGCATCACCGTGCGCAACGTCGATGCGTCGCAGGTCGAGCTGCGGCGCGTCGAGGGCTTCACCATCGGCATGCGCACGCTGGGCGACGGGCGCGGTGTGGAGGACAGCACCTTCACGCTGGGGCGCATCGTCAATTGTCGCATCGGCCTCGACATCTGGTGCGCCACCGCCACCGCCTGGAACACCTCCATCCGCTACTATGGCGGGCACTTCGCCTGCGCCACCGGGATCAACGCCACGCTCGACAGGTTTGGCGTGCGCTTCGGGAACGAGCCGGGCGCCTACACCAATCACAACCGGCACATCTTCGACGGGCCGAACTTCGAGCTGCGCCAGGCGGGCTCCAACCTCGCCATCCCGTTTCTGAACCAGACGTCGGGCTCGGCCATCGTCGCGCGCAACATGCGCATGGAGGCCTGCTCGCCAATCGCGGCGCGGCACACGGCCGGCGCCCAGGATTGCGAGTACGATGTCGCCTGGACCAACACCTACCTGGTCGGCATCGACTACACGGCCACGGCGAACCGCTGCGGCAACGCCGTCATCAACCGCCACCGCGCGCCGGCGTCGCGGTTCCAGCGGTACCTCGCGGGCGTGGAGAACGTCCGCGCGAAGGCATTCCGGCAGTCGGCCACCGAGATTGGCGTGGAGGGGCTCTGCACCATCGCCACCTCCACCACCACGGCCACCTACATCTCCGACTTCTGCTTCAACGGGCTGGCGGGGCTGACGCCGACCGGGCGCGGGGTGCAGCTTGCTGCGAACCGCGGGCTGGGCTGGGTCATCGACACCACGCAGGCGAAGGAGTTCGCGCTGGCGCATGCGCTGGTGTTCGGCGTGGCGGGCGGCAGGCTGTTCGTGCGGTGCTTCGACGGGGCGGGCAACATCCGCGAGAACATCGCGGGTGACGTGCTGGCCTCCATCACCACCATGCAGTGGAACGGGCCGGCGAAGGGGTGGAACGCCGGCGCGCCGATGGACGACGCCAACCTCAACCGGAGGCAGACGCTGCGCATGGGGGCGGGCGTGGCTTTCGCGCAGGTGGGGATCGTGGGCTTTGACGGGGTGATCGAGCTTGAGGCGCTCAGGCTCTACGGGCTGCCGGAGGTGGCGCCCGGCATCCTCAACGGCACGCCGACGCTGCCGGAATCGGGGCAGCGCGAGTACGCCGCGGAGGACAGTTGGGACCTGCCGAGCCTCGCCGCAGGGGCAACCAGCCTGCGGGACATCACCGTGGCGGGTGCCAGGCCGGGGGACATCGCCAGCGCGTCACTCGCGACCAGCAGCCGGTTCTTTGAACTCGACGCGCATGTGTGGAGCAACAACACCGTGCGCGTCATGGCGCGGAACGTCTCCAACACCACGATCGATCTCGGGCCGGCGACGCTGGCGGTGGAGGTCAGGAAGCGAAGGGTGGCATAACCGAAAGCAGCACTCCTGGACGCCCTTCCAGTCAGGTCATACACGCAGACATGCCTGAGTTTTCTCCCGCCGTTCTGGTTGCTCTCGGCGTTACCCTCGCCGCCGGGTTGTCGACGGTCCTTGGCGCCGCCTTTGTCGTACGCGCGGACCAGGCGAGGCCGCGGCTGCTGCCGCTTGCCTTGGCCTTTGCGGGAGGGGCCATGGTGTATGTGTCTCTAGTGGAAATCCTCCCCAAGGCCGCGCTCTCGCTGTCGGACGCGCATGGCGACCGGGGCGGCTACGCGCTGGCCACGCTCGCCTTCTTCGCCGGTGTCGCACTCCTCGTCCTACTCGATCGGCTGGTCCCAAACCCGCACCCGGATACGCACCCGCACTCGGATGCTGAGCGGGAGCACCTCGCGCGGCTCAGCCTGCTGACGGCCGCAGCCATCACCGCCCACAACCTGCCCGAGGGCCTCGCCACCTTCTTCGCCACGCTGGAAAGCCCAACGCTTGGCGCGCCGCTCGCGGTCGCCATCGCGCTGCACAACATCCCCGAGGGCGTTTCTATCGCGGTGCCCGTCTTCTACGCCACCGGCAGCCGCGGCAAGGCGGTGGGGGCCGCCCTTCTCTCGGGCCTGGCCGAGCCGCTGGGCGCTCTGCTCGGCTATCTCGTGCTCGGCCCCTTTCTCTCGCCCAGCCTCTTCGGCGTGGTGTTCGGCGTCATTGCTGGCGCCATGGTCTATCTGGCGCTCGACGAGCTGCTTCCCGCGGCGCAGCGCCACGCCAAAGGCCACGATACCGCCTACGCCATGGTGGCCGGAATGGCGATGCTCGCTGCCAGCCTCGTGCTGTTCCGCTAAGCTTCAGCGCCCGTGGTTCTTGTCGGCGCAGTGGCCGTGGCGGTGGTCCGCCAGGGTCTCAATGATGAGGCAATCCGACACGCGCCCGCCGGCGCAGGCCTTCGCCAGCCGCGCCAGTTCGGCGCGCAGCGCCTTCAACTGGCGAAGCTTGGCGTCGATCGCCGCCATCTGCTCGGTCGCCGCCGCATGCGCCGCGGCGCAGTCCCGCTCGGGTTCCGCCGCCAGATCGAGCAGCGAGCGGATGGTCGGCATGGCGAAGCCCAGCTCCCGCGCGTGCCGGATGAAGCCCAGCCGCTCCAGATGCGCGCGCCCATAGGCCCGCTGCCCGCCCGGGGTGCGGCTCGGCGCGGGCATCAGCCCCTCCGACTCATACCAGCGGATCGTGGTCGCCTTCACGCCGGTTTCGCGCGCGAGATCGCCAATGGAATAGCTGCCCTTCATGTCCCATAGATGGGGGCTTGAACCTCCAGCCGCTAGAGGTTGCATATCCCCGCCGCAGCGGAACAACGGGAGCGGTGCCATGGATGGAGCGACCAGGCTGAGCTGGCGGGTAGAGGGGATGGACTGCGCCGCCTGCGTCGCGAAGGTGACGATGGCCGTCGAGCGTCTGCCCGGCGTGTCAGACGTCGAGGTCAACCTGATGGCGGAGCGGATGTCGCTCACCCTCGCCCCGCCGGGCGAGGCGGCGGCGGTGGTCCGGCAGGTAGAGGCCCTCGGATATGCGACGCGGCCCGAGCCTGCCACCGGCGCCGCAGGGAAGACCGCCGCCGGCGCCTCTTGTCCGGACCACGACCCTGCCGGGCACGCCCATGATCGCGCCACGGTTCACGCCCATGGCGAGCAGGACCCGAGCGACGCGGAGCGCCCCTGGTGGCGCACGGGCAAGGCCATGCTCGTCTGGGCGTTGGGTGCCCTCGTCGCCGGCGCCTACCTCCTGTCGCTCGCCCTGCCGCAGGACCACTACTGGCTCTTCCTCGCCGCGACCCTGATCGCGCTGGTGCCCTTCGGCCGGCGCGCCGTCGCGCTCGCCAGAGCGGGCAGCCCCTTTTCCATCGAGACGTTGATGTGCACCGCCGCCCTCGGCGCGGTCGTCATCGGCGCCGCCGAGGAGGCGGCGATCGTCGTGCTGCTTTTCGCGGTGGGCGAGCTGCTGGAAAATGTCGCCGCCGGCCGCGCCCGCGCCGGCATCCGCGCGCTCGCCGCGCTCATCCCCCGCGTTGCGCTGCGGTTGCGCACCGATGGCGGCACCGAACAGATCGCGCCCGACCGGCTCGCGGTGGGCGACCTAGTCCTGGTCCGCCCCGGCGACCGCGTCCCCTGCGACGGAATCATCCTCGATGGCCGCTCGGCGCTGGACGAAAGCCCCGTCACCGGTGAAAGCATTCCGGTGGCGCGCGGCCCCGGCGACGCGGTGCGGGCCGGCTCCATCAACACCGACGGCGCGCTGCGCCTGCGCGTCACCCACGCGGCCTCCGACAACACCATCGCCCGCATTATCCGCATGGTCGAGGACGCAACCGCCTCGCGCGCGCCCACGCAGCGCTTCATCGAGCGCTTCTCGGCCTGGTGGACGCCGGGGGCGATGGGCGTCGCGCTGCTCGTCATCCTGCTGCCGCCCTTCCTCCTGGGATGGGATTGGTCCACGAGCCTGTATCGCGGCCTCGCCGTGCTGCTGATCGCCTGCCCCTGCGCGCTGGTGATCTCGGTGCCGGCGGCCATGGCCTCGGGCCTGTCGGCGGGCGCCCGGCGCGGCCTGCTGATCAAGGGCGGCGCGGCGCTGGAGGCGATCGGCGCGGCCCGTGCAGTCGCCTTCGACAAGACCGGCACGCTGACCGAGGGCCGCCCACGAGTCACCGACGTGATCGCGGCGCCCGGGCGGGAGGCCGACGAGGTGATCGGTCTTGCCGCCGCGGTCGAGCAGGGCAGCGCACACCCGCTCGCCAAGGCGATCCTGGCCGAAGCCAGCGCTCGGGGCCTGACGCTCGCGCCTGTGCGCGACGCAGCAGCGATCCCTGGCCGCGCGGTTGCGGCGACGCTGCATGACCGCCAGGTGGAGGTCGGCAGCCCGCGCCACGCCGCCGAGCGTGGCGTGGCACTGGGCGGGCTGGCCGAGGCACTGGAACGCCTGGAGGGCGAAGGGAAGACGGTGTCAGTGGCGCTGATCGACGGCGCCCTGCTGGGCCTGATCGCGCTGCGCGACGAACCGCGCGCCGATGCCGCGGCCGGGATCGCCGCCCTGCACGCCCAGGGCGTGGCGGCAGTGATGCTGACCGGCGACAATGCGCGCACCGGCGCGGCGATCGCAGGCGCGCTGGGCATGGGCGTGAAGGCGGAGCTGCTGCCCGACGACAAGCTGCGCGAGATCGCGGCATTGCGCGCCCAGGGCGCGGTGGTGATGGTGGGCGACGGCATCAACGACGCGCCCGCGCTGGCCGCCGCGACGGTGGGCGTGGCGATGGGCGGCGGCACCGATGTGGCGCTGGAAACCGCCGACGCCGCCGTGCTGAAGGACCGCGTGTCGGGCGTCTCTGAACTGGTCGGCCTGTCCCGCGCGACCATGGCCAACGTCAAGCAGAACGTGGCCGTCGCGGTGGGGCTGAAGGCGGTGTTCCTCGGCACGACCCTGGTGGGCACCACCGGCCTTTGGCCCGCGATCCTGGCCGATACCGGTGCCACCGTGCTGGTCACGCTCAATGCACTGAGGCTGCTGCGCTGGAAGCCGGCGGCATGATGGCCCCTCCGGCCTGGCTGCCGCTGCTTCCCGCCTTCGCCGCTGCGGCCGCCTTCGCGCTCGGCAACCGCCGCGTCCAGCGGGTCATCGGGCGCTCGCCCGACGTCTTCGGACGTGGCGGGGATGATGCGCTCAACTTCCTCGGCCGGGCGCACCGCGGCGCCGCCGCAGCCTGCGCGGCGGGACTGCTGCTCGGCGCGGCTGGCGAAGGTCCCGCGGCAGTGACCGGCTGGGCGGGCGTGATCGCCATGGCAGCGGGCGCCGGGCTGCTGGCCTGGGCGCAGCGCGCCATGGGGAAATCCTGGCGGGTCGGGATCGATGCGGCCCCGACCGGCCTTGTGACCAGTGGCCCCTTCGCCCTGTCTCGCAATCCGACCTTCCTGGGTTTCCTGCTGCTCTTCGCCGGGGCGGCGCTGGCGGCGCCGGGCCCGCTGACGGCCGTGGCGCTGGGTGCCGCGCTGGTGAGCTTCCCCGCGCAGGTCCGCCTCGAGGAGGCGCATCTCGCGGCGCTGCACGGGGACGCCTGGCGCGCCTACGCGGCAAGAATCCGGCGATGGTTCGGCCGGGTCCAACGAAGGGTGACGGCTTGACCACCGTCCCCCCCACCATCAGCGACTCTCAAGGATGCACCAAGGCATGATGCGACGCGCCTTCTTCCATGCTGGTCTAGTCACCTTCGTGGCCGCCTCTCCACCCGCGACCGCACAACCCGCGCCGCCCGGGGAGCGCACGATCGGCCGCGCCGACGCGCCCGTGACTGTGGTCGAATTCCACTCGCTCACCTGCGGGAACTGCGCGCGCTTTCACAACGACATCTTCCCGCGGATCAAGGCCGAGTTCGTGGACACCGGCCTGGTGCGCTTCATCCTGCGTGACTTCCCGCTTGACCGCGTGGCGCTCGACGCCGCGGTCATGGTGCATTGCGCCGGCCCCGATCGCTTCGAGCCTCTGGTCGCGCTGGTCTATGCGCAGAAGGAAAACTGGGCGCATTCGCCCGATCCGCGCGCCGCGCTGCGGCGCTATGCGGGACTCGCTGGCGTCGGCGTCGCGCAGCTCGATGCCTGCTGGTCGGATGCGGGCTTTGCCCGCGCGGTTGTGCAGATGCGCCTGGAGGCGGAGCGGGATCATGGAGTGAGCGCGACGCCCTCCTTCCTGATCGGCGGCCGGCTGCACCGTGGCGTGCTGAGCTTTGATCAGTTCGCGAGCCTGGTTCGGCCGCTGCTGCCGGCGGGGGCACGCCGGTGATGTCGGTGCTGCGGGTGGTCCGGCGCACGCTGTGGGCTGCGGTGGGCTTTGTCGCGCTGGCGACCGTCACGGGCTGGGCTCTGGTGGATGGGCCGCTGGCACCGGCGCGCCCCGAGGTCGCGACCGGCCCCGCCTCGCTGAACATCGGCGGCCCCTTCGCGCTCACCGATCACCGCGGCCGCGCGGTGACCGAGCGCGACTTTGCCGGCCGCCCCGTGGCGGTCTTCTTCGGCTTCACCCACTGCCCGGACATCTGCCCGACCACGCTCGGCGAATTCGCCGACTACATGGCCGCTCTCGGCCCAGATGCCGACCGCATGCACTGGCTGTTCGTGACGGTGGACCCGGAGCGCGACACCACGGCGCATCTCGCCCGCTACCTGGAGCTGTTCGATCCTCGCGTGGTCGGCCTCACCGGCACCGAGGCGCAGGTGGCCGAGGCCGCGCGCCGCTTCCGCGTGTCCTACCGCCGCGTCCCGCTCGAAGGCGGGGGCTACACGATGGACCACACCGCGAGCGTCTTCCTGCTCAACGCCGCGGGCCGCTTCGCCGGAACCATCGACTTCCACGAGCCGGATGGGATCGCCATTGAGAAGCTTCGCGCGTTGCTGCGACGCCCGGGCAGCTGATGCTGGAACTGTCCGCCTTCGGGCTGCTCGTCGCCTTTGCCGGCGGCATGGTGTCCTTCCTCTCGCCCTGCGTCCTGCCGCTGGTGCCGGGCTACGTCGCGTGGGTGGCGGGCACCGACCTCGCCACGGCCCGCGCCGAGCGTTGGCGGGCGCTCAGGCTCTCGCTGTTCTTCGTGGCCGGCTTCTCGCTCGTTTTTGTGCTCCTGGGACTGGGCGCGACCGCGCTCGGCGGGCTGTTGCGCCGCTGGTCGCACGAGCTGACGGTCGCCTCGGGCCTGTTGATCATGCTCATGGGCGTTGTGCAGATGGGGCTGCTGCGGGCTGCGCCGCTGATGCGCGATCTCCGTTTCCGCCCGCCGGCCGAGGGTGGCGGGCCAGGCTCCGCCGTGCTGATCGGTGCCGCCTTCGGGTTCGGCTGGACACCCTGCATCGGGCCGGTCCTGGCCGGGGTTCTGGCGGCCGCGGCGCTGACGCCGGGTGCGGGCGCGGGGCTTCTCGCGGCCTATGCGCTGGGTCTGGGGGTGCCGTTCCTGCTGGCGGCCTTCTACCTCCCGGCGGCCATGGCAAGGCTGCGCGGCCTCGGGCGGCTTGGGCGGGCGCTGCAACTTGCCTCCGGCGCCGCGATAGTTCTCTTCGGCCTGGCCATCGCCACGGGCGAACTGACACGCTTCGCCATCTGGTTCATGGCCACCTTCCCATGGCTTGCGAGCCTCGGATGACACGCCGCAGCACGCGCCTCCTCATCGCCGGCGCTGCCGCCCTGCTGGCGTTTCTCGTTGATCAGGCCACCAAGCTCTGGGCGCTGGAGGCACTCTGGCCGCCTTATCAGGTGGTGGTTGAGGTGCTGCCGGTCTGGAATCTGCGCCTCGGCTTCAACACCGGCGTCACCTTCGGGATGTTCCGCGACAGCGCCGCCGGCGCGGTCTGGGCGCTGGTGCTGGTGAAGCTCGGCGTCGTTGCCGTGCTGCTGCGATGGCTGTGGCGCGGCGAGAGGCGACTGGAGGCCTTTGCGCTCGGCCTCGTGATCGGCGGCGCGCTCGGCAATGTGCTCGACCGCGTGCGGATCGGCGCGGTGGTGGACTTCCTCGACTGGCATTACCGCGGCTGGCACTGGCCCACTTTCAACATGGCCGATGTCGCCATCGTCTGCGGCGTGGCGCTGCTGCTGTTCGCCAGCTTGCGCGGCACCACGCCACGGACGCCCTGACCGCGTCGCGCCATCGCCTAAGGGAGCGCGCGGAACCGCTGGCCCTAAGGCTCGCGCAGCCTCAAAAAAGCCGTCACCAGCAGAAAGCCGATCACTGCCACGCCAAAGGGCGTGCGCCACCAGGTGGTGCGGGCTCCGTTCTTCATGATCCTCGGCTTGGTTTTCTCACACTGGCAGGGCGCCGCGCATGCGCAGCCAGGGGGCGCGGCTGCCATCGGCGCGCCAGGCGATCACGTCGTAGGTGTCAGGCGCGCGCCCCGGTACCTCCATCCCCGGCGTGCCGATCGGCATCTCGGGCACCGCCAGGCCGACGATCCCGGCAGGCCGCTCGGCAAGGGCCCGGCGGATCGCCATTCCTGGGACGTGCCCCTCGATGGCGAGCCAGCCGGCCGCGCGCGCCGCGTGGCAGGAGAGCAAGTCGGCGGGCGTGCCAAGCATTCGTCTGAACGGCGCCACCGACGGGACCACGCGGTCGGTCACTGCGAAACCCTCGGCGCGGAGGTGATCCACCCAGCCGCCGCAGCAGCCGCAGTACGGGTCGCGCCAGACTTCCGCCAGCTCGCGCCGCTGCGCGATCGCAGACGACGCGAGCGCAGAGCACGCCACGACGAGTTTGAAGCGACGCTGCATTGCGTCACCGCGCCGGCAGGCGGACCAGGATCGCCCGCATCTGGGCGATCTCGCGCTCCTGGTCGCGGATGATGGATTCGGCCAGCGCCCGCACCTCAGGGTCTCGGCCGTGCTCCAGGACCACGCGCGCCATATCGATGGCCCCCTGGTGGTGCGGGATCATGCCGGCCACGAAGTCGCGGTCCGCAAGGCCGCTGAAGGCGATGTTCATGTCCCGGTGCATCTTCTCGTTGGCCGCGATGAAGGCGCGGGTGGAGGGGGAGGCGCTCGCGGGCGCCTGCGTGTGATTTTGGCCACCACGCCCCTGCATCATGCCGCCGCCGTGCCCAGGGCCGTTGTGGGGTTGCGCCTGTGCGAACATGTATGCTCCGACGCCGGCGAGACCCACAGCGGCGAAGGCGATCAAAGCAAAACGGCGCATGCTGCGCTCTCCTTTTTCAATGCAGCGTGACCCTGCCCCACGCGACGCGACAAAGCTTCTTTGTCCTGTGACAAATCATGTCGGGGCCCTGCGGCGTGCGGTCTCTTCGAGCGCGCGCGCCCTGAAACCCGCCCAGCCGTAGCGACCTACCCGACGCTGACAACAAATGCGCCATGATTCGGTCTGCCCCCCGCAGCGGCCCGCCGTAACCACCATGTCATCATTTGTTATGCTCCTGACGCCATGTGACAGCGGCTTCTGGGCATACCCACTGCACGGCAATTCGCCGGACAGAAGAGGAAAGCCAGACCATGTTCCGCAGCTTGATCGTCGCCGCCACGCTCGTCTCCGGGGCCGCCCTGGCGCAACCCGCCTACGACATCCGCTCGATCCCCGGCGGCGTCCAGGGCAATGCGCCCGCCCATGTACATGAGTCGGAAGACGGCACGCCGGTCATTCATCGCCCCGAGACCCCGGCGAACCGCGCCGTGACGGCCGGTCCCGGCAGCCTCCAGGGCGGCGGGGATGATGCGTCCGTGACCCGCACCGGCCCCGGCCGCGGCACGTTCGGCGGTGACCGCGCCGCGATCGTCATCGGCAATGAGGATGGCGGGCCCGTCATCATCCGCTGAGCCGATCGTCTCCCGCGGCAGGCATCGGCCTGCCGTGGCGGGGCGCGGCGGACGCAGCAGGCCGCGCCTCATCACCACGCTGCAAATCGGTCATAGGAGCGTTCAATGATCCGAGGAATCCTTCTGGCCGCTACCGCCGTCGCGGCGATCGGCGCCACGCCACAGGCACAAGCGCAATCCGGCGACGCGACCTGGCAGTTCCGCTGCCCGGCCGCCGGCACCGCCGTCGAGCAGTCGAGCGGCACCACGCTGCGCTTCCGTGGCCCGGCATCCACCAACCCGGGCGAATGCATAATGGCGGGCAACCAGCGCCGCTTCATGGGCTACTGGCGGGTGGACGAGGGCTTCTACAACGCGGCGGGGCCACGCCTTGCCTCGGCGTTCGCCAATGGCATCAACCTCGCCAACGTCCAGCCGCTGGAATTCACCTATTTCGGCATCAATCGTTCGAATGACAGCATCCAGATCATGGAGCGCTGGACTGCGGCGGCTGGAGGCGCCGTCACGACGCCGGCCAGCACCTTCGACACGGTCCGGGTGGACCGGTATTTCAACGTCGTCGGTTCATCCTTCCAGTACACCCAGTCGGTGTGGTTCGATCGCGCGACCAATGTGCCGGTCCGGGCCAACATCGAGCACCGGAACTTCGTTCAGGCACCGACGCTGGTGAACTGGGTGGCCTTCGACGTGACGCGCCCGCAAACCCCTTCACGTTGAGTGCAACCGGCGCGCGGGCCATTCATCCGCGCGCCTTCATCCCCGCAGCTTCACCCGCACCAGCAGCCCGCCGGCCGGCGCCTGCGCCAAGGTGAGGGAGCCGCCCTCGCCCGCGGCGAAGCGCTGCGCGATGGTCAGGCCCAGGCCCACGCCGCTGCCGCCGCGCGCGGCGTCGAGACGCACGAAGGGCGAGACCGCGCGCTCGAACTCGGTCGGGGGAATGCCGGTTCCGGCATCGGCGATGTCCGTCACCCAGCCATCCGCCGTGGCGGTCAGCGTGATCGTCACGGGCGGCGCGCCATGCTGGAACGCGTTGTTCAGCAGGTTGCTGAAGGCCCGCTTCGCCGCAAGGCGCCGCAACGGCAGCACGGCCTGCGCGGGGCCGTGATAGGTCACGTCATGCCCAGCATCGGCGGCGTCATCGGCCAAGGTTTGGAGGATGGCAGCAAGGTTCGTCGGCACCGTCGGTTCGGCGTCACGGCCTTCGCGGAAGTACTCCAGCGTGCGGCTGACCATGGCCTCCATTTCCGTGATGTCGGCCTCCATCCGCGTGCGTTCCTCGCCCTCATCCAGGAAGCTGGCCCGCAGCTTGAGCCGCGCTAGCGGCGTGCGCAGATCGTGACTGAGCGAGGCCAGTGCCTCCGTCCGGTCCTCGATCAGCCGCGCGATACGCCCCTGCATGGCATTGAAGGCGATAGCGGCATGTTGGACTTCCACCGGGCCGTCGGTGGCCAGCATCACGGGTCGCGGGTCCCGCCCCACGCGGTCCGCCGCCTCGGCCAGGCGGCGCAGCGGCCTTGTCATCCAGCGCACGACAGGCACAGCGACAAGGCCGATGCCGATGGCCATCGCCAGCATCGAGAACAGGCCGCCATTGTCGACCGCAAGGCGAGGGTGCTCATGCGGCGTGAGGGAGAACACGATCCAGCCGCCGCCACTGGCCGGAACAGCACCCAGAGCGACATCCCCCGCCTGGCCGGCCCGTGCCCCTTCACCCAGCCGTGCTACCAGCTCGGCGAGGGTCGCCTGCGGTGCTTCCGCAGCCGGAGGTGCCTGCTGGACCCAATGCAGTTGCAATCCAGGCAATGACAAGCCATGGACGGCCGCGTCGCGCTCTCGCCCGTCGCGCTCAACCGCCAACGCGCGCGCGGCCTGGATGCGTTCGGCGTGGCGCGCATCGACTGCGGCCATCTCGACGCCATGCAGGGCGTGTTCATGAATGACAACGCTGCCGACATGCAGCATCGTCAGGCCACCCAGCATCACCAAGAGAGTGCGGCCCGCCAGGCTCGCCGGCCAGAGCCGCCTCACTCGCGCGTCACCGGCGGCACAAAGACATAGCCGCTGCCGCGCACCGTCTTGATGATGGCTGGGCTCGTCTCATCCGGCTCGATCTTGCGGCGCAGGCGGCTGACCTGAACGTCGACGGCGCGATCGGAAGTGTCCACGCTCATGCGGCGCTTGGCCACCTCCATCAGTTGCTCCCGACTGAGCACTCGCTGCGGATGCTCCAGGAAAGCCAGGAGCAAGTCGTGCTCGGCGCCGGAGAGATCGACGATCACCCCGGCTGGCGAAGTGAGTTCACGCGCCTTGAGATCAAGCGACCATCCCGCGAAGATCAGCCGTCGTGCCTTCGCCACGCTGTCCCCGGGGTCCATCATCGTGCGGCGCAGCAAGGCGCGCACACGAGCGACGAATTCGCGCGGCGCGAACGGCTTTGCCACGTAATCATCGGCCCCGATCTCCAGACCCACCACGCGGTCCGTCTCATCGGCCCGCGCCGTCAGCATGATGATCGGGACCTGGCTCTGCGCGCGAAGCCGGCGGCAGAGGTCGAAGCCGGAGACGCCGGGCAGCATCACGTCCAACACCACCAGGTCCGGCGGCGTGATCGCGTCGTTAATCACCTCGAACATTTCCCGACCGTCCCTTGCGGTGGAGACGCGGAAACCGGCTTCGCGCAGCAGGCGCGCGACCAGGGCGCGCATCTCGCCATCATCCTCGACGATGAGGAGGTGCGCCTCCGGGTCGAGCAAGCGCTGGTCGCGCTCCTGAATCACGGGATCGCCGCGAAACGCACCGAACGCTGGGGCTGGCCGGGCAGTGTCAACGTTGCCACCACGCGCAGACCACGGGCGGGGATGTCGCCCCGACCCACCAGGTAGGCGTCACCGGCGCCAGGTTCCAGCCGCACCGTCTGCTGCCGTCCCTGCGCCTGCACGACGACGCTGCCAGTGGCGCCACGCGCGCTAGTCGGGCGGTCCTGCTCGTCGAGCACATAGATGCGGAGCTCGCCCGCCTGCACCACCAGCTCGACATGGCGGGTGCCGACCTCCCCGATGGTCCCGCCATTCGGGCCGGGCGCGTGGGTGTGCGCGTGGGGTTGGCCTTGTGCCAGGGCGGCGCCCGGCAGAGCGAGAAGACCTGTGATGATGAGGGTGCGTCGGTTCATGAGATGATCCTCCAGGGTTCAAAAGGTTTCGGGAACGGCGCCAGCCGGGGCGGCGTGGCGCGCCGCCTCCGCCTCCGCCCGCAGCCGCTCCAGTGCCGGGCGGCCGAAGCGGTGGAACAGGATGGGCGTGACGAAAGTGTCCAGCAGGGTGGCACTGACCAGCCCGCCCAGGATGGTGACGGCGACGGGATGCAGGATTTCCTTCCCCGGCGCGTCGGCACCGATGGTGAGCGGGATCAGCGCCAGCCCGGCGGACAACGCCGTCATCAGCACCGGCGTGAGCCGTTCGGCCGAGCCGCGCAGCACCAGCGCCAAGCCCCATTTCTCGCCCTCATGCAGGGCAAGATTAAGGTAGTGGCTGATCTTGAGGATGCCGTTGCGCGCGGCGATGCCGGTCAGTGTCACGAAGCCCACCAGCGTCGCCACCGAGAGCGGCTGCCCGGCGATCCAGATCGCCACCACCGCGCCGATCAGCGCCAGCGGCACGTTGCCCATGATGATGAGCGCCAGCGTCGCCGAGCGGTAGCGCGAATACAGCACGGTGAAGATCATCGCCATCGAGAGCAGCCCCAGCAGGCCGATGGTCTGCATCGCTTCCTCCTGCGCCTGGAAGGTGCCCTCCAGGCTGGTGGAATAGCCGGGCGGCAGCTCGATGCGCGCCAGCTCGGCGCGGATGCCGGCCACGGCCTGCGCCATGTCCACCCGGCCGTCGGTGTTGGCCTGCACCACGATGCGGCGACGCGCGCCCTCGCGCAGCACCTGGTTGGGGCCGTCCGCATCCTCGACGCGGGCCAGCATGCGCAGCGGCACACGGCCGCCGGGCGTCTCGATCAGCGCGTCGGCGAGCCGGTCCGTCGTGCGGTCGGTGTCGGCGAGGCGCATCACCAGGTCATAGCGGCGCGAGCCTTCGAGGATCTGACTCACCACCACGCCGCCTGTCAGCGCCTGCATCTTCTCCAGGATCGCCGCAGTCGAAACCCCGTAGAGCGAGGCGCGCTCGTGGTCGATGGCGATGCGCAGTTGCGGCACCCGCACCTGACGCTCCAGTTGCAGGTCCACAAGGCCCGGGACATTGGCGGCCAGGCGGACGCGGATGGTCTCGGCCAGGGCACGCAGCGTGTCGAGGTCGTCGCCGAACACCTTGAGCGCGATCTGCGCCTGCACGCCGGAGAGCATATGCTCCAACCGGTGGCTGATCGGCTGTCCGATGGAGACGGCGCCGGGCAGCACCGCTAGGCGGTCGCGCAGGTCGCCCAGCACCTCGGCGCGGGAGCGCGCGCTGGGGGCGAGGTCCACATCGAGTTCCGAGCGGTGCACGCCCTCGGCATGCTCATCCAGCTCGGCGCGGCCGGTGCGGCGGCCCACACCGCGCACCTCCGGCACCTGCCGCACGATGTTCTCCGCCGCGCGGCCGAGTTCGCTGGACTGGTTGAGCGAGATGCCGGGCTGGAAGGTCAGCGAGATGAGCACGGTGCCCTCGTTAAAGGGCGGCAGGAAGAGGCGCGGCAGGAAGGGCACCGAGGCCGCAGCCGCCAGAACCGCGGCGCCCGCCACGCCCAGTACCGCCCCGCGCCGCGCGAAGGCCCAGCGCAGCAGCCGGTCGTTCAGCGCCTTCAGCTTGCGCACAAGCCAGCCCTCATGCTGGCCCAGGTTCTTCATGCGCGGCAGCAGGAAGTAGCACAGTACGGGGGTGACGGTGATGGACACGATCAGCGACGCCAGGATCGCCACGATGTAGGCGATGCCGAGCGGAGCGAAGAGCCGCCCCTCGATGCCCGTCAGGGCAAACAGCGGCAGGAACACCAGGATGATGATGGCCGTGGCGTAGACGATGCCCGAGCGGACCTCCATGCTCGCCGCGGCGATCACCTGCAGGATGGGTGCAGGCTTTTCGGCGTGCCGGTTCTCGCCGAGCCTGCGAAACACGTTCTCCACATCCACCACCGCGTCATCCACCAATTCACCCACGGCGATGGCAATCCCGCCCAGCGTCATCGTGTTGATGGAGATGCCGATCCAAGAGAACACGATCACCGAGAGCAGGATGGAAAGCGGGATCGCCAACAGCGAGATCGCCGTGGTCCGCACATTCAGCAGGAAGGCAAACAGCACGATGGCGACGACCACTGCGGCCTCGGCCAGCACGACCTGGAGGTTGCGGATCGAGGTCTCGATGAAGTTGGCCTGGCGGAACTTCACCCGGTCCGCCCGCACGCCGCGCGGCATGGCGGATTGCAGGTCCGCCAGCGCCGCCTCGACCGCCCGGGTCAGACGAATGGTGTCGGCGCCGGGCTGCTTCTGGATGCCCAGGATGACGGCATTGCCGCCATCCACGCCGGCATCGCCACGGCGGAAGCGGGCGCCGAAATCCACCTCCGCCACCTGGCGAAGAAGGATGGCCTGCCCTTCGCGGAAGCCCACGGGCGCATTGCGCAAATCCTCCAGCGAGGTGGTGCGGCCCAGATTGCGGATCAGGAATTCGCGTCCCGACTGGTCCACGTACCCACCGCCGGCATTCGTACCGAACTGCCGCAGCGCCGCCTGCAGCGCCTCGAAGTCGATGTTGAGCGCGTTGAGCCTATGCAGGTCCGGCATCACGCGGAACTGCCGCACCTCGCCGCCGATCGGGATCACCTGGGAAACGCCGGCGATGGTCAGCAGCCGCGGTCGCATCACCCAATCGGCCAGCGTGCGCAATTCCATCGCGGAGACCGAGCCATCCGCCGGCGCGGTCATCGCCACCAGCATGATCTCGCCCATGATGGAGGAGACGGGCGCCATCACCGGCTGCACCCGCGGCGGCAATTGTCCGGCGATCTGCCCCAGGCGCTCATTCACCTGCTGGCGGGCGCGCCAGATATCCGCACCCCAGTCGAATTCGACGAACACGATGGACAGGCCGACCGAGGAGACAGAGCGCACGCGCGTGACGCCCGGCAGTCCGTTCACCGCCGTTTCGATGGGGAAGGAGACGAGCTGTTCCGCCTCCTCCGGCGCCATGCCCTCGGCCTCCGTCATCAGCACGACGGTGGGCTTGTTCAGATCGGGGAAGACATCCACCGGCATGCGCGTGAGCGTCCAGGCGCCGTAGACCGTGACGAGCATTGCCGCAACCAGCACGAAGAGCCGGTTGCGGAGCGAGAAGGTGACGAGGGTGTTGAACAACATGGCTCAGCGAACCTGGGCGATGAGGCCGGCACCCTGCGTCACCACCCGCCGCCCCGGCTCGATGCCGGCCGTGATGACGACACGCGCGCCATCCAGCGGCAGCACGCGCACCGGGCGCGGCGCGAAGCGCTCGGCGCCAGTGTGCTCGAACACCACGGGCGGCCCTTCGGCCGAGCGCACCACCGCCTCGGCCGGGACGACGATGCCCTGCACGTTGCGGCGGTTGCGCACCAGCACCACCACGGGCGCCCCGACCGCCACATCGGCCGGCGGGTTCACCACGCGGAAGTTGAGTGGGACGGCCTGCTGCCGCACGGTCAGGCCGCGCCCGGCGAATTCCAGTTCCACGCTGCGGCCATCTCCCAGCACCGCGCTGGCACCGGCGATGTTGTCGAGACTGGTGCGGTCGAAGGCCAGCGCTTCCACCCACATGCGCGCCGGGTCCACGATCTCGAAGACGGCCTGGGTGTTGTCCACCAGCTGGCCCAGCGCCGCACGCACCACCGACACCACGCCGGAGACCGGCGCGACCAGCGGCTCGCGGCCCGAGAGCGCTGGTTGGATCGCGGCGCGGCGTTGCCTTGCACCGCCCAACTCGGCCTGCGCCTCGGAAATCTCGCGCTCGGACACGCTGCCGCGCAGCGCCGTCAGACGGTTCACCCGGGCGGCGAGGATGGTGATCTGCGCGTCCAGCTCGGCCGCATTCTGCACCAGCGTGCCGCGCTCGGCCGCTGTGTAGCTGGGAGTCACGAAGGCCAGCACCTGGCCCCGTTCCACACGCTGCCCAAGGGTGGGCAGGCCACGCTCGCCCGGTTCAAGCCGGCCGGACTGGCTGGGCTGTACCCGGCCCGAGGCGTTGGGGTCGGGCACCAGCGTGCCGACGATCTGCGTGGTGGCCAGCGCCTCGCCCGCCGCCGTTACCTCGGTGCGGATGGTGAGAAGGCGCTGGGAGGGCTTGGGCATGAACACGGTGCCGTCATCCATGCGGCGCGGCGGCTCGGCCACGGTGGTCTGCGCCATGGCGGGCAGGGCCAGCAGCAGCATGGCCACAGACGCGGCAACCTTGGCGGGGCTCGTCACCCGCGCGACCGCGGGCTCCGGGGGCGCGATCGCCAGTTCCGGCTCTACCATCGCAGGCAGTGGGCGGGGTGCTGAAAGCCGGCCGATGACCAGACCAAGCACCAGCAAGCCCAGGCCGCCCGCCAGCAGCATCGGCGCCTCGCGCAGCGCCTCCATCCAGCCATGCCGCTCGGCCGCGGCGTTTACGGGTTCGGGGATGTCGAGATGGCCGGTCAGCAGGTCCATCTCCTCACCGGCGGTGATCGAGAAGATCAGGTCCACGCTGCCAGGCTGAGCGAGGCGGGGATGCCTCAGTGAGAACAGGCCGATCCCTTGGCGCTCGGCCTGGATCTCCTGGTCACCCACGGTGACGGTGACAGCGCCATCCACCGGCTCGTTGCCGACCCAGCGGTCGAGATACAGCAGCAGGACACCGCCGGGCTGCAGGATGCCGACGAGCTCGAAGCTCTCGCTGTCGGCGACGATGCGGGGAAGTGCTGCGCTTGCGGCGGCGGGCTCGTCGCCATGGTCATGGCCAGGCCCGGCCAGCGCGGGGGCGGTCAACATGGCAAGGCTGAGGACGAACGCGGTGAGGATGCGTCGCAGGATCACGGTTCGACTCCCAGAATCTGGTTGATGGTGGAGGCGGCGCGATCACGCTCCACCCGCGTGCGGCGGCGCGTGGCATCGGATTGCGCGAGCTGGGCACGGACGCGCGCCACCTCGATGAACGGCAAATTGCCGGCGCGGAACGCGGTCTCGATCAGTCCAGCCTGCTCGGCCAGCGCGCGGTGCCGCTGCTCGGTGATGGTGGTCAGCGCCTCGGCATCCGCGCGCTGCGCGCGGGCGCGGCGCTCGGCGGTCTCAAAGCCCCGGGCGATGGCCGCCAACTGGGCTTCGGCCGCTATGGCTTCGGCGCGCGCGGTCGCCACGCGTTCCTCGACCTGGGGGCCATAGGAGAAGGGGATGCGGATGCCGATCTGCGGACGATCCACCCAGCGCTCGCCGAAGGCGTCGCGCTCGCGCCGCCATCCCGCGAAGATCGTGGGACTCGCGCGGTCACGCACCTGGGCGAGCCGCTCCTCGGCGCGGGCAAGCAGCAGGCTGGTGGACGCAACGGCCGCCTGAGGCAGGTCGCGCAAGGCGGCGCCAGGGACGCTCGAGCGGGCAACGGGTTCGGCGGCAACCACGGTTGGATCCCGCCCGGTGAGGGCGCGGAAGGCCAGCGCCGCATCCCTCACTTGGCCCTCCGCGATCCGCAGCGCTCCCTCGGCGTCACGTGCTTCGGATTGCGCAACCAGAAGATCCGTGCGGGGCGCATTACCACCGGCCGTCTGCCGGGCCATATCTCGTTCCAGAACGCGCGCCGCGTTGAGCCGTGCGCGCGACGCCTCGCGCTCCGCCAAGGCCAGCGCCCAACCCCAGTAGGCATCGCGGACCTCGCCGGCAACAACAATGCGGGCTTGCCGGAGCCGTGCCTCCAACTGCTGTTCCTGAGCCGTCACGGTGCCACGAAGGGCGCGCGATTCTCCGGGGAGCCAAATCGGCGCGTCCAGGCCCAATTCGAACTCCTGGTAGCCCGTGCGCTGCGGATTGACCTGCGTACGCCAAGAAGGGGCGAACGTCGGCGCGCCGGGCAGCAGCGCCTCGGAGCCCCGCCGGCGCGCGGCGATCACGTCCCGTTGTGCGGTCAGCGCACGAATCTCAGCGTTAAGTTCGATGGCAGCGGTGAAGCCCGCACGCAAATCCGCGGCCTGGAGCGGTATCGGCACCAACAGAATTGCTGAAAGTGCAAATAGCAGCCTGCGCATGCCCACGTTCTCCTGCATGCACGGCTCGTGGCACGACGTTCATGTCGGTTGGCTGCAAGTTTGTGACAAAACATTGCAGCGATCCCGTTCTGGACCAGAGAAGGTTGGATTCCGGTTCCCACCGCTGCTCCAGTATCTCCCCGAACAACCATTCACCACGTATCAGACGGCGCCGTGAACCGCAGGTTTCCTGGCGTTTTGCAGCGACGGGTTGAGGGTTGGAGAACGCAACGAACCCGGAAAACTCTCTCCGGAGGCGCGAAAATCTCCGAAGCTTGGGGGTAGCCTGATTTAAGCCTCAAGCTTTAATCTGCTGAAAAGGCACAGCTTTGGCCTGATGTATCGGCGCTGCGTTCAGCCTGCGCATCTCCCACCGGACGCAGCTGGGGACCGAATCACGCGCGTATCCGTCAACCCCTTGAGGCGCCGCACGCGGCCATCCTCGGCCACCGTTATGCTCTCTTGTTTTGCCCAGGCTATGTCTTCGGGAAACGGCACACCCATATCGTCAGCCCCCATCGAGTGATCCAGGCGGAATTTTAGTGGGCCATCGCCGCCGCGCCTGCTCCTAAGCTGCTCTGCGACCTGGCCATTGGCAGCGTCTCCGGAGCGGGCGGGCGGTACCCGAGCGACGAGTGTGGCCGGACCCGATTGTAGTGCCGCCGCCACTCCTCGATCAGCACCTGCGCCTCGCAGAGCGTGTTGAACACCTCACCGTTCAGCAGTTCGTCCCGCAGCTTGCCGTTGAAGCTCTCGACGTACCCGTTCTCCCACGGGCTCGCCTTCTCGATGTACGCCGTCCTCGCCCCGACGCCGGCGACCCAGCCCTTCACCGCCTCAGCCACGAACTCCGGTCCCTGGTCCGAGCGGATGTGCGTCGGCGTCCCATGCTTCAGGAACAGGTCGGCAAGCACGTCGATCACGTCCGACGACGTCAGCCTCCGCGCCACCCGGATCGCCAGCGCCTCGCGCGTGTACTCGTCCACCACGCACAGCATCCGGATCTTCCGACCCTCCCGCGTCCGATCCTCGACGAATTCATACGCCCAGACGTGGTTGGCGTGTTCAGGCCGCAGCCCGCAGGAGCCGTTCGCCAGCCACAGCCTCCCACGCTTCGGCTGCCGCTGCGGCACCTTCAGCCCCTCGCAGCGCCAGATCCGCTCCACCCGCTTGCGGTTTACCGCCCAGCCCGCGGCCCGCAGCAGCGCCGCGATCCGCCGGTAGCCATACCGCCCATAGCGCTTCGCCAGATCGACGATGTCCGCCGTCAGCGCGGTCTCGTCGTCGGCACCCCGTGGCGCCTTCCGCTGCGTCGATCTGTGCTGCCCCAGCACCGCGCAGGCCTTCCGCTCCGACACGCCGAACTCGCGCACGACGTGCTCGACGCAGGCCCGCCGCCGCGCAGGGCTCACCACTTTCCCTGTGCGTCAGACGCAGTGCGTCTGACCCTTCAAGATCACCTTCTCGAGCGTCAGGTCCGACACCGCCTTCCGCAGACGCGCGTTCTCCCGCTCCAACTCCTTCAGCCGCTTCACCTGGTCCAGCTTCAGACCGCCGAACTCGCTACGCCACCGGTAGTACGTCGGCTCCGTGACCCCGATCGCCCGCACTGCCTCAGCCACCGACTTGCCCTGGCCAACCAGCACCTCGACCTGTCGGAGCTTCGCCACGATCTCCTCAGGCCTGTGCGCCTTGCCCATCGCCATCCCAGATACCCCTTTGCTGCCGCCGGACTACATGACCGACGGATCGCTTCCGGGGGGTCAGGTCACTATCGCTGCTCTGTCTGCGCTCTCTCTCTCATGAAGCGCCTGAGCCTCCGCTCAGCCGCGTCGCGTTGAGCCTCGTGGGATCAGACGGCCACGCAAGATGATCGCTTCATCAGGCAAAGCCGGCTCGGCGATACGGTCCACCAACAAATCAAGTCCTCGCCGCACCATCGCAACAATCGGCTGCTCAAAGCTTGTGATGTCATAGGCAGCGCGCGCTGCCTCGGGAATGCTGTCGAACCCGGCGACGGAGATATCGGTTGGAACGGTGAGGCCCGCCTTCCGGAGTGCGTCGACCACTCCCATGGCAATAACGTCGCTTACCGCGAACACACAATCGGGCCGCCGCTCTGGCGCCATCGCGGCGATCTCGTAGCCCGCAGCATGGCCGCCCTCATAGACGGAGCGGCCATCAAAGGTCGAGGTGATGCAGCCACCTGCAGTGACGAAACGCTCGATAAAGCCGCGCTCTCGGTCAATGCCGTTGGAACTTGCACCACCGGTGTGGATGACTGCAGCGCGGCGATGTCCACTCTCAAGGAGGTGCTGCGCGATGCTGGCGCCGCCCTCAGCGTTGTCGCAGGAGACAGAACTGGCGTGCAACCGCGGCACACGGTTGATCATCACGACGGGCACGCCGTTCGCCGCGCAGATCTCGGCCGCACGTGAAGACATGTCGGCAGAAGTGATGAGGCAGCCATCCATCTGGTACTGCAATAGCGCCTCAGTGGTGCGGTCCTCGATCGGGCCGGAGCCGGCATGCAGGATGAGGAAGCGCAGCCCCCGCTCAGCGCTTTGCGCCACCACCTCCTCCAGCAGCATGGCGTAGAAGGGGTTGCTGCTCGGACCTAACACCAAGCCGAGCAGGCCACTGCGCCCGGAGGATAGGGTCCGCGCCAGCGCATTGGGCATGTAGCCGGCATCCACCGCCAGACGGGCAATGCGCTCCCGCACGGAAAGGGAGATGCGCGGATCGCCTTTCAGCGCGCGAGAGACGGTGGAGGCCGAGACGCCCGCCTGCTGCGAGAGGGTGACGATCGTGGTGCGCGGGCGGCTTGACCGAAGCTCCATCCCGTCAAGCTAGCATGGACGCCGCCCCAGGTCATCCGAGATTGTGACGGCTGCCAGCGAACATGAACGTCTAACCTACTGCATAAATTAACAAAAAAACTGCGCAATCGTTTGCGCAATTTGTCTGGACAAGAAGCCAAGTCTCTCATAGCCTCAACGACAACAATGCTCCGAGGAAACCGACCCGAATGACTGAGATGCCACGCCAGATGGCCATGGTGGGCTTTATGCAAGCCCAGAACTGCTCGATCGCTCCGGGTTCGTGGCGCCACCCCGCGAATGCACTGGACTTCCTCACGCCTGACTATTTCCAGCGCATCGGCCGTGTACTGGAGGATGGCAAGTTCCACCTAGCGTTCTTCGACGACCGGCTGGCCATGCCGGATATCTACGGCCATGACCACCGCGAGGCAGTGGAGAACGGTATCCGCGTGGTCAAGATGGACCCGATTTCCATCCTGACGGCCATCGGCTGTGCCACGAAAAATCTCGGCCTCGGCGCAACCTATTCTACCACCTATTACGAGCCCTTCCACGTGGCGCGCCTCTTCGCCACGCTGGACCTGATGACGCGCGGGCGTTCCGCCTGGAACATCGTCACCTCGCTCAACGATTCCGAAGCGGCGAATTTCGGCCGCTCGGAGCATCTGGAGCACGATCTCCGCTATGATCGCGCCGATGAATTCGTCGAGTGCGTGATGGGCCACTGGGATAGCTGGGAGGAGGGCGCCATCATCGCCGACAAGGCGAGCGGCCGCTTCGCCGATGGCGCGCGCGTGCATGCGCTGAACTATGAGGGGAAGTATTTCCGCTCCAAGGGCCCGCTCTCAGTGCCACGCTCGCCACAGGGGCATCCGGTACTTATCCAGGCGGGGCAATCCGGCCGCGGCCGCCGCTTCGCCGGGCGCTGGGGCGAGTTGATCTTCGTGGTCTATCCGAACATCGAAGCGGGCCGGAAGCAGTATGCCGACCTCAAGGCGGCCGTGGCTGAAGCGGGGCGCGACCCTGAGAGGGTCTTCGTGGCGCCAGCCTGCTATGTCTGTGTAGGCGAGACGCGCGCCATCGCGGAAGCCAAGCGCGAGGCGATCCTGGAACTCTCCAGGCCGGTGGATGGCTTGGTGCTGCTCTCCGAGGTTACGAATTTCGACTTCGCCAGCAAGGACCTGGACAGCGAGTTCACGGACGAGGAACTCCAGAAAATGTCCTGGACGGGCTTCAAGGACCGCGTGGTCATGCTGAGCGGCAAGCCCAACCCCACCGTGCGGGACTTCGTGCATTTCTCCGGCCGCGGCACGATCAAGGAGTTCCCGAACTTCGTCGGCACACCAAAGGACGTGGCCGACCAGATGGAGGAATGGTTTACCACGCGCGCCTGCGACGGCTTCGTGCTGGCCGCGACCCACACGCCTGGCGCCTTTGAGGATTTTACGCGCTTCGTGGTGCCGGAACTCCAGCGGCGCGGCCTCTATCACAAGGACTACACTGGCCCGACGCTGCGGGAAAACCTGGGCCTGAAGCGCCCGAATGCGCGCGACTGGCGCATCTGAAGCAGGGAGGAACGACATGACGAAGCTCACCCGCCGCGCCGCCCTCGGCGCATCGCTCGCCCTGCCCACGCTCGCGCGCGCGCAGGATGTCTGGCCCTCGCGCAGCGTGCGCATCATCGTGCCCTATGCGGCCGGCGGCGGCACGGATGTGACGACGCGCGCCATCGCCGAGCAACTCACCGCCCGCTTCGGGCGCAGCTTCGTGGTGGAGAACAGGCCCGGCGCCAATGGCATCGTCGGTACCGAGGCCGTTGCCCGCAGCGCGCCGGATGGCTACACGCTGGGGGCGCAGACCAGCACGCATATCATGGCGCGGCAGTTGGGGCCCCTGCCCTATGACCCGGTGACCGACTTCACCCTGCTCTCCATCACTGCGCGCTATCCGATGGTGATGATGGCGAGCATGCGCGCACCCTTCCAGGATGTCGGCGGCCTCATCCGCGCCGCGCGCGCGCAGCCGGGTGGGGTGCCGCAGGGCACCTCTGACGCACAATCCTCCTTCGCCGCGCGGCAATTCGCGCTGCGCGCCGGGATCGAACTGAACGAGGTGCCCTATCGTGGCAGCGGCGCCTATCTGGCCGATCTCACGGCGGGGCATCTCCCGGTGGCCTGGGGCAGCCCGGCCACCGCGGCGGCGCTGGTCGCCTCCGGCCAGGTGCGCGTCATTGGCGTCACATCGCCGCAGCGTTCGCCCTACCTGCCGGACGTGCCCACGCTGACCGAGGCTGGGGTACCGCAGACGGACTTCGTGGGCTGGTTCGCCATCCTCGCGCCCGCCCGCCTGCCGACGACCATCGCCATGCAGCTCAACACGGCGATCAACGAGATCATCGCCACACCCGCCATGCGCGCTCGCTACGCCACGCTCGGCAACGAAGCGGCACCGATGGACCTCGAACAACTCGCGGCGCTGATGCGCGCGGATGACGCGAAATGGGAGCAGGCGACGCGGGACGGGCTGATCCGGCGCACGCCATGACCGAGCTCCGGATGCTCTCGACCAGCGGCATCCTCGGCTATGGCTATGCCGAGGAGTCGCTGCGCATCGGCATGGCGCGGGAGCCGCATGTGATCGGCGCCGATGGCGGCAGCACCGATCCCGGCCCGCATTACCTGGGTGCCGGCACCTCCTTCACCTCGCGCCTCTCGGTGAAGCGCGACCTGAAACTGATGCTGCTCGCCGCCATGGCGGCCAGGATCCCCTGCATCATCGGCACCGCCGGCGGCGCGGGGGGCGAGCCGCATCTGCAGGCCACGGCCGAGCTGGTGCGCGAGATCGCGCGCGAGGAGAAGCTCTCCTTCCGCATGGCGCTGATCCATGCCGAGCCCGAGCGCGCCATGCTGCGCGAGGCCGTCTCGGCCGGCCGGGTGAAGGCGCTGGCGAAGCTGCCGCCGCTCGATGCCGCCACGATCGACCGCGCCGAGCGGATCGTTGCCATGATGGGGCCCGAGCCGATCGCGAAGGCCCTGGATGGCGGCGCGCAGGTCATCCTCTGCGGCCGCAGCAGCGACCCCGCGCAATGGGCCGCCGTCGCGCTCCGGCACGGCATCCCGCCCGCCGTCGGTTGGTATGCCGGCAAGATGCTGGAATGCGGCGCCGAACCCGCCGTGCCCAAGGAGCCCGACTGCCTGCTGGTGACGCTCCGCGAGGACCATCTGGTCTGCGAGCCGCCCAACCCGATCCGCCGCTGCACGCCGCTCTCCGTGGCCAATTTCGCCCTGCATGAGAATGCAAGCCCGATCCACCACACCGAGCCGGGCGGGATGCTCGACACCTCCGACGTGACCTTCGAGCCGGTGAGCGACCGGGCGGTGAAGGTCAGCGGCATGCGCTGGGTGCCGGCCGCGCAATACACCGTGAAGCTGGAGGGCGTGGAGCGCGACGGCTACCGCGCCATCACCCTCTGCGGCACACGCGACCCGGTGCTGATCGGCCAGATCGACGAGTATCTCGCCACGCACCGCGCCAAGGTCGCGGCCAAGGCTGCGGCCTTCGGCGTGCCCCCCACGGCCTGGCGCATGGCCGTGCGGGTCTATGGCAAGGATGGCGTGATGGCGGGCTGGGAACCAACACCCGCCGTCACCGGCCATGAGCTGGGCTTCGTGATCGAGGTGGTGGCGGAGACGCAGGATGTGGCGGATGCGGTGCTCGCCATGGCGCGCACCTCGCTGCTGCACGCCGATTTCCCGGGGCGGCTCTGCAAGGAGGGGAACATGGCCTTCCCCTTCTCGCCCTCCGACATCGCACTCGGCCCGCTCTACCGCTTCAGCATCTTCCACACGCTGGCGCTGGAAGATCCCTGCGCGATCTTCCCCATCGAATACGAGAGCGTCTGACATGCCCCGCATCCGCGACATCGCGCAGGTCTGCAAGAGCAAGAATGCCGGGCCCTTCGTCGTCACGATCGACGTACTCTTCGAGGACCACGCGCTCTACCGCCGCGTGAAGGCGACGGGCGTGCTGAACGCGGCCCTCTTCGCGAAGCTCTACGGCGTGGCGGAGGAGGATGTGCTCTTCACCGCCTATGATGCGGCGGCCGCCTTCAAGGCGAGCCTGCCGCGCCTCGTGCCCGCCGGCGGCTTCGGCGACACGGATGTCTATGGGGCGCAGCAGCACGCGCCGCTGCTCGATGTCGAGATTCCGCTGAACGACGCGGCCTGAGCATGATCCGCCGCGCTGGTATCGCCCCGGCGGCCAATCACCTTCTCGACAGCCCCTAAAGCGAGCTGCCGCCGCACATCATGATCTGCTGCCCGGTGATGGCTCCACCTTGCGGGCCGAGCAGGAAACCCACCAGCGCCGCCACCTCGCCCGGCTCGATGTAGCGGCCGATGGGCGGCACCTTGGGAACGTCGCCCGCGCGCGCCGGGTCGCGCAACATGGGCGTGTCGGTGGAGGCGGGAGCGACGACATTCACCATGATGCGCCGGCCGATCAGCTCGCCCGCCCAGGCCCGCGCCATGGCCACCAGCGCCGCCTTGCCTGCCGCATACTGGCTGCGGCCGGCCACGCCCATCGCCGCACGGCTGCCCAGCAGCACGATGCGGCCGCCATCGGGCATGCGCGGCGCGAGGCGATCGGCCAGTTGGAAGGCCACCTCCACATGCAGGCGCCACAGCGTCTCCCCCACCGCAGCATCGAGCTGACCGAGCGGGGCCGCGCGCATCAGCCCCGCCGCATGCACGAGCGCGAAGGGGGCGAGGCCGTCGAGCGCCGCTTCGGTCGCGGCAGGGTCCAGCAGGTCCACCGCGCGGTGGCTGTAGCCCTCCGGCAGGGTCGCGGGTGCGGTGCGGCTGAGGCCGGTGACCTGCCACCCCTCGCGCAGCAGATGCGCGGTGATGGCAGCGCCGATGCCGGAGGTGGCGCCGGTCACGACGGCATGGGGCATTTCGGGGTCTCCTCGGGGCTTCGCGTTTGACAGGCGGTTGGCCAACGGGTTATCAACTTTGGCATCAACGAACAAGTGTTCGCATTCCGAACATTTCGTTCTCAGCAAACGCTTCCCAAGGGGGCATGAAGGGTGGACGGCGCCGCGCCGCCCGGGCGCGAGGAACGCCCCGGCGACAATCCGAAGAACCAGGTCCAGTCGGTGGCGAAAGCCTTCGCCGTGCTGCAGGCCTTCTCGCCCGGCATCGCCGAGCTGACCGTGGCCGAGGTCGCGGCTCGGGCGGGGCTGGATCGCGGCACCGCGTTCCGGCTGATCCACACCCTGCTGGGCCTCGGCTATCTCCGCCAGGCCGAAGGCCGCCGCTTCCGCCTGGCGCTGAAATGCCTGCAGCTCGGCCATGCTGCGCTGGCCGGGCATGGGCTGGGCGATCACGCGCTGCCCTTGCTGCAGGGGCTGGTCCCGCAGATCGCCGATGCCGGATCGCTCGGCGCGCTGGAGGCCGGCGAGGTCATCTATCTGGCGCGGGTCGAGGCGGGGCTGGATCGCTACGGCGTCGCGCGGCCGCCGGGCACGCGCGTCGGAGCCTATGCCACGGCGCTGGGCCAGGCGATCCTGGCCTGGCTGCCGCGCGAAGAGCAGGTTGCGCAGCTCGAGGCTGTGCCACGCATCAAGCTATCCGAACGGACGCTGACAGAGCTCGATGCGCTGCTGGAGCGGCTCGCGGCGGTGCGCGCGCAGGGCTATGCGCTGTCGGATGGCGAGAATGCCTATGGGCTCTGCACCGTGGCGGCCCCCGTGCTGGGGCCAGAGGGCACGCCGCTGGCCGGCGTCAGCCTGACCATCCGCGGTGGCCGCTTGCCGGCCGAGGCGTTCGCGGCGCTCGCCGCGCCGCGCGTGCAGACAGTGGCGACGGAGCTGGCCGCGGCAATACGCCTGTCGCAGGGCGCAATTGGCGTCGCGCGGGGCGCCCGATGAGCAAACCCATGCTGCGCCTGCTGGCCGACGACCTGACCGGCGCGCTCGACACCGCGGCCGAATTCTCGGCGCTGTGCGGGCCCGTGCCGGTGCGCTGGGACGCCGCGCCCGCCACCGGCAGCCTCGCGCTCTGCTCCGACACGCGGGAGGCGCCGCGGGCGGTGGGCATCGCTGCCGTGCAGGCCATGCTCCCGGCGCTGGCCGGCGCCGAGATCGCCTATCGCAAGCTGGACAGCCTGCTGCGCGGCCCGGTCGCCGCCGAGCTCGCCGCCTGCTGGGCCAGCGGGCATTGGCGCCATTGCGTGCTGGCCCCCGCCTTCCCCGCGCAGGGGCGCATCGCGCGCGGCGGCCGGGTGCTGGCGCGGCAGCCGGAGGGCGCCTGGGCGCCCATCGCCATGCCGGACTGGGCGGCTGAGGGGCTGGAACTGCACCCCGGTGACCTGGGCGCGCCACTCGCGCCCGGCATCACCTGGTTCGACGCGGAGAGCGATGCGGATCTCGCGCGCATCGCGGCCGTGGGGCGCCGCACGACGGGCCCGGTGCTCTGGGCCGGCAGCGGCGGGCTGGCGCGCGCCCTGGCGGGTGCGGCGCAGCTGCGCCGCGAAGCGCGGCTGGAAGGGCAAGTGCTCGGCCTCTTCGGCTCGGACCAGGCCGTGACGGCGCGGCAGCTCCTGGCCTGCGGCCCGGACTGGCTGTCTATCGCAGGCGCTGGCGAAGCGCCGCGCATCGCACGGCAGTTGGAGGCGCGCGGCGCGGCGCTGGTGAGCCTCGCGCTGCCGCCCGGGCTCGGCAGGGTTGAGGCCGCGCAACGCATCGCGGCGGAATTCGCCGCCCTGCTCCGCGCCCTGCCCCGCCCCGGCACGCTGCTGGTGGCCGGCGGAGAGACGCTGCGCAACGTCTGCTCGGCCCTCGGCGCTGAGGCGCTGCGGGCCGAAGGCTTGGTCACGCCCGGCGTGCCGCGCTCGCGCCTCATGGGCGGCATCTGGGACGGCCTCCTCGTCATCTCGAAATCCGGCGCCTTCGGCGGGGACGCGCTCTGGCGCGACCTGCTGGCGGCGCATCACCCCCTCACCGCGAAGAGCCCCGCATGACAGCGCACCTCGCCATCACCATGGGCGATCCCGCCGGGATCGGTCCCGAGATCATCGTGAAGGCCTGCCGGGCCCTCGCGCCGCGCCTGGCGCGCGGCACGCTGAAGCTGCTCATCATCGGCCATGGCGGCGCGCTCGATCAGGCGCGCGCCGATTTCGCGCCGGACCTCTTCATCCCCCGCGTCAGCGCGGAGGACGACTGGCCCGTCCTCGCCTTCCTGCCGGCCGGGGAGGAGCGCGCGCCGATCACCACGGGCCAACTCTCGGCGGAGGCCGGCCGCTTCGCCTATCTCGCGATCGAGCAGGGCGTGCGCTTGGCTGAGGCGGGGCGGGTCGCCGCCCTCGTCACCGCGCCGCTGAACAAGGAGGCGCTCAACGACGCTGGCTACCATTACGCCGGCCACACCGAGATGCTCGCGGCGCTGACCGGCCGCAAGGGCAGCGTGATGATGCTGGCGCACGGCAATATGCGCGTCAGCCACGTCACCACCCATGTGGCGCTGGAGGATGTGCCGAAGCGCGTCACCCCCGAGCGCATCCGCCTCGTACTCGACCTGACGCAGGATGCGCTGCGCCGCATGGGCATCGCGCGACCGCACATCGCGGTCGCCGCCCTCAACCCGCATGCCGGTGAGGGCGGGCTCTTCGGCCGGCAGGATATCGAGGTGGTGACGCCGACCATCGCCGCCGCCGTGGCCGATGGGATGCACGTGACGGGCCCCGTGCCGGGCGACACCGTCTTCGTGAAGCTGCGCGCCGGGCAATTCGATGCCGTGGTCGCGATGTATCACGACCAGGGCCATATCCCGGTCAAGCTGCTGGGCTTCCACGTGAACCCCGAGACGGGGAAGTGGGATGCGCTCTCGGGCGTGAACATCACGCTCGGCCTGCCGGTGATCCGCACCTCGGTGGACCATGGCACCGCCTTCGACATCGCCGGCCAGGGCATCGCGAGCGAGCGCAGCCTGATCGAGGCGATCGAACTCGCCGAGCAGCTCGCCGGCCAACGGGAGACCGCCGCATGAGCGCCCTTCTGCACCCCATCGAGATCGCCCGCCCCGCGCGGCTGGAATTCGGCGCGGGCCTCGCCCGCCGCCTCGGCGCCTGGGCGCGCGAGCAGGGCATCACGCGCACCCTCGTCGTCAGCGGCCGCAGCAATGCGGCGCGGGTGGACCTGCTGGAACTGCCGGGCCGCGTCGAGGTCTTCGCCCAGGTGAAGCCCGAGCCGGACATCCCCAACCTCAAGGCCGCGCTGGCCATGGCCGAGGCGGTGGGGGCCGAGCTGGTGGTCGGCTTTGGCGGCGGGAGTGCGATGGACCTCGCCAAGCTCGTCGCCGTGCTGCCGAGCAGCGGGCAGACCATCCATGAGGTGGTGGGACCCGAGAAGGTGCTGGGCCGCCGCGTGAAGCTCGCCCAGGTGGCGACCACGGCGGGCACGGGCAGCGAGGCCGGCACGCGCGCTCTCGTCACCGACCCCGCGACGCAGAACAAGCTCGCCGTGCAGAGCCGCCACATGATGGCCGACATTGCCATCGTGGACCCGGAGCTGATGCTGAGCGTGCCGCCGGATGTGACGGCGGCGACGGGTGTGGATGCGCTGGCGCATTGCGCCGAGGCCTTCACCAGCAAGAAGGCGCATCCGCTGATCGACCTCTATGTGTTGGAGGGCATCCGCCTGGTCGGCCGCTATCTGCCGCGCGCGGTGCGCGATGGCGGCGACCTGGAGGCGCGGGCGGGCCTGGCGCTGGCCTCGCTCTATGGAGGCTATGGCCTGGGCCCGGTGAACACCACGGCCGGGCATGCGGTGGCCTATCCGCTTGGCACGCGGCACCATGTCGCCCATGGCCTGGCCTGCGCGGTGATCTTCCCGCACACGCTGGCCTTCAACGCGCCCGCCGTGCCGGAGAAGACGGCGCTGGTGCTGGAGGCGCTGGGCGTGCGGGGCGCGGCGCTGGAGGCCGCCCATGGCTGGTGCGCGGCCCTCGGCATCGAGATGCGCCTCGGCCAGCTCGGCGTGCCGCGCGACGACCTGCCCCGCATGGCGACCGAGGCGCATGCCATCCGCCGCCTGCTCGACAACAATCCGCGCGACCTCCCGCGTGAGGAAATCCTGGCCATGTACGAGGCAGCCTTCTGATGGACGGCACCATCGCGAAACCCGCCGAACTCGCCCCCGCCGTGGGCGATCCGGCCCGGCTCGAATGCTTCATCCCCACGCCCTGCGTGCAGAACCACGCGGCCTTCATCGCGCCCCTGCCCGGCGGCGATCTCGGCTGCGTCTGGTTCGGCGGCACGCAGGAGGGAATCCCGGACATCTCCGTCCATTTCTCCCGCCTCCCGGCCGGCGCCACGCGCTGGACGGAGGCGGAAAAGCTCTCGGACGACCCGACGCGCTCCGAGCAGAACCCGCTGCTCTTCACCACGCCGCGTGGCGCGCTCTGGCTGCTCTGGACGGCGCAGACTGGTGGCAACCAGGACACGGCGCTGATCCGCCGCCGAATCTCGCTGGATGGTGGGAAGAGCTGGGGCCCGATCGAGACGCTGATCCCGGAGAAGCCGGGCTTCGGCACCTTCATCCGCAGCCGCATCCATGTAAACGGCAGGGGGGATTGGCTGCTGCCCATCTGGCGCTGCACCAAGCCGCCCTCCGGCGCCTGGACCGGCGACCTCGACACCTCCTCCGTCCTCATCTCGCGCGATGAGGGCATGACCTGGGAGGAGAGCGCGGTGCCGGAGAGCACCGGCTGCTGCCACATGTCCATCGTGCCCGGGCCCGCCGGCACGCTGCTCGCCTTCTACCGCAGCCGCTGGGCGGATCACGTCTATCGCAGCGTCTCGACCGATGATGGCGAGAGCTGGAGCGCGCCGCAGCCCTCCGTGCTGCCCAACAACAACAGCTCCGTCATGGCGCTGACGCTGACAGGTGGCGCCATCGCCCTCTGCTACAATGAAAGCAGCGCGGCGGATGCCACGGGGCGCCGCACCTCCCTCTACGACGATATCGGCGGCGAGGAGCCGGCGGCTTCCCCAAGCGCGGGCCGTGCCGCCTTCTGGGGGGCGCCGCGCGCGCCGCTGCGCCTCGCCCTCTCCGAGGATGGCGGCCTCACCTGGCCGCATCGCCGCAACCTCGAAGTCGGCGATGGCTACTGCATGACCAACAACTCGAAGGACCGGCTGAACCGGGAATTCTCCTACCCCTCGCTCTGCCAGACGGCCGATGGGACCATCCACCTCGCCTACACCTATTGGCGACAGGCCATCAAATATGTCCGCGTGGACGAGGCCTGGATCCGGAGCCGCGACGCATGACCGAGCTTCACCCCCGCGGCGTCTTCTCCGCCGCGCTCACGCCGCTCGACGAAAACCTGCTGCCCGATCACGCGCGCTTCGTGGCGCATTGCCACCGGCTGCTGGCCGAGGGCTGCGACGGCATTGCCATGCTGGGCACGACGGGCGAGGCCAACAGCTTCTCCTCGGAGGAGCGCCGCGCCCTGCTGGAGGCCGCCATCGCGGGCGGCGTGGCGCCGGAGCGCCTGCTGCCCGGCACGGGTGTCGCGGCTCTGATGGAGACGGTGGCGCTGACGCGCCATGCGCTGGCCTGTGGCGTCACCACCGTCGTGATGCTGCCGCCCTTCTACTACAAAGGCGTCAGCGAGGACGGGCTCTTCGCCAGCTACGCCGAGGTGATCGAGCGCGTGGGCGACGCGCGGCTGCGCGTGGTGCTCTACCACATCCCGCAGATGTCGGCCGTGCCCATCCCCTTCCCGGTCATCGCCCGGCTGCGCGCGCGCTTCCCGGGCGTCTTCACCGGCATCAAGGATTCCGCGGGGGACCTCGCGCATATGACGGCGCTGGTGCGGGAATTCCCGGGCCTCGCGGTGCTGGCCGGCGCCGACCCGCTGATGCTGCCGCTGCTGCGCGAAGGGGGTGCCGGCTGCATCACCGCCACCTCGAACCTGGTCGCGGCCGAGCTCGCCTTCGTCTTCCGCCATTTCGCCGATGCCGGCCGCGCGGCGGAGGTGGAGGCGGCGCAGGCGCGCATCGTGGCCGCCCGCAACCAGGCCTCGCGCTTCGCCCAGATGGCCTCGCTCAAGACCATGCTGGGCGCCAGGCTGAAGGATGACGGCTGGCGCCGCATGCGCCCGCCCTTGCTGCCCCTGACGGCGGAAGAAACCGCCGCATTGCTGAACACCTGAGAGGAGGAAACCCGCCATGTTCCGTCGCACCCTGCTGGGCAGCAGCCTCGGCCTGCTCGCCGCCCCCGCCGTGCTGGCGCAGGAGGCCTGGCCGCAGCCCGGCCGCACGCTGCGCGTCATCTGCCCCTGGCCGCCCGGCGCCGCGAATGACGCGCTGGCCCGCCTCACCGCGCAGAAGCTGAACGAGAAGCTTGGCGCCCAGGCCGTGGTGGAGAACCGCACCGGCGGCGCCGGGCTGATCGGCACCAATGCCGTGCTGCAGGCCCCGCCCGACGGCTATACGCTGCTCGCCTCCGCCTTCAACACGGCGGTCATGCCCCTCGTGCTGCGCAATGCGACCTTCGATCCGCAGCGCGACCTGGAGGTGATGGCGCGCACGGCGCAGGCGCCGCTGGTGATGGTGATCTCGGCCAGCCGGCCGGAGCGCACGCTGGCCGATGTCATCGCCTCGGCCCGCGCGCGGCCGCGCGAATGGAGCATCGCCATCTCCTCGCTCGGTGCGGCCAGCCACCTCGCCACCATCGAGTTCAACCGCCGCACCGGGCTGAACCTCGAGATGGTGAGCTATCGCGGCACGCAGCCCGCGCTGACCGACCTGATGGCAGGCAATGTGCCGCTGCTGATCGACAACAGCTTTGCGCTGCTGCCGGCCACGGCCGGCGCCGAGGCCCGCGCTCGCGCGCTCGGCATCGCGACCGCCCAGCGCTCCACCCTGGCGCCGAGCGTGCCCACCATGGGCGAGGCCGGATTGCCCGGTTTCGAGTTCCAGTCCTGGTATGGCGTCTGGGCGCCCCGCGGCACGCCGGCCGCGATCAACGAGCGGGTGAATGCGCTGATGCAGGAGACGATGCGCGACCCCGCCATCGTGCAGCGCCTGACCAGCCAGGTGCTGGAGCCGGTGACCGAGAGCATCGCCGAGACGCGCCGCTTCATCGCGGCCGAGATCGCGCGCGCCACAGAGTTATTGCGCAGCGTAAACTATCAACCGGAATAGGCGGGAGGACGACCGAGGTCATTACGCTGCCGGATGTCCGCGGGCGCCCGGCACGTAACAATCAGGCAGACATCGGCGGCCTGCCGCTGACTGGTGGGAGCCTGCCTCCCGACACGTGCGCCCCCATGGCATTCGACCGATCAGCGTCGCGCAAAGGCGCGGCCGCGCGCGCAGGAAGCTTTCCGCGCACGCCGCGGAAACGGTGGGGCCCACACTCAGCCAGACCCGACAGAGTGAGGACGACCCAATGCCCGAAAACTCCGTTTGACCTCGAAGAAGAACCTTTATAGAACATAGGCGGTGTTTATGGTTTGTACCATCAGCCGGCACCGCCGCGCTGCCAACGCATGAAAGTTTTCATAGCATGCTTACCCGCAAGCAGCACGAGTTGCTCATGTTCATCCATCACCATCTCGAGACGACGGGCTTCTCGCCGTCTTTCGATGAGATGAAAGATGGCCTCGATCTGAGGTCTAAATCTGGGGTACATCGCCTCATTACCGCTCTTGAGGAGCGAGGCTTTCTGCGTCGACGCGCACATCGTGCCCGAGCACTTGAAGTTGTTCGACTGCCGCCACAGAAAATGAGCAGCGATATACCTCACAATTCGGGCCATTCACTCCGAAGCGTCAATTCTTTATCAGAACCCTTTGCTGATAGTCTGTCCCGCAAAGTTCCGCTCCTTGGGAATATTGCTGCGGGCCATCCAAAGGAGGCCATTGGGGAGACGACATCTTACATCGACGTCCCTACGGATATCCTGCACTCGGGGCCACACTACGCTGTAAAGGTCAGTGGCGACTCGATGTCCGATGCTGGGATCCTGGACGGCGACATTGCCATCATTCGTTTGGGATCTACTTTCGACAACGGGGATATCGTTGTTGCCTTGGTCGATAAGGCTGAAGCCACATTGAAAAAAATCAGGAAGAGGGGCAACTCGATCGCCCTTGAGCCCTGCAACCCTCTCTATGAGACAAAGATCTTCGGCGCGGACCGCGTTGAGGTACAGGGTACTCTTTCAGGTTTGATTCGCTCCTACAGGAAATGAGTTGATGTCGCGCTCCCCCGAAGTCGGAGGGGGGTGTTCGAAGAGCGCGCCAGACGCGGTGTATGGAGCTTACGTGCGGGCCTCCCTTTGTCGCTTTGCCCTTGACCGTTGTTTGCTTGCAGTCCCTGGGCGTTGGGCTTTCCAACCGAGGCGCGTATTGCCCACCGGCATTTGGATTCAGTCGGGCAGCAGCTCAAGGGAAAGCCGGATGTTGAGTTGGACACTGAACGTCGATCGGGAGCGGTCGTCGCATAGAGGCTCACGAACTGGGCTGGGGTTACTGCAGGGCGACACACCGGCATTGTCGACCCCTGCGCCAAGACTGGCTGCATAGCGTGGCCATGTCCCGTTCGATGCGGTCAACACCGCCGACTGCCAGGGTGAACGGAGCGCGATTCGATACCGATCCCAGCGCTGGACATGCGTGCTCGCCATGACGGCGCTTGCCAGCGTCACCTGCCAGGCGTGGCAGTTCCCGTCGCAGCGCTAACGTTCGATGTCGCCGAGCCGACGGACACCAGCGCCAAAGTGCATGAGACTGCCATCGGCGAGCTGCCTGAAGATCAGCATGGACCCGCCGGCGCAGGCGCCGCTGCGCGTTTGAAGCGGGCGAGAGGCTCCTGGCCCGGCCGCTCGGCAAAGTCGGGCACAACACCCGATAACAAAACTCAACATTTCGCATCCGGGCTGCGCTGGCAACTCTTGGTTGAGAATGATACAACCATGCCGTGTTAACTCTTCATTAATACAATCCGAGATGGCAACGCATGACTGTCGAACCCAGGCGCAGGGGCGCATCGTTGCGGTGGAACCGGCTAGGCCAAGCTGGCCTTAGCGCCCTCGTGGGCCTTGGGGTGGTGTGTTTGCTCTGGGGTGCCGCGTTTGTACCCGCGCAGGCACAGCCGGCGCCGATCCAACTGAAGATCGTCGGCGGTCTCGCAGGTGTCGCCCAGTTCGACCGCTATGAAGTGCCCTTCTGGCTGGAGCGCGTCCCTCGTCTGACGGGCGGCCGCGTTCAAGCTGAGATTGCAGCCTTCGACCGCAGCGGCATCCGCGGCAATGAGTTCATCCATCTGATGCGCGTCGGCGTCGTCCCCTTCGGCACCCTGATCCTCACGGTCGCCGGGGCTGACGAGCCTGAGTTGACGGCCTCGGATCTGGCCGCCCTCAACCCCGACATGGCCCATCTGCGCCGCAATGTGGAGGCGTTCCGGCCTGTCCTGACCCGGATCCTCCGCCAGAACCATCACCTCGAAGTCCTCGCGGTCTATGCCTATCCGGCTCAGGTGTTGTTCTGTACGAGGCCCTTTACCGGCCTGGGTGACATCGTGGGCCGCCGCGTCCGGACCTCCTCAGCCACACAGGCCGATCTTATGGAAGCGGTCGGCGCCATCCCCGTGGTCATCCCCTTCGCCGACATCGTCAGTTCGATACGCCGTGGCGCGGTGGAATGCGCCGTGACCGGCACGCTGTCGGGAAACTCGATCGGCCTGCACGAGGTCACGAGCCATGTGCATGCGATGGCGCTGTCTTGGGGCGTCAGCGTCTTCGCGGCGCATGGGGCGAGTTGGGCCGCGTTGCCGGACGAAGTGCGTACGCAGATCAGCACTGGCCTCGCGGCGCTTGAGGCGGAGATCTGGACCGCAGCGGAGCAGGACACCTTACAGGGCCTACGTTGCAACGCAGGCCAAGCGGATTGTGTGGCGGGGCAGCGTGGTCGGATGCGCATTGTCCCGGTAAGCGCCGTCGATGAGGAGATCCGGCGACGCCTCGTTCGTCAGACCGTTCTCCCGCGTTGGCTGGAGCGGTGCGGAGATGAGTGTGCGAGGACCTGGAACGAGACCCTGGGCATCAGCACCGGCATCGAGGCGGGGGTGCCGGCGCGATGACCTATGGCCGCCCCCTTCGTATCGGCATCGCTATTTGCGGCGTCCTTCTGCTTCTCACCCAGGCGCTGGCCGTGGGCGCACTTCTCGACGCATCACGCAGAACTGCCATGGAGAGTGCGACCGGGCTGACCGAACGCGCCGGGCATGCAGTGCGCGACGCCATCAATCGCACGCTCTTCCCGGTGGACGCGATGCTAGCGAGCCTGCCCGCCCTGCTCGCCCCTGTCCTTGGCAATCCAGCCGCTTCAGCGGCGGAGCGCGAACTGGAGGGGGTGAACAGCCAACTGCGCCACCTCAACAGCCAGAACTTTGCCGTCCGCGACATCCTGCTGGTCGATGGCGCGGGGCGCACCGTAGCCGCGGCGCTGCCGGCTTCGCGCCGCCGACCGCTCGTAGCGCCGATCGGACCGGGCTATGTCAGCGCGGGCCTGAGCGCAGGCGGACTCCTTGTCAGCGAGCCGGTCCGCAACCCGGCCACGGGGGAATGGTCGGTATTTTTCGCGCGGCCGATGCAGCTTCCTGGGTTGGGGAACGTGCACGGCGTGGCCGAGGTGCAGGTCCAGATGCTTGCAAACCTCATGGCACCGGGGATCGAGACCCCGGGTTTGCGCATCTGGCTCGAACGCGCGGGGGGTACGATCCTGGCGGCCACCGCCCAGAACCACGGGCTTCGTCTGCAGCCCGGCCCCGCAGAGAACATGGGCCCAGCCATCCATCCCTCGCGAATGGACGGTCGCGATGTGATCGGCACCTCATGGCAGACGCTGTATCCGGCACTGAGGTTGACAACCGAGATGGAGGTAGACGCGGCGCTCTCGGCCTGGCGAGTCAATCGCGACCGGACGGTGCTGATCTCTGCGGTTTTCGCCTTGCTGACGATAGCGCTCATGATCGCGCTGATCGTCTGGCTCACTCAGCGTGATCGTGCGGAAGCCGACCGCGTGGCGTGGCGGCGCCAGTTGGAAGATGCGTTGGACAGCATGACCGATGGCTTCGTCATGTTCGACGCGACAGACCGGCTGGTGGTGTCCAACCGCAGCTACCGCGACATGTATCGCATCTCGGCGCCCTTCATCAGGCCCGGCGCGCATTTCGACGACATCATCCGCGAGGGAGCCAGGCGTGGCCAGTATCCGCAGTTGCAGGGCGAACCGACCGACGCCGCAATCGAGGCCTTCCTGCAGGATCTCAAGCTGCGACGCCGCCGGGGCGAACTCCAGCAGTTCGAGCGTCTCCTTCCCGATGGTCGCTGGTTGCTGTTGACCGAACGCCCCATACCCGACGGCGGCGTGGTAGGCATCCGCACCGACATCACGGAACTCAAGCGCGCAATGGCAGAGCTCAGCGTTGCGCGTGACATGGCGCAGCGCGCTTCAGCTGCCAAGGGCATGTTCCTGGCCCGCATGTCGCACGAGCTTCGCACGCCGCTGAACGCCGTACTCGGCTTTGCGGAACTGCTCCTGCAGAACGCGGATCTCGGCACGGGGCAGCGCGAGCAGCTGGGCCTTGTCTACAACGCAGCCGCCCACCTGCGCGATGTGGTGAACACCCTGCTCGATCTCTCCAAGGCAGAAGCGCGGAGCCTGGACATGAAGCCCCGAGCCACAGCCCTTCGTCCCCTAGCGGAGGTCTGCGCCGCACTCGTCGCTCCAGAGGTAGAGCGCCGGCGCATCGCCCTTGCGGTTGACGTTGACGCCGCGCTTCCGGCCACAGTCCTCGTGGATCCGCTTTGCCTCCGCCAGATCCTGCTGAACCTGCTCTCCAACGCGGTAAAGTTCACCCCGGCGGCAGGACGCGTTGTCATGCGGCTGAGCCAAAGCCGACCCGGCTGGGTGCGCATTGAGGTCGAAGACTCAGGAAGCGGCATTCCGGAGGAGAAGCGCACGCTGCTGTTTCGCGATTTCAGCCAGATCGGCGCGCCGGTCGAACCCGGGGCGCCTTCCACCGGGCTTGGCCTCGCCATCTCGGCGCAGCTTGTGGCTGCGATGAACGGCCAGATCGGCTGTGATTCCGCCCCCGTGCGTGGCGCCCTGTTCTGGGTCGAATTGCCGATGCCGGCGATGAGCGAACCTGAGGTCGCCGAGGCAGTACCCGCCCCCGAGCCGCCTGCCCCGCCCGAACCCGAGACAGCGCGCCCGCTTCGGTTGCTGGTGGCGGACGATATCCTGGTCAATCGCAGCCTCGCCCGAGTCATGCTGGAAAAGGCCGGGCATGTCGTAGACTTGGTGGCGGACGGGATGGCGGCCGTGGAGGCAGTCCAACGCACCGCCTACGATGTCGTGCTGATGGACGTGCAGATGCCCGGTATGGACGGCCTGGAGGCGACGCGTCGCATCCGCGCGCTGGAGGGCCCGGCCGGCCAGGTCGTCATCATCGCCCTAAGCGCCTCGGCCATGGTGGATCAGGTGCAGTCCTGCCTCGATGCCGGCATGGATGGGCATCTGGCCAAGCCAATCAATCGCGCACAGCTGCTTGAAAAGCTGGCGGATGTCACGCGCCGCCGGGGCGGACCGCCCGAGGTGCCGGCCGAGGTGCTCGCGCAGGGCGCCGCGCGGCTGCGTGCCCGTATGGGGGCCGCAGCCGAGCCTGTCATTCGTGGGCTCATGCAGGAGATTCGGACAGGGCTTGAGGTGGTCCCCGAACACGCCGCGCGCGGCGATATGACCAACCTCGCCGCAGCCGCTCGGCGACTCGCGCCCGTACTGCGCGAGTTGGATGCTGACGCGGCAGCCGAGGCGACGATGCGGCTGGGCCACGCTGCGACGAATGGCGGCGAGTTGTCAGGCGCGCTCGCGGACTGGCAGCAGATAACGGCTGGGCTTGCACGCGAACTTCGCGAAACGGACCATGCAGTGATGGAGGAGGGGCATGCGCCGGGCGGACGGTGACGTGACCCTGGGTCGTCCGCGCCGGTCAGCCCCCTCATACCTGCCCTCCCTACCGGACGCATCGTCACAGGGCCAAAGGCCCACAGCGGCTCCGAGCCGGCACGGCCGTGGCGAGGCCACCGCGCCGTCACGGGGCTTGGCTGAACGAATTCTCTTGTTGGACCAGGATGCGGAGCACCTGCGTCGCCTCACGCAGTATCTCACGGGGCACGGCTACCGGGTCACTGCCATACAGGGCGCGGATGAACTGCCAGTGCGGCTGCAGTTGGAGTCGCCCGATCTCATCTTGCTCGAACAGCGCCTTGGAGACGTCACGGGTACCGAGGTGCTGGGCCGCATTCGTGCGGTTTCAAGCGTGCCGGTCATCATCCTCACCGCGCAATCGGATCCGGTGGATCGCATCATCAACCTCGAGATGGGCGCTGACGACCAGGTGCACAAATCCGTCCCGGAGCGGGAGATCATGGCGCGCATGCGCGCTGTGCTGCGCCGGATGCAAGGCTCTGCCTACCGCTCACAGCCTGCTTGGGTGCTCTCGGAAGGTCGGCGGGATGTGGTTCGCCCTGACGGCTCCGCCTGCGGCCTGACGACTGCCGAGTTCGGCGTGTTGCGTGCCCTCGCCTCGGCAGAAGGCCAAGCCGTCACGCGCGCTGAATTGTGCGAGAGAGTGCTCGGACGGCCGCTGCATCCTGGGGATCGGGCGGTAGACACAGTGATCTGCAAGCTTCGCCAGAAGCTTGCTCCAGGCGTCATCGTGACGGTGCGGCCCGCGGGTTACGCCTTCGCTGGCTTCCCGAGCCCAGCGGCTGGCTGACGGCGGGGCCGATCAACACAACTCAACCATTCTCCACCTCGTTGCGACTTTGCATACAACTATAGGTTGTTAATATCGAGTTAACACTCCGCCGGAACCAGATGCATGCCCGCTTCGCTTAACCGACGCGCCATCCTCTCGCTCCCAGCCCTCTCCCTCGGGCTGGCCCCGTTCGAAGCTGCGGCGGAGTTCTCCGCCTGGGGGCACTTTAAGCAACGCTTTGTCACTCCGTCGGGCCGAATTGTGGACAACGGCAACGGTGGGATCTCACACTCCGAAGGTCAGGCCTGGGGCATGCTCCTGGCAACTATCCATGACGACCGCGCAGCCTTCGAGCGCATCTTTCGATGGACCCGCTCCACCCTCGCCATCCGAGGCGACCGTCTCCTGGCTTGGCGGTTCCGCCCGATCGGTGGCGTGGATGACATCAACTCCGCGACGGATGCCGACATCTTCCACGCCTGGGCTCTGCTCCGCGCCGAGGAGCGCTGGCCTGGACAAGGCTACCGCCCCCTGGCAATCGCCATTGCGCAGGACATCCTGCGCGTATCATGCCGGCAGATCGGCGGACGAGTGGTGCTGATGCCGGGCGCCTGGGGCTTCGACCACGGGACGCATCTGGTGCTCAACCCCTCCTATTATGTTTTCCCAGCGCTCGAGGCGCTGGCCGCTGCGCATCCCCATCCCGCCTGGCCGGCCCTCATCGCGGAAGGTGACAGAATGCTGATGGAATCTCGCCATGGGCGCTGGTCGCTTCCGGCGGATTGGGTGGTGATGCGGCGGCCAGGCGCACCAGTCGAGCCAGAGCCCGTTCGCGGCGACCGCTTCGGTGACGACGCCGTGCGGCTGCCCATCTATCTGGCATGGTCAGGGCGCTGGCAGACGCCGCTGATGCAGCGAGTGGCCGGCTTCTGGGCCGACCCCAGGCATCCTTACCAGCCGGCATGGGTCACCCTGAGCGACAACCGGATTGCGCCCTTTGCCGCCAGTCGCGGCCATGCGGCCATCCGCCGCCTGGTGCAGCCGACGGCGCCGGAGGGGCTTGCGGATGCCGTCACGGACCTCGGCTATTACAGCAGCAGTCTCGCTTTGCTGGCGGAAGCCGCCGCGGCCGAAGCCCCCATGCGAGGCAGCGCGCGCGTCGCATCGCTCGCGCGCTGAGATGGCCGCGCGGGGGCGGCACACCCCGCTCCCGCGACGTCAACCCTCTTCGAAGCGCAGGTTACGGGCCCGGATCAGCGCGCTCCACTTGGCGCCCTCGGTAGCCACGAATTGCTGCGCTCGGTCAGCGCTCGTCCCCTCCGCCAGGAAGCCGAACTCCTGGATGCGCGCCTGCACATCCGCCTGGCCCAGCGCATGCAGCGCCACTTGGTTGAGGCGGCGCACCGCGGCATCCGGCGTGCGGGCCGGCACCCACCAGCTCACGAAACTATAGGCCTCGAAGCCGGGCAGGATGGTATCGCCCATCATCGGCACATCGGCGATGGCGGGCACGCGGCGGTTCGTCGTGACCGCCAGCGCGCGCAGCCCGCCCTGCCGGATCTGCCCCAGCGCGGCGGCGAGGTCGGCGAACATGAAATCGACCGTGCCGGCACGGATGTCGGTCAGCGCCGGCGCCGTGCCGCGATAGGGCACATGCGTGATCTGCGCGCCTGTGAGGTTGGCGTAGAGCTCAGCCGCCATCTGGTGCGGCGTGCCGATGCCGGCGGTCGCGTAGGTGAAACGGCCCGGATTGGCGCGCAGCGCGCGATCCCATTCCGCGACATTCTGCGCCGGGAAATTCTCCCGCACGACGAGGACGAGCGGTGTGACGGTGAGGATGGAGACGGGGCGGAAATCCTCGATGCGATAGCCCGGCTCGCGCGCCATGAAGGGCGCCAGCACGGCCGAGATGGCTGCGAGGAACACGGCATGCCCGTCAGCCGGCTGCTGCGCGGCGTAGCGTGCCCCCACCATGCCGCCGGCGCCCGGGCGGTTCTCCACCACCATGGGCTGGCCAAGCATCTGCTGCACATGCGGCGCCATGGCGCGGGCCAGGATGTCCGGGCTGCCGCCGGGCGCGAAGGGGTTGATCAGCCGCACGGGCTGATGCGGCGTCCAATCCGGAGCCTGGGCCAGGGCCGGCGCGGCGAGGAGGGTCGGCGCCAGCAGGGCGGCGCGGCGGGGGATCGGGCGCATTGATGGAGTCCATGTCATCTTACGACAGGTAGTGGGGCCAAGCCACGCAAGATGCAAGCAAGGTTTTTCGGGGGCTTGCGCCACGCCCCGCATCATGACAGTCCCGCCACATGATGACCTCGCCGGACCCCGTCACGCTCGCCATCCTGAAGGGGCGGCTCGAGCAGATCGCCGATGAGATGGACGCGACGCTCTATCGCAGCGCCTTCAATCCCATCATCGCCGAGGCGCGGGACGCCTGCCACGGCATATACCACCCGACCAATGGCGACACGCTGGTCCAGGGCACGCAGGGCCTGCCCATCTTCGTGGGCGCCATGTCCTTCGCGGTTCGTGCCGTGATCGAGAAGGTGGCGCGGGACGGCGACCTCGACCCCGGCGACACCTTCCTCTTCAACGACCCCTATGCGGGCGGCACGCATCTGAACGACTTCCGCCTGGTGCGCCCCGTCTTCCATGAGGGCCGCCTTTTCTGCTGGCTGGCGAGCGTCGGCCATTGGCTCGACATCGGCGGCAATGTGCCGGGCAACTTCAACGCCCGGGCCACGGAGAGCCACCAGGAGGGCGTGCGGATTCCGCCCGTGAAGCTGATCCGCGGGGGCCGGCTCGACCAGGACCTCCTCGACATCCTCGCCGCCAATTCCCGCGTGCCGCAATCCAATTGGGGCGACCTGAACGGCCAGCTCAACGCGCTCGACCTCGGCCAGCGGCGGCTGGATGCGCTGCTCGCCGAATATGGCGCGCCGGTGCTGGAAGGCGCCTGGTCGGCCCTGCTTGATCGTGCCGAGGCGCTGATGCGCGCCGAGATCGCATCCCTGCCCGACGGCACCTATGCCTTCGAGGATTTCCTCGACAATGACGGCATCACCGACGAACCGCTGCGGATTGCGCTCGACATGACGGTGGAGGGCGATGCGCTGCATCTGGACTTCTCCCGCAGTTCTGCAGCCTGCGCCGGGCCGCTCAACATCGCGCGCGCCACCGCCATCGCCTGCTGCTACGTGGCGCTCAAGCACGCCTTTCCGGAGGTTCCGGCCAATGCGGGCGTGCTGCGCGGCGTGCGCTTCACCCTGCCGCCAACCTCGCTCTTGAGCGCCGAGGCGCCGCGGCCCGTCGGCGGCTATACCGAGACCATCCTGCGCGTGATCGGCGTGGTCTTCGGCGCGCTCGCCAAGGCCGACCCCGCCCGCGCCACCGCCGCGCCCTTCGGCACCATCAACGCGCTCTCCATGGCGGGCAGCCGCGCCAATGGCGGCCGCTTCGTGCTGTTTTCCTTCTTCGGCGGCGGGCTCGGCGGCAATCCGGAGGGCGATGGCCTGACCCACGCCAACAACCCGATCAGCACCGCCACCATGCCGCCGGCCGAGATCCTGGAGGCCGCGCATCCCGTGATGTTCACCCAATGGGCGCTGCGCCCTGGCAGCGCGGGCGATGGGCGCCACCGCGGCGGCCTCGGCGCCATCTACGAGATCGAGACGCTTGCCCCCGGCACCACGGAGGTCTTCCTGCTCGGTGAGCGCGGGCGCTTCGCGCCCTTCGGCGTGCAGGGCGGCGGCCCTGCCGCGCTGAACCGCTTCAGCTGGACCACCGATGGCGCGACCTGGAACACGCCACCGCTGGCCAGCAAGGTCGTCGGCGTCACGCTGCCCCAGGGCGGCCGTGTGCGCCTCGAAACCCCGGGCGGCGGTGGCTGGGGCGATCCCACGGAGCGCGACCCCGCGGCCCGCGCCGAGGACCTCCGCCAGGGCTACGTGGCATGAGTGCCATCATCGGCGTGGATGTCGGCGGAACCTTCACCGACCTCTTCCTCTTCGACCCGACCACCGGCGCCTTCCGCACCGCCAAGGTCCCCTCGCAGCGCGGCGACGAGGCGGTGGGCTTCCTGCAGGGCCTCTCCGCGCTCGGCGATGTCGCGGGCTTCGGCGCCATCGTGCATGGCACGACCGTCGGCACCAATGCGCTGCTGGAGCGCAAGGGCTGCCGCCTCGGCGTCATCACCACGCAGGGCTTCCGCGACGTGCTGGAGATGCGCCGGCGGGACCGCCCGCGCGCCTGGGGCCTCTGGGGCAGCTTCACGCCCATCGCCGAGCGCGCGCTGCGCGTCGAAGTGCCCGAGCGCACGCTGGCGGACGGCACCATCCAAACGCCGGTGGACCTCGATGCCGTGCGCGCGGCGGCCAGCGCCCTGCTGGCCGAGGGGGCGCAGGCGGTGGCGCTGGTCTTCATCAACAGCTACGCCAACCCGGCCAATGAGCGCGCGGCGGCCGCGGCGCTGCGCGCCCTCTGGCCCAACGCGCATGTCAGCGTCTCCAGCGAGATCCTGCCCGAGATCCGCGAATTCGAGCGCGCGAGCACGACAGCGCTCAACGCCTATCTCCAGCCCAAGGTGGCCGACTATCTGGAGCGGCTGGAGGGCGCGCTCGCCAGCCGCCGCTTCACCGGGCGCTTCCACATCGTGCAGTCCAATGGCGGCATCATGTCCACGGCGCGGGCGCGCGCCACGCCCGCGCGCACCGCGCTCTCCGGCCCGGCGGCAGGCGTGATCGCGGCCGCCGCGATCGCGCGCGCGGCCGGCTTCCCCAATGTCATCACCGGCGATCTCGGCGGCACTTCCTTCGACGTCTCGCTGGTGGTGGAGGGCGAGATGGCGCTCGCCGCCCAGACCACGGTGGATTTCGGCCTGGTCATTCGCAGCCCGATGATCGAGATCACCACCATCGGCGCGGGCGGCGGCTCCATCGCGCGGGTGGATGCGGGCGGCCTTCTCCAGGTCGGCCCCGAAAGCGCCGGCAGCCGCCCGGGGCCCGTCTGCTACGGCCAGGGCAACACCCGCCCCACGCTGACCGACGCCAACCTCGTGCTCGGCCGCATCAACGCCGCACGACCCATCGGCGGTGCGCTCGCGCGGCTCGATTCCGCGGCCGCCGAGGCCGCGATCCTCGAACATGTCGGCCGCCCCCTCGGCCTCGATGCCGCAAGCGCCGCCGAGGCCATCATCCGCGTCGCCAATGCGCGCATGGCGGGCGCCATCCGCCTCGTCTCCATCGAGCGCGGGCATGATCCGGGCGAGTTCGCGCTGCTGCCCTTCGGCGGCGGCGGCGCGCTGCATGTGGGCGCCCTGCTGCGCGAGGTGGGGCTGCGCGCCGCGCTCGTCCCGCGCTTCCCCGGCATCACCTCGGCGCTGGGCTGCGTGCTGGCCGATGTGCGACATGATGCGACGCGCACGCTCAATCTCGACCTCGCGGGCCTCAATGCCGCCGCGCTCAGCCGCCATCTGGTCGAGACGGCAGCGGCCACGCGCGCGGTGGTGGAGGATGCGGGCCTGCCGCTCACCGGCATCGAGAGCGTCTTCGAGCTCGACATGCATTATCTCGGCCAGACGCACACGGTCGCGGTGCCCCTGCCGGGCGCCGAAGTGACGGAGGAGATCATCCGCACCGCCTTCGATGCCGCCTATAGTCGCGCCTTCTCGCGCCTGCTGCCCGGCATCGGCGTGCGCATCCTGAGCAGCCGCGTCACCGCGATCGGCCGGCGGCCGGCCTTCGACATGGCGGCCCTCGCCCCGCCCGCCACCAGCCGCACCACGCCGCTCGAGGCGCGTCAGGTCCGCTTCGACGGCGCCTGGTGGACCACGCCCGTCTTCGCGCGGCTGGAACTTCCGGCCGGCCATGTGGTCCAGGGGCCCGCATTGCTGGAGCAGCCGGACACCACCATCCTCGTCGAACCCGGCCTCGCCGCGCGCACCGACACGCTCGGCAACCTGATCCTGGAGCGCACATGAAGGACACCGCCCTGCTCCTCTGCGATCTGCAGAACGACTTCCTGCACCCCGACGGCGCCTATGGCCGCGCGGGGCAAGGCGCGGCGGCCATCGCGGCGCTGCCCGCGCGTCTGGCACCGCTGGCGCGGCAGGTGCGGGCGGCAGGCGGCGTGGTGATCTCCACCCATTTCACCCTGGTGCCGGGGCGGGACGGCGAGCCGATGATCGACCCGCATCTGCGCCGGCTACGCCCTTTTCTCGCACGGGGGGATTTCGCGGCGGGGAGTTGGGGCCATGCGCTGGTGGATGAATTGCAGCCGGCTCACTTCAGTGTCGAGAAAGTGGCATACTCCGCCTTTCACCAGACGCGGCTGGAATGGGTGCTGCGCAAGGTTGGCGTCACACGGCTCCTTATAGCGGGCATCGTCACAAATGGCGGCGTCACCTCAACCGCACGCGACGCGCATGTCCGCGAGTACGAGGTCACAGTGCTGAGTGATGGCTGCGCCGCCTTCACCCCCGCCCTGCACGAGACGGCGCTGGCGAGCCTCGCTTCTATCGCGCGCATCACCAGCCTGGCGGAGGCGATCGGGTGAGCGTGCTGCGCGAGGCGGTAGCGCCCGAGTTCACCGCGCCGGTCCTGATCGTCGGCGGCGGCGCGGCCGGCCTCGTCGCCGCACTCGCGGCCGCCGAATTCGGGGCAGAAGTCGTAGTCCTGGAGCGCGATGCACTGCCGCGTGGTTCCACCGCGCTCTCGGCGGGGCTCATCCCGGCCGCCGGCACGCGTTGGCAGGCGGCGTGTGGCATCGTCGACGATCCCGAGACCTTTGCCGCCGATGTCCAGAAGAAGGCCGGGGGCGCGGCAGACCCGCGCAGCGTGGCCGCCGTCACCAAGGGCGCCGCCGGCACCATCGAGTGGCTGGCTGACCGCCACGGCCTCGCCTTCTCGCTGGTGGATGACTTTGACTATCCAGGCCACCGTCGTCGCCGCATGCATGGGCTGCCGACACGCGCTGGAGCCGAGCTGATGGATGCGCTTCTGGAGGCAGCTCAGCGGGCCGGCGTGACCCTGGTCACCGGCGCCACAGTCACACATCTGCACGCCGATGCGTCCGATGCCGTTCGCGCCGCTACCATCGCGCGCCCGGATGGCAGCACCGAGTTGGTGGGCTGCGATGTGCTGATCCTGGCCTGCTCCGGCTATGGGGGCAATCCAGCCCTTGTCGCGCGGCACATCCCGGAACTCGCTGGGGCGGTCTACTTCGGCCATGCGGGCAATCGTGGCGATGCGCTGCGCTGGGGCGAGGCACTGGGCGCAGCGACGCGCCATCTGAGCGGGCACCAAGGCCACGGTTCGGTAGCGCATCCCGCGGGAATCCTCGTCACCTGGGCTGTCATCATGGAGGGCGGCTTCCAGGTGAACCAAACGGGCCGCCGCTTCTGGAATGAGGCGTCGGGATACTCCGAAGCAGCTGCAGCGGTATTGGCGCAGCCGAGCGGTGTCGCATGGAACATCTTCGACTCGCGGATCGCCAAAGTGGCCCGACAGTTCGAGGATTTCCGCCAAGCCGAAGCTCATGGAACCATTGTGGCCGCGGAGAGTTGGGAAGAATTGACCGAGCGCACAGGCCTACCCGCGATAGAGCGCCCGCCGACCACGGGGACCGACGCCTTTGGGCGCGACTGGTCGCTGACGCACCGCCTCGTGCCGCCATTCCATGCGGTGCGCGTGACCGGCGCATTGTTCCACACCCAGGGCGGCCTTGTCGTGGATGAGGCGGCACGTGTGTTGCGACCCGATGGCCGTCCGCTTCCCAATCTCTTGGCGGCAGGTGGAGCCGCCTGCGGCGTCTCGGGGCCGAGCGCCTCGGGCTATCTCTCCGGCAACGGATTGCTGACTGCCGTAGTGCTCGGTCGGCTGGCCGGACAGGTGGCGGCATCCGAACACGGCATGGTCTAGGCTGACCTAAGCCCCGCAGCCAGCCGCTGCGCCGGGCAGCCCATCCGAACACGGCATGGTCTAGGCTGACCTAAGCCCCGCAGCCAGCCGCTGCGCCGGGCAGCCCATCCGAGCCTGGAGCCTGCAAATGCCCCTCTCGCCCCATCCTGAAGCCCTCGAAGCGGCTGTCATGGCCCTGGCCTCCTGGCTCAAGCTCGGCATCGAGGCTGTCAGCATTGGCATCATCCTGGTCGCAATGCTGCTCGCCGTGGGGCGCCTGCTGGCCCAAGTTCTGGGCCGAACCACACCCGATGTGCGGATGGGCCTGGCGCGCGGTCTCTCCCTCGCCCTCGAATTCCAACTCGCCGCGGATATTGTAGGCACCGCCATCTCGCCCGGCTGGGACCAGATCGGCAAACTCGCGGCCGTCGCAGCGATCCGCACCTTCCTGAACATCTTCCTGCAACGCGAGATGACCGAGGCCGGAGAAAAAGGTCCGGAGGGGGCCAGATAGGGCCGCGAAGCCCGAGCATTCGGTGGCGAGGGCGGAAAAGGTCGCCCTTCAGGAGCGCGCTTTCAGGTCGCCCCGCGCCGCATGGATGGTGGCAAAACCCACGAAAGCATAGTCTTCCATGCTCCTCGCAGAACAGGATGGTGGCTGGATGCCATCTGCCTATCCAGCAAGCGAAAATACATGACTGCGCGCATGGCCTGCACGCCCCTGTCTGGGACGCGCAGGCATCGGTGCGCCCACGAGCGGCCGAGACGTGGGCATGACTGGCTTATCGGGCGTGAGAACAGGTACGCGTCCGCCTCTCGGCACCGACCGCGCACCCCTCATGCCGGATGATCCTCCGGAGTCCTCCGCACGGCGGGTAGACCCGCTATCGGCAATACGTCGAAGGGAATTCACCTGCATGGCCAATAATGGTCCACAACTGAAGCGCCTGGCATGTTCCAGGCGCTTGTTGCGCGATGGGCGGCGGCCGTCCGCGTTGCGAATGCCGGGCTTGGGGCCAGATCCGAGCCCCGGCTCCGCGTCAGGCGGCATCTCCCTCAACAGTCCAGCGGCGCCCCGTTTGAACGGGACCGCAAGGCGCGCCTAGGATAGAGTCCGCGCAGCCTGGCGAAGACGCTCTTGCTCGGCGCGTGACCACCAGGAAAAGGTGATAAGCATGCGGCTTGCGAACAAGATCCTCCTCATCACGGGCGGGGGCAGCGGCATAGGCCGTGCTACGGCCCTGCTGGCCTCGCGCGAAGGGGCCACCGTTGCCGTCGCCGACCGCAACCTGGCCGCTGCCGAGGAAACCGTTTCCATGCTCACGGGCCCCGGCCTTGCCATCGAAGTGGACGTGACCGTCAGCGACGATTGCGCGCACATGGCGACGTCAACAGTTAGGGCGTTCGGCCGCATCGACATCCTCTGCAGCAATGCGGGCTATGGCATCCAGGGCGATGTGGTGAGCACGCGCGAGGAGGATTGGGAAGCGCTCTTCGCCGTGAATGTGAAGGGGGTGTTCCTCAGCGCCAAACACGTGGTGCCGGTGATGCGCGCGCAGGGCGGTGGCGCGATTGTTAACACGGCCTCCAACATCGCGATCATCGGGCTTAAGGACCGCGTGACCTACGTGGCGAGCAAGGGCGCGGTGGACAGCCTGACACGCGCGATGGCGTTGGACCATGTGGCCGAGGGCATCCGCGTGAATGCCGTTGCCCCGGGGCCGATCGGCAGCCCTTATTTCGACCGCATGATCGCCAACGCAGCCGATCCGGAGGAGTTCAAGCGAGTACTCAATTCGCGCAGCGCCATGAACCGCATGGGGCGACCGGAAGAGGTGGCGCAGGTCATCGTCTTTCTTGCATCAGACGACGCATCCTTCGTCACCGGCGCCACCTATGTTGTGGATGGCGGTGGCGTGGTTATGTGAGACTTAGACCGACAGGAAGGGCAGCACCCTGTCCAGAAAGGCAGCCTGCCGCGTCTGCGGATAGAAGTGCCCGCCGTCAGACAGCGGAGCGAAGGCGGCGCCCGGGATAGCCTCGGCGGTAGCCCGCTGATGGTGATGTGGGACGATGAGGTCATCAGGCGTGCCCACCACCAGGGTGGGCACGGAGACACAGGGCGGCAAATCTGTCCCATTGAAGTCCAGCAGGGCGCCGATTCGTTCGGACCAGCGTTGCCGTTCCTCCACTTCGCGCCCCTCAGGCAGGCGGTCCGGTGTGGCGAAGTTTCCGGCGGCCACCAACGTCTCGGCGGGATAGCCGAGAAAGCGGCCCATCTGCTCGTAGGCCGCATAACCCGCGCGCTCCAGGATCGCGAGACGCGTGGTGAAAAGCGCTCGCAGATAAGGGTCCGGCTGCAGCCAACCGGCCGAGAGAACGATGCGCGAGACGTCGCACATGCGCCCGGCCGCCATGGTCAGCACGATGGCCGCCCCGGTGGAATGACCGCAAAGCGCGAACCGCCCGCCCAGTTCGGTAGCCACCGCTGCCGCATCCTCTGCCAGCGTCGTGATGGTGACCGGCGCTGTGCCGCGGGTGCTTGCGCCGACACCGCGCTGGTCCAGTACCGCCACGCGAAAACTTGCCGCCAATACCGGCACAATACGCGACCAGAATCCGGCCGTGCCACCCAGGCCCGAAACAAGGAGAAGGCCCGGCCCTTCGCCCGTGATGGTGACAGCGAGCTCTGCGCCATCAGGCCGGGTCAACCTCAAGCGCGAGCCTTCGCGGCCTCGATCTCCGCCAGCAGCGCGCGTCCATTTGGCGCATTGGCGAGGATGGTGTCATAGGCCGGGCGTGCAGCTGCCTTGAAGGGTGCAAGGTCGGGCTCGATGATGTTGATCCCGCGCCGGCGCACCTCCACGAAACTCTCCTCGCGGAAGCGGTTGTAGTACGCGAGACCTTCGGTGACGGCGGCCGGAACGCTTTCGCGGATGGCAGTCTGTACATCGGGCGGCAGGGCAGTGAAGCGCGAGCGCGAGGCGATGAGCACGGAGGGCAGCTGGTGCGTCCGCGTCAGAACATAGTGACGGATCACCTCGACGAAACGGTCCGCGATCATCTGATCCGGCGCAAGCTCCGCTGCATCCACCACGCCGTTCTGAAGCGCGAGGAATAGCTCCGCATAGGCAGTGGGGGTCGGCTGCATTCCAAGGCTACGATAGGCCTCCACATACCCCGGCGACTGGATCACCCGAATCTTGAGGCCACGCGCCTCCGAAAGGTTCGTGAACGGGCGATTGGTCAGAACGCTGCGCTCGAAGAGGTTGAACCAGGAAAGTCCGACCATGCCAACAGGATCGAGCAAGGTCAGCAAACGCTGGCCCATCTGGCCCTGCATCAAGCGGTTCGCCTGCTCGTAGTTGTCGAAGAGCCAGGGCAGCGAGAGCACGCCCAGATCGCGGATCGTATTCTCGAGCGATGGCTGGCTGTTGAACATCAGGTCGATCGCACCGGTACGAGCCGACTGGATCAACCGCAGTTCGCCGCCCAGGGCGGAGTTGGCGAAAACGTTAATCTTCACGCGGCCGTTGGTACGGCGCTCCACCAATTCGGAGAGCTTGGTACCCGCCACATGGTAGGAAGATTGCTCAGAAAGCACATGGCCGAGCCGCAGTTCAGTGACGGACTGCGCGCGAGCGACGAGGGGCGCGGCCAAAGGGGTTGCCACAGCGCCAAGGAGCAGGCTGCGGCGGGACATCTCGGACATCTGCGGGATTCTCCTCAGGGTTATCGCACCAACGCCAGGGACAGCGCAGGCACATAGGTGATGATGAGCAGGCACAGCACGAGAGAAGCGAGAAAGGGCAGCAGCGGCGGCATCAACTGCTCCATGCGGAGCTTGCTGATGCTGCAGGCAACGAAGAGGTTCACGCCCACCGGCGGCGTCACCATACCGACTGCGAGGTTCACCACGACGATGACGCCGAAATGGATGGGATCAATCCCGAACGCGATGGCGGCCGGGGCAAGCACCGGCGCCAGGATGATGATTGCCGCCAGCGTCTCCATGAACATGCCCACGACAAAGAGGAAGCCATTGACCAGGAGAAGAAAGATCAACGGGCTCGCGGTAATGGCGGACAGCCAAGTGGCCACTGCCTGTGGCGCCTGGTACGTTGTCAGCACATAGGCAAAGACGCTTGCGAAGGCCACGATGATCAGCACGATGGCCGACGTCTTCGCGCTGCCAGCGAGAATCTCCGGCAGGTCACGCCACGCCAACTCCCGATAGACGAAGAGGCCGAGGATCAACGCGTAGACGGCCGCGACCACGGCGGCTTCGGTCGCGGTGAAGATGCCGCCATATATTCCACCAAGCACAATCACCGGCATCAGCAGGGAGAGGGCGGCGCGCTTCGTCGCCGCCCAAACGTCGCGTCCGATCTCCCGCGGGGCGAAGCGAGTAGGGTCGCCGTAGCCTCGCATCGTGGATTGAAAGATGATGAGCGCCATCAGGCTGAAGCCGATGAGGAGCCCGGGGATGATGCCCGCAAGAAACAGCGAGCCGATGCTCTCGCTCACCGTCACCGCGTAGATGACCATGGGTATCGAGGGCGGGATGATGACCCCGATCTCGCCCGAGGCCGCAACTATCGCCGCCGCATAGGGCTTGGGATAATTCCGCTTCGTCATCTCCGGCACGAGAATGGAGCCAATTGCGGCCGCCGTGGCGGAGGAAGAGCCGCTGATGGTGGCGAAGAACATGGCTGTCAGCACGCCAGCAGCCCCCAGACCGCCACGCACCCATCCCACTAGCGCTGCAGCGAGACCGACGAGGCGTGTCGCCATGCCGCCGGCGAGCATGATGCGGCCGGCCATCACGTAGAACGGGATCGCCAGCAGGGTAAAACTATCCAGGCTCTCCAACGCTGCCTGAGCGATCACGATAAGAGGAATGCTCTGCGCCTCGAGCGCGATGAGGGGCGCCATGCCAAGCGAAAACGCGATCGGAACGGCCGCAGCGAACATGACGATCAGGGCGATGGCGGTGCCGATCATGGCTCAATCCGCCACGGCATCGAGGGCGCCACGCGGATCGCTCCCGTCGATGATGCAAGCCAACAGGAAGCCCAAGATATTCATCACCATGAGGCCCGCCCCGATGGGCAGTGACATGAAGACATACCATTTCGACAGGCCCAGCACCGGACTACGCTCGATCTCGCCGATCTCGGCGAATTCGAGGCCGATGACGATGAGCAGCATGCAGAAGGCGGCGCAGGACAGGTAAGCCAGCACCTTGATCGCGATCCCGAGCAAGCGAGGCAACGCATGCGTCAGGAGATCCAGCGCGATCAGCTCGCCATGTCGCAGGGCCCAGGCGGCACCGAGGAAGACCGTCCATATCATGGAGAAGCGCGCGACCTCTTCCGTCCAGGCGGCGGAGGCGTTGAAGCCCACGAGCGGCAGCACGAAGCGCACGATGACCTGCCCGAGCGCGCCGACTGTCATCATGAGCAGCAGCAGCGCGAGCACGTATTTCAGCAGCAGGTTCACGGCATCGATGCCGGCGAGGATGGCTCTCACGGGCGGCCCGCCTTCTCCAAGTGGCCGCGGAGCGCCGCGATGGCGCGGTCCCGCCGCTTCTGCCGCGCAGGGATCTCCGTCAGCGGCAACTGGGCACGCAGCCCGGCCTCCAGCTTGTCCACCGCCGCGTTGGTCAGCGCCTGCGCGGCCCCGCGATCCTTCGCTACGTCGTTCAGGATGTAGCCGAAGAGCTCCATATACTGCCGGATGCCGCCCAGCGCGTTCAGGTCCACGCCGGCGAAGGGGCCGATCACCGCCCAGCGCAGGCCGAAGCCATGGGTCAGCGTGGTGTCGGCATCCTCGGGGCTGATCACGCCGTCGCGCACCAGCGCCACCATCTCGTTCAGCATCGCGGCCTGGATACGATTCATGGCGAAGCCGCTGATCTCGCCATGCACGCGGATGGGCTTCTGGCCCACCGCCTGCATCACGCGATAGGCCTCGGCCAGTGTCGCCTCCGAGGTGCCGGGATGGGTCACGATCTCCGTCACCGGCAGCAGGAAGGGCGGTGTGAGGGGATGCACCACGATGAAGCGATCCGGCCGCGCCAGCACGGATGCCAAGGCCGCCTGCGAGAGGCCAGAGGTGGAGGTGGCGAGGACCGCATCGGCGCGCATCGCGGCTTCCACGCGCGGCAGCACCTCCTGCTTGACAGCCAGATCTTCCTTTACCTGCTCCTGCACCCAATCCACATCGCCGACCGCCCCGTCAAGATCCGCATGGGTTGTGATGCGGGAAAGCCCGCCCGGTAGGCCCGCAATGGCCGAGCCCTCCAGCGCCTCGAAGACAGCGGCGGCACGGGCGGGGAAGCGCTCCAGCGCGGCGGAATCCCCATCCCAGACGCGCACGGTGCAGCCCGCGCGGGCGAAGACCACGGCCCAGGCCGTGCCGATGGTGCCGGCGCCGATCAGCGCCACGCTCGGAAGCGCGCTCATTGGATCGGCGAGAAGTTGGAGGGCGTCAGGATGCGCGTATTCTGCACATCCAGGTAATCCGCCACCATGCCGAGATAGGCCTGCCATTCCGGATCGGCCAGCATGGCCGCACGGCGCCGCGCGCGGTCATCCAGTCCCTCATACCCCCAGAGCGCCACGACGTGGTTCAGTTCGCCGATCTCGGTCGTGAAATAGCCGAGGAACTTGCCGAGATGCTTGAGCTGCAGGGGCAGCCCGTGCTTCTCATAGGTGGCGACGAAGAGCCCGAGCTTGCCGGGCTTCAGGCGATAATCCCGCTCCTCGACGATCATCCGGTCAGGCCTTCGGCGGAAGCGAGCCGAAAACCGTCTCGGCCTCGATCTGCAGCACGTCCACGGGGCGCGGGAAGTTGGGCGGCTGCGGGTCACCCGGCTTCCGCTCACGACCGATGCGGGCGAAGAAGGTCTCGAGGCCGCCCGGCATCATCAGCCACATGAAGGTCATCGGCGCGTCGTCGCTCGCCTGGAAGCGGTGGGATCGGCCCTTGCCCAGGAAGATGCAGGTGCCCTTGCTCATCGGCACCTTGTCCGTGCCGTTCAGCAGCGCCTCGCCCTTGCCCTCGAGGACGAAGATCACCTCCTCATTATCGGGATGGACGTGCTCGCGGACGAAGCTGCCGGGATCCACCGTCTGCGTGCCCATGGCGAAGGGCGTCCCGGCGCCGATCTCGTTGGAAGCGAGCATGCAGCGCACGAAGCCATTGGCCGGCACGGGCTGCCAGAAGGAGCGTCCCTCGTCGGGCTGGACGATGACGAGCGGGGCTTGCGGCATTGGGGTATCGGGCATCAGGTGGTTCTCCTGCGCGGGGTGATGGGGAAGGCGCGCGCGGGCGCCAACAGGCTGGTCAGCGCCTCGGCCCGGCGGCCGATATGACGCTGGAGGATCTCTTCGCCGGCGGCGGCATCGCGCGCTACCAGCGCTTCCAGCAGCGCGTCATGCTCGTCGAAGTTCAGCTCGGGGCGCGGGCCGGTGGCATAGGCCCAGCGGATGAAGGTGGTGCGCGCATTCACCTCGCCCAGCATGCGCAGCAATTCGTGGTTGCCGCCCAGCGCACAGAGCGCCTCATGGAAGCGCACATCCTCGCCCACCATAGCCGCGCGGTCATTCATGCGATGGGACTGGCGCAGCGTTGCGCGCCAGCCTCGGCGCAGGGCCGTGATGTCCGTGGCCTTGGCCCGTTCGCAGGCGTGGCGGAAGCCCGTGACCTCCAGCGCGGTGCGCAGCTCGTAGAGGTCCATCGCCTCCTTGAGGTCGAGGTCGCGCACATAGAAGCCGTGGCCGCCGCGGGCGAGCACGAGGCGCTCGGCCGCCAGGCGGTTCAAAGCCTCCCGCACCGGCGTGCGGGAGAGGCCGAGGCGCTCGGCCAGATGCACCTCGTTCAGCCGCTCGCCGGGGCGCAGCTCGAAGAGCAGCAGCATGCCGCGCAGGGCCTCATAGGCCACGTCGCCGGCGCTGCCGCGCGCGGGCTCCGTTCGTTGCGGCAGGGTTTTCGCGGCACGCATGCGGGCAGCATTATGCACCACTGTATGCAATGCAAGCGGATTCAGGCGGCCGGCGGCACAGCCCGCAGATAGGCCACGACCATCTCGCCCAACATCTCCTCATAGGTCGCGAGGCGCGCGGGCCGGAACAGATCCCCCGCGAAGGCGGCCGAGAGCGTCCAGCGATTGGCGCAGTAGAAATAGCCGAGCCCAGACATGGCGACGTAGAGCGCCGTCACGTCCACATCCTCGCGGAACAGCCCCTGCGCGCGCCCGGCGGCCAGCAGGCGCTCCATCGTGGCGAAGAGCGGGTTGTAGAGCCGCGGGATGTTCCCCGCCGCGCGCAGGTGGCGCGCGCGGTGCAGGTTTTCCTCGTTCATCAGCGCCACGATCTCGGGATGCGCGCGAAACAGGCGGAAGGTGTCATGCGCGAGGCGCCGCATGCCCTCCACCGGGCCCAGCGCGTCCAGCGCCGCCTCGTCCTGCCCGGCGCGCAGCAGCGCATAGACATGTTCGAGCGCGGCGACCCAGAGCCCCTCCTTGGAGCCGAAGTGATGGAAGAGGAGGCCCTTCGCCACCTCCGCTCCGCGCGCGATCACGTCCATCCGCGCGCCAGCGAGGCCCTTCTCCGTGAACTCCCGCACGGCGGAGGCAAGGATCGCGGCCTTGGCGCCCTCGGCATCGCGCGTGCCGCGTTTTCGTCGTTGACGGGGAAGCTTCATCCGGATCATGCTTCCTGCTATTGACCATCCGGTCAACATAATTGCAGCTCCTTTGAGGTCGATCGGAATGCCAGCACGCATCGGCGTGGACGTCGGCGGCACCTTCACCGATGTGGTGCTGGCCCTTCCGGGCGGGCGCATCGTCGTCAACAAGACCACAACCACGCCGCAGGATCCGGGCGAGGGCGTCGCCGCCGGCATCGCCGCCGTGATCGCGGAGGCCGGGCTCGCCGCCGGCCAGGTGACGGAGATCGTCCATGGCACCACCGTCGCCTCCAACACCATCCTGCAGAAGGCCGGCGCCCGCACCGGCCTGCTGACGACGCAGGGCTTCCGCGACGTGCTGGAGATCGGCCGCATTCGCACGCCGGGCATGTTCGACATGACCTGGCGCAAGCCCGAGCCGCTGGTGCCACGCCGCTGGCGGCTGGAGGCGCGCGAGCGCACCGCCGCCGATGGCAGCGTCGTGACGCCGCTCGATGCCGAGAGCGTGCGCGAGGCCGCGGCCTTCTTCCTCGCCGAGGGCGTCGAGGCGGTGGCGATCTGCTTCATCAACTCCTACGCGCATCCGGCGCATGAGCGCGCGGCCGCCGCCCTGCTGCGCGCGGCCGCGCCACAGCTCCTCGTCACCGCCTCCTGCGAGGTGCTGCCCGAGATCAAGGAATACGAGCGCACCAGCACGGCGGTGGTGAACGCCTATCTCCTGCCCGCCATGCGCGGCTATCTCTCCCGCCTGCAGCAGCGGCTCGCCGCCATCGGCATCACCGCGCCGGTCCAGGTCATGGCCTCCAATGGCGGGATGATCGGCCTGGATGCGGCGCGCGAGCGGCCGGTCTTCGCCGTGGGGTCCGGCCCCGCCGGCGGCGTCGCGGGCGCGGCGCGGCTGGGCGATGGCATCGGCGCGGCGGATCTCATCGTCTTCGACATGGGCGGCACCACGGCAAAGGCCGCCATCATCGAGGGCGGCCAGCCCTCGCTCGTCACGGAATACGAATTCCGTGACGGCATCAGCACACCCTCCCGCTTCGTGAAGGGCGCGGGCTACATGCTGAAGGTGCCGGCGATCGACATCGCCGAGGTCGGCTCCGGCGGCGGCTCCATAGCGCGGATCGATGCGGGCGGTCTGCTCGTCGTCGGCCCGCAGAGCGCGGGGGGCGATCCGGGCCCAGCCTGCTATGGGCGCGGCAATGCCGAACCCACCGTGACCGATGCGAACATGGTGCTGGGCTATCTCAACCCCACCGCGCTCGCGGGCGGCTCGCTGCGCGTGGATGCGGCGCTCTCGCGCGAGGCCATTGCGCGCCGCATCGCCGGCCCGCTGAAGCTCAGCGTCGAGGAGGCGGCGCATGGCATCCGGCAGATCGCCAATGTGAACATGGCCCGCGCCATCCGCGCCGTGACGGTGGAACGCGGCAAGGACCCGCGCGACCTGGCGCTGATGGCCTTCGGCGGCGGCGGCCCGCTGCATGCGGTGAATGTGGCGCGGCTGCTCGGCATTCGGCGCGTGCTGATCAGCCCGGTCGCCGGCGTCTTCTCCGCCGCCGGCATGCTGGCGGCCGAGGCCGTGCACGAATTCGTCCATCCCCTGCTCATGCCTCTGGCGCAGGTGACGCCCGCGCTGCTGCAGGCCGCGCGCGCAAGCATGGCCCAGGCGGGCCACGCGGCCCTGGCCCATGAGGGCTACGCAAAGGAGACGGTGGAACTGCGCTACGCGGCCGATCTGCGCTACGCCGGCCAATCCTCGCAGCTCACCGTGCCGGTGGGCGACTTCGCCGTGGCCGCGCTGCATGCCGGCTTCGAGCGGCTCTATGGCGAGACCTTCGGCTACACCGCCGCGGGCGAGGGCGTGGAGCTCGTGAATCTCCGGCTCTCGGCCATCGGGCGGGCGGAGGGGCGGATCGACTTCCCCTCCCTCGCCCTCGATGCCCGCGCCCTGGCCGGCGCGGTGGGCGAGCGCCTCGTCTCCTTCGCGCGGGGCGAGGCCCCGGTGCCGACGCGCCTGCTGCCCCGCGCGGCCCTCGCGGATGGGCCTGTTCATGGCCCGGCGATCCTGGAAAGCTACGACACGACGATCATCGTTCCCCCCGGCTGCACGGCGCGCGCCGCGGGCTCCGGCACCGTGGTCATCGAGATGGAGGCGGCCGATGCCTGAGGATCCGATCACCTTCGCCGTCATCAAGAACGCGATGGACGCGATCGTGGATGAGGTGGCCTATACCGTCATCCGCACCGCACGCTCCGAGATCGTGAAGGACGTGATGGACTACAGCGCCGCCATCTGCGACGCGAAGGGCGAGATGGTGGCCCAGGCCAAGACCATCGCGCAGCATCTGGGCGCCATCCCCGAGGCGATGGCCGCCGTGCAGGCCCGCTGGGGTGGGCAGCTCGAGCCCGGCGATGCGGTGGTGATGAACGATCCCTATTCGGGCGGCATGCACCTGCCGGACATCTTCATGTTCTATCCGGTCTTCGAAGGCGGCGCGCTGCTCGCCTGGACCGTGGTGATCTGCCACCACACCGACATGGGCGGCCGCGTGCCCGGCTCCAACGCCGCCGACAGCACGGAGATCTACCAGGAAGGCATCCGCATCCCGCCGCTCAAGCTCTATCGCGCGGGCGTGATGGACGACACGCTCTCGGCGATGATCGGACTGAATGTCCGCGTGCCGGAGATCGTGCTCGGCGACCTGCGCGCGCAATACGCCGCCTGCCAGGTGGGCGCGCGGGAGCTGGGCGCGTTGGTGCGCCGCTACGGCGCGGATGGCATGCGTGGGCATCTCGCCGGGCTGCTCGACTACGCCGAGCGCATGGCGCGCGCCGAGATCGCCACCTGGCCGGTCGGCACCTACCGCTTTACCGACCATATCGACAGCGATGGCCTGTCAGATGACCCCGTGCCGCTCAGCGTCGCCATCACCGTGGTGGGCGACGGGACGCTGAAGGTGGATTGGGCCGGCTCCTCGCCGCAGGTGCGGGCCGCGATCAACTCCACCCTCTCCTTCACCAAGTCCAACAGCTTCCTCTCCGTGCGCTGCGCGCTCCGCGGCGACATCCCGAACAATGCCGGCGTCTTCCGCTGCATCGAGGTGACGGCGCCCGAAGGCTGCGTGCTCAATCCCATCTCGCCCGCACCGGTCGCGGCGCGCGCGCTCACCGGTTATCGCGTTATGGACACGATGTTCGGCGCGCTGGCGCAGATCGTGCCCGAGATCATTCCCGCCGCCGGCGAGGGCGGGAACACGGTGGTCTGCCTCGGCGGCCGCCACCCAGACAACCGCCCCTTCATCATCGTGGACATGATCAGCGGCTGCTGGGGCGGCCGGCCGGATCAGGACGGCATCGAGGCCATCACCAACCCCTCGCAGAACCTCTCCAACACGCCGGTCGAGGTGCTGGAGCGCCAGCATCCCGTGCGCATCGAGGAATACGCGCTGGTGCCCGACAGCGGCGGGCCCGGCCGCTTCCGTGGCGGATTGGGGCTCGCGCGCAGCTATCGCCTGCTGGCGGAGGATGCGGTGCTGCAGCTGCGCGCCGACCGGCTGCGCTTCGCCCCCTATGGGCTGGAGGGCGGCGAGCACGGCGGCGCCGCGGCGAATTGGCTCGGCGAAGGCAATGCGCGCGAGGCGATCCCTGGCAAGGTCACCATGCGCATGCAGCGCGGCCAGCTCCTGACGCATCATCAGGCGGGCGGTGGCGGCCATGGCTCGCCCCTGGCTCGGGATCCGGAGGCCGTCGCGCGCGATGTGTGGAACGGCAAGGTGAGCGTGGAGGCCGCGCGGCGAAGCTACGGCGTGGTGATCGAGAACGGCCACCTGGACAGCATCGAAACCGCGAGATTGCGCGGCCAACAGCAGGGAGAACGGGCATGACGAAGCATTTCCAGCTTTCGCGACGCAGCGCGATGATCACCGCCGGCACCCTCGCCCTGCCGGGCCTTGCCCGCGCGCAGGGGGAGCGGCTCACCGTGCGGCTCGACTTCTCGCCCTGGGGCGTGCAGGCCGCGATGCACCTGGCCGAGACGCGCGGCTGGTTCCGGGAGGCCGGCCTCACCGTGGATGTGCAGGATGGGCGCGGCAGCGGCAACACGCTGCAACTCGTGAATGCCGGCCAGGCCGATGTCGGGCAGATCCAGGTCGGCCTTATCGCCCAAGCGCGCGAGCAGGGGGCCACCGTGCGCGCCTTCGCCGGCTTCGGGCGGCGGACGGACCTCGCCGTGCTGGTGGATCGCGACAGTCCGATCCAGCGCGTGCAGGATTTCCGAGGGCGCAGCCTCGTCGTCTTCGCGGCCAGCCCCTGGGCACCCTTCATCGACGCCTTCCTGCGCGCCGGCGGGCTCGACCGCAATAGCGTGAACGTGATGTTCGTGGACCCGGCGGCGCTCTGGGGCACCTACACCGCCAAGCGCGCCGACGGGCTGATGTCCACGGCGCCCTCGGCGCTGCCCGTCGCCGAGCGCCCGCGCCCGAGCCGCGCTATCCTGGCCGAGGATGCCGGCATCAGCTTTCCGAGCTATGGCCTCATCGCGACCGAGGCGACGATCCGCGCGCGCGGCCCCGCGCTCCGCCGTCTGGTCGAGACCCAGCAGCGCGCCTGGGCGCATCTGCGCACCAACCCGGATGACGGTGTGGAGGCGATGCTGCGCCAGCGCCCCGATGCACGGCTCGACCGCAACGTGACGCGCGAGCAGATCCGCCTGACGCTCGAGTTCTTCGACACGCCCGCCAGCGCCGGCCGGCCGATCGGCTGGCAGGCGGAGGTGGACTGGACAACCGCCCTGCGTTCCCTGGAGGCCGCGGGCGCCATCCGCGCGGGTTGGCAGGCGGGCAACTACTTCACCAATGACCTGATCGGCTGAACCGGCGTGGGGCTCTGCATCGAGGTACGTGACGGGGGTAAGACCTATGCCTCCGCGCGCGGCCCGGTCACCGCCCTCGCCCATGTCGGGCTCGAGGTGCGCGAGGGCGAGTTCCTCTCGCTGCTCGGGCCCTCGGGCTGCGGCAAGAGCACCCTGCTCCGCGCCATCGCGGGGCTGGATCCCCTCACTGCCGGCACCATCACGCTGCGCGGCGCGCCCATCACGCGCCCGCCCGAGCGCATGGGCATGGTGTTCCAGCGCGACGTGCTGCTCGATTGGCGCAGCATCCGCGACAATGTTCTGCTAGCTGCCGAGCTCCAGGGCCTGCCGCGCCACGCGCATGAAGCGCGCGCCATGGCGCTGCTGGAACGCTTCGGCCTGGGCGACTTCGCCGACCGCCACCCCTGGGAGCTCTCCGGCGGCATGCGCCAGCGTGCCGCCATTTGTCGCGCGCTGCTCTGCGAACCCGATATCCTGCTGATGGACGAGCCCTTCGGCGCGCTGGACGCGATGACGCGCGACGACTTGAACCTCGAGCTCTCGCGCATCCAGCAGGATGGCGGGCGCACTGTGGTCTTCGTCACGCATTCAATCGCAGAAGCGGTCTATCTGTCCGACCGCGTGGCCGTCATGTCCACAGGGCCTGGGCGCGTGGTGGAAGTCTTCGACATCAACCTCCCCCGCCCTCGCCCGCTAGCGCTCCGCGAGACGCCGGAATTCGCGGTCCATGTGGCAGCCATCCGCGGGCTCTTCTCGCGGCTCGGCATCGTGAAGGACTGAGCGATGGCTAGCAGTTCGCGTGCGCAGGGCATCGCCGGCACTCTCGCCGTCCTCGTTGGGCTGATCCTCATCTGGGAGGCGGCCGTGTTATTCTTCGCACCTCCCCCTATCCTGCTGCCGGCGCCGAGTGCGATCCTGGCCGAGCTCTGGTCCTCGCCCCGCTACTTCCTGCGCCATGCGGGCTTCACGCTATGGACGACGCTCGCGGGTTTCGGCCTCTCGGTCGTGCTGGGCGTTGCGCTCGCGGTGGCAATGGTCGCATCCCGCTGGGCCGACCGCGTGATCACCACAATCCTGGTCGTGATGAACTCGCTGCCCAAGGTGGCGCTGGCACCGCTTTTCGTCATCTGGATGGGCACAGGGGCCGAGCCCAAGATCGCCATCGCGGTGATGCTCGCCATTTTCTCCATCGTGGCCGATGTGGCGCTCGGCCTCCGCTCCGTGGACCCCGATGCACTGGCGCTGGCGCGCGTCCATCGCGCCACGGCATGGCGCATCCTCTGGAAGGTTCGCTTCCCCAACGCGCTGCCGGCACTCTTCGTTGGCATGAAGGTCGCGATCAGTTTCGCGCTTGTCGGAGCCATCGTGGGTGAGTTCGTCGGTGGCTCGGCCGGGCTCGGCCATGTGATTCTCATCGCTCAAGGACAGTTCGACACCGTCCGCGTCTTTGCCGCACTCTTCGTTCTGGGCGTCATCGGCACCTTGCTATTCTATCTGGTCGAAGCAACGGAGCGCTTGGCGCTACCCTGGCACGTCTCGCAACGCAACCAGCACGGCGTCTTGGCACGTTGAGGGCATGGTCTCGCAGCCTGCAGCAGGAGTGACCCAGGTACGGCAAATTGCCTGAGACCACGTCTGACTGTCGAAGTTGACAAGGCCTTTTGAAATCAGGGTGGCTAACGCCTCCCCGCATCCCGTTCCATGCGGCTCGGCAGCACACGCGACTGCAAAGCAAGCGATAGAATTACTGAGGCGCGTGCTGGTGGCGACGCGGACTCCATCCCCACGGCAGAGCTTGAGTGTCCGTCACCAAGCTGATGAATAGCGCAGCGATTGTCTGCGGCCGCCTTGTCGCGGCAACTCCAACGGCGCGAAGGTGCGCGCGGACCCACGTGCTGCCTCGCTTGCTCGCGGCGATTGCCGGTCGCCAGGGCGGCGCGTTGGAGGACATCGTCGGCGGACGCAGCTCTGTCCACGATCCGCACCTGTGCGGACCAAGACGATCGACTTCGGACGGGTGATGGATTGGGCGAGGATGCCGCGGTCATTTCTAGAGCTTGGCTGGGGTTCACCGCTTTCCGATCCGAACCGGCCCGAGCAGCTCCACTGCGGTTCAACGGGCCTGCAGCGCAAGGCCCTGGCCAACGCATATCGGCGAATTGGGCAGGCCCCTGGCGCTGCCTCGAGGCAGATTCAGCTAACGATAGAACGGATCGGGCTTTGGCAGCATCTGAACCCAAACAGCCCAAGGTAGAGGCCAAGCGAACGCCTTTCACGGCGAGCGCGGTGCGAATGCTTGCGTCTTGACGATCCGTCGCCATCAGCCATCCCGCCGGGGGGCTCAGCAGATCCGCGGGTTTGCCTGGGTGGGCGCTGAGCCTCCGTCGATGGCAGACCTTTCGCGATGGTAGGTCGGCGGCGGCGGCGCGCAGGTAGCCACCCAGGATGCGCACTATCGAACGCCCCGCTTGCGCCGAACGATGCCAGCAGGCCCCACAGGCAGCGTATCGACGCCAACAGCCGAATCCTGCACCGTTCAGTTTCATAGCTCGCGGGGATAACCGTGGAAACTGCGAATCTTGTCCTCATCGAGGCGGACGGAACCGCCGCCACCCTCTGGCTCAACCGTGCGGAGCGCGCCAATGCGCTGGGCCCGGACCTGGTCGAGGCGCTGGATGCTGCGATCGAGACGGCGCTCGCGGCCGGCGCGCGGCTGCTGATCCTGCGCGGCAAGGGACGGCATTTCTGTACCGGCTTCGACCTCGGCGACCTCGAGGCCTGCACCGATGGCGACCTCGCCCTGCGCATCCTCCGCATCGAGATCCTACTGCAGAAGATCCACGCCCTGCCGGTGACGACGGTAGCGATCGCGCAGGGGCGGGTCTTAGGCGCGGGGGCGGATCTCTTCGCCGCCTGCGACCACCGCTTGGCCATGGATGGCGCCAGCTTTGCGTTCCCCGGCCCTGCCTTTGGCCTGATCCTCGGCACCGGCCGCCTGGCGGGCTTGGTGGGCGACGGCGCGGCGCGGCGCCTGCTGCTCGCGGGTGAGCCGGTGAATGCGGCGGCGGCGGTGGCGCTCGGCCTTGCAACCGGCAGGGGCGACGACATCGCGGCCGCGACTGCGGCAGCCACGCGGCTCGACGCGGAAACGGTCGCCGCACTGCACGCGCGCACGCGCCACGCCGATGATGCCGACGACCTTGCCGCGCTGGCGCGCTCGGTCGCGCGACCGGGCCTCAAGAAGCGCATCCAGGATTACCGCGCCAGGATGATGAAGGCATGACCCTCGCCGAGGCCGTCGCGGCGCAGACCCCGCTCGTGCAACGCCTCCTGGACGGCGTCGCCACCATCGGCGCAGACCCGCCGGGAATAACGCGCGACGCCTATGGCAGGGGCGAGAACCAGGCCCATGCCCTGATCGCCGAGGCCGGCGCGGCGCTGGGCCTCACCGCCAGCACCGATGCCGGCGCCAACCTCAGCCTGCGCTGGGCGGCACCCCAGCCAGAGGCCGCGCCAGTGCTGATCGGCTCGCACCTCGACAGCATCGTGCAGGGCGGCAATTTCGATGGCGCGGCGGGCGTCGTCGCGGGCATCGGCGCCGTCGCGGTGCTCAAGGCAGCCGGCGTCCAACCGAAGCGCGACATCGAGGTGCTGGCGTTGCGCTGCGAGGAGGCGGTCTGGTTCGGCCTCGGGCTCATCGGCAGCCGCTGCATACTGGCGCGCCTGCCGCCTGGCGCGCTGGACCTGCCGCATGCCCGCACCGGCCGCACGCTGGCCCAGAGCATCGCCGATTGCGGCGGTGACCCCGCGCGGCTGCGCGAAGCGACACCGCTGCGTGCCCCGCGCGCCATCGGCGCCTATCTCGAGATTCATATCGAGCAAGCGCCGCAGCTGATCGAGGCGCGCGCGCCGCTGGCCGTCTGCCTCGCCAATCCCGGCAATGTCCGCCATCCGTTCATCCGCGTCACAGGCGAGGACGCGCATACCGGCCTACCGCATCGCTTCCGCAGGGACGCCGCGCTAGCCGGCGCCGATCTCTCGCTCGCGCTGGAGCGGCTCTGGCTGGAGGAGGAGGCGGAGGGCCGCCCCATGGCCGTCACCATCGGCCGCTTACATACGCCCGCCGCGCGCCATAGCCTCACCGCCGTCTCGGGCGAGTTCGAGCTGAGCCTCGATCTGCGCGCCTACAGCCCCACGCATCTGGCGGCGCTGGAGGCGAGGCTGCAGACCATCACGAGCGAGGTCGCGGTGCGCCGCAACGTCACCATCGCTCTGGGCGAGCGCAGCACCGCAGCGCCCGGCCCCATGGACCCGGCCCTGATCGAAGGTCTCTCAGCCGCAGCACGACGCTGCGGCATCGCGGCCCCGCACCTGAATAGCCCAGGCAGCCATGACGCGAACAACTTTGCCGCGTCCGGCGTGCCGACGGGCATGCTGCTCATCCGCAACCAGAATGGCAGCCACAATCCGCATGAGGCAATGGACACGCCGGATTTGATGGCGGCCATTCATGTCCTCGCGGAGTGGCTCGCGAACTGACCGCAGGCATCGGGGGCGATAGCGTTGCGCGCGGGGAGACGGGTCTTCTCCACGCCGACGCTAACCGCGCCCCCCGAGGAGGCGCTCCTCGCATGGCCGGACCATCACGGATACCAAGATCGAAGAGACAATGACCTGCGCAATAGCTGCCGCAAGCGGCGCGATTCGGCGCACCTGCCGGCCCAGGCCGGGCACTGTGCCACGCCGATGCCCGAGAGCGAGCGCCTGTTCGCAGCGACTTCCCGTATCTCTCACGTGCGCCGGATCTAGCTGCAACTGAAGCGCGGCGGCCGCGACTGGGCACTTTGCTCAGTTGCGTGGCGGCGGTCGTCAGAAGGCAGCGAGGGGCCGCGCCAGATCGGTGAAGCGAGGGAGACGCGTCTGCGCGCACGCGGCAGGACATTCGCATGGATGTTAGTCACCCATCGACAACCCCACTGAAGTTGCCCTGCTTCCATGGACGGTTTGCGGGTAGGGCCCCCTGAATCCCGGCATTTCAGACACCTTCTTCTCAAGCCTCGGGGTGTCCACGACACTGGGTCAACTTCAACCAACGCACCTCGCCAGGCCGGTCTCGATCAGCCGCATCAGAATCTGTGCGGCCGCACTGCGTTCGAAGCGCGTAAGGCGAGCCAGATCCGTCAAGCTGGCGCCCGGATTGCCCTTGACCAGACGCAGGACTCGAAGCTCCCGGACCTTCCAGGCAGGTTGCTGCACGAGCAGGCGATCGACGGGGCCGATGCCCTCATCGGCAATAGTGGCGAGGGGCTAAGTAAGGCTCTGCTTCAGTATCCGGAGGCTGGCAACATGAGGGAGGCCAGAGTGTCTTCGCCTATTGCCTAGTGCAACCATCGAACCAGGTTGCCGGGGTCACCGCACGCGACGGTGTCGAGCAACCACGCCCCACAATGCTCCAGCGTGCGCCATCGTGCCGAGGATTCAGCATCACATCGTGCGATGCTCCGGCCCCACCGTTCCGGCGTAGCGAAGCGAGGGACTCTGTCGCATAGTGAGAGGAAGGCGCAGCCCGGGAACATACCTGGATCATCAGCGCAACGGAGGAAGCACATGTCGGCTCGTCGCCTGCGACGATGAACGCGCCTGCGCCCGAACCAGGCCCTGCGCCGCACAGGCTCTCCCCTGCCAGCACATCGCCCTTCAGCCAGCGCAGCTTCCGCTTCCAATGGCCGTCCGACCTCGCCGTGTCCTGGGCCTTCGAGATGGAGACGCTGCTGCTGGCCTGGTTCGTCCTGGTCGAAACGGGTTCGGTCATCTGGCTCACCGGCTTCGGGGCGCTGCAGTTCGTCGGCACGCTGATCTCACCGCTCTATGGCGTGGCAGGCGACCGGCTCGGTCAGCGGCGTGTGCTTTCCGCCATGCGAGCGGCCTATGTGGCGCAGGCGTGCTGCATCGCCGCCCTCGCGCTCACGGGCCAACTCAGCGTGGTGGCGGTGTTCATCATCGCCTTCGGCATGGGACTGGTACGACCATCCGATATCGGTGTGCGCAACGCGCTGATCGCGGCCACCATGCCCGCGCCGCTGCTGGCCAAGGCCATCGGGATCGAGCGCGTCAGCATGGATGCCGCGCGTGTCGTCGGTGCGTTGACCGGCGCCGGGATCGTCGCGATGCTGGGAATGGGCCAGGCCTATGTGGTGGTGGCGCTCCTCTACCTCGTCAGCCTCGCACTGACCTTCGGCATCCGCGAGCCCTCCAGCGAAGCCAGCGCCATCGCGCCCGCCTCGCTACTCGCCATCTGGCAGGAACTGGGAGCGGGCATCGCCTATGCGCGCCGCACGCCCGCGCTCATGGCGGCGCTCTTCCTCGCCTGCCTTGCCAACTTCGCCGCCTATCCGCTCACGGGCGGCCTGCTGCCACATGTGGCGCGCGAGGTGTACCGCGTTGACCAGGCAGGCCTCGGCACCCTCTTCGCTTGCTTTTCCGGCGGCGCAGTGCTGGGCTCGCTTCTCGTCAGCCTGCGCGGCGTCGGCCCCCAGCCGGCCCGGGTGATGCTCGCCTCCGCCGCGCTCTGGTTTGGCTTCCTGCTGGTCTTCGCGCGGGTGGATAATGTCGCGATCGGCATGGCGCTGCTCATGGTCACGGGCTTCCTGCAAAGCCTGTGCATGGTGCCGATGTCGGTGCTCCTGCTGCGAATTACCGCCACCGCCTTTCGCGGACGGATTATGGGCCTGCGCATGCTCGCTATCTACGGGCTGCCGGTGGGGCTGCTGCTGACGGGGTTCGGCATCGCCCATCTCGGCTTCGCCGCAACCGCGACGATTTTCGCCGGCTTCGGCCTGCTGGCGACGCTGGCCATCGCCTGGCACTGGCGCACGGCCCTCTGGCGGATGCCAGCGGCGTAAGGCGCGCTATCGCATTCCCTCCGCCGCGCTGCCGAGGATGAGGCCGCGCAGATAGCCGACGAGATCGGCGAATTCGCGCTGCCGCCCTGTGTCGATGGACACCGTCGCCGTGATGCCCGCGCGCAGCGGCGGCTCATCCGCGCGGGGCAGCAGCCGGATGCGCACCGGCAGCCGCTGCACCACCTTCACCCAATTCCCCGAGGCATTCTGCGGCGGCAGGATGGCGAACTCCGCGCCGGTCGCGGGGCTGATGCTCTCCACCTCGCCCTCCCAGACCAAGCCGGGATAGAGATCTAGCGCCACCTGCACGCGCTGGCCGATGCCGACATGCGCCAGCGTCGTCTCTTTCAGATTGGCGTCCACCCAGGGGCGCCGGTCGGACACCAGCGCGAAGAGCGGGACGGCGGCGCGCAACTGCTCACCGCGCTGCACCCGCATGTTCACCACCGTCCCGCCGACCGGCGCCTGGATCTGCGTTCGCGCCAGGTCCAGCGCCGCGCGGTCACGCTCCACCATGCGTTCGCGCACATTGGGGTGGTCCTCCACCGGCAGCGCGGGATCGCCCTTCAGCGTGGTGAGTAGCCGCACCAGGCGCTGGCGCACCACATTGATCCGCTCGCGCGCCACATCCGCATCAGCCTGCGTCTCCTCCAGCCGCGTGGCCGGCGCAACGCCGCGCGCCGCAAGCTCCTGCTGGCGCCGCGCTTGGCGCTGCAGATAGTCAGCGCGCGCCTGCAACTCCCCCAGCTCGCTCAGCGTCTCGCGGTAGGTGGCACGCGCGACCTCGACCAGGGTGCGTGCCGCATCCAGCTCGGCCTCCGCCTTCTCGACGGCGAGGCGGAAGGGCTCGGCGTCGATGCGCAAAAGGACCATGCCGGCTTCTACGCGGGCATGGTCGCGCACCAGCACCTCCACCACCCGCCCCGTCACCTCGGGCGCGATCTGCACGATATCGGCGCGGACATAGGCGTTCTCGGTGGTGACGTAACGCCCGCCTTGCCGCCAGATGAAGGCACCAGCCAGCACCGCCAGGGCCGGCAGGACCAGCAAGAGCAACGACCGCAGGTGCGGCGCGCTCATGCCCCTGCACCGCCGCGCGGGCCCATCGCCTGGAGCTGCTGCTTCACTCGCTCGATCATGGCAGTGAGCACTGCCCGCTCCTCCTCGCCGAGGCCGCCCATCATCTCATCCAGGAATTCGGTGGCGATGCGCCCCATCTCAGCCTGGATGCCATCGGCCTCCGCCGTCAGGTGCAGGCGGTTCACGCGGCGGTCGGTCATGTCGGGGCGGCGGACCAGCCAGCCGCGCCGCTCCAGCCGGTCCAGCATCCGCCCCGCGGCCGCGCGTTCCATCTCCAGCATCTCGGCGAGCTCGGTCTGGGTGATGCCGGGATAGCGGTGCAGCCGACTCAGAACCTGCCATTGCGGGCGCGTCAGGCCGATCTGCCGGGCACGGCGGTCGAAGGCCGCGCGCATCATCCGGGCCACGTCGGTGATGAGATACCCGATATGCCGGCGATCTGCCTGGTCCGGCGGCATGAAGAGCCTCGCCTTCCGATTGTTGTCGCGGCTATCATTGTTCGGACAACCATCGTCCGGCTTCAACCGAAAAAGAGGAGGCCCTGCCCGGATGCGCAGCAAGGAGCTCTCCGTCCCCCGCCGGATCGCCATCCTGGCGGCGGTGGTGCTGGGCTCCACGCTTTATGCGACGACATTGCTCGTCGCCTCCTCCCTGCTGCCGCAGATGCAGGGCAGCTTCGCCGCGACGCCGGACGAGATCGCCTGGACCACCACCTTCAACATCCTGGCGACGGCCATCGTCACGCCGACCACGGGCTTCCTCGTCGCACGCTTCGGGCGCCGGCGGGTGATGATCTTCTGCGTGACGGGCTTCACCATCGCAACCTGGGCCTGCGGCCAGGCGGAGTCTCTGGAAGCCATCGTGCTCTGGCGCATCGTGCAGGGTGGCATCGGCGCGCCCGTCGTACCACTCTCCAACGCCATCGTGCTCGATAGCTTCCCGCGCCATCAGGCGGGGCTGGTGAGTTCCATCTACGGCATGACGGTGGTGCTGGGCCCGGTGATCGGCCCGGTCTTCGGCGGCATCCTGGCCGAGACCTACAATTGGCGCTGGGCCTTCTACATGATCGTCCCGGCAGGCGCGCTCGCGGCCATCGCCCTGCATTTCGCCCTGCCGCCCGACCGCGCCGAGCCGCGCCAGCCCATGGACTGGCTGGGCTTCCTGCTACTCGCCACCGCCATCGCCTGTGTGCAGCTGGTGCTCTCACGGGGGCAACGGCTCGACTGGTTCGAGTCCACCGAGATCATCCTGGAAGCCTGCCTCGCGGTGCTGGCCTTCTACGCCTTCGTGGTCCATTGCCTGACGACAGAGCGGCCCTTCCTGAACCTGCGCCTGCTACAGCACCGCAACTACGCCCTCGGGCTGATCCTCGTCTTCATCTACGGCATGGTGAACTTCACGCCGATCGTGCTACTGCCCACGCTGCTGCAGCAGCATGCGGGCTACCCCGACAGCATCATCGGGATGATCGTAGGTTATCGCGGCCTGGGCGGCGTGGCGGGCTTCGGCCTGACACTGCTCATCGGCCGCTGGGACCCGCGCATCGGCATGAGCATCGGCTTCGGGCTGCTGGTGGTCTCGGGTCTCTGGCTGATGAGCCTCGACCTCAACGCCGGCGTGAACCTGCTGCTGGCCAACTCCGTTCTGCAAGGGGTCGCGGTCGGCATCATCTGGGTGCCGCTCACGGTGATGACCTTCGGCGACCTCGACAGCCGCGACACGCCGGAGGGCATGTCGGTCTTCCACCTGCTGCGCAACATCGGCTCCAGCCTCTTCATCTCGCTGAGCGTGACCGAGATCGTGCGCTCCGGCACCACGAACTACAGCCGCATGATGGAGATGCTCTCGCCCTACAACCGTGCCTTGCTCTGGCCCAGCAGCATGGGCGGGTGGGAGACGGAGACGGCGCAGGGCCTGGCCCGACTCTCACGCGAGGTGGACCGGCAGGCGGCGATGATTGGGCACCTCAACGCCTTCGGGATGTACATGGCGGTTTCGGCCCTCGCCATTCTCTTCGTGCTGCTGGTGCGCGGGCGGCGGATCACCTCCAGCGCCTCGGTCCACATCACCCTCACATCGGTCACGTCTAAGCCCGCGCCGTTACCTCATGCGGCGGAGCACCGCCGCCGATGCCGAATTCGAACCGGCCACGGCTGACAAGGTTCAGCATGCACTTTCCTCCGCCAGCCGCAGCGGATGTTAGGCCGGCAGCAGATAGACCCGCGGACACAAGCATAACCTGCGCGTGCGCACCGTGAGTGCCGCGATGAAGACGTTGGGCAAGGGCGCTGTGCTGAGCGGCGTCGCGCGGCGCTCACGCATGTAATGGCGGTCGAAGCCGAACTCATCAGAGAGCGCAGCGAGGCGCAGCCGTTGCTCGTACTGGTCGGCCAGCGGCAGTAGGCCGCGATCATTCTCGTCGAAATTGCCGAACCGCCCGCGCCTGTCCTGCCGTATAGCTGCGGTGCTCATGGCGCCCGTACGATGCGCGGCGGCGCGTTGCCCGCTTCCTGTCGGAGCGCGCCCCGCCGGCCCGCTGCGTCACCCGTCGTACGCCGTGCAGCCCCACTTGCCGGCCGCCGCATGCTTCCGGCACTATTCCACGGGTTGACGGTTGCAGAGCCGCGCCACCCGGCAGCGCTCGCTTCGGTCAAGGAAGCAAGGACACGACGCCAGCGTTGACCGCTCCGCATCCGAGGGCCATCGCCGCACGTCGCCCTCCGGCCCCGCCGGATCGGCTCGACCGCCGGCTCAGGCCGCTCGGGCGCGGTACCTGGATAGGCCTCGCCGCCGTCTACCCCATCCTCGCCCTGGCGCTCGGCTGGGCCTTCCTGGGTTCAGTGCCGACATATGTGCATGCCGAAGGCATCCTGCTGAACCGCGGCGCGCGGATCCTGGATGTACGTGCGCCAGGCGGCGGCGTGATCTCCGGCATCACCGTTGGCGTGGGGGACGAGGTAAGCGAAGGGTAGGAACTCGCCGTGCTGGTGCGTGAGCAGGCGCGCCAGCAGATCGCCAATGCCGAGCAGGCGCTGCAGGACGCGACGGCGATCCGCGCGCAGCTGCACGCCACCATCTCGGCCACGCTCACCGCCAGGGCAGAGGCGGCGGCGCGACCGCGCGGAGCACTACGCCAGCAGATCGAGGCGGCAAGCGAGCGCGAGGCGCCGCTTGCCCAGCGCCTGGCCGACGAGGAGCGACTGCAGCGCCAGGGCATCACCACCCGCCAGACCGTGCAAGCGACGCGGGAGCAGTGCGCACAGGTGCTACAGCAGGTCTCCGCTGCACTGGCTGAGCTCGCCCAGGTCGACCAATCCAATGCCGAATTCGACGCGCAGATCGCGCGCGAGCGGGCCCAGGCCGATCAGACCGTCGCCGAGGCGCGCCGGACACTGGCCGAGTTGCGCACCACGGCGGAGGAAACCACGCGCGTGCTTGCACCTGCCGCTGGCCGCGTCACCGAGGTCCGCGCCGCAGAGCGCACCTCGGTGCAGCAGGCGCAGTCGCTCTTCGGCATCGAGCCGGTCGGCGAGGGGCTGGAGGCGCGGCTCTTCATCCCGTCGCGGCAAGGCAAGCTGGTAGAGCCGGGCATGTCGGTGCGCCTTGAGTCCAGCACCGCGCCACGTGAGGAGTTCGGCGCCGTGGTCGCCGACATCTCCTGGGTCGCCGCCTTTCCGGCGACGCTGGAGGGGCTGCGCGCCGTCCTGCAAAATGACGAGCTGGTGCGCAACTACATGCGGGCCGGCCCACCCTTTGCGGCGCGCGCCCAGCTGCAGCCGGACGCTGGCTCAGCCAGCGGCTATCTCTGGACCTCCTAGCGCGGCCGCGCGCTTCCACTCACCTCAGGCACGCCGGTGCACGCGACGGTGGTGGTCCAACGGCAGGCGCCGATCACCTTGCTGATCCCGCCGCTCGGCAACCAGCTGGGCCTGCTGTGAGCCATCAGACAGCGGGCATGGCTGCCCTACCGGCCGAGGCCGGCCATGGCTGGCCGGCACCGAACCTGCCTGCGCGCGGCGGCGATGGCCCACTAAGATTCCGCCTGGATCACTCGATGGGGGCTGGTCAGGAGGCCAGCCGAAGTCCTGTGCAGTCGCAGACCGGAGATGAGCTGCCCCGCCGATCCTTCCGCCGCTGCATTTCTGCGAATGCCCCAAACAGCAGAAAGCCATCAGCCCATTGAACCGACGGCTTAATCGTGGGATGCCGGAACAGGGTTCGGCCTATGGAGCGCACGCCCACCCCGATGGTGCCTCGCCACGATCACGGCCCGTGGCTTGGATCAGGCTAGGGCCAGCCACGGGCTGCAGGGATCGAGATCAACAGTATCAGGGCTTCATGCGCCATCCTCAGGAACGGCCAGCCTCGGCGCCGCGCGTTGTCGCCTGGAGGAACCAGATGCGCTGTTCCGCGTCGTCAATCCAGACCTCGAGAAGGCTCGCCGTCGCCACATCACCATGGCCGTCGCAGATCTCGTGCGCGGTGCGCAGGCACGCAGCATAAGCCCTGTTGTCCTCCAGGAGTTCAGCCAGCATGTCGCGCGCGCTGACATCGTCCGCTTCATTCGGGGCGATACGGGTCATGGCGGCCGCCTGATTGATGGAGCGCAGAGTGGCGCCACCGAGCTTGCGCACGCGCTCGGCGATGTCGTCGACGACGGCGAAGATCTTCGTGGCCTGCTCGTCCAGCAGCAGGTGGTATTCTCGAAAGTTCGGCCCCGAGACGTGCCAGTGGAAGTTCTTCGTCTTGAGGTAGAGCGCCAAGGTGTCAGCAAGCAATCCGTTGAGCGATTCGCAGATCTCGACGGCTGCGTTGACACGGGGTTGGCTCGGCGTCGAGCGGCTCATGGACATGTGCATCGGCCCTTTCGTGGCATGATCCGAAACGCGGCCCGGCCTACGCCAAGCCCCGGTGCGGCCAGGCAGAAGTGCAGGTCATACGTGCGGTGCCACTGCCCCTAGCGAACCGCCACGCCGGCTTCTTGTGCGCATGTGAGGCTTTTGGACGATCCCGCGCTGCACATGCGCGAGCATCGGCGCCAGGTGCCGCGCGAGCCACTTCGCGGAGAGCGTGCCGGGATCGTCCAAAAGCCTCGCGGTCAGACAATAAGCCTCGCCCGCCCTGCTCTAGGTAGAGCCTGTCCGCTCATGCCGCGGCCAGAAAGGCTGGAACTCCCGATGCATTCCCCCGCGTCCTTGCTTCAGCCCAGATCCCTCGGCGCCTGACCCCCAACTTCAACCGATACGCACAGGAGAACCCTCCATGCCCGCCACGCCCACGCCAGGCCGCCGCCTGCTTTCGCCGGCCGATCACACGCTGATCATGATCGACTTCCAGTCGCAGATGGCCTTCGCCACCAGGTCCATCGACGCGGTCCTGCTGCGCAACAACGCAGCGCTCGTGGCACACGCGGCGCAGGGCTTCGGCGCCTCCACCATCCTCACCACCGTGGCCGAGAAAAGCTTCTCCGGCCCGATGTTCGAAGAGATCACGAGCGCCTTCGCCGGTCAGGCGATGTTTGACCGAACCAGCATGAACACCTGGGAGGATGCGGCCGTCATCGCCGAGGTCAACCGCATCGGCAAGCCGCGCATCGTCCTCGCCGGTCTCTGGACCTCGGTCTGCATCGTGGGCCCCGCGCTCTCCGCGCTCGATCAGGGCTTCGAGGTCTACATCATCGCCGATGCCTGCGGCGATGTCTCCGATGAGGCGCATGAGCGCGCGATGCAGCGCATGATCCAGGCGGGCGCGCAGCCGATGACCGCGCTGCAGTACCTGCTGGAGCTGCAGCGCGACTGGGCGCGCGGCGAGACCTACGAGATGACCACCGGCATCGCGAAGAAGCTCGGCGGTGGATACGGCCTCGGCATCACCTACGCCAAGACGATGTTCCACGCCCAGGAAGGGAAATGAACCCGCCGTCGACCGCGCTGACGCGCCGCGAGGCTGTCGAACGTACGGCCACGGCGCTGCTTGCGCTCTCCACCCTGCCGCATCTGGCAGCCGCGACCACACGACCCACAGCAGAAGGACCGATGAACATGGCGACCGTGAGAACCTCCGACGGAACTGAAATCTTCTTCAAGGACTGGGGCCCGCGCGACGCGCAGCCGGTCATGTTCCACCATGGCTGGCCGCTCTCCAGCGATGACTGGGACGCGCAGATGCTCTTCTTCGTGCAGCGCGGCTTCCGGGTCGTGGCGCATGACCGGCGTGGCCATGGCCGCTCGGCTCAGGTGGCCGACGGGCATGACATGGACCACTACGCCGCCGATGCCTTCGCGGTGGCCGAACACCTCGACCTGCGCAACGCCGTCCATATCGGCCACTCGACGGGCGGCGGCGAAGTCGCGCGCTATGTGGCGAAGCATGGCGAGCCCGCGGGCCGCGTGGCCAAGGCGGTGCTCGTCGCGGCGGTGCCGCCCATCATGATGAAGACCGCGGCCTATCCCGGCGGCCTGCCGATCGAGGTCTTCGACGGCTTCCGCAATGCGCTGGCCGCCAATCGCGCGCAATTCTTCCGCGACGTACCGGCGGGGCCCTTCTATGGCTTCAACCGCCCCGGCGCCGTGGTGCATGAAGGCGTGATCCAGAACTGGTGGCGCCAGGGCATGATGGGCAGCGCCAAGGCCCATTACGACGGCATCAAGGCCTTCTCGGAAACCGACCAGACCGAGGACCTCAAGGCCATCTCCGTGCCGACGCTCGTGATGCATGGCGAGGACGACCAGATCGTGCCCATCGACAACTCGGCCCGCCTCGCGGTGCGGCTGCTGAAGAACGGCACGCTGAAGACCTATCCCGGCTTCTCCCACGGCATGCTGACGGTGAACGCCGACGTGCTGAATGCGGATCTCCTGGCCTTCATCCGGAGCTGACCGCGCCACACGACGCAGGCCGGCATCCGGCATCAACGGGAGACCAGACGCATGAAGCTCCATCTTGCTGCACTGGGTGCCGGCCTGCTGGTCGGCGTGATCTACAGCCTGCTGAACATCCGCTCGCCGGCGCCGCCGATCGTGGCGCTGGTCGGCCTGCTCGGCATCCTGCTGGGCGAGCAATTGCTGCCCCTCGCGAAGCGCATCTGGGGCGGCCAGGCGCTCAGCCTCTCCATGGTGGTTGAGGATTGCCGCCACCATGTGCTGGGCCCCCTGCCCGCCCGCCCATCCGCGCAGGAGGATCGTCATGGCTGATCGCGCCACGCCCGACCTCATCCTGCACAATGGCCGGATCACCACGCTCGATCGCGCGAATCCCGTGCCCCAAGCCGTGGCGATCACGGCGGGCCTGTTCTCGGCCGTGGGCGATGCGGCGGAGATCCTGCCCACCGCGGGCCCCGGCACGCGGATCATCGACCTCGGTGGTCGCCGGATGATCCCTGGCCTCTGTGACAACCACCTGCACCTCATCCGCGGCGGCCTGAACTTCAACATGGAGCTGCGCTGGGACGGGGTGCGCAGCCTGGCGGACGCCATGGCCATGCTGCGTGCCCAGGTGAAGATCACGCCGCCGCCGCAATGGGTGCGCGTCGTCGGCGGCTTCACCGAGCATCAATTCGAGGAAAAGCGCCTCCCCACGCTGGAGGAGATCAATGCAGCAGCGCCGGAAACCCCGGTCTTCCTCCTCCACCTCTATGACCGCGCCATGCTGAACGGCGCGGCGCTGCGCGCCGTGGGCTACACGAAGGACACGCCCGATCCGCCGGGCGGGGAAATCCAGCGCGACCCCGCCGGCAACCCCACCGGCCTGCTGCTGGCGCGCCCGAATGCCAGCATCCTCTACGCGACGCTGGCGCGCGGGCCGAAGCTGCCCATCGAATACCAGCTCAACTCCACGCGCCACTTCCTCCGTGAGCTGAACCGGCTGGGCGTCACCAGCGCGATCGACGCCGGTGGCGGCTTCCAGAACTATCCGGAAGACTACGCCGTCGTGCAGAAGCTGGCGGCCGATGGCGAGTTGACGGTGCGCATCGCCTACAACCTCTTCACCCAGAAGCCGAAGCAGGAGCGCGACGATTTCCTGCGATGGACGGCCCAGGCGAAATACCAGCAGGGCGATGATTATTTCCGCCTGAACGGCGCCGGCGAGATGCTCGTCTTCTCCGCCGCCGATTTCGAGGATTTCCGCGTCGAACGGCCAGAAATGCCGCCGGAGATGGAGCCGGAGCTGGAGGCGGTGATCCGCATCCTGGTGCAGAACCGCTGGCCCTGGCGCCTGCACGCCACCTATGACGAGACCATCGCCCGCGCGCTCGATGTCTTCGAGAAGGTGAATGAGGAGATGCCGATCGGCGATCTCCATTGGATCTTCGACCACGCCGAGACCGTCAGCGAGAAAAGCCTGGGGCGGATCGCGCGCCTCGGCGGCGGTGTCGCCGTGCAGCACCGCATGGCCTTCCAGGGCGAGTATTTCGTGGAGCGCTACGGCGCCCGCGCGGCCGAGGCGACGCCGCCCGTGGCCAGGATGCTGGAGATGGGCGTGAAGGTCTCCGCCGGCACGGATGCCACGCGCGTCGCCTCCTACAACCCCTGGGTCGCGCTCTTCTGGATGGTGACGGGCCGGACCATCGGCGGCCTGCGCATCACGCCCGAACGCAACACGCTCGACCGCGAGACGGCCCTGCGCATGCTGACGGAGAAGGTCACCTGGTTCTCCAACGAGGAGGGCCGCAAGGGCCAGGTCATGGTCGGGCAATTCGCCGATCTCGCGGTGCTCGACCGCGATTACTTCGACATCCCGGGCGACGAGATCCAGGACGTCACCTCGCTGCTGACCATCGTCGGCGGGCGCGTGGTGCATGGGGCAGGCCCCTACGGCGCGCTGGCGCCGCCGCTGCCGCCCGCGATGCCGGACTGGTCGCCTGTGCGCCGCTTCGGCGGCTATCAGGACCGGCGGGCGGCCCGGGGCGGCTTCGCGGCCATGGCGCGCTGCTGCGACAGCGCCTGCGGCGTGCATGGCCATGCGCATGCCCGCGCCTGGGCCGCGGCCAGCCCGGCCGGTGGGGATCGCGGCTTCTGGGGGGCGCTTGGCTGCTCCTGCTGGGCTTTCTGAGGTGCCGGCCGGAACGCCAGGCGGCAGCTTCGCAGCCCTGCGCCACCTGCCCTTCGCGGTGCTGTGGGCTGCGGCCATCCTGGGCAACATCGGGGGCTTCATGCGCGATGTGGCCAGCGCCTGGCTGGCGACCGATCTCGCGGCGGGCCCTGCCGCGGTCGCCATGGTCCAGGCCGCCGCCACCTTGCCCGTCTTCCTGCTGGCTATCCCCGCGGGCGTGCTGGCCGACATCCTGGACCGGCGCAAGTTCCTGATCGCCGTCCAAGGGCTGCTCGCCTTCGTCAGCCTGACGCTGATGATCCTGGCCCAGGCCGGGATGATGACGATCGAGCTGCTGGTGGCCCTCACCTTCCTGGGGGGCGTGGGCGCAGCGCTGATGGCGCCGAGCTGGCAGGCCATCGCGCCCGAACTGGTGCCGGCGCGCGACCTCAAGGGCGCCATCGCGCTGAATTCGCTGGGCTTCAACATCGCGCGGGCGCTCGGGCCGGCGGCGGGCGGCCTTCTGCTCGCCTCCTTCGGGGCGGCGCTGACCTATGGCCTGGATGTCGCGAGCTACATCATCGTCATCGCCGCGCTGCTGTGGTGGCCGCGGCCGAAGCAGGCGCACGACGCTCTGACCGAGCGCTTTCCGGGCGCCTTCCGGGCGGGGCTGCGCTATGCCCGCGCCAGCCGCGACCTGCATGTCGTGCTGCTGCGGGCGGCGATCTTCTTCGCCTTCGCCAGCGCCGTCTGGGCCTTGCTGCCGCTGGTGGCCCGACAGCTTCTGGGCGGTGATGCCGGCTTCTACGGCGTCCTGCTCGGCGCGGTCGGCGCCGGCGCCATCCTGGGCGCGCTGATCCTGCCCCGGCTCCGGGCGCGGCTGGACGCGGATGGGCTGATGCTGACGGCAGGCATCGCCACAGCCCTGGCCATGGCGGTGCTGGCTTCCGCCCCGCCCGCCGCCCTCGCGCTGGCCGTCCTGCTGCTGCTGGGTGCCGCCTGGATCGTGGCGCTGACGACCCTGAACGGCGCGGCGCAGTCCATCCTGCCGAACTGGGTCCGCGGCCGGGTTCTCGCGGTATATCTCACCGTCTTCAACGGGGCGATGACGGCGGGCAGCCTCGGCTGGGGCGCTGTCGCGCAGGTCATTGGCGTGCCGGGCGGGCTGCTGCTGGGTGCCACGGGGCTGCTGCTGGTGGCCCTCCTCCTGCACCGGATCAGGCTTCCGCTGGGCGAGGCTGACATGGCGCCCTCGAACCATTGGCCGGAACCCCTGGTGGAGGCGCCCGTCGCGCATGACCGCGGGCCGGTGCTGATCCTCATCGAATATCGCATCCCGGCCGCCGACCGCGCGGCCTTCCTCAAGGCACTGCGGCATCTGGCGGAGGAGCGGCGGCGGGACGGCGCCTATGGCTGGGGGATCACCGAGGATGCGGCGGACCGGGAACGCCTGGTCGAGTGGTTCCTGGTGGAATCCTGGGCCGAGCATCTGCGCCAGCACCACCGCGTCTCCCGCGCCGATGCGGATGTGCAGGATGCGGTCCGCCGCTTCCATCAAGGGCCGGAGCCGCCGGTGGTGCGGCATCTCCTCACCCTGACGACGAAATGACGTGGATGCAGCGCGGGGCCCCGCGCGGCATTGCGGATGGATCCGGCCTCGCCTGCCGCTGGGCGCTTGCTTCAGGATCGTTTCCGACCATTTTGACACCAGATCCAATCGCAGGCGGGAGCCTCCAGGACCATGGATTCCGGCGTCACCCGCTTCGGGCGCTTCCAGTACGACCCGGCTCGACGCCTGCTGCTGAAGGATGGCGAGCCCGTCCGCCTGGGCGGCCGTGCCCTCGCCCTTCTGGCGGCGCTGCTCGAACAGCCCGGAGAGCTGGTCGAGAAGGCCCGGCTGATGGATGTGGTGTGGCCAGGGCTCCATGTGGACGAGACGAACCTGCGGTCCCAGATGGCGGCGCTGCGGCGCGCGCTGGGGGATGGGGTGGATGGGGCCCGCCTGATCGTGAACATCGCCGGGCGCGGCTACGCCTTCGTGGCCGCGCTGAGCGCCGAGGCTCCGGGCACCGGGCCGCCGCCGGGCCCGGCGCCGCGGCTGCATCCGCTGCCGGTTCGCCTCACCCCTGTGCTGGGACAGGACGCCACCATCGCGCATCTGGTCGAGAAGCTGCGCGCGCAGCGCTTCGTCACCATCTTCGGGGCCGGCGGCATCGGCAAGACGACCATCGCCGTGGCGGTGGCGGAGGCCATGGCCGCGACCTTCCCCGATCCGCCCTGCTTCGTGGATTTCGGGGTGGTCACCCACCCTTCGCTCGCGGTCGGGCATGTTGCGGCGGCGCTCGGCGCGGCCTCGGATTTCGGCGGCGACCTCGCCCGGCTTGCCCATCATCTGGCGGACCGGCGGATGCTGCTGGTGCTGGACAGCTGCGAGCCCATCATCGAGGCGACGGCCGCCCTGGCCGAGGCGGTGCTGAAGGCCGCACCCGGGGTGCATGTGCTGGCCACCAGCCGCGAGCGGCTGCGCGCCGAGGGCGAATGGGTGCATCGCCTGGCCTCCATGGAGGTGCCGCCGGTCCATGCGGCCATGCCCATGGAGGAGGTGCTGCGCTACCCCGCGATCCAGCTCTTCCTGGACCGGGCGCGGGCCGCCTCCGACCTGTTCCGCCCGGATGCCGCGCAGATCGCCCAGGTGGCGGCGATCTGCCGCTGGCTGGAGGGGATCCCGCTCGCCATCGAACTGGCCGCCACGCGTGTGGCCGAGCTCGGGCTGGATGTGCTGGCCGAGCGGCTGGACGCCCGCTTCAGCCTGCTGATGAAGGGCCGGCGCACGGCCCTGCCCCGCCATCAGACACTACGCGCCACACTGGATTGGAGCTATGGCCTGCTCTCGCCGCGGCATCAGCAGGTGCTCGCCCGCCTCTCCGTCTTCCGGGGCAGCTTCGCCCGCGATGCGGCGGTGGAGATCGGCCGGCTGGGGCGGGACGACCCCGCAGAAACCCTCGAGATCCTGGCGGAGCTGGCCGACAAATCGCTGATCGCGCCTGAGACCGGCGCGCCCATGCCGGCCTATCGCTGCCTCGACACCACCCGCGCCTACATGGCCGAGAAACTCGCCGAGCACGGCGAAACCACCGAGGTCGCGCGCCTGCACGCCGCCCACTACCTCGCGCTGTTCGAACGGGCCGCCGAGGTCTGGCAGCGCGCGGGCGGCCATGCCGAGCGGCAGGCCCTGGGCTTCCACATCGACAATCTCCGCGCCGCGCTGGACTGGGCGATGGGCAGGGGCGGCGATTGCGTGACGGGGGTGGGCCTGATCCTCGCGGCGCAACCGCTCTGGGAGCATTTCGCCCTCTTCGACGAGGGGCGGAGCCGGATCCAGGCGGCCCTCCAGATCCTTGCCGCGCGCGAGCAGGCATTCCCGCGGGAGGTGATGCTGCTGAGCGGCGCGCTGGCCGCGTTTGGCAACCAGATCGCGGCACCCGATCAGCAGGCCGTCTGGACCACGACACTGCGTTTGGCCGAGCAGCTCGATGACACGCAGCACCGCCTGCGGGCGCTCAGCGGGCTTGCGGTCTGCGCGATGGGGCAGGACCTGACGCTCTGCCTGGAACTGGCGCGGCGATACCGTGACCTGGCCGGCAGCCGGGGCAGGCTGATCGAAATTGCGAAGGGCGACCGGCTGATCGGCTACACGCAGCACCTGCTCGGCAACCAGGCGGCCGCCCGCGCCGCCTTCGAAGCCATTCCCACCGAGATCCTGCGGCGGCATGACCGCCACCACCTCGGTCGCCTGAACTTCGACGAGGAGGTGCTGCTCCTCAGCGAGCTTGCTCTGGTCAGGTGGCTTCAGGGGCAGCCGCAGCAGGCCGAGGCCATGGCGGCCGAGGCGGTGCGCCAGGCCCTGGCGATGGACCATGGCACGTCGCTCTTCGTCGCGGTGGCCTTCGCGGCATGCCCGATCGCGATCCTGCAGGGCGGGCTCGACCACGCGGCCGAGGCCCGGGAGCTGCTGTTCGGCCAGCTGTCGGTCCATCCGCATTGGGCACTCTGGGCGACCTGCTTTCGCGGCCTGGAGGTGGCGCTGCGGGGCGATGCGCGCGCTGGGCTGGAGTTGCTGCGGAGCGGCATCGAGGCCATGCGGCCGGGCGCCACCAGCCTCCGGAATGGCCTGTTTCGCGGCGGCGAGGCCGCATGCCTCCTGGCACTGGGCGAGCCGAATGAGGCGCTGGCCGTGCTGGACTCCCTGCTGGCGGAATTCCGCCAGCGTCATGACCGCTGGTACGAGCCGGAATTCCTCCGGCTGCGCGCCCTGGCCCGGCGGGCGCTCGGGCACCCGGCACCGGAGGTGGAGGCCGAGCTGCGCGGCAGCCTGGCGCTCGCCGCGGAACAGGCGGCCCTGGCCTGGGAACTGCGCGCCGCGACCAGCCTTGCCGCGATCATGCAAGGCGAGGGCCGCGCCTGTGAGGCCGCGGCGCTGCTGCGCCCCATCCTGGCGCGGTTCGACCGGCAGGCGCTTGGGCCGGACATCCAGGCCGCGCGCGCCCTGCTTGACCAGTTGCCGGCCGCCGCCCCAACCCCTCCGCGCCGCCCGCGCACGAAGCGCGCGCCGGTGGTGACGTGAATCGTCCAAGTTTCCGCGCACCTGTCCAAGCCGTCCCGCCGGAGTGGCGCGACATTTCCCGGCGGCGATCCGAGCGCAGTCGAAGTGGATGAACGAAACATGGGCATGCAGATGCGTGTTGGGCCGAGGGACCGCGGATGCTGGTGACCCTGAACGGACGCGGCGAGGGTCCCTTCGAACGGCTGGCCGGCCGCGTCGCGCTGGTGACCGGGGGCGCGCGCGGCATCGGGGCGGCCACGGCCCTGGCGCTCGCGGATGCCGGGGCGGACGTCGCCATCAGTTACGTCCGATCCGCGCAACGCGCGGAGGAGGTGCGTCAGGCGGTGCAGGCGCGCGGTGTCCGCGCGGCCGCACTGCGCGCCGACCAGGAGGACCCGGTGGCGGTGGAGGCGCTGATCCGCACCGTGCTGCGCGATTTCGGCCGGCTGGACATCCTGGTGAACAATGCGGCGCAGTTCGTGGTCGGCGCGGTGAATGATCCCGATGGCGACCTGGCGGCCTTCGACCGGCAGAACCGGATCAACATTGGCGGCGTCGTTACCGCGATCCGCGTGGCGGCGCAGGTGATGGGCCGGGGCGGCAGGATCATCACGCTGGGCTCGGCCATGGCGGGCCATGTGGGCTTCCAGGGCCTGGCCGACTACGCCGCGACCAAGGCCGCCATCGTCGCCTATTCCCGTGGCGCGGCGCGCGACCTGGGGCCGGCGGGCATCACGGTCAATGTCGTCCAGCCGGGCTCGATCGAGACCGACATGAACCCGGCCGAAGGGCCCTTCGCCGAATCCCAGATCGCGACCAACGCCCTGGCGCGCTACGGCCGGCCGGAGGAGGTCGCGGCCGGCATCGTCTTTCTCGCCGGGGCGGAAGCGTCCTTCATCACCGGCGCGGTGCTGGACATCGACGGCGGATATGGCGCCTGATCGGGCCATGCTGCGGCAGCCCGGGAGGAGGAGCCAACTGTCAGCCCTGCCCTTGCTGGCGGGGGCGCTCGCTTTTGCCCTGGCGGCGCCGTCGGCGAGCCAGGAGATCAGGATCGGCCTCTCGCTCGGCCCGACGAGCTTCGATCCACATTACCACGCGCATGCGGCCAGCTTCGTCACGCAGCGGCACGTCTTCGAGCCCCTGATCACCCGCGCCGCCGACCTCTCGCTGCAGCCGACGCTGGCCCGGCGCTGGGTGCTGCTGCCCGAAGGCGATGGCTGGGAGTTCCATCTCGATCCGGAGGCACGTTTCCAGGATGGCACGCCGGTCACCGCCGGCGATGTGGCGGCCAGCCTGCGACGTGCCCTGACGCTTCCGCACAGCCCCGCCCGATGGACGCCGTTCCTGGCCGACATCACCCGCGTCGAGATCATCGACGAGCACACCCTTCGCCTGCGCGGTGAGGGCCCGGCCCCATTGCTGCCCGCCAACATCACGGCGCTGATGATCATCCCGGCCCGGATCGCCGCCACGGCGGCAACCGCGGATTTCAACGCAGGTCGCGCCGCCATCGGCAGCGGCCCCTATCGGCTGCGCCGCTACGCCGCCGGCACCCTGCTGGAGTTCGCGGCCGATCCCGGCTGGTGGCAGGCGCGGCGTGATGGGGCCGAACCCTGGGCCCGGGTGGAGATGCGGGTCGTGACCAATGATTCGACGCGCGTCGCCGCTCTGATGGCGCGCGACCTCGATCTGATCGAGGCGGTGCCGCCGGCCGATGCGGCCCGGCTTGCGGCCCGCCCCGATCTGCGGCTCGTCCAGGGGCCGAACGGCCGCATCGTCTATCTGGCGCTCGACCAGAACCCCGCGCCCCCTGCGGGGCTGACCGATCGCCGGGGGGAACGGCCCGCGCGCAATCCGTTGGCCGATGCCAGGGTGCGGCGGGCGCTGTCCATGGCGATCGATCGCGCGGCCATCGTCGCGCGGGTGATGGACGGCTACGCCACGGTCGCCGACCAGATCCAGCCGCCCGGCCTGCCGGCTCACGACCCGACCCTCCCGCCCCTGACCTACGATCCGCGCGAGGCGCGTCGCCTGCTGGCGGAAGCCGGCTGGGCCGAGGGCTTCCGGATGGTGCTGGGCGGACCAAACAACCGGATCGTGAATGACGAGCGCATCCTGCAGGCTGTGGCGCAGATGTGGGAGCGTCTGGGCGTCTCGGTCGAGGTGCAGGCCCAGCCCATGGCGGTGTATCTGCCGCGCTTCATCGCCGGCGGCTACCCTTCGGCCCTGGCGAGCTGGATCATTCCAAGCCAGGACCCGAACAGCTTCTTCTCGGCGATCCTCGCCACGCGAGATCCCGCGCGTGGCCGGGGCGTCTACAACCCCGCTGGCTACGGCAACCCGGTGCTGGACGGGCTGCTGGACCAGGCGTTGGGCACGCTCGATTCAGCCGCCCGGCATCGGCTGTGGCACCGCGCGACGCGGCTCGCGATCCGCGAGGACGTCGCCGTGCTGCCAATGCATCACCAGGTCGGCCTCTGGGCCATGCACCAGGGCCTGCGCTACGAGGCGCGTCCGGATGAGGCCACCTACGCGATGGGGATCCGGGCCGTCACGCCACCATGATCTGCTCGGGGCGCTTCCCCGGCTGGGACCTGGTCTCGGTTGCGCACACCGCATGGGCCCGGCGCCAGCGCATGGGGCTGGTTCCCTCCGCACGCTTGAAGACACGCGACAGATGCGCCTGGTCGCAGAGACCGCAGGCATAGGCGATCTCGGCCAGAGGCATGCGCGTTTCGATCATCATCCGCTTGGCGGCCTCGACACGTCGCCGCTGGATGAAGGTGCATGGCGACATGCCGAAACTGCCGCGAAAGGCGCGCGAGAAATGCGCCGAGCTGATCCGGGCTATGGCTGCCAATTGTCCGACCGTGATCGTATCCGCGAGTTGCCTGTCCACATGATCCGCCACGCGCCGCGCTTGCCAGCCGGCCAGCTCCGCCCGCTGCGGCCTGCCCGGCCGCCGCGCCTGTGCCAGCTCCATTTCCGCCAGCATGGCCTGCGCCCGTGCTGTCAGCATCCGGGCCGTGGGCAGGTCAGCGGTAACCGCGATCGCAGCTTGCGTCAGCGTCTCGACGGTGCGCGCCAGCCCGAGGTCGAACCCCACTTGCTCGTCTTGGATGGCCGACATGGGTCTCTCCTGCTGCGCATGGCGTCGTGGAGGAACATGCAGCCGACCGCGCTTGGTGCAGAGTTGTTAACTGTGAAAAACCGTGGAACGACGCGCCTGTATCGCGCTTCGCTCACATGCGTGCGGCTGGCCTGCCCGGGCGGAGCTGCGCGAATGACCTCGTGGCGTGACCCCTGATCGCCCGCGGTGATGACCAGGGTCTTTCTGTGATTGGTCGGAATGAGACCGTCGTGGCGCCCGTGGTCGTCCTTCAGTTCCCTAATGAGTCGGGCGAACGTCAACCTCGATCATCTCGTCATGCCCCTCTCTTCGAAGGACGCCAGTTCAGGACCGGGGCATCAAAAACGGCAGGGCTCGTCACTTCTGTGGCTGCTGCTGGTGTGGAAGGTGTTGGCGGAAATGCAGAAAGCCCACCGACGATTGCCGGTGGGCTTGATGTGTTTTCGGGTTCTGCATTGGGTGATGCTGGGACAGGGTTCGGCTTGTGGCGAACCGTTCTGGCATTCGCGCATGCGCGCCAAGGATGACGCAGATGAGCGCATGCAGCACACCGCGTACATGCTTGGCGGGGCGCGCAGCTCGTGGATTGGACCGCAAGGCCGGCGCGCCGCACGGGGCCGTCAGGGGCCAGGCAGCACCAGCTGGCGGCCCGCCACCTTGCGTGCCATCGCCTGGTCATGCGTCACCAGCAGCACGGCCAGCCCCCGCTCGGCGGAGACATCGCGCAAGACCTCCATCGTCTCCTGCTGCGTGATGGGATCGAGGCGCGAGGTCGGTTCATCGGCGAACAGGAAAACGGGGTCCGGCAGCAGGGCACGTGCGATGGCGATGCGCTGCAACTCGCCGCCCGAGACCTGATCGGGCCGGCGGTCCAGCAGCGCATCGGCCACGCGCAGCCGGTCGAGCATCGCCGCCACCTGGGCCCAGGGCACCGCGTGCAGCCGGGCCGCTTCGGCCAGCGCGGTGCGGAGGTCGAGGCGCGGCGCGAAGGTCGCGACCGGGTCCTGGTAGAGCTTCTGGTAGCGCGTGCGCGCCAGCCCGCCGCGCCGCCGCACTGCGCCCGCCACCGGTTGCAGCAGCCCCAGCAGGATATTGCCCAGCGTGGTCTTGCCGCAGCCGCTCGGGCCAGTGACCGCGACCCATTCGCCGGCGCCGACGGCCAGATCGAGCCCGGCGAAAAGCCTTCGCCCGCCCCGCTCGGCCGCGAGCCCGGTGGCGGAGAGCACCTCGGCGCCCGGCACGGGCCGCGCCCGCTCGGCCCAGGCCTGGGGCTCGGCCGCCAGCAGGCGGCGCGTATAGGCGTGGCGGGGTGCGCCGAGCACCTGCGCCGTCGGGCCGCGCTCCACCACCTCGCCCCGCAGCATGACCATGATTTCGCCACCCAGGGCGCGGGCGACGGCGATGTCATGGGTGATGCAGAGCAGCGCGCCACCGGCCTCCAGCGCGCCGCGCAGCAAGGCCACCACGGCGTCGCGCAGATCGGCATCCAGGCCCTTGGTGGGCTCATCAGCCAGCAGCAGCGGCGCACCGCCGGCACGCGCTGCGGCCACCGCCACGCGCTGCGCCATGCCGCCCGAGAGCTGGTGCGGATAGCGGCGCACGGCATCGGCCAGGCCGAGCGCGGCGAGATCCTCCCGTGCGCGCGCGCGGGCCTCCGATGCGGCCAGCCCGCGGATGAAGCGATGCCCTTCGGCGACCTGCGCCAGGACGCGCTGGGTGGGATCCAGCGCCAGCCAGGGCTCCTGCGGCAGCAAGGCGATGCCGCGGCCCCAGAGGCCCCGCCGCGCATCGGGCGCGCCGGCTTCCGACACGGCGCCACCGAGCGCGACGCGGCCGGAGGCGGCGAGTTCCGGCGCCAGCGTGCCCATCGCGGCCTCGGCCACCAGCGTCTTGCCCGAACCGGTCTCGCCCAGGATGGTCAGCGGCACGCCGGGCACCACGGCCAGCGACACGCCGCGCAGCAGCACGGCATCGCCGGCATGGGCGTGCAGATCCTCGATCGTCAGCGCGGGCGTCACCGCGGGTCACGCCCGGCCAGCAATTGCAGGCCGAGCACCAGCGCGAACAGGCAGAGCGCCGGCGCCAGCATCGCGAGAGGCGCCTCATCGTAATAGGGCAGCAGCTCCACCATCATCAGGCCCCATTCCGCGGTCGGCGGGCGCAGGCCGATGCCGATGAAGCCGAGCGCGCCGACCGCCAGCACCGCGCCCGCGCAGCCGAAGGCCGCAAGTGTCCCGAAGAGCGGCATCATCTCCGGCAGCACATGGCGCCGCAGAACATGCCATGGCCCGAAGCCGAGCAGCCGCGCGGCCTCGACCGCGGGCGAGGCGAGCAGCGCGGCGGAGGCCGCGCGCGTCACGCGGAACCACTCCACCCACATCGCCAGCGACAGGCCGATGAAGAGCGGCCAGAAGGCCCCCGGCGCCAGGGCCACCACCAGCAGCACGAGCAGCAGGCCGGGAAGCGCGAGCACGGCATCGCCAAATCCCGACAGGACGCGATCGGTCCAGCCGCCGGCCCAGGCCGCCAGCAGGCCAAGCAGGATGCCGGGCAACGCCGCGGCGGCCACGGCGGCGGCGCCGAGCGAGACCGAAAGCCGCGCCGCATGCACCAGCCGCACCAGCACGGACCGGCCCAGATGGTCGCGCCCGAGCAACGCCTCGGCGGAGGGCGGCTGCAAGACGGCCGAGAGGTCCTGGCGCGTCGGGCTGCCCTCGACCAGGAGCGGGCCGAGGACGGCCATCGCGACGACAAGCCCGACCAGGGTCGCGCCAAGGACGCGCGCGGGTGCGAGGCCGCGGGCCGATCCCCGCCGCAGCCCGCGCATCAGCGGCGCCTCGGATCAAGGGCGATCATGGCGAGATCGGTCGCGGCGTTCAGCGCCACGAAGATCAGCCCCAGCGACAGCGCGGTGCCCTGCAGCATCGGCACGTCGCGCGCGGCGATCGCATGCGAGAGCGCATGGCCGATCCCGGGCCAGCCGAACAGGCTCTCGACCACCACGACACCCTCGACCAGCAGCGCGAGCTGGACCCCGAGATAGGCGAGGACCGGCACCGCGGCGTTGCGCGGCACATGCTGCCACACCGCCTGGGCGCGGGTCAGGCCGCGCAGCAGGGCGAAGCGGAAGAAGGGCGCGCTGGTGACCGCCACGGTGGCATCGCGCGCCACCCGCGCCGAGGCCGCGGCCAGGCCGAGGCCCAGCGCCAGGGCCGGGAGGATGATGTTCTCCGCCTCATGGAAGCCCGCCACCGGCAGCCAGCCCAGCGCCACGCCGAAGACCAGCATCAGCCCGATGCCCAGCGCGAAGACCGGCATGGCCCGCAACGCCGCCGCGCCGACCATCCCCGCCTGGTCCACCACGCCGCCGGGCCGCAAGCCGGCGAAAAGCCCCAGGATGGGCCCGATGACCAGCGCGATCGCCAGGGCGGCGAGCGCCAGCATCAGGGAGTGGCCGAGCTGATAGGCGACCTCCGCCACCACCCGCTCGCCCGTCACCAGCGAGGCGCCGAGGTCGCCCCTCGCCAGCCGCCCCACCCAGGCCGCGAATTGTTCGATCGCCGGGCGATCCAGGCCGAGCTCGGCGCGCACCGCATCGGCGGCTGCGGCGGTGACACGGTCATAGCCGTAGCGGCCCTCCGCGATGCGCAGCGCCTGGTCCCCGGGCAGGATCCGCACCAGCGTGAAGCACAGCGCACTGACCAGAATGACCACCAGCGCGGCCTGCACAGCCCGCCGCAGCAGGGCGCGGGCTACTCCACCCATCGCATCGCCGCGATCCGGTAGGAGAGCTCCAGCGGGTCCACGCTGACATTCGCCAAACGGCGAGAGATGGCGACGCGGAGGTCGTACCAGGCCACCGGGATGACTGGCATCTCGGCCTGGAGAATGGCCGAGGCGCGCTGGCGCAGCGCGGCGCGCTCCGCCGGGTCGGTGGTGCGCCCCAGGGCGGCGAGGCGTTCGACCAGCTCCGGCGAGGTCCAGCCCATGGCGCCCCAGTCGCCGCCCTGTGGCCCGAAATCAGCGAGCAGGGTGCCGATCGGATCGGGCACCTGGGAGAAGTTCCGCGCCATCAACCCGGCCTCCAGCGTGCCGTCGCGGTGGCCGGCCGGAATATCGCTCGACACGCCGACGGCGATCTGCATGTCGATGCCGACTTCGCGCAGGGATTCCTGGATCGCCGCCGCGACGACCGGCAGTTCCGGCCGTGTCGAGAAGGTGCGCAGCGTGAAGCGGAAGGGGTGGCCGTCGCGCGTGAGAATCCCACCCGGCCCGGCGGTCCAGCCGGCCGCGGCCAGCAGCCGGCGGGCCTCGGCCGGATCGCGGCGCAGCGGTGCCAGGCCGGCGACATGCCATTCCGCCAGCGTGGGCGGGAAGAATTGCGTGGCCGCCGCCCCGGGCGAGCGCAGGATGCCGCGCGCGATGCCGTCCCGGTCGATCGCGAGGCTGACGGCCTGGCGCGCCCGGACATCGGCGAAGATCGGCAGGCCCGCATTGAGCTTGATCGTCTGCGTGCGCGGGATCGGCATGACCCGCACTTCGACGCGGGGCGAGCGACGGAGCCGGTCGGTTCCGGCGGGATCCAGGGTGAAGGCCAGATCGGCCCGCCCGCTCTCCGCCATGAGGGCGCGGGTCTCGCCGCGGGGCACCGATTCATAGATCGCGCGCGCGATGGCCGGCCGGGGTCCGCCATTCCAGCCCTCGAAGCGCTCGACCTCGAAGCGGAAGGGGGGCTGGAAACCGACCAGACGATACGGGCCGGTGCCGATGAGGGCGCGAATGCCGCCGGCCTCGTCCCAGGAGGCCGGGGCGAGGATCTGTGCCGAGGATTCGGCCAGGAAGGCCAGGAGCGGCGTGAAGGGCGTGGAGGTCCGCAACTCCACCACGCGCGGCCCGTCGGCGGTGATGCTGGTGAGCGGCGCATTGGCCAGCGGGCCCGGCTTCGACCGCGCCCGAAGCAGCGAGGCCGCGACGGCCTCGGCCAGGACCGGGCTGCCATCATGGAAGGTCGCGCCGGCCCGGATGGTCATCCGCCAGGTCAGCCGGTCCTCGGAGAGGGTCCACCCCTCGGCCAGCTGCGGCACCGGCAGGCCGCCATCATCCGCGCCGACAAGGTTCTCGGCCACGCCCATCCGGGTGAAGTTGAAGCCGTCCCGGCTTGGCTCCATGGACTCCACATGGAAGGGCGCCACCACGCGAAGCGGCTGCTGGGCGAGGGTCGCACCCGGCCAGAGCGCCAGGGCAAGCAGCAAGAGACCAGCGCGGCGCATGTTCCTCAGCCCAGCCATTTCTGGTGAAATGTTATAACTCAGCATCCCCCCAGGACAAGCCGAGGGCTCCGGACGCCGCAGGGCGCGGCCAGCCAGTTCCCTCATCGCAGCGAGAACCGCACGGGGACGACCAGTTCAACCGGATCACCCGGCAGCTCGGGCGGGGGTGGCGGCAAGGGGGAGGCGCGCTCGATCATCCGCAACACGGCGGCATCGAGATCCTCATGCCCGCTGCTCCGCTCGATGCGGAAGGCCGCCACCGTCCCATCACGCCGCATCGCGAAGCGCAGCAGCGTGACACCCTCGGCACGGCGGTAGCGTGCCGCGGAGGGATACTCCTTGTGCCGGTCGAGCGCGGCCAGGAGGCGGCCGACATAATTGGCAGGCGGCTGCCGGGCCACGGGCGCGGGTGCGGCGGCTGCCGACGCCGCCGCGGTGGCCACGGGCGGAGGCGCGGCGGTGGACGCTGCCACCGGCGCGGGGCGCGGCGGGCTGGG